>NZ_JAKZAL010000016.1 GCF_022538115.1 Cognataquiflexum rubidum | reverse complement strand
ATCACAAAATCAAGACAAATAAATAGCTATATTTCAACTACTTAATTTACACCTAAAACATACCCGCACAAAACAGGAGCCCATCGTATCCTAAAAATCCAGAATAACACAAGCTTTGAAATGAAAAAATTCCTGAATATTCATGAAAAAATTCCGCCCTTTCAGGGCTTTATCGGAATTCCCAATTCTTTTGAAGGATGGGCTACCCCCAACCCTATGATATCTCGCCCCGTTGGGGCTTTGACTTTTTAGGAAAATTTCGACAATTAATCCTACAGTTATTCACAGCCCTGAAAGGGCAAAATATCTCAACGATGGGTGCAGCCCATCGCAACAGGAAAGATAGGACAACCTTAGCCCTGAAGGGGCGAAATAAACCGACTAAAGGTGAAGCATTCAAATAAATCCCCCTGCGATTCTATTCTGCGAAGTTCTGCGCTATCTGCGGGAAAAAAAAATCTTGACCAATGGTTTAAGTATCTAACAACAACAAAACCTTTGCGTCTTTGTGTCTTTGCGGGACATTTCCTCTACGGGAAATCAACCATTTTTCTTCCACAAAAACACCGGCAAAGCCACAAAAACTCCTATAATACTGAACACCAATCCTCCGATGGTGCCGATGGCGAGGGAAAACCAGAAAACTTCATTTTGCCCCTCCATGATAAATGGGATCAAACCGAAGCAGGTCGATAGAATCGTCAGCATGATGGGAACAGCTTTTCCAGCCACAGCTTTCAGAATATTCCTATTGTATAGCCCAATGGACCGGTTGTTCAGGTCATTGACAATAAAAATCGCCGCATTGACCGCCAATCCACCGAGCATCACAAAAGCCGCATAACCTCCCTGATCAAAGTAAAAATCAAAGAGCGAGAAAATCAGAAATAGTCCGATAAAAGAAAACGGAATGATAATGATGATGAATAAAGGTTGCTTCAGGTTCTCAAAAAGCACCGAACAGATAAAGAAAATTCCAACTACCAACACCAATATCAGGCTATACTGTCTTTTTGCTTTGTTCCAATCCCAACTCCAGGTTTCCTTCTCTGCGGTATAACCGATGGGCATATTGGCTTTCATTTCTGTCAATACTTCATCGAGGTATTCATTCCCAAACTTTGCTGATCCCATATATTCAAAAGCCACCATACGGATGTATTGACGGTCTTCTTTGTGCAGGGCATTTGTAGTGGTTTCCTTGGTCAGAGAACCAAAATTACTCACTTTGAAAACCTGATCTTCCCCTCCGATCAGGCTATTTTCTTCTAAGTCAAATTTCGAATAATCCGATGATTCCTTTTCCCTAACCACTACAGCGTAATTTTTATCCTCCAAAGCGAGGTAAGCTGAAGGACCGGATGGCCGCGAGACATTGTTGAGTGCATTGATAACCTGGTATTGGTTTGCATTGCCAAGGGCCATTTTACTTTGGTCCAGACGGAGTACATATTCCTCTGTTTTCTGTTCATTCCAACCCAAGCGCTCATTGGTATTTACGGTTTGGATTCTTTTATGCCTAAGGAGTTTTTCTGCCAACAACTCCGATTGCCTTTCGAGTTCGTCGTAGTTGTATCCTTTCAAGGTCACCCTGTATTGCGGGATTCCTTCTCCCCCGGATCCGGTATAAAACCCCTGACCTACTCCATAGATTTGCCAACTCGCTCCCGACCAATCGGTCGACTTGACTGACAGCCGGCCTTTGAGTTGGTAAGGCAAAGCTGATTTTTCGTAAGCTTCTTTGAAAGTGATTTCGATTCGAGCGTATTGCCCCGATTGGATAATAGTCACAAATTGATCAATGCCCTCCACACCTTGGAGAAATTTCTCAAATTCCCGCATGATAAAATCCATCTGCTCCAAGGTATTGCCAAATGGCAACTGGGCAGAAATGTAAAGCCTTGTCTTTTCCGCTTGGCGATAGGATGATTTTTCAAAAACCCCACGGACAAACATTCGCAGTGAACCACCAAGTGCCTTGTCCACATAAGGCCGGATTTCTTCCTGATATAAGGTTGAGCCTACGGTTTTGTTGTACCATTCCTGACCCTCCCATTTGGCAGGAAGGAAGAAAACAGGTAAACCAAAAAGCAGCAAAAGGAACACAATAAATATCTTTCGGTAATTGGCCACAAAACCAATACTCCTGTTGAAAACACCGAAAGCCTTGACCCTTTTCCTGAGTTGGGCTACAGTGAGGACCCTTCCTTTTTGTGCCTGATGACCGAATAACAGCTCATACATCGCCGGGGTGAAAAGCAAAGCGACCAAAAGGGAAACTGCAAGCATCACAGTAACTACCACGGAGAATTCGGTCAGGTTTTTTCGATCGTCTTCAGGAAGGAAAAACACAATCAACAATGCCACAATCGTCGTCAGCGAAGCAGCAAGCAGGGCAACAAATACTTTCCTGTTTTTATGCTTGTGCAAGTGATCGATCATGATGATCGCATTGTCCACTATCAATCCAAAGGAAATCGTCAAGCCTGCAAGGGAATATAAATGGATATCCACTTTCAACAGATACAAGATTATTCCTGTAATACTCAGGTTGACAATGATGCCCAAAAATAGAATGCTGAGGTACTTGAGGTTTCTATTGATCAGGAAAATAAATACAATCAATATTAAAATCGACAGTCCCGAGCGCTTATAGATTTTGCTCAGTTCTTTTTCAAGAAACTCTGTGTCGTCATTTTCAAGCCTTACTTCAAATCCAGCAGGTAACAAAGGTTTCGTACTTTCAATGGCTGCTTTGATGTTTTTGGCAAGTAGGACTTTGTTGACACCGTCGCGGTTGATGATGGACAGCGTAACCGAATTGTTGCCATTGATTCTGTAAAAGGAATTGGGTTCGGCTTCCTCCAATGTCAAAACCGCCAGGTCTTTTAGGTAAATCTCCTTGCCTTCTTTTGTTGTTACAAGGAGGTTTTCGAGTTGGCTGAGGTCCTGCAGCGAGCGGTCCACCTGAATAAAAAGTGTCTCTCCCCTGTTGTTGACAAGTGAACCGGGAAATGACCTTCCAAATGATCCGGCAATGACGGATTCAATATCTGATTTGGAAAGTTTGAATGCCTGCAATTTTTTGATGTCATAGGTGACAAAAAGCTGCAGGTCGTTTGCTCCACGAACGGTAATTTCCTCTATTTCGGCAAACCTATTGAGGGAGGATTTGATGACATCTTCAGCGATTTTTTTGATCTCAAAAGAAGCAAAAGGACCGTTGACAGAATAGGTTAAAATCGGGGTTTTGAGGTCGGACCTGCGCTCGGCAGTTTGGGTGACCAAGGGATAAGAAACCTTCTGATCCAAACCCGGATAAACCTGCCGGATGATGGAGGAGACTTCAAATTTTTTGAATTCCATATCCGTCTCCTTGTCAAAGCGCAGGGTAATCGATCCCCTGTCGTAATTGGATACGGAGTTGATCTTTTTGAGATCTGCCAATTGGGAAAGTGCTCCTTCCAAAGGCGACGTCGCCAGCTTTTCGACCAGATCAGGAGAAGACCTCGGTACCCCAAAACTCACCGTCAATACCGGTTCACGCTCCCGTGGATTCAGATCCACAGAAAGCCTCGGCACCAGGGCAAAACCGATGATGGCAAGAACAATGAACGATATGATGATGCGGAAGGGAGTCAATTTTTATGTTTTAGATGTGAGACATGAGATTTGAGACATTAGAAGCGAGAAGCGAGAGTCGGTGTCCGTCACTCTGAGTGAAGCGAAGAGTCTCTTTCTTTTTTTATTGAGATTCTTCGGTCGTTCCTCCCTCAGAATGACGGTTGCTATTCATCACTCTGAACAAAGCGAAGAGTCATTTCCTTGACCGTCACCCTGAGTGAAGCGAAGGGCCTCCTCTAAGAGATTCTTCGGTCGTTCCTCCCTCAGAATGACGTAGCTGCCCGTCACTCTGAACGCGGTGAAAAGTCTCAATTTCACCAACTCATTATTTCTTCAGTTAAATCTTTCCAACTTTCATTAGTGCTGAAAATCAAAACCTCTTTTTTCTTCCTAGTCCATCCCTTTAATTGATTTTCTCTCATAATTGCTTCTTCAATTGAATGAAAACCTTCATAATAAACCAACTGAAATAGGTTGTATTTAGCAACAAATGAATTTGGATTAAGCCCGTTTTGATGTTCATAGATTCTTCTCTGTAAGTCATTAGTAACACCTATATACAAAGTGGTTTTATTTTTATTTGTTAAAATATAAACTGCTCCCCCTTTATGCATAACACATTATTCATTCACTTCTGATTCTATATTTATTGAGATTCTTCGGTCGTTCCTCCCTCAGAATGACGGTCGCTATCCGTCACTCTGAACGCAGTGAAGAGTCTCTATACTTTTATAATAAGAGATTCTTCATCCTCGTACCTCGGATTCAGAATGACGGACCCATCCGTCACTCAGAGTGTAGCGAAGAGTCTTGTCTAGCTTTCGTCACTCTGAGTGTAGCGAAGTGTCTCAATCCTTAATTTTAATGAGATTCTTCGGTCGTTCCTCCCTCAGAATGACGATCACTATCCGTCACTCTGAACGCAGTGAAGAGTCTCTATCATTATTTGAACAGAGATTCTTCGGTCGTTCCTCCCTCAGAATGACGCACGCCCCCCGCTATAAACCAATAAGCCAAAGGCACGAAATACAGCGCTGTAAAGGTTCCGATGGTGAGGCCGCCGATAACGGAATAGACCAAAGGCCGCTGCAAGTCCGCACCCAAACCTGAGGAGAACACCACCGGTAACAAAGCCAAGATGGTCGTGATTGAAGTCATCAGAATAGGTTTTAATCTGATTTGCCCCGCTTCATACAATGCTTTATCCAATGCTTCCCTCCCGGAAAGATTGCCGTACTGTTCTTTTAATCTATTGATGGTATCGATTTTCAGGATGGCATCATTGACCATGATTCCCAACATGACCACCAAGCCAATCGCCGACATAACATTAAGGGAAGTTCCGGTTAGAAAGAGGATGATAAACGCCCCCCCGATCCCCAAAGGCAAAGTAGCGATGATGATCAATGGCTGAATAAAACTCTCAAATTGCGCAGCAAGAATGAAATATAGGAGCAAAACCGAAATCAAAAGGATACCGACCAATTCTCTGATCCGCTCCTGATCTTTGAAGTATTGCCCAAAAAACGACACTCCCAGGTTCTTATCCGCCGCCCAATTGATGATCTCGGCATTGTAGGCCGTTGGGTTTTTTGAATCTAAAATTACCGATTGGAACAGACCACCCTTGTCCGCAGTGACAAATTTGTAATGGTTTTCATAATCAAAACTGATGAAATTGCTCAGTGCGTATTCGTTTCCGTCTTTTCCCCGAAGAAAATTATTATTGAGAATCTGCTCAAAATTGGACTTGTTGGCGGTGAGCTTAATCGGTGTAATCTCCCCAAACCGCTTGATGTCGGTAATCGGATACACACCAAACAACTGCTTCACCTGCTCTTGCAAGTCCCGGGGACTGATGCCATAAAGCGCGAGCTTGCCGCCATCCAACCTGAATATCACCGAAGCTTCTTTTTGTAATCCCGGTCCACGGCTGAATTCCTTCACAGGAAATGCCGATAGCCATTCATCCATCCTGCCTTCCTCGATCGGCTTTTTGGTCGCCAAGTCTTTCCACCTCACTTCGTAAAAGGGGATGTTGGAAGCAAACAACTGATCGAACGCATTGGGAGCATCCAACACTGAGATTTGGGCATTTGGATAATTGCCCAAAATCAATTCCCTCAATCTTTGCATCTGCTCAGATTTGGAATCTTGCGATTCAAAAAGGAAATAGAGGTTGGCTTCCTGCAGGGAACTTTCCCCATCAAATAGCAAAAACTGCCGCACCCCAAGGTCTGTCTCCGACTTCAAATAAGCGCCTTTCATGGCCTCCAAAATCGATAATACTCGATCTTTATTTTGCTCCACCCCGATCGGTTCGTTCCAATCGATCTCCACTACCGCATCAAACTTCTCTATCGGTGGCAGGCCCTCGACTTGGAGCAGATAGCCCAATGCCAAACCTGCAGGTATCAGCAGAACGAAAATACCAAGACTGAGTTTTTTATGGCTGAAAATCTTTTTGAACAGGCTTTTATAGCCTTTTAAAATGATCTTAAAAAACCTGCTGTCGTCTGCTTTTTCTCCCTGCACCGCCCTTTTTCTATAGAAAAAATGATACAGCATCGGAAGGAAAATAAATGCTACCAATAGGGAAACCCCCAAAATCGCAGCCACTGAAACGGCCTGATCGAAAAACAGAGCGCCTGATATCCCACTCAAAAACACCAAAGGAATAAATACCGCCAAGGTCGTCAGCACCGAACTGACCAAGGCCGACATGACTTCATTGACTCCCTGTACACAGGCTTCAAATATCGGCAATCCCTCAAGCCGCTTTCGGGTGATATTATCCAATACGATGATGGCATTGTCTATCAACATCCCCAAACCCAAGGCAAGACCCGACAGGGAAATGACATTGATCGAGATTTTGAAAAAGTAAAAAACCAGAAAACTGATCAGCAAAGAAGTCGGCAGGGAAATCCCGATAATGATCGGCATGCGGTAATTGCCCATAAAGAGGAACAATACCCCAAAAGCAAACAATCCACCAAAAAGCAAACTTGTCTGCAGGTTGCTTATACCGGCATTCAGCAGGACGGATTGGTCTTGCGTCAGCTCAAAATCCACTTGGTTGTAATCCGCTTTGAACAACTCAATGGCTTCATATACCTTGGGAAGGAGTTCGTTCATCTTGGCGGAAGCCTGCTTGTGCACCGTGATCACCAATCCCTCTTTTTCGCCAAAAAGGTGGTGTCCCAAAACCTCGTTCGTCTCGTATTGCACTGTGGCGACCCTAGCCAAATCAACGGTAACGCCCTTGTCGGAAGTGACGGGAAGCTTCATGATGTCGTCGGGAGAATCCACCCTTGTCGCCAACCGCAGGTAATACCTGAACTGACCGTCCTCCACGCTGATGCCGGGAAGTTCTTCATTGCCAAATTGGATGGCATTGATCACATTGTCTTCCGTCATGCCAAGGGCACGGAGGGCAGCTTTGTCCGGGGTGACGGTGATGATGCGCTCCTTTTTGCCGTTGATATCGACCAAGGAAACCCCTTCCAACTGTTCGATCCTCTTCTTCAGGACATTTTCGGTCAACTGACTGATTTCTGTAAAGTCAAATCCAGGTTTGGGAATGACCTGCACCCGGACGACAGGAATGTCATTGGTATTGATCCGGATGACTTGGGGACGGGAAAGGTCCGAAGGAAGGCTGTTGGTAAGTCTATCGATCTTTTCATTGACATCGATATAGGCCAGTTCCATCTTGGTACCATAATCAAAAGTCAGTCGGATCGTGCCTGTTTCGCTTCCGGCTTTGCTTTCGACATCTTCCAGACCATTGAGTGTCATCAGGCCTTCCCGGATCGGGGAAAGCACATTCTGCTCTATGGCCTCAGGAGAAGCGTTGGGATAATTGACTTTGATGACGATCTGAGGGACATCGATCGGAGGCAAAAGTGAAATCGGAAGCGTCCTGAACACGATGACCGAAAAGACCATCAAGGCCAAAAAAACCATCAACACAGCTATGGGTCTTGCCAATAAAAACCTTACCATGGCGATTAGTCTTTGAGGATTTGTACAGGTGCCTGATGTGCAAGCTGCAGGTTGTTGGAAGTGATGACGGTCATGCCGGATTCAATGCCGCTGAGGATTTCGACTTCCTGACCGTTGTCCTTGCCGACTTCGACATAGTTCCATTTGGATTCCTCTTTCTCTATGGTGAAGACTACAGGCCTGCCGGAACGGTAGACCAAAGCCTGCTTGGGTACGACGATGCTGTTGTTTTGTGGGGCGCGGATGATGGCACGGGCGTTCATCCCGGGAAGCAATCCTTTGCCTCCGTTGATCAGGATATTGACTTGGACAAGTCCGTTTTCATCCACTTTGGGATTGATACTCCTGACCGAACCGCTGATTCCTTCCCCGCCACCGACAGGAAGGATTTCTGCTTTTTGGCCAAGGGAAATAAGGTTGATGTCGGATTCCAGGACTTTCACTTTGAGTTCTAGTGCAGCCGTATTGATGACTTCGAGCATTTCGTCGCCTGACTTGACGAGGCTTCCCCGCTTGGTCTTGAGGTCGGCTACCCTGCCCGAAATCGGGGATTTGATCACCGTCTTGTCCAGGTCCATCTGCGCTTCCTTGACAGCGATTTCAGCCGAAAAAAGCCCACTCTTGGCCTTAAGCTGCTCCTGCACCTGCGTGATTCTGTCGGTATCACCGCTGTTCATGATGCTTTCGAAGCTCAGGATCTCGGACTTATAATTCACTTCAGCATTCTTAAGTTCTATTTTGGCTTTCTCAAGGTTCAGCAGGCTTTCGGTCTGATCGAGGCGGGCGAGGATTTTGCCTTTTTCGACAAAGTCACCTTCCTTCACGGTAAGTTCTATGAGGTATCCCGGCCGCTCGGCAATGATTTTGACCTGCTCTGCTGCTTCGATTTTGCCGGAGGCATTGATCAGGTAATCAAAGGTCCGCTTCTCGGCTTTGGCTATCCGGACAGGAGTAGCAGCCACTTCGCCACGGAAGGCTTCCAAGGGTTGATCCTGACTTTCGGCTTTTTCTTCCTTGCAGGAAGCGAACACTATCAAGACAAGGGCAAATAAAAATACAGGAACACGACGCATATTACTTGTGGTTATTGAATAGGATTACAATAAACTAAGTTATTAAACAAATTCAAAAGGGTTGATGTTAAAAAGTTTGAAAAAGTAAGTTCAAAATGAAAAAATCAATCTTTAAATGTGTAGATAAACAAAATGGGATTATCGTCAAGGTCAATTTTATATTTTGAAAAAAAATCCAAATATGGATTTTGGCTTTGATTTTTGAGTCCATGAAAATCTGCCAAATCTGCCGGATGCAAAGCCCAAATAAAATAGTTAGCTTTTACATTATATGGAGGTATACCATTGATGTCAGGGGAAATTCCGTCCATATCATTTTTAATACTTTTAATCATTTTAACTCCATTTCCTTCCTTCTCCCAAAGTGCCAATTTGAACTCCGAACCTTTATTGACTGAAAGAAGAGTATAATTATTTGAATCAATTATTTCATCTCCAAGTGCATATTTATCACTTTGCCAAAATTCCTTACTGAATTCAAATGCTTCGTAGGTTCTTGCAGGATCTGGCTCAAATTCCAGTGAAGAAAACGAAAATAAATACTGATTACTTACAATATTTCCTTCAATTTTAACCAACCTATTATGGTTTCTCTCTTTGTAAAAAATCCCATTACCGTCATGAGATTCATAAAAATACCTTGATTTTTTACCATTCATGATCTTAAAGTCTCCTTCAAAAAATGTGTCTAATCTTTTTGTTTCATTTAAATTTTTGTCTGTCACGAGCAACCGACTGTGCCAATCTTCAGATTGATCATCAACAAAATAAAAATGACTATTTTGAAAGAACATATCAAAAACGGAAATTATTTCTGTTTTTCTCTTCTCTTTTAAAAAATTACCCTTAAAGTCATAATACAAAAATTTACCAAGCTTCCCGTCAAATACTATTAATTCTTTATCCTCTTCATTTATCTCAATATTAACCGGCGAAAAAAGCTCACCCGGTCCAGTACCTTTACTTTCTATTTTATTTACTAATTTTCCATTTTTACTATATATGAAAACAGAATTTGAAATTTTACTATCAAGTACAAAAATCAAATTTTCTGAAAGTATAATTTTGGAAATTTCTCCAATAAGCGTGTTCCGATTAGTTTCAAGAGGGACAATAGAATATCCCTTAAAAATGTCACTATGGGAAATTCCACTTACACTTTCTATGTCAATTGTAAGGTTATAAACATTTTGTTTCCTCTCATTTTCACAAGAAAAAACAGATATTAAAACAATCAGAATTAAATAATTTTTTCTTAGAATCATCACTCAGTAACATTTAATATAAAAAATCCTTCAACCATATATTAGTTTGGTTGAAGGATTTAATTTTAACAAAGAGGCTCAGCCGCCAAACTCATACCTGGACAACACTGATTTGAATGTGATTCACATTCTTCATATGATTTCCAACTTGCCGTATTGAAGCAATATTTGGAAGTTGCATGATAAATAGAATATGAGATTTCTCCTCCGGGACAAGCATCATACATTGCCCCAGGAACCGAAGCGTCATGCTGATTCCCTTGTGCGAACAATTGGCCTTTGGCAAATTTGATTTTTAATTTAAGATCATGTGATCTTTCTATTTGTAAATGGCACATAGAAAAAAGAATTAATACTATTAGCCCTGATTTTAAAATATACTTTCTCATAAATAAATCAATTTAAAATTCACCCCTTTCGCACCATGCAAGGCGAGCATTTATTCCCCAAAAAGTATGTTCCACCGGCAGATTTACTTTCTGTGAACTAAATTACCCCCCGCATCTGCATTTCCTAATTCTTCCAGAAAATTAGTCGACTAATTTAAAATTGAAACGGATAAGGAGAAAACCAAGGATTTTGGACAATATTTAATGACAAAATCAAAAAATGGAATGGAATTGAGAAATACTTTATACCCTTAAGAAGAAACAGTAATTCATTAACCTATAAGGTTCCTAAAAAAATCAGATCGAAACTTCCACCTTCTCTGCAAGATCGATCTCATATCCTATCATACACAGGTCCATTTTATCAAATAGAATGGGTTCTTCATAAATCCTCAGCCTGATATCATTAGGCTTGTTGTCCTGATAATGACTCATCAATAAGTTCACGGTGGCCTGATCAGGTACTTCGATTTTTACTTTGGCAAGGCCATCTTTGACCATGTCGATTTCTGTGGCGGCGGCGCGAGATAAGTCGATGATTCTTTTGGAGTTTTGTGGAAGGCGGTCATTGACCCGTACCCACACCACTTTGTCGTTTTTGAGGTTGGTCACCTTCAGCATGGTACCGAAAGGAAGGTTTTTGTGGGCAGCAGTCATTCGCTCCATGTCAAAAATCTCTCCGCTTGCGGTCTTTCTTAAGTGGAATTTGTGGCCATAATAACTTGCGACGCCTTCCTGAATCTTCAGCGAATCGCCTACATCAGCCTTAGGACCGCCTGCCAAAAGCGGCATCGGACCCATCAGCATCAGCAAAACGAATAGGATGTTTTTCATTTTCATTAGCTCGCATTTTACAATTAATGTGCCAATTGTCGTTTCGTTGTAAATAAAGGACACGATAGATTCAAAACCGGCACAAAAACAGCAACCCAAAATAGGAAATATTTGTCATAATAAATAAATAAGCCAAAATTAACTCCAATGATATTCTTAGTGTCTCAGCAAATCGATTATTCATTTTACAGCTACTTTTTTTCTTGACAAAAAAAGTAGCCAAAAAAGTCAAGACGGCAGAATCCTATCCGCGCACAAGGCCTGGGCCGGCCTCCCGAAGCTTCGGGATCATTCCTCCCCACGTCGAATGTATAGAGATCAGTTTTTAAAAAGAAAATTTTGTGGTGTGTTTTGTACGTACAACAATGCTGAAACACATTAATTCCTTAAAAGAAAACCGTATGATTTTAAAAATTTACGTACATTTAAAAAAACCTTACGTACATGGCCAAAAAACTCACACTTAATGTAGACGAAAACATCATCGAAAAGGCAAAGGTCTATGCTTCAGAGACGGGCAGAAGTCTATCCGGTTTGGTCGAAAATTACCTGAAAAATCTTGTAGAAGAGCATCATCCTGAGAATACCCAAAAGGAGAAAATAAATAAGCTCGCAGGTAAAATCCAGATCCCGGGCGATTTTGATGAAGAAAAAATCCTTAAAGAATACTTGGAAGAAAAACATCTCAAATGAAAATATTTTTAGACACCAATATCCTTGTTGATTTTTTGACCGATAGAGGCGCATTTACAAAGCATGCAACCGAAATCTTTCTTTTGGGGACAGATAAAATACTGCTCTACAGTTCCACCCATGCATTTGCTACAACCTACTACATACTCAAAAAATATTCAGAGGAAAAAGAATTGAGGTCAAAACTGTTGGAATTGACAGAGTTGGTAGAGGTGATTGATGTCACCAAGGCACAGTTAAAAAAAGCGCTTTTATCTGATTTTAGTGATTTTGAGGATGCGCTTCAGATTTTTAATGCTGAGTCCACAGGCGGCATGGATTACATCGTCACCCGAAATCTCAGGGACTTCAAAAAATCCCCTATTCCCGCCATTGCTCCGGACGAAATGGTGGAAATGGTGGAAATGATCAAGAGACTAAAAAAATAAGCCCAATTAAAAAAGTCTTCTTATTTTTAAACTATGAAAATACTCCACACAGCGGATTGGCATTTGGGAAAAAGACTCCAGGAATTTTCTAGGTTGGAAGAGCAAAAACTCGTCTTGGAAGAAATCATCCAGATCTCCGATCGGGAAGAAGTCGATTTGGTCTTGCTTGCAGGAGATATTTTTGACACTTTCAATCCCAACCATGAGGCTGTGGAGCTCCTTTATAAAACACTAAAAAAACTATCTAAGGACGGCCAAAGACCGGTGATCGCCATCTCTGGCAACCATGACAGCACGCAGTTTGTCGAAGCACCGGATCCATTGGCGAGAGAAATGGGCATCTTTTTCTACAGCAGGTACGACAGCGTCATTCCCGCAGGAAAATTAGACAATGGCATCGAAGTTATCCGCAGCGAACCGGGATTTGTAGAAATCTGTCTCCCAAAATACAATTTCCCCATCAGGATAATCCTTGCTCCCTATGCCAATGAAGTTCTTCTCAAAACCTACTTGGGAGAGGGAGACAGGGAAGCGGAGTTTAGGGAAGTTTTGGCCAATAAATGGGGGAAAATTGCTGACACTTACTGCGATGACAAAGGAGTGAATCTCTTTATGGGACATTTCTTTTTTATGAAAGAAGGTGGTCCTGTCGAACCGGAACCGGAATCCGAGCGGCCCATCCTCCATGTCGGTGGCACGCAGGCGCTCTTTACCCACAATATCCCATGCCAAGTCCAATATGCGGCTTTGGGCCATCTGCACCGCTACCATGCTGTAGGAAAAAATCCCTTTCCGGTGGTCTATTCAAGTTCTCCCCTCGCCTACTCCTTCAGCGAAGCCGACCAACAAAAACAGGTCATTATCATTGAAGCTGAACCGGGAAAAGCCGTCGATTACTGGGCTGTTGCTTTAGAAAAAGGAAGACAGTTGTATAGAAAAACATTTGATGATCTTGCTAAGACGCTACAATGGTTGGAGGAAAACCCTTATTGCTTTGTCGAAATCACCTTTGTCACGGAGCATTCCATAGATGCCGCTACCCGCAAAGCCATCATGAAGGCCCACGACGGGATTGTCAGCCTGATTCCCCAAATCAAAAATCCCCAAGGTCAGGAAAGTCTCAGCCTGAAAGTCGAAGACCTCGGAAAGGACATGGTCACGCTTTTCAACATGTATTACAAAAGTGAAAAAGGTCAGGAACCCAATGCGGAACTGATCGGGATTTTTAAAGAAGTCATCAGCCAAGAATAGTCCAACCCTCCAAGGGTTCAAAACCCTTGGAGGGTTTTCTAAACAAACCGAAAACGAACATGATCCCGGTAAAACTCGAAATAGAAGGCCTTTATTCCTACAAAGAAAAACAGACAGTAGAGTTTGAACAGCTCACCGGAGCGGGTCTTTTTGGGATCTTTGGCGCAGTGGGAAGCGGCAAATCCTCCATTTTGGAAGCCATTCTCTTGGCGCTGTATGGCAGTACCGAGCGGCTTTCTGACCGGGGAGAAAAGAACAGCATGCTCAACCTACAGAGCGAAACGCTGCTGATCAATTTTGAATTCCGATCAGGGAAAAACAATTCCAAAAACTACCTAGCCCGCTATGCTGCCAAAAGAAATCCCAAAAACTTTGAAGAGGTCCGGCCGGCCGAGCATACTTTTTATGAAAAAGACGGTGAAAACCTGATTCCGATTACCCAAGGCGGTGAAGAAATCGTCGGGATGAAAAAAGAGCATTTCAAGCAGACAGTCATCATTCCGCAGGGAAAGTTTCGGGAATTTATCGACCTGACTCCCGGACCACGGGCGGAGATGATGAAGGAGCTTTTTGGTTTGGAAAGATTCGACCTTTCCCAAAAAACCGGAAGCCTGCTCAAAGCCGTCAGGGAGGAAAAAATCCGGTTGGAAACCCAACTTTTGGCTTTGGCTGAATATTCTCCCGAGGCATTGAAGGAAAAGGAAAATCTACGTTCTGAAAAAACCATTTTACTCGAAATGGAAGAAAAAACCTTCCAAACCTTAGAAGCCGAATCTAAAAAACAGGAAGCACTCCAAGCTAAAAACCTGCAATTGATAGAACGACAAAAGGAATGGAATAATCTGGAAATCCAAAGACCGGAAGTTGAAGTTAAAAAAGCCATTTGGAAGGATTTTCTCAAAGCCAAAACCTACCTGAAGCCTGTTTGGGAACAAACCAAAGAAGCCAAAATCGAATTAGAAAAATACCGGGTCAGTGTCAAAAACTGCACTGATTTCAAAAAAAGATATGAAACGGAAGTCGATGACCTTGTTAAACAGGAAACGGAGCTAAAAATAAAAGCAAACGACAGTCCTAATAGAGAAGCAAAAATCCGTGACCTCAAAAAGGTGATCGAAATCCAAGGACTATTTGCGGGATTAAGGGATGCCGAAAAACAGGTGGAAACACTCAGCCCGCATATCGAAACCTTGAAAAATTCTCAAAAGGATCTCGAAAATGCGATCAAAGAAAAAGAATCCAAAATCGAAGGCATAAAGCTTCCGGATATAGACGAAATCTCAAACCTGAAAAGCGCAGCAAAAGATTGGACCAACCTGGAAAGCCAATTGGAAAAGTTGACAGAAGACTTCAATTCCCTTAGGCAGACGGCAACAAGTTTGGATACAGCCATTTTAGAAATCCAAAACCAAATTCCATCAGGTTTTGACAGCTTTGGAAGTTGGATCGAAAATCAAAAAAAGCAAATCCAAAACCTTGAATCCGCCAAGGAGAAACTACTCAGCAAAAAAGGTCTTGCTGCCCATGTCCATCTTTTGCAGGACGGGGAAGCTTGTCCGCTTTGCGGTGCCACCGAGCATCCTGACCCGATCACAGCAAGTCAGGAAGAAAGTGAATGGAATGGGATTTCCAGTCAAATAGAAGAGGCGAAAGCGCTTATGGAAAAAACCGTAAACCTATCCCAAAAGCTCTCCGAGCAACAAATCCGTCAGGAAAATCATCGTCAAAACCTAGCAGCAAAAGAAAACGAACTCTCGGAATCCAAGCTTCAATTGACTTCCCAGATGGACAGTTTGAAGTCAAAAAATATCCAATCAAAAGAGAGTCTGTCCAAGTTGATCGGAGATACCGATTTGGCTTTGAAGCACAAAGACCAACTCGCCCAGGAAGTCAGGGATTTGAGAAAAAGCCAAGAGGAAGGGAAACTCCTTTTGGAAAAAGAAGAACAGCAACTCCGCACAGCCGAACAAAAGCAGGTGGCCTTGCACAGTACTGTTGCCGCCAAAAAGGACGAAATCAAAGACCCTATATTCACAAAACCGTTTTTTGAAAAATCCACTGATTTCATAGAAAACACAATTTCTAATGTCCAAAAAGACATCGAAAAAACCATCCAAGACCTGGACGGCAAGCGGAAAGTCCTACAGGAAACCCGAGCGAAGCAATCCACCAACCTCGCAAATCTCAAAACTTTTGGAGATCTGGTAGAGAAGACCATTGTCAAAATTGTCGAGTTGGAAAGCCAATATGAAACCCTGAAAAAGACACATGGATTTGAAAGTGAGTCCGATCTTCAGGCCTTGTACCATCATTCCTTGGATGCCGACAAAACCGATGCGGAGATCCGCCAATATGAAGACCGGAGATTGCTAGTCCAAAATAACCTGGACAAACTCAAAGCGGAAGACGGTGTTCTGGACTTCAGCCAAGAAGCGTTTGAGAACCTTTTAAACGAACTGAAGGAGAAAAAATCTGGCTTGGAAGAATTCAGAAAAGAACTCACATTATTGATTCAGGACATCGAAGACAGCAAAACCAAGCTGAATAAAAAACAAGAATTGGCAAAAGAATTCAACGTATTGGAAAACAGGGAATCCAACTTGAGGGAATTGGACAACCTATTCCGAGGCAGTGGATTTGTCAAGTATGTGAGCACGATTTACCTCAAAGAACTCTGCAATACGGCCAACCTGCGGTTTATGAAGCTCACCAAAAACAGCCTCAGCTTAGAAATTGACGACAACAACACTTTTTGGGTGGTGGATTACCTCAACGGCGGCAAGAAGCGCTTACTCAAGACCCTTTCCGGAGGGCAGACTTTTCAGGCTTCATTATGTCTTGCTTTGGCTTTGGCAGAAAAAGTCAAATCACTCAATCAGGCCGATCAGAGTTTCTTTTTCTTGGATGAAGGTTTTGGGGCTTTGGATAGAAATGCCCTGCGTGTGGTCTTCGAAACCCTCAAGTCACTCCGACACGAAAACCGGATCGTCGGTATCATTTCCCATGTGGAAGAACTCCAACAAGAAATCGGCGTCTATGCCAAGATCGAACTCGATGCAGATAAGGGAAGTCAGGTGGGGTATTCTTTTTGAAAAAAGTTAAAATGTTGAAAGATTTCAAAGTTTGAAAGTTGGCATCCCCCATTGGTTTAAGTCTCTTCAGACCCATTGGTTCAAGTCTCCAGACTTGGACCGCTGAAACTTGTTGGTTCAAGTCTTCAGACTTGGACCACCAGAATGCAGTCTCCAAACTGCTAAGGCTGATGTTTGTACTTACTTAGATTCTTTATTCAGCCGATGTTTGTGTCTTCACAAAGGTCTTAAAAATAATTTACTCAACCTATTGAGTAATTTTACTCAGTATATTGAGTAAAAAATTAAAATACCTCCATATACATTGATATTCAATTAATTATAATTTCATTATTAAGCAAGAAAATGGAGTATTTAAGCATAAAATCTGGTTCAAGTCTCCAGACTTGGACCGTCAAAATGCAGTCATCAGACTGCTTCCTCTGCGTCACTGCGTGAGGTATATTTTTTTAACCTCAAAGGACTCAAAGGTTTCGCAAGGGGGTGCAAGGGATTTTGACCTTCCCTGTTTTTGGCGGAGACCCGAATTCCCCATTTGCATTTCCTCGGCCAAAAATCGGAATCGCTGTTCTCGTTTTTTACCCCGAGTTGCGTACCTTACTCGGGGCTACCCATATTTGATCCCCATGGGATCATTCGTAGCCAATGTTTGTGTCCCCACAAACATTTTTATCAATTTTTCCTCCCTTTCCTCTCCGTCTCCACAAACATTCTCATTCCGAATAATTCATTCTCTTATTTTTCTCCTATTCCTCTTGTGCTCTCTAGGGTGAATATATTTTAACTGCAAAGGACTCAAAGGTTTCGCAAGGGTCGCAAAAGCGGATTAATGATATTTTACCACTGAGGTCACTGAAGAAATGATTATGGAGAAAATACCCCAAAGGGGTCGAACCTTGAATAGCCCCGGGTAGAACCCGGGGGTAAATACACAACAAAACCCGGCCAACCCTGAAAGGGTTGAAACATCCATCTTCCAGAATTTTATAATAAAAAACAAAAAAGGCAACCCTTGAGAGTTGCCTTTATTATGCATATAAATCCAAAACATCCATCTGAAGGAATTCTTGCCAAGGAATGCCACCCGCACCAATGAGCAGGGTTTTTTCCGGTTTGAATTGTTTGGCGAAGGCATTCATTCCCGAAAGTGTACCGGTTTTGGAGGACTTTACTTCCAGCGCAATCACCCGCTTTTTATATTCCAGCACAAAATCCACCTCTTCATTTCCTTCTCGCCAATAGTAGACATTTAATTTCTTGTCCTTGAAGGATTGATTGATGAGATGCGCACCTACTGCGGATTCCACCCAACGACCCCAAGCTTTAGGATCTGCCAACAAGGTATCCTTACTTTCATTGGAAATTCCGGACATGATGGCCGTATTATGGACCATAAACTTGGGACTGGAAGACCGCTTTCTGACCATATTTGGGCTGTATTTCTCCAATCCACCCAAAAGCCCGGCATCGTTTAGCAGATTCAGGTAATTGGCCAAAGTGGTGGTATTGCCGGCATCGGCAAGCTGCCCCATGATCTTGGTGAAGCTCAGCACCTGACCGGAATACACCGAACCCAACTCAAACAAGCGCTTCATCAGCGCCGGCTTATCTACACGGGTCAGCATAAGGATGTCCTTTGAAATACTTGTTTCTAAGAGAGAATCCCGGATATAGTTCTTCCATCGGTCCTCATCATCCTTCAGGGCAATAGCACCGGGGTAGCCTCCAAACCAAATAAACTCTTCTGCTGTCAGGCCGAAAGCATCCTTCATTTCTTTATAGGACCAATGTCCCAGGTAAGTCGCTTCAAACCTTCCCGCCAGAGATTCTGTCAACCCCTGCTGGAGCATCAGCCTCGATGAACCCAACAAAACTACCCGGATATCTTTTTCTTCGGCAGTATCCCTGTCCCACTCGGCCTTGATCTGCTCCGACCAGTTGTCAATCTTCTGCACCTCATCGATCACCAGGAGAAAAGGCTTGTCAGTCTGCTGCTGTTGACGGATCCGGGCATTTTCCCACTGTTGGGAAATCCACACACCATCTCCGGCCGGCACTGCATCCGCGGCTATCATGACACTTGGATAATCCAACTCCGCCATAATCTGTCTTACCAAGGTGGTTTTTCCTATTTGCCGGGGGCCATATATGACCTGGATAAACCTCCTTGGTTCATCTTTTAGCCGCTTCAGTAAACCTGATTTTTCAATTCTTTGGTACGCCATAATTATTTTACTCAATATACTGAGTAAATTTACTCATTACATTGAGTAATTTCAAATTTTCTCCACATTTTATTTATTATCAACACATTACAAAAATATAATAAGAAAAAATCCAGCTTATTAATGAAAGAAAGTAAGACTAAAAGGATAAAAAAATGCTACCCTTACCATTCATAATAAAACCATAACTTCCAAATAATATACTCCTCGCATGATTGGCTTAATTTCATAACTTGAAAAATAAACATCCAATCCACCCATGAAAAAATACATACTACTCATCGGACTCTCTTTGTTGAGTTTGTCTGGATATGGCCAAAATACAGTCACCGGCTATGTGTATGAGGATCTCAATGCAAACGGAAAGAAAGATAGACGTGAAAAAGGGCTTCCAAATGTATCCGTATCCAATGGGATAGAAGTAGTGAAAACAGATGACAAGGGCCAATATGCCCTTCCAATAAAGGAAGATCAGACTATTTTTGTGATCAAGCCATCGGATTACGCCCTGCCAAAAAACGAAAACAACCTTCCCAAGTTCTTTTACAGCCATAAGCCAAAAGGTTCTCCCACCAACCTGAAATATGCAGGTCTCAGTCCGACAGGAGCATTGCCCAAATCAGTGGATTTTGGACTTTTGCCATCCACGTCCGAAAGCAACTTTACCGCTTTGGTATTCGGTGACCCGCAGCCTTACAACATGACTGAGATGGGGTATTTTGAAAAAGGGGTGGTCGATGAAGTCGCGGGCATTCAGGGAATCCGCTTTGGGATATCGGTGGGCGACATCGCCGGAGATGACCTGTCCTTGTACCCGGCTTACGCAAAGACTATCGGAAAAGTCGGCGTGCCTTGGTTTTCGGTTATGGGAAATCACGACATGAACCTTGACGCGCCGACAGACGAACTGACAGACGAGACATTTGAATCTTTTTTTGGCCCCGCTACCTATGCTTTCAATGAAGGCGATGTCCACTTTGTGGTATTGGAAAACATCCTCTATCCCGATCCAAGAGACGGACAGGGATATTGGGGAGGATTGAGGGCCGATCAGTTAAAGTTTGTCGAGAACAACCTTAAATTAGTCCCAAAAGACAAATTGGTCGTCGTATTCATGCACATCCCGTTGTTTGAAGAGGGAGAAAGCTACCGAGACGAAGACAGAGAAAAACTATTGGAACTGCTATCCGATTTCCCCAATACCGTGTCGCTCTCCGCACATACGCACTATCAGAAGCAGACTTTTTTCGGAAAAGCGGAAGGGTATAACCAAAGCAAAGCCCATCATCATTATAACATCGGTACCCCTTCGGGAGATTGGTACAGCGGAAGGATGAGAGAAAGCGGTGTGCCCGAATCCACCATGCGTGACGGTTCGCCAAACGGTTATGTATTCATGGATTTTGAAGGCAACCAATACAAAGCGAGGTACAAAGCAGCCGGGAAACCCGACACCTATCAGATGGAAATCTTTGCTCCAAAAGTATTGGAGAAAGGAAAAAGAACCTCCACGGGAATTATTGTCAACTTCTTTATGGGCACAGCCAATGATGAGGTACGTTACAGGATCGACAATGGCGAATGGAGAAAAATGACCAACCTCACAGATTACGATCCTTCCTACCTGCTCAAAATCTTCGAATGGGACACCACCGAAACACTCCTTGACGGAAGAAGACCTTCCAATGCCGCGCGCACGGACCACCTGTGGAGAGCCGGCATCCCTGTCAATCTTGAAGTCGGCGTGCATACCATCGAGGTCGAGGCCACGGACATGTTTGGACAAAAACATACCGGAACCAAAACGTTTAGGATTGCACAATAAGGTTTCCTGAATCCATAGATCAATTCGATATTAATAGATATTGATGGATATTAGATATTAATAGATATTATGAGGTGATTTTTAAGGCTTGTTTGGAACATATTGCTGATAAAACATCTTTATCAAAACACCCCAACCATTACTATAGGCTTGGGGTGTTTTTTATCTCTTCCTTCCAATAATGTGTTTTCGCCCGTCACTCTGAGAGTAGCGAAGAGTCTCTTTTTTTGAGATCCTTCATCCTCGTACCTCGGATTCAGGATGACGGGAATCCGATCGTCTTTACCCTTTCTGAACATTTCAAAATTGTTAAAAACTCAGAATGACGGAGTACAACCTTTATTCGTTTTCTAAAACTCATAAGAAAGCTACAGGCAATTGTCACAGTATTTTGGATTTCCGGTAAACCTTCATTTTTCTTCCTTTTTGGTATTGAAAATATGTTTAAATTATAAACATTAAAATGTTTATAAAATTGACATATTATGGAGAGGAAGAGGAGCATTGTCCATATGGATCTGGATTCGTTTTTTGTATCGGTGGAGCGGCTGTATGACAGCAGGCTGAATGGAAAACCCATTCTCATCGGCGGTTCGGGAGACCGGGGGGTCGTGGCTTCCTGCAGCTATGAAGCAAGGAAGTTTGGCGTGCACTCCGCCATGCCTATGCGCACGGCGCGGCAGCTTTGCCCGGAGGCGCTGATCATCCGGGGAGATTTTGAGAAGTACAGCCAAAAATCCCACGAGATTACCGAGATCATCCGGGAGGATGTGCCTCTGTTTGAAAAGTCCTCCATCGATGAATTTTATATCGATTATACCGGTATGGACAGGTTTTTTGGTTGCTTCAAGATGGCGCATGAACTACGCCAAAGGATCATCAAGGAAAGCGGGCTACCGATTTCTTTGGGGCTTTCGGAAAACAAAACTGTCTCCAAAGTAGCCACCGGAGAAGCCAAACCCAACAATGAAAAGGAAATCCCCTATGGGATGGAAAAACCCTTTCTCGCTCCCCTGTCCGTGCGCAAGATTCCCATGATCGGAGAAAAAACTTCACACACCTTATACAATATGGGAGTCAAAAAGGTACAGACCCTGCAGGTCATGCCCGCCGAACTGCTGGAAGCCACTTTTGGGAAAAACGGTACCATGATCTGGGAAAAAGCAAACGGCATAGACCGCTCCCTTGTGACACCCTATTCCGAAGCAAAATCCATTTCAACCGAAAACACCTTCGAGCAGGACACCATCGATGTCAAGATGCTCGAAGCCAACCTCATCGCCATGACGGAACAGATCTCCACCAAACTGCGTCAAAAACAACAGCTGACCGCCTGCGTGAGTGTGAAGATCCGGTACTCGGACTTTGATACACATACCGTGCAGCAGCGTGTGCCTTATACTTCTGCGGACCATACGCTGATCCCGATCGTGAAGGAATTGTTCAAAAAACTGTACAACCGCCGTATGCTGATCCGTCTGATCGGGGTGCGCTTCAGCCACCTTGTCCATGGCAATTACCAGATCAACCTCTTCGAAGATACCCAGGAGCAGATTCGACTCTACCAGGCGCTCGACCGGCTCAACACCAGGTATGGCGACAAAACCGTCTGCCGTGCCATCGGCATGTCAGTAGGCAGAAGGCGGTTCAATCCATTTAATGGAGTGGCGATGTGAGGGATAAAAGGCAGAAACTGTTTCCACCCAAAAAACTATACCCTAAATGCAGCACTCATCAGACGCTGCTCATTTCGTGGAATACCTATTTCATTGGCTACTTTTCCCCAATTGGCAACTGCTGATTTCACTTCTTCAACAATTAATTCCATTTCTTTTTCGCTGATCCTAAAAAACATCCCCACGGCTTTGGCTAATCCCAAATCCAAGGCATTACTATCCATATCGATATTCAGGGACAAATGGGCCTTTTCTATAGATGGATTAAGGTCAAAAGCAGGAGATAACCTCCATCCATTGGAAGTAAGCACAAAGCCATGATTACGAAGATGGTCATCTGTATTGGAGACCATGATATTAAAAACAATTCTTCTCCAAAGCTCTTTTGAATCTCGCTCAATATCACTTCCCGAAAACTGGATAAATTCCAAAATATCCAAGTATGAAGGTATATCATCTCTGATAGCTTCTTCATTTTTTCCGGTCATTGTCATGGCTGAGGCAAAATGAATCCGCTCTTCTCCAGCCCTGTCAAACCGTTTTGTGAAAAAAGTATGGTATCTACCTGATACATGCTCTAGCTTACATGGTGACATTTCAATTCCAGCTGCTACAGCCAGACGATAAGTCAGATACTCCCAAGCAGCTTTATCTAAAGTATCATTTTGAGAAGGAAATTTGGCTATCCAAAGTGTCCCATTTTCATCCTTGATGTTTGCTTTTGGTCTTGCACCTCCTAGTGAAGATCCCGGGGCCATCAACATACTGAGCCATTTATCCACCTCATCAGTGTCCACATTTGACTCTATCAGGTTTGCCCCATATTGCAAATCCCGTATTTGGGTCCATGGCGGTACTGAAAAAAGAGGTTCATTGTCCAAAAAAGGTCCTCCCGGATCGAGTTTGAACCTGAGTGCCCCCATCCTTGTGTAGTCATTGACCCCAAATAAATAATCAATATCGTACAATACTTTGGACGAGGTACTTTCATTTTGTGCCAGTAAAAGGGCTCTTCTTTTCATTAAAGTCCTTCCCCAATTGTCAGGCATTGAATCCAAAAATATTCCAAAATTTTCTTTACCCTTTGGGTATTGAGTCCCACTGTACAAAGAAATATCGGGATCGAGCAACCATTGCTCTTGGGAAGAAATCCACGCGGGATCATAAGAAAAACCAAATGCCTTCCTCCCTTTTGCCTGCTGTGCAGTCAACACGCCTAAGCACTTTGGCACGGACATTCCCTGCCAATGTGCATAGACCCAAATATCAGTTTTAGCTGGCGAAGTCATGATTTACCCATCAATTCCAAATCCTGAAGCTTTCTCCCAAATTCATCATCGGCGGCAAGTTTTAAAAAATCCTCTTCCAAGTTTAAAACCCGGAGAACATTAAAGTATGACCCCAATGCCACACTGGGATTTCCCTTTTCTATCTGGTATAAAGTAGTCCTGTTGATTCCTGCCCTTTCTGATACCTGAACGGTACTAAACCTCCTCCTCTTTCTTGCGAGTTTGATATTTTCACCCATTTGTTCCAGTATTTTCTGAAACCTTGGCAGAAGAATCGCTTTCTTAGATTTCATTGTATGTTGTTTAATATCCACAAAATAAATATTTATGTTGATAATAAACAACATTTACATTTATTACTATACCCATTAATCAGTAAATTATCTTAAAATATCTAGTTTTAACTTTAATGAACCATCGGCATGTCAGTCGAGAGAAGATGATTGACATGGCTTGTGAATTAGAAATAGTTTGCGACTTCTATTCTTTATGTAGCTTTTAACCTAACCGAAAATAAACATGTAATTCTTCGATCGTAACCGAAAAATTACATGTTTAAAAGTGGATTAGAACCAAATTGGATGAATTGATCCTGCCCAATTCCATTTAAAAAAACGAGGCTTTCAATTTCCCTTATTTAACTTCCTCTGGCTTTTCTTTATAAACCCTCACGTAATCTACTTCCATCCTTTGGGGCCAAATATCAGCGGCAACACCTTTGCTGCCTCCCCAATTTCCCCCGACAGCAATATTCATGATCAGGTGAAATGGCATATCAAAGGGCCATTCGGCGGTATTCTTTCCTGTATTCACAAAAGTGTGGTAAAGCTCTCCGTCGATATAGAAATCTATTTTCTTTTCCTGCCAATCGATGGCATAGGTATGAAATTCCTCGGAACAGGTAGGCACTGATTTGGTCGCTCCCATTTGGGTTCCGATCGTATGGTTGAATGCTTCGGTATGCACTGTCCCGTGGACAGTCCCCTGGTCATAGCCTACATGCTCCATGATGTCGATTTCGCCGCTTTTGGGCCATCCTCCATATTTGTTTTCTTCGGGAAGCATCCATATAGCAGGCCAGGTTCCCAAGCCAGAAGGAAGCTTTGCTTTTATCTCAATGTAGCCATACTGCCACGCTGCATTCCCTTTGGTGACCAATCTGGCCGAGGTATACCCCTTGGAAAAGGTACTGTCCTGATGGGCTTCTATGATCAGGTTTCCATTTTCAACCCTTGCATTCGCAAGGGTTTCTTCGGTGTAGTACTGCAATTCATTGTTGCCCCAACCGTGGTCGCCGACATCATAGCTCCATTTACCGGGGTCGGGAAGACCATCGGTTTCAAATTCATCCGACCAAACGAGGTTTTGTCCCTGATCATTGCCTCCACAAGCCAATAAGAGGAGCAATGGAATTGTTTTTGTAATATTTTTCATAATAAATATATAATATTTTATATTTGGAATAGTATTTGTTTTATTTCTTGTGAATTTTATATTAAACTAAAACCAAAACGACCATGTCACTAGACTTAAAGATCAAAGGAAATTGGAATGAGCTGAAAGGTAAATTAAAAGAAAAATACGGGGAACTCACAGATGATGACCTTGTTTATGCAGAAGGTCAGGAAGACCAGCTGCTCGGCAGGCTGCAAAAGAAAACCGGAGCTGCAAAAGATGAACTTACCAAATTTCTTTTTGGAAAAGATTGAAATTACTAAACCACAATTATTGAGCGGCACAAGCCGCTCTTTTTTTTGCCTTACTTTAATTCCATTCCCCAAAGAATGGTGTTTCATTTTTTATAAATTTGTTGGATACATAAACCCAAATACAAATGGCTTACTACCACAGATTGGGGAATATTCCCCCAAAAAGACATACCCAATTCAGACAGCCTGACGGAAGCCTCTACAAAGAAGAACTTGTCAGCTCCAAGGGATTTTCCGGCATCTATTCCAACCTTTACCATATTTACAATCCCAACGACGTCAAATCCATCGGCAAGCCAAGCCCATTTTCTTGGGAACCTGCCAAAGCACATGGGCTACAACAGACGCATCTCAAAACTTCCGGGGTGGGTATCACCGGCAAAGACTATCTTTCCGCACGCAAAATGCTCATGATGAATAATGACGTCATGATGGGTATATGCACACCTGAAGAGCGGAAAATGGACTTTTTCTTCAAAAATGCAGATGGGGACGAACTGATCTATGTCCATGACGGGGAAGGTGTGATGTATTCCCAATTTGGAAAATTGGAAGTGCGGCAAGGGGATTATATCGTCATTCCGAGGACGACGATTTACAGGTTTGAATGGAAAGAAGAAGGTCCACTGCGACTATTGGTGATAGAATCTCATGGCCCGATCGAAACTGTCAAAAGATATCGAAATGAGGTCGGGCAATTGTTGGAACATTCTCCCTACTGCGAAAGAGACATCCGCACGCCAAGTGAATTGGTCATCGAATCAGAAAAGGGCGATTACCTTGTCCAGATCAAAAAAGGAGGAATGCTCCATCCCTATACTTACGGACACAGCCCCTTAGACATCGTCGGATGGGATGGTTACCTGTATCCTTACGCCCTTTCGATCCATGATTTTGAGCCGATCACGGGTAGAATTCATCAGCCGCCTCCTGTGCATCAGACTTTTCAGGCTTGGGGATTTGTGATTTGTTCTTTTGTGCCAAGGCTGTTTGATTACCATCCATTGGCAATTCCTGCCCCATACAACCACAGCAATATCGATTCTGATGAAGTACTCTATTATGCTGAGGGAGAATTTATGAGCAGAAAAGGAATTGACCGGGGATCTTTCACCATCCATATGGGCGGACTTCCGCATGGCCCGCATCCGGGAACTGTCGAAAAATCCATCGGAGCAAAATCCACGGAAGAGATCGCCGTGATGCTTGACACCTTCAAACCTTTGCAAGTGACGACCCAAGGTCTTGAATTTGTCGATCCCAATTATCCGATGTCCTGGAAGGAGTAGGTGATTGGTTATTGGTTATTTGGTTATTGGTTATTTGGTTATTTGGTTATTTGGTTATTTGAGCAGGTTTTGAAATTAAAACAGCTTCCCGTTTTTGGAGGGGAAGCTGTTTTGATTTTTATGATCTAATGGCTGAAATTAAGACAATATCTTAATATCCAAATATCCCAATATCTATCTTTTTAGATCATTTCTTATCCACAATTTCCAATATCGGCTGTCCCGTAGCCCCGTTTGGAAGGCGGATATTCAGCATCATGGAGAGTGTCGGCGCAATGTCTGTCACGGTCGCATATCTTGAACTTTCACCTTGTGGAACATTCCATCCCATAAATACAATAGGCACATGGGTGTCGTAGGTATAGCCTGTCCCGTGGGTTGTTCCTTTGAAAGAGCTGCTTAGCCAAGCCGGTTCTAATATCAACAATAAGTCTCCTGAGGCTTTGTGGTTATAACCCATTTGGAGAAGTGATTTTTTCCCTGTCAGATAATCCATTCTTCTCATATCTGTTCCGGTATATACTTCTTTAATCCCAGGAAATTTTAACAGAAATTCCGCTAGTTCCCTTTGCATCTGTTCTATATTGACCCCTTTTTCTTTTGCAAGATCATAGTTCAGAAAAACCTGCTCGTTGGTAAAACTTGAAATCCAGTTCCCTTCACCATATTTCAAAATTGAAAACCCCCGCATTTGAGTCAGAATATAGCGGGTATTGAAGTTTCCGGCAGGTACATTTTCGCTCAACATATAATCCACAATGTCAGCCACTGCATGGTCGGCAGTAAGGAAAACCAAATACTCATCTTTCCCATATTCCTTGTCGAGGAAATTGAAAAATTGCTCCAACTCCCTGTCCAGCCTTAAGTAGTTGTCTTCCAATTCTACAGCCGTCGGCCCAAACCGGTGTCCGATATAATCGGGTGAAGAAAAGCTGATTGCGAGCAGATCGGTCTCTCCACTTTTTCCCAACTTCTCCCCTTCGATGGCAGCATATGCCATTTCCAATGTAAGAGTATTGCCAAAAGGCGTAACCGAAATCAATCCATATCCACCATTGTTTTCCCTCAGACTTGGCAAGTCATATGGAAAAACTGTTTTCTCTTGTCCTATAAACGGACCCTCAAAATCATTGTCATCCGCTATGCTCTGCTTATAAGTATCTATTGGGAATAGCGTTTCCCATTTTTGGGATAGGTACTTGTCCGCTAATTTTCTTTCATTGAATTTTTGCACCCACTCCGGCAAAGAGTCATAATAATAGGTTGAGGTCATAAAATTACCGGTATTGCTATCAAACCAATAAGCATCACCCAAATGGCCGGCAGGCAATGAAGCCCCCCTGTCCTTGATGGCAATACCTACAACTTTGGACCTTTTGTTTGATGCAAATCTCAATTCATCAGAGATAGTGGTCGAATACATATTCCGCGGAGAGATTTTCCCGTTTTCAGCATCCCCTCCTACCGCAGTGACCGTGCTGTCTTCCGCACAATACATCGTCCTGCCAAGGCTTCGCACATACCAATCATTGGCGATAATGCCATGGGTAGCCGGTGTCGTTCCGGTGTAGACAGAAGCATGACCAGGACCGGTATAGGTTGGAATATAGTTGTAATGGGCATTCTTCATCATGAAGCCGTCTTTCATCAATCTCTTGAATCCTCCTTCGGTATACCTGTCCTGGAATTTATAAAAATATTCCTGCCGCATCTGATCAACCACAATTCCTACCACAATCTTGGGTTTTGAAGCAGGTTCGTTTTTTTGGTTTTGGGCAAAAGCGATGAAGTTAAAAAATACAAACATGAAAACGGTCATCAATTTTTTCATTCTTAATAGGTGTTTAAATTTCGGCAAATATAGGGATTTCAATTTTGGCAGCATTTTACCAATTTGTTAATCGTTGGGCAATTGTCAAAAATGGGATTCGATTTTTCATGAGAGGTTTACTTTTTTCCTAAAAGGGGCGCTATATTTCCCACTTAATCAAACAATAATTCCAAATGAAATTCAAATTCACCGGCATTTTCCTTTTTGCCTTTATTAGTTTCATTTTATCTGAAAACAACCTTCTTGCCCAATCCTTTTTCGATGACGGTTTGAGTCCTGAATTTCATAAAGGCCGCAGGGAAGCACTGAGGGCATTGTTGCCGGAAAACTCAGCTGCTGTTTTTTTCAACAATCCGGTCAAAAACAGGTCCAACGACACTGATTACACCTACAGACCAAATTCAGATTTTTATTATTTCACTGGTTTTAGGGAGCCAAATTCTGCCTTGATCGTCTTCAAAACACCAATGACTATAGATGGCAAATCAGTCAGTGAAATCATCTATGTCCAACCCAAAGACCCTGCCAAAGAACAATGGGATGGAGAAAGACTCGGTGTGGAAGGTGTCAGGGAAAAGCTAGGGTTTGAGCATGTATATCTTTATTCCGATTTTCTCAAAACTCCGGCAATAGACCTTAAGCTTTTGAAAAGCGTGCTTTCCTTTGATTTGGGGGAAATTGAAAGAAACGGATACAACACCCCACTCAAGGCCATGGTCACAGCTCTGAAATCTGCCCATTCTACTCCGGTGAAGCCTGCGGATATGGCGCTGAATAATATCATGGAAAAAATGAGAGTGATTAAAACTGAAGTAGAGATTGAAATTATCAAGAAAGCAGTAGCGATCTCAGGTTACGGACATATGGAAGCTTTCCGATCCATCCAACCCGGCACTACTGAAAGAGGAATCCAAGGCGCGCATGAATTTGTCCATAAGGCCATGGGAGCAGAATATGTCGGATATGGTTCGATTGTCGGTTCGGGCAATAACTCCACTATCCTTCATTATGTGGATAATGGTGTGGTGAATCTGCAAGAGGGCGTTGTCCTGATGGACGTTGGTGCAGAATACAGAGGATATTCCGGTGACATCACAAGAACAGCACCGGTCAAAGGTTTTTTTTCTCCTGAAGAAAAAGCCATCTATGAAATTGTCCTGAAAGCCTTGGAAGCCGGCACCAAGGCTTGTACGGTAGGCGCTGATTTCAGAGATGTGAATGTCGCTGCCCGCAAGGTGATCGACGAAGGACTTGTGAAGTTGGGCTTGGTCAAAGCCGGTGAACGCCATCCTTATTTTCCGCATGGAATCGGGCATCATCTTGGTTTAGATGTACATGACAGGGGTGCTTATGGTATTTTGGAACCTGGAATGGTCTTGACTGTGGAACCTGGTATTTACATTCCTGAAGGCAGTCCGGTGGATCCCAAATGGTGGAAAATCGGCATTAGGATTGAAGATAATATCCTGATTACCAAGGATGGAAATGAAAACCTAAGTGAATTTGTACCTAGAAAAATAGCTGACATCGAAAAATTGATGAAAGAAGATGGCCTCCTCCAAAAAACAGGACTTCCCATTTTGAGTGGCACCAAGTAAAATGGTTAAAACCTAACGGCTTAAAATAAAGTTAATTGAGGTTGGGAATTTATCCAAGTTCCTGACCTTTTTGTTTTAATTTTGAACCATGAGCGCCACAACCAAAGCCAAAAGATTTTCTTTTTGGAGCCTTTTCAAAATCAGCAGACCAATTAATCTGCTCATAGTGGCATTTGCACAGCTGATGACTGCGTATTTTTTGGTAGAGACCACCCGAAAGGGACTACCGGTGCTGCAAGACATCAACCTTTATCTGATCATTATTTCTACAGTCATCCTGACGGCTGCCGGCTATATGATCAATGACTATTATGATGTCAAAATAGACTATGTCAACAAACCTGATGAAGTCATTATCGGCAAAGGGATGAAAAGACGGGTGGCAATTTTTCTCCATACCATCCTTAACATCAGCGGGGTCGGGATTGGGTTGATTGTCAGTCCAAGGATTGCAGTGATCAACTTCATCGCCTCTTTTTTGCTTTGGCTTTACAGCAATTCCCTGAAACGGCTGCCTTTTATAGGAAATTTCACCGTGGCCTTACTGACAGGAACAGCCATTTGGATGATCGGGTATTATTATCAAAAGTCCGAACTATTGGTGCTGACATACGCCATCTTCGCCTTTTTCATTAACCTCATCAGAGAAATCATCAAAGACATCGAAGACCGGCAGGGTGACAGAAAACACGGTTGCCGTACACTTCCGATCGTTTTTGGCTTCCGCAATACCAAAAGGATCATTTTCATGATCGCCTTTTGCTTTATCAGCGCGATTTTAGTGGTGACTTTTAAGATCAATAATACCCAGCTTTACTTTTACTTTGGAGGTCTGAGTATCCTCTTTTTTATTTTTATGTACAAAATCTACATGGCCGACCGCAAAGCCCATTTCACCCAACTGAGCATTCTTTCCAAAATGCTTATGTTCACAGGGATTTTGAGCATGGCTTTTTTGTGAAAGAGATGTGAGAAGTGAGACGTGAGAAGCAAGATATTAGAAATTGTTTTGAGTTCAAGACAATTTTGTATTAAAATTGTATTCGTTTCAAAACATTAATTTTATTCGTTTGCTTTAAATTCAATACATTTTTTCATTAATTTTGTTTTGAATATAAAACAATAATGGAGGAGTTACTCAATTTTCAAGCAAACATCCTTAACCAAATGTCTGATAATTGGTCTAGGTATCTATTGAAGGATCTTATGGTCAATGAAAGACTGTTAGGTCTGAAGGGATTGAGAGGGGTTGGAAAAACAACAATCCTCCTCCAATACATGACCTACCAGTACCCAGAAAAATCTAAGGCATTGTATGTTACCTCTGATCATCCTTATTTCTATACCAACAGTCTATTTAACCTAGCTGGAATTTGGTATGCCAATGAAGGAAAGCTATTGCTGATAGATGAGGTACACAAATACCCAAATTGGTCTAGGGAATTGAAGTTGATTTACGATGGATTTCCGAGTCTTCAGGTGTTTTTCACAAGTTCGTCAGCATTAGATCTGTATCGTGGGGAATCGGACCTAAGCAGGAGATTGGCAGTTCAAGATCTTGAAGGGATGTCATTTAGGGAATACCTGAATTTTACCCAAAAATTTGGATTTGAGAAGCTCAGTCTGGAAGATGTTTTGATTAATCACCAAGAGATTGCGACTGAGATTACAAAAAAAATCCATCCATTACCTTACTTTAGAACTTATCTAAAAAGTGGCTATTTCCCTTTTGCAGCTAATTTACCGCAGGAGAGTATCCCTTCAAGGATTATCCAGATTCTCAATACGGTGTTGGAGACAGATCTTTCTTTTGCACAGGATTACAGTGCCGGCAATGTCGCTAAGATTAAAAGGCTATTGGGGGTAATTGCAGCATCTGCACCTTTCGAACCCAATATTTCTAAAATTGCCGAGAAATTGGGCTTGGGCAGAAATACGGTTTATCTTTTTCTGCACCATCTTCAAGATGCCAAAATCATCAGGATGATCAATATGACAGGCAAAAGTATGGGGAGTCTGCAAAAACCTGATAAAATCTATTTTGAAAATCCCAATTTCACTTATGCTTTACAGGCAGAAGCCAATATCGGGGCAGTCAGGGAAACGTTTTTTATCAACCAACTCTCAAATTCAGGCAATGATATTAGCTTGAGTAAGGATGGAGATTTCTTGGTTGAAGGAAAATACATATTTGAAGTAGGAGGAAAAAATAAAGGTTTCGACCAAATTAAAGATATGGAAAACAGCCATCTTGCTTTAGACGAAATGGAAATCGGCTTTGGTAAAAAAATCCCATTGTGGCTATTTGGGTTTTTGTATTGATTTCCATTTAGAGATTTGGGATGGTTGACTCCATCCCAAATACTTCTCATTGCTAAATCACTCCAATACTTAAAAATTCAAAAGATAAGGTCAAGTTTTCTATTTCAATCCTCTATTTTTACGGCTTCAAAAAAAGCCAAGAAACCTTGAAAAAAATAGCCATCCTAGCTTCTGGTAGCGGTACCAATGCGGAGAAAATCATGGAGTATTTCCAAAATTCCCAAAAAGGTGAAGTTGTCTTAGTAGCCTCTAACAAAAAAGACGCTTTCGTTCTAGAAAGGGCTAAGAAATTTCAGGTACCAACCTTCATTTTTTCAAAATCAGAACTCGAGTCCGGAATCCTAACTGATCAACTCCAGACCTTAAGAGTCGATTTGGTAGTATTGGCGGGCTTCCTACTCAAAATTCCCGACAACCTCATCCAAGCTTATCCAAATCAAATTGTCAACATCCACCCTGCTCTATTACCAAACTACGGAGGAAAAGGAATGTACGGAGCACATGTCCACCAAGCTGTGAAAGATGCAGGGGATGCTGAAACAGGAATTACCATACACTTGGTCAATGAACATTATGACGAAGGAAAAATAATCTTTCAGGCCGCTGTTCCGGTGAGTCCTACCGACAGCCCCGATGATATTGCCCACAAAGTCCACCAACTCGAGCACAAATACTTCCCAAATGTGATTGAAAGCCTGCTATAATCCCTTGGTTTTCCTACCTTTGCGACTTCAAAAAATTCTCCATATAACTCATCCTCTCTGCACACTATTTTCTTTGTGACTTAGTGCCTCTGTGGGATTTAATTAAACATGGCTACCAAAAAAATACAATCCGCCCTCATTTCGGTCTATTACAAAGACAATCTTGAACCAATCATTGCCCAACTGAAAGCACAAGGAGTGACAATTTACTCTACAGGTGGCACCCAAGCTTTTATCGAACAACAAGGTGCTGAAGTCATCCCTGTGGAGGAACTGACAGGCTATCCCTCCATCTTTGGCGGACGGGTCAAAACACTTCATCCAAAAATTTTCGGAGGAATTCTACACCGAAGAGACCATTCCGGAGATATTTCCCAAGCCACTGAGTTTGATATTCCTGCCATTGACTTGGTGATCGTGGACTTGTATCCATTTGAAGAAACTGTCGCCTCAGGTGCTTCCGAAGCAGATATCATCGAAAAAATAGACATCGGAGGCATTTCCCTCATCCGTGCGGCAGCCAAAAACTTCAAGGATGTCGTCATCATCGCCTCCAAAGGACAATATGCTGAACTTGAAGGAAGACTAAGCCTACAGGACGGCGCAACGACTTTGGAAGACAGACGTTATTTTGCGGCGCAAGCATTTCAGGTTTCTTCGAATTATGACACTCATATTTTCAACTTTTTCAACCAAACTGAAAATATCCCTGCACTCAAAATCTCAGAAATAAAAGCTAAGGCACTGCGCTATGGAGAAAATCCGCATCAGGCTGCCCATTTCTATGGTGACATGGAGGCTTTGTTTGACCAATTGAACGGAAAAGAACTTTCCTACAACAACTTGGTGGACGTAGATGCAGCTGTGGCTTTGATTGCTGAATTTGAAGGAGAAACGGCTTTTGCCATCCTAAAACATACCAATGCCTGCGGTGTCGCAACAGCCAAAACCGTTCAGGAAGCTTACAAAAAAGCTTTTGATGCAGATACCACCTCCGCATTTGGGGGAGTTTTGATCACCAACCAAAATGTAGACCTTGCGGCAGCAGAAGAAATGCACAGCCTTTTCTTTGAAGTGCTGATTGCTCCTTCTTTTGACGAAGATGCCCTAGCATTGCTCAAAGGGAAAAAAAACAGAATCCTTCTCAGGCAGAAAATCCAGATCGAAGGTACCAAGCAGATCAAAACTTTGCTCAATGGCATCATCGAACAGGACAAAGATCTGAAGACCGAAACTAAAGCCGACTTCAAAGTAGTGACCAAAATCACGCCAACTGACGAAGAACAAGACGCTTTGGTATTTGCTGCCAAAGTCTGCAAGCATACCAAATCCAACACCATCATCCTGAGCAACAGCAACCAATTGTTTGCTTCGGGAGTGGGACAAACCTCAAGGGTAGATGCACTGAGGCAAGCAATCGAAAAGGCGAAATCTTTTGGCTTTGAGCTGAAAGGTGCCGTGATGGCTTCAGACGCATTTTTCCCTTTTCCTGATTGCGTAGAAATCGCCCATGAAGCAGGCATCTCCGCTGTCGTCCAACCTGGCGGATCCATCAAGGACCAAGACAGCGTCGACTTCTGCGATGCACATGGCATGAGCATGGTGATGACAGGTGTGAGACATTTCAAGCATTAAGAAGTGAGAAGCGAGAGATTATGAAGTGAGAGACGAGAGTCAGAACTAGATTAAACCCTTCAAACTTTAATTAGTTTGAAGGGTTTTCCTTTTTTAGATCTACAGAAAATGTGATCCTTTTCTTTTAAAATGCTTTACTACCTAATCCATGAACCACCAAAATTTATTTTTTTCGTATATTCAAATGAATTTCAAAAAATGAGTGGGTATGCAAACTTTAAATATTAAAGCCTTTACTAAAGATGATGCTCAGGTAAAAGCTATCAAAGAATTTCTAAAATCCCTAAAAATTGATTTTGAGGTAATCGATCAGAAAGAATATCAAGAATTCTTATCAGAAGTCCAAAGCAGTTTAAATCAAGTCAATAAAATCCAAATGGGTGAATTGCCTAAACAGTCAGCAAGAGATTTTTTAAATGAAATATGAGGTTTTACTCACTGATGATTTTAAGAGATACTTCAACAGACTTTTAAAAAAGTATCCATCTCTTAAAAATGATTTGTCTCAACTTATTGAATTACTTGAAATCAATCCAAAAAACGGAATTCCTTTAGGAAACGGCCTTTTTAAAATCCGTCTATCAATCAAATCTAAGAACAAAGGTAAATCCGGAGGCGCCCGTGTGATTTATTTCTTGATTGCAAATAACTTCGAAATCTACCTTATCCACATTTTTGAAAAAAGTGAATTTGAAAATATACCGCTATCAATTCTCAATGAAATGGTGAAATCTGCAGGTTTGATTAAGTAAGGATTGTAAAATCGAATTCATTTGCCTTTGAAACAACAATCACCTATTTAAATTCTCAACCCAACCCATTTCTTTTCATTCCCGATTTCTATTTTCTATTTTGCGTCCTCATTTTAAATACCTTTATTCTTTGGTATTCCGTACCCTTATATTATGACTCATAATCTAAAAATCTACAACACTCTTTCCCGCAAGAAAGAAGATTTTGAACCGATCAACCCGCCTTTTGTTGGCATGTATGTCTGCGGTCCTACCGTCTATGGCGATGCGCACCTTGGCCATGCGAGACCGGCAATCACTTTTGATACTGTCAATAGATACCTTACGCATCTTGGCTATCGTGTACGCTATGTCCGCAACATTACTGATGTAGGACATTTGCAGGGTGATGCGGATGAGGGTGAGGACAAGATTGCCAAAAAAGCAAAATTGGAGCAATTGGAACCGATGGAAGTGGCGCAGCAATATACTGACACTTACCACCGTGACATGGAGGCGCTCAATACATGGAAGCCAAATATCGAACCAAGGGCAACAGGGCATATTCCTGAGCAGATCACTTTGGTTGAGAACATTTTGAAAGAAGGTTTGGCGTATGTGGTCAATGGTTCGGTGTATTTTGATGTATTGAAATACAATGAAACATACGAATATGGAAAGCTTTCAGGCCGGGTTTTGGATGAGCTGATCAGCGGAAGCCGTGACCTTGACGGACAGGGTGAGAAAAGAAATTCTGTTGATTTTGCTTTGTGGAAAAATGCTTCTCCCGAGCACCTGATGAAATGGGAATCACCTTGGGGCACGGGCTTCCCGGGTTGGCACCTCGAGTGTACTGCCATGAGTTCCAAGTACCTTGGAAAGCAGTTTGATATCCACGGAGGCGGGATGGATTTGATGTTTCCGCACCATGAATGTGAAATAGCACAGGGCAATGCCTGCAACCATCAGGACCCTGCCAAGTATTGGATGCATAACAATATGATCACAATCAACGGACAGAAGATGGGCAAATCATTGGGTAATTTCATTACCCTTCAGGAGCTTTTCACCGGAGACCACAAACTCCTGGAGCAAGCCTATAGCCCGATGACGATCCGTTATTTCATATTGACGGCCCATTATCGGTCCACTTTGGATTTCTCCAATGATGCCCTGAAAGCCGCCCAAAAAGGATATAAGAAAATCATCAATGGTTTAAGAATTGCGAAGAAACTTGAATTTGTAGCCGACGATGCCATAGCATTAGATACAGAACAGATCAAGCAGGTCCAAAGCAGCATCAGCAATGCTTACCGTGCGATGGATGATGACTTCAATACTGCGCAGGCCATTGGTCATATTTTCAATTTGTTGAAAAAAATCAATTCTGTCTATACAGGTCAGTTGAATGTAGGGGTGTTTGGCCAGGATATTTTTGACCAAATGATCCAGACCTATGTGATTTTTGTAGAAAAAATATTGGGTCTAAAAGAAGAAGTTGCCAATAACCAACAGGGGCTTTTGGAGGTTCTGCTGAAACTTTATACCGAATCAAAAACTGCCCGCAACTATGCCAAAGTGGATGAAATCAGGTTGGGTTTGAAAGAATTGGGCATCGTGGTTAAGGACATGAAAGACAAAATCGATTGGGCATATGAGGAGTAATTGGGGAATATACATTCTTGCATTCATCTTCCTTTGGTCTTGTAATGGAGACAAAACAACAGACACTGTTCAAGTGCCTATTGTTTACAAACCTGTTCCTGATTTTGTGGCCGACTCTGCTTATGCCTACATTCAAAAACAGGTGGATTTCGGTCCAAGAGTTCCAAATACAGAACCGCATAAAAAAACAAAAGAGTGGTTTGTCCAAAAATTTGAAAGCTTTGGATTGGACGTTCAGACACAGGATTTTCAGGCCAAAACCTATGACAACCAACTTTGGAATCTGACCAATGTCATTGCTTCTTATAATCCTTCGGCAAAGAAAAGGGTTTTATTGGCAGCCCATTGGGATACAAGAAGAATCGCTGACAAGGACACAGAAAGAATTGACGAACCAATAGATGGTGCCAATGACGGCGGTTCGGGTGTTGGTGTGCTATTGGAGATTGCCAGGATTATCAGCATTTCTGAGCAAAAACCTGAAATAGGGATTGATTTTATCCTTTTTGACGGTGAAGATGATGGAGAACCTGAACATACCTCCTTCTCCAATAATGCACAGGTTTGGTGGTGTCTCGGTTCTCAACATTGGTCCAAAAATCCTCACCAAGCAGGCTATTCAGCCTACTACGGCATATTAGTAGATCTTGTCGGGGCAAAAGGTGCAAGGTTCTACAAAGAGGGAAATTCCATGCGCTATGCCAAAAACATTGTCAATAAAGTGTGGAATTTTGCCTCAGAATTGGGATATTCAGACTTCTTTATCATGGAAAATGCTCCTGAAATCATCGATGACCATGTTTTTGTCAATAGAGATGCAGGGATTCCGATGATAGATATCATTGAATTTTCTCCAAGGGCAGGATTTGGTCATTACCACCATACCCATATGGACAATATGGAGATAATTGATAAAAGAACGCTTAAGGCAGTAGGCCAGACAGTTTTATTCACTGTATACCAAGAATAAAAATCCTAAAAACCACCACCAAATCATGAAAAAAGGCCATCAGGTTACAATGAAAGAGATCGCCAAAAAACTTGGCGTGTCGGTCTCTACTGTTTCCAGGGCGATGAAAGACTCGCCCGAACTCCATCCCGATACCAAAAAGCGTATCGTGGATATGGCCAAAAGCATGAATTACCAGTATAACCTTTTGGCACAAAGTCTAAGGATCAGCCGAAGTAAGGTTTTGGGAGTGATAGTACCTGAATTGACTTCCCATTTTTTCTCGAGCAATATCAGCGGAATCCAGGATACTGCATATAAGCGTGGCTATAATATCATGATATGCCAGTCCAACGAATCCTTCGAACAGGAAAAAGCCAACATCCGGACTTTGGTGTCTTCGCAGGTTGACGGTCTATTGATTTCCCTTAGCAGGGAGACCAAAACTTACGAACACCTACAGGACATCTATGACCGAGGAATTCCTTTCATCATGTTTGACAGGGTGACTGAAGAAATCCCTGTATCCAAAATCACGGTGGACGATGCACATGGAGCCTATTTGGTGGTCAAGCATCTTTTGGATCAGGGATGTAAAAAGATCGCCTATTTTTCAGGACCTGAGGACTTATATATCAGCAAGAAGAGAAAAGAGGGATACCTGGAAGCTTTGGCGGAATATGGGATTAGTGAAAAAGACAGCATGGTTTATTTTACAGACCTGACCCCTGAGATGAACCGCAAAGTAACTTTGGAAATGCTGGAAAGCGGCGATCTGCCGGATGCTATATTTGCAATGATTGATCCTGTGGCAGTCGACGTCATGATAGTGCTAAAAGAAAAGGGCATCAAAATTCCCGATCAAATTGCCCTTGCCGGGTTTACAAACAACCCTACCTCAGCAGTGGTGGAACCTTCCCTCACGACGGTTTCACAGCCTGGATATGAAATGGGCCAACTTGCTGCCAATCATTTGCTTGATCAGTTAGAAGAAATTGTCTCTGACGATCCGCAGTCATTTGTGTTATTGACCACCTTAGTTCCACGTAATTCCTCTCAGAAAAAATCATAAAGCCTTAAATGGCTTTTTTTATAACCAAACCAGCCTATGCAACCTGTCCTGACTTCCAAAACATTTGGATTTTCTCCCAAAGGAGATGAAATCCATCTTTTTACATTCAGCATTCCCGATCAAATTGAGATTTCTGTAATGAACTATGGTGCGACTTGGACACATCTTTTGGTTCCAGATAGAAATGGAAAAATGGAGGATGTAGTGTTGGGGTTTGATACCTTGGAAGGCTACCTTCAAAAAGATTATCAAGATCATTATTGCTATATCGGATCGACGATTGGAAGGATTGCCGGAAGGATTACTGACAATCGGTTCCATCTGGAAGGAAAAACATATGAACTTCCGGCCAACTTAAACGGCATTCACCTACATGGCGGAATGGAAGGATGGGATAAGAAAGTCTGGAAATCAGAACCATTTGAAACCCATAATTCGGTGGGAGTCACTTTTTATTACCAAAGCCAAGATGGTGAGGAAAATTATCCAGGCACCATTGACATTTGGGTGACTTATACATTGGATGAAACAGGCAGGCTTGAGATCAGTTATAAAGCGAGCTCCGATGAGAAAACAATCATCAATCCCACCAACCACGCCTATTTTAACCTGACGGGTGATTTCTCCAAAACAATCGAGGGGCACGGATTCTTTATAGACGCAGAGAAATACCTTCCAATGAACCAAAACAGCTTACCGACAGGGGAAATCGCAAACGTCGGCGGAACTCCATTTGACTTTAGAAACCTCAAAACAATCAATGAACCTATTCACCGGAATCATCCACAGTTAGACCTTGCGGGGGGAATCGACCATTGCTTTGTCCTCAATCAACCTGAGGATTGTGTTGTACTTTATGACCCAGAATCAGGGAGAAAATTGACCCTTTCCACCACCGAACCCGGACTTCAAGTATATACCGGTAATTATCTTGGAAATAATTTCAAAGGAAAAAATGGTCTTACTTATGGCAAGAGAACTGCTATCTGCCTGGAGACCCAACATTTCCCGGATTCCTGCAACCATCCCGAGTTTCCATCCATACTCCTGATGCCCGAAGAAATCTTTCAATCGAGGACACAGTTTGTATTTACGGCAGAGTGATGGAGATTAACTGCTTTCCCTTACAATAAGGTTTGGTTTGATTATTTCAGTTTTAAAAATGAATTCATTTTCGTCTTCACAATTGATTTCTTTTAAAATCAATCTCGCCGCCAACTGACCTATTTCAAAAGAAGGTTGCGCCATCGTGGTTATCGAAGGACTGACATATTTGGTAATGTCATCGTTACCAAATCCGGCGATGGCCAATTCTGTGGGTATTTTGATACCCAATTCTTTTGAAACTGCTAAAACTCCTATAGCCAGAATATCCGCAAAGCAAAAGACAGCGTCAGGCCTTATATCCAATTTCCAAAGTTCCTTAAAAGCATCGCTTGAATAATCAGCATTAAAATCAGAAATCTCAACAACCAAATCTTGGTCAAAAGGAATTCCGTTTTCTTCCAATGCACTCTGGTAGCCTAAAAACCTATCCATGCAAACCGTCAATGACAACGGTCCACCGATATAAGCAATTCTTTTTTTACCTTTTTCTATCAAATGATTTACAATACTTTTTGCCCCAAAAAAATCATCTGTTTTTACTTTTGAAAGTGGGAGCGTTTCGCATACCCGTTCGAAAAGTAAAACAGGAATTCCCCTATCCACAATATGCTCAATGTGGGCAAAATCCTGGGTTTCTTTTGAAAAAGCGATCAAAATCCCATCTACCATACTGTTGGCAAGGATTTCCACTATTTCAACTTCCTTTTGGTAAGATTCTGCCGATTGAAAAATCATCACTTTATACCCTTTCTTGTAAGCAACACTTTCAATCCCGGAAATCGAGTTGGACCAAAATTGTCGGTTAATTGTCGGTACCACTACACCAAGGACTTTAGATGATTTATTGATCAGGCTCCTCGCCAAAAGATTGGGATGATAATCCATCTCCTTGGCGATCCTCATTACTGCCAACTTTGTTTCTTTACTTATTTCGCTTGACCCTCTCAAAGCACGCGATACGGTTGCAGTAGAAATATTGAGTTCCTTGGCAATGTCCTTGATGGTGATGCTTTTTTTCATGGTTCAAGCAATTTGATGATTAATTTAGAAATTATACGGAAATAAAAAATCCGGAGTAACAATTTCAAAAAAATACTATCCATTTTTTGCATTTCAATCACCCGATCAAATGGATTTGAAAGGTTATTCTACTCAGAAATCAAGTCAATGACCAAGAAAAGACTTGAAAAAGAAAAAAACGACAAAATCCCAATTATCAAATCGTTAACAATTCAGTTAAGTAATTGCCAAATTTTCAAATGTAAACGTTATCGATAACGTTTACGATATAATAATTTATTTTTTTTAATTTTTTCATATTTATATTTTACCAATTGTTCATACATTGAAATATTATTCTGACTTGTCATTAAGTACATTTTCCCAGAACCTTAACAATTAACCTAAATGACCAAATTATGAAACAAAAATTACTAATGCTGATACTTGTGTTTATAAGTATTGGTATCCATTCAGCCTCAGCCCAAGAGGTATTGGTGCGAGGTAAGGTGTTAGATGAAAAACAATTGCCATTGCCGGGTGCCAACATCCTGGTTAAAGGAACCACAGTAGGAACGGTCACTGATATTGATGGCAATTTTTCTATCAGTGCGCCCAATTCTTCATCGGTTCTAGTGATTTCTTTTTTGGGGTATTTTACCCAAGAAATCACCATAAATAACAACAATACCATCTCTGTCTCCATGGTACCCAATATGGATGAATTGGGTGAATTTGTAGTGACGGGATATGGCACACAAAGAAAAATTGAAACTACAGGGTCAATTTCTTCAGTAAAATCTGCGGAAATCATGCAAACCCCTGTTGCCAATGTCGCCCAAGGACTCCAAGGAAGGGTAGCCGGACTTCAAGTAGTACAAAACTCCGCAGCTCCGGGAGGAAATGTGAGTGTAAGGGTACGGGGAACCAACTCGATTAGAGGCAGCTCGGAGCCGCTATTTATTGTGGACGGGGTCCAATTCAACAACGGCGGCGGAGTAAATGACCTAAGTCCACTATCAACCATCAACCCAAATGACATTGCGTCAGTAGAGGTGCTTAAAGATGCGTCCTCCACAGCAATATATGGTGCAAGGGGAGCAAACGGCGTGGTAATTATCACTACCAAAAGAGGAAGCGCCGGAAGAACGGTATTTTCCTTGGACAGTTACTACGGTATGCAACAACCCATCAAACAAATTGAAATGCTTAACGCATCCCAATTTGCAAGTTTGGAAAATGAAGTTTACAAAAGAGATGTGTTCCCTAATCCCGACGCCGAGGGAGAAGGAACAAACTGGCAGGATATAATTTTTAGAAATGCCCCTATCCAAAGCCATCAACTTTCCCTATTGGGAGGAAATGAAAAAACCCAATTCGCTATTTCAGGTAACTTTTTTGACCAACAAGGAATCGTTATCAATTCTGATTTCAGAAGGTATTCCCTCAGGATAAATCTGGACCATAGGATTAATGACAGGTTCAAAATCGGTACAAGTTTATTGGGAAGTCAAAACATAAACAACACCATACCTACGGGATCCACTAGCTTAGACGGTGCTGCAATCACTACAAGTATCGTAGGCGCTGCATTAGGTGCACCTCCAACATTGAAACCTTACGATGCCAATGGTAAATTATGGCCTTTCGGAGATCAGGTCGCAGGTGGCTACCGTGAAGTGACCAACCCATTGGGACTGGCAGAAATCCTGAACAAGACCAATATCCAGCAGGTTTTGACCAACCTTTATATTGAAGCCAAGCTTGCTGAAGGCTTTACCTACACAGCATCGTTCAATGCTGTTTTGAGAAATGACCTGAACGATTTCTATTCCCCGATCTCAATTATTGCCCTTGGAGACAGAAATGCTACTTCAGGAAACGGAAGGAAGTTCAACCGGGATCAAAGCACTTTGCTGCATGAAAGTATATTTACTTATAGCAAAAAGTTTGGTACCGACCATAGCCTCAGGTTTACAGGTTTGTTTTCTACCCAATCAGACGAAGTAAGAACCAACCAAGCGACAGGGGCAGGATTTCCCAATGATGCGACGACCAATGAAGCACTTCAGGTTGCCACCATTTTTTCTTCGAGCAGTTTTCGGGCTACTGAAAGGTTGGACAGTTACATGGCAAGGATCAATTATGGCTACAAAGACAAATTGTTTTTTGACCTGACAGCAAGGGCAGATGGATCAAGCAAATTTGGTAAAAACAACAAATACGGATTTTTCCCTGCTGCATCGGGAGCATGGAGAATCAGTGAGGAGTCATTTATGAAATCAAGCTCCGTCATATCTGATTTTAAATTGAGAGCTTCCTATGGAATTACCGGTAATTCAGGAGCCATTTCTCCCTATCAATCTTTGGCGACTGTCGGACCGGGTTCCTCATACAATATCGGAAATGCATTTGTGACGGGTCTTGCGCCCACAGGCATTGCCAATCCTGATCTTAGATGGGAAAAATCCTACCAATCAAACATTGGTATTGATGTAAGCTTTTTGAATGACAGATTCAGTTTGGTCGCAGATTACTATAATAGGACTACAAGGGATTTGTTATACCTGAAAAATCTACCGATCAGTTCAGGCTACAGTTCTATAATCGGCAACTTTGCCGAATTGGAAAACGAAGGGTTTGAAATAGCCATCAATGCCAATCTCGTCAATAAAGCCTTGAGATGGGATGTTTCCGGTAACATGTCTTTCAACAGAAACAGGGTCGTCGGCCTTGATGGCGATGTGGACGAGCAGTTTGTCACTCCCTACAGTGTAGTCTCAGTCGGGTTGCCTCTCGGTGTATTCAAAACTTTTGTCTTTGACGGTATTCACCAAACAGGGGATCAGATTTTGCCAGGTTCAGGTGGGAGAATTGGAGGACATAAAGTAAAAGATGTCAATAATGACGGTGTGATTTCCAATCTTGACCAGGTCATCACAGGTGATCCAAATCCGGATTTTATCTTTGGATTTACGAGCAATTTCGCTTACAAAGCATTTGACCTCAACTTCTTTGTCTCTGGCTCAGTAGGAAATGACTTGTATAATATCAGTAGGTATACCTTTGAAAACCCGCTTGGGCAGCGAAATGTTCTAAGAGGCTTGGAGGACAGATGGTCGCCTACCAATCCTTCCCAGGAATTTGTAAGTGGCTTCCAAGGAGGAAGGCTGCCGATATCTGATCGTTTTCTGGAAGATGGTTCCTTTGTCAGGTTGAAAAATATCACTTTGGGATATTCCCTTCTTGATCTCAAAGGAATTTCCAAACTGAGATTCTATGTAAGTGCCAACAACCTGTTGACAATTACTGATTATTCCGGATTTGATCCTGAGGTCAATACCTTCGGTGGTTCCAATGTCGCAATAGGTGTAGATAACCTCGTTTATCCAACAGCCAAATCCTTTATCGGGGGAATCCAAATCACATTCTAAATCACACGACAATGAAAAAATTCATAATCCATATCTTTATTTCACTCATTGGAATCGGTTTGATTTCTTGTGAGCTTGAAGAGGAAGTTTTTTCCAATATCACCACCGAAAACTTCTTTAAAACTCCCGGCGATGCAGAGACGGCTCTTATTTCTGCCTATGATCCCATTGCCACCATGTACAGCGCGGCAGCCCATGCAGTAGATTTCAGCACTGACCAGATTTATCCAAGACCGGTCGTTGCCAGAGATACCTACACCTTGTTTACCTATGATCCAAATTTCTCTTCCCAGAAAAGCTTCTCCAGAGAATTCGAATCTCCTGTTCAAGTGTGGAGATCATGCTACACAGGGATTGAAAGGGCGAATTGGGTACTTCTCAAAGTTCCTGATATCACCATGAATGAAGCAAGAAAAACAGCCATTTTGGGTGAGGCATATTTTCTCCGTGCTTTTTATCATTGGATGTTGACCAAAAATTTTGGTGAGGTTATAATTAAAACAAAACCAAGTACAAGTGAAGCCGAAGTTTATAATGGAAAAAGCACAATACCTGAAGTCTATGCTCAAATATATTCTGACCTAGATGCTGCTATGTTGGCTTTGCCCTCATTCAGTCAACAAGTCCCTCAATTTGGGAGACCTTCCAAAGAAGCTGTCATGGCACTTTATGCCAAAGCAGCTTTGTATAATAAGGATTACCCCAAGTCCTTACAGATGGCTGAGTCAGTAATTAATGCAGGAACTTACAGGCTATTGGACAACATTGAAGATGTATTTGATGCGACTAAAGAGACTTTGGCAAGAGCTGAAAACATATGGTCATTTGAGAGCATAAGGGCTGTTCCGGGTAGAACAAGCCAGGTTCATTCTCTTTTTGGACCCCCAAATAGTGCTGGGGTAGAATACGGAAACGCTTCATTCGGATCTGCATTTGCCTACCAAAAATTTTATAATTCTTTCGATCCGGCAGATGACAGGAGAAAACTTCTAGCAACCTCTTACATCAATAGAAGTGGCGTGGTAGTGCCTCAGGCAAGCATCACTCCTATTACGACTGAAGGCGTACTGGTCAGAAAATTCCGGGATCCAAATTCTATCGGAGGAGCCTATGAAACCAATTTGACTATAATAAGGATGGCCGATGTATATCTTATCGCGGCTGAAGCTGAAGCTTTGGCTGCTAACGGAGCTACTACAAAAGCTTACAATTACATCAACACAGTGAGAAGAAGGGCAAAGCTCGGAGATTTAACTCCCGGCTTGTCTGTCACCCAATTTGTAGATGCTGTCATTCAGGAAAGATCCTGGGAATTGTTTGCTGAGGCTGACAGATGGTATGACCTTACCAGGACCGGAAAATTTTTGACTTTGGTTCCATTGGCAACAAATAATGTGTTTCCAACTAGAACACCCCAACCAAAGCACCGATTTTTCCCAATTCCATTGGATGAGGTTATGGCCAATCCAAACTTGGAACAAAACCCTGATTGGAATTAATTATTCATTATATTAAATCGGAGATGGGTTTCCCATCTCCGATTTAACCCCTATTGGGGATTTACCTAAGTTCGGTTTTATAACTTAGACCTAAAAAAGCTAAAAGCCCAAAAATGAAAGCCAACCTTTTCAATTTATTTCTTCTTGTTCTTATATCTCTCTACTGTTCTTCCAATTTTGCTTTTAGCCAAATTAAGAAGATTGATTCATTTTTGGATTTGAATGGCACTTGGTCATTCAAGATTGATCCTCACAATTCAGGGCTTGAAAATCAATGGTATCAACTCCAAGATTCAAATAATGGGGCTTGGGATAAAATGGAAGTTCCCGGCAATTGGGACTTAAGAAATGAATATGCCCATTATACCGGAAAAGCTTGGTATCAAAAAACTTTTGAATTACCCTCTGACTGGAAAAACAAAAACATCAAAATCCATTTTGAAGCTGTTTCCCACGATGCTACAGTATGGGTCAACGGAAAAATGATTGGAATAAATGACAGTGGTTTTTTGCCGTTTGAATTTGATCTTACTCCTTTTCTCCAACCTGGTCAAGTCAATAATGTCACTTTGTTAGTAGATAATACCAAAAAAACCGGAGCCATTTGGAATTGGGGTGGAATACGGAGACCTGTTCACTTGTCAGGGTCTGATGGAATCAGGTTGACAGGATATTATGTCACCCCGATTTATGATTACAGAAAAAATTCAGCCACTGTTCATTACAGACTGAAATTTAAAAATCATACGGCCAAAAACAGTGATGTCAAGGGAGAAATCCAGATCAAAAAAGAAGGTGTTCTCATCAAGAAGATTCCATTTGTCCACCAAACACAGGCTAACAGTGAAAATGAAATCCTACTGTCCACAAAATTAGACGGCAAACAAGTGAAAGCTTGGCACTTTGATTCACCGCATCTATACCATTCTGAAGTCATTTTCAATGATTCTGATATTCCGGCTGGGGTTCAAAGATTTGGTTTGAGGACAGTAGAATTGGATGAATCCAAAAAACAACTTTTGCTCAATGGAGAATCCATAAGGGCGATGGGATTCAATCTGGTACCTGATGACAGGACTACGGGCAATACCCTGCCTCTTTGGAGAATCAAGGAAGATATCGATCTCATGAAAGAAGCCGGAGGAAACTTGGCTAGACTTTCCCATCTTCCTTTGCCAAAGGAAGCATTGGACTACATGGATGAAAGAGGAATTATGACTTTTTCGGAAATCCCTCTTTGGGGTTTCGATCCCTTGGCTGATCCGAACAGCAAAGTCTCAAGAGAATGGCTTATCAGGTTAATTGATTCACAATATAACCACCCCTGCATCATCGGTTGGAATGTGGGAAATGAAATCGGTGATTACCCTGAAACATACAAATATGTGCAGCAGGCAATTGACCTTGCCAAATCTTTGGATTCAACAAGGCTGGCGACTGCGGTTTCACACACTGCACAGAGGCCAAATGATTTTTTGGTACATTCAGATCTAGGTCTGATCAATAAATATGGATCAAATCTCCTTCCGGTAACGGAAACCCAACACAATAATTTCCCTAATAAAATCCTCTTCTATTCAGAATATGGGATCGCACAATTTGGGGAAGACCTAAATTCAGATTTTGATGCCAAATCATTGATTGATCCACTGAGGAATTTAGACTATTTGATTGGCGCCTCCCTTTGGACTTTCAACGATTACAGGAGTAACTATAATGGCACAAAAGAATTTTCCGAAAACAGATCCTGGGGTGTCGTAGATGTATATCGACGAAAGAAAAGGGCATATTACAGCATCAGAAAGGAGCATGCTCCTGTAAAAAACCTCACCGTGTCAAGTATCTCCGATAGAGGTGCAGAAATTTCAATCATCCCTAGAGATTTCCTAGACCTTCCCTCCTTTGCGCTGAGAAATTACCGCCTTTTATGGCGCATCATGGATATTGAAGGGGAAATTCAGGAGTCAGGATGGGAAAATCTGCCCGAAATTATCCCCGGATCACCGACACTTAAAAGAAGAATCGATTGGAAATCAGGTGAGGGACATAAACTGGAAGTTGTTCTTTTGACTCCTCAGAATGATAATGTGGTAGATGCTTCGGTTTATTTTAAAACTCCAAAAATAATTCCTCCTATCGGAATATTTGGAGGAAGAAAACTTCAAAATGACATCCGGCCAAAGTCTGCCACCATAAGGGTTTTCCTTGATGAAAATCCCACAGCTGACTTTCATGCTGCCAAAGTAAAAATTGGCAATGGGGAAATAGAGATCGGTCCGACCTTTGAAAATTTTCTTGATATAGCAGACTTGGAATTCTCCACACCTTATGAATTGGAAGTTTTTGCAGTCAACTCGGCAGGAAAAACCCTCATTTTAAAACACACCATTGAAATCGACCCTAAAAAAATCATCCCGCCGGCCATCCGGCATATCGAAGCTACCAAGAATGGATTCTTTGTCGGATATGCCACCGAAGCAGATGATTTCCAATTCCGGGTGAGATATGCCAAAGAAAAGTACCTGGAGAAAAACAGCAAAACCATCACCACTACCAATCCCGGCTTGATTTTCATTCCAATTGACAATGCCGAACTACCTTACCATTTCCAGATTCAAAGGGTAAAGGATAATAATTTTTACAGTGATTGGTCCACTATTTATGATGTCCCTTTTGATCAAATCCCAAAACCCAAAGCTCCAAAAATCAACGGAGTTACCCGACAAAAAGGGGAAGCTTTGGTTCATTTCGACCCAGTTGCCAAAGCAATTGGCTATGACTTGGAGTACAGAGATGTCAGTAAAAAGGATGCTGTGTGGTCAAGGGTAAGTATATCCAAATCCCTCGCAGAATATGTTTTGATAGAAGGGTTAAATCCTAAATCAGATTACGAGTTCAGGATTTCTACCATTACCCTTGGAGGAAAATCAGATTATTCAGCAGCAATTCAAAAATAAAAATACCTGTCTAGCATATAAAATGGCTTTGAACCAATCCCATATCTCCCTTATTCATCTTATCATTCTTTCGATTGGGATGGATGCAGTTTTAGGTTTGGTACCAAAACAGAAAAGAGATGAATCAAATTTTCAAAAGGAATCAATCTTTAAAGTAGAGACAGATTCGATCCGATACGAAATATGGCTTGTGTCTGATCCAGGTAATCAGCCCGATCATTACTATGGCGAGATTTTCACGCCTGTTTGTTACAGCCGAACATGTTATCCTGTTTTTATAAATTACAGATGGGATCTTTTAGGGAATTATGAGAAATATGAACTTTCTGAAGGAAGGGTTTTAACTAAATCAGACCACGCTGAATTTGACAAGAAAGAGTACGAAAAGCTTGAGGAAATTTTATCAAATGAGAATTCCATCTTAAAAAATTACAGAGCAGATCAACTCGTCACAAGTACTGAAACCATAAATCCTACCGGCGTAGATGCCGTTACCGGTGCGACCATCAAATCGATCCAGAGAGAAGTCATTTCCGGTGCAGTGTATTCCTGCTATACGCTTTGGCACATAGCACATGGTGATATCAGCGAAAAATTGAAACAGCATACTGAAAATCTCCTGATAAGCGATAGTCTTTTGATTCAATTTTTGCAAAGCTCAAATCACCATTATCAGTATTGGGCCATTGATAATACTTTGATCGGTGGTCAGATTAAGGAGGGGAAATTTAAAGAACCAATGCTGGACATCCTCGATGGGGAAAATGTTTTTGCTGCCAATTATTTGCTGAAAGTACTTTCCCCTGAGGTCTTCAATGAGAAGGATGAGCAACAAAGGCTAATGGAAAGTTTTTTGAATGGATCCTATCCTTTGCAAGTATCCATTTTGAAAAAACTCAGTCAGATAGAAGTAAATCCGGGAACCTCATCTGTACTTGTTAAGCACCTGCCTGAAACAGGAGATGAACAAAAGAAATTGATTTTTGGCTTATTGGCCGAAGAAAAAAACCTGGATCCAAACAGCCAAAAAATCTTAATCGAATTTCTCCTTCAACCGAAATGGGAAATGGAAGTCCTCGGGATTCTCAAAAATCAAAAAAACCTTTCGCCTGAGATAAAAGGAGAATTGGTTGCTTTTTCTGAAAAAGATAAAACATTAAAATAAAGTCCATTAACCCAAAAACCATTGTTATGAAAAAATTCATATTCCTGATAATCCTTTTGCTTCCGGCAATATTGAGCCATGCCCAAGATAGAGTGCTGGTAGAAGCTGAGTCTTTTGACAACACAGGTGGATGGGTTGTCGATCAACAATCTTTTGATGTGATTTACTCCTCCTATCTAATGGCTCACGGGATGGGCAAACAGGTTGCGGATGCTTCAACAAAAGTAGCTTTTGAGAAACCGGGGAAGTATCACATTTGGGTCAGGACCAAAGATTGGGCTCCATTTCCCAAAGGCCCAGGAAGATTCAACGTACTTGTAGATGACGTGCCTTTGGCAAATGAATTTGGCAGCAGCGGATCTGATGAATGGGCTTGGTACTATGGGGGACAGGTGGAGGTTAAAAACCAATCCGTCAATTTGAAAGTACAAGATTTAACAGGTTTTAATGGCAGGTTTGATGCCATCTACTTTTCAACTTCAAAAGAAGACACTCCTCCCAATCAGCATGATAAGTTATTGGACTTTAGAAAAGAACTCTTGGGATTGGAGAGAAATACCATAAATGAAGGTCAATTCGATTTGGTAGTCGTTGGTGGAGGCATCGCAGGTACAGCCGCTGCCATTTCTGCTTCAAGGATGGGATTGAAAGTCGCACTGATCCAAAATAGACCCGTTTTGGGAGGGAATAACAGTTCTGAGATCCGGGTTCATTTAATGGGGCGGGTGGATCAAAATCATTACCCAAAATTAGGAAGAATAGTACGTGAATTGGACAATGGAGACCCGGGAAACGGAAATTGGGATGGCGACAGGTATGGTGATGCACGCAAGTTGGCAGTAGTACAGGCCGAACCGAATATCAAGCTGTTTATGAATACGCATGTCTACCAAGTAGAAATGGAAAAGAATAAAATCGTCGCTGTTTTGGGTAGAAATATTCGGACCAATGAGGAAATTAGGTTTACCGGAACCTATTTTTCAGACTGTACAGGCGATGGAACATTGGGCTTTTTGGCAGGTGCCGATTTCAGAATGGGCAGGGAAAGCCAAGCTGAAACAGGTGAATCATTGGCTTCAGAAACATCAGATGATTTTACCTTAGGCACATCCAATCTATGGGCATCATTGGAAAAAGAAAAACCTTCTGATTTCCCTCCAACTCCATGGGCTATTCAGTTCTCAGATGAATACCATATCGATGATGAAAAGGCCGATTGGCAATGGGAAACAGGTTTCGGGAATTTCAATACAATTACAGAAGCAGAAAAAATCAGAGACCATAATCTGAGGGCGATTTTTGGAAACTGGTCCTATCTTAAAAATCAGAGAAAAGACAAATATGGGAATCATGAATTGGCTTGGGTGGCCTATATAGGTGGAAAAAGAGAATCAAGAAGATTAATGGGTGATCATATACTCACCCAAATGGATATTCAAGAAGGCATCATGTATCCTGATGGAAGTGTGACTGCTACCTGGACCATTGACCTGCATTTTCCAGACGCAAAGAACTCCCTATACTTTCCGGGAGAAGAGTTTTTTGCAGGAACAGAACATATAAGGGTACAGCCATATACCATCCCTTACCGATGCCTTTATTCCAGAAACATCGACAACCTATTTATGGCAGGAAGAAACATCAGCACGACACATGTTGCTTTTGGAAGTACAAGGGTAATGAGGACATGCGGCATGATGGGTGAAGCCGTGGGTTATGCTGCCTATGTCAGTAAGAAAAATTCTTGTACCCCAAGAGATGTTTATAAAAATCACTTAAAGGAATACATGACTTTGATCCAATCTCCTCTCAGCAATGATTTGCTTACCATACCATCCAAAAATTAAAACCACATCATAGCAGACCTTAATCCTATTTTAAAATTTCAGTAAACCTCTATGCAATATCTCGATTACATTACTATAATTACCTTTTCACTGATTATCTTGGTAGCAGGACTTTCCTTTGGCAAAAAAGGAACCAACATGAAGTCCTTCTTTGCTGCAGGAGGATCTGTCCCATGGTCCATGAATGGACTTTCTCTCTTTATGAGTTTTTTTTCAGCGGGTACTTTTGTGGTTTGGGGTTCCATTGCCTACAAGCATGGTCTTGTTGCAATTACCATTCAGATGGCCATGTGCATTGCGGGATTTGTAATCGGGTATTTCATTGCCCCAAGGTGGTGGAATTCCAAAGCACTGACTGTTGCTGAGTTTTTGACCAACAGGTTTGGGAAGAGAATCCAGCAATACTACACGTATATATTCCTTTTCCTCTCCCTTGGATACACTGGTGCGTTTCTCTATCCTGTTGCCAAGATCCTGAACGTGACGACGGGTTTTGATATCAATTATGCCATTCTTTTGCTTGGAGGAATGATCATGGTGTATACAGCCGTTGGAGGATTATGGGCAGTAGTAGTGACAGACGTGTTGCAGTTTGTGATATTGACAGCTGCGGTATTGTTGGTGATCCCGCTGTCTATCAAAGAAGTGGACGGATTGAATAATTTCATCAATCAAGCACCGGATCAGTTTTTTGATATTTTTAGTGGAGAATACACCTATGCATTTATCATCGCATTTATGTTTTACAACATTGTCTTTATCGGGGGAAACTGGGCTTATGTACAGCGGTACACTTCTGTCAAGGATAGCAAATCCTCCAGCAAAGTTGGTTATTTATTTGGGGCTTTGTACCTGATAAGCCCCTTAATTTGGATGCTCCCCCCTATGATTTACAGGGTACTAAATCCTGATTTGCAGGGCTTGGAAGCCGAAGGTGCCTACCTCATGATCTGCAAGCAGGTTCTTCCTGTGGGGATTTTGGGACTGATGCTCGGTGGGATGATATTTGCTACGGCGAGTTCTGTAAATACCTCACTCAATTTGGCCGCAGCAGTTTTGACCAATGATGTTTTCAAACCACTTAGGCCAAATTCATCAGATAAAACCCTGATGAAGGTAGCAAGGTGGGCGACAATTCTATTTGGAATCGGGACCATTCTAGTTGCATTTATGGTGCCAATGGCCGGCGGAATAGTAGAGGTAGTATTGAGCATAGCCGCCATCACCGGCGGTGCATTATATGGACCTGCGATTTGGGCCCTATTTTCCAAAAAACAAACAGGAAAATCAATCCTGGGTGTTACCGCTATCAGCTTGGTCATCAATATTTTCTTCAAATTCATCAGTCCTAAAGCCTTTAATTTTGCTCTGAACAGGACAGAAGAACTCATTCTGGGAGTTGGCATACCATTTACCCTCCTGTTGCTTTATGAAATCTTTGGCGCTAGGGCAATCAAGCACCCTGCCGAGGCTGAACCCCAAACCGGTAAAACCCCGGAAACAATAGACGAAAGTGGCCAAAACGAATTTGGAATCAAAGTTTTGGGATATTCTTTCATTGCTATAGGCCTCATGTTTTGTGTTCTTTCAATTTGGGGAGGCAGTTCATCCATTTATCTCATCATTATCGGGGCGCTCATTATTGGACTAGGCGTTTTTCTCGCCAGATATGCAATCGCCCAATTAAAAAAAAATAATTTACCCTATTCAGTAACGACAGATCAGAATTAATATATGAAAAAGGAGGACTTTGTAGTCGGGAAAAGAAAACTAAAAACAGAGAATATATCTTCTGATTTGGTAATTGTAGGAGGTGGATTGGCCGGAACATGCTGCGCTATCACTGCTGCAAGACATGGGGTTAAAGTGACTTTGGTCCAAGACCGACCTGTGCTTGGAGGAAATGGATCTTCCGAAGTCAGACTTTGGATTTTGGGGGCTACTTCCCATATGGGAAACAACAACAGGTGGGCGAGAGAAGGCGGTGTTGTGGATGAGATTCTAGTAGAAAACCTATACCGAAATCCGGAGGGAAATCCTTTGATTTTGGATACAATATTGATCGAAAAAGTAAGCTTAGAACCCAATATCCGCTTATTGCTCAATACAGCCGCTTACGATCTGAACAAAAAAGGAGATGATCAGATTGAATCTGTCCTAGCCTTTTGTAGTCAAAATTCAACTGAATATTTACTCAAAGCACCTCTATTCGTTGATGCTTCAGGAGATGGTATTTTAGGATTTCTCGTCGGAGCTGCTTATAGAATTGGTGCTGAGTCCAAAGAGGAATTTGATGAAGGGTTTGCCCCTGATCAGACTTATGGCGAGTTGTTAGGCCATTCTTTGTATTTCTACAGTAAGGATACAGGAAAACCGGTGCGGTTTATCCCCCCCTCCTATGCCAATACAGAAATTGCCAAATTACCAAGATTTAGAAGCTTCAATCTGAAAGAACATGGATGTCGCCTTTGGTGGGTGGAATATGGCGGGCGGAAAGATACCATCCACGACAGTGAAGAAATCAAATGGGAATTGTGGCGGGTCATCTATGGCATTTGGAACCATATCAAAAATTCCGGAGAATATCCTGATTCGGAAAACCTTACCTTAGAATGGGTAGGGACGATTCCCGGCAAACGGGAAAGCCGACGATTTGAAGGGGATTACATGCTTACCCAAAAGGATGTAGTGGAGCAAAGACCTCATTTTGATGCTGTTTCATTTGGGGGTTGGGCCTTGGATCTTCATCCAGCTGAGGGAGTTTTTGGCGATAAACCAGGCTGCACGCAATGGCACAGCAAGGGAGTTTATCAAATCCCTTACAGAACAATGTACAGCAAGAACATCAAAAATTTGTTTTTGGGGGGAAGGTTAATCAGTGCGACTCATGTAGCTTTTGGATCATCAAGGGTGATGGCCACTTGTGCCCACAATACCCAAGCGGTGGGACTTGCAGCTTCCATCTGTATTCAGAACAAACTTCTTCCTGCCGATTTGAGAGAAGGAAAGTGGATAGAAATGTTGCAACAAAGCCTCATTGAATCAGGCCAATATATCCCCCATTTCCGGTTGGAAGATAAGTTAGACTTGATAAAAGAGGCAAAAATAACGAGCTCCTCCGAGTTGGAATTCAGTGGACTTCCTTTCGATGGACCATGGTATCCTTTGGATTTTTCTATGGCCCAGATGATACCTATCCAGTCTGGAGTGGTTCCGGAAATGAAAATTCAGGTAAAATCTGCTGTGAACTCTAAGCTGGCAGTTGAGCTTAGAGTTAGCGAGAAAACAGAAAATTACACTCCGGAAGTCATTCTGGAACATTTGGAAATAGATATTGAGCCCGGAGAGAATTTCTATTCGTTTTCTTTCCAGCAGCATTCAATTTCAGTTCCTCAGTATGTTTTTGTCACGTTTGTGGCCAACTCTGCTTTGATGCTGAAGTGCTCCAATGCCAGGGTGACGGGCTTGCTTTCTGTTTTCAATAAGTTTAATAAGTCAGTGGCGACAAGCAGTAGGCAGGAACCGCCTCCCGGAATCGGGATCGATTCGTTTGAATTTTGGGTGCCGGAGCGAAGACTACAAGGACATAACCTGGCCTTTGAGTTGGCCCGAAGTCTCCGTCTTTTTTCAAAAGAAAATATAAGGAGCGGGATTTTCAGACCTACGACGCAACCCAATGCCTGGGTTGCTTCTTTGGAAGATAGCAATCCTTCCTTGACTTTGGAATGGACTAAAGAGCAGAAAATTTCGACAGTTCAACTCCATTTTGATACAGATTTTGACCATCCAATGGAATCCACACTGATGGGACATCCCGAAAGTGAAATCCCGTTTTGTACCAAGTCATTTATGATAAAAGATGATTCAGGGGCGGTGATTTATCATAAAAAAGAAAATCACCAGACCATCCAAAAAGTCCAGTTCCCATCTCCAATCAGGACACAGAAATTGACTTTCGAATTTGAAAAAAGAGCGGAATCTGTTCCCCTGAGTGTTTTTGGGATTAGCTGTTACAGTTTGTCTAATGACTAAAATTCTCAAGGATAGTTAGGAGAAAAATATGGACAGACTTACGCTATTGTCAAAAATATGAATGGCGATTTTACAGATGCAGGTCGAAGCCTTGTTCTTTTCTATTCGCTCGATGGCCTAAATTGGAAACTGGCCAAAAACCCATTGGTTTCCAATTTGAATGTAAAAATGGCTGATGGATCAATCAAAAAGCTGGAAGCATTGGAAAGGTCGCAAACCTTCTTCGAAAATGGCAAACTGGTCGCCTTACTTTGTACCGTCAACGAAACACTGGGGCATTCACACAACGTGCAGATACCGCTGAAATAGATTCAAAAAACAATAATGTTTTAAACCTATGAAACTACTCTCTATTTTAATTTTTGCCGTTCTTATAAGTTATCCCGGTTTAAATCAGGCACAGATACAATATTTAAAACAGACCGATTTTCGACCTGCTCAAATCTGGTCAGACACCAACGGTGTTCCGATCAATGCTCATGGAGGTGGACTTCTCCACTACAAAGGCGTTTATTATTGGTATGGAACACATAAAATCGAAGGACTTTCTGAGAAAACATTTGCAGATGGCGGCATTCATTGTTATGCTTCAAATGACTTGATCAACTGGGCTGATAAGGGATTGGTTCTATCTCTTGTTTACGATGATGATAGTCACGACTTGGCATACGAGTGCAATTTTGACCGTCCCAAAGTGGTTTACAATACCAAAACAAAAAAGTTTGTAGCCTTTTTTAAACTTTATTTGAAGGGAGAAGGGGTTACTACAGGCTATGTGGGCGTTGCCTCATCCGATAGCCCTTCGGGACCCTTCGTTTACAGTCACAAATTTCTGGGTGCCGGCTCTTTGAGTGGCTCCGGGGATTTCGCTATGTTTCAGGAGGAGAACGGAGACCTTTATCATCTTACTGTAAGAAAGCCGGATAAAGCTTTTGTGGTGGGCAAAATGAGTGATGATTACTTTTTGCCCGAAGGAGAATATGAAATTTGCGAAGGTATCACAGAAAAGACAGAGGCACCTGCAATTGTTAAACGAAATGGAATCTATCATTTATTAGGATCAGGATCAACAGGTTGGGATCCTAATCCTGCGAGATACTTTACAAGTAAATCACTGACAGGACCCTGGATATCGCAAGGCAATCCATGCCGGGGAGTGAATCCTGAAAATGGTCTTGGGAAAGAAAAAACGTATGGTGGTCAATCTACATTTATACTTCCTGTTATGGGACGGAAAGATGCCTACATCGCAATTTTTGACATCAATAAACCTGAAAATCCAATTGATAGCAGGCATGTATGGCTCCCGGTAACTATTGAAGATGATAAATTTTTAATTACCTGGCGGGATAGCTGGGAGTTGGGTGTTTTTGAAAATAATACAGAAGATCTTATCGAAGCCAGTCAGGCAGGAGACATTCCCTTGTTTTTTGATCCGGCCTATGTTAGATATTGACATACTATAAATGAGATATTCAAAGTAAGGTTTGATTATGAAAATCAACAATGAAAACAAAAAGTCTGCAGGCAAAGCTTCAATGTCAGGTTGCTTGGTAAAAATTCAATAAACGCTAAAACGATCCTTTCAACAATGAATAGTATTTCAAAAGTCTCGATTGCCTTTATTGTATTATCAATTTTAAGCTGTACTTCCGGGAAAGATGACAAAGTTCATGTAGAAAATAACCAGATAATCATCCTCAGGAACGGAATCACCTACCAGTTTCAGCCTTCTTTTTCAATCATTTACAGTGAAGAGAATCCGGATATGGCCATGAGGCCAGCCGGAATAGCGGGGGTTCCTTATAACATCATAACCTGGACGGCTTATAAGGGAAAAAGTGCAGATCTTGGAAAGGTAAAAAGAAGTGAAAGCTCAGTAGGAGATGGTTTTGATGATACTATCTTGGAAGGAGAGGCAGCCAAAAGAAGCTCCAATCCATTTAATGCAGGTAAGGTGTTTCCTATCAATGCGGCATCTTTGGAAATGAAGGAAGGCACGGTTCAGATGATTTTTGACGATCATGAATTTTTTAATTTTTCAGCCGAAGTCTCTGATTTGGAAGGCAGACATCCATCTATCACGTTTCGGATCACACCGAAAAAAGACGGTTTCTTTTCGGTGGGTTATACCGGTGCTCCCGAATTTATGCTTTCCCAGGTGAAGGAAATATGGCAGCCGCTGATCTGGCAGGAAAAAAGATTTCCGGAAAGCCCAGTAATGACGTTGGCTTTTCGCTGTCCGATTCCTACCGCTTTGGTCCATGATGGAACCCATTCCATTGGGGTAATGGCTGCATCTGAAGAATTCCCTTTTGATCCTCTACCGTTACCAACAAATAGTCGGTTTGGGGTTATGGTTAGAAATGAGGAGGGAAAAGCCCAGCCCCAATTATTTGCCCCGGTGCCAGGAGGAGAGGGATCCCAGATGAAGGTTGGAGATACTTTTCAATTTAAATCTTTCATGGTAATTGAACCCGGAGAAATCCACGAAGCTTTTGAAAATATTGCAAGAAGTGACTTTGGGTTTAAAGATTACAGAAAAAATGAAACGGTTTCATTGAACCAGACATTTGAAAATATGGTGGACTATTCCATGTCCGATTATGCTTGGTTTGTAGATTCATTAAAGGGTTTTGCTTATTCCACGGATGTTCCGGGTGCGGTAAAAAATGTCTCGAGTTTGAATCCTTTGGAATTGGTCATTGTGATGGATGATTCGGTGATGTTTGAACAAAGAGCTTATCCTACCTTGGAGTACATGTTGTCCAGAGAGAAATTTCTTTTTTCGCTTGACGCCAAACAAAAAATCCAGCATCCTTCCAGGAGTATGACTGGTCCAATAGCGCCGGTTTCCGAACTCACTTCTCTGTATAATATTCTAGGCCAATCCAATGTTTTTTTTCTGGAATTGGCAAAAAAGGAGTTTGCAAGGAGTCGTATCCGTAACTTGGATGTAGCAGAAAAGGGAGATTCTTGGGTCAATGCCCTGCAAATTTATAAGGCCACCCAGGAGGAGAAGTTTCTCAAATTGGCAATAACCGGAGCGGATGAATACATCCAAAAAAGGATTGAAATCAAGCAAACTGATTTTCAAGATTCTGATGCCCCTGGATTATTTTTTTGGAATGCTTTCACCCCTAAATGGGTAGAATTAACAGAATTATATGAGATCACTCAAGACAAAAAATACCTTAAGGCAGCGCAAGATGGAGCTCGTAGATATACCATGTTTACTTGGATGTCTCCCTCAATTCCGGATACCAGTATTTTGGTCAATAAGGATGGAAAAGCACCTCTTTATTGGTATCTAAAATCAAAAGGGCATGAGCAGATGTATTTTCCGGAAGAAAAAGTCGAAGCATGGCGGCTTTCCGAAATCGGACTGACCGCTGAATCTTCAGGAACCAGTCAAGGTCACCGTGCCATATTTATGGCCAATTATGCCCCATGGATGTTGCGTTTGGGGTATTACGCTGATGATATATTTTTAAAGGAAGTAGCAAAGTCAGCCATTATAGGACGCTATCAAAACTTCCCCGGTTACCATATCAATACAGCAAGGACTACAGCCTATGAAAAAGCCGATTACCCCCTACGCGAGCATAAAGCTTTGAGCGTAAATTCCTTTCATTATAACCATATCCTTCCCATGGCCAGTATGTTACTCGATTATTTGGTCACTGATGCATTTGTCAGGTCTAAGGGGAAAATTGATTTTCCTTCCGAATACATGGAGGGATATGCTTATTTACAAAATAAATTGTATGGCAGTCAACCCGGAAAGTTTTATGATGAGGAAGGTGTCCAACTGTGGATGCCCAAAAATTTATTGACAGTTTCACACCCTCAATTAAACTACATCGCCGGGTACAATGAGTCCGGACTTTATTTGGCATTTACCAATCAGTCAAAGGATGTTGTGAAAGCCACTGTAATGATCAATCCTGATTGGACAACGGGTTCTATTGGAAATATAGAAAATTGGGAGGACGGAAAAGCCTCACCAAAAGGTGCTTCTACCTTTGAGGTAGAGGTGCCTGGCAATGGAATTACAGCAGTTAAAGTGGAGGGGCTTTCGCCAAAGGTAGGTTTTCAACAAAAAATCTTGGCCAAAGGAATACCATCCAATAATAGCCTTCATGAATTTGATTTTGGAAGGGCCCGTGTCATGGTTATCAACCTGGGTGAATACGACCGAAGGGCTTATTTTTATCTACAGGAGGATGACTCCCGTTTTTCTAGCGTTACCCTGTTTTACGAGGATAAGAATGGCAGTGTCAAAAACCAAATAGATGAAAATTATCCTTTTGAATTTACCATTCCCATCAAGGAAATGAAAGAAGGAAGTTCCTTTTGGTTTTCCGCTTCAAACCTTCAAGGTAAGGAGGAGATTAGTGAAAAATATAAGTTTTAAGAAAGCCATCACTTAAATCATGCGCCTTTTCAACCCAAAAACTATGAAACAATTAATTAATTGCCTGTTGCTTAGCCTTCTTTTTTCTTGTTCCCTTTTACAAAAGGAACCAGATTTTATTTTGGAAAATGACCATTTGAAAATCGGCTGGGAACTTAGAGAAGAAGGTTATAAAATCAGTGAGGTTGCCATCAAGGTGGAAGGAAAATGGCAAACCCTACCCAATACTTCGGGGAAATACACCTTGATCAGGGCTGAAACCAGGCCTGAAGAAAGATCCGAGCAGCCTTACCAGACCACCACAGGACAGAAATTCCCCGAAGAAATTTATAAGTACCAAACTGAACATTGGAAGGAACAAGTCAATCCAGTAGCCCTCAATACTGCGGGAGAAACTATTGAGTTCTTTCCCGACGAAGCCCAACAAATTGGAGAGAACAAGGTCCAATTCAAGGAAAAAACAGATTGGGGTACGGTAATGATTACTTGGAGCCTTGACCCGAAGTATCCTCAAGACATACTCATTGAGGAAAACCTTGAAGTTTCACGAGACGGTTACTATTCCTTAAGTAGCCCGACTCTCCTTACCATTCCAGAGGCCGATTTAGAGTGGGCAACAGTTCCCGGATACTTTCACGGAAATAAATTAGAAAGTAATCTGGTTTTGGGATACGGATATGGAAATGGAGTTCCCTCCTCCCCCATTATTTTCAGCGAAAAGACGACCACTACCTTAAGTCCAATCATCAGTTCAAAGCTTGGATTTACCTTGGCTCTTATCTCCAACCCCGAATTGGGAAGAGATCCATGGAAAAAAGATCAGCTGACGCACTATGACTGGAATGTGGGATTATCCCATATGAACCGGAATTCAGAGCTTACACCCTCACTCTATTACCCCGTATTGGGGCAATATGAGTCTGAGCGGAAAAAAGGGGAATCCGTAGAATTTGGCTTTAGGTTTAGCTTATCCGATCGCGATTGGTTTGAGACCTTAAATCATGCAGTATATAATGTTTTCGAATTTGAAAAAGGATTACGACTGAGAAAAAACAGTCAGTCTTTAAGCAGCAGATTGAATGATATGTATGGTTACCTTACGGATCCGGTCACTTCCCTTTGGAGAATTGAAAATTTCGAGGGGGTTAAAATCGGTGCCCAAGCCTATCTCGGCGGCGTAGTCGGTTCTGACAAAGATGCTATGAAAAACGCCGATTATGGAGCTATGTGGATGCTGGCAAATGCCACAGGCAGTTCTTATTTAAAGGAAAAAGTGTTACCCTTTGCTCTTAATTTCAAATTGGCCCAACAACAAACTTCCGAGGGATTTTTTCAGGGTGCTGCAATTGGGCAGTATTTTCTTTCGAAGCCCAAAATTTTTGTGGAAGAATGGGGTAAAATGGTAGAACCAATTGCCTTGACTTATTACATCATGCTGGATATTGGTAATATCCTTCTATTCGAACCGGAAAATGAGGAACTGAAAAACAGACTCAATCTTGGAGCTGATTTGCTTTTGGATTGGCAAAAAGAAGACGGGAGCTGGGCAGTAGCTTACAGCAGAGAGGAAGAAGAAATATTCCTAGAATTGAAGGATTTTAGGCCGACTTTCTATGGATTATTGGTGGCATACCGGATTTTGAAGGATCAAAAATATCTGGATGCAGCCATCCGAGGTGCGGATTGGTATCTTGAAAACGGAGTCAAAAACGGAAGTTTTTTGGGGGTTTGTGGGGATATGAGGTATGCCCCGGATTTTGCTACAGGTCAGACAGCACAGGCTTTTTTGGATCTTTTTGACTTGACGGGAGAGGAAAAGTATCAGGATGCTGCTATTCAGGCTGCAAAGATTTACACCACCTACATTTACACCCATCCCATTCCAAGCCAAGAAACCAAAACAGTTAATGGAAAGCAAGTTCAAGATTGGGAGATAGCCCAAGCAGGATTGAGTTTTGAGCATGGGGGAACCCTAGGTTCAGCAAATTTCCATGGACCGATTCTTTTGGCAAGTCATGCAGGCATGTTTATCCGGATGCATCAACTTACCGGTGAACGTATATTTGCAGATATGGCCCGTTCGGCGGCGATTGGAAGACATGCTTTTGTAGATGAAAAAACCGGTGTAGCATCTTATTACTGGAAAGCAATGGACAATGGACCAGGACCCTTCCCCCACCATGCTTGGTGGCAAATAGGTTGGATTACAGATTATCTTTTGGCAGAAATTGAAATGAGATCAAATGGAAAGATAATCTTCCCGAGAGGATTTATTACGCCAAAAGTAGGTCCACACCAAAGCTATGGTTTTGAAGCAGGAAAAATTTTTGGCGAAAAGGCAGTCCTGAAAATGGTACCTGATGCCGTGTCTGTTTCCAACCCATCCATCGAATATGTGGTTGCTTCCAGCGAAAAAGGGGATAAGTTATGGATAACGCTGCTCAACCAGGAAAATGAAATCGTAAATGCGGATTTGGAAATAGACTTTTTTGCTTTGGAAGGAGCGAGGGTCTCTGGAGTGAAAGTTCTTGATCACAGTGGAAATACGATAGTGCAGCAAAAAACAATTGAAGAATGGACTGCATCTGTTCCGGCTTTTGGTTTAGTGATCTTTGAATTTACTTTAGAAACAAAGCCTTAAAAAACTTATTCGATTTACAACCCAGTCAAAGAACCATTTCACATTAAAAATACATGAAAACACAAACTACCAAATGGGTAAAAGTTGCTTCAGTCATTCTGTTAAGTTCATTGGCTTTTAACCAACGGGTAATGGGCCAGCAAAAAAACAACCTTTCGCTGACGGGCACGGCCACAGCCAGTTCTTCACAGCCAGGATTTGAACCATCAAAGGCAATCGATGGGAAGCCTGGAGTGGAAAACTCTTGGAAAAATGCTGCAGGAATAGGTGAAACTTGGCTGATGCTCAAGCTGCCCGGAGCCACTGAGATAACCGAACTGAGTATCCTAATGCCGGAAGGGGCTTCAGTGATTTCAGATTTCAAAGTTCAGACAATTCTCAACGGTTCATGGAGAAACGTCAGAGAAATCTCTTCCAACGCCTCCCTTGAGGTATCAATCATCTTTGATAAACCTATCCTTACCGATAGGATTCGGTTGTGGATTCAAGGAGATTCCCCGGTGACCATTTCCGAAATCGCCGCCTATGGTCAGCAATATGTAGACTCTACCGCAACCGAGGTCAAAAAAATCCTAGTCAACCAAAGTGGCTATAACCTGGGACGTCCCAAGCGCTTTTCTGCTCCAAACCTTGCAGATAAAACTCCTTTTGAAATCATGCAAGCTAAGGATAGAAAAGTGCTGTACTCAGGAATTATTGAAAAAGGAAAAGGGGATTTCTCTGAGTTCAATCCCACTTCTTCTGAGGAATTTATCATAGGGTCCGGTCAAGAAGAATCATTCCCCTTTCGGATAGGACCAAATTGGCTGGAGCGGGTGACTTACCGCAACATGATCGATTTTATGATTGGGGCAAGACATTATGTTGGCACCACCGATTTGATCAGACCGCTGTCTTTTGAATGGCGGGATGGGGATTTTTTCAATTGGGCTTTGCAAGGGATGGTTGCCATGTATTTGTCCAATCCTGAAGCTTATGAAAGGATAGACCGAACTATCTCTTATGTGCCAAATTCAAGTTTTTCTCCGGAATACAAAGGACTTTGGGGCGCATTAGATCCTTACAGTAACGATGCTCCTGACATCATCAAACTTATTCATTGGGATGTAGATGTAAAAATATCCCAAGGATTGGAACATGAAATGCAAAAGGCTGAACTCGCTCACTTTCTGTATGCCTGGCCATATTTGAAAAAATGGCTCCCACAACAAAATTTCGATATCGTTCATAATTACCTGACTGAAAAATGGGAGAAATCCACTGTCAAACCAAGTTCAACTTCACAATATGATCTCAGTCCTGAGCATAATTTGTTGGCGCTAAAAACCCAATTGGGAACTACCAAAGGAGAAATGCCTCCCGGCTATTCGGTGATTCCGAATTTGATGATGTACGATGTCACAAAGAAAACTGGAGGTAAAGATGCTGAGAAATACTTCGAAGCAGCTTACAACCAAATGGATTGGATGATCCAAAATCTCGATTGGAAGGATCCGCTGGTGACCAAGGGCCAAAGAATGTCAGAACATATGACCATGAGGGCATTTGCTTATTTTCAGAATAACTTTCCCGACAGAGTTCCTCAAGGTTTGAAAGAAAAAGTGACAGAATGGGCCAAAGTAGTTGTTTCGAGATCAGACAATTATTGGGATTTTAGAAAATATTCTGATGATGAAGATTGGGTGCCACCGAGCTGGAATGAAACAGGAAATATCCTTGGGTTTCCTGCCGCGTTATTTTCTGCCATGTCTATGATTGAGGATAAAACCTTGTTGGAAAGGTTGGAAGTTTTGGCATGGGCTCATTTTGACAATGCTTTTGGAAGAAATCCTGTGGGAAGACATTTTTCACATCGAGGACCGGAAGAGATCGAAGGGGTGGATTTAGGCTGGTACAATGCCCACCTAGGTGGCTATGGCTTGCTTGAGGATGTAAAATTTGTATTCGATGGTTCCCCAAAATCCTTCCACTATCCCAATAATCCCGAAGTAGGGAATTTGGGTTGGACAGAAGGTTGGGTTCAATTCAATACTGCTTTCAATGTAAGTATGGCCTACTCGGCAAATCATTATACTCATTTGGAACTGTCGACAGATTCTAAAAATAAACTTGAAATTCGATTGGTTGCACCACTAAATTTTGACCCAAATACAACAGAAAGCGTTTCTGTTTGGGTTAAAAATGAGCAAGGAGAAAGCATCTCAGTTACACTCAAAGAAGAGTTTCCTTACTCTGATACTTTCGTCGGAAATTTAAGCTATACAAAATCCGGATTGACATCAGGTAAGGAGAAGATCAATTGGAAAAAAGGTGAAGCAATTAAAGTATCTTATGGTCTGGGATATTTTCAAAAAGAAGCAACTTCCATAAGAATGGATTAGCAGTTGATATTGGTAAAAAGATATTTTTATTCGATAAATGTATTAGTTTTATTGCATGAAATATGAAAAAACTAATAGAATCCACCTTCAAGGAATTGTTTCAAAAAGAACCTTTGACCGTTTATTCTCCGGGAAGGATCAACCTGATCGGCGAGCACACAGATTACAATGAGGGTTTTGTGATGCCGGCAGCCATAGATAAAAAGATGATTGTCGCCATCGCTGCCAACCGTACCCGACAAGCGAAGGTTTATTCAATCGATTTCGAGGAGGAATTTGCTTTCAATCTTGATTCTTTTGGTCCAAAAAAAGGCCATTGGGCGACTTACATCATGGGAGTCACTGCCCAATTGCAACAAGCCGGATATGCTGTTCAGGGATTTGATATGGTTTTTGGCGGGGATATTCCAGTGGGTGCAGGACTTTCTTCTTCTGCGGCATTGGAAGCCGCTGTCGGATTTGCTTTGAATACTTTGTTTGGCTTTCATATTCCAAACCGCTCATTGATCCATTATGCTCAAAAGGCAGAACATGTTTTTGCAGGTGTTCAGTGTGGAATTATGGACCAGTTTGCCTCAGTGATGGGCAAAAAAGGCCATGTCATCCGCTTGGATTGCAGGTCAATGGATTCCCAATATTTTCCTCTGAACTTGCCTGATCACAGCATTTTGCTGATTGATACACGTGTGAAGCATTCCTTGGCAGATTCTGCCTATAACAAAAGAAGACAGGAATGTCAGGAAGGTGTCCTAGCGGCCAAAAAAAATAATCCAAACATAAAATCCCTCCGAGACATGGATTTGGCACTCTTGGATACTGTCCAAGCTGACATCAGCCCAACAGTTTACGACAGGTGTAAATACATCATTGAAGAAAACAACAGGGTAGTGGCAGCATCAGCATTATTAGACCAGAATAACTTAAAGGGTTTTGGAGAAAAAATGTATGCTTCCCACGAAGGGCTTTCCAAACTGTACGAAGTATCCTGTCCTGAACTTGATTTTTTGGTTGATTTCACCAAGGAACAGGATTACGTCTTGGGCAGCAGAATGATGGGAGGTGGATTCGGTGGTTGCACCATCAATATTGTCGAAAAAGCAAAACTCAAATCCCTCAAAGAAAGCATCCAACCTGCTTTTGAATCCAGATTTGGAGTTTCTCCTAAGTTTTATGACGTGAGTTTGGAGGAGGGGACAGGTTTGTTATAATCTTTCTTATTATCATTTATTGTTAATGTTAATTTCATCTATTTGTGATAAATTTAGGTATGAAAGATCCTGTTTTAAAAAAATATCTGATTCAAATTGCCGAGCGATTGACACCTGAATCAACACTGGAAGACGTTTACGAGCAACTTTCTTTACTTGCGGACATCGATGAATCCGAATTGGAGGAAGAAAAGGGTGAAGTATTAAGTCATGAAGAAGTAACCAATAAATCACGGGAATTGCTAAAATAATCTGGACAAATAAAGCATTTGGTCAATTAGAAAGAGCCATTAATTATATCCGCAAAGAACAAGGCCTTTCATATGCTGAAATAGTCTTAAATAAAATATTAGAGAAAATAACGCTCCTTGAATCTTCTCCTGAAATGGGGACATTAGAGCCATTGTTATCCCATAAAAAAACTGAATATAGATTTTTAATTGTCTGGAGCTTTAAGGTCATTTATAGATTTTCAAAAGACCAAATAACTATATCCAGAATTTTCCATACCTCGAGGAATCCTAGTAAATTGAAAGGAATTTGACAATATATAGTTTTATTTTTTATTTAGGTGTTACTCACTCCACCACCAATACCCAATCCTGACCCTTTCCATTCGAAGGGGCTTTGATAGTGTTTTTTCCTTTGACCAATTCAGTTCCTGAATAAGGAAAACTAACACCTGTCCTCGGGTCGTACCAATTGGCTTTCAGAGTTCTATTTTTCATTTTAGAAAAATCTACTTCCACGCTTTTTCCGGTAGGAAAATAAACCATCGAATAAGATCCTTCTGGATCCCTTGTGGCTATGACAAAATGCTCATCATCTTCTTGCTTGCTAATCACCATGACATCATCAGGAATTCTGGTGAAATACGGTTTTGAAAGCATAAGATTTTTGAGGTGCTTGACCTGATTGGCCATAGGGAGATCCAGAGAAACTTTCCATGGTCTCAATGGTGCATTGACCGGCTGTCGATCCAAAGTAAACATCTGCCAGACCGCATGGCATCCATATGTCTGTCCCGCCCCTCCTGCAAAAACATTCCAATACATGATTCTTCGGATATCATCCGGGTTGCTATAGCCCAGTTCCTTGGCATTGAAGCAATTGGGATGTTCTTCGTAGAGCGGTTCACCGTCAAGAGTCGGTTTAGTGGGAAGGAGTCCGTAATCATGACTGATAATTCTGTAAGTAGGTTGATTGGGGCAATGTCCCGTTTGTTGCATGTTGAAATCCAGCCAATCCTCTTGGTGGAACCATGTCGAAGAACCTGCAGGACGGTTTGGCTGTGGATGAAAAGTCATCAAAATCGGATTATCCGGTTTGGCTGAAGCTTGGATTCCTTTTGCCATCTGATTCCAGACTGACACATCATCAGCGTCTTTTCGGGGATTGCGGTCGCCTCCCAAAACCCAAATCAGGTTTTTCTTTCCTGCATACCTTGCTCCGATCCATTTTCCATAAGTGTAGGCATTCTCTTCATTGAATATTTCTGGGCCCATTCCCCAACTGTCTTTATACAGCTTGTCACCCCAAGTAGGAAGAAGGGCTATATGGATTCCCTTTTTCGCAGCTAGATCAATGATATAATCCACATGCTCCCAATATTTTTCATTGAAGACCAAAGGTGTAATCGAGCTAAAGGGCATTTCCCCATAGGAATTTGGTGAATTTAACCCATCCAATTCTGCCAAGGCTACAGCCTGAACAACATTGAATCCCTGAGATACCCTTGTATCAAGATAGAATTCAGCTTCTGACCTATCAGTTCTATGAAACAATTCCCAAGCAGTATCCGCCATCCAAAAAAAAGGAGAGCCGTCAGATTGGCCCAAGAACCTCTTGTTTTCTGACAATTTGATTGGGCCATTGACCTGAGCAAAACCGGGAACCAGAGAACCCAAAAAGAAGAAAATAAATACCAACTTTTTCATGATGGAATTTACAAAACAAAAGACAAAAAAAAAGCAGCCCTTTCGGACTGCTTTGGAGTATTTAATGTGTCGCAGCGCCTGCGGCGGCTTTTGAGTTTTTCTGCCAAATAAAGAAGATCGTAAACAAAACGATCAATATTGCCGGGAACATCACCATTTTGAGCAAAGTTGCCTGACCTGCTGCCAATTCAAGTGCATCACCTGCCAAGCCCAAAGCAGTTTGATCCGCCCTTGAGTCATCTATCCATCTACCGATGATAGGTTGGAAGATGGCAGTGGAGAACATACCCACACCACCGATAATTGACATTCCCAAAGCTCCGCTCAACGGCACTCTTTGGGCAACAGCCCCAACCATGACAGGCCAGAAATAACAAACGCCTATGGCGAAAATTACCGCTGCAAAATAAGACATGGAACCTGTTACAGTGCTAAACATGTAGATACCTAAAGTTGCGAAAATAGCACCTCCAAGTAGCACACCTGTCTGACCGAGCGACTTAACTACCGGTCCTGCGAAGAACCTGCCGACAGCCATAATACCGGTTGTCAAAGCTAGGATAAGCATTCCGCTTGCGCCACTTGCACTCATGACAACGTTTACCCACTGCTGTGGTCCAAATTCGGAAATAGCAGTAAGAGCCATACAGAAAAATAAGAAAATGAAGACCGGAGAGAACATTGCCTTCAAATTACTGGAAATGGACGTAACACCCTCCACAGTAGGCTTTGGAAATGCCTTTCCGAAAAACAGGAATGCATAGATCAAAGTAGGAATCATCAATACCCACATTTGCATTTGCCATCCCATTCCAAAATCTGTCATGAATTTGGATATCAAACTTCCCAAAACTATACCGCCGGGAAACCACATGTGGAACCTGTTGAGCATTTTGTTCATTTTAATGCCGGAATACATATCCGCAATCATTGGATTACAGGCAGCTTCTGTACAGCCGTTACCAAAGCCGATAAACAAGGTAGAAATCAAAAGCCCGGTGTAACCGCCTGCATAGATCGTCAAAACGATACCCAATGTATGGGCAACAAATGCGATTTGCATGATGATTTTGGGACCGATGGTGTGGTAGAAAAGCCCGCCCAAGATCATGGAGATCGGAAAGCCCAGAAACCACATGGAGTTGATGAATCCGAGCTGTTCGGCGGTCAGGCCAAACTGGTCTCCCAACTGAGGCAAGATCCCCGCGCGGATGGCAAAGGTAAAAGCAGTCGTAATGAGGGCAAAGCAGCTCGCATTGAATAATGCTGTCTTATTGATATTTTCGTTCATATTGATTGGGTTTAAAAGGTTTTAATTGACTTTTAAATTGGGTTGATTTTAATAAAGACGGAAAATATAAAAAATTTCAGGTATAGCGATGCCCTTTTATAAAAAAATATAGGAATAGGAATTTTTACCCAATAATTCTATCTCTATCAAAAAAAATACAACATTAACACCGGTTGGTAATTTATAGAAATACCTTTTTGAGGAACCTTATCCAACCTTAAAAATCTCTGGTTTGTGTTTTGCTTAATCTACGACCGTCACCGAACTCCAAATGGATTTGGTAATATTTTCAACATTGTTTTTGTAAATTATCTTCACGGCGTAAGTGCCGGTTTCTATAGTCTGCCCGTTAAAATCCCCATACCATTCGCAGAGTTCATTGCCCGCGGTTAGATTTTGTTTGCTGCATTGGTAGACCAATTGCCCCCAATTATTATAAATCCACACCCCCACTTCATTCACCAATGGATTGGAATAGACCCTAAATGGCCGTTGGGAATCCTTCGTGCTCATTCCCGTCGTATGGATAACTTGGACCTTACATTCCACCAAAACCTCAAATGCTGTACTGAATGTGCAACCATCAGAATTAGTGACTGTAAGTATATACTTCCCACCTACGGTAGGTGAAAAAACAGCCTCTTCACTCAACAATCTTCCATTTAAAACCCACTCATATTTTTGGAAATTACCTGGGTTGATACCTTGATCGGAACCCAAAGAAGGGCAAATCAGGTACGTTTCCTCCACCTGAGGCCTGCTTTCATCCATACTTCTCATCACCATGAGGACATCTTTTCCAACAGTACAACCCAGTTTATTGAAAATTTCAACTTCATACGTGCCTTCTTTTGAGACAACGATTTCTCTTTGGCCGTTAAAATTCTTAAGCAAAACCAAATTTCCGTTGAAATCCCTGTAATACCATTGGATTTTGGAAACCAATCCAAAATTTGCTTCAAGAGAAACTGTGACATTTTCCCCTTCTGAACAAAACGGCGTGGCAGATAAACTTCCTTCTACTGCAATTATTGGCTTGATCACTTCAAACTCTTTGGAATTTGGTGCAGGACAAGGATAGCTGCCCTTTGGCCTTACTTCAAGTGTGAATATTCCGTATGTCTCCGGCGTCAGGAATTGCTCATTTCCAACAAGAGCACCCAACTCATTGTACCAAAAAACATCAACTTCCGCGGCCGACTTACCAAACAGGTAGGCTTCAAAAATAAGTTTTCCACCACAGGTTTGTTCAGATAATTTTGGCTCAAAACTTATAGGACTGTTCCCTACAACTTCAATTTTTTTCGATACTGGGCACAAATAGGAATTAGGGTTTACGCTTTGGGATGTAATGGTATATTCTCCGTTTTGGGAAAAAAGGATTTTTTCGCCGGGTTGGAAAATCCCAACTTCTCCATCTGGACTGATGATTGTAAACATCAATTCCAATGCACTGTCCGGAATCAATTCAAAATAATCACAAATCACCAATCGCTCAGGAACCTCAAAATCAGCCTTGGCATTATTTTCCGTAATAGTAATCAGGTTTCTCCCGATTTCACAAGCTAAGTCATTATAGACCACTGCTTCATATGTTCCCGGATTGGTGACAGAAATGCTGGTTTTATTTTCGGATTGATCCAAAACCATACTTTCACCCGTTGGGCCTATGTATATCCAATAGATTGTTTTTACCTCTTGAAAGTCGGTGTCCAAAGATATTTCAGCATTGCCCCCGTTACAAAGAACTGTAGCCTGCAAAGTCACATCCACAGCTAAGACAGGCGCCTCGATAATAAAAGATTTTGTTGGGATTGGACAAGCCTCTGAATTTACCGGCCGTACCTCGAGTTTGAATTCTCCTGATGAAACCGGAAATAAAAATTCCTCAGTTCCTACAACCTGGCCAATTTCATTGATCCATTTGATATAAAATTTACTGGGATCTGCCCCGAATAAATTGGCTTTATATTGTCTATTGCCAAAACAATCTCTTGAGATCAATTCAGGTTCAAATTGGACTTGATTGGTGACGGTAACAAAAATAGATGTCTCTCTTGGGCAAAACCCACCTTGGGAATCTTTCTCCAATCCCAAAAGGATATATTCTCCAGATTGATCCAATCTAAAAGACTCACCGCTAGATTTGGTCGCTTGGGAGTTATCAGGATAAGTAAGAGTAAACTCCAGATTTTGATTGGTTGTAGGAGTAAAATCAAAATATTCACACACTGTCAACCTTTCGGGGGCGGCAAATACCACTTGACCTTTGCTACCTATTGTGATTCTCTGAGGTCGGGGAAATACGCACCCTTCATCATTACTTATTTCAAGAAAATAATTTCCTGCGGGAGCATAAATGGAAAAAATATTTTGACTATCCACTGTTCCTGATTTTATAACAGCCCCGGAAGTGCTCAATAGTCTGAATGAACCAATGAAACTTGTGTCATTCATCTTTATTTTTATCTGCCCATCAACTTTGCCTGAATCGTTGCAGGTTTCACCAATAACTTCCACTAAATTAAATATCATATCCGCCGGAGGATTTGCCAACGGAATTACTGCCGCTCTGGTCCTTGAACATCCGCTAAATGCAGCTGAAGCGGTATACAAACCGGGCGATAATCCCGGAATCCTCATTTCCTGACCCTTTACAAGATTTTCAAATCTTGCGATTTCAATCCCATTCCTCCTTACCCTAAGTAAGTCCAAATCAGTCAAAGCTACTACCAATAGCACTCCATCATCTGACCCACAATTAGTCGTCTGATTTTCAAAACTAAGGCTCACATCTGCTGTTTGGTTTACCTTAAGTCCAATCTGTTCGGATGCTTTACAGAAATTGTTATAAGTGTTATCTACTTCAAAAATGATGTCATATTCTCCTTCTCCCTGTAAATCTCGGGTACTTATGATTTCCTTCTTGGAACCTTGTCCAAGAAATACTTTTTCATTGCCATCTCTTTTTTTGTAATACCAGTTGCCAAAAATTGAATTTCCAGCAGAAACAGTAACTACAGTGCCCCCATTACAAACCTGTGGAGTACTTATTGTTAAACTGTAATTTTTAGACTCATACACATATGTGGAAACAGAAAAGGGGCAAACTTCCAAACCGATTTCATTTAGTGAAAAAAACTCAGCAGTATATTTTCCGGCCCGATCTACCTGAATACTGTTTGTAGTTCCAACGATTTGACCCGAACTGTCCATCCATTTCACCTGATAAGCACCAAGATTTGGAGTGTTCGGATCAAGTAATGTAAGTATAGTACTGCTGCCATTGCATAGGAGGTAAGTATTTTCAATTACAGGATCAGCACCTTTATTGATTACAATTTGCCTAGTTCCGGAAAAAACCTCATTCAAACCCCTTCTAATATTAAGTTGTATTTCATAAACCCCTACTTCAGAAAAAGTATGACTGAAGGTCTGAAATCCACCTTCACGATCTACCAGCACACTCCCATCAGCTTTGATTATTTTCCATTTGAAAACATCAGTAACTAAACCTCCTCCAAAAAATTCTCCTATGTTACTTCCATAATAAAGACAAAGCTCTTCCGGCCCAACAATTCCAAACTCATTTGTTTGGTTGACAAAAAGTTCAGCATCAAATTCAGGTTTTAGGAAAAGTTCTTTTTCCAAACCCATTGCCAACGACCTTTGGCCAATAGCAATGAGCACCATGAATGGGATCAGATAATTAAGAAAACTTTTCATTTGCGAGATAGGTAAAGAATCGTGAGAGACTTTGAACCAAATCTATGCATTTCTACAATTAAAAAAAAGTATTTATGTATATAAAATACATTTTTTTTTATTTAAAAAACATTAAAAAGTATTTTATGCGTAATTATGCTCTTTTTTGCATGATTGCTGACTTTTTTTAACGGAGATAAAAAATCAAAATATTACCTGACAAATCTCCAGATTCCATCCTCCTCTTCCCCTATCCATTCGTATTTCCCTTCATTGAAAGTCTTCAACATTTCGGGATCGTTGATTTTGTTTTTGATAATATGATTTGTCATCATTCCCCTGGCTTTCTTGGCAAACAATCCAATTACTTCATACTTTCCGTTCCTGTATTCTTGGAAAATAGGGGTAATTACTTTCGTTTTCAAAGATTGAATATCCACAGCTTTGAAATATTCTTGAGAAGCAAGGTTGATTATAGGTTCACCTTTTGCAGCCTCATTAATGGCTTTTGCGATTCTTGTTCCCCAAAATTCATAAAGGTTTTTTCCCTTTTTATTTTCCAGCCTGATTCCCATCTCGAGACGGTATGGCTGAATGAGGTCCAAGGGTTTGAGCAACCCATATAATCCTGACAATATTCTCAGTTTCTCCTGGGCAAAATCAAAATCTTCCTGCGAATAATTTTCAACATCCAGCTGCATGTACACGTCGCCTTTGAATGCCAACAGCGCCTGTTTTGAATTTTGGATTTCAAAACTTTCTTGAAAATCCATATATCTATGCTTATTCAAGACGGCTAGGTTTTCGCTGATTCCCATGAGATCTTGGATATCTCCGATAGATTTTTTCTTCATTATCCTTACCAATTCAAATGTTTCCTTTTGAAAATCAGGCTGTGAATAAACGGGGAATTCGGATGAACTTAAATCAAGTGTTTTTGCAGGGGAAATAAGGGTAATCATTCTCTAAAATATTATTTATTCAATTACTAAAATGGATTTTGTGATTTTGCTGGTGACATTTTGGTTGTTGCTTCTAAAGTTAACCACCACAGGATACACCCCGATTGGGACATAAGTTCCATTTACGGTTCCATCCCATCCACAAACAAAAGTATCGCTGTTAATGTTTTTTTGCTCGCAATAGAAAATCAGTTCTCCCCATCGGTTGAAAATAAATACCTCTAACTCATCGACGAAATCATTTGTGTAAACCAAGAAATGTCTGTCAGGCTTACTCGGTACGATAGCATCAGGGAAAATCACCCTCAAGGCGCAATCTTCAAGCACCACAAAGCTGACAGTATATTCACAGCCGAGATTGTCTGCCACGGTCAGCAGGTAATTGCCCGGTAGTGTAGGCACAAATACAGAATCGGTCGATACCTCGTTGCCTTCAAGCTTCCAAGAGTAGAAATCATAGGTACCAGGATTGATCCGAACTGTGATATTTTCAACCGCACAGATGGTATAGCTTGGGGCCAAAACAGGCGGTACAATCACCGATCTGGAAATCTGCACTTGCTCTCGTGCCAGTTCACAACCATAAACACTCAACAATACCACTTCATAGACGCCTATGTCAAATACTGTGACAGTCTCTTGGTCTGTAAATTCCGGTATCAGGGTTCTTGTCGAACCCACTACACTGAACCATTGGATCAGGGAAACATTGGTAAAATCAGCCTCAACACTGATATTGGCAAAAGTATCTCCTACGCAAAATTGCTGTGCGACCACAGTCATTTCTACACTTTCCAAGAATTCCTCCACTTCAAATTCAATGGTTTTTTCAGGGCACAATCCTCCGCTTCTAGGCTGCACTTCCACGGTATAGGTTCCTGGACTTGGCGGGAAAAATTCCTGATTTCTTCCGACAATGTCCCCTGAAGAATTTCTCCAAAAGAAATTTGCATTGTTTGGGTCAAAACCAAATAAAACCACTTCATAGGAAACCCCCAATTCACAATCCACAATCGGTTCGGACAATGAAAAATCAATTGGGCTATTGATAACAACCTCTATCAAACTCAATTCGCTTGGACACAAAATACCATTAGGATCAAATCCCCTGACTGTATAAACCCCTGTAAATTCAAACAAATAACCTCCATCCTGATCTGCATTTATAACCTGACCATTGGGGCCTCTCACTTCATAATCGAGTTGGGTTGCAGATTGGGGAACCATGATAAACAGGCCACATGCAGTCACATTTGTAGGTACAGAGAATATGACCTGATCGGCATTGTCAATGATGTAAGAAACCGGGTCAGGGAAAGCACAGTCCACTATATCTAACAAAGTCAGTGTATAAGTCCCATCAGGCAATGAAACTTGAATGGAATCTACAGAAGCAAAAGTACCCCCAATTTCCTGACCGTCTTCCTGTCTTGTCAGCACGTATGAACCGCTTTGGGGGCCGAGGTTAAACGAGACTTTGATCGAACCAAAATCTACTCCTGTAGCCGAACATGTTTCCGGAGTAGTGGTAACCTCATAATCTGAAATCCCGGTTGGTGGATTCAAATTCCGAACCACAACAGGTAGTAAAAATTCACATCCAGAATCACTGGTCGCTACCACGGTATAAACTCCAGGTTCAAGTCCTGTGACAACAGGTAAAACATCTCCGGAAAATACATTGGTAAAAACTTGCCCAGTTTGGACTATCCTTACCTCATCGGCATCAGCCAACATGGTAATCTCAAAACTGCCATTTGCCGCTGCACAATCATCCGCCTCCGTCAACACCACAACCTCAAATGCCGGTAAAGGAAAGACAATCAATTCCAACTGTTTTTCTACGATACATCCCTCCAAGATCGGGTCTTCTGCCACAAATATGATGTCATAAACTCCCGGAGAAGGAAGAGAACTTGGAATCAGATTCAATTCAAAAAACTCACCCAGAGGAACCCTGTTTACAGTTCCCTGAACCTGATAAAACCATTGTCCAGAAATGGGTGTATTGGGTGCGAAAACCACAAGATTATCATCATAACAAACCTGATCGTCTGTCTGTGTGAGGTCAAATTCAAATGCAGGACCCACAAAAACAGAAGCCTCTGCCGGACAAGGATCAAAAAACGCAGGATCATCACCGGCTCCGGGTCTATGGGATACCACTACGGTAAAGATACTTTCCTCATTTACGACAATGGTATTTGAATTTTGATCTCCAAATAATTGTCCTGCGGCATTTCTCCATTCAAAATCATAAAGCCCTTCAGAAGGATCATAACCATCGATAGCGGTAAGACTGACCGGAGTTCCCAAACACAAAGTGACAGCTTCAGGCAAAGTCAAAGCCGGAGGTGCGATAACCATAACCTCAAGCCTTCCTTCATAAAAATCCGGATCCCCACACCTGTCGACCCTCAAATCCACGGTATAAAGACCGGGCCTGGAAAATTGATGTTCATAAATTTGAAACTGCTCTCCCGGGCCGCCAAAGTTATTCAGTTCTACTGTACCGTCTTCATGCGTGATAGTCCAGAAATAACTGTCGATATCAGGTTCCCCAGCGCCCTGAAACTGTCCTATTACTCCATTTTGAGGATCAAGACATAATTGTGGGGTCCCGGAGAGTAAAGGATCTGGAATGCTGCTGCCAGACTGCTGCACAAAGGAAGGTAGTCCAAGGTTGCTTGTTCCAGTCAATGGAGGAGAACCCATTTCATTATAAATACTTACGTTACAATCTGAACCAGCATTGATAGATCCCAACATGTTTTGTCCAGGTCTTGCCACATAAATCTGTCCATCCGGGCCGATTTGCAGCGCCCCAAAAGGACCTGAAGTACTCAATACGCCTCTGACAGGAGAATTTAAAATACAAGCCTCTCTCTCAGCCCTAGTATCTGCATTGTCAAAACAGGTAGCACAGGCAAGTGGGGTCGTACCCGTCTGTTCAGGTGCCTGAATCAAAAACTCCTCGACTTTTCCGCCACCTCCTGCATACGAAACGTAAGCCCTGCTTCCGTCGGGAGAAAATTCCATTCCATAAATATCTTCTCCATTACAGCCTAAATCCAGCAAAGCATACTCTGTCATTTCCCCCGTATCGGGATCAAAATCAAAGATTTCCAAGCGGCTACATGCCCCATCCTGGATGGTGACAGCCACTTTGGTCCCATCAGGGCTAAATTTCATGGTTCCAACTCCTGTATTAAACCCATGATTGGAACCGACAGATGAAAATACAGGACTGCCGATACCGAAAATTGAAACCGGATAAGCCCTAAAGGTATTGTTGCCCAGCTCGTGAAATAAAACCCATGTGGTATCTCCGGCAGCAAGTGCTGCAGAATGCTCTGTACTGGGACTGAACAGAAAATTATCCTTACTGACTACATTTCCGACACCGTTTGGATTTTCGACTTTGATATCGACAACCGAAAATTTCACCTGATTACTACCGTCGACGGCTGTTTGGGTGGTAAATAGATAAAATATCGTTTCATCCTGAGGAACCGGTACAGCTAGGACACTTTGAGAAGAAAGGTTACTTCCGCCGATGCTGTCTCCATTTTCCATCACATTGCCGTTCAGGTCCCATACAGTCTCTCCGTCTGTAAAGAACAAGACCTGGCCCGTTCCATCGGAAATGGTAGTCGTACCTGCCGGAATATTTTGGTTATGGCTTACTGCCCTTGGAGTTGGCCCATTCGGGTTGTTTGGATCTGGATTGAAGTCCAAACCTGCCCCATCACCAAAATACCAGATGTTGTTGCTTTGGTCATTCAGATCCCAGATTTTGACCCTTACACTTCCATAGGCATAACATTCAGAACCGGGTTCTCTTACCAATACCCAATACAGACCAGGCAAGTCAACACAATTGTCTTTGGTAGGTCTCCACTCCCTGATATTGGACCAGAAGTACTCATAGACGCCGCCTCCGCCGCCTCCGCCGCCACCATCTTGTCCTGCCTGTACGGTCAGCATGGAACCAATATCTACACAACCACCCTCGCATACGGTGGTGTCCTGTGCGCTGAATTGGACCTGTAATTCATTGGGAAGCAGCGTTATGGTCTTATTAACTGTCTGGGTTGTCCCATCTGCAAAAGTGACGGTCAAGGTGACGTCAATGCTCTCATTTGCGGTTGCTTCCTCAGGAATCAACAAATGCTCTTGGGTAAAGTCAATATCTATAGGGGCTCCATCTTCATCTGTCAATGGAGGATTGAAAGTCCATTCAAAACTGACAGGTCGGAAATTTTCAGGAGTGATCAAGCTTGTCAACTGCACAGGATTGTTACTGCATGGTTCTTCAGGATTCCATTCAAAATCCACAGTTGCGTTTATATTTTGATTGGGAGCAAACTGGGGGAAAATCCTTCCACAAAAATCAGTTCCGTTGAATGGATCTTCCTCCAATTCAATCTCAGCCAAGTCTTCGACATCGGGATTTTCTACCCTCCCTATCAGCTGCGGGCCGCCTGCGACCTCCTCGTAGATATAGTAAAGCCTGCCATCAGGTCCAATTTTGACGTCATAAATCTGAAAAATATCGTTTTCTAATGGAATGACTTCAGGCGTTGCAGTAAGGTCACTTACTGGAATTCTTAACAATTCATCTCCTCGGGAAAAATAAATATAGTCTCCATCAGGGGAAAAAGAGGCTCCTCCAAAATCATCACCATTGCTAGATTGGGGGATCGGTGTGACAGCTCCAAAAGTCCCCGTTGCAGCATCAAAATCCACTAAAACGATATTTTCATTGGGGTCCTCGGGGATCAAAATAAATTTTTGGGATTCCTCATCAAAAACCATGGATTTTGGATTGAAAAGAATCGGGGAGTTGGAATTAAGTAAAAACTCGCCTTGATTGGCTCCAACCCGTCTCGAAACAATCGTCCCCCCTTCGATACTGATCAGATAAGAGGGAGATTGGGGAGTTTTGACTACCATAATCGGTCCTGAAACCGCTCCTGTAATTACCTGATCTTTTACAATTATTTCACCCAAAGGAGGTTCGTTTCCCACAGCCTGACCAGGTGCATTCATGTCAATCAGTGCATATTGTAAATCTCCGGCAGGGCTCAGGTAAAATATATAATACAATCTGTCCCCTACAGGGTCATAGCTCAAAACCCCGATGGCTAGTTCCTGTATTCCATCAATATTTCCATTGATTCCGGGAGCTACTCCTTCAAGTACCTGATTGTTTGCATCATAGACCAAAACCCCATTGGTATAAAAAATAATATTGCCAGAAATTGGATCGATGGCTACAGCGTTGTTATTTTGTCCGACAATCACCCCACTTGGAAGACTCCTGACTATGGGATCTTCTCCTTTTCCAAATGAAAGAATGTTATTTTGGCCTGAACCGCAGTCTCCAAAAATCCATTCATTATTGTTAAACCCTTGGGCATGAAGGGGTGCCGGATTGAATGCATTGTTCAAAAATATCAGCGCACTAAAAAAAAAGAATATTTTTATGGAATTACTAAGGCTTTTCATAATTTACACGTTGCGTTTAAAACAACAAAACGTTTTGGACGTTGCAAAGGTGAATCCAATTGCTAACATAACGAATTACAACTTGCAAAGGTCTTTTATCCTCCGTCTTTTTTTTGTTTCCTTTATTTTTACAGGAAATATGACATTGCAGGCCCAAGACCCGCAATTCAGCCAATACTATGCGGCGCCACTTTATTTGAATCCTGCCTTCACCGGTTCGGAAATGCTGCCGCGAATCGGTGCCAATTATCGCAACCAATGGCCTGGCCTTGATGCACAATTTACCACCTTCGCAGCTTACTATGATACCTACCTGGATGATTATAACAGTGGAATCGGTTTTATGGTTATGAATGATGTAGAGGGCGGGGCAAAATTAAGGTCTACAACCGTGGCAGGTTTGTATTCCTATGAGTTGAGAGTCGGCGAAAATGCTTATTTCCGACCCGGAGTTCAGGCAGCCTACATCCGAAGGGATATCGGTTTTTTTGAAAACCTTATTTTTGCAAATCAAATCAATCCAGCAGATCCTTTAGGCCCTACTTTACCTAGCACAGACCTACCCGGATCCGGTGAACCTGTAAATTTATTGTCCCTTTCTTTTGGAGGGTTGTTTTTTACTGACAAATTCTGGTTTGGTCTTTCTGCACACCATGTCAATGAACCCAACCAATCTTTCTTGGATGGGGTGAGTCCTTTGCCTGCCAAATTTTCCTTCCATACAGGGTATAGGATTTCTCTTGGAACAGGTAGCTATCGCTCAGATTATACCCATCAGAGAAAGCAAAGGTATTTGTTGCCTACTCTGAATTACAAACGCCAAGGTCCTTTTGAACAATTGGATATCGGCGCTTACCTCCACATGGAACCTTTGAATCTTGGTATCTGGTACCGAGGCCTTCCCTACAAACCAGTGGAAAACCAAAATAACCGTGACGCCATCGTCATGATGATCGGCTTCAATCTGCCAACAGGGATGAGTATGGGATACAGTTTTGACTACACCGTTTCTCAACTTGGTATTCAGTCCGGCGGTGCCCATGAAGTCAGCATTGCTTTCCTTTTGGCAGATAAAAACCAGGCAAGAACTCGTAAAAGAGACACCCTCCTTCCTTGTCCAAAGTTCTGAGCTGATGGAAGCTGAAGAGATCAAGTACCTGATATTGGGTATCCTTGTTTTGGGTTTCGTGGCTGAAAAATCACTCAGCTTCCTAAACATCAAAAGGCCGGTTCCTACCATTCCCAAAACACTTGACCAATACATTAGCCAGCAAAAACTCCTTGAGTCCAAATCTTATCAGTGGGCAAATTTCCGTTTTGGCTTGATCACCGGAACAACTGTTTTTATTTTGACCATCGGTTTTATTTATTTTGGAGTTTTCGGATGGCTTGATATTTTTCTAAAAGGCTTCATCGGAAACCCTATCCTGCTTTCACTGATTTATTTTGCGGTAGTATTTATAGGTTCGGATATCATTTCTATTCCTTTCGATTATTACCAGACTTTTGTGATTGAAGAAAAATTCGGATTCAACAAATCCACCAAAAAGACCTATTTCTCAGACAAAATCAAAGGATACCTGATTTCCATTGTCATCGGAGGGCTTTTGCTGGGAACGCTGCTTTGGCTGATCCATCAGATGGGCAAAGACTTTTGGTGGCAATTTTGGTTGGTTTCAGGTGTTTTCATGGTCGTTGTGAACATGTTCTATACCGCTTGGTTTCTCCCTCTCTTCAATAAACTTACTCCACTTGAAGAAGGTGAACTCAAAAACAGTATTGTCAGATATGCGCGGTCTGTTGATTTTCCTTTGGACAATATCCTTGTCATGGATGGCAGCAAACGCTCCGCAAAAGCCAATGCATTCTTTTCAGGTTTTGGCAAAAGGAAAAAAGTTGTCCTTTTTGATACGCTTATCGACCAACATACTCCAGACGAATTGGTGGCAGTTCTTGCCCATGAAATCGGACATTATAAGAAGAAACATATTGTATGGAGCATGGTCACTTCTGTCCTACAGGTTGGAATTCTGCTTTTCATACTTGCCCAGTTTATTCACAGCGAGCAGATGAGTCTTGCTCTTGGAGGCACAGAAATGGCGATCCACCTGAACATCATCGGATTTACGATACTTTTTTCTCCTATATCCAGCATTCTTGGGATTGGGATGAATCTATTGAGCCGCAAAAATGAATTTGAAGCAGATGCCTTTGCCAAGGAAACTTATGATGGCAAACCACTTGCTGAAGCCCTTAAAACCCTATCCGTCAACAGCCTCAGTAATATCAACCCACATCCTTGGTATGTTTTTGTCAATTACAGTCATCCTCCCCTGCTTGAAAGGCTTGAAAAGCTGGAGAAGTAGGTGTAAAATGTCCGATGACCGATGACCGGTGTTGCGTCCTTTTTTGGAGCCACATTTTTTCTTTTCTATAACATCTCTATCGGTATTTATTTTTTCAATTTTGCAATCTTCACAATATTTCAATTTTGCAATTTTCCAATCTTCCCAATTTTTCAATTTTGTAATCTTCCAATTCTCCAAGCTTTCTCTTAACTTCATGGCTATTACCCAAAATACCAATCCCATGCAAGACTTATCCCTCATTCACAAACCTATCACCGGACTATTCCCCTATCCAAAAACCCAGGAAGAGTGGGAACCGTACAGGCTCAGCCAAGAACAGGTTGATTTTTTTCATGAGCAAGGATACCTCAGTGGCATCAAGCTCCTTGACGAAAATCAAATAGAAATCCTCAAAAAAGAATTGGATGAAGTTGCCGATCCAAAGCATCCTTCCCACCATCTTTTCCATGAGTTTCACAGCAATGAATCGGACGATCCGAATACTGTCTTGTTCCATTCTCTAGGTCATTGGAGGATTTCAAAGGCCTTTCATGATGTGATCTGGAATCCGGCTTTTGTCATGGCAGCGAGTCAGCTTCTTGGCAATCAAAAAGTCCGGTTTTGGCATGACCAATTATTCTGCAAGCCTGCCCATCACGGCGGCGTGGTGGCTTGGCATCAGGATTATTCCTATTGGACACGGACGATCAAGATGCAGCACCTCACCTGTTGGTGTGGACTCGATGATGCAACTACGGAAAACGGCTGCCTTTACTATATCCCCGGCAGCCACAAATGGGGTCTGTTGGAAAAACCGGCTCTTGCAGGCAAAATGGATGGATTGATGGAGTTTATGACTGAAGAACAAAAAGCAGCATTCAAACCTGTAGCCATCGAACTTAAGGCTGGATATGGGACTTTCCACCATCCACTGATGGTGCATGGAAGCTACGAAAATCGCTCCCCAAGAAGCCGAAGGGCTTTTGTCTTGAATGTTTTTGCCGATGGGACCATCTCCAATACCGATGACGAATTGCTCAAAGGTGTGCCGATCATAGAAAAAGGACACAAAATGGAAGGTCAGTTTTTTCCTTTGCTGAATTGAGTTTGTGAAAATTGATTTTTAAAAGAAAATAGATGGTCTGGGAAAGGTATCCTAGACCATCTTATTTTTCTTCCCTTGCCACCTTTTTTTCTTAGAGATTCCTCCTTGCTGTGAATTGTGTATCTATTTTGAAAATTCATGTAATGCTTTGATTTGTTGGGTAATGTAAATTTGATCATGAATTATTGATCAACATAAACCCACGAAATTATGAACCAACAGAAAAACGGAAACCACAATCCTCAGAACGAAAACAGCTCAAATGAGAGAACAAACCAAGAAAGAGGTAGAAATGACCTGAATCCAACAGACCGGGAATTTGACTTCGATGAGGAAAAAAAGAAAAATATGGAGGTCACTGCAAAAACCGAAAATCCTGCAAGGGATGAGACATTGGACAAAACCGATAAACCCAAAGCACTGCCTAGGCTTGAAGATCCCAACGTAAATGCAGAAAATGAAAACCGCAGGGAAAAGACCGGAACGATGAGGAATCAACCCCAACCAAACCGGACACTTTCTGAAAAATAAAAATCGAATTCAAAATCAACCTCTTTTGAGTAGTCAGGAGAGGTGTTTTTCCCCAATACCAAAAGAGCTTCTATATTCCCTCAACAAATAAACCTATCTGATCGGGAAGGTCAGAAACCTACATTCAAAAACCACTGAAAAAGCATGAACAACCTGTTTAAAACCCTGATTGCGGGCTATGGCGCAAAGAAATTAGGTGGAGGCTGTATCAGCACCATCATTGTATTTGTTATTATTTACTTTTTGTTAGGTCAGTGCAGCTAGCTCAATCAATAGAACGATAGACGAAAAGGACATATACTGATCGTCGATTCTTTCTAGCCCGAAAACCGTCAGCCTTATCACTGACGGTTTTTTTGGTTTCTTTCTAAATCAACAAAATCAAGAGACAATTCTCGACCACTTTTATGCTTTTCTCTTTCCGAATGGTTTTATTCCACAATAGCTACAAATTTCCCTTGTTTAATTCCTCCACCGCGTGGTTGGCTGCACGGGCAGTAAAAGCCATAAACATCAGCGTAGGATTTTGCGTGCTTGTACTCGTAAAGCTCGCTCCGTCTGAGACAAACACATTTTTGCAGGTATGCAACTGATTCCATTCATTCAGCAGGGAGGTTTTTGGATCTTTTCCCATACGAACTCCTCCCATTTCGTGGATGTCAGATCCGGGAGGTGCTTTGGTATCTTCGACTTTGATGTCTGTAAATCCGGCTTTTTCAAACATAGCCTGTTGCTGCTGAAGGAAATCTGCCGTCATTTTGTCGTCATTATCCGTCCATTCGACCGAAAGGATGATCTTTGGGATACCATATTTATCCTTCTCATCAGTACTGAGGCGAATATGGTTGGTTTCGATGGGAATGGTTTCTCCCTGCATCCAAGCTGATATGCGCCAAGTACCATATTTTTGGTTGAGTAAGCTGTCACGAAGTTCGTGGCCGATGCCACTTGTGTCCGAACCGAGACCTCTTCCTCCTGCCATCCCGATCGAATAGCCTCGTAGAAAGTCTGTGTCCTGACGGAATACATTCCTGAATCTCGGCACATAGGCGTGTCCGGCATGCCTTCCGTCGGTGGCCTTGTCAGCAAATCCCTCATAGCTCGCGCTTCCTTTTCCACGGTAATTATGACAGGCAAGGAATTTGCCCATCAGGACGTTGTCATTTCCGATGCCATTGGGGAATCGGGATGATTTGGAATTGAGTAATATCGCATTGGTCGCAATGGTCGACGCATTCACAAAGATAATCTTCGCATAAAATTCCATTGCCTCCCCTGTATTCCTGTCAATGATCCTCACACCTGAAGCTTTTCCTTTTGATTCGTCATAGATGATAGATTCCACCACAGAATCGGGTCTGATAGTAAGATTTCCTGTCTTTTCTGCCCAAGGCAAAGTAGAAGCATTGGCTGAAAAATATCCACCGTACACGCAGCCACGGTTACACATACCTTGGTTTTGGCACTTATTCCGTCCTTGTTCTCTATGTATTTGCTGAGGATCAGTTAGGTGTGCACACCTGCCCTGAATCAGGTGTCGGTCGCCATAATTCTGCTTCAGCTGTTCTTTATAATATTGCTCGATGCAACTCAACTCAAATCCCGGCTGCACGATGGAATCCGGCAACTCAGGCAATCCATCCCTGCCTCCGGCGATTCCTGCAAATGTCTCTACATAATCCAGCCAAGGCTCTAGGTCTTTATATCTCACCGGCCAATCTACCGCAAAGCCATCCCGAGCAGGACCTTCAAAATCGTAATCAGACCAACGCTGTGTTGCCCTAGCCCAAAGCAAGGATTTGCCGCCGACATGGTATCCACGAAACCACCGGAATGGTTTTTCTTCAATGATCGGCTGCTCATCTTCGGCCAAAGCCCAATGCATGGTCTCTTCTCTCGCCCACCTGGCCGCACCGATACCTGATCGCTTATCCACAGGAACCGCACCACGGAACTCAAATTCCCAAGGTGCCTTAGAGGCGGTGGGGTAATCTTCTATGTGCCGGACCATCCTGCCCCTTTCGAGGACTAGGGTCTTCAATCCTTTTTCTGTGAGTTCCTTGGCAGCCCATCCTCCGCTGGCGCCTGAACCAATCACGATCGCATCATAGGTGCGCTTATCTTTAGAATCCTGTAACATGTCGTCTTGGGTTTAAGCTTGGGAAGGTACATCGATGCATCCATGGAAATAGCCCGGTGCCACTTTGTAGCCTCGATAATCTGCCATCACCTCCTTGACGGTGGTGAATCCCGTGATGGTCTGTGATTTTATAAGGTCAAAAAACTTCTTCTCCTCCTCATTTTCGGAGGAAGCCAGGGAAAGTAAAAGCCCTTCACGCTCCTCTTGAGTACCTTTTTCAAAAGATTTACCGAGTGTTGTCTTTGACTTTTCTGCAAGTGAAGCCAATTGGGATTTGATCATGTCCTGATCTTCCTTTTCGTAGCAATGCTCAAAAAGCCTGATCAGATATTTGTCCGTGCCGGTACTCAGCGCACCGATTGGTTGGGCATCCGGGGTAGGAACTTTGGGTGGCAATCCTGCGGGAATGATGGTGTCGGCGATGGCGGTGATCAATTGCTCTTCCTTGAAAGAGAAAAAACCTTTGTGTGTCAACTGGTCAACTAGCTGCCATTTCCAGTCCACAAGAACCAACCCTGCGATACCTACTGCGGTACCTCCAAGGATTTTAAGCGATTTTCTTCTGTCCATAAATGTTATTTCGGGATGCAAAACTGCTGTAATATAGGGCATTGACTTTTAAAATAACAGTCCTTAAACTTCAAAATCTACCAATGGAAAATGAAAGGGATCGGTGGAGGATAAGAGAACAACCACCATTAAAATGTAGCGTAATTAGCTTTATAAAAAATTTACCTGATATTTTTTGGTTGGTGTTTATTTTATAAACTTGATGATATTCTGCTGCTCTAGATCAAAATTTTAAAATGAAACAGTTTTTTATAAAAGGACTAGTTGAATTTTCGTTTGGGAAACCATTTATTTTGTTGGGTTTTTTGGTCACCTGTATTTTCCTGACTGTACTGATTGATTTTCTTGAATCCAGATTCCAAAACTATGGCTTTTTCATTTCGGAATCTCTATTGTTTAGTTCGTATTGGTGGATTTTCTTACCGCTTTGGTATGGACAGCTGAGTCTTGTTGAAGTTTCCAAAACCAAAGTGAGATTTGCCCTTATTGTTCTCATTCCGATCATCATCCACCTTTTTGCTTTTCCCGGATTGGTATGGCTCATTTCGTCTGTGTTTTATCCTCATACTTTTGAGTTCGGTCAGACCTTTCAGTTTGGCCTTACCCAACATTTCTTCAAAGTTTTTCTTTTATATACCGTTCCTATAGTCCTGTATTCGTTTTTTAAAGCCCGATTGAACAATTTCCAAAGCCTACACAAATCAAAAATCAATGGTCAAAATGAATTTTTGACTAGTCTCACAATCAAGGAAGGAAACAAGCAACTTCATATTCCAACCAAGGAGGTGCTCTATTTTTCTGCCAATACTCCCTATGTCAATGTCTATTATCAAGGGAGTAAATTCCTTTATAGCCAAACTTTAAAATTCTTATCGGAAAAATTAGACAACAGGTATTTTGTCAGGATTCACAAATCTGAAATTGTAAACCTGACTCACGTCCAATCCTATAAATCCCGACAGAACGGGGATTATGATGTGATGATGGATGAAGGAACAGTGCTCAGAATCAGTAGGAATTTTGCAAAGGACTTCAAAGCCAAACTTGAACTTCTTACTCAGGATAAGCTATAATTCCATCCTGTTGGCGTTTTTGATTTGCAAACCAGGTTTTTAATGACTGATTTTTACAGAAAAAAATCAAATGAAAAAGGGAACCCTAACCTGGTTGTTACTCGTGTTTTTTGCTTTTGGCTGTAAAGGTCAAACAGGAAATACTGAAAATAGAACCTCTCCAAGTCAAAGAAACAGTGTTATCGGAGGAGGTTGTGACGGCTGCGAATTGATGTATATCGGCATTCCAAAAGAAATAAACGCAACAGACACCAGTGCCGGTTGGTACAAAGAAAAAGTACAAAAGCTTCTGTTAACAGGAACTGTTTTCGAACCCGGTGGAAAGACTCCGGCTCCAAATATCATTATCTATTATTGGCATACCGACACCGAAGGATATTATACTGCGGACACCAAAACTGATCCAAAAGCAAAAAGTCATGGAAGGTTTAGAGGTTGGGTAAAATCCGATGAAAACGGAAAATACAGCATCTACACCATACGACCTGCCCCTTATCCCAATGAGGATTTGCCTGCACATATTCACCTTTCAATCAAAGAATCTGATATCAAAAATGAGTACTATACCGATGATGTCGTTTTTGATGATGATCCGCTTTTGATTCCATATATGAAAAAATATCCACCCGAAAACCGGGCAGGAAGCGGAATTGTAAGGGTGCTTTTGAAAGGCAATTTGCAGATCGCCGAACATGACATCATCTTAGGGTTGAATATCCCCAATTATCCGCAAAAGGATGTTTCGAACAAAAAGTCAGGATTAAACATTGGAGAGGACCAACCCTCTTTTATCCCATTCCATGCCTTTGGGCCGGATAAAGGAAGCCAGGCTTGTCCAGTCTGCAAGTATGGAAGATACCACGGGATCGTATTATTCGTGGGAAATAATCCTGATTGGGACGACATCAAAAAATGGCTTGGGTTTTTGGAATTACAGAGCATGTCGAGACAAATATATCTCAAAGCTTATTTTGTATATGGAAATGAAAACGGATATAGCAAATCAAAAAGGGCCAATGAACTTGAAACTATTGGTAGAGAACTGAATCTTCAAAGGACTGCTTTGACTTTCGTTCCCTCCTTCAGTGATTCCAAAAGAGAGGCTAACCTAAACAAGATCAATCCTGAAACAGGGAACACATTCATCATTTATAAGAACCGGAGGATTGTCGATAAGTACCTTGACCTGAAAGCGAATTCAAAAAATTTTGCATTAATATCAAATTCCTTGGACAGATCCCGGGGAGATTTTTTTGATTTGGATGGAATGCCGCATAATTGAAAACAGTATATTTTTTTTAAAATCAAAAAAAATCATTACTTAAAGCGACAAAGCACTTTAAAATCTTTAAAAATGAAATTTTACGCACAGCTCCTTTTTGCAGGATTCATGTTTTTAGGAACTCTTCTGTTTATATATTTTTTAATAATTTTTAAAGCTGATTATTTACTCATTGGAATAATGGTTTTTTCATCTGCCTTTTTAGGATATTTGATTATCAGAATTTTAAAAAATTACTCCAAGATTTTACAGGATCGAAACACGATTGTCATAAAAACTTTGTTTGGAGTGAAATCTTATAATTTAGATGATTTGGTCATGTGGAAATCATTTGATAATATTTATAGGGTTCGATATTTATTGATAACTCTTATTTTCAAAGGTGAAACGGTTAAAATTATGGATACCTCCGACCCTATTAATGTTCAAAGGCTTTATCATTACCTACGAACTCACTATATGGAGTTAAACAGAATTGATTAGAGAAAGAATGCCTCTATATGATATTTTAAATTACTTTAAACTAAATGAAAAAGGCAATTTCTACCTCCATTTTACTTGTTTGTTTTGTTTTGTTTTCCTGCAAAAATCAAAATGAAGAAATGCAAACTGATCTGCTTCAATCGCCTCCGATAGAGGAATATTCGATCAAGGATTCAGTTCATTATCTTCACGGTTATCCTGCAATGGTTGGAGATTCCCTAATCAACGTGGTGGTCGAAATCCCAACAGGAACCTTGGAAAAGTGGGAAGTCAATAAGGAGAACGGTCACCTTGAATTGCCCGAAATAGATGGAATCAGACGTGTTGTGGACTACCTAGGGTATCCGGGAAACTATGGGATGGTTCCCCAATCATTACAAGATGCTGCAGTAGGCGGAGATGGAGATCCTCTTGATATTCTGATTTTGGGACCGCCCCTAACCCGAGGAAGCCTCGTAGAATGTCGTGTCATTGGGATTTTCAGAATGCTTGATAATGGCGAATTGGATGACAAATTGATCGCTTTGCCGACAAAAGGATACCTAGAAAATATTCGCACTATGGAAAACCTAGAGGATGATTATCCGGGGATGATTGAAATATTGACTATCTGGTTTGAAAATTACAAAGGAAAAGGTCAAGTGGAAATCAAATCAATAGGTGAAAAAGAAGAGGCCTTCCAAGTCCTACAGGAAGCCATTGCAGCGTATCAAAACCAACGGTAGGATTAGGAGATCTTGATGCAATCAGAATGGGATAATCCAAAACCAAATAAGCATTCTAAGCAGGTCATGTATTTTTTTCAACTCACCTGACCTATACATGTCCGGACCATTTCCAAATTCCAATTTTGGAAGTGGCGTTATAATGGTTTAGTTTTGCTTTCAGAAAGTCACTTTTTCAACAAAATCAATCTATGCAGCGTTTTTTGCATAGTGTTGAATTACCCTTAAGGAAAAGTTCCCCTTTCGCCTACATAAACCACCTAATTGAATTTTTGAAATGCAACAAAATCCTCCTGCTGCAAAAAAATATCAGACCTATGACGGCTTGGATTTGATGAAGGCAATGGCCATTTATTTTGTCCTGATTTACCATTTCCCAATTATGGAAGTTGACTTTATTGGGACAGGAAAAACGGGGGCTTATTCCAATTTCTTTATTTTCTCCATTTTCAGCACCTGAGTGCCGATTTTCTTTTTTATCAATGGCGCTTTGCTCTTAAACAAGTCGGGGTTTAGCCTTAAAGTCCATGTCTCCAAGATCCTAAAAACAGGCATCCTGGTTATTGCCTGGGGGTTCATTACTATGATTTCACTTTCGTTGATATATGGTGAAAGTATTTCTGTATCTGGAATCATAAAGGATATCTATACTTTGAAAACCGGATGGGTAAACCACCTTTGGTTTTTGGAAGCACTTGTGGTGATCTACATATTTTTCCCTTTGCTTTTTTTGGCATTCAAAACCAAAAAGAACTACTTCTATTTCTTTTTTGCCTGTGTGATGATTTTGTCATTTGGAAATACCTTTCTCGGGCTTCTGCTGAATGTGGCAAGCACGGTTTCGGGAAAATTTTTGAACACTTATTTTTTCCTCAATTACTTTGGCGGGTTCAATGCTTTCAGCGGAATCTATGGTTTTTCTATCGGCTATTTCATGCTGGGTGGAATTGTATTCTCTATGAAAGACTCCATCCTCACCAACAGAAACCGGATACTGTCCTTTATAGCAATCCCGGTGTCTATGGCCTTGTTATTTTCCTATGGTGTCCTTATATCATTCAGACAAGGGGAAACCTGGGACATTGGCTTCGAAGCGTTTGATTCTGTCTTTGCTTTGGTCATGGTCGTATCCATTTTTATCCTTTCGATGCAATACAATAACCATGGCCTTTCAGGTAAAATAATCCGACATGTCAGTAAAAATACCTTGGGCATCTATCTTCTACATAGAATCGTCGGCGCTTTGATCAAACCGTTTTTCATCGAATTTGACTTTTTCAGCACCTTTATCGGGGGGATGATTTTTGCAGGGGCCATACTGTTTCTTTGTTTGCTCCTCATTTATATCTTGAAGAAAGTCCCTTATTTCAATTACCTGTTTTCTTTGAAACTGAAACTTGCCTAAAAAAACCTGGTTCCTGATCGTAAAAAAAATCAGGTATTGGGTTTGAGATGATTGTTCTGATTCCTTCTTCTGTTTTTTGGACAAAATTCTTTTTATCTTCATTGGGTACCACTAGCCCAATAACCAAATCAGATGAAAGAAGACAGTCAGGTCATCGCAAAGAATGACCGAAAAACGATTCGTGCTTGGGCCATGTATGATTGGTCCAATTCCGCTTATTCTTTGGTGATCGCCTCGGCGATTTTCCCAGCTTATTACAATTCGATTACTACCACCGACGCCGGCAGCAAAATCACGGTTTTCGGATTGGAGATCGAAAATACAGCGGCTTACTCCATCAACCTCGGTATTGCTTTTGGAATCATTGCCCTGGTCTCTCCACTCCTGTCTTCGATATCGGATTATTACAGCAATCAAAAAAGGTTTATGCAGTTCTTTTGCTACCTGGGTGCGATCGGCTGTTCATCTCTTTTCTTTTTTGATGGACCCGAAATGGTTCACTTCGGATTGGCCTTCATGATGCTGGCGACGATCGGATATTCGGGCAGCATTGTTTTTTATAATTCATATCTCCCCGCTATCGCCACTGAAGACCAACAGGACAAAGTCAGCGCGCGGGGTTACGCATTTGGTTATATCGGTTCTACGACCCTACTACTCCTCAATCTTGCCGCCATCCTCAATCAGGAAACCCTAGGCATAGAAGATGGTTCGCTACTCCCCAGAATTTCATTTCTCCTCACAGGCATATGGTGGTTTGGATTTGCGCAGGTTACTTTTCGAAAGCTTCCCAAGGGAATCTATTCCAAAACCACGACAGAGAGGAAGTTTCTCCTCAACGGATACCGGGAATTGGCCAAGATCTGGGGGAGACTTAAGAACGAACCAAAATTAAAGATGTACCTGATGAGTTTTTTCTTCTATATCATGGGTGTACAGACGGTAATGTTTATGGCTGCATCATTTGGGGAAAAGGAAGTCGGAATGGGCATGACAGAGTTGATCATAACCATCCTTTTATTGGAATATGTAGGTATTATCGGTGCGTTCCTGTTTGCATGGATCTCCAAAAAGATGGGAAACCTTCAGGCTCTGACTATTGCAGTGACTATTTGGATTTTCGTGTGCATCGGCAGCTATTTTATTCAAACCGCCTTCCACTTTTATATCGCAGGTTTCTTTATTGGGATGGTGATGGGAGGAATACAGTCCTTGTCCCGGTCGACTTATGCGAAGTTTATCCCCAAAACAGAAAACAACGCAGGTTACTTCAGCTTCTTTGATGTCTGCGAAAAGTTGGCCATGATGTGCGGACTCGTCATGTGGGGATTTATGGACAACCTCACAGGCAGCATGCGCAATTCGATCATTGCTTTGGCCATTTGGTTTTCCATCGGGCTGATTCTATTGATGGTAGTCAGAAAATTAGAAAAGCAGGAAAAGGCTGCTATTGCTTAAATCCTTCAATTCAATTTCTTCAGGTAGTTGCTCAAAAAACTACTCATTGGATGTTGCCACCAGGGGGATGTCAAATCTGAAAATAAAAACCAAAGGCAGGAATCAGAAACTTACCCAAAGAGCATAAAAAGTGAAATAAAAAAATATCAGAATTTTCTTAAATTCGACTTTCACTCAAATCAATCGAAATGAAAAAATTAGCCTTTATTCTCATCTTATTCTTTGTAGTAAAAACCGATTTTCTATTGGCACAAACCGCCATAAATGTAAAAGGAAAGTGGATTATGAATGTTGAGACAAATATGGGGAGCGGTTCGCCGACATTTGTGCTTGACCACGTGGACGCCACCAACCTGAAGGGAACCTATACCGGTCAGTTGGGAGATTCCGAAGTAAAAGGAACACTCAAAGGCAATACCATTCACCTTGAATTCAGCATAAGTGGAGAAATCATCGAATATGACGGTACAGTGACCGGAAATGAAATGAAGGGTAAAGTGAAATTGGGAACAATGGCTGAGGGAACATTTACCGGAAAAAAGAAGGAGTAATATGGTTTATTAATCCATCATCCAATCCTATATGTTGTTGACCCATTCATATTTTGAAGAAAAAAATATTTCAGAATTATATCCTGATAGTGACCATGTTTCCAAGAGATAAACATCATTACCTGCCAAGGATGGAAAACGTAGTTTTATAAATAGAGAAACGTACTAAAAAATTAAATGAAGTAGGACATAAAATGACGCTTCCAAAGTTTTTGATTTAATCAATAAGAGAACAACTTTATAAACCCTATTAAAATGAAAAAATCAATTATTCTTATCGTATTGATGGTATTGAGTGGATTTGGATTTGCTCAGGGACTTCGTGTCAATACCTATGCGGGTTATGTTTTCCCGGACAGTTTTGATAATTATTATTCTGCAAATTCCTATGCCCAAGGGCAAATCCAAGATGGATTCAGATGGGGTCTGGGATTGGAATATGCCATTCCCGGCAACCGTGCCATCGAACTTCAATATAAAAGGCAAGACACCACTGCTCCGACGACCTACCGGGATCCGAATATAGGCGGGGGTGGGCTTAATGCTTCAAATTTTGAATTGGGAATTAACTGGATCATGTTGAATTTCACCAATTACATTCCGCTCAATGAAACTGTCGAACCTTTTGTTGGAGGAGGTTTGGGTATGGGAATTTTTAACGTGAGAAATCCGGGCAACGGAAATACCAATAACTCAACAAAATTTGCTTGGAATATCAGAGGAGGATCCAACTTCTGGGTAGCTGACAATGTAGCTATCAGAATTCAGGCATCTTTATTCTCAGCTGTTCAATCAGTGGGGGGTGGATTATTTTTTGGTACAGGTGGTGCAGGTGCAGGGATTGCAACTTATTCAACTATGTACCAATTTGGATTTGATGGAGGTTTGGTTTTTAGGCTTCCTGGAAAATAAATTGCTTTCCCCAATAAACAACAAAACCCGAGCCTTGGCCCGGGTTTCTTTTTTTTCAATGAATTTTGTAGAAATCTACAGCTTCTTGATTCTGATGTTTTTAAACCAAACTTCATCACCATGGTCTTGAAGTGCGATCTTACCTTTCTTGAAAGTACCGAATCCAGGCATGTCTTTGAATTTGCTTTTGGCGATCAAAGCTTCCCATTCAGGAGTCCAAAGTGTGGTAGACACGATCATGACACCGTTAAGGTGAAGTTCAAGGTTACCGTCTTTGGCGATGATCTCAGCAAGATTCCATTCTCCAACAGGCTTGACCGTCTCTTCACTGCTGACGATCAGGTCATACAAATCACCTGCACGGTGGCTGACGATCTTGGCATCAGGATGTCCATTATTGTCTAGAACCTGCATTTCCATGCCGGTATTCCAAGGATAGGTGTATTCGGGTGCTTCATGCACAAAGAAGATAATGCCGCTGTTTCCGTTTGGAGCTATTTTCCACTCCACTTGTAAGTGGTAGTTGTCAAACTCCTCATTGGTCACGATGTCACCACCGTCACCTGTTTGCCAGCCGGCTTTGTTGGTGGCATCAAGGTAAATGGCGCCATCCTGAACTTTCCAGGCTTTGCCGACTTCTCCCCCACCATATTTGGACCATCCGTTAAATGAAGTTCCATCAAATAGGCTGATCCATTCAGATTCAGGAGCAACAGTTTCAGCTACCTCTGCAACCTCAGTTTCCTCGGTTGCCTCTTGGTTTCCCCCACAGGCAAATGCCATGGAAGCTGAAATCAGAAATATAAATGCTTGCTTTTTCATTCTTATCTCTTCAAAAGGAGAACATATTTCACCATAGCTTCTACATCTGCAGGATCGAGATGAGGATGGGCAGTCATTGGAACTTCGCCCCAAGTGCCTACGTGGCCTTCGATAACGTGCTTTGTAAGCAAAGCAATGTTTTCAGGTGTGTTTTCATATTTAGCAGCCACATCAGCATAAGATGGCCCTACGACCTTTCTTTCCACCATATGGCAAGCAGTACATGCCGCTTCTTTGGTCTTTGCCTGACCTGCGATGAAGATCGGGTCGTCTTTGTATTTATCCTCCAAACTTACGGGAGCCGCAGCAGGCGGAGGAGTGGTGACCGCAGTCTCCGTGGTGGCCGTTTCGGAAGTAGAACCTCCTCCACAGGAGTAAGTCAATGCGGATGCGGCTATCAAGCCAAGTGTCAATGATTTAATCAGTTTCATAAAATATTGGTTAACGGTAATTTAAATTCCTAGGATTTTTTTGTTGAAAGCCTCATCAGCTCCGGCTGCAGCAAAATCATCAAAAGCTTTTTCTGTAACTCTGATGATATGGTCTGCAATAAATGGAGCTCCTTCAAGTGCTCCCTGCTCGGGATGTTTGATGGCACACTCCCATTCGAGTACAGCCCAACCTGAGTAGTCGTACTGCGAAAGTTTGCTAAAGATACCACTAAAATCTACTTGACCATCTCCCAAGGAGCGGAATCTTCCGGCACGCTGCACCCATCCTTGGTATCCGCCATAGACACCCTGCTTGCCTGTTGGATTGAATTCCGCGTCTTTGACATGGAACATCTTGATTCTTTCGTGATAGAAATCAATGAATTGAAGGTAGTCAAGACACTGCAATACAAAATGACTTGGGTCATACAGGATGTTTGCGCGCTTGTGGTTGTTCACTTTCTCCAAAAACATCTCGAAAGTAATACCGTCATGCAAATCTTCTCCGGGATGGAGTTCATAGCAGACATCGACGCCATTTTCTTCAAAAGCATCCAAGATGGGCATCCATCTTTTTGCCAATTCTGTGAATCCTGTATCGACCAAACCTGCCGGACGCTGTGGCCAAGGATATACAGTCTGCCACATCAATGCGCCTGAGAAAGTAGCATGGGCGTTAAGTCCTAGATTGGCTGAGGCTTTGGCAGCGAATTTCAGCTGTTGGGTAGCCCATTCAGATTTTGCTTTGAGATTTCCGGCAAGGTTTGCAGGAGCAAAGCCATCGAAAAGCTCGTTGTAAGCAGGATGGGTCGCCACCAACTGACCCTGAAGGTGGGTTGAAAGTTCGGTGATTTGCATGCCTGTGGCATTGACGATGCCTTTGATTTCATCGGCGTAGGTTTTGCTTTCGGCGGCTTTTTGGAGGTCGATCAATCTTCCATCCCAAGATGGAATCTGTACACCTTTGTATCCGGCTGCTGACATCCACTCACAAATACTTTTCAGGCTGTTGAACGGTGCTTTGTCATCGGCAAACTGTGCCAAAAAAACTGCAGGTCCTTTTATGGTTTTCATAGGTTTATTTTTTTGATTTTAAGATTGGAAAATTTCAAAATTGGAAAATTGAAATGGTTTAAATGTTAAAAGATTAGAAGGTTTTAAAGTTGGTTAAGGTTTGTCCAATACTTTAAAAGAATTCAGAACTTGGTACTTGATACTTAGTACATAGTACTTTTTTCTTGTCTCTCGCTTCTCGCTTCTAATCTCTCGCTTCTACTTTTAATATTCGACAGTAAACGGTGTCCATTTCTGATCGGAAGCCGAGCTTGCCAAGACATTTTCGATAAAGGCCATGCCGCGGATTCCATCTTCTGCACCGGGAAAGTCCCACCATTCGGCTTTGGGTTCCTCCCCTTTTCTCAATGCATAAATGCACCTTGCGAAGTTTCTGTAAATATTGGCAAAAGCTTCAATATATCCTTCCGGATGACCCGCAGGAGTTCTGGTATTTTCATTGGCCATGGAACCTAAATAGCCGTTTCCTGCACGGTATATTTCATCCGGCCTGTCAGACCATCTTAGTCTCAGGGTATTATTATCTTCCTGCATCCATTCCAACCCACCTTTTTCTCCATAAACACGGATTTTGAGGTTATTTTCACATCCGGCGTCTATTTGGGATGCTGTAAGAATTCCTGAGGCGTTGTTTTCAAATCGCATCAAAACTGCTCCATCGTCATCGATAGGGCGTCCTGCTACTTTGATATCAAGGTCTGCACAGATTTTTGCTACTCTGATCCCGGAGACATATTCAGCAAGGTTGAATGCATGGGTACCGATATCGCCAAAGCAACCGGCTTTCCCATTTCTGGCCGGATCTGTTCTCCATTCCGCCTGTTTGTTTTCATATTCCAACAGCTTGTGCAACCATCCCTGAGGATATTCCACATATACTTTCCTGACTTCCCCGATTACTCCTTCAGCAATCATTTGCTTCATTTGTTTGATCATAGGATATCCGGTGTAAGTATGTGTCAGGCAAAAAAGCTTGTCACTTTTCTTTATGATTTTATAAAGTTCTTTGGCTTGGTCATAGGTCAAAGTCATTGGCTTGTCAAGGACAACATGGAATCCTGCCTCCAAAGCTTTCTTTGTAGGATCAAAGTGCACATTGTTGGGAGTGACGATGCTGATGATGTCTATCCTTTCGGATTCAGGCAAAGCCAGTTCCTTTTGGATCATTTCGTCATAGGATGAATAAACCCGGGATGGGTCGAGCATGAGTTCTTCGCCTGCCTGCCTGGTTTTTTCAGGATTGCTGCTAAATGAGCCCGCCGTGATTTCTATCAAACCGTCCATCAGCGCCGCACTCCGGTGGATCGCACCGATAAATGCACCTGGACCGCCGCCGACCATTCCCATTTTGAGTTTTTTCTGTGCTGCCATATTATATTGGATTATTGGTTTTCAGGGTTTAATATTTTGGATTAAATTTCTTGTAAGATAATTTATGATTTGTTTTCACTTAAACACGAAATGAAATAAATGACCAATTGCAGTAAGATGTTATGAGTGGTAAAGTTTTGAACCGCTTATTGACTTATTTCATTCGGACTTTCGGAAAAACTAAAATTAAGGCAAAATCCCTGAATTTTAAACATAAAATTGATACTTTACCGCTTCGTTATCTCCGATTTTAACCAATCAACCACGACCTTATGCATTCCGGAACCAGAGCCCAACTTTCTTTCATGATGTTCTTGGAATTTTTCGTTTGGGGTTCCTGGTATGTAACCATGGGTACTTTTTTGGTTACCAATCTTGGTGCAAGCTACACCCAAATAGCCGCCGCCTTTTCCACACAGTCATTTGGGGCCATTATCGCTCCATTTATCATCGGATTGATTGCAGACCGGTATTTCAATGCAGAAAAAATCCTGGGGGTCCTCCATCTGATCGGCGCTGTGTTGCTATACCTGTGCTATCAGGCCACTAGTTTTGAATTGTTTTATCCGTTCATATTCGGATACATGGTTCTTTACATGCCTACTTTGGCTTTGGTCAATTCTGTTTCTTTTAGACAGATGAAAGATCCCGAAAAAGAATTTTCCCCGATCAGGGTTTGGGGAACAATCGGTTGGATCGCTGCAGGGCTTTCGATCAGCTATGTTTTTTTATGGGATGAAGCCGGGAATATGTCCAATGGCTTTCTCAAAAACACTTTTCTGATGGCCTCTATATCCTCTTTGGTTCTTGGCTTATTTTCTTTCACTCTTCCAAAAACCCCTCCAAGGGCCAATAAAAGCGAAAAAGTCAAAATAGGAGACTTGATCGGACTGGACGCCTTGAAATTATTGAAGGACAAAAACTACGCTATCTTCTTTTTATCTTCTATCCTGATCTGCATTCCTCTGGCTTTCTATTTTCAAAATGCAAATCCGTTCTTAGCCGAAATCGGCGTTTCTGACCCTACGGGAAAGATGACTATCGGACAGGTCTCAGAAGCTTTCTTCCTTCTTTTGCTTCCTTTTTTCTTCAAAAGATTTGGATTTAAAATGACCATGATGGTCGGAATGCTAGCTTGGGTAGTAAGGTATGCCTTGTTCTCGTTGGGAGACGCGGGGGACGGACTTTACTTATTAATTATTGGAATAGCCCTTCATGGCATCTGTTATGATTTCTTCTTTGTCTCCGGACAGATCTACACCGATTCGAAGGCCGGAGAGAAATTCCAATCTTCAGCACAGGGACTTATCACCCTGGCAACCTACGGTTTGGGAATGTTGATAGGATTTGCTGTCGCCGGACAAGTCACTGATTTATATTTGAATGCCGATGGTACACATGATTGGAAGTCCATCTGGATGATTCCATCGGGTATTGCTATATTAGTGGTACTGATTTTCCTGATCTTCTTTAAAAATGAAACAATGAACAAAAAACCCGAAATAAAACCTATTGCATCATGACCCAACTCAGCCGAAGAAACAGTCTAAAAAAAATGCTTGTGGGAACAGTGGCCGCCACCGGACTTCCTCTCGTCAGCACCACCCATGCTGAAAGCCTTCCGTATCAACTGAAAGGCAATGTAAACCATGCTGTGTGTCATTGGCCCTTTAATCCGATGACAATCGAAGAGCTATGCATTGGAATCAAAAAAATCGGATTCAATGCCATTGACTTGATAGGCCCAAACAACTGGCACATTCTCCAAAAACACGGGGTGGTTTGCTCCTTATGCAACGGTGCGGATATGGGAATAGTCAAAGGTTGGAATGACCCTAAAAACCATGAACAATTGATCAAAGGCTATGAGGAGGTGATTCCACTGGTTGCAAAGGCCGGATACAAAAATTTGATTGCTTTCAGTGGCAACAGAAACGGTATGGATGATGCGACTGGGTTGAAGAATTCTGCTGAAGGTCTCAAAAAAATCATGGCTACTGCCGAAAAACACAATGTCATGATCATCATGGAGCTGCTCAACAGCAAAGTAGACCATGCTGATTACATGTGTGACAAAAGCGCTTGGGGCATAGAGCTCTGCAAAATGGTTGATTCACCAAACCTCAAACTGCTATACGACATCTACCACATGCAGATCATGGAGGGTGACATCATCAGGACGATCAAAAGAGACCACCAATACTTCGGACATTACCATACGGCAGGCAATCCCGGAAGGAATGAAATAGACGAGACCCAGGAAATCTATTATCCTCCGATTGTAAAAGCTATACTGGAAACAGGATACAAAGGATATTTCTGTCAGGAATTTGTACCAAAGAAGGCAGACAAAATGGCTTCACTTGCCGAAGCAATCAAAATTTGTGATTTATAAGTAAACTCAATTAATAATTATTATGGCAGACAATTCGTATGACGCTATCGTGGTCGGCTCCGGAATCAGCGGAGGATGGGCCGCGAAAGAGTTGACAGAAAAAGGGCTTAAAGTCCTCATGCTCGAAAGAGGACCAAATGTAGTACACAAAACCGATTACAAAACAGCCACACTAGCCCCTTGGGAAGTACCACACAGAGGCAGGAGAACCACCGAGATGATCGATGCGCATCCCAATTTGAAGAGAGATTATGTGCTCAATGAGCTCAATCTTGACTGGTGGGCACACGAATCCGAGTCACCTTATATCGAGACCAAACCATTCACCTGGTTCAGGGGATATCAGGTCGGAGGAAGGTCTTTGCTTTGGGGAAGACAAAGCTATAGACTCGGAGATTTAGATTTTGAAGCCAACCTCAAAGAAGGCATTGCTGTGGATTGGCCCATCAGATACAAAGACTTGGCACCTTGGTATTCTTATGTAGAGAAATTTGCCGGAATTTCCGGAAACAAAGACGGACTGGCACAACTTCCTGACGGTGATTTTCAGCCTCCCATGCCACTCAACTGCGTGGAGAAAGATGTGGCAGAAAGGGTAAAAAAAGCTTTTGACGGTAAAAGACTCGTCACTATCGGAAGAGTTGCGAACCTCACCCAACCATTGGAAGGAAGATCGCAATGTCAGTTTAGGAATAAGTGCTCCTTAGGATGTCCTTTTGGAGGATATTTCAGTACCCAAGCTTCCACCATGCCTGCTGCAATCAAAACCGGGAACTTAACTTTGAGACCTTGGTCCATTGTCACCAAATTGATTTATGACAAAGACAGCAAAAAAGCCACCGGAGTTGAAATCATTGATGGCGAGACCAATCAGACATATGAATTCAATGCCAAGATCGTTTTCCTCTGTGCATCTGCCTTCAATTCGACTTCTATCCTGATGAGATCCGCGACAGATATTTGGCCGGAAGGCTTGGGTAGCAGTTCGGGAGAGTTGGGCCATAATGTGATGGATCACCATTTCAGATTGGGCGCAAATGGAATTGCGGAAGGATATGAAGACAAATATTACTTTGGAAGAAGACCAAATGGGGTTTATATCCCGAGGTTCAGGAATATTGATGGAGACAAGAGGGACTACTTGAGAGGTTTTGGCTATCAGGGCGGCGCTTCAAGGTCAGGATGGAGCAGGAATGTAGCGGAGATGAACTTTGGAGCTCCTATGAAAGAAGCCTTGAGCGAACCGGGACCATGGAGTATGGGAATCACCGCATTTGGGGAAATTCTTCCGTATCATGAAAACACCATCAAACTCAGCAAAGACAAAGTAGATAAATGGGGCATTTCAATTTTGGAAATGGATGCCGAAATAAAGGACAACGAGAAGAAAATGAGGGTTGACATGATGAATGATGCTGCCGAAATGTTGGAAGCTGCAGGATTGAAAAATGTCAATACTTTTGATTCGGGCTACACTTTCGGTCAGGGAATCCATGAAATGGGCACAGCAAGAATGGGAAGAGATCCAAAGACCTCTGTTCTGAACGGGAACAACCAAGTGTGGGATGCAAAAAATGTGTTTGTCACAGATGGGGCATGTATGACTTCCGCAGCTGCTCAAAATCCATCTTTGACCTATATGGCTTTGACAGCAAGAGCAGTGGATTTTGCGGTCAGTGAACTGAAGAAAGGAAATTTATAATCTTTAAAGAATTGAATCATGGCAATGAATAGAAGAGACGCCTTGAAAAGCGTCATTTTGATGATGGGAGGAACAATGGTCGGTGCCAATGTGATCCTTACCGGCTGTGCCCCGGAAGACCAAATCGTAGGCTTGGAGTTTTCTCCAAAGGACATTGCATTTTTGGACGAAATCGGTGAAGCAATCATCCCAACCACCGACACCCCGGGTGCAAAAGCTGCCGGTATAGGTGAGTTTATGGTAATGATGGTGAAAGACACCTACAATGCCGAGCAGCAGACAGCTTTTGTAGATGGTTTGAATTTCATCAGGAAGGATTTCAAAACAAGCAAAGGAAGTGATTTCATGGATGCTACTTTGGAAGAACGCACTGCCTACCTCAACGAACTGAAAGCAAAAGCAACTGCAGATGCTGAAGATAAAAATGCAGGTGTAGTCAAAATGCTTCAGGATTTGACCGTACTTGGATATTTTACTTCTGAAGTTGGTGCTACCCAACAGTTGAGGTATTATGAAGTCCCGGGAAAATACGATCCTTGTATTGAATATAAGCCGGGAGATAAAGCTTATGCCATTTAACTAGTATAAAAATAAAGAGACTGTCTGCGGACAGTCTCTTCTCAATTCAACAAACCCCAGCATGAAAAACAGAAGAAAATTTATCAAGCTTAGCACAGCAATGGGTATGGGAGCATTCATTCCTTTGCAATTTTGCGCACCAAAAAAAGAAAGTGATACCCTTTCAGAAGCAGTTATAAGCGCTTCTACAGGGATATTGGACAATTTCGGACTCCAACTTTATTCTGTAAAAGAAAACATGGCAGAAGACCCTGTGGCGACAATAAAGGCAGTGGCCGGATTTGGTTATACCCAGATCGAAGGATTTGATGGAGGAAAAGGGATTTTTTGGGGCATGAAAAATACCGAATTCAAAAGCCTGACAGAGGACTTGGGTCTAGATTTCTTTGCGTCTCACACCGATACTTATGAAAACTTAGATAAACAGGCAGAAGAGGCGGCAGCTATTGGAATGAAATACCTAATCAATCCTTGGGTGGGACCTCAGAAATCTATGGATGATTTTAAGCGGATCACAGATGATTTCAACAAACATGGTGAAATCTGTAAAAAGCATGGGATCAGGTTTGCCTACCATAACCACGGTTATACTTTTATAGACGTGGATGGTCAGATCCCGCATGATTATATGTTGAACAATACCGATCCTGCCTTGGTAGATTTTGAAATGGATACTTATTGGGTTTATACCGCAGGCAAAGATCCGATTGAATACATCAAAAAGTACCCCAATAGGTTTACGCTAGGTCACGTGAAGGACAAATCCGGTGATTTGGAGTTTTCGGAGCCAAACGGTTCTACGATTATCGGCACAGGTATCATGGATTTCCCTACCATCCTGAGAGCCGGTATGGATAACGGAATGAAATATTTTATCGTGGAGCAAGAAAGGTTTGATGGAACCAACCCAATGGAAGCGGCTGAAAAAAATGCCGCATTCATGAAATCATTGGTATTCTAAAAAAAAAGGCCTGCACATTTGATGCAGGCCTTTATAATTTGTTATGGTTATCCGCTTCTTTGCCAGTAACCCTTTGTTTTTCTTCTAGCTGGACGGAAGACCGAAGTACCGGGCATTTCGGTCTGCAGACGAGATTTAATATATTTATCCAATCTCGTGGCATCTTTGCTTATAAACATATAATTATTCTACAAAATTAGATTTGATGGATCTTGAGGTGTATATCAACAAGTAAATGATCACAATAAGTATCACCAATGCAGCCACTTCAAATTGAGCCCAAATTTTTGATCTATTGACAACTTTTTCTGCGTTAGTGGCCAATTTTTTTCCCTCTTCGATTTGGATCAGGGAAAGCCTTTCCAAATCCAAAATCGCTTTTTCAATATAGGAATTGTATTCTTTTACCTTATCTCCATTTATCCCTGTTTCAGCGGAATACAGAGATTGGTAATCAGCAATCCTCAGATTTTCCTGAATAATCTTTTTGAAGTCAGTCAAAAATCCAGCTTCCGCAATCGTCAATTTGGTATCTTCAAATTCTTTGACAAGATTCAAAATATCAGTCTCATAGGTACTGATCTCCTCCACAACATGGCTATAGTCGCTTTCAAATTGACAGTGGTTTACCAGAAGCTTTATTCTGAACAACTTTTCTGATATCGAAAATATATAACTCTCCACCACCAACCTGTCTTCATAAAAAGTCACAAATGAATTTCCAAGTTCATTGAAATTTCTCCTTTCAAGAATGTTCTTACCAAAAATCATGATAATCAATACCGTCAGGATAATAGCTACTTTAAGTTTTCTTTTTTGGGTAATGGTTCTAGACATAATTTGGGCAGGTTAAGGAGTAAGTTCAGCTCTACATCAAAGGAGTTTACTCAGGAAGGTAGATAGAGTTACAGAAATTTAAACCGAATTAAATTTTTTAGATCCAAATAACCTAAAAAACCTGACATTATTTGATTTTTTAAATTGGGAAGAAAAAGTCTTAGGCCTAAAAACCAAAAAACCTCCTGATTGAGGAGGCTTTTGTGATCCCGCTGGGATTCGAACCCAGGACCCATACATTAAAAGTGTATTGCTCTACCAGCTGAGCTACGGAATCATTTGTCTTGCTCTACCATCTCGATAGCTATCGGGATACGGAATCATTTGTTTTTTGTCGGGAAGCAAAACCGACAATTAGAAACCCTATGTAATAAATTGAGCATCCCTATGGAGAGATGCTCTATAAGTTTTTCTGTGATCCTGTCAGGAATCGAACCTGAAACCTACTGCTTAGAAGGCAGTTGCTCTATCCAATTGAGCTACAGGACCGGTAAACTTGTCGGGGTGGCAGGATTCGAACCTACGACCTCCACATCCCAAATGTGGCGCGATACCGGGCTACGCTACACCCCGAACTTATTCAATCTGTTTTGAAAAATCCTTTGATTTCTCAGTGATCCCGCTGGGATTCGAACCCAGGACCCATACATTAAAAGTGTATTGCTCTACCAGCTGAGCTACGGAATCATTTATTTTGCTCTACCGTCCCGATAGCTATCGGGATACGGAATCATGTTGTATTTTTATCTTACTGATCGTTATCAGGAATGATAATCAGTTACGAATTGATTTGTTTTTTTTTAAATCATTCCCGTAATTGGAGTGCAAATTTAAGCCTCTGAATTTAAAATGCCAAACCTAAACCGAATCTTTCTTACAAAATTTATAATATTTTTATTCGCTTTTATACAAAGCTTTAATTGTCAGGCCAATATATCCAAGCTCCAAAAAGCAGATTCTTTGTTTTCTACCAAGAATTACCAAGAAGCAATGTTAGTTTATGAAGAACTCCTCAACAATGAAGAATCTTTCTCTCCGGCGATGCTTCTGAAGATGGCGTTTATCTCTGAAGGGAAAGGCGATTATTCAAGTGCAAGTTTCTTTTTGGCTAAATATTATGACCAAAACCCAAATCAACGAGTAATCACAAAAATCAAAACCTTGACGGAGCAAGTCAATCTGATCGGATACGATTTAGATGACAGCGACAGACTTTTTAAATTTATTACTGATTTCCAAACCGAGCTTTCGAGTACCTTTTCATTTTTACTCTTTCTTTCATTGATCCTTTTGTTTGTATTTAGGACCAAGGCAGACAAACCGAGGTATTATCTTCCCACTGCAGTGTTGATAATTTTGGTTTTTGTCATCAACAACTTCCTCTCAGAACCCAAAACAGGAATCGTAACAGGAAGCCCAACCCTGATTATGGATCAACCCACAGCAGGCGGAAAATTAATTGAAGTGGTAGAACCGGGACACAGGGTCATTATCAAATCCACAAAGGACGTTTGGTATGAGGTTACTTGGGGAGAAAAGGTTGCGTATGTCAAGAAAGACAATATCACGAGATTATAGAGACTAAAAATCCAAAGGTTCAAGATTTTTGAAATGGCCATTCATCTGGATTTTCTTTTTTGCAATCTCAATATCCCGCATGATGGGGATGATCTTCATCATGTGTCTGATAAGAAATATGATTCTCTCTGACTCCTTTGTCATCAGCAGGAGTTCATATTCTTCTGTCAAGTTCAATCCCAATTTATGGGCATAAGTGAAAGAATTGAGTCGGAGAGGAATGATCTCTGTTTGAAAATCCATCAATCTAAAAAGCTCTTTCAGGTAAAAAATGAATTCCGCATATTGGTTTTCCCCCACCCTTGGGTCGTTGTCATGAAAAACCACGTTGCCACCGGCATACATCTTGTCAGCCATTGGATTTTCGAAGGAAAGCATCTCAAAAACTCTTTTACACCGGGTTTTGATATCCATCCTGCCATCATCATATACTTTTGACACCTCCTCCAATTCGACTTCTGTTCCAAAAGGCATCAACTTGTCTATATATACTGCGATCCCAAAAGACCCTTTTGTGGCCTCAATATCCTTGATAAGCTGCTTGTACCTTGGTTCAAAGATATGGAGGTTCAATTGTTCGCCCGGGAAAGCCACAAGTTTTAGAGGAAATAAAGGAATAAAATTACCCATATGAAGTCTAACCGTACAGGTTGTTTTTGGTTATTTTTATTGATTCCAAATTTGCTGCCAAATACAGAACACTACAGCCTAAGCACTAAACAGAGGTCAAAAAAAAAGACTGCCCCTAACTTGGGACAGCCTTCTTTTACCAAGCTTCTTCCAATTAGGATTTGCTTGCGATATAGGTCAATAGGTCTACGACTTTGTTTGAATATCCCCACTCATTGTCATACCAAGCGATAACCTTCACGAAGGTATCGCTCAATTGGATACCTGCTTCGGCATCAAAAATGGATGTTCTAGGATCTCCGTTGAAATCTGTTGAAACCACTGAATCTTCTGTATATCCGAGTACCCCTTTCATGGTGGTTTCAGATACTTCTTTCATTTTAGCACAAATTTCTTTGTAAGTAGCAGGCTTCTTCAACCTTACAGTCAAATCCACCACTGATACGTTTGGAGTAGGCACCCTGAATGCCATACCGGTCAATTTACCATTGAGTTCAGGAATTACTTTCCCTACTGCTTTGGCTGCACCTGTGGATGAAGGGATGATGTTTTGGGCTGCGCCCCTTCCACCTCTCCAGTCTTTTGCTGAAGGACCATCTACTGTCTTTTGGGTAGCGGTGGTAGCATGGACAGTGGTCATCAAACCCTCTTCGATACCCCAATTGTCATTCAATACCTTTGCAATCGGTGCAAGGCAATTGGTAGTACAAGAAGCATTGGAAACAAATACCATATCTGAAGTATAAGAACCTTCATTGACTCCCATAACAAACATCGGAGTATCGTCTTTGGAAGGTGCAGACATAATTACTTTTTTGGCACCGGCATCAATGTGACCCTGTGCGGTTTCTTTAGTAAGGAAGATACCTGTAGACTCTACTACATAATCGGCACCAACTTCTCCCCACTTCAGGCTTGAAGGACTTTTTTCTGCTGTTACTCTGATTTCATTTCCATTTACTACCAATTTCCCGTCTTTCACAGAAACACTCCCGTCAAATCTTCCATGGGTAGAATCATATTTCAACATGTAAGCCATGTAATCTACATCGATAAGGTCATTGATAGCCACGATCTGAACATCACTTCTATTCTGTGCTGCTCTAAAAACCAATCTACCGATCCTTCCGAATCCGTTGATTCCTACTTTAATTTTGCTCATAGTTATTTTATTTATTGTTGTACTGGTTAGTATCCAAAAAGGAAATTTTTAAGATTAAAATCTTACTAATCTGAAATAATCTTTTTATTCAATGGTTCAAAATTACCAAATATATCTTGCTCCCCAAAATAATTAAAGAATTGAAAATGAACATTTTAAAATAAGAACAAAATACAATCGATTGCGAAAAAACTCCTGAAAATCAAATCTCTGATAATCAGAACCATAATTTTCAGGTGTTTTTTTGATTAAGTTTAAATCACTTGGCTGTGAGGTAGGGAGTTACAAAAAAAAAGCGGCCAAAGCCGCTTTTTTCAATTCTTGGTTACCAATTAGATTTTTGCAAGGACGGTATTGAAGGTTTTGCTTGGCCTCATCACGGCAGAGATTTTGGCTTCATCCAGTTTATAATAACCTCCTATGTCAACTTTTACCCCTTGGGCGTCATTGAGTTCGGAGACGATCTTTGATTCATTTTCCTGAAGTTCTTTGGCAATAGGCCCAAACTTGGTTTTGAGATCCAAATCTTTTTCCTGCGCTGCCAAAGCTTCTGCCCAATATAGCGCCAAATAGAAATGACTTCCCCTGTTATCTAATTCTTTGGCATCTCTTGACGGTGACTTGTCATTCTCAAGGAACTTGCCTGTAGCCTGATCCAAGGTTTCTGCCAATACCTTCGCCCTGTCATTGGAGAAAGTATCTCCCAAATGTTCGAGGGAAACGGCCAAAGCCAGGAATTCGCCCAAAGAATCCCATCTGAGGTGATTTTCTTCGATCAATTGCTCGACATGTTTTGGCGCTGAACCTCCGGCACCGGTTTCAAAAAGGCCACCTCCATTCATCAATGGAACGATTGAAAGCATCTTTGCACTGGTTCCCAATTCCAGGATGGGGAATAAGTCAGTCAGATAATCTCTCAACACATTTCCTGTCACAGAAATGACATCTTTGCCGGCTTTGATTTGCTCCAAAGAGAATCGTGTCGCTGCAGCAGGAGTCATGATCCGGATATCCAATCCTTTGGTGTTATGATTTGGAAGGTATTGATTTACTTTTTTGATGATTTCAGCATCATGGGCTCTTTTTTCATCGAGCCAGAAAATAGTGGGGACACCGGTGGCTTTCGCACGATTGACTGCCAACTTCACCCAATCCTGCACCGGAGCATCTTTGGTTTGGCACATTCTCCATATATCACCTTTCTCTACTTTGTGTTCGATCAAAATCGATCCTGACTCAGAAACAACCTTTACCACTCCGTCAGATTCAATCTCAAAAGTCTTGTTATGCGAACCGTATTCTTCTGCCGCTTGCGCCATCAAACCAACATTGGGGACACTTCCCATTGTCGATGGGTCAAAAGCCCCATTTTCTTTACAGAAATCAATTGTCTCCTGATAAATACCGGCATAGCAACGGTCAGGGATGACGGCTTTGGTATCTTTTAATTTACCCTGCTTGTCCCACATCTTACCTGATGTCCTGATCATGGCAGGCATAGACGCATCGATGATGACATCACTCGGCACATGAAGGTTTGTGATTCCCTTGTCTGAGTTGACCATGGCCAACTCCGGACCATGCGCAAGACAAGCTTCTATATCAGCTTCAATTTCTTTTTTCTTATCAGCAGATACGGATGATAGTTTGGCTACCAAATCTCCAAAACCGTTATTCACATCTACCCCGATTTCTTTCAGCGTAGCTGCATGCTTTTCAAAAACCGGAGCAAAGAACACTTTTACCGCGTGACCAAAAATAATCGGATCAGAAACCTTCATCATCGTGGCTTTCATATGGAGCGAAAACAAAACCCCTGCTGCTTTGGCATCCTCAATTTGTTCCTTGAGAAATTGCTTCAATGCTTTAACGCTCAACACAGAGGCATCAATGATTTCCCCTTTTTGCAAGGCGAGCTTTTCTTTCAATTTGACCACATTACCCGCAGCAGTATGCAATTCGATGTTGACAGAACCGGCATTTTCCAAAGTGACTGATTTTTCGCTTCCGTAAAAATCCCCATGACTCATGCTCGCAACATGCGTTTTGGAATCTGCAGACCACTTACCCATGCTGTGTGGGTTGTTTTTGGCATATTGCTTCACTGCCAAAGGTGCCCTCCTGTCAGAATTGCCTTCTCTCAGAACCGGATTGACAGCACTACCCTTCACTTTATCATATTTGGCTTTGACGGTTTTTTCTTCCTCGCTTTTGGGATCATCAGGATAATCAGGCAATCCATATCCCAAATCCTGCAATTCTTTGATCGCTGCTTTCAGCTGCGGCATGGAAGCGGATATATTCGGCAACTTGACAATATTGGCCTCCGGCAAAGTGGCTATATTGCCCAATTCCAACAAATCATCATTGATCCGCTGTTCTGATTTCAGATATTCCGGGAATAAAGCGATTATCCTTCCTGACAAAGAGATATCCCTAGTCTCCACGACAATTCCTGCAGAATCAGTGAAGGCTTTTACTATAGGCAATAAAGAATAAGTAGCCAAAGCGGGTGCTTCGTCAGTCAGCGTATAAAGAATTTTGGCTGTTTTTGTGGTCATTTTCAAAAGAATCAGATAGGTATAACAATGTTTTATCGTAAAGGTCCAAAGAAACAAAACTGCATCCGCAACACACGGATACCATCCAGAATAACTCCGCCCCTTTTCAAAATTTCGGCTAAATTAAGCAAATTATCGCGGTTTCAAATAGGGATTATACCAAGGGAAAATCAGCGATCAGAACAGGGAAATTCGGCGAATTATGGTCAAAATCCCAAATGGGTAAGTTAAAAAATCATTGTAAATCAAATCCATCCACATCAAGCCATGCCGGGAACTTCTCCCTGTATTCCGCCAGGGAATTTAGATCAAGGTCAATGAATAGAATTTCTTCTTTGCTGACAGAGAAACCCAAAGTTTCCCCTTTGAAATTATAAGCTGCAGAATGCCCGGAATAAGGGATGTCATTTCCGTCCTGACCGATCCTGTTCACCCCGATGGAATAGGAAAGATTTTCTACCGCCCTAGCCTTCAGCAAAATATCCCACGCACTGATCCTTGGACTCGGCCAGCTTGCTACATAAAAAAGAAGGTCGTATTCCAGTTTGCCATCCTGAACCCTGTTTCTCGTCCAAACAGGAAATCGGAGATCGTAGCAAATCTGCGGCATGATTTTCCATCCCTTCCATTCAAAAACTTTCCTTTCCTTACCCATGTCATAACGGGCATCTTCGCCGGCCATTCTGAACAGGTGTCTTTTGTCATAAAAATCAACTTTCCCATCGGGACTGACCCAAAGTAGGCGGTTGTAATAATTTCCTTTTTCTTCGATGACAATGCTTCCGGTCACCAAGGCCTGTGTTTGGGCAGCCATCTGCTTCATCCATTTGGTGGTGGTGAAGTTCATGGGTTCGGCTACTTCTTTAGCATCCATGGTAAAGCCTGTTGTGAACATCTCGGGCAATATGACCATGTCAACATCCGAAGCCAAATTCATAAGCCTCTCTTCCAGCATCGCCATGTTCGCGGTTTTGTCTTTCCAATATAGGTCAGTCTGAACCAGTGCTATTTTCAGGGAAGTGGAAGTCATGGGCGGATTTTGTAAATGAATCTTATTTCAATGGGTAAACCATCCTGTAATCCGTGGAAACTTTCCCCTTGCTGATGTCTACAAGTTTACTTTGGACCATCCTCTTTTTTAGGCCTTTGAGATAGTCGATAAAAAGGATACCCTCCAAGTGGTCGTATTCATGCTGAATAACCCGTGCTGTCATGCCTGAAAATTCTTCTTCCTTCAGGTTCCAGTTTTCGTCAAAATATTCCAAAGTGAGTTTTTCAGGTCGGATTATCTCAGCCCTGATATCGGGGATACTGAGACAACCTTCTTCAAAGCTGAAATTATCCCCATATTCATCCAAAATGATAGGATTGATAAAAACCCTTCTGATCCCTTTTTCCTCGTCTTTTTCATCAAGCATCAAGGTACTGTCTATCACAAAAAGCCTGATTCCTTTGTTGATTTGCGGAGCGGCTAGTCCCACCCCACTTGCATTGTCCATGGTAGTGAACATGTCCTGAATCAGTTCATTGATATTTTCGCCTTCATGGATTTCTTCTGCCTCTTTTTTAAGGATTGGGTTTCCATAGGCGACAATTGGGTAAATCATATTTGTTCTAGGTAAGATTGGAGGATAATAGCGGCACTGACTTTGTCTAGGTTGCCGGCTTTTTCTATTCGGTCTTTTTTCTTGCTTCCCATAGCAATCATGGTTTGCATGGCCATTTTGGAGGTGAAACGCTCGTCCACGAGAACGAGTTTCTTGTCAGGAAATAATTTGGAAAGCCTTTCTTTCAAACTGATCACTTTGGGTGTCATTTCGTTGGGATTTCCGTCTAGGTGCCGGGGATAACCCAAGACAATGGTTTCCACTTCTTCTTTTTTAAAATAGGAAGTCAGAAAATCAATCAGTTTTGGTGTTTCTACCATTTCAAGAGGATTGGCGAGCATCTTGAGCGTATCTGTAACTGCTATGCCTGTTCTTTTGGTTCCCAAGTCAATGGCTAAAATTCGGCCCATCAGTTATTGCGGATTTGCTTTTTTACTTTTCTCAGTACTTCTTTCTCCAATTCTATAGCCTTTGGAAAAAGCAATCGGTCTTCAATTTGGGCATGAATGCTCAATTCCTTTTCAAAAACCTGTAACTCATTGTACAGTACTTTCATGCTGATAGGCGCATCAATCGGTAAAAAATAATCCTTCGTCAGTTTTCGTATCCCCTCCATTTCATCATCGTGGGCATCATGGGCTTCGGAAAGCAAGGTTACAGGACTTTTTTCTAAAATATACAAGGCATCATTTAGCCGGTATTCATCGGCTTCAATTTGATGGAGCAATTTGATTCTATTGAAAAGGCGACTTTCCTCCTCGTGGATGTGGTGGATAAAATCATCAACGAAAAGCGGAAACATGATTCTCAGGTCTGCCAAAATCCCCGAATACGCATCATCCTGCACTTTGATTCCCGAAATCATATTGGATAAAAACGGAAGTTCCTGTCTTACAAAAAAATAATGCTTTCTTTTGAGATAAGAGACAAGGACTTCAATCGGATGAAAGTATAATTCTTCTGATGTCGGTTCTTTTATCTTTGCCCAAGATTCAAGTTCATCGATCAGTTGTTGGGAATTGATTTTGTATTTTTTGCAGACCTCAAAAAGCGAATTGTGTTCGTATTGAAAAAAGCTGATACCAAAATAATGCAGAACCGCTGCAAAGACATAATTCTCGGAAACGAGTTCTTTGATGGGGCTTTTTTCAATATCTTTGGAATCAAACATGTTTACAAAATTAAGGTAAATTAACCAATTACACTTAGAGTATTCATCAAAAATGAATTTATTGCGTTTATCAAAACGAAATGTCCCAAATAAGAGTTAACAGTTATATTTGGAAATTGTCATTACCAAAATAGATTTTGAATTTACTAATTGGAGGATATCGTGAGCGAAATCAAAAACACTAAACAACAAATCAGATTGCCTATCATATTGGCCTTGGCCATCTCTGCAGGCATCTGGATCGGGGCTACATTTGCGGAGCCAAAAAGCGACACCAATGACCTCAAAGCTGCCATCTACAAGCTTCAGGAGATAGTCACCTACATCAACAGAGATTATGTCGACAGTGTCAATACCAATGAACTTGTTGAATTTGGTATTGAGAAGATGCTGGAAAAACTTGACCCCCACTCCACCTATATCCCTGCAAGGGATGCCACTTTAGCCAAATCCGAATTGGATGGGGAATTTGACGGGATCGGTGTGGAGTTTGGGATAATCAGAGATACCATTTATGTGGTAGCCCCTTTGACCGGAGGACCATCCGAAAAACTCGGCATACAATCTGGAGATCAGATAATCAATGTGGACGGTAAAACTGTCGCAGGTACAGGGATCACCAACCGTGATGTATTTGACCTATTGCGTGGTCCACGGGGCAGCAATGTAAATGTGGATATCAAAAGAAAAAATCAAAAGGACCTGATCGCATTCAATATCATCAGGGATAAAATACCGCAATACAGTATCAATGCATCTTACATGGTAAATGAGGAGGTAGGATATATCAAGGTAACGAGATTTGGTGCTACCACTCACGAAGAGTTCAAGAAATCCGTCACTGAATTGAAAGAAAAGGGGATGAAAAAGCTTATCCTCGATCTTCAAAACAACCCCGGAGGATATATGGGCGCAGCGATCAATATTGCTGACGAAATCCTGAACTCCAATTCGCTGATCGTTTCCCAAAAAGGAAAATTAAACAGGTACAATCAAAAAGCCTATGCAGTAAAGCCGGGCTTGTTCGAAGATGGATCTGTGATTGTATTGATCAATGAAGGAAGCGCTTCTGCTTCTGAAATCGTAGCCGGAGCTTTGCAAGACAATGACCGTGGATTGATTGTCGGTAGAAGGTCTTTTGGAAAAGGATTGGTGCAAATGCCAATTGATCTTTCGGATGGTGCAGAATTAAGGCTGACCATTGCAAGGTACTACACCCCTTCAGGTAGGTCCATCCAAAAACCATATGGTACAGACGAGGATTACGGCCGTGATTGGTCAAAAAGATTTGAGCACGGAGAATTTTTCTCCGCTGACAGTATCAAATTCAATGATAGCCTAAGGTATGAGACTGTCTCCGGCAGGTCTGTCTTTGGTGGTGGCGGAATCATGCCTGACTTTTTTGTGCCTCTCGATACTACCATGTCAAGTGCTTATGTGAATAGGCTGTTCAACTCGGATTCATCAAGGGAATTTATTCTGGACTATTTGGATAAGAACAAGAAAAAATTTGACGGCATGAGCTTCGAAGACTATTATAAAAAATACCAAATCACTGAAGAAATGCTTCAGGGACTAGTCAAAGTTGGAGAAAGAAACAAAGTGAAGTTTGACGAGAAAGATTTCAACAAATCAAAAGACTATCTCAAAGTCCTCCTGAAAGCACATATGGGAAGACAAATCTACGATGACAATGCCTTCTATATGGTGATCAATGATATCAATGAAATCTACCTTCAGGCTTTAGGACTATTTGACGAGGCAGAGAAACTTGCTTTTTCTTCCAAAGCAAAAGCAAATGAGTAACTATAAAAATTAAAATTAAAATGGGGTCTGGATAGCCCCATTTTTTTTGTCCACAAAAATCCGGTCAACCTATTTTAGCGGAAAATTTTGATAAAAACTGTATCTTCAAAAATACAAAACCCAAAATCCTATGAAAAAGCCGATCATTTTGGCATTGATAATTTTCATCTTGCCACTCCTCCCATCCAACCTCATGGCACAGCAATCAAAAATTACCCATATCGCGGTTTATGTCAAAGAATTGAAGAGAAGCAGCGATTTTTATAAAAACATATTTCAGTTCCCTGAGATAGAAGAACCATTTAAAGATGGCTTGCATACCTGGCTAAACATCGGCAATAATCTCTCCCTACATATCATCGAAGCGCCTTGGGAACCAGTCACTATCAATAAAATCAACCATATCTGCTTCAGTGTAACCGATATGGATGTGATTATTGCCAACCTCAAAAATCATGGGGTGGATTATGAGGATTGGCCAGGAAATAAAAACAAAATTAATGTGAGGCCAGATGGCATCAAACAGATTTACGTCCAAGACCCGGATGGCTATTGGATAGAAATCAATGATGAATACTAAAAAACGAAACACCCCTTCCAGATCGAAAGGGGTGTTTTGATTTTAAGAAAAATAGACATTAGAATGTGAATCCAAGAGAAAGTTGGTATCCCCTGTTATACACATCAGCATTGGTATTTTTGAATACCGGGCTCATTCCATAATTATAAGCAGCTTGTATATTGAGACCCTTGGGAAGGTTATACCCAACTCCCAAAAGCATACCGATGTCAGTGTTGTTCACAGATTCGGTGTTGAAACTTACTGTAGAACCGAATAGATCTCCTTCAAAGGTAGATCTTGTCAGAAAAGAAACTTGGGGTCCTAGGAATATATTCAATCCATCACTCACATATAATCTCAATAAGACCGGAATGTCGACATAATTAAGGACAGCTCTCGAGTTTGCAAAATCCTTGTTTTGGGTTCCTTTGACAGAATAAAAAACACCGGGTTCTATGGCAATAGAATTTCCAAGAAAGAAGGTATTGTACAACCCTATATTGTACCCTATTCTGTTGTCATAGTCGTTATTGGAAGCATCCTCTCCCCCGAAACTGAAGAAGCCTGCACCTGCCCTGATTCCGAGGCCACCTTTTTTGTCTGAATCCTGTGCTTGTAATGGAATGGAAAATACTGCAAACAATGCAAAAATTAGCGTTACTTTTTTCATAGTAATAATAGTTAGTTTCTAGTTATATGGCCATTACCATGCCAAATAAGCCTCGAAATCTTTAAAAAGTACTTTATGATTAATTCAGGTGATAATCACCTTATCGACATAACTGGAATTCATTATCCCCAAGGCCCCCATATATTTCAAGTTGAATTTGACCAAATCCCCAACCTTATAATCATGGGGGTTCCTGCCGAGATTCAGAATCAACATATCTGAACTAGCCCCTAGTATCTCAAATTCATCATCTTTAGGGATGAGGTATTTTGGGTCAATATCCAATAGCCCAATATCTAAAATTGCCCTGAAGGAAGTCCTGCCATATAGACTCTGATCAATTTCCATGACCTCTCCCTGTGGATTAGCGGCAAGTGTCCCCGAAGGCAACATGGACTTTTCCTGCATTTCAATGATTTCGGCATTAAGCTCAAAGACATCACCGTGCATTCCGGGGATAATGTTTTCCTCAAAAAGATCTACCCCAAAGTAAAGTGTCTCGCCCACCCTGAAGTGGTTGATGCCTTTGGGAAGCTGACGGGTTTTGATGAGGGGAATGGTAACTGAAGTACCTGCAGATACCCAAGGGATTTTTTTATTGAATTTCAGTTCAATAATCTGCTTATATAGCGAAAGCTGAATCAATTTATCAGAGGAAGGCATCACCCCGTTGAGGCAGTTGAGGTTAGTCCCCAATCCAATAATTTCGATATTGGGGAGTTCAAATATCTGCTCATAAAAATCCACAATATGGTCCCCTACTACACCTTCTCTGAGATCTCCTGTTTCGACCATCAGGATGATCTTGTGAACCTTAGACTGGTTTTTTGCTTCATCGGAAATCCATCTGATCGTATTCAATTCACTGTTTAGGCTGACATCTGCATATTTGACCATTTTTGGAATATTTCTTTTCGAGACCGGCTTTATATAAACCGTCTGAATAGAGGAAGATATTTCTTTTACTTTGGCAAGATTGCTGATCCGTGAATCATGGATTTCAGTTACTCCAAGATCTATTAATTCCTTTAGAAAACTCCTGTTTCCGCAGAGCATTTTGGACACAACACCCCAGGAAATATTGTTTTGATCAAAATTATCCTTAAGGACTGAAAAATTATCTTGAAGTTTGGTTCTGTTTAAAGTCAAAAATGCCATCTTATTTTTTTAACCTCATTTCTAAATACTTATTGGAAAATCCCAGTTTTTCGTAGAGTTTTTTGGCCGGATTATCAGGTTCTACATGCAATGCAATATCTCCCTGAGCAAAATCAATTACCGTTTGCATTAAAGTTTTTCCTACACCTTTCCCCCGCTGGGAGGCATCAACAGCGATATATACAAGTATATTTTCAGGGATATATCCAGACATCCCCGTTTTGTTCACTACGACCGCGCCGGCGATTTCACCCGCTTCTCTTGCCATGACTACAAATCCGCCTTTGTCTTCAGCTTGGTTTAAAGCATAATCCAAACATTTCAATATATGGTCTATTGGATCTCCATATTGTTCTAGCTGAACAAAGAGAAACTCGGAAATTTCTTTTTTCTGCAGGAAAGTAGCTTGATCCTTGGAGGTTAAGGTTTCTATTTTGAGCATAGGTCCTAAGTCGATTTGATTTTTGGTTTTCATAAATCAGAAAATAAGCAAATAAGTCGCCAAAGACATGGTTAGACTTTAACAATCCGGATTAAGGCTATTCATCAGTTGAATATGTGCCTATCACAAAATCAATGAATTCCTTCTACAGAAACTATCGAGATTAATAAACAAAAAAAAGATGAAAGTACATCGGCACTTTCCTTTACCCGATAAAAAATCTATTTAAAATGATTTTTCAAAGATACGGATAATTAATTTAGGCTAAAAGAAAGAATTAATATAATTTCACCGATGTAGGGTGAGGTTTGATCAAAAAAAAAGCCGGACAAGCCGGCTATTACTTTTCTATAGTATTTGGAATCAGACGTTTTGACTGCTGACAACAGCTGAGAAATATTCCCTGTTCATACGGGCAATATTCGTAATACTGATTCCTTTAGGACATTCCGCTTCACAGGCACCGGTATTGGTACAAGCACCAAAACCCTCGGCGTCCATTTGAGCTACCATTTTCTCTGCTCGTGTTTTCCTTTCCACCTGACCTTGTGGCAACAATGCCAACTGAGAAACTTTGGCAGAGGTAAACAACATGGCCGAGGCATTTTTGCAGGCGGCTACACAGGCACCGCATCCGATACACTGTGCTGCATCCATTGCCATTTCGGCGATAGTTTTTGGAATGGGGATTTCGTTGGCATCAGGGACACCTCCTGTATTGACCGAAACATAACCTCCTGCTTGGATTATCCTATCGAAGGCAGACCTGTCAGTCACTAAATCTTTCAGCACCGGAAATGCTTTTGCTCTCCATGGTTCGATGGTGATGGTTTCCCCATCATTAAATGACCGCATATGCAGCTGACAAGTTGTTGTTTGCTGAGGGCCATGTGGCTTTCCGTTGATATAAAGAGAGCACATTCCGCAGATTCCTTCTCTACAGTCATGGTCAAAATGTACAGGATCTTCGCCTTTGGCTGAAAGTTCTTCATTGAGTACATCAAGCATTTCCAGGAAAGACATGTCCTTGGATACTCCTCCCAATTTGTAATCTTTAAATCCCCCCTTGTCGGAGTTGTTTTTCTGTCTCCAGATTTTCAAAGTTAAATTCATATCTCTAACGAGTTAAATGCGTCTGGTTTACTTGTAACTTCTTTGGGTCAACTTCACGTTTTCGAATACCAATGGATCTTTCACCAATTCTTCCTCTTGACCTTCTCCAAGGTATTTCCATGCGGCTACGTAAGCGAAATTCACATCGTCTCTAAGGGCTTCTCCTTCAGGAGTCTGGTATTCCTCCCTGAAGTGACCACCGCAGGATTCATTTCTGTTCAAAGCATCATCGACCATCAGTTCTCCCAATTCAATGAAATCTGCAACTCTATGTGCTTTTTCCAGTGATTGGTTGAGTTCTTCGTTGTCTCCAAGTACTTTGACATTGGACCAAAACTCTGCTTTCAGTTCTTTGATCATGGCTTTGGCTTTTTTCAAACCTTCTTCAGACCTTGCCATTCCGCAATAATCCCACATGATCTTGCCCAATCTCTTATGGAAATGGTCAATGGTCTTTTCTCCTTTGATACCGAGAAGTTTTTGAATCCTCTCTTTTACCTCTTTTTCGGCCTTTTGAAATTCCTGATGGTCTGTTCCGATTTTTCCCGCAGGATTTTGTGCTAAATAATCTCCGATAGTGTAAGGAATCACAAAATAGCCATCTGCAAGTCCCTGCATCAAGGCAGATGCTCCCAATCTGTTTGCTCCGTGGTCTGAGAAGTTGGCTTCACCCAACGCATACAAGCCGGGAACATTGGTCATAAGGTTGTAATCCACCCAAAGTCCTCCCATTGTGTAGTGGACAGCAGGATAGATCATCATTGGCATTTCATAGGGGTTTTCTCCTGTGATCTGCTGATACATATCAAACAGGTTTCCATACTTGGCACTGATGGTGTCTTTTCCATCCCTTTTGATGGCATCCCTGAAATCCAAGAAAACAGCTTCTCCGGTTTCATTTACTCCCCTGCCTTCATCACAAACATATTTTGCATTTCTTGAGGCCACATCTCTTGGCACAAGGTTACCGAAGGAAGGATACTTTCTTTCCAAGAAATAATCCCTGTCTTCCTCTTTGATATCGTTGGCTTTGATTTGGCCTTTTCTGAGTTTTTCTGCTGTAGCCACAGTCGCTGGCACCCAAACCCTTCCGTCGTTTCTTAAGGATTCAGACATCAGTGTCAATTTGGACTGGTGGTCTCCTGACACCGGAATACATGTAGGGTGAATCTGCGTAAAGCACGGATTTGCCATCAATGCACCTTTTTTATGCGCTCTCCAAGCCGCAGTCACATTGGATCCCATTGCATTGGTAGAGAGGAAGAAAACGTTGCCATATCCTCCTGTGCAAAGCAAAACCGCATGTGCGGAGTGAGATTCAATAGCACCCGTAATCAGATTTCGGGTGATGATTCCCCTCGCTTTTCCATCAATGGTCACCACATCCATCATTTCGGTACGTGGATATAATTTCACTTTGCCATTGGCGACCTGACGGCTTAGTGCCGAATAAGCACCCAAAAGCAACTGCTGTCCGGTCTGACCTCTTGCATAAAAAGTCCTGGAAACCTGCGCCCCACCAAAAGATCGGTTGGCCAACAGACCTCCGTATTCACGTGCAAAAGGAACACCCTGAGCCACACATTGGTCAATAATCTTTACAGATACTTCTGCCAAACGGTAGACATTGGATTCTCTTGCTCTGTAATCACCACCTTTGATGGTGTCATAAAACAACCTATACACTGAATCCCCGTCATTTTGATAGTTTTTTGCAGCATTGATTCCTCCTTGGGCAGCGATCGAATGCGCCCTTCTTGGACTGTCTTGGAAACAAAAAGCTTTTACATTGTACCCCAACTCTGCCAGTGAAGCAGCGGCTGAGGCACCTGCGAGACCTGTCCCAACGACTATGACATCATATTTCCTTTTATTGGCCGGGTTGACCAACTTCACGTTAAATTTATGTTTGGTCCATTTTTCTGCCAATGGGCCTTCAGGTATTTTAGAATCCAGTATCATCTAGGTCAGATTTAATTTTCTACATTCATTTTCAATTTACTTCCAATCAAAGTGACTGGATGTACATCACAATAGGAATCAAGGCAAAAAGAGCCGGAACTACGATCGCAAAGCCAAAACCGACTTTCTGGATCAAGGGAGAATATTTTACATGGTTTAGTCCAAGCGTCTGAAATGCACTTGCAAATCCATGGGACAGGTGAAAACCTAGGAAACCCATAGCGACCACATAAAATGCGACATATAACACATTGGAATATGCTGCTGCCACGATCGCAAATACATTTTTGTAAGTCACACCTTCGTAGTCAACCATTGGCATTTCTCCGAATTTGATCTCGTAATAGAAACCCTTTAAATGTACCAAAAGGAATATCAGGATAATTGTACCCAGAATTCCCATATTTCTGGAAGACCAAGAACTATTGGTGGAAGCTTTGCTCATCGCATAATCTATCGGTCTTGAGCTCTTATTATACCTCGACAGCATAATTGAATAAACTACGTGAAGAAGGATAAAAGCGAAGTTCCCAATAGATACTACCCTGATGAGTGGATTTTGAGCCATACTTTCAGCATAGAGATTGAAGGACTCACCATTGTCCGGCAATAAAAGCTGAAGGTTACCGATCAGGTGGACGACCAGGAACAATATTAAAAACAATCCTGTGAGGGCCATTAATAATTTTTGACCCAAGGTGCTTTTCAAGGTTTTTGATACCCAACTCATATGATTTTTCTTAAGTGTTCGATTGAAAATAGGTTAATAAACTTCGCCGCCAAATTTACATTTGGAAAGGTTAGTAAACAATCCAATAGCAATCGATTAAACTTATTTTAAATTATTCTAAATAGACAATTAAAATTGCTTCTTTTCGTTATTTTGAAACACATGTATAACCAACTGTTTATTTTTATTGTTTGATTTAAGTACATAATTTCATCCTGATTTATTTATTTTCGTATATCTTGATAATCAAATTCTACCTGCATGAGATTTAGATATTTATTTTTATTTTCCCTTTGCCTTTTAATCCTTTCTGCCACCCAGGCATATGCTACCCACATCCGTGCCGGTGAGATAACTGCAGAGCGGGTATCAGTACAGACCTTGACTTACAAAATCACTGTTGTAGGCTATACTGACACAAGATCCAGTGTCATTTTTGGCCCTGGAGTAATCAATTTTGGGGATGGCCGAGAAGTCAGCCTTAATACCGAAAGTGATTTTGTGTTGGTCGAATCATTGGGTAACCAAATCGAAAAAAACACTTTTGTCATCGAACATACTTTCCAGGGTCCGGGCAGGTACACCATTTGGTTTAGGGAATTCAATAGAAATGACCTGACGCTGAATATGGATAATTCCGTAGAAACGCCATTTTATGTGGAAACCCAGATTACCATCGATCCATTTATCGGCGTGAATAACTCTCCGGTCTTGACCATTCCTCCGGTAGACAATGGGGCAGTAAACAGGCGGTTCATCCACAATCCGGGCGCCTTTGATCCTGATGGAGATAGCTTGGCATATAGCTTGGACATTCCAAAGCAGGCTTTCCAAAGACCTGTAAACAATTACAGGAGTCCTGCAACATCTGAATTCAGTTTCAACAAAGAAGACGGTTCACCAGGTCCTTTTCTTACAGTGGATCCAATTACAGGCGATCTGGTTTGGGATGCACCCGGCATTGCGGGACAATACAATGTCGCATTTAGAATCAATGAATATCGCAGAATAGATGGAGAATGGCGGCTGATTGGCTATGTAGTCCGGGATATGCAGATCATCATCGAAAATTCCAACAATAACAGGCCAGTATTGATTCTTCCTGATGACCTTTGCGTGATAGCAGGTACCAAAATCGAAGAGATCATCCAAGGATCGGATCCCGATGGTGATCCTATTAAAATTGAGGTTTTTGGTGATCCTATAGAGATTTTGAGTTCTCCAGCTACTTACAAACCAGAATCTGTTTACCAACTTTCTCCGGGAGTGATCAACTTTACATGGCAGACCATCTGTAGCCACATCAGAGAAAGAGAATATCAGGTAAGGGTAAGAATCACCGACCAACCAAAGTCCGGTCCGGCATTGGTAGATATCAAAACTTGGAATATTAAAATTATAGGACCTCCTCCGGTCCTTGAAAATGCCGAACAGCAACAGGGAAGATCAGTCAATGTAGAATGGTCACCTTATGCCTGCAGCAGTTCTGCACAGACCATGCAGGTATGGCGAAGAATCAATTCAGATCCTTACGAACCGGATTCTTGTGAAACGGGTATCAGGGCAGGGTATGAGTTGGTGGGAAACACTAACATGTCGACTTTTGATTTCTTGGATACCAATATGGGCGAAGGTCTCGCTCCCGGAAACACATACTGCTATAGGTTGGTGGCTGCATTTCCAAGTCCAAGATCCGGTGAGAGTATCGTTTCGGAGGAAATCTGTATCACCATAGATGTGGATGTACCCCTGATTACCAATGTCAGTATAGAAGCCACAGACACCGAATCAGGTCAGATTTTTGTAAAATGGACCCCTCCTTATGATATTGATAGAACCCAGTTCCCCGGTCCATTTACCTATGAACTGTTAAGAAATAATGGTTTTTCAGGAAGCCAAAACAGGGTTTCCGTAGTCAGTACTTCGGATACTTCATTTACAGATACAGGGTTGAATACAGAAAATCTGGTTTATAATTATAAGGTAATCCTCAAAGAAAATACGACCACCATTGACAGTTCCAGTTCCGCTTCGTCAGTAAGACTGGATTTGGTCATCATCAATGAGGCAATTGAGTTGAAATGGCAATTCAACACTCCTTGGAATAACTCTCTTTCCCAATATAAGCATGAAGTCTACCGTAACAGGAATGACCCAGATGCGTTGGACGAAAATACATTTACCCTGATAGCAGAAGTTGATCCCACCATAGCGGGTTTTACCTACTTTGACGATGGCAGACACAATGGTATCTCCTTGAAAAAGGATATTGAATATTGCTACTATGTGATCACAAAAGGTGCCTATAATGTGGATGAAATAGAATATCCTTTGGAAAACAAATCCCAAATCATCTGTGCGAGACCCGATGATGACAGGCTGCCTTGTCCCCCTGTTCTGGTTTTTGAAGGTCCGGAGTGTACAGAATATTTATCTGACAAAGGCTGTGGCAACAATACCTATGAACATGAATTGAGTTGGGAACCCAATTTCACAGGTGTTTGCGATGATGAATTGAGTGCTTTCAGGTTGTACTTCACGCCGGAAGGTGAAGATGGCGAATTCGAATTGGTCGGAACTTATTCTGCCTTCGAGAGGGATGCCCTTATCAAAGACATTCCAAATTACAGGGGATGTTATTACATTACTGCAGTGGACAGGTCAGGCAATGAAAGCGAACCAAGCAATGTAGTGTGTGTTGACAATTGCCCGAGTTATTTCCTTCCAAACGCTTTCACTCCAAACGGGGACGGCATCAATGAGACCTTTATGGCTTTTGACAATCCATTTTCAAAATGTCCAAGGTTTGTATTGGGGGTAGAAATATTTATTGTCAATAGATGGGGTGTGGAAGTTTTCAATTACAATAGCCTCTCCTCCAATGAAAATGATGTTTATATCCGATGGGACGGAACAGATAAAAACGGCGCCGAATTACCTTCAGGTACCTATTTCTATACCGCGACTGTCAAATTTGATGTTTTGGATCCTACCAAGCAGGAGCAAAAATTCAAAGGTACAGTTCAGATCATCCGATGAGAATTCAAGACAAGTATGACATTATCCTTTTCGACGGCGTCTGCAATTTGTGCAACAATGCCGTCGATTTTGTTATAAGAAGAGATAAAAATGACCGATTCAAATTTGGAGCTCTTCAGGATAAGGCTACCAAATCAATTCTAAAGGAGTATAAAATCAACCAGAATTACATTGATTCGATCATTTTGATCAGAGGCGACCAAGTGTTTTATAAAAGTAAAGCGGCACTTGAAATTGCGAGAAATCTTGGAAGCCTTTGGCCCGCAATGTATATTTTCAGTATTGTTCCTTCATTTATCCGTGACCCTGTCTATGATTGGATAGCGAGAAACAGGTACAGGTGGTTTGGGAAAAAAGAAACGTGCAGGATTCCATCTCCAAAAGAAAAACAGAAATTTTTGTAAAAAATGAGTAGATAATTTACCGATTGGTATAAAAAATCCTCCTGATTTTGGGTTTTCTTTTTATCTTCAAAAGATCAACACGAGAAATTATTTAAAATGATGGATATAAGCAGAGTTTTTGAAAACAACCAAAATTGGATTGCCTCCAAGCTTGAGATTGACCCACATTATTTTGAGGATTTGTCCAAAGGACAAAATCCCGATATTTTATACATTGGATGTTCTGACAGCAGGGTAACCGCAGAAGAATTAATGGGAGTTCAGCCCGGGGAGGTTTTTGTGCATAGAAACATTGCCAATATGGTCATCAGTATCGACCTCAATGTCATGTCTGTTCTGAACTATGCCGTCCAAAATCTCGGAGTAAATCACGTGGTGGTTTGTGGCCACTACTTTTGTGGGGGAGTAAAGGCAGCGATGAATGCTGCAGATCTTGGATTACTCAACCCTTGGCTTAGAAACATCAGAGATGTCTACCGAATTCATAGAAAAGAATTGAATGCTATCTTAGATGAAAACGCCAGATACAACAGGCTGGTAGAATTGAATGTACAAGAACAATGTGTCAACCTAATCAAAACAGCTGCTGTACAAAAAGCCATCAAAGAAAGGGATATGAAAGTTCATGGATGGGTTTTTGACATCCAAACCGGAAAACTGATTGACCTGAACATAGATTTTCAGGCCATATTAAAAGACATCATGGAAATCTATAATTTGGGAGATTTTCACCATTCAGAGGTAAACAACTGATAGGTATTCATTCCAAAGCAATGAAGAAGTGGCCTAAAACATGGGCCATTTTTTTTTGATATATTTGCTGTTCATAAATAAAAATTAAATCAAAAATTATGAAAGCATACGTTTTTCCGGGACAGGGTGCACAGTTTTCAGGTATGGGAAAAGAACTGTATGAAAGCAATGAAGATGCTAAAAAGCTTTTCGAAAAAGCCAATGAAATCTTGGGTTTCCGGATTTCTGACATCATGTTTGAAGGTTCGGATGAAGAACTGAAACAGACTAAAGTAACCCAGCCGGCCATCTTTTTGCATTCAGTAATTCTCGCCAAAACATCTCCTGATTTCAATCCAGATATGGTGGCAGGTCACTCTTTGGGTGAATTTTCCGCTTTGGTGGCCAATGGAACTCTAGCCTTTGAGGATGGTTTAAAATTGGTTTACCAACGGGCACTTGCCATGCAGGAAGCCTGTGAAATCAACCCATCCGGAATGGCCGCCATCTTGGGCCTTGAAGATGAAAAAGTAGAAGAAATCTGTGCTTCGATCAAAGAGGAAATTGTCGTTCCTGCCAATTACAATTGTCCCGGGCAATTGGTCATCTCCGGTACAAACAAAGGAATAGAAATCGCCTGCGAAAAAATGAAAGAAGCCGGGGCAAAACGGGCTTTGCCTTTGCCTGTAGGAGGTGCTTTCCACTCCACGCTTATGGAACCTGCCGGAGTGAAACTGCGAAAAGCCATTGAATCAACCACATTTCACCAACCAACCTGTCCTATCTACCAAAACGTAAGCACAACAGGCGTGAGTGACATAGAAGAAATCAAAAAAAATCTGATTGCCCAACTGACCGCACCGGTCAAATGGACACAGTCTGTTCAAAACATGGTGACAGATGGTGCTACCCATTTTGTGGAATGTGGCCCGGGAAAAGTACTTCAGGGTTTGGTAAAAAAAATCCACAAAGAAGCAGAAGTCAGAAGCATTTAAAGTTGGGGATTGGTTAATTGGTTAATTGGTTAATTGGTTAATTGAATTCTCAAGAAACTGAATTGAACTAATTGAAATAGAAAGAAAAAATGGGAAGCCATTCCAAATTGGGGATGGCTTCTTCATTTTATGTAAATCTTCACACTAGATTTATCCCAACAATTCTCTAAAAGTTCTCGGTTGGTTTTATATAAAACGGGATGCACGAAATCAGGGAGAGTTTCTGCCAAAGGTTCCAAAACAAATCTTCTTTCCTGTAGAAATGGATGTGGAATAGTAAGCCTTTCGGATTGGAATTTTTCATTGCCAAAGTAAAGGATATCAATATCCATCGTCCGATCACCCCACTTCTCTCCTCTTGTTCTACCCATTTTTAACTCTATTTCCAAAATAACATCTAAAATCTCTTCAGGGAAAAATGAAGTGTTGAACACAAGAACTTGATTGAGGTAATTCCCGTTAGATTTTCCACCCCAAGCACCAGTTTCAAAAATGGAAGATTTGCGGGTTATGGGACCAAAATGAGAGACCATCAATTCAACACTCCCCTCTATTAATCTTAACCTGTCACCAAGATTCCCCCCTAATATAAAAACCACTTGATTCATTCCGCTGTTAAGGTTTGTATTGGGATAAACATAAAGAAAAAAGAAGTAATTTAGCCATCAAAATTAAATATTATGAGATTTCTTGGTAACGTTTTGGCAGTCATTGTTGGCTTGCTGATATTTTCGGTAATGAGTTTTTTTATTCTTGCCGGCATCATTGCAGTGATTTCTTCCTCTTCGGAAAGTGATGTGGATGTGAAAGAAAACACTGTACTATTATTGAACCTTGAAGGACGGCAACTAGTCGAAAGAAGCAGTGAGGACGATCCTGATTTTTCATCTTTCAACGTTTTTGGAGGTGTTTCGACGGTTGGTTTGACTTCCTTGAAAAGGGCAATTGAAACAGCAAAAGAAAATGAAAATGTAAAAGGGATTTTTATCAAAGCCGGAACATTTTCAGCCGGACAGGCCGGAATCAAAGAACTGAGAGATGCGCTTAAGGATTTCAAATCCTCCGGTAAATTCATTGTGAGTTACGGCGAATATTACACCGAAGGAGGATATTTTCTGAGTTCTATTTCTGATGACATTTACATCAACCCTTCCGGTCTGATGGAATTCAACGGCTTTGCTTCAGAGGTGGTATTCTTCAAAGGGATGTTTGAAAAGCTTGAAATTGAGCCGCAGGTTTTCCGTGTAGGAGATTTCAAAAGTGCCGTAGAACCCTTTATTTTGGATAAAATGAGTGATTCGAGCAGAATGCAGACGGCCTCTTTTCTGAATGACCTCAATAATTTTGCTTTGAATGAAATAAGCGAAAGCAGGGGAATTTCCTTAGATTCGATTACCGAAATCAACTCCAAAATGCTGGTTAGAAAACTTAGCGATGCTTTGGAATACAAACTCATTGACGGACTGTGGTATGAAGATCAGGTTATTGACCTCATGAAAGAAAAACTTGGATTGGGTGAGGAGGATAACATCAACACCATCACCATGACCGGTATCAACAGGTCTTCTAAAACCAAAAACCTTACCTCTAAAAACAGGATTGCGGTCATTGTCGCCGAAGGAGACATTGTCAGCGGTAAATCCGAAGGGTCTATTGCTTCAGATACTTTCAAAGAAGAAATCAAAAAGGCAAGAAAAAACAAAGACGTAAAGGCTATTGTATTGAGGGTTAATTCTCCCGGAGGATCTGCTTTGGCATCTGAAGTGATCTGGAGAGAACTAGATCTTGCTAGTAAAGAAAAACCTGTCATCGCTTCCATGGGAGAAGTTGCCGCCTCCGGGGGATATTACATTGCTGCTGCTGCAGATACCATAGTGGCACAACCCAATACCATAACAGGTTCTATCGGGATTTTCGCCCTTTGGTTTAATGCCCAAGGCCTTCTTAACAACAAAATGGGAATTACCACCGATGTGGTCAAGACCGGCGAACTTTCTGATTTCCTTACGCCAACCCGAAAAATCTCTGAAATGGAAAAGAGTATTTTCCAGGCCCAGGTAGAAGAAGGTTATGATGTCTTTTTGACAAGAGTTGCTGACGGAAGAAACCGCAGCAAAGAAGATATTATGAAAGTTGCATCAGGAAGAGTTTGGTCAGGAAACCAGGCATTGGCAAATGGTTTGGTGGATGTATTGGGGGGATTGGATGATGCTGTGAAAATCGCTGCTGAAAAAGCCGGTGTTGCGGACGATTACCGCGTGGTCTATTATCCGCAGGCCAAGCCTTGGTTTGAAAGATTCTTGAGTGAATTTACCAATGATGTACAGGTATTCTATCAAAGGCAACAACTAGGTACATTTTACCCGATTTACAAACAGGTAGAAAGTGTCAAAAAATACGAAGGCATAATGGTCAGGATGCCGTATGACATCGTCATCAGATAACAAAAAAAGGAGCTAAACGCTCCTTTTTTTATTCTTGCTCTTGGAGCAAAATCTTCCAAGCAGTTTGGACATCCCCTGATTCCAACACTTGTTTTGCATACTCGTGCAGGTGAAAATCAAAACTCTCCCTGTCATTTTTAAATCTTAATTTCATTTCCTGAATCGTCACATCCTGAGAATATTGTTGGATTTCGATGGGTTCGGGAAGTTTTTCACAATTGCCTAACCTCCCAAGGTTATTTCCGGACAACACGGAACTGTTCCTGATGTGCGGAGGAATGTTATCAACGCCAATGCCTTTATTCCTGATTGGTTTGGCGATTTCAAATAAAGCTTCCCCATTTGCCCTACAATACCAATCCCCTCCCATTCTGGCCACTGCATCCAATTTCTGTGGGGAAATCTGCCCGTTTTCATCCAAAAGCTCTTCGGATATATGTGCCAACAAAACTTCGCATATCACCAGATTGGCAGATCCTCCTCCTTCACCTATTGGTAATACTTGCAGCACTTTACACTCGAAAGCCACAGGAGCTTCTTTCACTCTTGGGGGTTTTACTAAAATGGAAGATTCTTCCGAAAACCCGGATTTCACAAATTCATTGACACCTTTTTCGTATTCGGTACTTGCCAAAGACATTTGTTCGACCATAGAGAAGTTCACCATATTGATCACGACCTCGGGTACTTCCAAGACATTATCAAGGCTATGCTTGGTCGTATTGTCCCTTACTCTCCGGGAAGGTGAAAAAACCAACACAGGAGGATTGGTACCAAAAACATTGAAAAAACTGAAGGGACTTAAATTGACATTGCCTTCCTTATCCACTGTGCTGGCAAATGCAATCGGACGCGGGGCTACAGCACCGAGCAGGTAACTGTGGAATTGGGCTATCGAAACGTCTTTTGGGTTAATGGTCTTCATTTTTTAATTTTAAGATAAGAACAACGGTTTCTATTAACGGTTCGGTAAGGCCTATATTTAATTGCTAAATTTAGAAATCAAAAATTACAAAGACCATGATACCTTCCTCAATTCGCGTATATTCTCTTGTTGTATTGTTTTTCATAGCAGTTTCTTATCCGGTTTCCTTTTCCTTAGCCCAAAACATGAACATTACGACGTATAATATCCGGTTTGACAATCCCAATGATATCGGTAATCTATGGAAAGACCGGGCACCCCATTTGATCAACCTGATCAAGTTCCACCAAATGGACATCATCGGAACCCAAGAAGGGATGTACCATCAACTTGAGGAAATCAAAAATGGTTTGGGATATCCTTATGTAGGTGTCGGCAGGGACAAAGGCGGGAAAGAAGGAGAATTCAGTGCGGTTTTCTACAATCCAGAAAAGCTAAAAGTTTTGGATCAAAGCACGTTTTGGCTTTCCGAGACACCGGACAAGCCCTCAAAAGGATGGGACGCCGCATTGAATAGGGTTTGTACTTGGGTGAAATTTGAAAATAAAGAAGGTAAAAAGTTCTATGTATTCAATATCCACTATGACCATATCGGTCAAAAAGCAAGAGAAGAGAGCAGTAAATTGGTAATTAGAAAAATAAAAGAAATCAATACAGAAAACCTTCCTGTTGTATTTATGGGTGATTTTAACGTCATGCCAGACAATCCGGCGTATCAAACTGTTCTTAACAATTCTGATATGAAAGACAGCAGGCTGATTTCAAAAATACCTTCCATAGGAAATCAGGGAACATTCAATGGATACAATTGGGAAAAGCTTCCAGAAGGTATCATTGACCATATTTTTGTCAGTCCAAATATCACCGTTCTCAGACATGGAATCCTAACAGACAATTATGGAATGAAGTACCCTTCAGACCATTTTCCGGTGATGGTGGAAGTGAGTTGGTGATTTTTTAGCTGAGGGAAATATTCAGGTTTTTGGATCTTTGACTAATAATACCAAATCGGAAACCTCTTTCAGCTGAACTATATTTTTACCAAGGGAAACTTCATATTTAACTCTTGGGTATTTTACCTACAACTATCTTCCTCCTCAAACACGGTGAATACACGGTACAAACACGGTCAAAATGTAAGGGAAGGTCTACGGAACAGTAATGTAAGGTATACTCTGACTTACCAGACCTATAGCTAAACCGGCAAGTTGGTGTCATACAACAGCAACATCCCAAACCTGTGGTCAAAAGGCAAATCTTTAAACACGTTTGGCTCAAAAAACTCTTTTACCCCTTGTTTTTTTATTATTCAGGAAAAACGTGGATTGTTAAGGTTGTTGTGGAATGTCCTAAACGCAAAAAGACCCTCAGGTATGAATCTGAGGGTCTGAATAATGTGGCGGCGGCCTACTCTCCCGTGAGCCGTGGCGGGCAGGCATCGGCGCTGCAGGCCTGCCCGACTTTGGCGGGGCTTATCCGCCCAACCTAGGCGTAGTCAAACGTCCGATGCTAGGACTGGGTGGGATTTGTAATTCCACCCTTTTATCATTTCCAATTTGCAATTGGATACAAATCGTAAACCTCTAATCGAAAGGTAATTCTAGTTTATTGAATTACAAATTCAAAATCAGAAGGAGGAAGAAATAGCCTCTGGAATAGCTTAAGTGAAGCTATTTAGCGAGTATCGAGAAGGCTTAGCAAATAAATTACGCCTAAAAGGTTACTCCATTCTACATCCAGATCGGGATCGTAGGTCCAGGCAACTGAACTGTGGTTTTTTAGCCTTCGTTCCTTTTGTTTCTTTGCTATTCAGTAATACTGTGGTTGATTTTGTGGGTGGGTCCTAAACGCCAAAAGCCAGCTTTATGGGCTGGCTTTTTGAATAATGTGGCGGCGGCCTACTCTCCCGGGTGTAACCCCAGTACCATCGGCGCTGCAGGGCTTAACTTCTCTGTT
>NZ_JAKZAL010000015.1 GCF_022538115.1 Cognataquiflexum rubidum | reverse complement strand
TTTGGGTCAAATGCTAAAAAATTATCGATCAAAGCGTCTGAAATCTGATCAGCGACTTTGTCAGGATGACCTTCAGACACTGATTCTGATGTAAATAAATAGGACATAACTTGAGGTGATTTAAATTTTTATTGATGGTTTTTGGAAAATAGAATTCAACTTTTGAATATTGATTTAAAAATGTCGCGAACATAATTTAATAATTTGAAATAATTATTTAAAGATTGTTGTATAAAAATTGAAAAAATTTTATTATAAGATACAATCTGAATTGTATCTACGCATAGATACCAGAGAATTGGAAATTCAAAAGAATTCACGGCAGGATTCAGATATATCCATCGCTCTTCGGACTTCAGTCTTACTAACCGATAGTAGTAGAATATTAAGTTACTGGCAAAGAGGCTTATATACATCTATTTTCTTATTTGCGATAATAAATTTAATAGAAATTATGAGTAATTTAATTTCCTATTCATTACAAAGGTTAAAAATAATTTTACTTTTTAGATTCTATTTTATTTGTTTGACTTTCCAAAGCAGTTTGACACTAAAAAAAGTGTTTTAAGAAAGATCATTAAACAAAATCAAAAACCACGGTATACCCTGGTTTTTGATTTTGTTTAATCCCTCACATTTCCCCTCAAAACCCACTTCTCCACATCTTCTTTGCTTGGATTTGGCACCTCCAGTTTCAATTTCTTCCTTCTGCCACAAACATCATTGAAAAGCTTGTTTGGATCCATTTCCTTTAACTGATCAATAGTCTGGATATTCATATCCCTTATCACCGGAATCAATCCTGCCGGAATGCCCAATTCCATGAAATCCTCATCGGAGGCGATATTCATTTTCTTTTCAGGTCTCATTTGAGGGAAGAAAAGGACTTCCTGAATGGTTGTTTTATTGGTCAATAGCATTGTCAATCTGTCGATTCCAATTCCAAGTCCCGAAGTAGGAGGCATCCCATATTCCAATGCCCGGAGAAAATCTTCATCCATGGCCATAGCTTCATCATCACCCCTTGCCGCCAATTTCAACTGGTCTTCAAACCTTTCCCTTTGTATTATCGGATCATTCAATTCAGAATATGCATTGGCGATTTCTTTCCCATTGACAAAAAGCTCAAAACGCTCTACCAAACCTTCTTTGGACCTGTGGTTTTTGGCCAAAGGTGTCATTTCTACAGGATAGTCTGTGATATAGGTTGGTTGGATTAAATTGGCTTCCACCTTCTCACCGAAAATTTCGTCGATCAGCTTTCCTTTGCCCATGCTGTGGTCCACTTGGATGCCAAGGTCAGCACATACTTTCCTCAACCCGACTTCATCCATTTCGCTCACATCAATTCCTGCATATTCCTTGATGGAATCAAACATCGTCAATCTTCTGTATGGTCCGGCAAAGTCAATTTCCTTATCAGCTACCTTCAGGATGGTTTTCCCATGGACAGTGAAGGTTATTTTTTCGATCAGGTCCTCGACCATTTCCATCATCCAGATATAATCTTTGTATGCCACATAGATTTCCATACCGGTAAACTCAGGATTATGGGTACGATCCATTCCTTCGTTTCTAAACATTTTTCCTATCTCATATACACCTTCAAATCCGCCTACAATCAACCTTTTTAAATAAAGTTCATTGGCGATCCTTAGGAACAGGGGCATATCCAAGGTATTATGATGCGTATTAAAGGGGCGCGCTGCAGCACCTCCATGGACCTGTTGCAGGATGGGAGTTTCGACTTCCAGCCACCCATGGTCATCAAAATATCGGCGCATATTGGTGATGATCTTTGACCTAGTCACGAAGACATCCTTCACGTCCGGGTTTACAGTAAGGTCAACATAACGTTGCCTGTACCTCATTTCCGGATCGGTAAATCCATCGTAAATATTCCCTTCCTCGTCTCTTTTTACCACCGGGAGTGGTTTGATTGATTTAGAAAGGATCTTCAGGTCAGTGACATGAAGGGAGATTTCACCTGTTTGGGTGGTGAAAATATATCCTTTCAGGCCGATAAAATCACCTATCCCCAAAAGCTTTTTAAATACAGTATTGTAGAAAGTCTTGTCTTCGTCCGGACATAAATCATCCCTTCTGAGGTAGATTTGAAGTCTTCCTGTGGAATCCTGGATTTCTGCAAAAGAAGCGGAACCCATAATTCTTTTTGTCATCAACCTGCCGGCGATGGAAATGTCTTTATAATCTGTCTTTCTGTTTTCGTAGTTTTTATGGATATCATCCGCCGTCACATTGACAAAAAATGATTCGGCCGGATAGGGGTTGATCCCCAATTTTATCAATTCCTCCCGGTCTTTTCTTCTTTCTAATTCCTGTTCGCTTAATAACTGCATTTCTCTATTTGTTCAGTTCAAATAATTTTTAACCAATAACCAATAACCTCTATTTCCCAGCCGCTTTGCGTCTTGCCATTTCCCTTTTGACCAAGTCAAATTCCCTGCTGCTTTGTCCGGCAACGGAGGTGTTTTCTTCAGCCCTTCGGGAAAGATAAGGCATTACTTTTTCCACCGGTCCATAAGGGACATATTTCACTACATTATAACCGGCTTTTGCCAGGTTGAAAGAAATGTTATCACTCATTCCGTAGAGTTGGGCAAAGTATATACTTTCATCAGAAGGATTGATGCCGTATTTTGATATCAATTCAGTCAAAAGTAGGTTGCTTTTTTCATTATGCGAACCTGATACCAATCCCATGGTTTTGATGTTTTCGACACAGAATTCCAAGGCAGCATTGTAGTCCCTGTCGGACGATTCTTTGGTTGGCTGTATAGGGCTTGGATATCCTTTCTCCGCCGCGCGGTCTCTTTCTTTTTCCATGTAAGCGCCCCGCACCAATTTGGCACCGTGTAGGTATCCTTTCTCCATTGCGACATCATGGGCTTTTTTAAGTCTTGCAAGTGTATCATGGCGATACATTTGGTAGGTGTTGTACACAATGCAGGATTGCTTGTTGTATTTTTCCATCGCTTCGTAGGCCATTTCATCGATCACATCCTGAAACCAAGACTCCTCTGCATCGATCAGTATTTTTGTATTCGCTTCGTAGGCAGCCCTGCAAAGCTCATCAATCCTTTTTTGGAGATTTTCAAAAGAGGTTTTTTCAGTTTCTTCCAAGGATTTACCTTCTTGGATTTTTGTCATAATTGCCAAATCCCCTAATCCCGTTACCTTAAATACTGCGAATGGCATATTCTCGTCGCCAGCAGACCGTTCAATTGTTCTTAAAATCTCGTTTTTGGTAGCATTATAGCTGATTTCATCTCCTTCCCCTTCTACAGAATAATCGAGGATGGTGTGGATATGGTATTTGGCTAGGTTGTCTACAGCCTGCTGACAGTCATGGATATTTTCCCCGCCGCAAAAATGTCCAAACATGGTTTTTTTCATGATTCCCTTGATAGGCAGGCCAAGTGCAAAAGACCAATTTGCGAGTTTGGTACCGACGCTGACTGCAAGATTGTTGTTGACTGTAGCAAAAATGAGATACATTTTTTTCAACTCGGCATTTGACTTGGAGGCAAAAGCAACTTCAAGATTTTCGAAAGAAATATTGGGTTTGACAGGCATAGGACTCAAATTACGGCGCAAATATATTAAAAAAACCTCATCGGGGAGGGGATTGTTTGGTTATTTGGTAGCATATATCTTGCGAAAAAAGATATTAGAAGCCATTTAGAAAATGAAGGATAGATAAACTCAAACACTTGACAACAGACCGCTAATTATATTATTGGCATTTACCAAAGCAAAATTATATTTTGAATTATTAGAATTCGCTAAAGTTAATTATTGAATTTTTAATGGTTAGTCCGATTTTTGAACAATAAGCAAGAAATTATTCATTAATTAATTTGTTTTTAAAAAAGAGCCACTTACTTTTGGAACATGTTAATCGCAGCATTCGCCTTCTTTAGCTTTTATTACTTTTACTTTCGCCCTCAAAGTCGAATCGGAGCTGCTTATTGTCTAGAAAAAATCTAAAAATTCATAAAGCAAAAAAAGCCCGGTTCGAAAGAGTCGGGCTTTTTTTATTAAACCTATCAAATCATGAAAGACCATTTACAAATCAAAGACTGGGGATTCGGAATAGAAGACCATATCATCATCGCAGGACCATGTAGTGCAGAGACACCTGAGCAGATCGAAAAAGTCTGCTTGGACATGAAAAAAGAAAACATGATTCCTGATATGTTCCGTGCAGGAATCTGGAAACCGAGAACCAGGCCGGGAAGCTTTGAAGGAATTGGAGAAGAAGGTTTGAAATGGATGGAAATAGTAAGACATCACCTCAACATCCCCATCACCACTGAGGTCGGCAATGCTGCGCATGTGGAGTTGGCATTGAAACATAAGGTAGATGTACTTTGGGTAGGAGCAAGGACTACTGTCAATCCATTTGCAGTGCAGGAAATCGCCGATGCACTCAAAGGAGTGGACATCCCTGTGATGATCAAAAACCCGATGAACCCGGATTTGCAACTTTGGATCGGCGCATTGGAAAGAATGCATTCAGTAGGGATCAACAAATTGGCCGCAATCCACCGTGGATTTTCTGATTCTTATGATAAAAGATTCAGAAACAAGCCAAATTGGTCCATGCCGATTCACTTGAAAAGAGAGTGGAAAGGAATGGAAGTGATCAACGACCCGAGTCATATTGTTGGCAATAGGGAAGGAATCCTTGAAACGGCACAGAGAGCCATCAATTTTGGATTGGACGGTTTGATGATTGAGACGCACCATGATCCGGACAATGCCTGGTCTGATGCCAAGCAGCAGGTTACACCTAAGAGGCTGAAAGAAATCCTATCATTGATTGATTTTAAAGATACCATTGGAAGCGAAAACCCGGGGGAAAGATTAAATGACCTCAGGACTGCAATTGACCATTTGGATGACCAGTTATTGGATATCCTTCAGGAAAGGTTTTCTCTAATTGATCAGGTTGGTGCTTATAAAAGAGAACACCACCTCACAGTATTCCAATCAGACCGATGGAAATTCGTCATGGAATCCCGTACCCAAAAGGGTGTTCAGAAGAATCTTTCAGAAAAATTCATGAAAGAATTGCTCTACTGCATCCATGAAGAATCTGTCAAAAGACAGGAAAAGCAATTGAGAGAAGCTGCCCCCGTGAAAAAATGAAGGTAAGAAGTAAAAGGTAAGGGGTAAATTGAACCTCTTACCTTTTACCTCTAACCTTTCACCAATATTATCGATTTCCTATTTATACATGTCTTAAATCCCCAATATTTTGGAGTCAGTAATATTTTCCAACAATATCTCATTTGATTTGAGTAAATACTTGAACCAATTGGGCTATTCCCAATTGGGAGTGATCTCAGATTCCAATACTTCAAAATTCTGCTATCCGATTATCGAGAAGCTTTTGCCGGAAGGTCATAAACATTTTTCTTTTCCTGCCGGCGAAGCCAATAAAAACCTCAACACCTGTACCCAAATATGGCAATGGATGACTGATGAAGGCTTTGACAGAAAAGCTTTGGTCATCAATCTTGGTGGAGGCGTGACAGGGGACATGGGAGGTTTTTGTGCGGCAACTTACAAAAGAGGAATCCGATTCATCAATATTCCGACAACTTTGCTCTCTCAGGTGGATGCCAGTGTCGGTGGAAAATTGGGGATAGATTTCAATGGTTTCAAAAACCACATCGGCGTATTTACCCAACCTGAACTGGTTCTGATTTCTGAAATTTTCCTCGAAACACTTCCTTTAGAGGAAATGCGTTCGGGTTACGCTGAGGTTTTGAAGCACGGCTTGATCCAAAATGCCAACTACTTTTCTTGCCTCAAAATTGCAGATTGGGAAAAGCAGAATTGGAGGGAAATCATCGAAAAGTCTGTTCAGATCAAAAGGGAAGTGGTAGAAAAAGACCCTAAAGAAGCTGGATTGCGGAAAATTTTGAATTTTGGACATACTATCGGCCATGCTTTCGAATCTTTTTATCTCAATACAGATTTGCATTTGCTGCATGGTGAAGCCATCGCGGTAGGGATGGTTTGCGAGGCTTTTCTTTCCCATAAAAAATCAGGATTGCCAAAAGATGATCTCAAAAACATAACTTATGCCTTGACTGAAATATACGGGGTTTTTCAGTTTCCCGAAGATGATATCGATGGCATCATCAAATTGTGCAGTCAGGATAAAAAGAATGAAGGATCAACGGTAAACTTTTCACTTTTGAGAAGAATAGGCAATTGTGATTACAACATCAAAGGAACAGCCGAAGAAATCAAAGAAGCCATCTCATTTTACCAATCATTAACTTCCCAAGTTCCATTAAACCAATGAATCCAACCTTGGAAACTTTATTTCTAAGCCAGATTAGTGCTTTTCAACCTACAGTCATCCCGCTTCCATCTTCCAAAAGTGAAAGCAACAGGGCATTGGTCATCGATGCGCTTACAGAAGGTGAGAACAGACTGAGCAACCTTGCCGAAGCGCGTGATACACAGACCATGATCAGGTTGCTTGGAGAAAATCCTGCAATCTTTGATGTTTTGGATGCCGGTACGACCATGCGGTTTTTGACTGCTTTTGCCGCAGCCACCAATCAAAATAAGGTCATGACCGGAACGCCCCGTATGTGTGAAAGGCCAATCGGCATTTTGGTGGATGCGTTGAGAGAAATAGGTGCTGAAATCCATTACATGAACAAGGAAGGTTTTCCACCTTTGGCCATTCATGGCTTGAAAGAACAAAAAACAAATAAAATCACAATCCGGGGAGACGTCAGTTCCCAATATATTTCAGCACTGTTGATGATTGCGCCGGTGCTTCCTATGGGACTCGAATTGGAACTCATAGGAAAAATCGGATCGAGAACATACATTGAAATGACACTTGAGCTCATGTCAGCTTTTGGTATAAAGTATACTTGGGATGGAAATTTCATCAAAGTTTCCCATCAAGCTTATCAACCTACCCAATTCAATGTCGAAAGTGATTGGTCGGGAGCAAGTTATTGGTTCAGTTTATTGGCATGTGCCGATGAAGGGGAGCTCTTTTTGGAAGGCCTGAAAGAAAACAGCCTGCAGGGAGATTCTAAAATCGTGGATATCATGGACAGGCTAGGTGTCAAAAGTGAATTTCAAAATGGTGGGGTCAAACTCACCAAACAACCTGTCAAAGGACTTGATTCATGGGATTTTACGCATTGCCCGGATCTTGCACAGACAGTAGCTGTTACCTGCGCGATCATTGGTCAAAAGACAAAATTTACAGGATTGGAAAGTTTGAGGATCAAGGAAACTGACAGGATTTATGCTTTGCAGCAAGAATTGGGGAAGTTCAATGCCCAACTCAAAGAAGGAGAAAATGAAGTTTTCACCTTGATTCCTTCCGTGACAATGCCTCATGAGGTCCATATCCACACTTATGATGACCACAGGATGGCCATGGCATTTATGCCGCTGATGACCAAAACGAAGGTGATTATTGAAGATCCTTCAGTGGTCAATAAATCGTATCCGAGTTTTTGGAAACACGTTTCAATAATAGACATTAGACATTAGACAAAAGACACAAGACTTTGGGTTTTTCCTCTCATATCTCATATCTCAGGTCTCACATCTCCTCTGAAAAATGAAAGGCACCTATACAATCCTTCTTTTGATCCTTTCCAATACATTCATGACCATGGCTTGGTATGGACACCTAAAGTTCAAAGACTTGAAGTGGTTTGAAAATCTTGGGTTGATCTCGATCGTTTTGATCAGTTGGGGAATCGCTTTCTTTGAATACATTTTTCAGGTTCCGGCCAATAGGATAGGGTTCAAAGAAAACGGCGGGCCTTTTTCTTTGGTAGAATTGAAAGTGCTTCAGGAAGTTATCACTTTGGTGGTATTTATGATTTTCACTTTGGTATTTTTCAAGAATGAAACCATCAAACTAAATCATATTATCGGATTTGGGTTTTTGGTGCTTGCGGTTTATTTTATTTTCAAAAAATAGGTTATGAAAGTCGCCATTCAAGGTATTCCCGGTTCTTTTCACCATCAGGTTGCGCTCAATTATTTTGGGGCGGATACTGAAATCGAGGGTTTCAGGACTTTTGAGGAAGTGGCCAAGGCGGTGCAAAGAGGAGAGGTCCCTTACGGTGTCATGGCGATTGAGAACTCCATTGCAGGTGCCATTCTCCCAAATTATGACCTAATCGACAGGCACGAATTACATATTTTTGAAGAATACTACCTACCGATTTCCCACAACCTCATGGTTTTGCCGGGGCAAAAAATTACGGATATCAAAGAGGTAAAATCCCATCCCATGGCATTGCTTCAATGTAAACGCTTTTTTGAGGATTATCCTGCCATCAAATTGATCGATGATGTGGATACTGCGACAGTTGCCAAACGGATTTCAGATGATAAAGTCAAAGGTTTGGGTGCAATCGCAAGTGTGACAGCTGCAGAGATTTATGGATTGGAAATACTTGCCAAAGACATCCAAACCATCAAAAATAACTTTACCCGATTCATCCTGCTTCAAAAAGAAAAGCCGTTTCAAGCTGAAAAACCCAATAAAGCGTCTTTTAAAATCACGATCAGAAATGAAAAGGGAAGTCTTGCCAAGCTCCTGACTTTGCTAAGTGACAATGACCTTGACTTGAGTAAAATCCAATCCATTCCGGTTATAGAAAACCCCTGGCACTATGCGTTTTTCATTGATGCACAATTTGACGATTACGCCAAATACCTGAAGGCCATCGACGCAGTCAATCAAAATGGGGGAGAAGTGAAGATTTTTGGTGAATATGTAAGCAGGAAATAAGATGAAGGGATTTTCCAAACGGACAGATAGCATTCAGGAATATTATTTTTCCCAAAAACTCAAAGAAGTCAACAGACTGCGGGAGGAAGGAAAACCAATCATCAACATGGGAATTGGAAGTCCGGACCTGCCGCCTCATCCTTCTGTCGTAGATGCTTTGCACCAGTCTTCTTTGTTGCCAACGAGCCACGGCTACCAAGGCTATCAGGGAATTCCTGCTTTGAGAACCGCCTACGCTGATTTTTACCAAAGTCATTATGGGGTAAACTTATTAGCCGATACGGAAATATTGCCCTTATTGGGCTCAAAGGAAGGCATCATGCACATTTCCATGACTTTTTTGGACGAGGGAGATCAGGTTTTGGTACCAAATCCCGGTTACCCAACTTACACTTCTGTGACCAAATTGCTTTTGGCGGAACCGGTTTATTATGACTTAAAATCAGAAAATGGTTGGTATCCTGATTTTGATGAACTCGAAAAAATAGACCTAGGCAAAGTCAAACTGATGTGGGTCAATTATCCGCATATGCCTACAGGCGCAAAGGCTGATTTGAAGGTTTTTGAAAAGCTGATTGCGTTTGGGAGAAAACATCACATCGTCATCGTCAATGACAATCCCTACAGCTTTGTTTTGGAGGATAATCCAAAAAGTATTTTCCAGATTGAAGGCGCAAAAGAGGTAGCTTTGGAGCTCAATTCCCTTAGCAAGACCTCGAATATGGCCGGTTGGAGGGTAGGTTTTGTTGCAGGTAAGCCAGAATGGATCTCTGCCATTACCAAAGTCAAAAGCAATATGGATTCAGGAATGTTTCTCGGAATCCAACAAGGTGCCATTGCAGCCATGTCATTGGGAAGGGATTGGTATGAAGGACTGAATGAAATTTATTCCAAAAGAAGAAAACTTATTTGGGAATTGGTAGAAAAATTGGGTTTGGAATTTGAAAAGGACACAGCAGGCATGTTTGTATGGGCTAAATTGCCTCAGGGAAAAACATCGGATGAATTGGTCGATGACCTACTTTACAACAAATCTATTTTTGTCACACCCGGACATATTTTCGGAACACAAGGGGAAGGTTACGTGAGATTTTCACTTTGTGTCAAAGAGGAATCCATCAAAGAAGCAATAAAACGATTATCATAAACACATCACCCACATACATTATCAACAAATGAAAAAAATTCACATCATCGGTTTGGGTCTTTTGGGAGGGTCATTTTCCCTGGCATTGAAGCAGTTAAAGCCGGAAATCCATTTTACAGGATTTGATTCCAATCCACAAAACCTCCAGGATGCCCTGACTTTGGGGATCATTGATGAAGCCAAAGAAAAGGCCGATACCGACACAGATATCATCGTTTTGGCAACGCCTGCAAATACCTTATCAGAATTGCTGGTCAAAATTCTTGATGAAATTGGTTCCGAAACTTTGGTGATGGATTTTGGATCAACCAAAGAATTGCTTTGTCAGGCGGTATCAGAACATCCCAAAAGAGAACATTACCTCGCCGGCCACCCGATAGCAGGAACAGAATATTCCGGCCCAAAAGCTGCCAAAGCAGATTTGTTGGACAGAAAAGTTTTTATCATTTGCGAAATGGAAAAGACCGACATCCACCTGAAAGCCAAAGCCTATGAGGTATTGGAAGCGCTTAATATGAAGCTGCGTTTCATGGACCCTGAAGAGCATGACAAGCATTTGGCCTTCGTTTCCCACTTGTCGCATATCACTTCTTTTATGTTGGGCAAGACCGTCTTGGATAAAATGGAAGATGAAAAAAACATTTTTGACATGGCGGGAAGTGGTTTTGCGTCGACGGTCAGGTTAGCAAAAAGTTCACCTGGAATGTGGGCGCCTATCATGCAGGAAAACAAGAAAAATATCCTTGAGGCCATGAGCTTGTATATATCCAACCTTTCCAAATTTCGTGATAAAATCATTGCCGATGACTACGAAGGATTGTACCACGAAATGGAAAAAACCAACAAAATCAAGGATATCCTGGATTTGGGAAAATAATTAAGTTTGCAGTATTCAGTCTCAGTTTGCAGTTTCCACTGCCAACCGTTTTTTCTGATTACTGATTACTGAAAAAAACTGGCCTAAGTTTTGAATCATCCGTACAAGACTTAAAAACCAATATTATGAAAAAGCTACTATTTGCATTGCCGTTTTTATTCCTGTTGGGATCTGCTTTCGCTCAAGAAAATAATATCCCTTTGATTGAAGTTGAAGGTACAAGTGAATTGGGAATCATGCCTGACGAAGCATTGATTTACCTCACCTTATCAGAGAAAGCATTGAAAGTGGCTGATGCGACAAATGCCTTGAACAAGAAAACAAAATCCATCGAGGATGCGCTGAAAAAGACTAGGGTCGATGGATATACCTTTACTGTTGACAATTATTATGTGAATATAAACCGAATTTACCGTAATAATTCCTCTAAAGACAGCGGGTACGTAGCATCACAGACCATCAAAGTAAAAGTGAAAGTTGCCGATCAAAATCTGATCAAAATCACCGAAGCGCTCCATCAGACCACAGACATGACCTACAACATGCAATTCAACGTATCTGATGCGCTGAGAAAATCATCTTCTTCCAAGTTGCTTGAATTGGCGATAGCAGATGCCAAAACAAAAGCTGAAGTGATCGCCAAGTCCTTGGGATTGTCCAAACTCCAAGTTCATAGGGTTTCTTATTCTTCAGGAAACGTCATTATGACGGTCATGAGAAATGCAAAAGCGATGATGTCCATGGACATGTCTGAATCCTATCAGGAACCGACATTCAGCCCAGAAGAACAAAAACTTACTGACAGGGTAATGGTTTCGTTTACTTTTTCCAGATAATAAACAAGTAAAACATTTATTGATAGCCATAATTGAAAGTCGGAAAACTTTCAGTTATGGCTTTTTCTATTGATGATTATTTATCAGTTTCTTAACACCCTCTTCATCTCTTTCATTTTTCTTCTGTTTAGTATTGGTAAACAAAAATTCCGGTTCCAATGCTGACTTTTCTTATCCTTTTTTCACTGCTCTTTCCAAAATCTTCACTTCAATCCTCTGATTCCATCCCAAAACCTCCCAAAGAATTCTGGTTTTGGAATCAGTATGACCTTCCAAGAAATGCGGCCACAAAGTCCTCTGATGAAACCGTTTTTTTGAAAGATTTTCAAAAGTTTGGTGCTGGTTATTCTGACTCACCAAACAGCCTAAATCATTCTGTTTCGTCCATTTTTCAGCTGTTTGAAAGCCATACTGTCGATTTTTCTAAACCATTTGCTTTGGAGTTTTTGTTACTCAACCATGTCAATAATCCGGTTGGGATTTCTTGGGAATTTTGGCAAGAGGAGGACTTAAGGTTGGCTATTTCGGTATTTGATAAAAAAGTAACTACAGGCATGATGGAAAAAGGGATTTGGGAGGAATCAGGATTCAATTCCAAACCCTGGAAAAAATACTGGAACCATTATTTACTAAACTTTGATGGGAAAAACATCACACTTTTTGAACAAGGCGAAATGGTTTGGCAAAAGGAAATGGATGAAATTTTGGAGGGAAGTACTTTGGTCTTAAAATCCTTTTTGGATAAGGAGCCTTATATGGAAGCCCATGATATCCTTAAGAAAGTGGCCTTATTCAGCCATGTGCTTTCGGAGCCGCAAATAGCCGGTATTTTTTCGAAAGTGGAGAATCAAATTAGTGCAGGAAAGCTATATCCTGACAAGTTCCATTTTAAGGCAGGACCGTACCTCAATGATTTCAGTGAGAATGCTGCCCAATTGGTTTGGGAAACAGATCAGGCCTCCAAGGCCATTTTGACCTATGGTGAAAAACTTCCATTGGAAATGTCTAAGAATTTTGACTCAGGAAACGACTTCATCAGAACCATTATTTTAGAAAATCTGAAACCCGGGACGACTTATTTTTACAAGCTGGACTTGGAATCTGAAATCGGAGAAAAATTATCTACTCCGGTTCTTTCTTTCCAAACCGCGAAGCCAAAAGGCAATCCTTTTCTTTTTGGAATCATCAGCGATACGGAAAGCAGACCGCAGGTCAACAACAAAGTTGCACAGCGGCTTTGGGAAGAAAGACCTGATTTTTTGATTCATTTGGGAGATTTGACAGATGGAGGATGGAAAGATTCCAAGTTTGAGTGGACAATGGAATATTTTCAGGGAACAGGGGCATTAACTGCGAGGATTCCCATTGCGACTGTGCCAGGAAATGGGGACGGAGACCTTCATTGGTACAAACAATACCATCCGCATACCGGGCAAAAGGGCTTTTACCGTTTCGATTACGGAGACGCTTCCTTTTTTATGCTCAACAGCAATACCCGAAAAGACCTTCAGAAAGGAGGAGAACAATATGTTTGGCTAGAAAATGAATTGGCGAAAAGTGAATCAAAGTGGAAATTTGTAGTGCTGCACCATGCACCCTATTCTGCAGATGAGGATGATTATGGCAATACCTGGAAGGAACCCGGAAATCAGGGTGATCCACAACTGAAAGACTTGATTTCACTAGTTGAAGCCAATGAAGTTGATATGGTTTTCTTCGGACATCTGCATACTTATATGCGGTCGCATCCTTTGAAAGGGGATAAAGTCGATTCTGAAAAAGGGACAGTCTATGTGCAGGCAGGAGGAGCGGGAGGCAACTTGGAGGACAATGCCCCAACGCGTGCTTGGTTTACTGCCAAGAACTTCCGAGGCCATCATTATTGTACCGTTCAGGTCGTTGGAGATTTTTTGGAACTTAGAACTTACAATCTGGAGGGTGGCTTGATTGATTCTTTCCAAATAAAAAATTAAAATCAGGAGCTTATTCCATATTTTCAAAGAAATAAACAACGAGCATCCTTACTATTTCCTTTCCTTCATTGACGGGATTGTGCTCCAATCGTCCGTCAAAAAGCATGGAATCTCCTTCAAAAAGTTCGACGGTCTGATCCCGGAAAATGTATTTGACGGTGCCCTGAAGGATATATTTGAATTCAAACGCATCGGTGGTCACAAAATTCCTGACCGAACCAGGAATGATTTCCAACAAAACAAAATCGACTGCTCCGGATTTGATTTTTCTTGTAAATATCCGCTCATACTGATAGCCTGAGGCAGGTTCTTTTTCGAATTTGCTATACTCTTCTTTTCTGAGAACCAAAACAGGAGCTTCCCTGCCGTCCAGACTGAGGTCATTGAAAAAGAAGTTAAGGTCAACTTCAAGTGCCCGGATAATCTGCATCAGGACAAGTAAGGAGGGTAGCGTCCTGGAATTTTCGATTTGGGAGATCAAGCCCTTTGTGACGCCTGCCCTTTCGGCGATTTCCTGAATAGTAAGATTTTTGTCTTTTCTGATGCTTTTGATCTTTTGGCTGATCTGAACCAAGATTTCGTTTTCCATGATGAAAAATAGCAGGATATCTAAATATACCCTAGTCCTTAGCTGATTTTCTCCACCACTTCTTCACCGAGTCCGAATGACAAAGTCATCCCTGCCCCGCCCATGCCATTGACTATCCAGACTTGAGGATTGACCTTATGGATAAATTCAGTTGCTCCATTGGTCATTTTGGGATAAATCCCATGCCAGGAAGATTCCAAAGTCCAGTCCTTGAAGGCTGAAAAAGTCTTCAAAAAATCAGTGATTTTTTTGTTGATATCTTCCCTGTCAAACGGATCCAAATGCCTGCCATACTCGTGGCTGTCACCGATGGTCAGTTGGCCATTTCCATTTTGGGAAACCATCACATGGATACCCAAATCCAATAAATCCGGATATTGTTCCTCATAAACCTTCTTGAGCTTGGCCAATGAAGGTGCAACATGAAATCCTTTGTAATGGATAAAGCTCAGGCCTGCACAAAGCGGCGGTCCTATACGCCAATTCTCCGGTTGCTTGGCAAGGCGCATCATTTGAAGTTTACATTTGGTGATAGGAGTGGCATCAAAAATTTCGGGATACAAAGTTTCAAAATCTGCGCCGCTACATACAAAAACCTGATCTGCTTCCCAGGTTTGGTTTCCTGAACTGACTTTGTTTCCGTTGATTTCAATGATTGCCTTATTCCATTCAAAGGCCACATTTTCTAAAGATTCAAGGTAAGCAGCTGTTTGCCAGATGGCCTCCCGGGGATCTACTATCACTTCCTCTTCTGTCCAAAGTGCACCTTTGAGCCCATTTACGATTGCCGCCTGACTTTTCTCTGCGGTCTGTGCGGGATTTAAATGAAAGGCTGATTTGATGCCCTGCATCGCAGCCACATATTCTTCGACCACCTGATTTTCCAAGTCGGTATATGCAAGGTGTAATGACCCGGTTTCTTCCGCCCAGAATTTCGCTTTTTTGCTCATCTCAAGCCAAATCGATCTTGACCGCATCGCCCTGTCAAAGGTTGCACCTTGAGCCTGTCCCACAGGCCATACCATTCCAAAATTCCGGATGGATGCACCAACCGGTTTGGGATTTCTTTCGATGACGGTGACTTTCCAACCTTTGTTTGAAAGTGCTCTTGTGACTGCCAATCCGACGATTCCTGAGCCAATGACGATTGCTGATGGTTGCATGGTTTATATTTTTGAAGCCAAAGAAATGTTTTCAACGATTTCCGACTCGAAGGTTTTTGTTTTTCTTTTAAAATACCATAATGTAAAAAGCATCATTCCTGTCCCGATACTCAACATAACCAAGATGCCTTGGGTATAGAAAAGGTGCCAGCTCATGTTCTGTAAGATGCCAAACTGTTTGATGGTGACAATCCCCACCGAACCCAAATAGCCGAAACTGTCCGCTAGGTACATCAGGAATCCCACATTTCCGGCAGATTTGAAAGAAGCGATCAATCTGTCAAACAAAAGACAGTTGAACGGAATGTAGCCCATATAAATCCCTGTGCCAGTCAAGACAACCCAAAGAAAGGGTGGAATAACTTCCATCTGAAGCAGAATAGTAGCACCAACGGCCAAAACAAGTCCGGCCATGATGATCCAATGATACATGAACAGCGCCTTTTGGTTGTTTTTGACCAAAACCAAAAGGGCCATCATGACCAAAAGAACTAGGGTAATTGGGATTTCTGTTTGGGTAAGTAGCTCAGGATTGACATTGATTCCCATTGTTTCCCAGATTTCCACTGCAAAATTATCGCGTATATCACGGAGGGCCGTAAGCACGACATAGACCAAGACAAGAATGATAATTCCCGGCTTGAACGCATTGAAGAAATCAACTCTTTCTTTTTTGGACATGGGCGTGCGGACAGAGCGCAGGGCCACGTCTTCATGATTGGGTGGAGGAGTCTGATTGAGTAAAATAACCGAAATCACAAGCAAAGGCATGAAAATTCCACCCGTCCAAAATGGCATCCAAAGTTCGGAAACATGCCATTCGTCCATGAGGTACTTGCCGATTGTTTTGACCAAACCGGAGGAGAATACAAAACTGACAGCTAAGACACTGCCCATCATTTCAGTGAATTTTCTCCCTTCCAGGTAATGGAAAACCAGTCCCCAAATCAATCCCAAAGGAAATCCATTGACCAAAAAACAAAGGATATTGAATGGTGCAGGTAGTACCGCAAAACCCAACAATCCCATCCATGAAACGCCGATCAAAGTTAAAATCAAAACCGCCCGTCTTTCGGGTTTGAGTTCTGATATCATCTTGATGCCATAGAATTTACTCGCCATGTAGCCGAAAGTCTGCGCCAATATCAACCAGACTTTCAGGTCCATTCCCATAAATAACTCCCCCTCAAAAGTCGCCGCCGCAAAAGGCTTTCTAAAGGCATACATGCTGCTGTAGGTCAAAAAAGCCATCACTGCCGCAAACAAACTCATACTGAAGTTGCTGCTTTGGGCAAGTTTTTTGGAGACAAAAGGTAGCTGCAGCATGGGAGAAAAAAGAAGTCTTAGTGGTTTTCTAGGAAACACTCAAAGGGTTCGGAACCCTTGGAGTGTTTATGTGAATATGATTATTGATCGACCAAGTCCAGGATTTCTGTCAATGAATTCACGATGTGGGAAGGGTGATGCTTCAAAAGTTCTTCTTCAGAAAAAGCACCTGTGGTAACGGCAATGCTCATCAGGCAACCTGCGTTGTGTCCTTCATGGACATCAACTTCGGTATCGCCGATTTTGATGACTTCTTTGGGGTCAGTAATCCCGAATCTATCCATCATCACTTGGATCATGTCGGGATACGGTCTGCCTCTTGCCACTTCATCGCTGCACACCGAGATGTCAATCATAGGAGAATTTAGCCAGCCAACCCTTTTCAAAATCACATCTGTAATATCCCTGCTGAAACCAGTGTCAAGGCCGATTTTGATTCCTTTTCTCCGAAGTGAATTGAATGTCTCTTCCGCATCATCCATAGGCACTATGCCGGGAGCATGACGGTAATAATCGATCATGTTTTGGACAAAATCCTCGTGTATGGCATCGATGAGGTCCGCAGTGATACTTGCTTTATCGCTTATATGATTGGAAAGAATTGCTTGAATCGCCAAAGGTTTTGGATAGCCCATTTTTTCATTAGCTTCCGCAAGAGTGACATTTTCAAATCCATGATTCAGAAAAGCATGCTGGAAAGATCCGGCAACATTGCTATTGTCCTTGATCGTGGTTCCGGCAATGTCAAAAACTGCGAGTTTGATGGCTTTTTTCATGAGGAATATTGTTGGACTTGAAATTTAAAGGGTGAAAAAGAAAGTTAACCTTCCTTATTTTTAATGGTTGCAAACAAACATAAGTTTAGCAAAAATAAACCTTGTGCCTTTATTTGTCAAAAAATATGCAGTTACTATTGTGTTAACATTTAAATTATGATTATTTATTTAGTCTTATTTAATGATTCCATGCTATGATTGCTCCTAGATTCGATATTTTCTTATTTAACCTTTTCTTAATTTAACTTTCGTCTTGAATCAAAATAGATAGATTAATTTAGTATTTATAAACATTCAACAAAATGAAGAATTCCCTTTCCAAGGAAGAAAGAGTCAATATGGTTTTTGACTTGTATGATAAATTTGGGCATGCAGATTATATAGGTGAACCCGTTTCCCAGATTGAACATATGTGCCAATCCGCCCAACTTGCCCAAAAAGAAGGTTATGACAACGAAGTGATTTTAGCAGCTTTTTTCCATGATTTGGGACATTTGTTTGCCATGGACCGACAGCTTGAAAATATGGGAGGTTTTGGTGTCAAGCGGCACGAACAGATCGGAGCGGATTTTTTGAGAGAAGTCGGTTTCCCTGAGAAAATAGCCAAGCTTGTCGAAAACCATGTACAGGCAAAGCGCTACCTGACTTTCAAATTCCCCGAATACCTTCAAAAGCTGTCTGAGGCAAGCCTGATGACTTTGGGTTACCAAGGTGGCGTCATGTCATCGGAAGAAGCAGAGGCTTTTGAAGAAGACCCTTTGTTTGAGCTTTCTCTCAAAATGAGAACTTGGGATGAATTGGCCAAAGAGGAAGAAATCCCTGTACCGGATTTGGGATATTTAAAGGAAATGGCTCTGAAAGTAATCGATTGACTTATTTCTCTAACGAAAAAGAGTCGATCACTTTTCCTGATTGGTTGATGGCATTGAATTCAAGTCTTTTGTTTGTAGCCTCAATCCAACCAAAATGATGCTCACGAATGAGCTTGTCCATTATCGGATATTCTTCTTTTTTGTCTTCAGGTTCCAAGCCACCGCCCGCGCCCCCAATGATCAAAAATGCCGTCTTTCCATTTTGATGATCCAAGATCAACCTTTCGTAATCATGGGTATGGCCTGAAACCACCAAATCAACATTACCTGATTCCCACCCAGGCCTTAATAGATTCTCAATACTTTTCTCCCCATGATACCCCATCCAACCTTGACTGAATGGGGGCTGATGAACCAATATGATTTTCCAGGCAGCATCATTCCATTTTTTAGATTTGATTTCTTGATGAAACCATTCGTATTGCTCCGTATTGGCTGGAATCCCGACGGGAAAGTTTTCGTTTGGGTCCAAGGCAATAAAAGCGCAGGGTCCATCTTGCCATGAAAAGTAGTTTTTTTGGCTTTCGGCTTTGAGCACCTTTCGGAAAGCTTCCGGAATCCATGTTTGATATGAACCATCATAATCATGGTTTCCCAGCAGCAAATAATGGGGAACTGCAATAGGGGAGAGGTATTGAAGCAATTTTTGGTATTCACTTTCCAGTCTTCCATTTCCCACCAAATCCCCGATTCCTATGGTAAAATCAGGATTTTTTCCTCTTACCTGCTGAAGAATACTTTCAAATTCTGCCCATCCGCCTTGACTGTCAGCCCAAAGGGCAAAGTTTATTTGGGATTTTGATTCCTTTGTAGGAGCCGCGAAAACCGGAGATTGGGTTTTGGACAATTCAAACCTGAAAAACTGGGCTTTCTTTTTGGGTAAAAAAGCAGAATAGGTACCCTCTGTTTCTGTTGCTAAAGTAGAAAAATGCATGTCTGTGGAGTCAGGACCAAAATACAGCCATGATTCGTGTCCTTTTTCCCCAGTCCATCGGATCAGATAATCGTCTTTGTCAAATGGTAAAATGACCGGATCTGAATACCAAATAGGGAATTCTTGGAACTTATCGGAAGCAAAATCAACCTCTTTAAGTTGGGATTTCGCTTCAAATAATTTTCGCTGCATTTCCTCCGCAAAATCCATTTTGGCTTTTTTCCAAACTCCAATAGGAATCCAATTAACTTGTGTCAGACCGCCAGCCACGGCATTGTTGATTGCCCTGATGGTAATCTTTCCTTTGGTTTTTGGGATTTGGTAGACGTGGTCTTGGTCGGGAAAGATAGGATTTCCTTCTACCCAAACCTGCTGACCATCATCCGCCTTCACGGCCAAAATCCCATTTTCAAGTTCAAATTCCCCCGAATACCAGATATTGGAATTGGGAGTGGGTATGCGGTGAGGTAGATTTACTTCAGCACCTATTTCCAAATCAGGAAAAACAGCTTCCTTTCCACTCAAAGTATCCCAACCGTGGTATTCCCAACCAAAGGACAATTCATGGATTTCTTCTTTTGGTACAAAATCCCAAATAGAACCCATCGGCTTGTCTTTCCAATAGGACATGAGAGAGGAAGAAAAAGTCGGTTTTATTTCCTGCTCTTTTGGCTGGCATCCACTCAAAACAAGGAAGACGATGAAAACCTTAAGTCTCATTTCCCCATAATTGCAGGAATGACATTGCCTGCTTTTGCCACAGGATATTGAAATCCCAATAATTCTACCATCGTCCTAGCTATTTGCATGGCATAGGTTTGGCCTTCTTTTTTCACTTCACCCAAAGCCGGAGTATCAGGTCCAATGGCTGCAATCCAGATTTCGTCCGAATTAGGGGTATTGACAGAATGGCTTTTCCAATTGACTTTTGGATATACCCCGCGTCCATGGTCAGTCATGATGACCATAGTGGTTTTACCTTTGTATTGTGGATCATTTTGGACAAAATCCCAGATCTCACGGATGTACGCATCTGTCTGTCTTGCGGAGAGCAAGTATTGGTCGTATCTGTCGTCGTGGCTGTAGTCGTCTGTCTCGCCATATCCGATATAAAGGACTTTTGGCTTTCTTGTTTTCAACTCCTCCATTGCATAATGTTGGGTGAAAAAGTCTAACCTCACACCGCCCCAAGGACCACGTATCTCGTCTTGTGCACGGTTTAGGAATGTCTCAATTTCAGTCAAATCTTCACCTTGGGCTTTTTCAAATCCCGCATTCAGTTTCAATCCATTTCTGTCTCTATTGAGGATAGCAGGAAAAACATCCCAAGATGCAAAAGCTGCAATACTGTTTTCAAAACCTTGCTGCTTTTGTAGGAACTCCAAGAAATTGGGATTTGGGTTATTTTCCTTGCTGTTGCTGTTGATGCGCTCATCGTCTGGATATCCGGCAAAAATCTCATTGTAGCAGGGTTTGGAAAAAACCATCCTGTTTTTGTCATTCACCTTGCTGCCAAGTTTTCTGTTGCCATGCAGTTGACCTTCTTTTGCGATGACATTCCAAAAGAATGGCATCAAAGTTTCCCTTCGGACTTTCGGGTCGAGGTGCCAAAAGGTTTCTGTGAGTTTTTCGGGATCCTGTGCATATTTAGTATCTACTACCAAAAGAGAGTCTGCGCCGGAAAATACCTCCTGCCATCTCAGACCATCCAGTGTAATAAAGATCAGGTTTTCCGTTTTGAAGTTTTGCGCGGAAATGTTAAAAGCCAGGGCAAAGAAAAAAAGTCCGGTTAGATATATCTTTTTCATACGTTAAAGGAATTGCTTTCAAGTGTAAGGTTTCCCATCTGCGGGTCTGTTTTAGAAGGCAATCCTGTTTCTATTCTTCCTGCAAGTCTTCTTTCGAAAAACTCATTGCCTTTGATTATCAAAGCATAATCATACCAACCAAAGCTTTTATTGGTCTCCAAGGTGATAGTTTTCTCAGCGTTCGGGTTTATTGAAATTTCCGTCTGAGCTTTTCCATAGGCTTGATCTTCCAAGACCAAGTCCAGGTTTTTGACCTTGTCGTGGTTATTGATAGTGAGAATCAACTTGGGGTTTTTTGGATCTTTGAGGTCGTATGTTGCACTGACTTCTACCAAAGGTTCGTTTCTCATGCCTTTGAAGCTTCTGTAAAATCCATTAGGGCCATAAGCATCCAGGTGGTATTGTCCGTTTTCAAAATTGACCAATGGCCATTGGTAATCCAGGTCTGTTCCCGGCTCTAAAGCAAAAGACCAGACTTTCATCGGCAACCATTTGCCGTTTTCCAAATATTTGGCAGGAGCATAAACTTGGAATGGTACTCCTGCTGTCTTTTTCCCAAATACTTTATCAGAATTTTGAAAAACTATCCTGAATGATTGCTGAAAATAATCCATTGCCCCATCAAGGTATAATTCGTAAGGAAGCGCATTGGAATTTCTTGTGCCGGCTTCCTGCTTGGGCAGGACTTTGGATTTTCTCCCGGTTTTTTTGACAGCTTGGATTTCTTCTGATTTCAAAGGACCGAAGTTGTCAGGCAGGTTTTTGAAACTCGCTTGGTGGATCATTTTCATAAATTCTTGCTGTACTACTGGTTTTGGAAAATCTATTTTCTCGCCATCATAAGGTCTGAAAGCAGAAGTGAGGTCACCGCAAACGGTCCTTCTCCAACTGCTGATATTTTCTTCTGTGATGTCTTTTCCGGTTTTGTGTTTGAGAAATTTCTCCAAAAACATCAGGGGAGAAGTCAGGTCACAGACTTCTGAGTTGACCCAACCGCCGCGCGTCCAAGGGGAGGCGATGATCAGCGGAACTCTATAACCCAAACCAATCGGACTTTGGCGGGCATTTTCAGGCTTCATTCCGGGTTTGGAAAGTTCCTCTTCCAAGGTTACAAATTCATCTTTGGTCTGAATGCCTTCAGTTACTTTTCCGGAATTTGGATCTGTAGGATGCGGGGCGACAAAAGGAGGGATATGGTCAAAATAACCATCGTTCTCGTCGTAGTTCAGTATAAAAATGGTCTTCTTCCAGACTTCAGGGTTTTCGGTCAGGATGTTCATTGCCTCGGAGACATACCATGCGCCATACCAAGGGGCTGATGGATGGTCAGAGAATTTTTGCGGAGCAACCAGCCAAGATACTGTCGGGAGTTTTCCTTCTTTGACATCTTTGCGGAATTCGTGGAGGATGTCGCCCTTAGGGATTCTTGTTTTGAAAGTTTCCCCATCTTTTTCATATTCCATCCATTCTGTCTGGCGAAAATCAGGATCCTCAGCATTGATCGTAAATGCTTTATTGTGGAGGTTTTTCTCTGATTCGGAAAGCTTGTCAAAGTTGTCCGGATGATACTTGACCAAGGTTGCTTGGACATACGCCAATTTGGTTTTGTTTTCTTCCAATGCTATTTCCATTCCATCGACCGGATTGGATTTCATAGTACGCTCAAGTTGGTTGATGGATTCTTGGAGTTCTTTTTCTGCTTTCTGTAAAAATGGGTAGTGGCTTTTGGCAAAGCGCACGTGGTATTGCTTGAACCACTCCAGGTTATTGTCTGTGAAGTTTGCTAAAAGTGATTCGTCTTCGTCTTCCAATCCCGAAGAAAGGCTGATTTCATTTTGGTAAACCCTCCATGAAACCCGGTTTTCTTCCAATCTTTCAGGATAAGTTTTCCAATCCACTTCTTTGGAATAGGTGGCTTCGGAGTTACGAACAACCGAAAACCCGTCTTTGGGATTCCTGCTTTTTCCTGTCCAAAAATACATCCTGTTGGTCGTGGTGCCGGTCAATGCCGAGCAAAAATGCTGGTCGCAGACCGTAAATGCATCAGCCAATGCATAATAAAAAGGGATATCTTCTCTTTTATAATAGCCCATGCTTAGGGGGATATGGCTGAATTCTTTGTTTCCCGGTCTTTTGGATTCTACCCATCCATCATATTTCCCTTCATTCCGTGCATCAACCTGATCTTCCCAAGAGTGGGGGACTCCACCCATCCAAGTAGATTTTGTATTTAGGATATCTAGGTGAAATGGTTTGTAGATTTTTCCGTCTTTGTCAGGCTGTAGCCAAACGGGCAAGTCATTGGAAAGCTTGATGGCCCTTGGGTCGTTGAAGCCTCGGACTCCCTGAAGAGAACCCAATGCATGGTCAAAAGACCTGTTTTCCTGCATCAAAAACACGATATGCTCCGCATCAAGGAATGTCGTACCTGCCTCGGGGCTGATGGCCATTGCTTTTTGGATGGCTTGGGGGATTCCTCCCCAAAGTGCCATACTTCCTGAAAAAATTGCTGCCTGTTTAAGAAATTCTCTTCTGTTGTTTTTCATGGTATTCTTTAAAACATCCTGCCCGTACCGGGGTGGCCGGTACAGGCAGGAATTTTTCATTGTTCAATATAATTATCTTGCTAAATCCCACCAAACCCGTGTGGTTATTCGGTCCTCACCTTGTCTGCTTAATGCTGCATTGTAATTTTCCTCATTCAATGCCTGAACAGAAGAAGGATACATAAACCTTCTTGGGACAGTTGGTTCAAATGCAGCCGGACCCGGAACAATCGTAGGGATGCCTGTCCTTCTCCAATCATACCAATTTTCTAAACCGGAGAAATAAAGCGCGATCCATTTTTGTGTTCCGATTTTTGCAAGTTTCTCGGCTTGTGTTCCTGTATAGGAAACACCTGGCTGAGAAAAATACTCATTTCCGATGTTGAGTCTATCCGCAATTTGGGGGAGATTGACAACCCTGTATCTGGCTTCATAATAATCAAAGGAAGCATTGATGCCATTGAGGTAAAATTCTTCTGCTGAACCCGAGGTGATATAACCTCTTTCTCTAGCTTCTGCTAGCAAAAACTGTAATTCAGAATAATTCATGAGTATGGATTGGTAGCCTATTGGGTTTGCACGTGGAGTACAAGCTGCGCAAGTCCAAAGGAAACCTACTCTTGAGATAAAATTTGAACCACCTTTGGCCGGGTCACCTGATGGCGAATATTGCAAAGCTTCTTCATCAGAAAGACCGTTTGGCACCCCGCTGTAATCAGCAGGATTCCCTAATACGCCGGCAGCAGAAGCATTGGTAGGTTGGGCATAGGCGAAAAGCCTCGCATCATTCAATCCTTTTAGGGTAACCTCCATGTTTTTGCTCAACCTGTATTCGTCAAAAGAACCTGATCGGGTGGTGTAGAGGTTGTGCTGATTAGGCACATCAGGCAAATGCTGCAATACCGCATGGTCACCGTTTCCGGTAAAAATCGGGAATTGTGCAGGATTGGCGAGAATTTGCTGAAGTTCAGCTGAAGGATTTTTTCTCAAAGAAATCCTCATCAAAACCCTGATCCGAAGGGAATTGGCAAATTTTTTCCAAGTGGTTATATTTCCTCCGAAAAGAATATCACCACGCACAGCTTCCGTACTTGAACCCAAAAGCTCATTTGCTTCTCTCAAATCTTTCAAGATACCTTCGTAGATCGCTTCCTGAGAATCAAAAACCGGATAGTTGATACCGTCTTTTGCCTGAATAGCCTCCGAATAAGGCAATTCTCCATAAGCGTCTGTCATGAATGCATATTGGACAGCACGGACCACTTTGGCTATGCCCACATAGTTGTTTTGGCCAAGGGGCTCAGAGATTTTGATGATGTTGGCAATGTCCCTTTGGGCATTGAAGAAGCTGCCATAAGGATCACCAAAAGGACCCCAATTGTAGCGGTCTTCATTGGTAAACTGGATTTTGGCGGTGTATTGCATGACCACATTGCCGATGCCCCAAGCCTGACCTGCATGTTGGTTGGCTGTTGTTCTCAGTATGGTCGGTAGCAACAGGGAGGAAGGAACAGTTTCCGGTGAGTTGGGATTGGTGTTGATTTCCTCAAAATCACTTGTACAGGCTGCGAACCAACCCAATTGAAGGGCTAGGAGGGCAGTGAATAGTTTTTTGATATTGGTTTTCATAACAATGTATGTTCAGAAATTTTTCTGGTTAAAACTTAAGGTTGATATTAAACCCAAGACTTCTGGTAGATGGGAAAGCCATATTTTCGACACCCGGCTGTAAAGTTCCGCCGGACATTGCCAATGTTTCCGGATCAAAGTGTGGGTTTTCGGTCCACAGCGCCAGGTTCCGTGCTACAAAAGAGACTTTGATATCCTGGAAAGGAGTCCTGCTGATAAATTCCCTTGGGAAATTGTATCCAAGTGTTACTTCTCTCAGCTTGATATAGGAGGCATCATATTGGGCGGCCTCCACATTGTTTCGCTCATAATAGCGGTTGTGCCAGTTTCGGGAAGTGATCTTGATGGTATTTGGAGTAAAAGAACCGTCAGCATTTTGGATGACACCGGGGCTGATGATACCATTACCTTCTACAGTCAGGTCATATCCGTTTTCCCTTCCAAAAAGTGTTTCTTCCAATTGGCCTGAAGTACTTCCGATCGTTTTGGTCCTCGATACCACTATGCCTCCATACCGGATGTCAAATAGGAACCCTAGGTTGAAGTTTTTGTAAGTAAAGTTGTTTTGGATTCCAAGCATCCAATCAGGATTGTAGTTTCCTCTTAGTTTCAGCTGTGAATCGGTAAGCGGTGTACCGGTGGCATTGTGGATGATCTGTCCAAAGTAAGGGCTGTTTTCATCGGCTACTCTTCTAAATCCAGCTCCATAGATATTCCCCATTCTTTCTCCGATTCTTGCTTGGATAAATGCGCCATTGGTAGCAGTCAAGGTATAGGTGTCCAAACCTTCAGTCAGTTCCAATACCCTTCCTCTGTTGCTGGTAAAGTTGGCAATGACGTCCCAACGGAAGCCGCTTTGTCTTTTGATCGGGTTGGCCAAGGCGACGATTTCAATACCGCGGTTCTGGATTTTTCCGGCGTTGATGATCCTGCTGTTGTATCCTGTGGCAATATCCAAAGTGATCGGGATGATTTGGTCACGGGTAACATTGTCATAATAGGTGACATCCAATCCGAGTCTTCCTTCAAAGAACCTGAGGTCAAGACCAAATTCGGTAGAAGCTGTTCTTTCAGGTCGGAGATCGGCATTGGAAAGAACCGAAGACTCTGTTTTTGCCTGATTAGAACCCCAAGCGATCTGGTTATTGAACACATTGGTCAAGCTAAAGGGGCTTGTGTCATTTCCAACTTCTGCATAGGCAGCCCTCAATTTCACCAAACTGACGCTTCTTGGCATTTGGATCATATCCGAAAGGATAGCACTCAATGTTGCCGAAGGGTAGAAGTAGGAATTGTTGTTGACTGGCAAAGTGGATGACCAGTCATTTCGGCCTGTGATGTCCAAAAACAAAATGTTTTTGAAACCGATCTGCCCAAATCCATAAAGTGAATTGATCTTCTTCTTGGAATTGAATTGGTCAATCTGAAGTGCAACAGCGGTATTGGTCAAATTGTAGATTCCCGGAATCAACAATTCAGGCGCAACAACTTGTTGGAACCTGTTTTCCTGTGACATCAGGTTACCACCGAGTGCGACATTGTAAGTCCAAGTTCCTCTGCCGGTTTCTGAATAGGAAAGCAAGAAATCTGAGTTTCTTTCGCTGAAGAAAATATTGTCTTCCCTGTAATGTCCTCTTGGGAATCTTTGTGTGGAAAATGCCCTTTTTCTATCTCTCAATTCATTGTAAGTGTCAAGACCCGTCCTGACCATCAGATTGAGTTTGTCGGTGATCTTGTAATTCAAAGACACATTACCGAATACCCTGCCTTTTTGCTGCCCGTTGGTGTTTTCATAGACAGTGAAGTAGGGGTTGTCGTGGTAGTTATAATTGTAATTGAACTGCTGAACATCTTCCAAGCCCGGCATCCAATAATCCCTCAGGTTATTGGTATTCACCTGACGGCCATACCAGATCCAGAGGTACATCAAGCTTTCGGTACCGTAGCTGATGTTTGGTCTGTTTCCTGAAGTGGTATTTTGGTAATTGACCGTGGTATTTAAGGTCAATTTTTCAGGAATAATGTTGATACCTGAATTCAGCGCCAAGGTATTTCTCTTCAAATCTGTGTTGGGCACGATTCCTTTTTGGTCCAGGTTGGTCCATGAGAAGCGCACATTGGCTTTTTCATTGTCACCTGCAATAGACACGTTGTTTGCCAAAGTGACACCGGTTTGGAAAAAGTTGTTGATGTTATCCCTATCGGAAACCCACGGCGTTGCATTGATGGTACTTCCGGAAGGTGCATTCAAGTCACCTCCCCTGAATCCAGGAATGTTTCTAGGAGAATCAAATTGGGGAATATTCAAACCTTGGTCCATTTCAGGACCCCAGCTTTCATCGACCCCGTCTGCAATACCGGCACCGGCACCATTGACAAAAGAAAATTGACCATTGTTGCCTTGTCCATATTTGTCCTGCCACTGCGGCATGACGAGCGGACTATCAAATGTTGTATTGGAATTGATGGTTACTCCAAATCCTTTTTTGCCTTTTCCGGATTTGGTAGTAATTAGAATTGCGCCGTTGGCAGCTCTTGAACCGTAAAGTGCTGCTGCCGCAGGACCTTTCAAAACTGTCATGGAAGCAATGTCATCGGGATTGATCTCGCCGGCAGAATTGCCATAATCAACTTCTAGGCCGCCCCGTCCCGATGAACCTACGATATTGTTACTGATAGGAATACCGTCCACCACGAATAGCGGTTGGTTGGCATTGATGTTCAAAGATGATTCTCCCCGGATGGTCACCCGTGTGGAGCCTCCCAAAGTACTTGATCCATTGGTGATTTGCACCCCGGCAACACGTCCGCTCAGGGAATTCAAGACATTGGTCTCTCTAGCTTCGGTAAACCTGTCGCCACCCACAGTCTGAACTGCATAGCCCAAAGCCTTGGCATCCCTTTCCATTCCGAGTGCGGTTACGACCACTTCGCCGATTTCAATACCCTCCATCAAAGTAATATTGATGATAGAGGAATTTCCGACCATTCTGTCTATTTTCTCAAAACCAATAAAGGAGAAAGTCAAAGTATCGTTTGGACTTGCCATGATGTTGTACAAACCATCCAGGTCGGCAACTGTGCCCCTGTTGGTTCCTTTGACCAATACACTGGTTCCTGGAAGCGGTTGCCCTGCCGGGTCAGTTACTTTTCCCTCGACCCTTTTTTCTTGGGCGATGGCTGATAGCGTCAATCCGAAAAAAAGGATCAACATCCATCCGACTTGCTGTAATCTTGCCGTTTTCATGTTTTTTTGGTAGAAATGTTTAATAGCTTTAAGTTTAAAAGTTTTACCAAAGCTAAACTTTTGAGAATTTTTGTCAGTTAAGAAAAAGTTAACTTAAAGTGAATTAATTTTATGTTAAATTATAAAAAAACGCCTTTAATCAATCAAAAATCAACATTATTGAGATAATATTGACAGATAGAAAAGGTCTAGTGTTTAGGAATAGTTAGGTTTATGTTAATTAAAAAAGTATATAAATAGTAAACAATAGGGGAGAAAGGATTAAGTACCTGAAAGTACTAAGTACAATGTACCAAGTACGAAGTAGCTAGACAGTGAGAAGTAAAAGGTAAGAGGAACAGGAGGTTTAAAAAATTGGAAGGTTCCTGGGTTGGGAAAGACTGTGGTTTGGAAGTCGCAAAAGAATTGAGTGGGTATATGTGAAATTGGAGATAATTAGGAATACCTCATTGCTATTCTATCGTTCCGTTTTAAGGTTATAATCTCGCACGTTTCGGGATGAGATAAACTAGATTAAGGATATTCAGTTAACCAAATAATCAATTAACCAATTAAACCCAAATCAGTTAACTAATTAACCCTTTAACCAAATAACCAAAATTCCAGACAACCATTACAACAACTATAAAAATTACAACCGATTATAGTGAGATCCTTCGTTCCTCAGGGTGCCGGCACTTTATCTCGCCACCTCAATCTTCACCTTGCTCTTTTTCAGTTTCTCATTCCTGATTTTATCAAGGGTTTTTGCGACTTTGGATCTTTTGACAGCCACATAAGACGAAAAATCCAAAACTGTAATCAATCCGATATCTGAAGTTGTCAGGCCTCCCTTTTGCGTCAGCAAGCCCACAATGTCGCCTTTGGAGATTTTGTCTTTTTTGCCGGCACTGAAATACAGGCATTCAAAGGATGACGGCTGCACTGCTGCCAGAATCTCAGTCACAGAAGTTTCCTCGACGGATTTGTCTATATAATCAGGCAAAACCTCATCATTGGCCAAAATCAGGTAGCCGTTTCCTTCTGCATGCATTCTTGCAGTTCTTCCATTTCGATGTGTGAATGCATCTTTTCGTGGAGGCATCTGATAGTGTACCACATGCATGATCTCCGGAATATCCAGTCCCCTTGAAGCCAGGTCAGTGGCTATCAGTAGGTTATATACGCCACTTCTAAACTTGATGAGATTCTTTTCCCTATCAAGTTGCTCCAAACCTCCATGCAGGACACCGTGTTCAAATCCATTTCCTGTCAGCAGCATGCTAATTCTGTCCACAGCATCTCGGTGGTTGCAAAAAACAAGGCAGGGTTCATTCTGGAATCCTGCTACCAAGCGCATCAATACCTGCACCTTTTCCTTGCTCGAAGTATGGACAAGCTTGAGTTCAAGTTTGGAATCTTCCTCATCCTGTAGGTAATTGACAGTAGTTGGATTACTGAAAGGCAGAAATTCAGGCAACCTGTCCAACACCGTGGCGGAAGTCAGTAAATGCCGTTGGGTCTGTGTTTTCAGTCCTCGGAATATCACACGCAACTGTTCGTGGAAACCCATTTGTAGCGACTTGTCAAATTCATCCAAGATGATCATTTTGATTCCCTGAGTGTCGAAAGATTCTTTTTGCACATGGTCAGAAAGTCTTCCCGGAGTGCCTATCACCACAGCGGGAGCTTCGCTGAGGCTGTTTTGCTCGACCTTCATGGCATGACCTCCATAGACAGTACTTACTTTGAAAGGAGTTTTCATCCCTTTAAAAACCTGCTCGATCTGAATCGCCAACTCCCGTGACGGGACGATGATCAGCGCCTGTACTTCCTTTAGGTCTTCCTGAAGAGAATCTACCAAAGGGATCAGGTAAGCCAAGGTCTTTCCCGAACCAGTTGGTGCCAAGAGCATGATATTGTCTGTTTTGGCAGCACTTTCTATAAAGTCCAATTGCATTTCATTGAATGCATCGATAGAAAGATTCTTTAAAAATCTGGCGTGGGAGGAAGCGGTATTTTCTGACATGGGGCAAAGGTACGGAAATTAAGTTTCAGGGAAGAGTTTAGAATTCCATAGTCCACATTCTATAGTTTTTCAGTTTTCAGTGAGCATTTTTCAGCCACAGTTGACTGTTTTTTGTCAACTTATTTCAGGCACACTCATACTTACCACTGTCTACTGAAACCAGATCACTGATTCCCGCTAACCCTCCAAACCTCACTTTCCTCATACCTCGGTGTTCCGCCTTTTTTGGTAGCCACAAAAGCGCCCATGGCACAGGCAAAGTCTAAAATTTCATTGGGTGATTTTCCTTGTAAATAGGTTTTGACAAATCCCGCAAGAAAAGCATCTCCCGAACCAACAGTATCTTCCACTTTGACCTTGTAGCCAGGATGTCTGAAAACTTCTCCGTTTTGGTAAATCATTGCTCCTTTAGAACCTAGGGTCACACATACCATCTTGATAGGAAAATGGGTTGTCAAAAGTTTACAGCAACTTTCGACGTCAGATGGTACGCCAAAATAATCGGAGACGATCTCCAATTCGTCCTCATTGATCTTTAGGATGTCTGTAAATCCGAGCATGAGCTCGATTTTTTCAAAATCAAAAAACGGGGCCCGCAGGTTGATGTCAAAAATCTTCAAAGTTGGCAGGTGCAGGAGTTGGTATAATGTTTCCCAACTCACGGTATTCCGGACAGCCAAACTCCCAAATATAAAAGCATCTGCTTCTTTGACTGCGTTTTTGTTTTCATCATTTAAACTGATAAAATCCCAAGCTGCAGGCGAAACGATGGTGTATTTGATGTTTTCAGGATCCTCATTATGGACGGTCACGGTTCCGGTATGATGATCGGGGTCTTTTTGCACCAAGTCAATTGGAAAATGATAGGATTTGACAAAATCAAGATACCTTGTTCCATAATCATCTATTCCCAATCGGGAAATCATCTGTACATCAAGTCCAAGTTGATTGAGGTGCAGGGCGACATTCATGGGCGCTCCTCCTGGGATTTCGTGGTCAGGAAAGCAATCCCAAAGCATTTCCCCATAACATATGACTTTCTTAGACATGGCTTTTTTGTAGTTCTTTTTGAATTTCTTCCAAGGATTTTCCTTTGGTTTCGGGCATTCTGAAGATTACCCAAAGTAATTGTAATACCATCATCAGGGCAAAGAAGGCAAAGATATTTCCTGCCCCATAGGTATTGGCAAAGTAGGGGAAAATATTGGCTACTACAGCCGCCAAAATCCAATGGGTAAATGAACCCAATGACTGCCCAAAGGCTCGGAGCTCATTTGGGAAGATCTCGGCTATAAATACCCATATCACCGATCCCTGTCCAATGGCATGAGAGGCAATGAAACCAAAAACGAAATAGGGGAGAAGTTGCGGGGAGATCACGCCGCCAAAATAACTGTAAGCCATTAAGGAAAGTGATATGATATAGCCTACTGAACCGATATACATCAGCATTTTTCTTCCGATTCTGTCAATAAGATAAAGGCCGAACATTGTTGCCACAAGGTTGATAACACCGATCCCAATGGTAGAAAAAAGTGCGTCTTCAGTAGATATCCCGGCAGATTCAAAGACCCTTGGCGCAAAATAGATAATGGCATTAATCCCTGACATCTGATTGAAAAATGCCATCAGGAAAGCAAAAAAGGAGATTTTCCTAAACTTTGAATTGAAAAGGGTTGAGACTGAGATTTTGCCTTTGATTTCCTTACTTTCAGCTATGGCGAGTTCCATGGCTTCATCTACACCCTCAGGATCTGTTTTGGTGAGTATTTCTCTCGCTGTATCATAATCTTGTTTTTTTGCGATCAACCACCTTGGACTTTTTGGGACTTTGAGGATCAAAACACTGTAGATCAGAGCAGGGATTGCTTCCACTCCAAGCATCCATCGCCATGCCTCATTCACATTAGCAGTACCGATGAGGTAATTGGAGAAATAAGCCATCAGGATACCAAACACAATGTTGAATTGATACAAAGCAACCAATTGTCCCCTTCTCTTGGCAGGGGCGATTTCTGAAATGTACATAGGGGCGACAACAGAAGAAGCACCTACACCCAAGCCTCCGAGAAAGCGAAAGAACATAAATGTATTAACGTCGTTTGCCAAGGCAGAACCTACAGCTGAAACCAAATAGAAAACACCGATCCAGATCAGGGAATTTTTCCTACCAAATTTATCAGCAGGTATACCCCCAAACAATGCACCAAATACTGTCCCATACAATGCTACCGCTACGGCCATGCCATGACTCCAATCATCAAGGTTCCAAAGTTTTTGGATATCCCGTTCTGCACCTGAAATCACAGCGGTATCAAATCCAAATAAGAATCCACCCAATGCCGCGGTGATGGATAAGAACAAAACGTAGTTTTTGCTTTGCATATATAGGTTTTAGAGTTAGCTGTTTAAAACTAACCAGAAGATTGGAATTTTAAAATTTTGGTAATGTTTTGGCAGTAATCCGGGTATTATTATGGAGAATAATTCCTCTCCTTGAAATCCTTTCCGAGAAAAAAAACCGGATTTTTCCAAAATCAATTTTTTGGCTTTTGGAGTTTGGAATGGATTTCAGGAATCATCATCACCGCTGCCGATCCATACCATTCTTTAAGCTCCATTTTAAGTACGCCTGCAATGATTGCGGGGTCAGTGTTGGTCAGCGCAGTAGCTTCTTCCTTGGTCTCCACATCAAAAATAAAAATTCCTCTTAGGGATTCGTTGCCGAAAAATGGACCGGCTAGGATCAGTTTACCCATTTCTGCCAATTTGGTTATGTTGTCCATATGACCTTTTTGGATTTCTGCCCTTTCCTCCTTGGTATATTCAGCTGCGCGGTCACCTGAATAAAGAAAAGCCATGACGTATTTTTTCATACCCAGGTCGTCAGCTTTTAGTTTTTCGGCGAGATCTGAATCATAATTTTCATCTTGTGCCATGACGGGAAATACCCCTATCGAAAAGGAGAAAAGGACAATCAGGAAGTAAGTTTTCATTATGCTTGGTTTTGGGTTATTGGGATTTTTTTGAATTTCGTTTTGGAACAGGGTAGTAGTTTGGCTGTAAAACCGACCTGGATATTAAGTAGCAATTTATATAAATCAAGAGATTTTTTCAGGGTATTCCGAAATTCTGGATGGTTTGGAAGAAGGGCATCCAAAGTTGAAATGGAGTAATTAGCCAATAATTTTTTTGGGATACATTCAAAAAAGTGTAGACAAAATTGTTAAATTCAGTTTAATAAAATTACCGTAAGTAATTGATTTTAAATTTTTTAAAACACATTTAGCCTTAGCTTAATTTGGTTTATCTAAAAAGATTAGACAAAGCTAAAAACTCATTTAATCAAAATCTTTCCCGAAACATTGATTATGGTGTTATATTTGTAAACAGTCATAAAACTTTCCCAACCCGGATAAGACCTCCAAGGACTTCGGATGAAAGGAAAAAGAATTTGATTGTTTAGTTGCTTGTTTAGATCAATCTTTTTAGAAAATGATAAAGCCTATCAACAAATTGATTTTTGTGGATGATGACAAGATCCAACACATGATCAATCGGAAAAACATCTTGAGGATCAATCCTGAAATCGACCTTTTGTTTTTTGAAAATCCTTATGATGCATTGGGATGGCTGAAAGACAACGACACAGATCTTTTGATCCTGGATGTCAATATGCCTGAGATGCAGGGTTGGGATTTTTTGGATGAACTCGATAAAATGAACAAGAATTTCCCGGTCAAAATGCTAACTTCCTCTATGGATCCTATGGATGTCGAAAAAAGCCATGGGTACCCGCTGGTGTCGGGCTTTTTGGTCAAGCCTTTGAGCAACGAAGTATTGACTGAAATATTGGGAACATAATCCTAAGAAACAATTGGATTTGTTTAGATTAGAGCAATGAATTTTAACTATTTATGTCAAAAATCAAAAAGGTAGATAAACCTATAATATCCAAAAATCTGGATGAGTTTTTTACCGGTATGGCAAAAGCTTTTTCATTCGTCAAAAGGTTTTTTAAGGAAGTTTGGTTTCCCCCATATGAGTTTAAAGAAGTCCTGAGACAATGCTATGAAATCGGATACCGGTCTCTGCCTTTGATATCCCTGACCGGCTTCATTATAGGCATTGTGTTTACCAACCAATCACGCCCGTCATTGGCAGAATTTGGAGCTACCTCTTGGTTGCCTTCCCTGATTTCTATCGCAGTGGTGAGAGCCTTGGGACCGTTGGTTACAGCATTGATTGCCTCCGGAAAAGTTGGCTCGAGTATCGGTGCTGAAATAGGGTCTATGAATGTGACTGAGCAAATCGACGCCATGGAAGTTTCAGCGATCAATCCCTTCAAATACCTTGTAATCACAAGGACTTTAGCAGCTACATTCATGATACCTGTATTGGTCATGTACACAGATTTCGTGGCCTTGATGGGGTCATTTGCAAGTGTAAATGCGAATGAGCTTGTCAGTTTGTCTACCTTTTTTGTTCAGGTATTTGAGGCAGTTTCCTTTTTGGATATATTCTCTTCGGTGATCAAGTCAATCGTATTCGGTTTTACCATCGGTATAGTGGGATGCTATAAAGGATATAATTCATCCAGAGGAACAGAGGGTGTAGGGCAGGCAGCCAACGCGGCAGTAGTAATGTCTATGTTCCTGATCTTTGTGGAGGAGCTTTTGATCATGCAAATTGTAAATGCCATCCGATATGCTTAACGAACAAGAAAAAGTCGTAGAGATCACCGGTTTGGTCAAATCCTTTGGCGAAAACCATGTCCTCAGAAATGTAGACCTTGATTTGTATAAAGGAGAGAATCTGGTGGTGCTAGGGAAATCAGGAAGTGGTAAGTCTGTATTGATCAAAATCATGGTCGGCCTACTCAAGCAAGACAAGGGCACAATCAAAATATTTGGCATTGACACCCTAAAGCTCAATTTGAAGGAGCTTAATAAATTGCGTCTAAGAATTGGCTTTTCATTTCAGGCATCTGCTTTGTATGATAGTATGACTGTAAGGGAAAACCTTGAGTTTCCTTTGGTCAGAAATGTCAAAAACCTGACAAGGAAAGAAATCGATTTTAAGGTGGAGGAATTATTGGAGGCAGTGGCTTTGCCGAATACCATCAACCAAATGCCCTCTGAGCTTTCGGGTGGACAGAAGAAAAGAATCGGTATCGCAAGGACGCTTATTCTCAATCCTGAAATCATGCTGTACGATGAGCCTACCGCAGGCTTGGATCCGGTAACCTGTATCGAAATTAACAACCTGATCAACGAGGTAAGGGAAAGGTATAAAACCTCTTCTATCGTGATTACACACGACCTTACCTGCGCCAAACAGACAGGAGACAGGATGGCTGTATTGATTAAAGGCCGTTTTGCATCGGTAGGAACTTTTGAGAAGGTATTTGAAGAAGCCACCGACAAACAAGTGAAATCATTTTACGACTATAATTTTATCAGATAATGAGAAATGACAATAAAAAATCCGTGATCGTTGGCGTTTTTGTCCTGATCGGGATCATCATCTTCATAGGAGCGGTCCTCACTATGGGGGGACAGCAGAAGAAATTTGTGAAAAGTATAAAGCTCAATGCCGTTTTTGATGATATCGGAGGATTGCAGACAGGGAATAACGTTTGGTTTTCAGGTGTCAAGATCGGCACTGTCAGAAAGATCAATTTTTATGGGGAATCCCAAGTCGAAATAGTTATGAGCGTGGAGGAAAAAGTCAAAGACTATATCCGCAAAGATTCTCAGGCCACGATTGGTTCGGATGGTTTGATTGGAAATAAAATCATTGTGATCTACGGGGGAACAACAAATGCCCCTGCTGTAGAAGATGGCGACAGGCTGACAGCGATCATGCCTCTGGACACCGATAAAATGATGGAAACCTTGCAGGAGAATAATAAAAACCTTGTCACCATAACAGAAAACTTAAAAGTACTTACCACTAAAATTGCAGAGGGCAAAGGTATTGTGGGTGCAGTAATGACCGATAGTGTGATCGCTGAGAATTTTAAAAATACCCTTTCAAACTTAGAAGCAGCTACTGCCAAAAGCAACAAAATGATGGGCGACCTCGGTCAATTTTCCTCAAGTCTGAACCAAAAAGGCACCTTGCTGTATGATATTACCAACGATAGGGAGACTTTTGCAAACCTCAAAGCGACAGTGGGTGAGTTGCAGGCTACAGCCGAAAACACAAAAGCCCTGACAGACAACCTGAACAAGGTTTCTGAAAAACTTGATGATCAGAACAACGCAGTGGGTATGTTATTGAACGACCCCGAGTTTGCCCAAAATCTAAAAAGCACCATGGTGAATGTTGACAGTTCAACTTTGAACCTGAATAGAGGCTTAGAAGCTTTGGAATATACTTGGCCATTTAGAGGAGGATTCAAGAAAAAAGCAAAAGCAGATGCCAAAGCTGCAGGAAACAATTAAAGAAAGATCCAAATATTAGAAAAGCCCTTTTGATTCAATATCGGAAGGGCTTTTTTGGTTCTATATTTAGGTGAAATGGGATTTTGTCAATAAGGGTGGAATTCAGATTTGAAAATTGGAATACATGTCTATCACGGCATGGAGACAATTTCTACTGAATGCCTCAGGTTGAGAGGAATTGGCGCCGGATTGGAGGAGGTTTTTTTCTTCTTTCAAAAAGCTTTCCTCTAATTTTTTTGCTACTGCAATAAAGTCTGTTTTCCGAAATTGATAATCCTCACCAATCCACCTATGGATTTTTTCAGCTTTCCACCACAACGAATTGTCCGGATTTGCTCTGGGTTGGAGGAAATTTTCCAATGTTTTTGTCCCCATAAAAAAAGGAATGTAAACCGACAAACAGGGCATGGAGGTTCCTGTCATCCAAACAGTGGACGGAAGACCTGTACGGATTTCTGCCACCATACTGCCTGTGGTAGTACTTGGATTAGTCGGTCCTGTGGCATGCATGCAGAGTGAGGAGGTATTGCATTTTTTGGGACTGAATTGAGGATCAGGTAGGTTATGGGTTCTCAGGATTTGCATGGCTTTATCCGCTGTAAAGTCCCCTTTGCTTGCAGAAAGGAGGTTGCTGCTGCAGGCTTGGCGGGTTTTTGATCTCCCCACTTTGGTATAAAGGAAATCAGAGAAATAATCCCTAAAGGAAAAAGGAGTGGTTTTTGGTTTCAAAGAAAATGGGAAAGTCCGTTTTTCCTCTGCCAAATGGATACTTTCAAAATCCGTCCCTATGCCAAGACCATTGGAAATACTTGCGAAACTTTCCACTTTCCTGCTTGCCCATGATTTACCCGCTGTCTCTAAGATGTAGGCCTCTTTTGGATCAGCGATGATGTAGCTGTTGTGGTAGAAAAAATCCTTGTTTTTGTAACCGCCACAGGCGTTTTGACCATAGAGGGACAAAAGGTTAGTGATACAGTTTACCGCCTCCTCTGCATTTTGGCTCCTTTCCAATGCCAACCTCAGCATGTCCATTCCGGTCAATCCGGTGTTTTGTTTTTGGATTTTGACGTTGGTAAATACGGCTTCATTACCGATCACAACCCCAAATTCATTTATACCCATTTCTGCTCCCCACATTTGAAATGGCTTGGAAAGCAGCACTTCATAGATTTCCTTGACTTGTGGAATCTCAATATATGTGCACTTTAACGTTTGATTCTGTTCGGACCCTTTTATGTTTTCCCTTTGGGAAATCCTTGGAAAATGTTGTAATGCCTGCGCTTCATCCGGTTCGCGGTCTGAATTTTTTGCAAAGATCAGGTTTTTGTTTTTGGTAAAGTGGGGAAGGGCAACCAGGGTATCGCACATAGTTAGGGATTAATTTAAGATATGATAAGGTCAAAAATCCATGTTCCAAATTCCTCCTTTTTCAGCTTTTTTGGTTTCCAATAACTTTCCCCCTCTGATGAAAAACGGTTGGCCATCTGTACCCAAATCCCACAATTGACCTCGTAAAAATACATTTGCGCCTATTTTGGCACCCGAGCTCCTGATTCTTCCCGGAAGGGCATATTTCATCCAGGCTTCCTTTTCCGTCAATTTCCCGATGTCATTGGGATCGACATCACTAGGCATGGGAGCTCCATTGTAGCCTGCCCATGGAACATCCATTGCCCCGTCCACCGCACAATAGGAGTTGACCAAGACAACTTCCACTCCATGAATGGCTTTATAGGATTCAGGATACCAGGAATCAGCGCAAACCAATACACCGATTTTTCCGAAAGGCAGATCAAAAGTTGGAATGTCGGAAGTGGGCGAGGCGGTTACAAATGGGTGTTCGGATTCTATCGGAAATGCCTTTCTGATGGATTGGGGAATCAGGTCTCCCTTGGGAGTAAAAACAAAAGAAGTATTGTAAATGGGCGCCTCAATGTCAACCTCCAAAATCCCATTCTTTATTTCCGGACCAGGCAACAGAATAGATCCTGCCGCAATATAAACCTGATATTTTTTGGAAAGGTGGTTGAAAACATTTTGGTAAATATTGGCCATTTTCTCAGCTTTCATTCTAAATAAAGCTGCAGCTATTCTATCCGACTCTTTTTCTGATTTGCCAAAATAAGTGGAAAACCGGAAAGGATGGCTCAAAACCAATTGCGCCATGGCCCATGTCAGGTTTCCTGCGTTGACGACCGATTTTTTTTCTTCTGCTATGACCAACCAAGTCCCAAGATACTCAGGAAGCAGGACCATCGTGTTTTCCCTGAAAAAACCCTGATCATTTGCTGCTTTGAAATAGGATTCCAATTTGTCTTGAAATTGTTGCTGTGTCAGATAATCTGTTTCCAGCATGTAGGGTTGGATTCCAACCACATTTCCCCGAATACTGTCAGAAGATATGGGGGAAATATTTTCAGTCACGCTGATTTCAGGTGTAATGGCCGGCAGCTCAGGATGGAATCCGGTGTTTGCCCAAATGGCCCAAATCAGGACAAATACCGATATTACGAGCAATATTTTTTTCATGATGGATTTCCGATTGTCATTTGTGCTGCTTTTTCTCCTGCTCTGACGGCACCTTCAATATAGCCAAACCAGACATCTGAAGCCTCCGTCCCTGCCCAAAATAGCCTGCCTTCAGGTTTGGAGTAGGCATCTTGGAATTCGGTCCAACCGCCGACGGGATAAAGTCCCGCATAACAGCCACGGCTCCAGGTTTCATCCGTCATGGTAAAATCATGGTAAGCTGTCGGATTTTTGGCTTCCTCACCAAAATAGTCCATCAACTTCTGCAGCATGGCCTGTTTTCGTTGGTCAAGCGATTTTTTGAAAAAATTCTCCGCTCTGTCCGCAATCGTGAAACCAAGGATAACTCCGTATTCACTGTTTTTAGGAGAAGAATCAAAAAAAGTCTGAAATGGGGAATGCTCATCTGCCAAAGCCTGTCCACTGAAATTTTTATCCCGCCAAAACGGCTTCTCATAGACCATGAAACATTTACCTACCTTACCCATACTTATCCGATTGATTATCTGAGACTTTTGAGAACCTAACTCAGGTGAAAATTTGATCTCGGCAGCAAGTGGTGGAGGAATGGCTATGATTACATTTTTTGCTTCAAATTCAAACCCGTCACCTGCAACCATTACGCTGTTTTGGTCCTGCTTAATGGACCGAACAGGGTGATTAAAAAGGATCTTCGGGAGGAATTCAGACGCTATTTTGTCGACAAGCGTCTGCATGCCACCCACGATCCGATGCTGTTGTGCACCATCTTTGATACTGATAAGGCTATTTAAATTATGACCTGACTTGATATAAAACAATGCATGAAGTAAAGAAATGGTGTTGAGCTCGCAGGCAAAAACAGTCTCTAGACCGTAGGTGATTATTTTATGGCTTGCCTTGGTGAGGCTGTTGTTTTTTATAAAATCTGAAAGCAGGATTTTGTCGTAAGCTTCCGATTTGGGATGCGACCAAGGTTTGGAAGCAGGGATTCCTTTGGCCATCCTCTCCATTTTACGCAATAACCAATCGAGGTTGAGTAGAGAGATGATGTCGATTTTTGGGATCAAACCTCTGTACTTTTTTACTTTTTGATCAAAGTCCAGGATATTGTAGCCTTCGTTGTAAGTCTCATAATAATCCACTCCGTATTCTTTGCAGAGTGCATACATCCTGTCTTGGGTAGGGCCAATCCATTGTCCGCCAAAATCCAAGTATTGTCCATTTTCAAATCTTTTGGTGTAAACCCTTCCTCCCAGACGTTCCCTTGTCTCAAGTACGATAAAGGATTTGTTCGTTTTGTGGAGGATGCGTGCGGCGGCAATCCCGGAGAACCCTCCGCCAATGATGATGGTGTCAAGCATAGGGATATTTTGGGCAAAGTGAATGAGTCATTTTTTCAGTCGAAAAGAAATGACTTCTCAGACCTTCAAGATAGCAATTTATCAATATTCCAATTCAAACCTTTCTCCTTTTTTGAGGTTTAAATCAGCTCGTTTTTTTCAAGCTCAAAAAGATACCCAACAGGCAGAAAGGGTTATTTGGGAATATGTATATCCGCCTTCTTACCAGTATAGGATTACTTACAGAATGGTCTCGGCAGGCTCGACCACCGGAATTTGTTGATATTGAAGGGGGGGGTGGTAGAAATTCGGCAAAGCCGCATTTCTACCACCCCCCTCTGATCTCACGATATCCGTTCACCGAGCTTGCCGAGGTGGAGAAAAATGATATTTGGCTACTGGTATAAAAGCGGATAATCATATTTGGGAAAATCATTCCTGTTAAATTTAAATCGGAATAACTACCAAAAACAGCCTCATTGTCACTTTTTCAAATAAGAAAAAGCTCCTCATAAGACTGTGAAGGGTTGGGATTGGGCGCTCCTGTGATGCAGATGAATTTTGAGATGCTTTTATGTCAATTTGGAGGTTTTCAATATTTGAGAATTGACTTCTCTGTTTTTATTTATCCAATAGGCTATCGCCAAATTTGGTATCCAAGCTGCCCAAGCGATTATTTGGTAGGATGAAATGTAATCCAAACCCAGCACATAGGCAGTTGGGGTTGCCAATCTTAGGGTAACTGCCGAAAGGCAAACGGCATAGCTATACGTCATGAAGTTTTGATGTGATAGGATTTGTCCTTTTTTGATGTGAAAAAATCCTTGGATTGATGTATAAAAATAGATACAAGCTACTGTAATAAATCCCGCAGCAGCAACCCACCCACCTGTGGCGAAAAACCCGACATATACTCCGGATAGGGAGCAGAATAATGCTGATATAAGATAGACTTTACCAATGGCTCGATGCAGATTCGTCCATTTTTTATGCATGGTTTGATTAAATTGAACCCAACCAATCAATATGGCGATGCCGCCTGAAATGATGTGCATGTAAAGAAAAAAGTACCATGTTTTACTGTTTAAAAGAGATTGACTTTTGAGTTCTAAATAACCAGTATTTACTCCGTTTAGCAAATAGTCAATAGGTATATAGCCTATCAAAAGTGCTAAAATGACAACGATAACCCACATTGATTTTAAGAAATAGCGTTTCATATTTGATTGATTTTTTTGCTTAATGCCCGAAATTCGGTCAATCAAAAACCAAAAGCGTCTTTGCTTGTAAGGTGGGAAGAAGTTTTCTTATGATTTTGCGGTAGTTGCTTTTGAAAATAGCGCTTTCAAAAGGGGTATGCAGACCAATTGATTTAAAAATTCAAAGACAATCGAAAAAATTAAAATTAGGATTTGTTTCATTTTTTTTAGGATCGTCCGATAAAAATCTTGGCTTACATTTTTTCTGTTAGGCTTTTTACATATTCCGACGGAGATGAACCGGTTGCTTTTTTGAAAATGCGGTTAAATGCTGATTTGGAGTTAAAGCCACATTCATAAGCCAATCCTAAAAGTGTAAATTTTTGATTCTCGGGTAATGAAACCAAGCGTTTGAACTCCTCGATTCGAAGACTGTTGATATAATCGTAGAAGTTAACCCCCTCGATTTCGTTTATCACCTGTGACAGCGAATTGGAATGAATATTTAACCGGGTGGCCAAATCATTGAGATTCAATTCGGGTTGGGTAAACATCCTCTCAGTTTCCATCAAACAAGTTAACTTTTGATGGATTGCCTTGACCATTTCTTCATTCAAGCCCGATTTGGCATATTTTTTCCTTTCTGAATTTATATCTTCTTCATCTTTGGCAATTGACTCAAGGGATTCATTTTTGGTGTTTTGACTTGAAAAAATGCCCACTTGATTGATGCCATAATAGCCTATGAATATTGTAAAAACCGTAGCAGCCGAAAATATTAGGGTATCATTGCCGATAAATATGATAAAAAACCACATAATTCCCATTCCATAAAACAACAACCTCAGCCAGTTAAGACTGATTTTTTCCTGATAAGAAAACTGATTTAGGATCCGTTTTTTATGCTTGGAAAGCAAACGATAGGTGGTGAATACATAAAAGAAACCCGAAGAAATCAATAAAATTGAATGTATAACTGACTGCCAATCCTTGATATTTCTTCCTCCATTTTTAAGGATTTCAAAAATTTCTTTTGTTGGCAAAAGCATAAAAGGAATATGAATAACCAAAATAAAAGCCGGAAGAATAAAATGAAATAACCACGCTTTTGATTTCAGTTTTTCAGGATTGGTTAATGCCTGGGTATAAAGAAACAGCATTGGGCCGTGAAAAAACGGATAAGGTAAATTCAGCCACAAAAATTGAGGGTAGTCATAGACCAATCCCGAAGCGTAGCTGTAATAGCCCAAAAGGTGGGTACCGATGACTACCATCCAAATCCCCAAAACAGTATCTGCGAGATTTCTCCCTTTTTTGGTAAAGATGAGTAGCGCCAAAAAAAACGCTACAAAAATGCCTATAATATAAATCATGGAATAAAGTTTATGAATCACTCAAGTCTATGACAACTTACCGGGCTTTTACCCTCAAGCCATTCCTTACTAATTTCACCAAATACTTTACCCAAAGTAATTATTTTTAATGTATGTACAGAATTATGCCAGTAGATTGGATATCCATTTAAATTTTTGTCTGCAGACTGAAATATCCGGTACATCCCTGCCCGACGACAGGCGGGGGTCTTCCGACTTCCGTCTTCCGTCCCCATGAAGAAGAATATAGGGTTACTGGCAAAGAAGCGTATATCCATGTTTTTTTTGAATTCGTCTTTTGTTGGATTTTCTTTTTCAAGAAATTTTTTTGCGCTTAAGATATGGTTGGAATATAGTATCCGAAAACCAAAATTGAAAAAAATCAGAAATGGCAAAGACTTCATGTGAATCGGGAATATTCAAAATCCTGAATTAAACCTCGATCCACAAGAAGTCTTTTAATATTTTATAAAAATGAGATTGATTAATTTCAATATCAGAAGTGGAAAGCGAAGCGGATGGCTCTGAGCGGCGACATATAAAAATTAAGGCCATTTCTCGATATTGATTCCTGTCCCGAAGCAGTTTGGGTATATTCAGAAATACTGTTGGTGGATTGTGAATAAATGAATGATGTTGATGTTTCGACCGAAAGCGAGAAGTGTTTGGAAAAATGGTATTTCATTCCTAAAAAGCCTACTGCACCAAGGTTTACGAAAGTATGGACGTTAGTACTTGAAGGTTGGGATGGATCATTAGCTTTAAATTCATTGAAAGCCCTTCCATAGCTAAACGATAAATCTGCCCCATAATATCCAAGGATTCTCGGGTGAAACTTACGCTGATATTCCTTGCCAACATAAAATCCAAATGATTGACCGGTGTTTTTTTGAACATTTCCACCACCAGGACTATCTAATTCAAAAGATCTTATGTCGACCCCCAAAGTTGAACCAACCCGAAGCGCTACATTTTTCCCATTTTTACTTACATAATGATTTCTGTAGAGTAGGTTACTCGGATATTGCCCCAGAATGATCGGAGCAAGGTCTAAGGAAAATTCATGTTTGGTTTCAGCATAATCAAAGACAGATTTTTCTGTGGTTTCCTGCGCGAAGACTTGAGCGATAACCGCGATTACGAAAAGGAACAAAATTGACAATTTCTTCATAGAGGATTTGTTTAAGTGAACAATACCCCGTCTACGAATAAATTGATTATTTAGTTTTTTACCTCGTCTTTTGATTTTTTAAGTGTTTGCACACCAAAGGATTAATTTTTTCCGGTCAGGAAATCCCTGAATTCTTCCGTGTCGAAGTTGCTCATCCCTTCCTGGTAAAAAATGATTTCTCCTTTAGGATTCACTACCAAAGTGGTCGGGATAGATTCGCTTTGGAGGGCATTGTTAAGACCGTAGCTCGCATGGACGACTGGGAAGGTAAAGCCTTTGTCATCAATGAATTTCTTGCTTTTTTCCATTTTCTTGTCCAATGCAATCATCAAAAATTCTAGGTTTTCGGTGTCTTTGACTTTGGCATACATGTCTTCAATATGTGGCATTTCGGCCCTGCATGGAGGACACCAAGTTGCCCAAAGGTTGATAAAAACAGTTTTTCCTCTATAATCAGCCAAGTTTACGGGATTCCCTTCCATATCGACAAACCTTCCGGCATAGTCAAAAGTCTGGTTTTCCTTATTGACCAAAGTGATTTTTGGTTTTTTGATTCCTGTGGCCAAAAGCAGCGACTGCAGTCCTCCCATAATCGGAGTAATCAACCCAGTAAAATATAGGAATGCAAATACTGAAAGTATCAGTCCCCAACTTTTCAACTCCTTTTTCCAATCAATCATCTCAATTTTTTTTCTCGATTCAATACGCAAAATTAGGAGGATCGACCATCTTTCTCTGTGATAATTCATACTGTTTTTCCATCCCGAATTTTGTAATCTTAGATTTATCTTCAAAAAACAGGAGGCCAATTGCTTATCGAGTTTTGATAAAAAGGTAAATTTATACCTACTGCAATTGCTGCTATTTGAACTTTTGAAAATCTTTATCCTGAGTGATTATGAAAAAGAGCCTTTCACTTTACCTGATTATTCCAGCCTTGCTATTCGGAGGATATGCCGGGGCGCAGACTTTTGAAATTACACCCACCACGGGCTACACTTTCTCCTCTCAATTTGACATCACGGGAGGTACCGGAAAATTGGAAGGAGGCGCTAATTGGGGGCTTTCAATAGGATACACTCCCAATGAATTTATGGAATTTGAAATCTCTTATAATTATTTTGGGACAGATGCCCGGGCGAGTTCTGTGTATCTGGTGGAGGACGAGGTCACCAAAGCCAAACTTCATTTTTTGATGGGAGGGGTTAACATGCTTTTTCCTGCATCAGAAAAAGTAACACTATTTGGTGGTCTGAAAATCGGCGCGGCATCCTTGCTTTTCGAGGACAGCCCCAATGTAGACCGGACTAGATTTTCGCTAGGGTTTCAGGCAGGAATGCGCTACTATGTTTCTGAAAGAATTGGGTTTAGACTTCAGGGTACCCTGTTGCTTCCTATTGTAAGCGAAGGTGGGAGTCTTTGGTGGAATCCAAATACAGGAACCAATGTAAGCGGATGGTCTCCGATCGTTCCTGTCAGCATGAATGCCGGATTGATTATTCGGTTGCAACAATAACCTCGGTCATAACCTTTTTTGTTCAAGAAAGACAGGCTCTTTGCTTTATCCCATGGTAGTTAAAAAATCAATTTATTTGATTGGATAGATACTGTTGAATAGTAAGTATTTATACCTATTTACCTCTTTTAACGATTGATAGGAATATTGAAGATTTCCTAACGGGCGGTTTGGGAACTAGAAGTGAGTAAATCTCTAAACTGATCAGTATCAAAATTATTTGTTCCATTGAGGAAATAGATAACCTTTCCCTCAGGATTTACCACTATAGTCGTTGGAATTGCTTCAGTGAAAAGTGAGGAATTCAATCCTTCAAAAGCGTGGTAAATCGGAAAGGTATAGCCTTTTTCCTGTATAAAATTTTTGCTCTTGTAAAAATCTTCGTCAGTAGCAATCATCAAAAACGCAATGTTGGGATTGTCCTTTAATTTGCCGTAAAGGCTATGGATATACGGCATTTCTATTCGGCACGGACCGCACCAGGAAGCCCAAATATTGATAAAAAGGGTTTTTCCTTTAAATTGGTCAAGGCTGACTTTGTTGCCTTCCATGTCCATAAAAGTTCCTACATAGTCAAACTTGGTTTCTATATCTGTTATGGGTTCCTTTTTTGGACCTAGCAGATTCATTCCAACAAGTTCTAACCTGACGCGCCTTTTAATGGATCTGCCTTTTTCGGTAAAATAAAAGAATGCAATTCCTAAAAACAGAACCCCAAGCAAGGAAAACAAAATTTTATTTCTAAGCATGATTTTACTTTTGATTTGACTGACGGTTAAGGAAATCCACTGTAAATATATAAAAGCAAACCTAAATATCTTTGGCCATTTGGAAATTGACGATAGGTACCAATTATTTTTAACAGGAACAGGAACACGATTCTCAACCTTGCTCTCCCTTTAACCCCGAAATTGCCAAGACTTGATATAGAAACTAAAATTTGATTAGAAAATTATTTTCAATACAAAAAAATGCTAATCTTTGGATTTTACATCCGATTTATAAAAATATTAAGTTATGAAAAAATTAATTTTACTCTCTGTTTTGATCATCATATCATTTCAGGAATTGAAAGCGCAAGGTGTAGAAATTACACCGATTACAGGTTACACTTTTCCTGCTTCTTATCGTATCACTTCAGGAAATGCGAGATTAGGAGATGGTCAGAATTGGGGAGGTAATCTAGGATTTTCCCTTAGTGAACATATGGAAATTGAGCTTTCGTACAGTTACATGGCAACGCGAGCTACAGCTTCCTCACCACTAATAAATAATAGAGTGGATGTAAGGACACAGGTTCATTATGCAATGATTGGTGCCAACAGGCTGTTTCCCACTTCTGATGCAATGACTTTTTTTGCAGGAATGAAATTGGGAACAGGAACTTTGGCATTTCCTGACCGTGAATTTAATAATATCACCAAATTTTCTTGGGGCATTCAAGGCGGTATGAAGTATTTTGCATCGGACAGGATTGGTATCAGGTTGCAGGCAAACTTAATGATGCCTGTGGTAAGTGCAGGAGGAAGTCTTTGGTGGAGTCCGGGAGGAGGTACAGCTGTAGGTGTATCCACTTGGTCGCCGATCGTTCAGTTTGGTTTTACAGGCGGTATTATTTTCCGTTTGCAGCAATAAAGGGTTAATGATGTACAATTTAAACCTGCTTGGAAACAAGCAGGTTTTTTTATTGCCTAAGGGAAAAACATTCTCCCAAAGAATCAAAAACTTAGAGGGAAGAGGGATTTTATTTCTCCAACAAGCATAGGAGTATTTTTTAAAGCTTGCTACTTTGCAGGCTTATCTATTCCAAAAGCGCAATGTCATCAAATCATTTTATCAAAATTGCCGAGGAACTCGGGATCAAAGTCAAGCAGGTTAACGATACGGTTGATTTGTTGGATGACGGCGCAACCGTTCCTTTTATTTCCAGATATAGAAAAGAAGTCACCGGAAGTCTTGACGAGGTGCAAGTGGCTGCTATCCGTGACAGAATCCAACAACTGCGAGACCTTGAAAAAAGGAAAGAGGCAATTTTAAAATCAATACAGGAGCAAGGAAAACTCACTCCCGAACTGGAGAAAAAAATCCTTGCAGCAGAAACCATGTCGCTTTTGGAGGATTTGTATCTGCCTTACAAGCCAAAAAGAAGAACCAAAGCCACAATCGCTAGGGAGAAGGGTTTGGAACCATTGGCATCCAAAATTTTTGAACAAGTATCATTTGACCTTGAGTCAGAAGCTTCCTTATATATTGATATAGAAAAAGAAGTCAATTCCATCGAAGAAGCGCTTCAGGGAGCGAGAGATATCATTGCCGAATGGGTAAATGAAAATGTGGAACTGAGAAAGAAGATGCGTGACCTATTTATCAAAGATGGTCAATTCGTATCCAAAGTCATTCCCGGCAAGGAAGAGGAAGCGATCAAATACAAGGATTATTTCGAATGGTCCGAGCCAGTCAAATCAGCTCCATCACACAGGATTTTGGCAATGAGAAGGGGAGAAAAAGAGCTTTTCCTGATGTTGGATACCTGTCCTGATGAAATTTCAGCCGTAGCCTTGATGGAAAAGGAGATTCTTCAAAATGCTGCAAACTCATCAGTCGAGCAAGTGAAATTTGCAATCAAGGATTGCTACAAGAGATTGTTGAAACCCTCGATGGAAACAGAAGTAAGGCTTTTTACCAAAAAGAAAGCCGATGAGGAGGCGATCAAGGTTTTTGCGGACAACTTGAGGCAATTGCTATTGGCAGCACCTTTGGGAGAAAAATCCGTTTTGGCCCTTGATCCCGGATTCAGAACGGGATGTAAAACCGTCTGCTTGGGTCCTCAGGGTCAGTTGCTGAGCTATGATGCCATTTACCCAAATGAACCCCAAAAGCGAACTGCGGAAGCCGGTGCGACCATCAGAAATTTGGTGGAAAAACACCATGTGGAAGCCATCGCCATCGGAAACGGTACCGCAAGCCGCGAGACTGAAGCTTTTGTCAAATCGTTGGGTTTGCCAAAAAATGTCATCGTCACCATGGTCAATGAAAGCGGTGCTTCCATTTATTCCGCTTCCGATGTGGCAAGGGAAGAATTTCCGGACCATGACCTTACTATCCGTGGAGCAGTTTCTATCGGACGCAGGCTGATGGATCCTTTGGCAGAACTGGTGAAAATCGATCCAAAGTCAATCGGTGTCGGCCAATACCAACATGATGTAGATCAGGGAGCGTTGAAGAATTCATTGGATGATACTGTAATGAGTTGCGTGAATGGTGTAGGAGTGGAGGTCAATACTGCTTCCAAGCAATTGCTGACTTATGTCTCGGGTCTTGGTCCTGTTTTGGCACAGAATATCGTAAGCTACCGAGAGGAAAACGGTCCTTTCAAAAGCAGAAGCGAGATCAAGAAAGTTCCTAGATTGGGAGAGAAGGCATTTGAGCAGGCAGCAGGATTCTTGAGAATCAGAAATGCCAAAAATCCATTGGATGCTTCAGCTGTTCACCCTGAGCGTTATGAGTTGGTGGAGAAAATGGCAAAAGACATCGGTGCCAAAGTCGCTGACTTGATGACTTCAGAGGAACTCAGGTCAAAAATCATTTTGAAGAATTACGTTTCTGAGACAGTGGGTTTGCCGACCTTACAGGATATCATGGCTGAACTTTCCAAACCTGGAAGAGATCCGAGGGAAAGTTTTGAGGTATTCAATTTTCAGGATGGTGTCAACGAAATGAAAGACCTAAAAGTCGGTATGAAGCTTCCCGGTATCATCACCAATATTACCAAATTCGGTGCCTTTGTAGATATTGGGGTTCATCAGGATGGATTGGTGCATTTGAGTCATTTGGCAGATAAGTTTGTGAGTGATCCTGCTGCTGTCGTCTCCGTCAACCAAAAGGTACAGGTTACTGTCATGGAAGTAGACATTGCGAGGAAGCGGATAGCATTGAGTATGAAATCGGATCCATTTGCTGCCAAGGGAACTTTCACCCCGAAAGAAAAACCTGAAGAAAAGAAAAAGAAAGAAGCGGAAGTAGAAGGTGACTTGGCTGCGAAGTTGGCGTTGCTGAAGGGGAGGTTTAGGTAGGGGAAGGGTTTCAAAGTTGGAAAGTTTCAAGGTTTGATTCAATTGTTGTAATTGTTGTAATTGTTGTAATTGTTGTAATTGTTGTAATTGTTGTAATTGTTTATTCTTTAGTGAGGGAAGATTTCAGTAGGATTTGAAAAAAGTAGATTGGATATCCATTTTAATTCTTGTCTGCGGACTGAAATGCCCGGTACTTCGGTCTTCCGTCCTGACGGAAAAAGAATATAGGGTTAGTGGCAAAGAAGCATATATCCAGGATATCTTCCCTTCAATTTTCCAATTCCGAATTTTCCAATCTTTCAATTACTGCGACAGTATATGTCGTATAAAGGTTAATTTTATAAACATGTATATGTTATTTAAAATAACATTTTTATATTAGCTCCTGTTAAAACGCTAAGGATATGGAAGCTATCGACAAAATCAGTGTAACTCAAAAAGAACTTCCTTCGGGAAATTGTCAGGTGAAGTTTTTTATCGAAGATGAGAGGAAACCTCAATACGGTTACCTTTTGGTAAATGAACCCAAGCCGGTAGGGGAGATCATCGCCGAAATCCAAGAGCGGTTGGAGAGAAGAAGGATGGCAACCTCGGGTTTGAATCCATTCTCGGTAATGCACCAACAAAAAGAGGATAACAATTTTTATTTGTATTCAGCTTAATAGAATTCATATGATACTCGCCAAGAATCTTAGATTTCTCAGGACAGAAAAGGGATTGACCCAAACTGACCTCGCCGAAAAACTTGGTGTGCAGCGCACCATGATTTCAGCTTATGAAGACGGAAGATCCGAACCGAAGCTTTCAGCCTTGGATATCATTTCGGAATTGTTCGGAGTAAGCATTGACGAATTGTTACATCGCGACATCCAACAGTTTGGAAGGAAAGGATCACAAAACAAAGAAATCAAAATCCTGACAATTGCAGCCGATGAAAGCGACCGAGAGAACATCACGATGGTGGGACAAAAGGCATCTGCCGGATACCTGAATGGTTTTGCGGATCCTGAGTACATGGAATCCTTGCCGCAGTTTCATATTCCGACCCTCTCGCGAAATGCGACTTACCGGGCATTCGAACTGAGCGGAGATAGCATGCTTCCCTTGGTGGCAGGCACGGTGATTATCGGTTCTTATATCGAGCAATTGAGAGATATCAAAAGCGGCAAAACATATGTTCTTGTCACTTCTTCCGAAGGGGTGGTTTACAAAAGGGTGTTCAATTACCTCGAAGAAAACGGTAAATTATTTTTGGTTTCTGACAATGAACATTACAAACCTTATGAAGTCAAAGCAGAAGATGTCGTCGAAATATGGGAAGCGAAGGCCTTTATCAGTACGGACTTCCCCAATCCAAAAGATAAAGCCAAGCCGGTAAGCCTGGATGATATTTCGCAGATGATCCTGGACTTGAAGACAGAGATTATCCGATTGAGGTAGGATTCTGGATTTTTTTTCGACCTAAAGACCATTATAAACCTCCATCAAAATGATTCTATTGTGATCAGAGCAAAAAAATACCCATAGTTTCAAGGCTATGGGTACTGGATTTTTCACTTTTTCAATCCTTTAATCAATAGATTAAAAGCATGGAACAAATTAATTCTTGATTTCTCCTTTTTCAGCTTTTTCGATAAGGGCTTCATTTGCTGTGATCAGGATTTCTACCCTTCTGTTTTTTGCCCTTCCTTCGTCTGTGGAATTGTCTGCTACAGGTGTATCATAAGAGTAACCGTTTGTAACCATTCTCTCAGAACTTACCTTTTGCATTTTGATATAATTATGCACAGATTCCGCTCTTTGTTTAGATAGCCCAAGGTTGTATTCATGGGTTCCGCGGTTGTCAGTATGTCCATTGATCGTGATGTTCGTATCAGGATATTCATTCAGGACACCTGCAAACTTCATAATTGTTTCCTGAGAAGCTGGAGTCAAGGAGTAAGAATCAAAACCAAATAGAATTCCTGAATCGAAGGTTACTTTAATGGCCTCACCGACTCTTTCAATTTCGGCATCTTTTACTTCCTGTTCCAATTTTTCAGCTTGATTGTCCATATATATTCCCACACCTGCGCCAACTGCTCCTCCAATGACTGCTCCTATCACAGCACCTTCAGCGGTATTGCCTTTCTTTGATCCAAAAAGTCCACCTGCTGCACCACCTGTTCCTGCGCCGATCACTGCTCCTTTTTGAGCGTTGTTCATACTTGTACAGCTCATTAAGAAAATGACCACTAGGAAATGGGCAAAAAGACCCGATTTTATGTTTAGTTTTTTCATGCTTATTGATGTTTAGTTTTAATTAGTTGTCGATGATCTTACACCAACAAGCTAAACTTACTCTAACATCATGCCAAGGACCGATAATGAGGAAGATCATTTTGATCCTACCTCATTAATCATTAAAAGTTTTAGAAGAGTCCGCCACCATTAAGTTTATTTCTGTCATTTCCTTTTTTGTCAAGTCGCGCCATTTTCCCATCTGTTGGTCAAGAATGATATTCATGATGCGGATGCGCTTGAGTTTGGTGACTTTGTAGCCAAGGTAATCGCACATTCTCCGGATTTGCCTGTTGAGACCTTGGGTCAAGACAATGTTGAATTTGTAAGCACTGACTTGTCGTACTTCACATTTATTGGTAATGGTGTCCAAAATTGGAATCCCATTTCCCATTTTATGGATAAAAGTTTTGGTGATCGGTTTGTCCACCGTCACGACATATTCCTTCTCATGGTTGTTTTTGGCGCGGAGGATTTTATTCACAATATCTCCATCGCTCGTAAGGAGGATAAGTCCTTCACTTTCCTTGTCCAACCTTCCTATCGGAAAAATCCGCTTTGGATGGTTGATATATTCGATGATGTTGTTTTTCTCGGCTTTGATATCTGTCGTACAGACGATGCCGATTGGTTTGTTGAAAGCAATGTAAACATGGTCTTCTTTGGGTTCCGAAATCAACTTTCCATCAACTCGGATTTCATCTCCGGCGTTAATCTTGGTTCCCATTTCAGGAACTTTTCCGTTGATTGTCACCCTTCCCGCATCGATGAGTTTGTCTGCTTCCCTTCGGGAACAAAACCCCACTTCACTGAGGTATTTATTGATGCGTGTGCCATTGGAATCGGTCATTTTCAGCTATGATTTGAGATTGCAAAGAACAGGCATTTAGAATAAAAATGAAAGTCAGAAGCTTAAGTGATTTCTGTCATATTATTTTTTGGATATACAAAGTAAATTATCCTCATCAATAAACCATCTTAAACAACCTATCCATGAAGTACGCCATTCCATTTAAAGATATCCGAAACAAAGATATTGCGATTGTAGGAGGTAAAAATGCTTCTTTGGGAGAAATGATCCACGAATTGGGTCCACTCGGTATCAGGATTCCGGATGGTTTTGCGACTACTGCAGAAGCATTCAGGCTATTCTTAAAAGAAAACAACCTGATCGATTCTCTGAACGAGGAATTACAAAAGCTTGATACCAAATCGTTGAATAATTTGCCCGAAGTTGGAGATGCTTGTAGGGGACTTATGCTTTCAGGAAAGATTCCCGAAGCAGTAAAGCAAGACGTTCTCTCTGCTTTTAAAAAATTGAACGAGGGTCAAGGGTTTTCTTTTGCTGTCCGTAGTTCTGCTACGGCAGAGGATTTGCCGACGGCGAGTTTTGCGGGACAGCACAACAGTTTTTTGAATGTGGCTGGTGAAGAAAGGATCCTTGAGGCAATCCATGGTTGCTATGTATCACTTTTCAATGACCGAGCTATCAAATACAGGATAGACAATGGTTTTGACCATATGCAGGTGGCCTTATCAGCCGGTGTGCAGCGCATGGTCAGATCGGATATCAGCAGTGCAGGTGTGGCTTTTACCATTGACCCGGAGTCAGGTTTTGCTAATGTGATTTACATTACTTCTGCTTGGGGCTTGGGTGAAAACATTGTACAGGGAGCGGTCAATCCGGATGAATTTTATGCCTTCAAACCATCCATAGAAAAAGGTAAAAAAAGCCTTTTCAGCAGGAAATTGGGAGAAAAGGAAAACAAAATGATCTACGCTGTCGGTAAGGAAAAACCAATCATCAACGTCAAAACCAGTCCTTTGGAACAAAACATTTTCTCTCTTTCAGATGAAGAAGTAGAACTGCTTGCCAAATGGTGTCTCCAAATTGAAAAACATTACAAGCTTCCCATGGACATCGAATGGGCAAAAGATGGGTTGACAGGCGAGATTTTCATCGTGCAGGCCCGGCCCGAAACCATCCATGGGCAGGATCAGAAAATCACAACCAAAGAATACAAATTGCTCTCCAAGGCGGACCCGATCACAAAGGGAAAGGCAGTAGGAAGATCCATTGCAAGCGGACCTGTCTGCATTGTCCATTCTGTCAAGGATGTGGGTAAGGTAAAGGATGGCGACATTATCGTGGCCGACATTACCAATCCGGATTGGAATGCCATGCTTAGAAAGGCGATTTGTATCGTGACCAATAAAGGAGGGCGAACAAGCCACGCATCCATTGTGGCCCGTGAACTTGGAATCCATGCCGTGGTAGGTACGGGAGACGCAATCCAAAAACTGAAAGATGGACAAATGATTACCGTTTCCTGCATTGAAGGAGATGAGGGAATGGTGTATGATGGGAAGTTAGAGTGGTCAGAAAAAGTCATAGACCTACAGAAAGTGCCGCCGACTAAAACCAAGCCAATGTTTATCTTAGCTGACCCTTCCAAGGCTTTTCGGTTCTCTTTTTATCCCAATGAGGGAGTGGGATTGCTCAGAATGGAATTTATCATCAGCAATGAAATCAGGATTCATCCCATGGCTTTGGCCGATTTTGATAAGCTTCATGATTCCAATGACAAAAAATCCATCTCCGCCATCACGCAACAATATCCCGATAAAAAGAAATATTTTATTGAGAAGTTATCCGAATCTGTTGCGATGGTGGCCGCGGCTTTTTACCCCAAAGATGTGATTGTCAGAATGAGTGATTTCAAATCAAATGAATATGCGCAGCTGATTGGTGGAAAGGTTTTTGAACCGGAAGAAGAAAATCCCATGATCGGATTCCGCGGAGCGTCCAGGTATTATAATGAGCGGTACAAAGCAGGTTTTGGATTGGAATGTGAGGCGATGCGTGTCATCAGAGAAGACATGGGTTTCACCAATGTCAAGCTGATGGTTCCGTTTTGCAGGACTGTGGAGGAAGGAAAAAAAGTCTTGGAGACTATGAAAGAATTTGGATTGGAAAGAGGCAAGAATGGCTTGGAAGTCTATGTCATGGCCGAGATTCCAAGTAATGTCATCCTTGCCAAAGAGTTTGCCGAAATTTTTGATGGATTTTCCATTGGTTCCAATGACCTTACCCAGCTTACTCTCGGGATTGACCGGGATTCAGAAATAGTTTCTGACATTTTTGACGAGAACAATGATGCTGTCAAAAGCATGTTATCTATGGTAATCCAATCAGCCAAAAAAGCCAAAGTCAAAATTGGTCTTTGTGGGCAGGCCCCTAGTGATTACCCGGAATTTGCCGGTTTTTTGGTGGAAGAAGGCATTGACAGCATTTCTTTCAATCCTGATGCACTTTTGAAAGGAATAGAAAACATTGCACTTGCAGAATCAAAAAAACACACGAAAATCAAAAATTAAGAGCTTTAATTTAAAGGAACATTGGCCTGAAAACAGTAACTTAATTTCGGGATTTAAAATAAATTTAAAACCAAGCAATGAACATTTAATCAATAAAACCCAAATAATATGAACAGCAATTCATTCAAACAAGTAGGCGTGTGGATAGACCACTCTAAAGCACATTTTGTTGGATTCAATGAGGGGAACACCGTTTTGATCGAGACAATTGAATCCCCTTTTGAAAGCATGAAGCGGGAAGTTGGGGAAGGAAGCGACAAAACAAGGTTCTCTTCCTCAAATCTCCATTCCTCCAACAATGAACACCGAAAGCATAATATTTCCCAAAAAGAGCTCAATGAATATTACAAAATGATGGAAACCAAACTTCATTCTTTTGATGATATTCTTCTGTTTGGTCCTGGTGTAGCCAAAGAGCAAATGCGCAACCGCCTGCGCGAAAACAAATCATTTGACGGGAAGTGGCTGTCTGTACAGACAAGTGATAAGCTTACCGATAACCAACTCTTGGCTTTTGTGAGGGATTTCTACACCAATGCCAATCCTGATTTTAAATCAGTCTGAGAAAACCTTGCTTAATTTTACTTACTGCATCAAAGGAGTCGTCAATATTGAAGACTCCTTTTTGCATATCATGCCAATACCCATCGCCGCACTCGATAAAATGACCTTTTAGGGTTGGCTTTGACTCGGTTGCGATTCCATAATCATAGTCAGGTAAAAAAATGAAGGAAAGCAATTCTTTGGTTTCGTCCCAATCGGCCTCTTTGGTTTTTCCATTTACAGTTGCCTCAATTTTTCTGATTGAAAATTTCACCGTCAAGCTGATTTCATTGACAGTTTCGTTTTCTCTTATCAGATAATGAAGTGTGAGCGGTGCTTCTTTTTTAGAGATTTCGTAGATGGCCTGAATATAATCCTGCGAAAAAAACTGCCAATCTTCTTGGTTAAATGGCACCGTCCGTACAATCTGACCCTGAGAATCTTTTGCAAGAAGTTTTATACCGCCTTCTTCATCCAACTTTTTATTGGACCATTTTGACTTGGCGTAAAGTTCCCGCAGGGGCTTTTCCCACACTTTGGGGATTTCACCCTGAAAATGGTAATCATCATCCACCGAAAAACCCTCATTGAGAATTTCATCCTCAGAAATCTCCTCGCGGTCTGTATATACCATGTCCAACTGGGTTTCTAGAAAATTCTTCCCAAAACCGATTTTTAACTTGAATATGTGACTGTATGGCGGTGGTATTACGCCTGAATCATATTCAATTTCGATTCTTGTCAGGTCTTCTGTTCTAAGATGCATGCTGTTTGGATTCAAATGAAGGATATTCTTACTCAAAATTAAGGGATTCTTTTGATTTTGAGTGTCAAGGAAATAACCTCTTGGGAATGATGAAAGGTTCAATTGCAATTTCACCTCGTCTCAAACTTCATTTAACGAAGGTGATTCAGCCACTTTTAACCAAAACGGTCACATCAATAGTGCTTTATTTTCAAAACCGGATTTGAGTTGGATATATTTTTTGAGATCTGAATGGAGAATTTCTGTCAGCTCGGATTCATTTCCCTCAGAAGTTTCGGTAAATAAAAACCCAAAAACTCCAAACCTGTCCAAGTCGATTTTTCTGAGATGCAGCGGGTTTTCAAAATCTGACAGTAGCGCTTCATAATCAAATCCTGCGATTTCTTGAGGCTCAAATCCAGTGGTATTGTCCAAAAGGATTAAACTGTATTTTTTACCTTTTCTGGTTTTGAATATGGATTCCCAATCCGGCTTTTTGGAATAAAAGAAATGTTCATAGGAATTGATTCCATAAGCAAACCATGACAGGTCTCCTGTCGTGCACCAACCGCCGAATCTCATTGGATTGACTTCAATGGGAAAAAGTTTTCCTTCCTCGTCCATCCTGATTTCAATGTGCAAGGGGAAATTTCTGAGTTTTACTTTTGACCCTATAACGCCAAGAAAGTCATGAATAGGACTTTGAAGTTTTTGGATGATATCGGGAGAACTTGAATACACCCGGTCGCTGACGTCGTTTTCTGAGGTGAAAACATGGTGCAGGATGTTTAAAATCACCGGATTACCTTCCCCATCAAAATAACAATCGAAAGCATATTCCTCGCCCCTGATGTATTCTTCGATGATAAATTCAGTATTGTCGATGACCTCCTTGGGGTAGAGAGATTGGGTTCTGATGATGTCTTGTTCAATCTTTGCCACTGTGCCTGTCCAGGCTTCAGGGCTGTCCACTTTGTATACAGCAATGCTGAAAAAACCCACTGCAGGTTTGATGATAAACGGAAATTTGAATCCTGAAACATCCATACCGCTCAGATTTTCCGCTGCCACAGCTTCGAAAAAGTAATCAGGATAGGCCGTTTTTATTAGGTTTCTAAACTTATACTTGTTTTTGAAAAGGTCTATGATTTCGGGAAGATCCGTTCCTTGGGTATTTTGTTGGATCCAACTGATGCTGTTTTCCGAATTGGTATAAATAGGAGTGTGGGGATTATCCTTGAGAATGCGGGCCGCATCTTCCTCAGCCATCCAATTGATTGCTTTGTTGCCTCCAATTTGCTTTGCTTCTTTGGTGGCGATGACCGGGAATTTGTTTTCAATAATCGTCTGTAGCAGAAAATCTGATACATAGGGGTAATCAAGCAGGATCATTTTGAAAGGGTTTATTGACGCAAAGGTAATTTCATCTCAGTTTGATACTGACATTATTTTTACCGGCGGTTACTTTAAAGGCAGCTTTTTCAAATGAAGGTGGGCCAAAAGTACCCATCGAATTGTTTGAAAACCCGTATCCATCCCTTGGGATTCCAAATGCATTGGTTCTCAATTTGCCTGTGTTCTGACTGTCATGAAATACCGAAAGGGCATAAGTCCCTTCCGGAACAGGTCCAAAATCAACCACCGCTTTCCCGTCTTTGATCTTGACAGAGGCACTTTTGAAGGCTTTCGCTTCATCATCAGGAAAGCCTGCCTCACCTTTGAAAAGCAAGACCCTGATCAATCCCTGGTCATTTTTGACTTCAGTGACTTGAAGTGTCAAGGTAGTTGAGTTTTGTGTTGCGTAGAAAAAACTTAATAGAGACAAAATTAGAATTGACAGTTTCATTTCGATGAATTAATGGTTTTAGATTTATTGATTTTACCGGAAGGCGTTTTGATAAACTCCCTAACGAAGATGACTTCTTTTGGGATTTGGTATTTATGGACCAACCCGGAAATGGAGTACAGCAATTTTCCTGCCTTTTCATTATCTGTCTGGCTGGATTCGATGACCAAGACCAATTTTTGACCCAATTTTTCGTCATCCTGTCCGAAAAGAAAAAACGCTACCTTTCCATAATGGGCTTCAATGGTAGAAGCAATTTGGGATTCCAAGATTTCCGGTTGGATTTTGAAGCCTCCGGAATTGATGGTGAAATCTGATCTCCCGATCCACATGAAATGCTTCTCATCCAGGATATCTACCAAGTCATTGGTCTGCAACCTTTTTTCTTTTGCCATTGGCGCTTCTATCCAAAGCCTTTTGTCAGGATCTGCGCCAATGCTTACCCCGGGAAGTGTTTCATATACCAACTCAGTCCCTGCTATTTTGGCCAAAGCAATATGGGAAACAGTCTCGGTCATCCCGTAAGTCTGGTAAGCAGGAATCTTCTCAGAAGAGATTTTTTCAAGAAGTGATTTTGGGGAAGGTGCTCCGCCGATCACAAGAGTTTTGATTTTTTTCAGTTTTTGGAGGGAGGAGTTTTGAGAAAGGCATGATGCTACCTGCATCGGGACCATGGCCACAAAGTCAAATGCGCCATCCACCCATTCTTCTTCGAAAGGATTTTCTTTTGGCTTGGTTACTATCAGGTCCGCATCCCACACCATTGCACGCACCAACATCATTTTGCCTGCTATCATTTGGGTATTGAGGCAACAGAGCAGGCGGGGATTTTTTGCCATTCTGAAGAATTTTCCGGTAGCTTCTGCCGAAATCTCCATCTGTCTCCGGTCTACAGCAATGGTCTTTGGGATTCCGGTCGAACCAGAAGTTTGGAGCAGAAAGGAATCCTGCCCTTGCAGCCACCTTTGGCAAAAGTGAAGTGCTTCACTAAAATAAGCATCCCCTTCCTCCCAATTTCCTTTTAGGATTTGGTCAAAAGTGTAAGCATTTTTTTCAAGAATGATTTTTCCCATTGTAAAGCATTGCCTTTTCAAAAATCAACAAAATTCCTTTAAGGCTGTTATCTTGCGTAAAATAATTAAACCAAAAATAGCATGGAGATCAATTGGAAAACCGCTAAGGAATACGAAGACATAACCTATAAAAAATGTAATGGTGTGGTAAGAATTGCTTTTAACAGGCCTGAGGTCAGAAACGCTTTCCGTCCAAAAACCACCAAAGAACTTTACGATGCTTTTTATGATGCGCAGGAGGATACTTCGATAGGCGTGATTTTGCTTTCTGCAGAGGGACCTTCTCCAAAAGATGGGATCTACTCTTTTTGCTCGGGTGGTGACCAAAGGGCCCGTGGTCAGCAAGGGTATGTCGGAGAGGATGGGTACCACAGACTAAATATTCTGGAAGTTCAACGGTTGATCCGGTTTATGCCAAAAGTCGTCATTGCTGTGGTTCCCGGTTGGGCTGTGGGAGGAGGACATAGTTTGCATGTGGTTTGTGACTTGACTTTGGCGAGTAAAGAACATGCCATTTTTAAGCAGACCGATGCCGATGTGACGAGTTTTGATGGTGGATATGGTTCGGCGTACCTAGCCAAAATGGTGGGACAGAAGAAAGCCCGCGAGATATTTTTCCTCGGCAGAAACTATTCTGCGCAGGATGCCTATGATATGGGCATGGTCAATGCCGTGATTCCCCATGCCGAATTGGAAGATACAGCCTATGAATGGGCACAGGAAATATTAGCCAAATCCCCCACTTCCATCAAAATGTTGAAGTTCGCGATGAACCTAACAGATGACGGCATGGTCGGACAGCAGGTTTTTGCAGGGGAAGCGACGAGGTTGGCCTACGGCACAGAGGAAGCAAAAGAGGGAAGAAATGCTTTTCTTGAAAAGAGAAAACCGAACTTCAAAGACATCAAATGGATCCCTTAATGAAACATCTGGAGACAAGTTATACGACCCATGATGGCTTGAAGCTTTACCTTCAGGCTTGGATGCCCGAGGATTCCAAAGCGGCAATCTTAATTGTTCATGGTTTGGGTGAGCATTCTTCCCGGTATGCCCATTTGGCCAAGAAGCTCGTAGAGAAAGATATTGCCGTTTTTACTTTCGATGGGAGGGGTCATGGCAAATCTTGTCCTCCAAAACCGGATGCTTATTTTTCCAATCATGAGGATTACCTCAAAGACATCGATGCTTTGTTCGGAAAAGTAAAAACTTACGTTCCCAATGTCCCTGCATTTATTTTTGGACACAGTATGGGAGGTGGATTGGTCGCTGCCTATGTGTTGAAATACCAGCCAAACGCAAAAGGAATTGTCCTAAGTGCCGCAGCTTTGAAGCCTGCTGATGATGTTTCCAAATTTCTTATCGCAGCTTCTTCAGTGGTCAGTAAAATAGCTCCAAGGTTAAAGGTTTTGAAATTGGATAGCAGCAAAGTTTCTCACGATCCTGAAGAAGTAAGAAAATATGATGAAGATCCTTTGAATTACCATGAAGCGATTCCTGCCAGGACAGGCTACGAACTACTCAGGATGATGAAGGAAATAGATCAAAAATCGAAAGAATTCAAACTTCCGGTTTTGTTACTTCACGGAACTGCTGACATGCTGACCAATCCAAAAGGATCAGAGGAGTTTTTTGGGAAAATTTCATCTCATGATAAATCCTTCAATAAATACCCCGGCCTTTTCCATGAACTGGTCAATGAATATGAAAAAGAGCAAATTATGGGAGATATCGTGAAGTGGATTGAGGGTAGGGTGGATGCTTAAATCTTGGATAAAGATTATTGGTTAATACGGTAAGAAGTAAAAGGTAAAAGGTGGACAACCTCTTACCTTTTACCTTTAACCACTTACCATTTACCATTCACCTTTTTCACTTGATTACCAAAAGCGGCACGTGGGTATGGTAAGCCATCTCCAGACTCGTGCTTCTGTTGAATAGGTATTCGAAAAATGATTTGTTTTTGTAAAACATTACCAAAATAGATCCCGGATTTTTTTTGAGATAAGATTCAATACCGGAGTTGACATCAGAAGATTCTTCTACAACAAAGCTGATTTCCTCATTCTCATACTTTTCCTTAAGCACTTCCTCGAGCCCTATCAATCCAATTTCCTTCTCAAAACTATCCTCAGTTTTGACATGAAAAAACTCATATGGAAGGTCAAAATTACTGGTTAGCTTGAACAGGGTGTTGAAGAACTTTTCTTCTTCTTTGATCAACTCGAGGCCGGTGGAGATTTTTGTCCAATTTTCCCATTTTGCATTTTGTGGGACTGCCAATACGGGAACCTTGCTTTCTTTGATGACATGGCCGGTATTTGATCCTATAAGCGCTTTTTTTATCCCGCTTGCTCCTTGGGTTCCCATGACGATCAAGTCATATTCCTCCCTGTATGCCAATGCTGTTACTGTCGAGGCCACTGTACCTTGGGCAATCTTATATTCAATTTCAATTCCCAATTCCTTTACTTCCTTTGCTGATTTTTTTAGTGCTTTTCTTGCATCTGATTCAATTTGATTGACGATTTCTGTGGCTTGGGCAGCAAAATCATACACGGCATAAAAGGCGAACATGAGTGTAATGGAAGCCTTTTCTTTTAAGGCGATCTTCGTTGCAAAATCCAATGCATTGTTTGCATTGTCTGAAAAATCTGTGGGAACAAGGATTTTCATGGCCATTTCAGGTTTTGGATAAAACTTTTTAAATTTTCCTTTTGGTATTTTATTTGAACACAATTTAGATAAATTGGAAAAACAAAATCCTGATATTCATCAGTTTAATTTCTGATTTTTTTCCCGGAAAGCCTGACCACATGGGCATCACCCTTATGCCCCTTTCCCTCATTAAGATAGATGTCCCCATCATATTCAATGTGCCATTGGATATTTTGAAAAACAGATTTCAAATCAGTAAGATTGTAGAGGAAATCTGGGTTTTTTGGACCTCCGGATTGGTATTGAAGTTGTTTTTTACCAAAACCTTCAATGATCATTTTGCCTCCCACTTTCAAGGCTTTTTCAAATTTGGAATAAACTTCAGCCAAAGTCTCCTTTGGAAGATGAAAATACACCAAGGCTACCACGTCAAAAGATTCCGGTTCGGGCATATAAATCAAAGCATCACAAACTTGGTATTCGATCTGAAGTCCTATTTTTTCGGCTTTTTGTAAACAATGTTTTTTGCCGGTTTCACTTTGGTCTATGGCTGTCACCTGCCAGCCTAATGAAGCAGCATACAAGGCATTTCTACCTTCTCCCTCTCCCGGAAAAAGGATTTTGCCGGCCGACATCGAATCGATATTGGATTTAACAAACTCATTAGGATGCTCCCCATATAGATTGGGAGTTTGAGAAAACTTTTCATTCCAGAAAATATTGTCCATTTTTAGTTATTTCCCCAAAAATCTCTAAATATTTTCAGCCCTTCAGTAATAAAACTCACTTTTTCAGATTAAAATCATGAATAAATGTAACATTCGTCACATTTTAGCAGGGTTCTTATGATTAGTTTTGAATTGAAATAAGATTACGAGAGAGTTTCAGATATCAAAATTGAAGTTTTCGCCACCCGGTTCTTACCCTTCAGAATAAGTCAATAGGTGTCTAAAGTTGGTCAAAAAAAAGTAAGCTTGGGTAAAAGGAGAAAATCTCTCCGAGCTGAAAACAAAGATAATTAGTTGTGGTTTATGGGAGTATCGAAAGAGGGCAATCACGTGGATTGTCCTTTTTCTTTTAAAAGAAAAAAAGCTAGAATATGGAATTGGAGAAATACATCAAGATAATCGGTGATTCTTATTATGGTTATTGGAATTACCTCATCAGCGAAATGTTTTACCCTTCCTGGCACAATTACTTTTGGTGGTTGCTTGGCCTATCGGTTGGGGTTTGGTTATTGGAAATTTTCCGCCCCTGGAGGGAAAATCAATCAGTATTCAGAAAGGATTTTTGGCTGGACGGATTTTATATGTTTTTCAATTATTTCCTGTTTTCCCTGATTGCCTACAATGCCATTTCCAATGTAGCTGTAGAAGCATTCAATGACTTCTTGGGATTATTTGGAATCGAAAATACTGTAGCCCTCAACATTGAAAGCTGGCCAAGATGGTCCCAGTTTTTACTGCTGTTTTTGGTTGCAGATTTTATTCAGTGGAATGTTCACAGGGTATTGCACAGGGTTCCGATCCTTTGGGAGTTCCATAAAGTCCATCACTCTGTGGAAGAAATGGGTTTTGCGGCCCATTTGAGATTCCATTGGATGGAAACCATCCTTTACAAATCTGCCCAGTATATCCCTTTGGCAATGATTGGCTTTGGTCTGGAGGACTTCTTTATAGTGCACATCTTCACTACCGCCATCGGTCATCTCAACCATGCCAACCTGAGAATCACCTATGGTCCGCTGAAATATATTCTGAATAATCCTATCATGCATTTATGGCATCATGTGAAAGTTTTGCCAAAAGACAGGCCTTACGGAGTCAATTACGGCATCACCCTCAGTGTTTGGGATTACCTTTTTGGTACCAATTATATTCCCCATGAAGGCAGAGATGAACCCTTGGGTTTTGAAGGAATGGAAGAATTTCCAAAGACTTTCTTCCAGCAGATCACTTACCCTTTTATAAAGAAAAAGCAACATGAAAGCAACCATCAATAATTGGCGATTTGTCATTATCCTCAGCCTGACGTTGGGTTTGGCTCCTTTTGTCCCAGAGCCACACATATGGGGAAAGATCAAATGGATAGCTAGTGGGGCCAAAGGGATGGCTGCTTTGGATTGGTTTGATTTTGTATACCACGCTATTCCTTGGGCATTGTTGGTCAGACTTTCCATCCTCCAACTGACCGGTAAGCTCCCAAAACCAGTAGAGAATCAAACAGAAGCAAAAAACCCTATGTGATTTTGGTTACGGTTTGGCAGTATTTCTGACCATAACTTTGTGATCATAATAAAACGGAAAAAATATGTTTGATTTCTTTAGAACTAAACCAAAAAAATATACAGACCTATTTTGTGAAGATTTCCAAAAAGGTATGACTGCCAAAGACGCTGTAATACTTGATGTGAGGACAGCGGGGGAGTTTCACTCCGGAAAATTGAAAGGCGCTAGGAACATTGACATGATGAGTCCAAACTTTATGTCTCAAATCCAAAACCTTCCAAAGGATAAAAAGTATTATATCTACTGCCGAAGTGGAAACAGGAGCGGACAGGCTTGTGAAGTCATGAGTGAAATGGGATTTGAACACACTTATAATATGGCCGGCGGAATTATCAGATGGCCTTACGAAATCGTTTAAAATATTGATTGGGTTGAATGGTGTTAAAGTCCATCGGCAGGCAACTGACCGATGGATTTTTTTTTATTCCTTGGGTCTATCACTGCTCCTCCAATCCATTTTTGTTGATTGAGAATCCGAGTTTTTCCAAGCCTGCGGAGATTTCGGGAGCCTGCATGAAGAGCTTCCAACCCAAGCCTGTTCGGTAATTTTCGATCATGCCTACGATTGGGCCTTGATCTATTGCGAGATATCTTTTTGGGAAAAATTCATGTTCCGGACTCATGGCATCATAGAAACCATATTTTCCAAAAACCTTGTCACCGTAGTTGAAATACAGGTTTTTCAACACTTTCATAGATTCTTCATAGGTGTAGGGAATGGAAGAAAGTGCGGCAGTAGGAGAAATAACCCCCGTGTCATTTCCCGGATGGTGGGCATTATAGCCATTGGTGGAGTAGGAGGCAGTCAATCCCCAAAGATCTTCTCCATATCCTTTAAAGTTTCCTGGATTTGCTATACACCAAGCCCGATTGATCAGGGTTTGGTTTTGGTTTTCCTGCCAATAATCGGCATACTCATCATTCAATCCCCTTGGATCCAAGCCCATGTAAGAGTAATGGGCCCAAAACAAAGGACCTCCCATTTTTTCGGCATAGTTGTGCCTGAGCTGTAGTGGAAATCCGAAGGCTTCTACCGGGTTTTTGATACTTCCGGACCGTGCCCATCCTTCATGGTATGCGGCAGGGTCGATGGTAAAAGTTGGTGAAGCTGCCGCCAGGACATAGGTGATCAGACATTCATTGTATCCTTCCAAGGGGAAATTCATTTCCCATCCAAAGGTGGGGGACCAATGCCAATACAGTTTATTTTCACCGTTTTTGGTATGAAAATCCCACTGCATTTCTTCCCAAAGTTTGTTGATCCTTTGTGATAATGCCTTTTCATCGTTGTTCCCGTTTCGGTAATATTCCCTTACCGCTAGGAGTCCCTGCATCAGGAATGCGGATTCTACCAGGTCTGCGCCATCGTCTTTTGGAGAAAAAGGTTTGGTTTTGCCTGTTTGGCCATCGATCCAATGTGCCCATATACCGTGGTATCGGTCAGCTTTTTCCAAAAAAGTGACCATTTTTTCAAAGTGTGCAATTCCCTGTTCTTTGCTTATCCAACCTCTTTCAATTCCTGCTATCAATCCAAAAATCCCAAATCCTGTTCCACCTGTGGTGACAATATGGGCATCATTTTCAGGGTATTCGCCATCAATATGAATCCTTTCAGGCGCCATTCCTGAATTTGGTTCAGCACCATGATAAAAATACCTGAAGGTGTAAAATTGAACCATGTCCAATAATTCTTCCTCATTCATTTCACGGGTTTGGGTGGTTATCTGTGCGATTTCCTTCTTCCCTTTGTTGGTGACTGCTTCAATTTTATAGTCTATTGGCTTTCTTCCATCTTCCTTATTCATCCAAAAATCCATCAGCAATGTGTCCGAAGTTTCTGCCCTTTGGGCAAATTCGCCTCCATCCAAACTGGCAAAAATCAAATAAGAATTTGCTCCCTCAATTTTAGGCCATTGGAGTTCAATGTGGCTGTCATATGGAAAAACAAGGATTTCAACATCTTTTTGATTGCATGAAAAGAAACCTGATAAGGTAAGCAGGCAGCTGATAAAAATATCTCGGATTTTCATGGGTTCATTGGTTTTAAGTAGATTCGCTCCATTGCGTTTTTTTTGACTCTATCGTATCCGAAAGGTATATTGACAAACTTGTCTGCCGCCCAAATAGGAAATAAATTTCTATAAAATGGACTATTGGGATTGCCTGATTGTCCGGGAGTATTGATGCCAATGGTTTTTTCCCAATCGCCGGTATCGACTACAACCCTGAATGAAGCACCTGAAGTATTGTTGTCTCCATAAGCATTTGCACCGGGAGTAAAACTGTAACCTCCTCTCGCCACCGGACCTGCATCCAATTTTTCCTTCCAGGCATCCGACAAGGCCGGGCTCAAAGGATGTGTGATATAGGCGTGTTTATAGGAAGCCTGACCGTATTGCCAGTTATTGCTGTTTTTACCCAGTTTCGATTCAAGTTCCTGAAGTGCCAATTCCAAGCAATTTACAAGAAACTTGTCCCTTTCCATAGCCGGATTTTCTGAAAATAAGCTTTCCGGATGTTCTATCCAAGTTATCACACGGGTCATCTGTATGGTGCCGACCAAATCCATCACCTCTTTGGGAACTGATATTTCCTTTATTTTTTCTCTGATTTTTCTTTCCCACATGACATAAATTCCTGCAGGAATAGAGTTCATTTCCAGCTTGAAGTCCCAATCCAAAAGCAAATCCCTCAATTTTCCAGCTTCATTTTTCTCAAAAACAAGATTCTTTAAGTAGGGGACCAAGGTTCTTGCAGGAAGCGACAGATAGTCATTTTGAAGCTTTCCCATTTCGTCTATCGAAAAGTCAGTTCCTTTTCCTAAAACTTCCCTGACCCGGTCACCTCTGAAGGGATCAGCCCATTCATAGCCTAGGGCATTTTTATGTGGATAGTCAGCAGGAGTTACGTTTTCGTTGGCGGTGGCTATAAAACCATTTTCAGGGTTATAATCATGTGGTCTCTCTGCGATGGGCAAGTAGCCGTCCCATTCCTTACTGCCATCTCCCAAGGTTGCTACCATACCCGAAAAACCATTTCTGATAGGTGAGATTCCTGTTGCCTGCCAACCGATATTCCCTTCCCTGTCTGCCCAAATCATATTTTCAGCGGGAATGTGGTTGTAAGTACAGGCATCTCTGAACTCTTCCCAAGTTGTCGATTGGTTCATTCTCAAGCTAGCCAAATAGGGTGCGCCGCCCTTTTCAAGCCAAGCACATTGTACTGCAACTGCTTTTTTCAGATCCTGATCTACGAATGTCACCGGACCATGGATGGTAAAGAAATGTTTCAAAACAGCATTGGATTTTCCTTTTACTTTGATAGTATCCGAAATCACTTCCATCTCATGCCATTTTCCTTCATGGAAATAAAGTTGCGGGTTTTCGGGATGAATGTCATAGATGCGCATGTCCTCGTTATCTGTTTCGAAAATCGTCAGACCCCAAGCTCCAAATTGGTTGTGACCTATCGATACTCCAGGAATCACAGGTTCTCCGCCGCCCACCACATCCCATCCGGGCGCATGAAGGTGAACCAAATACCTAAGTGAAGGAACGGCAATCAGTCTATGGGGGTCATTTGCCATCATGGGATAACCACTTTCAGTTAATTTGCCACTGACTACCCAATTGTTGCTACCGATGGAAAATTTCTCAGTCTCGAGGGTTTCCTGAATATCGGTTTCATAATCCAGTAATTGGGTCATAAATTTTTCGGGATTGTTTCGGGCTTCCGGGATGATGTATTCAGGATAATAGGTCATGCTTTTGCGAAAAGCATTGTAGGGAGCAAGAATATCCTTGAACAGCAACGCTGTCGGGATAGACTTGTCAAGATCCAAAATGGGTTCATTAGGGTGGAAATAGTGGATTTCTTTCGTTTTTTCGGCTCCGATGAGACTTACAATCCGGCTAAAATTCAGTTCATCTTTGACGTTTTCGAGCAGTCCTTGATGTCGGGAAATCACTACTTCCCAAGTCCATAATTCAGGTAAGATGCCCAAAAGCTTGAATTCTACAGGAAGGTTTTCCGGCGATTGGCGGGCTTCGGCAATGTAGGCATTTACTCCTTCCACAAAGGAATCAATGATCAATTCACCCCTTGGATGATAATGCGCTAATTCGGATTTTTTGTCACCACGAAATTTGAAAAGCCTTACCCCTTTGTCCCGATCCAATTCTTTTTCCCCGAAGATTTCTGCCATTGTGCCTAAAGCCTGTCTTCTCCAGATTTCAAACTGGAATAAGCGGTCCTTGGCAGCCATGTAGCCTTGGGTGAAAAAAAGGTCATGTTCGTTTTTGGCAAAAATATGGTTGATTCCGCTGCTGTCCCGAAATACTTCGACTTCCCCGTGCAGATTTTTTATGCTGAGTTGCTGTGAAAAAGAATTTTGATTTATTCCTAAAAGGAGGAGAAGTATAAATAAGATGTTTGGTTGTTTTTGGAGCTTTTTCATTGTTCTTAATTTCTGGCCTGATCCAAATAAATGGTCAGGGAGTTTTAATGTCCTTTTTAAGTTCTGAAAATATTTTGAATCCAATAAGAAAATTGGATAAACGGTCGAAACCATTCATCTTTATTTTTCAAATTGCTACCATAACCAAAAACCTTCAACCATGAGAAATTTAATGATTTTGGCTTTTTCGCTGCTGTTGTTTGCAGCTTGCCAAGCTCCCCAAAAAGAAGAAAAAATTATTGAAAAAGTAATCGAAAAAGAAATAGTGACTATGGACAAAGCACTGCGACATGTTGTTTTATTTAAGTTCAAAGATGGTACAGCCGAAGCGGACATCCAGAAAGTGGTGGATGCCTTTACAGCGCTTCCATCAAAAATTGATGTCATCAAGTCAATCGAATGGGGAACCAATAACAGTCCTGAAGGATTGGATCAAGGCTTTACGCATTGCTTTTTTCTAACCTTTGCCTCTGAGGAAGACAGAGACATTTACCTTCCACATCCTGATCATAAGGCTTTTGGTGCAGTATTGGGGCCACATTTGGACAAAGTATTGGTGGTGGATTATTGGACTAAATAATCAGAAAGTAGAAAAAATAAAAACTCCAACAGGTTCATTTCTGTTGGAGTTTTTATTTGATTTTTTGGAAAATGTAGATTCCCAGGTCAGTTTTTATTCATCGGTAGCTCGGTATCAACCTCACCTTTCCCGCCTATTTCGATGATTTCATAGACTACAACTTCGCTGGCGCCTCTCCAAGGCAATGAATTAAGGTATTCCTTATAACGCAATTCTACAAATTTACCACTTGCACGCTCGAGTTGCTCCACAAGTGCGTCATTTTGAACACTGAATCTAAACTCATTGCTTTGAAGGGCACCGGCAGTAGGACTTTGGAAACCTTCCTGAACAATACGGCCTTCCCATGTTTTGAAGACATATCCTTTTTTCTCAAAATAATTGAGCGTGCCGCCTTTGACACCTTCACTGAACACAAAGTAATACCTCCAATAAAATACTCCTGCAAGGATAATGATGAGGGCAAAAATGCCGATTTTAACGAATTTGTTCATGTTGGTTGGTTTTTAGAAGCTTTAAACAATTACAGAAATTGTGCAATTTAAACTATAAATCTGAAAACCAATTTCTCATAAATGCTTCAATTAAACAACAATTTATTTTAGCATATATTTTAACATCATCCAAAACCAAAAATCATTTCAATCCCTGAGCGTAGAAAGGTGAAGGAGCTAGGTGTAGATTCTGTCTATACCTTTTTATTTAGTAGAATTTGCAATTCATTTTACCAAGAATTACCTTTCGTTTGGGTGTTTGGTTGAATAGTCCAATTACAAATTGGTAGGGATAGAAAGGTGGAATTACAAATTCATACCAGTTTCAGCATCAGGCGTTAAACTACACCTAGTTGGGGTCGAAAGAATAATACTTAAATCTGGCCTTGAGAGGCCACCATATTCTTGATGCCCAAGTAAAAAAAACTCAATTCTACAATCGAATTAGCGTTTGATCAATCTAAAGAAGACTAAAGGTTATGAATAAGATAATTGGAATAATCTTGCTAGTATTCGTTTACTTTTTGGCTAGGGATGTACTAAAAAAGGTCAATCCTGAGGGAGAGACTGTAAATATAAAAATCGAAAAAATTAGAACTGGGGGAGGGACTTTGCTTTTACTGCTTTTAGCAATATTACATTTAGTTACAGATACTTCTTTTTGCGAACTTTACCCCTATTTTTGTAATCGTTTTCCAAGCTTCTGTGAGAATTTTCCCTATTTGTGCCAATGATTTTCCCCGTCTGGGCTAGAAAAACGTAGCCTCTAGGGGTAGATTGTGCCTACTCCCCCCGTCTGGGAGTAGAATGGCGTAACCGCTAAGGGTAGTTTGTAACTACCCTTTTCTATTATATGAATTTGTAATTCATTTTACCAAGAATTACCTTTCGTTAGGGTGTTTGGTTGAATAGTCCAATTGTAAATTGGAAAAGATAAAAGGGTGGAATTACAAATTCCACCCAGTCCTAGGATCAGACGTTTGACTATGCTCAGGGTGGGAAATTACTTTATGAGTATTCCACTGGTGACACTCTATTCGAAAAACCCAATGAAAATTAGTCTTGCGAAAATGAAAAAATACAACTATTTTTTATTTAGAATCTTTAGATTTTACAAAGATAAAGCTAAAGAACATGAGGCAATAGCTCTGATTAGCGTGACAGCTGTAAGTACCCTTATAGTATCTCTCAATATAATTGCAATTTACCTTTTGGTTAATTTGCTAGGCTTAATCCCAATATTGACCAATAAGTTGATAGTGATTATCCCAATGTTGGTGATTGGTTTTATTAACCACCATTATTTTGTAAGGAAGAAAAGGTTTTTGTCTTACGGATTCCGAAAGGATAAAAAGGGTGGATTGCTTGTGATGTCTTATATATTATGCAGTTTTATTTTACCATTAACTATTGGACATTATAATCGCCAAAAGATATTCGAAGGCCGAACGACCGAGATTACACATAAGCCCCAAAGAGAATCGCTCGAAGGAAAGATCAGGAAATGGCTTGAATGAAGTGATTTTCCTCCTTTCTCCGTCCCACTTGGAATAGAATGGCGTAACCGCTAAGGGTAGTTTGTAACTATCCTTTTCTATTATATGAATTTGTAATTCATTTTACCAAGAATTACCTTTCGTTAGGGTGTTTGGTAGAATCCAATTACAAATTGGAAAAGATAAATGGGTAGGACAAGGCGTTTGGAAATGATCCCTTAGGATCATTTTAGCCTTGGGCCAGGTGCAGGGTAGGCAAATTTCACCCAGTCGCAGCATAAGACATTTAACTACGCCAAGGATTTGGTTATCAATCGATGATTTTTGGGAGTTGAACCACTTTTGTGTAGGATAATTTTAATCAACTACCCAAAGCCAATCTTTGTAACCTTCTTTTTCCATATCCTTTTTTGGGATGAATTTCATGGCGGCTGAATTCATGCAATACCGGAGATTGGTAGGTTCAGGTCCGTCATTGAATACGTGGCCAAGATGGGAATCACCGAGTTTGCTCCTTACTTCCACACGCATCATTCCGTAAGCGGTATCGGTCGGTTTGCCGATGACGCGGGCATCGATCGGTTTGGTGAAACTCGGCCAACCTGAATAGGACTCATATTTATCTGATGAACTGAACAAAGGAACACCCGAAACAATGCATACATAGATTCCTTCTTCTTTGTTTTCATTGTAATCGTTGGTAAAAGCCCGCTCAGTTTCTTCATGCATGGTGACTTGGTATTGAAGTTCTGTAAGTCTTTTCTTTAACTCTGAGTCAGAAGGTTTTTTGTATTTGTCTTCCAATTTTACAGGCCAATGTTTTGCAATAAAAGCATCCCTTCCCGAACCTGTTCTGTAAGCATAATACTCGGTCGGATTCTTCTTATAATAATCCTGATGGTAATCTTCCGCAGGATAAAAGTTAGTAAACTTGATCAAAGGAGTTACGATGGGTTTGTCAAATTTGCCTGATTGGGAAAGCTTCTTGAGGGAAGCTTCGGCAGCTTCCTTTTGGATTTTGTCATGGTAAAATACCGCAGAAGTGTATTGAAATCCCCTGTCGTAAAAGGAACCGCCTTCGTCAGTCGGGTCAAATTGCTGCCAGAAAATTTCCAATATCTCAGAATAACTGATGATATCAGGGTTAAATGTGACTTGTACAGATTCTCTGTGGGTTGTTTTTCCTCCAGATACATCCGAATAGGTTGGATTTTTTTCTTTGCCACCGGCATAGCCGGAAACCACAGATACAATACCGTCAACTCCCTCAAAAGGAGCTTCTATACACCAAAAGCATCCACCTGCAAAAGTGGCCAAAGCTGTAGGTCCATCATAAATTTCTTCAGGAGCATCGGAATTTTCACTTTTTTGTTTTCCATTTTCTGCCTGTGAGCAGGAAAACACCAAAAGACTGAAAGTAGGTATTAATACCAGATAAAGGATTTTTTTTGAAAAGGCCATGATCTTATTGACTGTTTTAACTATTGAATTTGAATGGGGCATGATTTTAGATAAATGGGAATCGGTTGCTGTCTATGGAGACAATTGAATGATGGACATTTTATGGACATTCAAATTATACAAGAATCCGGAAGATATACGTTTACTAACAGCAAATCAGATGAATGTGTTTGCAAAGATTAACAATTGCTCAAAAAAGAATTGTCAGATATGCGTCAACCCTAATATCATTTGCTGAAAATATATTTCAATTCACATAAACCAACTATTATGAAAACTACATTGAAAGCCAGCGTACTCATGTTTGTCCTGATGGTATTTTGCCATTCAGGGTACTCTCAAACCGGTGGAGGGTTTGGAATCAAAGGAGGATTAAATTACAATTCAAACGGACAGTATTTTAAGGATGCTGAGGCGATTTGGGGATCTCCAAAAAATAACCTTGGTTACCATTTGGGATTATTTGGGAAGGTAAATGCAGGACCGGTTTTCCTGAGACCAGAACTCAATTATACCAATTTAAAATCAGAAATCAACTCAGTCCAATTGCAAACCCAAAGACTTGATGCGCCTGTATTGGTTGGGTTAAACCTATTGGGGTCTGTGGTTTCAGTATTTGCAGGACCTTCTTTCCATTACTATATAGAAGACGAGTTGCGTGACTTCGAATTTGACAAATTCAATGCAGGGTATCAATTTGGAATCGGACTCAACCTTGGGAATGTAGGATTGGATCTCAGGTATGAAAGAGTGCTCAATGGACAAACAGTCAACATTGATGATGTCTTTACCGGAGATGGTGATTTCAGATTCCAACAATTGATGCTCGGTCTCTCTTTTAAATTTTAATTACTCCAAAATCCATTTGTTAAATCCCCTAGCCTCTAGGGGATTTTTTTATTTGTTTAAATCTTATTTTCTATATCTTGGTCTTATCTCAAACCCATAAGGCCCATGAAACCACTTTTACCCATTATTCTTTTTTCAGCGATGCTTATTGTTTTTGCCTCCTGCCAAAAGGAAGAGGAAAAATTTGTCACTGAAAAGCCGGAGGATAGCCGCTTTACCAAAGTCGCCCTGGTGGAAAAACTGGATGAACCCATGGAATTGGAAGTCCTCAGTGATGGGAGGGTGATATTCATTGAGAGAAAAGGGAAGGTCAAAATGTATGAACCCTCAAATGGAGGAACCAAAGAAATCGGTTTTCTGAACGTTTATTTTGATGGGGAAGATGGTTTGTTGGGATTGGCAAAGGATCCCGGCTTTGATAAGAATAGTTGGATTTACCTTTATTATGCTCCTATAGAACCTGTCAGTATCAACCGCTTGTCAAGATTTACTCTTGTAGATGACATGATTGAAATGGCTTCAGAAAAAATCATGTTGGAGATTCCGCATTTCAGAGGCTGTTGCCATAGCGGTGGCTCTATTGAGTTTGACCATAAAGGAAATCTTTTCCTTTCACTAGGCGATGACACTACTCCTTTCGAATCTGACAGCTACAATCCCATCGATGAGAGAAATGGAAGGCCCGAAAACGTCGACGCACAGAGAAGTTCCGGCAATAGCAATGACCTTCGGGGAGGGATTTTGAGAATTACACCTCAGCCCGATGGGACATATACTATACCTGAGGGCAACCTTTTTCCGGTAGGAACTCCTGATACTCGTCCTGAGATTTATGTCAAGGGAAATAGAAACCCCTTCAGAATTTCGGTTGATCAAAAGAACGGGTATTTATATTGGGGAGAAGTCGGACCTGATGCCACAAAAGACAGTCTTCAAAGAGGGCCAAGAGGTTACGATGAAGTCAATCAAGCCAAGAAAGCAGGCTTCTTTGGATGGCCATACCTGATTGCCAACAATAAGCCGTATTGGTATTATGATTTTGAAAAGCAGCAAAGCATTTTTGAATATGATCCCAAGGCACCGGTCAACAATTCTCCAAACAATACCGGAGTCAAGCAACTTCCTCCCGCCCAACCGGCATTTATCTGGTATCCATATGCTGACTCTGAGGATTTCCCCCAATTGGGTTCAGGGGGGCGGAATGCCATGGCAGGACCGGTTTACTATCACGACTTGTTTCCAAAGACAGAGGTGAAATTTCCAAAATACTATCATGGTAAATTGTTTATCTATGATTGGATGCGTAATTGGATTTTTACAGTCACGATGGATGAGAATTCCGATTTGGATTCCATGGAAAGGTTTCTTCCCACGTTAGTTTTTGATAAGCCTGTTGACATGCAGTTTGGCCCCGACGGTTCACTTTATGTACTCGAATATGGGACTTATTGGTCAGCTCAAAATGACGACTCAGGATTATACAAAATAGAATTCAGTGCAGGAAACAGAAAGCCTGTGGCCAAAGCGGCTGCGGATAAAAACCAGGGAGCAGCGCCCTTGACCGTTCAATTCTCTAGTGAAGGGAGCATGGATTTTGATGAAGGCGACAGCTTGTTGACCTACGGATGGGATTTTGAAGGAACAGGGAAAATACAGTCGAGGGAACAAAATCCCACATTCACCTTTGAGAAAACCGGAATTTTCAAACCTACCCTGACCGTCACAGACAATGAGGGGAAAATTGACACTTACCAACTCGAAGTGACAGTGGGTAATGAGCCTCCGGAAATTTCAATTCAAATGGATAACAACCAATCATTTTATTGGGGAAATCCTTCGATTGATTACCAGGTGACTGTCGCAGACCGTGAAGATGGCGTCATTCCGGCAGATAAGATCATGGTCACGTGGGATTATTTGAAAAATGGATTCGATAGGGTAGAAGCCGCGGAAGGGCACCAGCAGGAAACGCCTTCAGTTAGTCTATTGGGTCAAAATCTGACTGTTAAGAGTGGTTGTAATGCCTGTCACGGCATTGACAATCCATCCATTGGTCCAAGTTATGCGACAGTGGCAGTCAAATATGAAAGTGATCCATCAGGTAAAAATTATCTTGTAAAGAAAATTACCAATGGTGGAGGCGGCGTATGGGGCGAGCGACAGATGCCAAGCCATGCACATCTATCGCAAGGAGATATTGGAGAAATGGTAGAGTATATCCTTTCCTTGTCTCCAAACAAGCAATCAAATCCCAAAAACAGGATTGCTGCTCAAGGTGTTTTGAATTTAAACCAACATGCCAAAGGGAATTTGAATGGAACGTATCTCTTGACAGTAAGCTATCAGGATAAGGGTGCAAATGGAATTGCGCCAATACTGAGAAGGGAACAGGTTGTGCTTAGAAACCCTATGTTATTGGCTGCTGAGGCTGATTATTTCAAAGGCACAGCAAAAGCCAATTGGCAGGATTCAAAATTGGTCAAGTTTACTGAGAACTTATCCCACATCGGATTCAATGGAATTGACCTTAGTGAGGTAAAAAATTTGGTTCTTTCTCTTGATCCGAATAAGAAATCAGGGTGGTTTGAGGTGAGAGTCGGTAGTGTAGATGGGAAATTAATTGGGAAAACTCCGGTTCTCAGTGAAGAAAACAGGCCAAAAAACAAACAGAATAAATGGTTTGATTATAGTCTGCGAATAGAAGAAACGAATGGAAGGGAAGATCTGTACATTATTTTCCAGACCGAAACAGGCGTGGATATTTGGGGCTCATTTCTGATGAACACAGTCAGTTTCACATCAGATTGAAAAATTAGAAAAGCAACTGATTGAAAAGTAAGTAAACAATAAAACCGGCTTGCGGCCGGTTTTATTGTTTTAAAGTTCCTCTTGTCCTTCTTCCGATTCTCCGGACTTAGGTCTATCCTGGGCTTTGTAAGGAATGAAACCTTCTCTTTTGAACTTGTAGGGTTCAGCGCGTTGGTTAGGAGCATGGTTTGCAAGGTCTAGCATACCAAATCCTTTGTGGGTGAACGCACCCAATCCGCACTTAAACACAAAGTCTTGCACCTCTGGAGCTGCATATAGTGTAAAAGGTAAAGTATACCCTCTTACTTCATACTTCACATCCATGTCGTAAACGGAGTAGATTCTAGCAAATTTCTTTTGCTGCTCTCTCAACTTATTTACATAATTCATGTCAGGTACAACTTGGAATTTGTAGAAGGATTCCATTTGTTCTTGGTTGTACCATCCCGATCTTTCCATCCTAGTCAGGGTAGATTCATACAGCAGGTCAGAGAATTCATCTGTATCCGGGTTGATAAATCTTTTTCCCGATTCATCATTGAAAGCAGGTGTCAACAATACCAATGGAGAGATACAAACAAATTTGTTTGAAACTTCCAATGTTGGTTCTGTTTCCTGTTCCGTGTACTCAGGGGAAAGGATAAGGTTTCCTAACTCAATTTTAGGAGTTTCGAATACCTGCTCCAGCAAATAGTCCATAAATTCTTCATTGGGTGATGAAAGCACTAGAGTGACTAAGCTCGAGTAGTAGTGAAGTCCGCTTCGACTTACTTTGGTCTGACCTTTAAGACCAGAGAAATTGAAGTAATTGTAGTTAAAAAATTCTTCCCTGCCACCTTTCACGATCAATCCTTTCAGAAATTGAGCCAAGATGTACTGGTGATGGAAAGGTAAATAAGCACCTTTGTTTTTTAACGAAAATATTAATCTTATTCTCACGGGTTTAATAAAAATAGAAATGAAACAATTATTTAAACTTGGTAATTAATCATTAATCACAATATTCACGGTTCTTGCAAAAGTACAAATTAATTTCTTTAAACTTGTTATACATTGAATCTAAAATGCATGATATCTCCGTCTTGAACGACATATTCTTTGCCCTCAATCGATATTTTTCCATTTTCCCTACAGGCGGCCTCTGATTTATACATTTCGTAGTCAGAAAGTTTGATTACTTCTGCTTTGATAAATCCTCTTTCAAAATCTGTGTGGATGACACCGGCAGCTTGTGGAGCCTTCCAACCTTTTTTGATTGTCCATGCTCGGACTTCCTGAACCCCCGCAGTGAAATAAGTAATCAAATCAAGTAACTTGTACGCCCCCGAAATCAATTTGTTCAAGCCGCTTTCGTCTAAGCCGTATTCTCCCAAAAACATGGCTTTTTCGTCTGCATCGTCCAATTCAGCGATTTGTGACTCGATGGCCGCACAGAGAATGATGACATCCGCATGCTCTTCCTTTACTTTTTCTCTCAATTGATCTACATATTTATTGCCTGTCAAAAGACTTTTTTCATCTACATTGGCTACATAGAGCACAGGCTTGATAGTCAAAAGATGTAAGTCTCTAACGGCTTCAAATTCCTCCTTGTCAATCGAAACAGCCCTTGCGTTTTTTCCTGCTTCGAGCTCTGATTTGAATGTTTGAAGAACTTCCAGGTCTTTTCGGGCTCTTGCATCTCCGGATTTGGCTATTTTTTCTATTCTTGCGATTTTTTTGTCTATTGATTCCAAATCTTTGAGCTGTAGTTCGGTGTCTATGACTTCTTTGTCAAATTCCGGATCAACACCACCTGCTACGTGCACAATGTTTTCATCATCAAAGCACCTGATCACATGGATCACTGCATCGACTTCCCTGATATTTGCGAGAAATTTATTTCCTAAACCTTCTCCTTTGCTTGCTCCCTTGACCAGTCCGGCGATGTCGACAAACTCAATCACAGTTGGCACAACACGGTTTGGATTTACTAGCTTCTCTAATACGGACAGCCGTTGGTCCGGAACGGTTACTACTCCGACATTTGGTTCTATTGTACAGAAAGGAAAGTTTGCAGCTTCAGCTTTTGCAGCAGAAAGTGCGTTGAATAAAGTTGATTTTCCAACGTTGGGTAAGCCAACGATGCCACATTGTAAAGCCATTTAAGATTGTTTTTTACATTTTAAAGATTCGGTATTCTCGGTAACCCCGGTAAAATTCCAACACGGATACCCTGAAAATGGTGTAAACCGGTATTGCAAAGATCATCCCAAGGATACCGGCGATTTTCGCACCGGCAAAGATAATCACAAAAATTTCAAGCGGATGTGCTTTTACAGATTTGGAGAATATTACAGGCTGCAATATGATATTATCAGTCAACTGGACAACCCCAAAAACTGAAAGTATTTTGATGATCATGAAAGTTATCTCATTGGAATTTTCAAAATTCCCGGTAGAAATCCCTACGATTACCCCAAAAGTTGCTCCAAGCAAGGGTCCAGCATAAGGTATGAGATTTGCCACAGCTGCAAACATGGCGATGGTCAAAGCATAATCAATTTCCATTAAGGTGAGTCCGATGGCGGCCAAAGAAAAAATGCAGGTGATTTGGATCAAAAGCCCGACTAAATAATTGGAAAGAAGTCTTTCGACCTTATTGAATGTGGAAACAGACAACTCGAAATAAGGATTGGGAATGAGGTCCATGATATTCCTTCTCAGGAGACCATTTTCAAGCAACAAAAAGAAGGAAATAAAACTGACGGCCATGACACCTATCAAAAAAGAACTTGTGGTATTGACAACTGTATTGACAATACCCTGATAATTGATCGACCCAAAACTTGATATAAGTGTTTCTCTGACTTGGAGTATCAAGAATCCCGGATCGCTTTTGACCAAACCAAATTTGATCAATAAGTCCTCGATTTTGCCGACTGGGTTTTGGATCTGCTCATATAAGAAATCCGGATCAAAAGATGAAATCACCTGAATCTGCGCACTGATCAAGGGAAGAAAAAGTAAACTTATCAGGAAAATTAAAGTCAATACCAGTCCATATGACAGCAAAATGGCAAGCCATCTTGGCGTGTGTTGGCCGATGATGTGGAATGAATTGATCCGGTTGGTCAATGGACGCAAAATTGCCGCCAAAACCAGAGAGAAAATAAAGTAGAAAGTGATGTTTGAAAAATACCAACCAATCACCAAAAGCACGAAAATGAAAAATAAAAGGGCGATGATTGGCTTTTTCATAAGTAATAGAAAGATAGGAAAAAGAAACAATCACAATGAAATCTTTCGAATCGGATTGTTCAAAACCCCACGAAGATTCCCTGATATTGTTTCTTTTCTCTTTATGATTTAAAAAATGGGGATTATTCCCACTTCAGCTCGTCATCGAATTCGGTTTCTGATTCCTCAACCTCATATTGAGAGAAATCAACCTCAGGCATCAAATCATTCTTGACATGGTCTACAGCGCTTTGCAAAGCCTCAATGAATTTTCCGAAATCCTCTTTGTAAAGAAATATTTTGTGTTTTTCAAAAACAAAAGTATCGCCCTGCATCCTTCTTTTGCTTTCTGTAATGGTAAGGTAATAGTCGTTTGACTTGGTTGATTTTACATCAAAAAAGTAAGTCCGCTTACCTGCCTTCACTCTTTTTGAGAAGATTTCTTCTCTGTCATTTCCTCTGTGATCTTCCACTTGCCAAAGTTTTTGTTTGATATAGCCTTTATTTTGAGGACAAGTTAAATCAATTCGAAAATCATATTCAAGGGATTATCTAGTTTTTTTTAATTGAAGTGAAGGTTTCATTGATTATTGGTTCAATTCCACCATTCATTCTTAATCAAAACAAAAAAAGAGGGGATTCCCCTCTTTTTATTCTCCATGCATTAGAATCTTTTTGCCCATCAGATCTTCCTCCGTTTCTCTGTGATCTGGATCGTCTACACAGCAATCAACCGGACATACCGCAGCGCATTGAGGCTCCTCATGAAACCCGGTACATTCCGTACATTTTTCTGTGACTATATAGTAAAACTCGTCAGATCTAGGTTCTTGTTTTTCATTGGCATCCAGCACTGACCCATCCGAAAGGGTCACTTCCTTTAACTTGGTCCCGCCAGCCCAAGTCCACTCAATACCACCTTCGTAGATGGCGGTATTAGGACATTCTGGTTCGCAGGCACCACAGTTGATGCACTCATCGGTTATCATTATAGCCATAATCCTCTTTTTTTGTTCCCCAAAATTAACATGGAATTAACCATTCCTGCAATAAAAAGTTGTCATGCTAAGTAATTTATTTTCAATCGGCCAAAAATCATTATTGTTTTGAATTGGATATCTTTGCCAAAATTACCTAAACAATGACCCTCGAAGAGAGAATTGACGCATTTGACCAACTTGGAAGCCTTATCAAAAATATTTCCGAGGAGGATTTGGACAATCTGTGCCGAAGAGTAGAAAATCAAAACAATTGGTTTTCTCCAGCACAGACAAAAAATGCACTGAATGCCCTTTTGGTTTTTTTGAAAAAGGAAAGTTTGGAGAATTGGCTATCGGCCTACAATCTTCCCTCAGACAATGACCCAAAGTCGGTCGGGGTTCTCATGGCAGGAAATATCCCGGCGGTGGGTTTTCATGACCTGATGTGTGTCTTGCTGACAGGTCACCGGGCCTGTATCAAACTCAGCTCTTCGGACCAGGTGCTTATCCTTTGGCTAATCGAAAAACTGGTATCGATCCAACCAAAATTCAAGTCAATGATTTCGGTAGAGGAAATGCTCAAAAATAAAGATGCCTATATCGCTACCGGAAGTGATAATTCAGCAAGGTATTTTGAGTATTACTTTGGCAAATATCCCAATATCATCAGAAAAAACAGGACTTCTGTCGGGATATTGGACGGTGGTGAATCAAAGGAGGATTATATTAAACTTGGGCTAGACATTTTTCAATACTATGGTTTGGGCTGTAGAAATGTATCAAAGATCTTTGTTCCCAATAGGGAGGTTCTTATTTCTTTCATGGATTCCATTGAAGATTACAGTGAAATCGCCAATAACCATAAGTACTTCCACAATTACGAATACAATAAATCCATCTTACTGGTAAACAAAGAAGATCATTTGGATAACGGTTTTTTGATTTTGCAGGAAAGCAAAGGTCTGGTTTCTCCTATTTCTGTGCTTTACTATGAAGTCTATCAAACCATAGAGGAACTGAATGATTTGGTCAGGAGGGTCAGCGATAAGATCCAATGTAAGCTTTCTCGGGGAGGGTGGTTTGAGGACAGCCTTGATTTTGGTCAAGCCCAATGCCCCACTTTGGTAGATTATGCAGACGGAATAGATACCATTGCGTTTTTAAAAACTTTATAATTCAATAGTTATTCATTTTTGGGAAGGCTAAAACTGAATTCGCTTCCTTTTTCTATTTGGCTTTGGATGTGCAATTCCCCTCCATTTTTGACCACATAATCGTGCACAAGAAGCATTCCCAATCCCGTTCCTGTGGTCTTGTCTTTTCCGGGAGTAGTGAATGATTCCCTGTTTTTGAGCTTTTCCAGATTTTCTTCTGATATCCCTAACCCCGTGTCTTTGACTTTGACTGCAATGGTTTCTTCATTTTCTTTGAGAATAACGGTCACATAATCCCCTTGGCCGGAAAATTTTATCGCATTGCTGATAAGATTCCGAATAGCCAGATCGATCATATTTTTGTCAGCAAAAACCTGGAGATTGCCATATTTTTGGAGTGTCAGCGTAATTCCTTTTTCCTTTGTTACCTTTTCAAAAAGGGAAACCTGCTGCTCTACCAACTTGTCGAGTTCAAAGATTTTTTTCTCCAAATACTCTCCTTTTAATTGGCTGCTGGTCCAAGCCAAAAGATTTTCAAGCAAAATCGAAACCGAATCCATGTTTTTATTGATTTCAGGAAGGATTTCAAAAAACTCTTCTTTGCTGATCACGCCATCAAATGACAATTTTATCAGTTCCCTGATCCCAAAAATCGGCCCTTTCAAATCATGGGAAATAATGGTGAATAGTTTGTCCTTGAGGCTGTTGAGATTTTTTAATTCTTCTGCTTGTTTCCTAATTTGGTTTTGGATCGATTTTTTGAGTGTGATGTCTTCAAATATGACCATCATGCCAAGTGATACGCCCTTCTTGTCTTTGATGGGCACATATTCGATGGATAGGTCTTTTTTTCCTGACACTAAATTTAAAGAAGATTCAATCTCCACCTTCTCTCCCTGCTTTAAGAAACTTTCCAATTCTGTTTTTTCTCCCACAATTTCCTCAAGTTTTTTTCCAATCAAAAATGACAGAGGCTGTTCCAGAATTTTCCCAATATGAGGGTTGAAATCGATTATTCTGAAATGCGGATCGAAAACCAGGATTCCTTTTGTGATAACTTCAAATACTTTGTCTCTCGCTATCGGTTTTATGCTGAAAAGGTCAAATCTGATCAGCGCTATGCCGACAAAAATATACATGATCAAAAATGCATAAGGAGTAAGGTCTATATGCCCAAATGGTCTGAATCCAAATAGGTAAATCAAGTTGAACGCCCAGGGAAACAGCCCTGCAAGGACCAATAGGTTGTTTTGTTTTTTGAATACGGTATCAGCGTTTTTGAATTTATAGAGCAATATTAAAATCCCAACGAAGAGTGAAATGTAAAAAAAGGAAAGGTGGATATAATACCAAGGGCCGATTTTGATGGCAAGCAAAGGGAAAGGTCCGGATTCATCTACAGTTACTTCCTGATAATGTAAGTGGTGAAATTCGTTGGTAAGCACCATTAAAAAAGTAATTGCCGGAACCAAAAAAATCAGGAAAAAGATTTTTGGAGTGGCATATTTTTCAAGACCTGAATATTTTATAGAAAACCAAAGCCATGTTCCCGGCGCCATGGAAATACCGATGTATTCAATTTTGATCCAAAATAGCATGGCTTCCAAGCTTTTGACAGATAGCTCAAAGCCATACCCTAATGCCCATATCGAAACAAACAGCATGGTAAATGCAAACCACCTCACGGAATCTCCTAATCTGTAAATGATTACAGTGGAAATTGCCGCTACAATAATTCCCGATACCAAAAGGGTAATGGAAAAAATATTCAGTTCCACAGGTGTTTGGATTTGATTTAGGCAGGAAATGTAGACATTTTTAGAACCAAAGGATAGGGTTTTTGTATTTTAGGTTTGAAGTTTGACTATTTAGGATTAAAAATATAAAATTGGAAATTACTTCTATTTATATGAAAATCACTTTTTTACATTTTAAAAAAAAATTCCGAAAATTGAAAATCAAAATCCCTCAAATTAGTGTCAATTGTGAAGAGTTTTTTTTTGAATTTAAATTGGGGAAAAGAAACCAAAAAGACTGAAATCATCAAAAATCTACTTTCAAAGTTTATTTTGGATTTCGAGGTCAATACAGGAACAGAATGCGTGACTGTCCTGAATAATTGGCGAATTTGAAAATTTTAAGACATTTAGGCTAAATAAATGACCTAGCTTAAGGGAAAATACTTCCAATTTTGCCCTGTTTTTTTATCTTTGCGAACGATAAAATTAACCTTCTCAACATTTTAAATACAATTCCCAATGGCATTTGATATAGAAATGATTAAGGCGGTCTACTCCAAATTCCCGTCAAGGGTGGAAGCTGCCAGAAAAGCAGTAGGAAGACCCCTAACCTTGACCGAAAAAATATTGTATGCACACCTTACCCAAGGAGAAGCGAATTCTTCTTTCCAAAGAGGTGTGTCATATGTCGATTTCAATCCTGATAGGGTGGCCATGCAGGATGCAACTGCACAGATGGCACTTTTACAGTTTATGCAGGCAGGAAGAGATAAGGTCGCAGTTCCATCTACGGTACATTGCGATCACCTCATCCAAGCTGAAATCGGCGCATTGGCGGATCTCAAAAAAGCAAATGATAAGAATAAAGAGGTATATGACTTTCTTTCTTCTGTCTCCAATAAATATGGAATAGGTTTTTGGAAACCCGGAGCGGGTATCATTCACCAAGTCGTATTGGAAAATTATGCTTTTCCAGGAGGAATGATGATCGGGACTGATTCCCATACCCCAAATGCCGGTGGGTTGGGAATGATTGCCATTGGGGTTGGTGGTGCCGACGCCTGTGATGTGATGGCAGGCTTGCCCTGGGAACTGAAGTTTCCAAAATTAATCGGAGTTAAATTGACCGGTAGACTTTCCGGATGGACATCAGCCAAAGACGTGATACTTAAAGTGGCCGGAATCCTCACTGTAAAAGGTGGTACAGGAGCTGTGGTTGAATATTTTGGAGATGGTGCAAGATCCCTTTCTGCAACAGGAAAAGGAACTATTTGTAACATGGGAGCCGAAATCGGTGCTACAACTTCAATTTTTGGTTATGATGAAAAATCCGAAGCTTATTTGAGAGGAACTGAAAGAGGGGACATCGCAGATATGGCCAATACGATCAAGGCTCATCTTACAGGAGATGAGGAAGTGTATTCCTCTCCCGAGAAATATTTTGATCAGGTCATTGAAATCAATCTTTCTGAACTTGAGCCACATATCAATGGGCCATTTACTCCGGATTTGGCTTGGCCGATTTCAAAATTCGCAGCAGCTGTGCGAGAAAACGGATGGCCTGCCAAGTTAGAGGTCGGGTTGATCGGTTCATGTACCAATTCATCTTACGAGGATATTTCCAGAGCGGCTTCATTGGCACAGCAGGCCGTTGACAAAAAACTGACCGCCAAGTCAGAATACACCATTACTCCTGGATCAGAGCAGGTAAGATTTACTGTCGAAAGAGATGGTTTTCTTGGGATTTTTGAAAACATGGGAGGAGTTGTTTTGGCCAATGCCTGCGGTCCTTGCATTGGACAATGGGCAAGACATGGAGCTGAAAAGCAAGAAAAGAATTCTATCATCACGTCTTTCAACAGAAACTTTGCAAAAAGAGCAGATGGAAATCCAAATACACACTCTTTTGTAGCTTCTCCCGAAATCGTAACCGCTATGGCTATCGCAGGAGATTTGACCTTCAATCCTTTGACAGATTCCCTGATCAATGAACGAGGTGAATCAGTGAGATTGGAAGAGCCAAGTGGTCTTGAATTGCCTACCAAAGGTTTTGCTGTTGAAGATGCAGGTTACCAAGCACCTGCTGCAGATGGATCCAAGGTGAGTGTACTCGTTGATCCCAAATCTGATAGATTACAATTGCTCGAACCATTTAAAGCTTGGGAAGGAACGGATCTGAAGGGTTTGAAACTTCTGATCAAGGCAAAAGGCAAATGTACAACAGACCATATTTCCATGGCGGGTCCTTGGCTGAGATACAGAGGTCATTTGGATAACATTTCCAATAATATGCTCATTGGTGCTCAAAATGCTTTCAATTTGGAAACCAATAAAGTAAAAAATCAACTCACCGGTGAGTATGGTGAGGTACCTTCCGTGCAGCGTCATTACAAACAGCATGCAATCGGATCAATAGTCGTAGGTGATGAAAACTATGGAGAAGGCTCCTCGAGAGAGCATGCCGCCATGGAACCAAGGTTCTTGGGAGTCAGGGCAATATTGGTGAAGTCTTTTGCAAGAATCCATGAAACAAACCTTAAAAAACAGGGTATGTTGGCTCTCACATTTGCAAATCCATCGGATTATGACCTGATTCAGGAAGATGATTCCATTGATATTGTAGGATTGACCGAATTCAAACCTGGCAAGCCCTTGACCGTGGTTTTGAATCATGCTAATGGAACCAAAAACGAAATAGCGGTCAATCATACCTATAATGAAGGACAGATTGGTTGGTTTGTGGCAGGCTCTGCTCTAAATCTGATCAAAGAGGAAATATAATTTTCAAAGTAATTAGAAGTACAGGCTGTAGAATAAATTCTACAGCCTTTTTATTTATTCAAATTTTTAAGTCGATTGTAAATGATCAAAAATTTCCATTTGATATTGTCTTCCGAAAAAATCACGGTAATTCAGACCTTGATTTTCTTGGTATTTTTATCATCAATGGCTCAAAATGCAATTGGACAAACAGTTGAATCCGATGAACGAGCGCAGTTAGATGTAAAAGAAGGTGTCAGCTTTTCAAAGGATTCGCTTTTTCTGATGAATTTAAGATTTAGAATGCAAAACAGGGCGGGGTTCAACACCCTCGACGGGGACGATATCACAATAAATGAGTTTGAGATGAGGGTAAGACGACTCCGATTGAGATTCGATGGATACATTCTTAATCCCAAATTCCAATATTACATACAACTTGGTTTTTCAAAAGCTGACCTTGATTTAGAATCAAGCGGAATAGCTCAGCCGATTAGAGATGCGATTGTTTATTATTTTCCTACAAAAAATCTTTATTTTGGTTTTGGACAGTCCAAACTGCCCGGTAACCGTCAACGGGTCATCAGTTCAGGAAACCTTCAGTTTGCCGATAGGTCTATAGCAAATGCTGCATTTACCATTGACCGTGATTTTGGTTTTTTTGGTTATTATACCAAAAAATTAAAGGACAACTCCTTTTTTCAGTTAAAGGGGGCAATTACAACCGGAGAGGGTAGAAATGCCTCGAAAACAAACACAGGATTGGCTTATACCGGAAGGGTTGAGTATCTTCCTTTTGGATTATTTTCCAATAATGGTGATTATTCTGAAGGAGATACTGAATTTGAAGAAACCCCAAAATTAGCCATGGGTTTGACGTATTCAAAAAACCTCAAATCAACCAGAACCGGCGGGCAACTTGGATTGCCATTATTCGAAGCAAGAAACTTAAACACCTTGATAGTAGATGCAGTGTTTAAGTACCGTGGAAATTCGATAATGACAGAATATTTCCAACGAAATAGCCCGGATCCAATAACTACCAATGAAGCCGGTGATATTCGGTATGTGCAGGTTGGAAAAGGTTTAAATATCCAAGTGAGTAAGATGGTTTCCCAAAAATCGGAATTTGCGGTAAGATATGCTTTTGTGAATCCTGACCAATCAATTTCAGAGTTTCAGAATAAAATTGAAGAGGCGCTTCTCGGATATACCTACTATATCAATGGACATCGGATAAAGTTGCAGGGAAATGTGGGATATAAGTGGCTGGAGGGACTATCTAGGTTTGAAAATGCTGGCAACTCTTGGACAGGGATGTTCCAGGTTGAATTTGGTATATGATATTTGCATATTTTATTAAATATTTAATTACAATTTATTTGTGTCAAAAAACAATTTAATGTATGTTTACAGCATAAGTTCACACCAGGCTTAGCACCCATTACAAGAGATTTTAATTTAAGTCCCAGAGAATTGTTTCCCATGAAGGAAAGAGGTATTAACAATACATTCAAGAAGATTATTTATGAATCATCAGAGATGGTTTTCTTGGCCGATGATACCTATCCATATAATATTTTTTATACAAATGAATCTTTCGATAAAATAATCGGAGACAAATTAGAAGACAAAACCTTGGTAGGTTTGGGGTTGGATATCAATTCCTACATCTTCAGTGAGGAGATGATTATCAGTTACCTCGACCACGAATTTGTTTTTAACATTGAGTTGCCACAGGACAACGGCTCAAATTATTTTCTTTTTTATAAGGGAAAAGAAATGAGGGCACTTGGAATGCCTTCCAAAAAAGAGACCGGAGAGTTTTTCAAGAATACTCATGACCTAGTGGGTGTCGGTCAAGAAAATTTTCTTACCTGGATCAGTAATTCATCCAAAGAAGTGTTGGGATACGCTCCGGAAGAGATGACAAATGTCGAGCTGTGTCAGTTTTTTCATCCTGAGGATTTGTCAAAGGTTCAGCAATTATTGTTGGATTTCAAAAGCGGGATGTCCTTCGGCCATTTTGAGGCTAGAATGATTTCGAAAAATGGGGATTTCAAATGGATTGAATGGAATGTTAATTTTTTGGATGGGGTGTTTTATGCTGTTGGAAGAGATACCACAGCGCAGCGGCTTGCTAAAGATGGTCTAGCCTGGAAAATTGAACTTACCAAACTTGGTGAAATCGTTTCAAAATCCGGATTATGGGAAATCACAATGCCTGAAAATAAGGTGATTTTGAGTGAAGGTCTTTTTTCAATCCTTGAATTGGAGCAAAGTGATTTTTTGAGCATAGAACAATTGATCAATTATTTTTTACCGGATTTTCGGTCCATAATCCAGAAGTCAATGACCGAATTGATGGCTATAGGCAAAGACTTTGACCTCAGGCTTAAAATAAAAACAAGACTTCAACATGAAAAATGGGTAAGGATAATTGGGAAAAGCCAGTTTAAAGATAACGGTGTTTCAAAGGTCTTTGGAACTATCCGGGATATTTCAGAAGAAAATGACCTTCTGAGTGAGTTGGGGTTATATAAAGAAATGTTTGAACACTCCCCGGAATCAATATTGATTTCAGACATTTCGGGTACAATCATATTTGCAAACCAAGAAGCCAATCAAAAACTTGGTCTTATAATGGGTTCAGGCAAAACAAATAAAATCGGGGATTTCGACGCACGCTTTGTTGAAGTCAGTGCTTGGGAAAACCTCCTCAGCCAATTGGCAAGGGATAAAAACCTGATGTACAAAACCCAATATTCCAAGCCGGATAAATCGGGGATTCACATGGAAGTGAATTGCAGTTTGGTAGAAAGTAATCAGAATAAATACATTGTTTCTTTTGCAAGAGATATTTCAGAGCGTGTCAATCTTGAGCAAACACTTCAGGATTCCTCCGACTTCTTACTCCATCTGACCGAACAGGTTCCAGGTGCTCTTTATCAATTTGTTCTTGACAAAGAAGGCGAAATGAAGTTCTCCTACTTAAGTCCGGGAATAAAAGACTTGTTGGGAATCAAAGAGGGTGAATTGAAGGATTTCAGTGACATCAGCCTTGCCATTAATAAAGTTCATCCCGAAGATATTGCCTTAGTCCTTACTTCAACAGTGACGTCAGCTCGGACATTGAGGCCTTGGAATTGTCAATTCAGGGTCAAAGAACCTTCAAATGGACAGTTTAAGTGGGTTTATGGGGCAGCAAAACCGGAATTATTGGAAAGTGGGGATGTGGTTTGGTATGGGTACCTCACGGATATTACGGATCAAAAGAGATTTGAAGAAAACCTTAAAAATGCCCGAGAGCAGGCCGAAAGAGCAAGTCAGATAAAATCTGAATTTTTATCCATGATCAGCCATGAATTGAGGACCCCTCTCAATGCCATTTCCGGTTCCGTTTATACCTTGCTCCAGGACGAGCATACTTCCCAGCAAGCATCTGCTTTGAATACCATCAATTTTGCGGTGGATAACCTGATCATCATGATCAATGATTTATTGGATTACCAAAAAATCGAAGCCGGCAAGCTTACCTTGGAATACAACCCGATGAATTTGAAGGAAGTTGTCAATCAGGTGGTAAAAGGCTTGGAATTCCATGCCAAAGACAGTCGAAATAGACTTACCCTCAATATCCAGGAGGAATTAAATCAAGAGGTAAAAGGCGATAAAGTCAGACTTGCCCAAATTTTGAATAACCTGATTACAAATGCCCTTAAGTTTACCAACAACGGAGAGGTAGAGATTGAGGTCAGGATAAGTGAGTTCTTGGATGAAAAAATCAGGGTATATTTTTCGGTTAAGGATAGCGGCATTGGCATAGCAAAAGAACACCAATCGCGGATATTCAACCAATTTGATCAGATTCACCATTCTTTCAGCAAAAAATATGGAGGAACCGGATTGGGTCTTTCCATTACCAAGAGGTTGCTTGAACAGATGAACAGTCAGATCGGCCTTGAGTCAGAATTGGGAATGGGTTCTACCTTCTTTTTTGAAATTGTTTTCGAAAAAACCAAAAAACTCTTTGTCCCGGTGCCCCAAAAGGAAAATGCGGCCATGTTGCCTTTCGATAAAATAAAATTGTTGATGGCTGAGGACAACGATGTAAATGCACTTGTTCTTGGAAAAATCATCAAAAAGTGGGGCATTGACTATGATAGGGTAAACAACGGCAAAGAAGCTGTTGATGCTGTCAAAAATGAAAAGTATGATTGTGTTTTAATGGATATCCAAATGCCTGTCATGGACGGTTTTGAGGCTACAAAACTCATTAAATCAATCTCAAATGTCCCGGTTTTGGCATTATCTGCCGCAGCAAAGCAGGATTTGATAGAAAAAATCGACCAGAGTGGCTTTACAGGTTATGTTTCAAAACCTATTGATGCTTCTGAATTATTGAAAAAAATAAAAGAAGCTTTGAATCACTTTTGATTGCATTTTTCGATATAATCTTTGACCAATTCCAGGTCAGGATCTTTTTGAAATACCTCCTTAAAGTAAGTTAAAGCCAACTCTTTTTGACCTTTGTAGAAATAGTAAATCCCTTTGTTTCTGATGGCATAAAGGTTCTTTGGGTTTTGCTTCAGGCTGTAATTGATGTCTTCCAGACCTTTTTCATATTCACCTAGGTAAATCTGGTACAAACCCCTGTTATTGTAATAAAATGCCTCTTTTGGATTGAGTTCTATAGATTTTTCAATCCACTCCATTGCTTTGGCATAATCTTTTGATTCAAAAGCAAGCATTGCACGGAGGTTATAGATGTTTGGTTCAGAAGGGTTAAGTTTTTGGGCTATATCAATTGATATCTCAGATTGGTCAAATTCTTTCAAATAATAATGGAGTGTGGCTTTATTGATCAAAACTTCAGGATTATCGGGTTGCAGGTCCAAAGAATTGTCAAATGCTTCAAGCGCTTCAGGGTAATTTTTCATTTTTTCCAAAATTAATCCGGTCAAAAAATGACTTTTCCAGCTTTTGGGCAGGGTAGATAATAGTTTCTTGCTGTCTTCAAGAGCCTTATAATATTCTCCGTTATCCATGTATCCTACACCTCTTTGAAACAGGGCCAAAGAGTCGGCAGGATTTGCATTCAGGACTGACGAAAAATCTGAAATCGCCTCTTCCAATCTGTTGAGCTGCTGGTATACCAAACCCCTGTTATAAAGCGCATCTTTATAATGAGGATCTACCAAAAGTGCTTCTGAATAAAATTCAATCGCAGCCTCGGGATCATTTTCTTTAAGCTTTTCATTTCCTTTGAGTAAAAACCGGCCTTTTTTGGTTTCGGTATTGTCACAGGAAAATAAAACCAGAACCCCAAAAAGGAATATTACTGATAATTTAAGATTGTTCATTAAGGAAACCAACGTCATTTTTTTCTTCGCCCAATAATAATGCATAAGGCTTTGTGGCATCTGTAAGTTCAAATATTTTTCTTAAAACCGCCAAGGCAGGGATAATCAGGATCATTCCGACCACGCCCCAAATAGATGCACCTACCAACAATCCAATGATTGTGGCAAAAGCGTTCAGGTTTACGTTGCCGCCGACAATTTTTGGTGTTAGAAAATTCGCTTCTATCATTTGTATCAATTGAAAAGAAACGATAATTGCAATAGGGTAAAACAGTCCGTCTTTGGTCAAAAAGGCAAAGACAACCGGTAAGAGAAGGGCTATCAAAGGACCTAAATATGGCACTATATTTAATACTGCGGCAAAAACGCCGAAAAATATAGCGTGTTTGATCCCTAATCCCAACAATACAGCGGTATTTAAAATGGCCAATATTACCATTACCTTGAGGACTCCCACTATATAATTTTGTACAACTTTTCGGAGGATCAGGATTTCTTCGATCACTTTTTCCTTATTATGTCTTGGAAAAAGCATCGAAAGGAATACGGTCAGGTGGTTGCGGTAAAGTAGAAAGAAGAAAATGAAAACAGGCAACAAAAGGACCATGGACAAGGATCCGATGGTGCCAAAAACAAATTCAGCCAATGTTGATCCATGGGATTGGATCCAATCGATCAGATAATGTTTGTCGATTCCATTCCCTATACCGGTCTCTATCTGGAAATTGGTCATAATAAAACCATCGATCTGAATTAAGTAGATGTTGAGCTTTTCTTTTACATTTCCGAGATCCCTTCCAAATGAAGCAACCTGAAAAACAATGAAGGCAATCAACCCCAAAATGAGAAACAGGCCTGAAAAAAGTGATATCACCGTACTCCAAATGCGCGACAGCTTTTTTCTTTCCAAGAAATCTGACATCGGGGTCAATAGTATTGAAATCAAACCTGCCAAAAACAAAGGGACTAAAAGACTACGCCCAACTATCAAAATAAAAACGATCAGGATGATCAATGACAAAACAGCAAGTGCTTTCAGGTAGGGGGGTAAATTAATGTTACTTTGGCTCATAAAAAGGTTTAAAAGAAGGTTAAGCAGAATTGGGTTTGGTTGTTAGCTTCACTTATTCCATCTAAAGAGATTAATAAAAACAGTGATTATCAAAACTCATTAAATTTAATTCTATTTTTAACAGTTCAAAAATATTGAAGTGGAAAGAGAAAAGTCGATTTGGATAAGAGTCTCCTTTATTGTCAGTTTTGTTTTGTTGGTAGTCAAGTTCTATTCCTATTATATTACCAATTCTACTGCTATCCTTACCGATGCGCTTGAAAGCATAGTCAATGTTGTGGCAGCAGGTTTTGCCACTTATAGTATTTATTTGAGTTCAAAGCCAAGAGATGAAAATCATCCTTATGGTCACGGTAAAATAGAATTTTTTAGTGCCGGAGTGGAAGGTACCCTGATTATTCTTGCAGGTTTGTTTATCGTTTATCAGTCAGTTTATAGTTTTTTCTTCCCTCATACACTCGAAAATTTATTTGCAGGTATTGTATTGATTACCGTTTCCGGAACGGTTAACGGCATTTTGGGAATCATGCTACAAAGAAGGGGCAAATCACTCAACAGCATCACTTTGGAGGCAAGCGGGAAGCATTTGATTACCGATGCTTTGTCCAGTTTTCTATTGATCTTGGGTGTGGTTGTCATTTTGGTTACAGGATACCAATTCCTTGATTCCATCATTGCCGTACTATTTTCTTTCTACATTCTTTATTCGGGATATGGTTTGGTGAGAAAATCTGTAGCAGGATTGATGGATGAATTGGACCCGACTGCGATTGATTCGACCGTGAAAACCATCAACCAAAACCGGAAGCCAAGTTGGATTGATATCCATAATATGAGGGTGCAGCAATACGGCGGAGACAGGCATATAGACCTTCATTTGACATTGCCTTATTTCTTTGATTTGAAACAAGTCCATAATGAGGTGGAAGAGTTGGAACATGCCTTAGAAGATGCCTGGCCCGGTATTATGGAAGTTTTTGTACATGCAGATCCTTGTATTCCGGAAAAATGTTGCCATTATTGTCAAATGAAAGACTGTGTTGTTCGGCAATATCCCAAAGACACCAAAATAGAATGGACATCTTTGAATATGTCAAAAAATCAAAAGCATTATCATGAGTTTATTGAGCAATAATATTTCATAACTTAAAAAAAATTAAAATATTTTATCCCTTTTTTCAAGAATACAATTATCTTAGTATATTCAACAAAAAAAAAGCTATGAACGAGGACAAACAATTTCGGGTACTGTTAGCGGTTACTTCCGTAGTATGGTTAATTCTTGTTGGAGTTCTAATCATAATCTAACAAGATATTAAGGTTTTAAGCTGTACCTACATCAACAGCAATTGCTTTTCAAATGGATTAAGGAGTTTAAAAAGGGATATGTACAAACATATCCTTTTTTTATTTTCTTTTTTGTCACTTTTCTGTTTTGTTTTAATCCCGCGATACTTAATTTTAAGAACACTTACTTTCAAAAAATTTCATTTATAATTTATCGCCATGAAGAGAATATTACTTGGATTATTAGGGGTGCTGATTTGGTTGCCGACTATGGCCCAAGAGCCATCCCATGAGGCATTTATTGTCAAGCAATTGGATGCCAATACCGAAAGGTTTTCAAAAGCCGCACGGGAGATATGGGAAAATCCTGAATTGGGGTTTTTAGAAGTCACTAGCTCCAAAGTATTGATCGATGAATTGAAAGCTTCGGGATTTAATGTGGAGGTGGGTGTAGCCGGAATGCCTACTGCATTTGTGGCCACCTATGATAAAGGAGGTCCGGTCATCGGTTTTCTTGCGGAATATGATGCCTTACCGGGTTTGTCCCAAGATGCGGTTCCCTACAGGTCGGTAATCGTGGAGGGTGGTAATGGCCATGGATGTGGACACAATCTTTTTGGCACAGCTGTGGTCGCATCAGGCGTAGCTTTGAAGGAGTGGATTGACGCCAACAATATCAAGGCAACCATTAAAATCTTTGGTACACCGGCAGAAGAAAGTGGTGGAGGGAAAGTGTACATGGCCCGTGATGGAATATTCAATGGAGTGGATGCAGTCATCAACTGGCACCCTTCGGACCGAAATGCTGCCAATGCTTCCACCTGTAATGCAGTAATCGGTGGCAGATTCAGGTTTTATGGAGAGACAGCCCACGCCGCCGCTTCGCCACAAAGAGGAAGATCAGCCTTAGATGCTGTAGAGGCAATGAATATGATGGTAAACATGATGCGTGAACACGTGGATCAGGAAAGTAGAATACATTATATTATTTCGAGTGGAGGCTTAGCACCAAATGTCGTTCCTGATTTTGCGGAAGTGAGGTATATGATCCGCCATCCTGATATTACAGAATTGAAAGACATGTGGGCCCGAATCGGAAAAGCTGCCGAAGGTGCTGCCATGGGAACAGGTACAAGGGTAGAAATTGAATTGGCGTCAGGATTATATGGCTTACTGCCAAATGAAACTTTGGCAAAGCAAATGCATAAAAACCTGAGTTCCCTTGGAGGAGTGGAGTATGACGAAGAGGAAATCAAATGGGCCACAGAAATCCAAAAAACCTTTAATTCCCCCAAAGTACCTTCTTTGGATGTCGCAAAAAAAGTCCAGCCTTATGCCCTGAATTTCTTTCCTGCATCCACTGATGTCGGTGATGTAAGTTATGTAGTTCCAACCGTAGGTTTGGGAACAGCTACTTGGGTGCCTGGAACTGCCGCACATACCTGGCAGGCAGTTGCTGCCGATGGAATGAGCATCGGATTTAAAGGAATGATGCTTGCAGCAAAAACCATGGCCTTGACAGGAAAGGATTTGATCTTAAATCCTCTGATCATCCAAGAAGCAAAAAAAGAGTTTGACGAAAGATTGGGAGGTCTGAAATATGAAGCGCTAGTTGGCGACAAAGTGGTTCCTCTTGATTTTAATGTTACCAAGTGAGGTTCAAAACCTTTTGATATTCCGATTAAAAGCAACAGTTAATTTAATGCAAAGAAACAGTTAATCGAAAAGTGAAAGCCAGCCTTCAATTTAATTTGAAGGCTGGCTTTATTTTAAACCAATCCTGCTCTTTTGAGCAAAGCATCAGGTTTTGGATCTCTTCCTCTAAACCTTTTGTAAAGTACTGTAGGATGCTCTTTTCCTCCTGCTGACAAGATATTTTCTTTAAATGATGTGGCTGTTTCTCTATCGAAAATTCCTTTTTCGAGAAACATTTCAAAGGCATCAGCATCCAAAACCTCTGCCCACTTATAACTGTAATATCCTGCCGCATAGCCACCTTGGAAAATGTGGGAAAAGGACGTACTCATCAGCGTTCCATTCACATCAGGAAGCAGGGAAGTTGGTTTTAGGATTTCTTTTTCGAATGAAAAAATATCCAATATACTAGACGGATCAGTTCCATGGTAAGCCATGTCAAGGAGGCCAAAACTGATTTGCCTCACAGTCTGATAACCTTGCTGGAAATTAGCGGCATTTTTTATCTTTTGGATCAATTCAGAAGGGATAATTTCCTCTGTTTCATAATGCTTTGCAAAAAGATCCAAACATTCTTTCTCATAACTCCAATTTTCAAAAATCTGCGAGGGAAGTTCTACAAAGTCCCAATAAACACTCGTGCCTGTCAGCGATTCATAATTGCCCTTTGCCAGCATGCCGTGTAACGCATGTCCAAATTCATGGAAAAGGGTAGTTACTTCATTAAATGTCAAAAGGGAAGGCTTGGTTTTGGTAGGTTTGGTAAAATTGCAGACTATCGAAACATGTGGTCTAGATTCTTTTCCTTTCACTGTTTTTTGTCCCCTGAAACTTGTCATCCACGCACCGTTTCTTTTTCCTGCCCTTGGAAAAAAATCAGCGTAAAATACCGCCACATGATTGCCTTCGGTGTCAATGACTTCATAGGTGGTCACCTCAGGATGGTATTTTGGGATGTTTTGGTTTTCTACGAAATGGATCCCAAATAATTTTTCGGCAGTGAGAAATACCCCTTCAATTACATTTTCAAGTTTGAAGTAAGGTCGAAGTAACTCATCGCTGACCTCATATTTTTGGTTCTTGAGTTTTTCGGAATAGAATGCGAAATCCCATTTTTCAATTTTCTCCAGACCATCAAGTTCCATTGCAAACTTTTCAAGTTCTATGACTTCTGCAAGTGCTTTCGGTTTGGCCATTTCCAGGAGGTTGTGAAGAAAATCCATCACTTTTGGAGCACTTTTAGCCATTCTTTCTTCCAATACGAAATCCGAAAATCGGTTATATCCAAGCAGATTTGCCCTTTCATTTTTGAGTCGAAGCATATCTTTAATATGCTGTTGGTTGTCCAATTCGTCTCCCTTGCAGGATTTTGTACTTGAGGCAATGAACAATTCTCTTCTCAACGCCCTATTTTCGGAATACATCATAAATGGGATGTAGCTGGGATAGGCTAGTGTAAAGACCCAATTTCCCGGCTTTCCTTTTTCCTCAGCAGATTGCAATGCAGCTTCTCTGACAGCGTCCGGCAATCCTGCAAGGTCTGACTCTTCAGAAACGACCAATTCATATTTATTTGTTTCAGCCAAAACATTTTCACCAAATTTCAATCCCAATTGCGATAGCTCACGGTCAATTTCTCGTAGTCTTATCTTCTGGTTTTCGTCAAGTTTGGCTCCGTTTCGAACAAAGCTTTTGTAGGTCTTTTCCAGAAGGGTTTTCTGTTCTTCCGTCAGGTTAAGTTTCTCTTTTTGTTCGTAGACAAATTGGATATTGGCAAAAAGCGCTTCATCCAACAAAACGTCATTGCTGTGTGCAGTCAGAAGTGGAGAGATTTCCCTTGCCAAAGCCTGGATTTGATCATTGGTCTCGGCACTGTTGAGGTTGAAAAATATGGAAGAAATGACATTCAGTTTTTCCCCGGATTGGTCCAATGCAACTATTGTGTTTTCAAAAGTAGGAATCGGGCTATTTTTTATTTCCTGAATTTCCTCTTTTGCTTTTTTTATGGCTTCCTGAATGGCAGGTAAATAATGTTCAGGCTTGATTAAGTCAAATGGGGCAGTTTCAAATGGGGTATTGAATTTTTCCAATAATGGATTCATATTTTTTGATTTTTGAATTCAAGGAATTAGTAACAGCAAAGGTAATCAAGTTTATATCCCTGACGGAAGATGCAAACCTTAAAAAGTGTCAATAATCAGATGCTGGATTTTGTCGAATAAATTATTTGTACACCAAAGTGTAAAACAACAACCATAACAAAAACATCAACACGTAACTGAAAAGGACCACAAAAGTTGATTCAGTAAGTGTCCGGCGGCTGACCGTATGGAATCCAAAAATCAAAAACACCACGTAAATCAATTCAAACAGATTGATAGCCCTTAATGGGTAGTGATATTTGGCGGCAACACTTTCCGGATTGACCATGGAGAATAAAGAAAGCGGGTAATAATCCCTGATTTCTTCGTAAGTCACCGAATCAGATGGTTTGATATACACCAACATTTTGATCAATTCCGGAATGATGAAAATAAATTCTACTACCAAGACAAATTGCCACAGACGAACAAATGGCGCCTTATAGCCAAAAGCAAATGCGCCCAACCAAATCACAAAAGCGGTTGTGGTAAATTTCCACAGCAGGGCAAAAGGTGTCCAAATGTAATTCAGCGCATTGAAAATATGGAATATCATGAATGAACCTTCGGACTCCAATTTATCATATCCCGGGATGGACTGTAGGATCAGGTCGTTGGTCACATACCTTACTAAAAGAAACAAAATAACCAAAATCAAAAAAAACAGTCTTTTATCGAAATCTAAATTGGCTTCGATGCGTTGTGAGATAGGACTGGACGTCTGTGACATAATCTGAAATAATTATAGCCAAATCTAAATGATTGTTTGGAATAGCATATAATTTTGGAGAAAATTTAGAATAAGAATGCGAAAAGGAAGTTTTTCAGTGATATTGATTTTGATGTTTTTTGCAAGCGTTTCTATTGCACAAGACCGTCCTTTGGACCAAGTAGGCAAGAGTGAATCTCCCTATTTGTTATTGGACAAGGGCCTGCAGTTTAGAATCACAGAGAATGTTAATGCCCTGTATAATTTTGATTTTGAGACTGCGGAGCGCGGGTTTAGGGTGATGCAATACCAATATCCTGAGCATCCCTTACCCTATTTCTTGATTGGATTGAGTACATGGTGGAAAATTGCCCCTGATGTTGAAAACGACAAATACGATGACCTTTTTATCGATCAGATGGATGTCGTCATAGACAAAGCAGAAGAAATGCTGGATAATGACCCTAAGAACAAAGAAGCTGCTTTCTTTTTGGCAGGTGCTTATGGTTTTCAGGGAAGGTTGTACAGTGAGAGAAAAAGCTGGACAAGAGCAACTTTTGCAGGGAAAAATGCACTCAAATATTTAAATCTTAGCAGGGGAGAAGAAGAGTTAGGTCCTGAATTGCTGTTGGGAGATGCCTTGTTCAATTACTTCTCTGTATGGATTCCGGAAAATTACCCTTTGCTTAAGCCTGTGGTTGCAATGTTTCCCAAAGGAAATAAAGCCCTTGGCCTAAAACAATTGGAAGATGTCGCCCAAAACGCCTTTTATGCCAGAATTGAAGCACAATATTTTCTTTTCAGGCTTTATGCTTCTGAAGAAAAACAACCTTATAAAGCATTGGCTATCACAGATTATCTGCACAGTAAATTTCCAAATAATCCATATTTCCACCGCTCCTACGCCCGACATTTATATACTGTGGGGAGAATTACCGAGGCAAAAGAAATGTCTGAACAGATTCTCCAAAGAATCGATGATAAATGGACAGGTTATGAATCCAATAGCGGAAGGTACGCGGCTTTTTATATTGCCCAGTATTATGACCGGATAGGAGATCAAAAGGAGGCCAAAAAGTATTACCTAAAGACACTTTCCTATGGGGAAGAATCCGAAAGTCAGGAAAGCGGGTACTACCTGTACACTTTGATTGCCTTGGGAAAGATGGCAAATCAAGAAAAAAATAAGCCCTTGGCAAAGAGTTATTTCAATCAAGTGAAGAAATATGCTAAGCGAAATCACCCCGCACACAAGGAAGCAAGAGATTATATCAAAAAGAATAAACTTTAATATCCTTTTCCCGTATGAGTTATATCAAATTCAGGAGATAATTTGATTAACTTCGATAAGTTGAAAACAATTCAATGCAAATATTCTGAAAAGTTGCTTATTGGTAAACAATATTTTGCAAACAGGGTTTTATTTTGTAATCAATTGTTTTAAAACAATATCAAATTATATTAACTTTGTACGACATAAAATTTTGAAAATTCAAGAATCATGGATAATAGCATTAAAGTGAAATTCGACAAAATAGACCGTAAGATACTGGAGATACTTCAGGCCAACGCCAAAATAACCAATGCCCAACTTTCAAAAGACATCGGACTTTCTCCTGCCCCGACTTTGGAAAGAGTGAAGAAATTGGAACAATCGGGAATCATCAAAAGCTACCATGCCAAATTGGATCCTGAAAAAATCGGATTGGGTGTCAGCACATTTGTGTTGGTCAGTCTGATAGGTCACAATAAAGGAAATATTGATGCTTTTATGAAAGAGATCAATGAAATCCAAGAAGTGATCGAATGTCACCACATCACTGGTACAGGTGACTTTATCCTTAAAATCATTGCAAAAGACATCACTGCCTACCAAAAACTGATGCTGGAAAAAGTCAGCGAAATTAAAGAAGTGGATTCGATGCAATCCATGGTGATTCTTTCTACTTTTAAGGACAGTAAAGTATTGCCGATCCCTGCTTAAAATTTATAAGATATAAATCACAAGGGTGGCCGAAAGTCACCCTTTTTTTATTTTTACCAATACATGGAAAATCCTTGGAAAACCAAATCCAAAACTACAATTTATCAAAATCCCTGGATCAAACTAGAGGAACATGAAGTGGTAATCCCTTCAGGAAAAGACGGGATTTATGGAAAAGTCATTTTCAAAAACAAAGCCTTGGCCATTGTCCCTGTTGATGAAGATCTGAATACATGGCTTGTCGGGCAATTTCGGTACACTTTAAATGAATATTCTTGGGAAATCCCAATGGGTGGCGGACCTTTAGAGTTGGATCTTCTGGATTCTGCTAAAAGAGAACTGAAGGAAGAAACCGGCCTTTCAGCCAAAAAGTGGACAAAAATTATGAGGCTGCATACTTCCAATTCTGTGACGGATGAGGAAGGATTTATATTCCTTGCAGAGGAACTTACCGAGGGTGAAACTGAATTTGAGGAAACTGAACAGCTTCAAGTCATCAAACTCCCACTTAAAGAGGCCATCCAAAAGGTAATGAATGGAGAAATTACGGATGCCATTTCCATTGCTGGCTTATTGAAAGTGGCTAGAATGCTCAATATCTGACGATTTTATTTTCTCAAAATGACTCTTCCCAATTTCAAGGAAAATTTTTCAACAACTTTCTACCTCGCCTATCCGGTCATGCTGAGTCAGTTGGGGCAGGTTTTGGTAGGGGTGGCAGACAGTATGATGGTTGGAAGGCTTGGGGCTGTACCTCTTGCTGCGGCCTCTTTGGCCAACAGTATCTTCTTTGTGGTTTTGATGTTTGGGATTGGAGTGTCTATGGCCATGACTCCGTTGGTGGCTATGGCAGATGGAAATCACAAAGGCAAACGGATTTCCCGGTTGTTCAACCATGGTTTTATTATCAATATGGCCGGAGGGATTTTGATGTTTTTTCTGATTGTGATGGCATCTCCTTTTCTAAAGAATCTCAACCAACCGGAAGAAGTAGTCACTTTGGCCATTCCATATCTGGCTATCATCACGTTTTCTTTGCTTCCATTCATGTTTTTTCAGACTTTCAAGCAATTTGCAGAAGGACTTTCCCAAACCAAACAAGCCATGTACATTACCATTTTCTGCAATGGAATCAATGTCTTTTTGAATTGGGTCATGATATATGGGAATCTTGGTTTTCCTGCGCTTGGCTTGAACGGTGCAGGGTGGGCTACCTTGATTTCGAGGATTTTTATGGGATTGATGATGGCCTATTATGTTTGGAATTCAAAGCGTTATAAGCCATATAACCTCAGTTTGAGAATGACAAAACTGAGTTTCCCGATGTTGTCCAAATTGATAAAAATAGGAGTTCCGACTGGTTTTCAGTTTATTTTTGAGGTGGGGGCATTCAGCGCAGCAGCGATCATGATGGGATGGATAGGGGTGACTGCACTCGCTGCCCATCAGATAGCCATTAACCTTGCCTCCGTCAGCTATATGATGGCCTCAGGGCTTTCGACAGCAGCGATGATTAGGGTGGGTAATCAATTGGGGCGAAATGACATCAGAACGCTGAGAGAAGCCGGATTTACAGTATTTATTATGGTGGCTATTTTTATGAGTGTGGCTGCTGTCATTTTTATCGTTTTTAGAGAATTTTTGCCTTCACTTTACATCAATGATGTGTCTGTGATTCAAATGAGTGCAACGCTATTGATCATTGCGGGCTTTTTCCAATTGTCAGATGGCATTCAGGTGGTGGGTCTAGGTGCTCTCAGGGGAATGTCAGACGTGAAAATTCCCACCATCGTGACCTTGGTAGCTTATTGGGTGATTGGGTTGCCTTTGGGCTATATATTGGCTTTTTCATATGGGTTGCAGGAAATTGGAATATGGGTTGGACTTTTGATCGGCCTGACCGTTACCGGTATCATGTTGCTCTACCGTTTTCATAAAATCAGCCAAAGGTTATTGGTCAAGCAAGAAGCCAATATTTCAATGGCATAGTTTGTCTTTTTAATATTGAGTTTTCTTCCTATTTTCCGAAATTAAATTTGGAAATCACCATGAAAAAATTCTTGTTATCAATTGCTTTGTTCATAGGATTAAGTCAGATCCTTCCCGCACAAATCCCCCATATTTTGAGTCAGAGAGAGCAGGCCACTGTCATCGATGCATGGCTGGAAGAGCGGATTCAAACACTTTTGCCCACGCTGATGGACAGGACCGAGATAGATATGTGGGTGATTATATCGAGAGAGTACAATGAAGACCCTGTGATCAAGACATTTTTGCCTGCCACTTGGCATGCCGCAAGAAGAAGAACCATGTTGGTCCTGTACAAAGCCCCCGGATCGGCCACTGTCGAGACATACGCTGTGGCGAGGTATGATGTCGGAAAATCATTCAAAAAAGCTTGGGATCCTGATACCCAACCGGATCAATGGAAGCGTTTGTCTGAATTGATCGTCGAAAAAAATCCTAAGAAAATCGGCTTGAACATTGCCAAGGATTTTGGTCATGCAGATGGCCTAAACGTCACAGAATACAATACTCTAAAATCTTACTTGCCGGAAAATTTTCAGAATAAAATTACTTCAGCCCAAAATCTCGCTGTTGGATGGCTTGAAACAAGAACGCCTTCAGAAATGGCAACTTACCGGCATCTTCAAACAATCGCCAATGACATCATCGCCGATGGACTTTCTGAAGAGGTAATCACACCCGGCGTCACCACGACTGATGATGTGGTATGGTGGTATAGAGAAAGAATCAAGGAACTGAAGTTAGACACTTGGTTTCATCCCTCTGTCGATATCCAAAGGGCGGATCCTTCATCACAGGGTCAATTGAGGTCATTTGCTGTCAAAGCAGATTCCGAAGTAATCATGCCCGGAGATATGCTTCATATCGACTTTGGTATTTCATACCTGAGATTGAATACGGATACCCAACAGCTAGCTTATGTTCTCAAACTTGGGGAAAACGAGGTTCCTCAATACCTCAAAGATGCCATGAAAGTCGGCAATAGGCTTCAAGATATACTTACTTCTAATTTTGTAACCGGGCGTACAGGAAATCAAATTCTTAGAGAAACAAGAAAAGGGATGGATGCAGAAGGGATAAAAGGCAGTATTTATTCGCATCCTCTTGGCATGCACGGCCATGCATCCGGTCCGACTATCGGCATGTGGGACAATCAGGGAGATACACCCGGAGCCGGTGATTATCCCATGTATCCCAATACCATATATGCGATTGAACTGAACGCGGTGGTATTCCTGAAAGAGTGGAACAAGGAGTTAAGGGTTCAATTAGAGGAAGGAGCTTTTTTTGATGGGAAAAAAGTCACTTACTTAAATGGCAGGCAGGTTGAAATCATGCCTGTTCCAAGGAAAAACGGATTTTTACACAATCCGTAATGTCATTCGAAAATTGATTTTTCCGGGACCTCCTTGTGGATTATTTCTTCGATTTGGCTGAGAATACCAAAACTGCAGAAATAATGGCCTCCTGCATATAGGAGTATGGCTACTGCGTAACTGATTTTATTGGTTGCATACATGTCAAATCCTGTAAGCGAGGCACTTAAAATAAATAAGAAAGCGCCAATAAATACCAAAATGAAACTGCGTTGGCTGACAAAAAACCTCCTGTTCAAAGCCAATATAAAGGTGGAAACACCAAAGAATGAATAGAGTAATCCCGGAAGAAAAAACTCATTGGTATACTCCAATACAACGGAGGCATAAATACCCAAAACAATCAAGGCGATTAATTCAGGCCATCTCTTGACAAGGGATGGCTTTATGTTTTGTTCAGTAAATTGGGTGGAAAAATAATACAATAAGCCATAGCAGGTTTGTGCTACAATAAATGTACAGATACCAATAGTTTTGAACATACTTTCCTCAATTTCCAATAACATCAACAAATCTCCCGCAAAGGAAAATATGGATGCCACTATCATCAAAGACATCAAAGGATGAGGATTCTTTTTAAACTTAAGTAATAGCCCCAAAACAAGTATTGGAACCGTCATGAGATTGAATAAATAGAAACCGGCTTTTATATCCAATAAAAGAAAAGTAATTGCAAGTATGGCTGTGGAAATGTAAAAGACAGAAAACTTTGTATTCCAGACTAACATTCAGAAATTCGGTTTATTATCGATTTTAAAAATAATCTATAAAAACAGAATAAAATGCTTTAATTAGAAATTAAATTGTTAAAAAATTTTTATAATTTACATTTAACCAATAAATTAAATTTTTTTATAACATTTTTTAAAATATGGCACTATTTAAATTTAGTATTATAATATTACTGGTTATCCATTTTTAACCTGTCTTTTTGGTTGTTTCTCAAAAAAAGCAAAATGCCAAAAGCTGTCAATGAAAATATTCCTGCAATCGAAAAAACCAAAGGAAAATTAGCCGATTTGTTGGCATAAACATAGCCGGAAACCAAAGCACCCACACCGATCCCTGATTCCATGGCAATGTACATGGTAGCCAATGCCCTTCCTCTAAACTTATCTAAAGAAAGATCAATCGTCCATGCTGAAATGGTAGGGGAATTCATGCCAACAGAGCAACCGAAAATTACTCCTCCAAAAAGAAACATGGCTTTTGATTCAGCAAACCCGATCAGAAACATCGCTATTCCCATAGAAAGGCAGGCAACAAGCATCACAGGAATTCTTCCATATTTGTCGGAAGCCCTGCCTGCGATAATTCTTATACCCAAAGAAGAAAGCGTGAAAACCGCGAAAAAAAGCCCTTTATTAAGGATTCCCAAATGTTCAGAAAAGTCTGGAATAATTGTCAGTACCGCTCCAAATGAAAATACAGTCAAAAATAATACAAGGGAAGGGGCCAAAACCCTTTTTTCTATCAATTCATCCCGTTTCAATTTCAATAACTTCGGATGGAATTTTTCCGGTTTGGCCACAGTCTCTTTTAGCCTGATCAAGATCAAAATGGAAAGAATAGCCGTAAATGCAGAAGTGTAAAATAAAGGCTGAATCCCCCAAATAGACCCAATATAGCCTCCAGTCGCGGGTCCCGCAGCCATTCCCAACGACCCAAACAACGATTGGATGCCCATGGCTTCCCCACGTCTGTTGAATGGGACAATGTCTGCCACGTATGCAGATGTCCCTGTAGGGGTGAATCCTGTGGAGAATCCATGCATAAACCGTAAGAAAAGAAAACCCGCTACTGAGGTGACAATGGGATAAGCCAAGCTTGCGATGATGCAGACTACAGCTCCAAAAACCATTACGGGAATTCGGCCTATTTTATCTGCCAACTTACCGCTAAATGGACGTGAAAGTCCCGCTGAAAGTGTAAATAAGGCAATGATCAAACCCTTGTAATCTTCACCGCCCAAAGAACTCAGGTAGGAGGGGAGCTCCGGGATGATCATATTGAAACTTGAAAAAAACAAAAATGAACTCATGCAGAGGAGAAAATAATCCAACGTAAAGAATGGAGGCAAAAATCTCATGAAGGAGTCAAGTTAGAAATAAAACAATCCTGATCCAGAACGAGTCTGAACCAGGATTGTAAAGTCAAAAAGATCAATCTTGGTTGGCTTCTTCCTCGCTTTGCGCAAGCAAAAATGCCTTAATAAACTCATTTATATTCCCATCGAGTACACTTTGGGTGTCTGAGGTTTCATAGCCTGTTCTGGCGTCTTTTACCAATTTGTAAGGATGCAGGACGTAGTTTCTGATTTGAGAGCCAAAGTCAATCCTCAGTTTTCCTGATTCAACTTTTGCCCGCTCAGCGTTCCTTTTCTCCATTTCCATTTGGTAAAGTCTAGACTTCAACATCTGCATGGCCTTTTCCCTGTTGGCAAGCTGAGAGCGCTCTATCTGGCAAACAACCACGATTCCTGTCGGTTTGTGGGTAAGCTGCACTTTGGTTTCGACCTTGTTTACATTCTGTCCACCTGCTCCGCCTGAGCGCGACGTATGCAACTCAACGTCTGCAGGATTGATGTCAATCTCGATGGTATCATCTACTTCGGGATAGGCATATACAGACGCAAATGAGGTATGTCTTCTTCCATTACTGTCAAAAGGTGAAATCCTCACCAAACGGTGGACACCAATCTCGGATTTAAGGAAGCCATATGCCAATGGGCCTTCAAACTCCAAGGTACAGGATTTGATTCCGGCGACTTCACCTTCCTGCAAATCCACCTCACGAACTTTGTAACCGTTTTTTTCGCCCCACATGATGTACATTCTCATCAAGATAGAAGCCCAATCGTTACTTTCTGTTCCGCCGGCTCCCGGGTTGATTTCAAGTACGGCATTGAGTTGATCCTCCTCGCTGCTGAGCATTTTTTTGAGTTCGAGGTCTTCTACCTCTCCCAAAACTTTTTTGTATTCGGACTTCATTTCCTCTTCAGAAACTTCATCCGCAGCGTAAAAATCAAAAAGCACTTCCAGATCCTGAAGGCTGGTTTCTAATTTTTCAAAAGGTGAGGTCCAGGTTTTTTTGGCCTGGATTTGTTTCATTATTTTCTCCGCTTCATCAGAATCATTCCAGAAACCGGGCTGTGATGAAACAGCATCCAAATCTTCTATTTCTGCTTTCTTCTTATCGTAGTCAAAGATACCTCCTCAAAGCCGAAACGCGGGCTCTCAAGTCTTTCAACTGGTCTGATGTCATAATTTATTTAGTTTTTGAGGTGCAAAAGTCGTAAAAAATCCCCGATTTACCTATTCATTTTCAATCTCCATACAGAATTACAATCTGGATTTTATTATCTCCTTTGTGTTTGAATTCTTTATACTTGAGTTTTGAAATCACAAATCCACCGGCAATAAGACCTGCGGACAAAGCCCAAGATTCCTCCAGCCGTGAGAGGTCTCCCTGTTGGTAGAGGCTATTGACAGTATTGACAAGAAGAAAAATAACTCCCGCCCCCATACTAAGGAAAGACAGGTTTTTGATCGTTTGGTTTCTTTGGTCTTTGTTGCGGATGTCTACTACGGTGATATCTTTGGGTTGGAGGACATTTTCAGAAAGGACGATAATGTCTGTTTTGATATCGACGATCACATCAGTGACATAGTAATCAAACTTGGTGGACTTGTAGGTTATTTCTTCACCGATCTGAAATCGGAGGGCGGTTTTGGTATTGGAACCCTTTTGAAGAAGGAGGAATTTTTGGGAATAGGAATGATGGGCCAATGAAAACAAGAGTATCAGTGAAATTAGGGATACTTTGGATTTGAAAAAGGTACTTTTCATGCAATAGGCCTTTTTGGTGGTATCAGGTATAACGGAAATCCCCAAAAGAGTTTTATGCTCAAATAGAAGATTTTAAGCTAATATAAGGAAATGAGGGCGATTATGAATATTTGGCAATTTTTAGGATGGTTTAAAATCATTGAATTTCTTTTTCTTTAAGATAAAGCTCTGAAATAGGCTAAAAAAGAAGTTTTTGGAAATTGTAAACAGTTTTTTCATTGTATTAAAAATATTTATCTAATACATAACATGATGTGAAAGGTGGGCAATTGAAACAAAAAAAAACCACCCAAGGGTGGTTTTTATTATTCTGATTTAATATCAGCTTTCTTTTACAATTTGATAATCCAGCCCCGTTTGTCTTCTTTTTTGCCATACTTGATGTCATCGAGGGTTTTCTGGACCTGATGGGAAAAAGCATAGGATGGCTTTTCGGGAAGGATATAATCCTCTCCATGGATATTGATTTTGAAGATATGGGCAATGGTTGCTGCAGTGCCTGTTCCAAATGCGTCTTGAAGTTTTCCCTCTGTAAGTGCTTTCTCCAGTTCCGTCACACTCAAAAAACGCTCTTCTACAGGATAACCCATTTCTTTCGCGATGGACAAGACAGAATCTCGGGTGATTCCTTTCAGGATAGTCCCGGTGTGGGTCGGTGCAGTGATGATGGTGTCATTGACCATAAACATCACATTCATCGTACCACTTTCTTCGATGAATTGATGGGTTTTACCATCTGTCCAAAGCAATTGGTCGTAGCCTTCTCTTTGTGCCAAGAGCGCCGGATACAGCGAGCCTGCATAGTTGCCGGAAGCTTTCGCCTGTCCTGTACCGCCTTCAATGGCCCTTGTATATTTCTGCTCCACTTTTACTGCCACAGGCTTGGAATAGTAGTTTCCAACAGGGCAGGTGAAGATCATAAACTTATATTTTTCTGATGGCCTGACACCGATATAGTCATCCGTGGCAAATACAAAAGGCCTGATATAAAGTGAATATCCGGGTTTATTCGGAATCCAAGCCCTGTCCAGATCCAAAAGTGTCATCAGTCCTTCCATAAAAATCTCCTCAGGAACTTCAGGAATACACATTCTTCTTGCCGATTCATTCAATCTCTTCTGATTGGCATCGGCCCTGAAAAGAAGGATTTCACCTTCCTCATTTTTGTAGGCTTTCATTCCTTCAAAAATAGATTGACCATAATGAAGGGTGGCATTGGAAGGATTGAGGGAAAGGGGCGCATAAGGCTCAATGCGGAGGTCGGTCCATTCGCCATCTGCATAATCAGCCACAAACATGTGGTCGCTGATGGTTTTTCCAAACACCAAGTTGTCAAAGTCAGTCTCATGGAGTCTGGATGCACCCGTTTTGGTGATGTCTATTTGTAATGCTGTTTTCATGGTATTAGATTCTGGGCTTCCAAGTAACCTCCTCAACTCCTAACTCTTGGGCAATTAACCTTCCCAATACAAAAAGATAATCAGAAAGCCGGTTTAAATATTTTACGATTATTTCATCTACATGCTCTATCTCCATCAGGTCAATGACACAGCGCTCTGTCCTTCTGCATACTGTCCTGGCCACGTGGCAAAAAGATACACTTTGGTGGCCTCCCGGTAATATAAAATGCCGCAATTGTGGCAATTGGGTTTCCATTTCATCAATTTCCTTTTCCAAAAGTTCCAGGTCCTCTTCATGAAGATCGGGCTTTTTAATATTTTCTTTTCCCGGTTCGGAGGCCAAGGTAGCACCGATAGTAAAAAGCCTGTCTTGGATTTCTTTGAGAAGTGTCTCTCTTTTTTTGTTGATTTCCTGATCACGGAGCAATCCGATGAAACTGTTGAGTTCATCTACTGTGCCATAGGCATCAATTCTTAATTCTGCTTTTGAAACCCTCCGGCCTCCCAACAATGAAGTCTTTCCCGTGTCTCCGGTTTTGGTGTATATTTTCATGGAAGCAAAATTGTATCTAAGCTGGCCTTTCTCTATCCAGCCACAAAAATAACATAAAGATTTATAAAAGCTTCACGAATTTACTCAGATACCAACATTGAAATTCCTCTTGTAGGATTTGGATTGACAGTATCTGATTCTACAAGCCCATCCCTCAATCGGATAATCCTATGGGCATAATGGGCGATGTCATCTTCGTGGGTTACCATGATGATGGTATTTCCTTTTTGGTGGAGTTCGTGGAAAAGCTCCATGATACCATAAGAAGTCTTGGAATCCAGGTTACCGGTAGGTTCATCGGCCAAGATGATACTTGGGTTATTGACCAAGGCACGGGCGATGGCAACCCTTTGTCTCTGACCACCTGAAAGTTCGTTTGGCTTGTGGTGGACCCGGTCGCCAAGTTCTACGTTTTTCAATGCCTGATTCGCCATTTCCTGCCTGTCGGATTTGTTATATCCTGCGTAGATCAATGGAAGCGCCACATTGTCCAGGCAAGTGGCTCTTGGAAGAAGGTTAAAAGTCTGGAATACAAATCCGATTTCTTTGTTTCTGATTTCTGCAAGCTCATTTTCGGTCATGTCACTGACGTCCTTTCCATTGAGGACATAAGAACCCGTGGTGGGAGAATCCAAACAACCTATGATGTTCATCAAAGTTGATTTTCCTGAACCTGAGGGACCCATAAAAGCCACATATTCGCCTTTGTTGACTGTAATGGATATGGATTTTAGCGCTTCTACTATTTCCGCACCCATTTTATAGGTTTTACTGATTGCGGTGGTTTCTATTATCTTAGTCATCGGCAAATAATTTTAAAGTCTTAAATTAATGGAAAAGATCTGTAGCAAAAAACTTTACTTCAAGATTACGATAAAAGGTGCTATAAGTTTTCCAATTGCAGTTTTTCAATTTGGGAAATAGTCAACCAGCCTTGCATTTCCATCAGCGCACTGCTTGCATAGCTGTCGAGTCCGAGTTTCCTGCTTTGCTTCACATATTGGATCCAAAGCATCGGGTCTTTGGAAAATTGGATCGCGTCCTGCAGGATCTCGTATTTCTTCAGGTCATCGGATTCGGCCTTTACTTTTTTCAACATCAAGGGAACCCAATATGCATTTCGACCCAGGTCCAGATCTGGTTTGATCAATGCTTGGGTTTTTTCCGTCAGTTCTGTTTTTTCTTCTTTGATCACAAATGAATACCAAGAATCCAAATCTTCAGAAGACCATATATCTCCAAGGTTTTGAAGCAGAATATTCTTGACTTTCTCAAAATCAGAGGAATTCAGCCAATGCATTTTGTGTAGCAATACTTTAAAAGCATATTCCGACTTGAATTTTGGGTCTTGGATTTCTTCCAGATGATTCATGAAATCAGAAGGCATTGCACGATGCAATTTTGCTGATTTATCAAAATAGACTGTCTTCGGATTTTCTGCCAAATTCCCGTTTTCATCCCAGACCATCCAATCAGGAAATGGAACAGCAAATTTTTGAGAAATCAACTGCGCTTCTGCAGGTTTTCCACCGAAAAAAAGAATGGCCAGGTGAATGGGCTGAAAGTTTTGAAAACCTCTTTCCTGAGCCACCAAAATGTCCACCGAGGATTTCTCAAAATCCAATTCTCCATACAAAATTTTGGCAGAAATGGAATGGTAGTAACCTGCAGCATTGGGAAGAACCATTGCGGTACCGTTGAGGTATTTTAGCGTTTCGTTGATATACGATTCTTGGAGCGTCCTCAATACCCTCGTGTCCCGAAGATTCATTTCTTCAACACTCACCTGCGCTTTGGCCACAAGGGAATCAATGATAGGCAGGTCCGAGGCTAGCGGTGCTGTAACCTTATTGGTCCATTGGTTTCGGAGAAGGGCTGTTTTCAAAGAATAATTTTCTGAAAGGTCATTTGTACCCAACTCAAATGGAGCAAAGTTTCCTTTTTTGTTTTCAAAAACCAGGTAGTTGATTTTGAAAATCTGATCATCGGGAATAGAAACCGCATCTTCTTGTTCGACCTGATGTTTGACTTTTAAGGCAAGAAGATTGGACTGAAGGACAGGGTCTTGGTCAACGATTTCTTCCATCATTGAAATTGCTTCAGTCGGTTTATTGAGTTTGGAATAAAGGAGGGAAAGGTTATTGGCCAAATATGGATTTCCAGGAAAGTAACTCAAACCTCTTTCTAAGTAAAAAACAGCATCGAAGATTTTCTCCTGTTCATGAAGTTTGGAACTGAGCAAAAGTGTGTTGATGACCGAGGGGGAATTGTCAAATACCTGATAGAGATTCTCCATTCCCAAATTGGTTTGGTTAAGCGAAAATCTCAAATGGGAAGCGGTATTCTTTGCCTTGTCGTTTTTTCGGTATTGGATCCAAGAGCTCTCATAAAGAATGGCCGCTTCCAACGGACGGTCGGTTTGGTAATAATATTCAGCATTGATATTGGAACTGCCCGAGGCCAACTGCACCCCAACGATCCCATCCGCATAGATCAGCAATACCACCACTGCCATGATTGCCCCGATTCTCATATGGAAATAGGCGAAAAATTGAGGCTTGAAAATGATTTTCTCTATGTCTTTTCCCGAGTTAAGAATTTGGGAAAAATTGGCCATCAGGTACAAATAGAACAGCAAGCTGAATGCCACCTGACCATAGATGAAAATATGGTTGAAAAATTCAATCATCGGTTGGTTGTCCTTAAAGATAACCCAAGCCCAGGTGAATGTGGTCAAAGCATAGCCAATCCAAAAGAAAGATTTGCCAATATCAGGATGGTTATATACCTGATCTGTCTGTTCGATTTTATACTGCAATACATAATATCCAATCAATCCGCTGATCAGCATCAAGATCACAGGAGGAAGGATTGGAAAAGGCAAATCAACCTCACCTGTAAGGTCCAAAAACGAAAAGAAGACCAGAAAGAAATAGATCAGGAAGATGAAAAGGATATGCCAGGTAATTTTGATCCCGGTTCCTTTATTCAGCTTGATCAATAGAATCGAACTGCCGGAAATGAACGCATGACCGATGTGCATGAGGAAAACAACTGATACTACTGCTGCAGGAAAAGCGCTGTTTTCCCCGAGCCAAAGCCATGGAGATGGGATTTCAGATACCTGTGTAAGAAGATAAAGTGTCGCAGAACCTGAAATCAGGATTACCAAAAACCTTCTTAATATTCCCCAAGAGGGGGCAAAAAAGGACAATCCGATCAATGGGATCATGATTCCTGCCATCAATCCAATCAAGGCATAATTGCTTGATATGCCTCCAATATTAAGACCGTTGATTCCGCTAAATGCTAGCAGAAAGATCACCAAAGCTGTCGCCGCGGTGAAGTAAAGCTTTTTGAGGCTGCTGATCAGGGCAAGTCCCAAACTGAAAAGTATCCATACCAAGCTGCCAAACAGTAGGGTGAGTGAGGGGTAAACCAACGCGGGAATGGATTCGAAATTTTGGAACAAAAGAAAATTGTCCATTTCAATCCTGATCAATTCCCCCCCGACCTGTACCAATTTCACGGGAACCGAGACTGCTTCAGAAAATATTCCGGGAAGGACAGGCATAATCCCACGTTCCCAAACGAAACTGCTGAACAATAGGAAAAGGCCTCCTACCACCGAGAGTGATATTGGAAGGCCTTTCATAATGATATTGTCTAATTTTTGAGTGTTTTTTGTCGGCATTATTCGAGTACCTTTGGAACCCTGAAGTAATCCGAATCCCGCTGTGGGGCATTGAGCAAACCGGCTTCATGCGAAAGGTGCTCTCCCACGACGTCTTCTCTCATCACATTGACTTCGGAAGACATGGTCGTGATAGGCTCTATCCCTGTTGTATCAACCTCATTGAGTTGCTCCACCCAATCAAGGATCTGGGTCATGTCTTTTTGGATTTTTTCTGCTCCTTCCTCGTTAAACTCAAGTCTGGCGAGGTGGGAGATTTTCTTTACGGTATTCAAATCAATTTTCATAAAGTCTGAATTATGGTTTTTTCAGTATCCAAGAGGTTGTTGTCTTCCCAAAGTTGGTCCTGAATGGTGTAGTAACATTTATTTTTGATGCTTGAAAGGTCTTTGGAAGTCAGGCCAAGCGTCTGGATCGGGGGATGGATTACAATTTTTCCTTTCTTAAAATTCAATAAAAGCCTCCCGTCGTCGGGCAAAATTAAATGATTAAACGATAAAGTGACAGGAATCAATGGTATTTGTTTGTCTATCGCAAGACTAAATGCCCCATCCTTGAACTTGTTCATGTGCGGAGGCATCCCTGTGGTGATACCCCCTTCAGGAAAAATCACAATGCTGCTTCCTTTGGAAATTGCATTTTTTGCCCTTACCAACACTTCACTACGGCTTTTGATGCTGGATCTGTTGACGGCTATATGCAGTTTTTTGAAATAATAACCAAAAAGAGGGACTTTCCGGATGGAGCTTTTGCCGATATATACCACATCGCCCGGAATAAATCCCATCATGGCGATATCAAGGTAGGAGAAATGGTTTGCTGCAAAGATGTAGGGTTGTCCTTTTTTAATATTTTCCTTCCCTTCCACTTTGATGGGCATAAAGATCAGAAAAAAGAACAGGTTGGCCCAAAACTGATTGATTTTCCGACCGTATTTCTCCCAATTTGGAATCCAGATACAAATCAGAAATAAGGGGAAAAGTAAAAGAAATGTCAATCCAAAGATCAAAAAAGCATAAATGGAATAAATCTTCTTAATTACAACCATGGTTTATTGATTGATCATATGGTTAGCTACCTTGACAAAATATCCTTGTAAAGCATCTTTTATTTCAGTGTCCATTTCTACTTTTTCGATCGCCGAAAGCATGCAGTTAAGCCAGGAGTTTCTCATATCGCCGTCGATTGGCCATTGGAAATGTCTTTTGCGAAGCATGGGGTGTCCCCGTTGCTCCAGGTAGGTATGAGGTCCACCAAATACATGGATGAGGAACAAAAATAGCCTTTCTTCTGCGGGTGCCAAATCCTCGGGGTAGAGCTTTCGCAACTCTTTAAAGTCTGCCACATTCTCATAGAAATAACGGACTATCAACTTTATCTTTTCCTCACCGAGGGATTCGTAAATAGAAACAGTAGAATTCATGGGGGAACTTAATAAAAAAGGTTTGAGAACCGATAAAAATCAATTCTCAAACCAAATATATTTTAAGAGAAAACTATTCTTGAGCTTGAATGGCTGTGATCACGACAGTGTTGAACACATCATCGACGGTACAGCCGCGGCTAAGGTCATTGACAGGTTTATTGAGTCCCTGAAGCATCGGCCCGATGGCGACTGCGCCGGTTTCCCTTTGGACTGCTTTGTAGGTATTGTTCCCTGTGTTGAGATCAGGGAAAATCAAAACAGAGGCATTTCCTGCGACCTTTGAATTGGGCATTTTTTGGCGTCCTGTCACCGGGTCCACGGCTGCATCGTATTGTATAGGGCCTTCTACTTTAATATCGGGTCTTTTTTCTTTCACGATTTCAGTCGCTTTTCTGACTTTTTCTACATCTTCCCCTGTTCCTGATTCACCGGAGGAATAGGATAGCATGGCTACTCTCGGTTCGATTCCAAACCGTTTACTGGTGTCTGCGGAGGAAATGGCTATTTCCGCCAATTCTTCAGAAGTTGGGTTGATATTGATGGCGCAATCACCAAATACCGTCACCCTGTCAGGAAGGCACATGAAGAAAACAGAAGATACCAAGGAGATGCCTGTCTTTGTTTTGATAAACTGAAGCGCAGGCCGAATGGTATGTGCTGTGGTATGGATTGCTCCGGAGACCATTCCGTCAGCGTGGCCTTTATGAACCATCATTGTTCCGTAATAGGCCCCATCGGTCATCAGGTCACGGGCGACCTCCAATGGCATATTTTTTCCTTTTCGGAGCTCGTAGAGGGTATTGGCATAATCTTCAAAATTGGAAGAATCCTGTGGATTGATAATCTGACAATTGTCCTTGGTAAGGTTCAAACCAAGCCTGCTGATGCTCGCTAAGATTTCCTGAACATTGCCAAGAAGGGTTATTTTCACCACTTTTTGCTTCACAAGTCGGTCAGCGGCCTTCAATATCCTATCGTCTTTTCCTTCCGGCAATACGATGTGTTTCTTTTTGTTTTTCGCCCATTTGACAAGCTGAAACTGAAACATCCTTGGGGTCATGCCGACACCCACGAAATTGATCATTTCTTTCTCTAGGGCTTCTGTGTCAATATATTTTCTAAAAGTATTGATCGCTCCCATGATCTTGTCAGGGCAGTCTGGACTGATCTTGGAATGGATCGCGGCTACTTTGGTCGCAGCATAAAAAGAGGGATCGTCCACTCTCAACATAGGAAGGTTTACATCTGAGCCTTCGATCAATTTGATGACGGAATCAGCGATTTCAAAACCCCCGGTCAATACCATTCCGGCCATCCTTGGGAAGTTTTGGGAATGATTGGCCTGAAGGGAAGCCAAGATGATATCCGCCCTGTCTGCAGGTGTGACGATCAGGACATTCTTTTTGATGTGTTTGAGAAAGTTTGAAATCTGCATCGCACCAAAAATGAAGTGGTCCACGGGATTAGAAAGAAATTGTTCTCCAAACATGACTTCTGCGCCAAGGTGTTCTTTGATTTCTTTCATGGAAGGGCTTTTGAGTTCCTGTATTTTTGGAATCACAGCCAAGATGATATCCTTATTCAATTGGCTTTGCAGGCTCTTTTTGATTTCTTTTCGGAATTCATCATCCACCTTGTTGATGACCACTGCCAACACTTTTACTTTTCTTTGCAGGAAATTGTTGATAGTCACTATGGCTGAGGTGACTACCTGTGCCGCCGATTTACCATCTCCCGATAGGACGATAATAACAGGTGAACCTAGGTTTTTTGCAATGGCAAGGTTGGCATCAAATTCAAAAGCTGTCCCTTCTCCCAAAAAATCACTTCCTTCAATGATTGTGAAATCATATTCTTCTTCCAGGACTTTGTATTTGCTGATAATGGTATCAATGATTTCTCCCTGCTGTCCCGCTTCGATGAGATGATTTGCCTCTTCTCTGGTGTATCCGTATGATTTTTCGTATTGGATCGGAAGTTTGAAATGTTGTATGAGTGTTTCGAAATGAGGGTCCTTTTTGACTCCGGGATTGTGGTTGATGATGGGTTTGAAATATCCGATCTTGTGTGCTTTGGAAAGCAGCATATCGACCAATCCGAGTGCAACGATTGATTTTCCGCTAAAGGGTTGTGTTGTGGCAATAAAAATGCTTTTGTTGGTTTCCATAGAAAACGGTTTTTTGAATCAGGTACAAAATTAGAATGCCTAGAGGACTCCAAACTTGATGAAAATACTATATAATCATGATTAAAATCATATTTTTTCTTCAACCACCCCTTTTGTGACAAGATGTCTACCGGCAGCTTTGTCCAGACTTACATTGATCTCAAAACTCACCAGGATAATCAGGGAAGTGATAAACAGCCAAAGCATGACTGCAATCATTGCACCGATGGAGCCGTAAAGCTTATTGTAGGTAGCGAAATTATTCAGGTAGAAAGAAAAAAGATAAAACCCGAAGGTGATCAAAATGCCTCCTGTGAGAGATCCTGTAGAAAAAAACTTCCATTTGTCATGGACAGCAGGAGCAAACCGAAAAATAAAAGCTGTAGCGATTAAGAAAACAGACAACAAAACTAAAAACCGAAAGAAGGTCAGCATATAAATATAAAGGTTGCTGGAGACCATGTCCCACTCCGAAATCCGGTAAAGAATACTTCCTCCAAGAATCATGATCAATACCGCCCCGCATATGGCCAAAACCAAGACCATCACGATACTGACAGCAATGATTCTAGTCATCCAAAAAGATCTGTTTTCTTTTGTCCTGTAGACCGCGTTAAAGGCATTCATCATAGAAACCACCCCATTCGTGGATAAGAATAAGGCAAGAAAAAAACCAAGGGACAATAAACTCTGTCTTGGTTTGCTGACAATATCCATGATCGTAGCTTCAGCTTCCTGGTAGACACTGGATGGGATAAATTCCGCGATGAATAGCAGGATGTTTTGTGTCGTCACATTGGGAAAAAACAAGCCTACATAAGGAATCATATTCAATAGAAAAAGTAGAAGCGGAAACATCGCTACTGTAAAACTGAAGGCCATGGCACCGGCCCTTTCTGTAATTTCATCTTTCCGCATCTGAAACATGAATATCCTGCCTACATCGTAAAGGTTTTGGTCAGGATTTCCGAGATGAAATTTTCTAAGAAACTTAGCTTTTCTGGTAAATCTGATCGATAATAAGCGGATCCTCTTTTTCACTTAAAAATGGATTACTGGAAATATGGACGTAATAAATCTAGCAAATATTGGGATGGTCTGCAGGGTTTGTGGCTTTCTTTTTTCAAAAAAGTCAAAGCAGTCCAGCCTTTGGTAATCAGTGCCTCGGATTCATTGCTGACTTCATACTCAAACTTTATCCTTATTCCTGGCATTTCGGGTATCGTTGTCTTGATGGTCAGCAGCTCGTCATATTTACCCGGTTTGATAAACTGTGTATGTAGGTCCAATACCGGCATGATGATCCCGTCATCCTCCATCTGCTTGTATGAAAAGCCTGCAGATCGAAGCGCTTCGACCCTTGCCACTTCAAAATACATGGCGTAGTTTCCATAATACACATATCCCATTTGGTCTGTTTCTGCGTACCGGACTCTTATTTTGGTTTCAGCTTGGAACATGTCAGAATATTTTTGATTTGTTTAATGCAGCTTGGTACCTGCGGGCATTATTCATGTGTTCATTGTAATCTTTTGCAAAGGCATGGTAACCTGAAAAGTCCTCCTTGGCACAGAAATATAAATAGTCGTGGTCTTCATAATTCAAGACAGCTTCTAGAGCCGAGATCTCTGGGAGATTAATCGGTCCTGGGGGTAATCCCGGATATTTATAGGTGTTGTAGGGACTGTCGATTTCCTTATGGACATTCAAAACTCTTTTTAGATTGAAATCTCCAACAGCAAAAACAAGGGTCGGATCCGCCTGAAGTGCCATGTTAATTCTGAGTCTATTCAGATACACACCGGCTACCTTGGGTCTTTCGTCTGATTTTTGAGTTTCGGCTTGTACAATCGAAGCCAAAGTGGAGACTTCGTTTTGAGTCAATCCTAGTTTTTTCGCTTTAGCCAATCTTTCAGCAGTCCAGTAATTCCCATACTCTTTGTACATCCTGTCAAAAAGTTTTTCAGCACCGGTGTTCCACCATATTTCATAGGTATTTGGGATAAACATCCCCATGATGGTTTCTTCTTCAAACCCGAATTTGCGGATATAGGCAGAATCTGTGATCAAGTCCATGAACTCGTCTTGGTTAACTTCCAGGTTTTTGGTGATTTTTTCTGCGAGATCCTCCTTGGTCCTGACATTGTTGAAAGTCAGTTTAACCGGGGTTTGCCTCCCTGACCTCAGGAGTCGGATCAGATTGAGGTTGCTTGTTTTTGCAGGAATGACGTACAAGCCCGGTTTTACAGCTTTTTGGTATCCCAATACTTTTGCAACAAAACTGAATGAAATCAAGTCATGAATAACTCTATTCTGGTAGAGGCTGTCAGACACCATTTGAAAAGTGGCATTGCTGGGGATTTTCAAAGTGTAAGACTCTTCTTTATCTGTGAGTGCATTTGGGCTGAAAAATGCCTGATAAAAGTAAAAGGACAAGGAAGTGAAGAGGACCGAGATAGTGATCACGGCAATAAAGTAATATTTTGTTTTATTGTCTTTGAACATATAATTGGGAGGCAACAATAGAATAACCGCAAAAATAGAGATTTTTGTTCAAGGGCAGGCATTTCCTTTAACCCTATCCTCCATGTTATGGCAAAAACTGTAAGAGTCAGCTGTGCGATCATCCTCAAAAATGGAAAAATCCTCGTTGCCCAAAGAAGTGGAAAAATGGATTTGCCATTTAAATGGGAATTTCCCGGTGGAAAACTTGAAGCCAATGAATCTGCAGAAAAATGTCTGATCAGAGAGATCAGGGAAGAACTTAACATCGACATTGAGGTTAAAAAAGCATTTAGAAGCAACTTTCATTCCTATACAGAAGGAAAGGAAATTGAACTTATTCCTTTTCTTTGTGGCTATATAAGTGGACATTTGGTCATCAAAGAGCATCAGCAAATCCTTTGGATAGAACCTGAAAATCTTCTGCTGTTGGACTGGGCTGAGGCGGATGTACCCATTGTTTTTGACTTCATCGAATGGTTTAAAGCAAACCATTGACTTAACCAACGAATTTCAAAGCTTCCATGGCTGCCGAATTTATCAAACTATACCCTGAGAATCCTGACCCAAGGAAAATCCAGAAAATCGTCAACATTCTACTTGACGGAGGAGTGATTATTTATCCCACAGATACAGTTTATGGGATGGGATGCAACATCCACAACCTTCGAGCGGTAGAACGGATTGCCCAGATCAAAGGAATTAAAGTGAAAAAGCATAATTTTTCTTTTATCTGCTATGACCTGAGCAATATCTCTGAATATACGCGTGCTTTGAGTACGCCTGTTTTCAAGATGATGAAAAAAGCACTGCCGGGACCCTATACATTCATCTTGGAAGCCAATAATTCTGTCCCCAAAATCCTCAATAGCAACAAAAAAACAGTGGGTATCAGGGTTCCTGACCACGCCATACCCAGATTGCTGGTGAAAGAGTTAGGATCCCCGATATTGACGACCTCTATCCGCGATGAAGATGATATTATAGAATACAGTACAGATCCTGAATTGATATATGAAAAATTCAGAGATTTGGTTGATGTGGTCATAGATGGCGGATATGGCAACAATGTGGGATCCACTATTTTGGATTGCACCGGTGAGGAGATAGAAGTAGTCCGTCAAGGTTTGGGCTCCGTGGAGGACATCATGGGGTATTAAAGGCAACACAAAGGTTTTTACAAAAGAAATTGTTTGAATATTTACCCATTTAAATTCGGGATCATTTGAACCAAGAAAACACCATCATCACCGATCTTTTTTATTTGCCGCCAATCGAATTTTTCGTAGCAATTCAGGATTGTGAAGAAATTTTTATAGATCCGACAGAGAGATTTCAGAAGCAGACTTACAGAAATAGAGCCCATATATTGTTGGCGAATAAGATGGATGTCCTGTCGGTTCCTGTTATCGGAAGCAGTAAAAAACAACTCTATAAAGAGGTGAAAATTGATTATAACCAAAAGTGGAAAAATGTCCACCTGCGGGGAATCCAAAGTGCTTATGGCAAAGCACCATTTTTTGAATATTTCTACCCGTATTTTGACCAAGTCTTTGACAAAAACATGACGTTTTTGTTTGAAATGAATCTGGACTTACTGACAGTTTGTCTGAAACTACTCAAACTGAAGGTGAAGCTTAAAGTGGAGTCAAATTTTGACATTTTGCCCGTATCTGCCGATATCAGGGGAATAATCTATGCCAAGGAGGGGTATGGTGAAAGAGACATCATGACACCCGTTATTTACACGCAATTGTTTGGCTTAGACTTTGTTCCCAACCTTAGCATTCTTGATTTGTTGTTTTGCATGGGTCCGGAATCGAATGAAGTCCTCATACAATCAAAAAAAAATCATTGAACAATCTGTAAATAGATTGTGTTTTTAAAACAAATTCGGTAACATTATTACAGATTTAAAATAAAATTTAGAAAGGAAATAAATGGAAGCAAAATTTTCAAACAGGGTAAAAGAGGTGATCTCTCTCAGTCGTGAAGAAGCTTTGCGGTTGGGTCATGATTATATCGGTACAGAGCACCTCTTGCTGGGTATGATTCGAGAAGGGGAAGGAGTGGCTGTTTCCATATTGAAGAAGTTGGGTGTGCCACTTGACGAGCTTCGCAATTCTATCGAAAGGGCTGTAAAAGGTACAGCTACGCACAATGTAAAAAACCTTGCTAACATCCCGTTGACAAGGCAATCCGAAAAGGTTTTGAAAATTACCTATTTGGAAGCTAAAATATTCAAGAGCCAACTTATCGGAACCGAGCATTTGTTGTTATCAATCCTGAGGGATGAGGACAACATTGCGACTCAAATCCTCCATAAGTTCGACACCAACTATGACTCTGTGAAAGAGATGTTGGAATTCCAAACAGATTCTGCTCCCCGTGCAAAAGCAGAAGCCGACGATCCGGACGAGGACGGTTCGAAATTGTTCGGTTCTTCATCAGGAAGTGCATCAGGAGCCTCCAAAACTACGGGAGAAAAATCCAGAACTCCGGTTCTTGATAACTTTGGAAGAGACCTTACCAAGATGGCTGAAGATGACAAGTTGGATCCGATCATTGGGAGAGAAAAAGAAATCGAAAGGGTTGCTCAGATTCTTTCAAGAAGAAAGAAAAACAACCCTATCCTTATCGGAGAGCCTGGTGTAGGTAAAACTGCCATTGCTGAAGGTTTGGCTTTGAGAATTGTACAGAAAAAAGTTTCCCGTGTTTTGTTTAACAAGCGCGTGGTAACCTTGGACTTGGCATCTTTGGTGGCAGGTACAAAATATAGAGGTCAATTTGAAGAGAGAATGAAAGCCGTCATGAACGAGCTCGAAAAGTCTCCCAGTGTGATTCTGTTTATAGACGAGTTGCATACTATTGTTGGTGCCGGTGGTGCCAGCGGATCTTTGGATGCTTCCAACATGTTCAAACCGGCATTGGCCCGAGGAGAAATCCAATGCATAGGAGCCACCACTTTAGACGAATACAGACAGTATATCGAAAAAGACGGCGCTTTAGCCAGAAGGTTCCAAATGGTGATGGTAGATGCTACTACACCCGAGGAAACCATTCAAATCCTCAATAATATCAAGGACAAATACGAAGACCACCACAATGTAATCTACACGCCTGAGGCAATAGAAGCCTGTGTGAAACTTTCTGACAGGTATATCTCAGACAGATTCCTTCCTGACAAAGCGATCGATATTCTTGATGAAGCCGGTGCTAGAGTCCACATCAATAATATCCATGTTCCGGAAGATATTCTGAGATTGGAAGAAGAAGTGGAGAAAATCAAGGTGGAAAAAAACCGTGTTGTAAAAAGCCAGAAATACGAAGAAGCCGCCCAATTGAGAGACAAGGAGAAAAAACTCCTTGAGCAATTAGAAAATGCGAAAGCCAAGTGGGAAGAAGATAGCAAGACTAAACGCTACACTGTAGAGGAAGATAACGTTGCAGAAGTTATTGCCATGATGACGGGCATTCCCGCCAAAAGGATTGCACAGAATGAAGGATTGAAACTTCTAAACATGAACGAAGAGCTTCAGGCTAAAGTCATCGGTCAGGAAGAAGCGATCAAGAAGCTTTCAAAAGCCATCCAAAGAACAAGAGTGGGATTGAAAGACCCGAAAAAACCAATCGGTTCATTCATCTTCCTTGGCCCTACCGGGGTAGGAAAAACAGAGCTTGCAAAGATGCTTGCCAACTATCTTTTCGACAAAGACGATGCGCTCATAAGAATTGACATGTCGGAATACATGGAAAAATTCAGTGTTTCCCGACTTGTGGGAGCGCCTCCGGGATATGTCGGATATGAAGAAGGTGGACAGCTGACAGAGAAAGTCAGAAGAAAGCCTTATTCTGTGGTGCTTCTGGATGAAATTGAAAAAGCGCATCCCGACGTGTTCAATATCCTGCTTCAGGTATTGGATGACGGAATCTTGACGGATGGATTGGGCAGAAGGGTAGATTTTAGAAACACAATCATCATCATGACTTCCAATATTGGAGTTAGAGACTTGAAGGATTTTGGTGCGGGCATTGGATTTGCATCCAAAGCAAAATCCACAAGTATGGATGATGTCATGAAGTCAACGATCCAAAGCGCGCTAAGGAAAGCATTCAGCCCTGAATTCTTAAACAGATTGGATGATGTAGTGGTGTTTAATTCTCTGGATAAAGATCATATCCATAAGATCATTGATATCAGCTTGAGCAAATTGTTCAAAAGAATCACTGACTTGGGTTATTCTATCCAATTGACTGATAAAGCCAAAGATTTCCTTGCTGACAAAGGCTATGACCAACAGTATGGTGCAAGACCTCTGAACAGGGCAATCCAAAGGTATCTTGAAGATGCGTTGGCGGAGGAAATTCTTAAAGGTGAACTTTCCGAAAACGACATCATCATGGCAGATTATTCAGGAGAAGGAGATGAATTGACCATTACAGTAGAGAAAAAAGAGAAAGCAGAATAAAAACACAAAGCTTTTATTAGAGATAGGTGAACGGGAAATTGTTCGCCTATTTTTTTGTTTTAATCAGTTGTCTGTGTTGGAATTTCAAACAAGGCAAGCAACAATAATTTTATTCTTACCTTTCAGCCATAATTCCAATCTACATAATCGATGAAATTTTATTTTTATCTTCCTTTTTTGGTAATCCTTCTATTTGCTTGCAAGGAGAATGAAGCTCCGGAAAACAACCCAGGAGGAAATATTCCTTTTAAGTCTGATTATAAATTAAGCGATTTAAAGAATTCTGATTTTTTTGAACCAAAAGCCGAAGCAAGAGGTAAAGTCGGATTAAAAGAGGGTTCGGGACTTGCTTACAGTCGTTACAACACCGGTTTTGTTTGGACTATTCAAGACAAAGGGAATACCAACAGCCTTTACCTGCTTGATATCACCAATGGGGAGACGGTTGCTGAATATAAGATTAAAGGAGCGGAAAATAGAGATTGGGAGGACATTGAAATCAGTCTAGGTCCTGAGTCCGGAAAAAATTACCTATATATTGGAGACATTGGCGACAATAACCAGGAGTATAAAGATTATACTATATACCGCTTTGAAGAGCCAAAGTTTGAAGAATCTCACCGGTCTAAAACCATAGACTTAGAATTACCCTTGGAAAAAATCCTTTTTGAATATCCTGACAAAAGCCATGACGTTGAAGCATTGTTGGTAGATCCCATTACCAAGGATATTTTTTTGGTCACCAAAAGGGATATTTTCTCATTGCTATTTTCCTTGCCCTATCCTCAAAAGACAGATAAATTAAACACAGCTATTCGTGCCGGTACTTTTCCTTTTAGAATCGCAACGGCGGGAACAGTCTCTGAAGATGGCAATGAAGTTTTGATCAAGAATTATGATAAAATTTTCTTTTGGAAAAAAACCACAGACCAATCCTTGGTAGCATTGTTGGAGAGCATTCCGTCTTTTGCACCTTACGAAAAAGAAGAACAGGGAGAAGCAATTTGCTTCGATGATAAAGGTGGATATTTTACACTTAGCGAATGGAATGATGGGATCATTCCTGATTTGAACTATTACAAAAGGAAATAAGGGGGAAGTTAATTGAATTTAATCGGTCAGATTTTGTTGAATCAATGAATAGCTCGATTATTTCTTATCGCCCAAGCCCTGTATGGTTTAGAATCCCAACAAAAATTAACTTTGCCAAACCCAAAAAAGCCCGAACTTTGTTATCCATAATTAAAGAGAGACTTAGAAATGAGTGAATACATGAGGTTGTTTTTGTTTTTGTATTTTTTCCCATCCATGCTGATGCTGAATATCCCCCAGCCAAAATTGGTCAGGCTTGAAAAAGAGGCTGATCAACATTTTTTCACAAATCAAATCAGTGTTGGGACTTTAGAAAACAAGGAAATCGACGAGGCGAGCGGTATAGCGTTTTCTAAAACCCATGATGGTCTGATTTACACCCACAATGACAGTGGGGGAGGGAGAAAGATATTTGTAATTGATACCTTGGGAAAAGGTTTGACAGTATTCAAACTCAAAGGTGTTTGGAACCGAGATTGGGAAGACATTGCCGTTGGTCCGGGTCCGGATCCAAAACTGAATTACATATACGTAGGTGAAATTGGAGATAATCAGGCAAGGTATACCAATGTTTTCATTTATCGATTTCCCGAACCGGAGCAATTTTTAGAAGCGATGGAAGTGGAGCCTGAGATATTGAAACTGAGCTACCCGGATGGGGCCAAAGATGCGGAGACTCTTATAGTAGACCCGATTACGAAAGACATTTTTATTTTGACGAAGCGTGATAGCCTGAATATTCTCTACAGAACCACCCAAGAGGCATTTGAAAAGAAAGAGGCTGTGTTGGAGAAGGTGATGGAATTGCCGTTTACGATGTCGGTAGCGGGGGATATTTCGAGTGATGGTAAAGAGATTTTGATCAAAAATTACTTTACTGTTTATTATTGGAAAAGAAATGAAAATGAAACCATCCCTCAGGCCTTGGCCCGTGACCCGTTGATTTTGCCCTATAAGCCTGAACCACAAGGTGAGGCGATTGGCTTTCACCCCAATGGAAAAAGTTATTTCACCTTGAGTGAAAAAAGGTTCAACATAGAACCTGCATTGTATAGGTACAATCGAAAGTAATATTCCTGACCAGAACTTTATGACAAATCAAATTACTTCCCACATTTTAATGGTTAGGCCTACAAATTTTGGTTTTAACCCAGAAACTGCCGAAAACAACTTTTACCAACAAAAGGATGACCGCAATGCGGATGAAGTCAATACAATAGCCCAGCGGGAATTTGATGCTTTTGTTTCTTCACTTCAACAAAAGGGTGTAGATGTTTTGGTGGTGGATGATACAAGCTCACCCAAAAAAACCGATGCCATTTTCCCCAACAACTGGTTTAGCACGCATCAGGACGGGAAATTGGTGCTTTATCCCATGTTTTCTCCAAACAGGAGGTTGGAAAGGAGAAAAGACATCATTGAAATCCTGATCAATAAAGGTTTTAAGATTTCTGAAATAATTGACCTGACTTTTTTTGAGCAGGACGGGCAATTCTTGGAGGGAACGGGAAGTTTGATCCTGGATAGAATCAATAAAGTCGCCTATGCCTGCAGGTCACAAAGGACACACAGTACGCCTTTAGGATATTTTGGGAAATTAATGGGATTTGAGATTGTCGACTTTGATGCGACCCAAGTCATAAATGGTGCTGCTTCCCCGATTTACCATACTAATGTCATGATGCATGTGGGGTCTGAGATTGCTGTTGTCTGTTTGGACAGTATTCCGCTAGCGTCTGAAAAGCTTAAAGTACAGGAATATCTGGAAAAAACCGGAAAGAAAATGATTCCCATTACGTCTAAGCAGAAATTTCAGTTTGCAGGTAATATGCTTGAAATACAGAACATAAAAGGGGAGAAATTCACTGTCATGTCCGATTCGGCATTTCATTCTCTCGGTGAGGTCCAGATCAATACCATCAAAAGATACACGGAAATCCTCGTCCCGAAAATCCCAACCATTGAAAAAATAGGTGGAGGAAGTGTCCGATGTATGATGGCAGAGATCTTTTTGCCCTTAATGTAATCCGGTCGTTTTGATCGATTTAATTTTGATGGTGTCCACGTCTATATTTCTGGATCCTGCGTTGGTTTTGAAATTTTCAATTACCTCAAGGACGTCGTAGTCTATCACTTTGGATTTGGATCCATCAATAATCACATGTTTTCCATCCGGTATATCTTCAAGCGCTTTTATCAGGGCACCTTTATTGAGAAAACTTACCTCTTCTGAAAGGACAATCCTGATCGAACCGTCAAGTTCCTCTTTCCTGTCATCCAGCAAGTATGAGTTTTGGTAATTTCTCAAAAGAATAAATACCATGGCTATCCCCATTCCCAAACCGATTCCTATCAAAAGATCGAATAAAACTATTCCCATAATAGTAATAATAAACGGCAGGAATTGATCCCAACCAAGTTTTGCCTGATTCCTAAAAAGGGAAACTTTAGTAAGCTTATATCCTACCATCAGCAAGATAGCGGCGAGACATGCCAGTGGGATCAAATTAAGAAGTCCAGGGATAAACATGACACTTGCGAAAAGCAATATCCCGTGGAAAACTGCAGAAATCTTTGTTCTGCTGCCTGCCGTCACATTGGCGGAACTCCTGACAATCACAGCCGTCACGGGTAGTCCTCCTACAAATCCGTTGAACACATTACCGATGCCCTGAGCCAAAAGCTCCCGGTTGGGTGGCGAAATACGCTTCAAAGGGTCTATTTTGTCTGCAGCCTCCAAGCTGAGCAAGGTTTCTAAACTTGCAATAATCCCGATAGTCACTGCCGCAAGCCAAACATCGCTGTTACCCAATTGCGAAAAATCCGGGAATGTGAACAGGTTGAAGAATCCATCAAAAGACTGAACTACAGGCAAAACCACTTTGTCTTCATTGCTCAAATACAAAGACGGGACAAAAAATTTAAAATATTTATTCAGTCCGATACCCAACAAAACCACGATCAAAGGACCGGGTATTAATTTGGTAAAGGAAAGTTTTTTAATGAACTGCTTGTCCCATAAAATCAGGATGCCGATTGAAACTGCTGAAATAATGATGGCACCTATATCCAATGTGTTGGTCAAATTACCAAGACTCATCACAGCATCCCAATCATTTACAAAGGGTATGAATTTCTCTAAATCTTTGGTATCATTTACACCAAAAGCATATGGAATCTGTTTTATGATCAAAATAATTCCGATACCAGCCAGCATTCCTTTAATAACAGAAGTTGGGAAATAATAGCCAATAACCCCGGCTTTTAAAACCCCAAAAGCTATTTGGATTATTCCTGCAAGAACTACCGCAGAAAGGAAAACTTCAAAACTCCCAAGTTCGGTGATGGCATTGAGGACTATAACCGTCAAACCTGCCGCTGGACCAGAAACAGAAGTATGGGAACCGGACAAAGAACCAATTACAATCCCTCCGATTACTCCTGCAATAATTCCGGAGAATAAAGGTGCGCCAGAGGCCAAAGCAATTCCAAGACATAAAGGAAGGGCTACCAGAAAAACGACCAATCCTGCCGGTAAATCATTGCCAAGGTGTGAAAAGAGACTTTTTTGCATGAATATTGGGCCTGTTTGATTTAAACTTGAGGCTAAAATATCATTTTTAACCAAATCTTAGAGAACATTTTTGATAAATAGAATCTTAAAATAATTCCTAAAAGAGCCCTGGAAGTTTAAATACATTTTAAATCCCGAGTGCCCTCATCTGTATTTTCAATATTTTCCCGTAAAATTAAATGGACTGATCCCGCTTAATTCGGCCTTTATCGAATCAGAAACATTCAAAGTGTCTATAAATTGTTTGATGGAAGTTTCGGTGATTTTTTCATTTGTCCTAGTCAATTCTTTCAGGGCTTCGTAAGGTTTTGGATAGCCTTCTCTTCTTAAAATTGTTTGAATGGCTTCCGCCACCACGGCCCAGTTGTCTTCCAGATCCGCATCTATGGCCGCACGGTTGAGTTCAAGTTTTCCAAGTCCTTTTTCTAAAGACTCGAAAGCTATCAGCATATGGCCTAAAGGAACGCCGATAATGCGAAGGACCGTACTATCGGTCAGGTCACGTTGGAGCCTGCTGATTGGGAGTTTTGCAGCCAAATGCTCCAAAAGTGCATTGGCAATCCCTAAGTTTCCTTCTGCATTTTCAAAATCAATGGGATTGACTTTATGTGGCATGGCAGAAGATCCTATTTCTCCGGCTTTGATTTTTTGCTTGAAATAATTCATGGCGACATATTGCCAAACATCTTTGGATAGGTCCAAAAGAATGGTATTGATTCTTTTTAACCCATCAAAAAGTGCAGCAAGGTTATCATAATGTTCTATTTGGGTCGTAGGATAGCTTCTTTCCAATCCCAAATATTTCGAAACAAAATCATCTGCAAATCCATGCCAGTCTGTGTCCGGGTACGCCACAAAATGGGCGTTCAAATTCCCAGTGGCCCCTCCAAACTTTGCAGAATAAGGAACCTGTGACAATAATCCAAGTTGTTTTTCAAGGCGTACCACAAATACCATGATCTCTTTGCCCAACCTTGTCGGGGAGGCAGGCTGACCGTGGGTTTTGGCAAGCATCGGGATATCCTTCCAATCGTTTGCTTGGGATAGGAGCTTAGACATGACCCGATCCAAAGCCGGTAAAATCACCTCATTGAGCCCGTTTTTTAGCATCAGCGGAGTAGAGGTATTATTGATGTCCTGTGAAGTCAGGCCAAAATGGATGAATTCTTTGAATTCTTGAAGGTGTAGTTTGTCAAATTTCTCCTTAATGAAATATTCCACTGCTTTCACATCGTGGTTGGTGGTCTTCTCAGTTTCTTTGATGGTCTCGGCATCGACAATTTGAAACTCAGAGACAATCTTCCTCAAAGCCGGGAAAAGGTTTTTATCAAAATCCTTCAACTGTGGAAGAGGAAGTTCGCAAAGGGCGATAAAGTACTCGATTTCTACGTGAACCCGGTATTTGATCAAAGCAAACTCTGAAAAATAGGAACGAAGGGGAGCGGTTTTATTTCCATAACGGCCGTCAATGGAGCTCACGGCTGTCAGATGTGTCAATTCCATAAGGATGATTTTTGATTTGAGCCTGCAATTTAGGTTTTCAATATGAAATACGGAGGTAAATTTTAAATAAAAGGCTTTTCTGCAGGTGTTACTGTCCGCGTGATTTGTTTATTTCTTATTTCAATTTGATTTTTAAAAAGTTTTAAAATTCCTTTTGCCTAATTCGAACCTGTTTCCCATTAATTTGTTGTGATGATGGTTATTAATCAGTGAATAAATAAAATAATTACAAAACAGAACCTTAATTTTGGGCGAGCCAAAATTGTAAGTGTGTAAATTGAAAATCGCGAATGTTTAATCTATTCAAGAAAAAGGACAATAAGAGGGGAGACCATTATATGTCTTTGAAAGTAAGGGAAGTAGTCAAAGAAACTTCAGATACAGTTACCATCTATTTTGAGCAACCGGAGCCATATCTCGATTATAAGCCCGGCCAATACATCTCTTTGATTCTGGAATTGGGTGGAAAGGAAGTAAGGAGATCTTATAGTCTCTGTACTTCACCATTTACAGATCCTCATCCGGGGATTACCATCAAGCGTGTCCAAGGCGGTTTGGTTTCCAATTACCTCAACGAAAAGATCAGACCTGGTAAGACCATAGAAATAATAAAACCTCTGGGACATTTTACCACAGAGTTTCATTCCAAAAATAAAAACCAATTCGTAATGGTGGCCGGAGGAAGCGGCATTACTCCGATCATGGGTATCATCAAGTCGGTTTTTGTCAATGAACCTGAATCAAAAGTTACCCTGATTTACTGCAGTAGGTCTGAAGATCAGATTATTTTCAAAAAGCAACTTGATGCTTTTGAATCAAAATATCCCGACAGGTTCAAAATATTCCATAATATCAGTCAGCCTAGTTCCGGTTGGACCGGACTAAAAGGCCGGTTGGATGTAGAAAAGGTCAAGACCATCCTGAATGAAAATAACCACCCTGGACTCGATTCCCCCAAATTTTTTACCTGTGGTCCAGATGGTGTAATGGACACGGCGATCTCAGCATTCGAATCCATGGGTTTTGACAAAAAATCAATCTTTAAGGAAAGCTTTTTTTCAGACATTCACGCCAAAGAGGAGACACTCAAGTCGGAAGGTAAATTGTCTCCTGAGCTGACCCGGGAAATCGAGGTAACTGTCGAAGGACAATCCTACTCTTTTGAAGTTCCTGCGGGAAAAACAATTCTTGAAGCGGGATTGGACAAAGACATCAACATGCCTTACAGCTGTCAAAGTGGTCTTTGCACTGCCTGTAGGGGAAAATTGATTTCCGGTAAAGTTGATATGATCGAAGATGCAGGATTGAGCGAAAGTGAAATAGCAGCAGGATATATTTTATGTTGTTCGTCCAAGCCGGCAAGTTCTGATATCAAAATTGTAATCGAATAGGATTTTGGAAGACTCACAATTAAGGAAAATCTACGACAATTTGGAACGGACTGTGCTGATCATGATCGCCATTCCGATTCCCTTTTTTGGATTTGTTTACCTGAATTCAGAGAGCCCGATTTTCTTTTTCAACGTGCCTCAATTACCTGGATTTTGGGAATATTTTGGTTTGGGAACTGTTTTTACTCTTTTGCTAGCCCAGTTTGTGGTTTTCCAAAAAGAAAGCAAAGGTATAGTCAACTCCAATTATGACCTTCCAATAAAGCTTCATTCCTATTCCAAAGCTTCATTCAAGAGATTTGGGCTACTGCTGGTAGCTGCGTTGATATCGGCATTGGGTTTGTTTTTATTTGAAAACCCGGGATATACGGTCTCTTTTGCTATTGCATTGTTGTTTTTTTCAGTAGCCAAGCCTTCTCCTGACCGGATTATCAGGTCGTTGAAGCTGGTAGGGGAAGAAAAAGAGCTTGTAAATGGATTAAAGAGAAGGGGATAAAACCCTTTCTGGCTGCTAGGGTCTATTGATTGTCACTGTCATGTCTTTTGGGAATATCAGGATTTACAAAAGTAAAACCCCTTGCTTCATCCCCCTCAAAAAAATCAACCTGCATCCCCATCAAAAACATGTAATGTTTTTTTTCGATTAAAACAGGAATGCCGGCCACTTCAAATCGTTGGTCGCCTTCCTTGGGTTTATCAAATCCCAAAAGATAGGACATTCCGCCACAGCCACCACCTTTGACTCCCACACGGAGCGAGTAGTCAGGAGGGATATTTTTATGGGCAATGATATCCTTGATTTCGGATTGTGCCTTTTCAGTGATTTGGATCGGAATCAACATGTCTATTTAATCCACTTTTTGATAGGTAAGTTCAAATTTAGGTTTTAAAAATATCAATTGGCAAAGTTTTATTGCGTCTATTAATTTCTGATATTCGGATCAAATTATTGAAATTATATGGCGTATCTCGCGGATTTATTGAAAATTATTTTGCCTGCAGGATTGGTGATTTATGGGATGTACCTGACTATCATGTCCTTTCTTCAGAAAGAAAGGGAGAAAATGTTGTTGGATTTGAAAACCCAAAACACACAGACGATTTTGCCTATCAGGTTGCAGGCAGGTGAAAGACTTTGTCTTTTGCTCGAAAGGATCACCCCAAATAACCTTGTCAGAAGAATCAGCAACCCTGAATTTTCGGCCAGAGAATTCTATAGCCAATTGCTACATGAGGTAAGGGAGGAGTTTAACCATAACCTTTCTCAGCAGGTTTATTTTACTGATGAAACTTGGGAAAGCGTCCGAAGGGCGGTGGAGAGTGTCGTTACCATCATCAATACCGCTATGCAGGATTTGCCGGAAGAGGCCAGAAGTATCGATCTCGCCAAGCGGGTTTTTCAGCTAACATTGGACCAGAAAAATGATGCTATCCAAATGGCCTTGAAATCCGTTAAGTCTGAAATAAGAATATTCTTCTAAAAACATGGCGTCATTAAGGGAAAAGACAGTTGATTTTTTTGGCAAGGCCAAAATCCTTTACCTCGAAAAAGCAAACCAAATAGCGGGGGAGGACAGTAAGCTTCAAAAGCTTTTGAAAAATGTCAGCGACAGGCTTAGTCAAGTTTCCCATCATCCAAAGGTGCAGACAGCTTTGGAACCGATCTTGATTTTCAAAAGGATGATCCAGGCTCACAGAAGTGGAAAATTTAAAGTTTCATCCAAAACATTAGGTCTCATTGTTTTGGGTTTGGTGTATTTCGTCACCCCAATAGATATTATTCCTGACTTTATGCCGATTTTGGGTTTTACGGATGATCTTTCCGTGATTTTAGCGGTGTTCAATACTGTCAAACATGAAGTCCAGGATTTTTTGAATTGGGAAAAGACCCAGGCTTAATGACTTTGAACTTTTGCTTTTCATCTTTTTGGGCGTACTTTACCTGATATGAAAAAAATAGCATTTCTCGCAGGTACCTCAGGTTTGATTGGCATGCAGCTGCTGCACCAGTTGCTTCAGGACAGTTCTTATGATTACCTCATTTCAGTAGGACGTCGCAAACTCGCCTTGAAGCACCATAAGTTAGTACAGGTGGAAGGTGATTTCAGCAAAATCCAAAGTTGGGACATAGAATCCAAACTGCGGGAAGAGGACTTGGGCGGGGTATTTTTCCCCCTTGTAGATGCCATCAATAAAAAATCCTGTGAAATGCATGCTTTCTGTTCCTTGGGTACTACCATCAAAGTGGCAGGATCGAAGGAGAAATTTTACGAAATTGACCATGGTTATGTGATCGGATTTGCATCTTGGACACATACTTTGGGTGTAAATAAATTTTTATATGTCAGTGCAATGGGTGCCAATCCACAGTCTTTGGTTTTTTACAACAAAGTCAAAGGAGAGACCGAAGAGGACCTTAAGGTGATACCATTTGATTATCTTGGTCTGTTTCAGCCTTCATTATTGGTCGGGAACAGGAAAGAATTCAGGTTTGGGGAAGAAGTGGCCAAAATATTGACAAAGCCTTTGGTATGGTTGAAATTGGGGAAGTCTTTCCGTCCCATCAATGACAATCAGGTTGCGAAGGCAATGATTCATCAAGCCAACCAAACCAAACCGGTAAAAGTGGAGATTATTTCCTCTAAGAAGATGCAGGATTTTTGAGGTATGATAGCAGTGATTCAAAGGGTATCTGAGTCCACAGTCAAAATAGACGGACAGATCAAAGGCCAAATCGGGACAGGATTGATGGTCTTATTGGGAATAGAAGAGGCGGATGGCACTGAAGATATAGAATGGCTGAGTAAAAAAATCGTCAACCTCAGAATTTTCCCTGATGATAATGGGGTGATGAACAGAAGCATTCTTGAGGCCTCAGGGGACATTTTGCTCATCAGCCAATTTACTCTCCATGCAAGTACCAAAAAAGGCAACAGACCCTCCTATATCAAAGCTGCAAAACCTGACATTGCCATTCCGATCTACGAGAACTTTATTCATTCCATTGAAAAGGAATTGGGAAAACCCATCCAAACAGGGGAATTCGGGGCCGATATGAAAGTAGCTTTGGTCAATGATGGTCCAGTCACGATCATTATGGACAGCAAAAATAAAGTTTGAGGAAGAAGTAAGAGTTTACAGTTAACAGTCTCAGTAGGCAGTTTGGCAAAACCCAAAAACTCGACAACGCGATAACTTGACAACAATTTCAACCACTACAACAATTTCAACCACTACAACCAACCCCCCCCTTCATGTTCACGTTAATTTCCATCCAAAAAGCCACTGTCAGACAATTTGACAAAGTAGTTTTTGAGAACCTGGATTTTGAATGGGAGACAGGTCAACATTGGGCGATTTTGGGGCAATCAGGAGTGGAACTCACAGCTTTTTTGGATACCCTATTAGGCAAAACCATGGTGACTTCAGGTACCATCCAAAGGTCTTTTGCCAAAGAATACCAAGAGCAAAAATCAGAAGCAGGCGAAGTAAACTCATTCAGGGATTTGATTGCCACCGTTTCTCAGCAGTATACTTTTAAGAACAAGTCCAACCTGGGTAATTTCTATTATCAGCAACGCTTCAACTCGATGGAGTCGGATGAGGCCCTGACTGTGGAAGATTATCTTAAAAACATAGAAGTAAAAGTGCCCGGTCCCTGGAGCTTATCAAAAGTAATCAGGTTCATGAATTTAGAACATCTCAAAGACAAATCCCTTATCAAATTGTCGAATGGAGAGACGAGGAGACTTTCTTTTGCCACAGCTTTGATCAAGAATCCAAAAATTCTTTTGATGGACCAGCCGCTTACGGGTTTGGACAAAGAAACAAGGGGTGATTTTGGAGGTATGCTTTCAGATATCATTGCCTCGGGGATTCATGTCTTGATGAGTACCCACCATGACGAGATTCCATCCGGAATCACCCACGTAGCCATATTGAGCGAAAATAAAATCTCCAATGCCGACAAAGCGGAAAGAATAAAAGGAGTGCACCAAAGCATGCGGTTTGAGAATGACGTTGATCCGGAATTTGTAAAAAGGCTTTTGGTTAAGAATTCGGCATTTTCCTTCCAAAAAATCCTGGAGTTTAAAAATACTGTGGTAAGGTATGGAGACAAACAGATCCTGGATGGCATCAATTGGACGATTCTTCCCAATGAAAAGTGGGCTCTAAAAGGAGAAAACGGTGCAGGCAAATCCACTCTTCTCAGTTTGGTATTGGGTGAAAATCCTCAAGCCTATGCCAATGAAATATGGCTTTTTGACAGGAAAAGAGGATCAGGAGAAAGTATATGGGATATCAAAAAGCAAATTGGATTTGTAGCGCCGGAGCTTTCGAGGTTTTTTCCACCCAATCAAACCTGTATCAAGGTGGTGCTATCGGGATTATTTGACACCATGGGTTTGTTCAAAAAAGTCTCTCCGGAGCAGGAAAAATTGGCAATGGATTGGTTGGGATTGTTTCACTTGGAAAATATAGCCAATCGATTGTTGAGTCAGGTTTCACTCGAAAACCAAAGGTTTATCTTGCTTGCCAGGGCTTTGATCAAAAATCCCGAATTATTGGTTTTGGATGAGGCTGCCCAAGGAATGGATGACTTACAAAGGGTCAGGTTCAGAGAAACTGTCGATCTGGTTTGCAAAATTCTGCCGGTTTCGATGATTTATGTGAGTCATT
>NZ_JAKZAL010000014.1 GCF_022538115.1 Cognataquiflexum rubidum | reverse complement strand
ATCTTTAACAAATAACGATTGTCACTAGCTGTCACTTTATATTTATTTGGCCACTGGTATCATTGCGGATATACATATTTTTCATTTATAGAAATAGACTTATCAGGCCAAGTTTTAGATTTTCAATTAATAAAGAATTTTCTATTGACAAGAAGTGATAAAATATATTGGTTAATAAATCCTTTTTTAGATCAAGAGTATAATAATGATTTAGACAATAAAGCAAAAGATAAAATTGAGAAAGAAAATCAATTTGTTAAAGAACTAAAAAATAATAAACTAAATGTAATTAAGATTATTGATAATAAAGTGCGCATTTGTCCAAAAAAAATAGATTTCTATGGATATTTTAAAAAATCAAAATATTATACACATCCGATTTTAAAGGAAATTGCAGATGGAAAGTTTTGGAATGAAAAAATATATGGGCATTATTCTTGGGAAGAGTACATATACTTCCAAGGACAAAAAATTCACACAAGCCTTTTACCCTATTTAGGAGGTCAGCTTCCAGACGATTCAGATTTACTAAGAAGTGGATTAAAACAAATTATTGAAAGAAATAATTTGGACCTGCAATTATGTGATTATTGTAGGTTTTCGGAAGAATCCATAACAATTCACCAAACTGAATTTCAATTATGTAAATTTAAAAATGGTGCGGAATTGATAAAGGATATTTAATAGGATCAAAAATGACTATAATAATAAACTTTCGATTGGAAGAGAATAAAGATTGAAATAGCGAGTTGTGATGTGATTTCAAAAAAACTCCCTCATCTCCACCCCCAACGCTTCCGCCAACTTCTCCATCACCTCTAGCGATACATTTCTTTTTCCTTGTTCTATTCCTGAGATATAGGGTCGGTTAAGACCGGACCTTTCGGCCAGTTCCTCTTGGGACAGGCCTTTTTCTTTTCTGAGGGTTTTGAGTCTTAATCCAAATTTTTCTGTGATAGTCATAAATAAAATTGTTCACTATTGTAAACATTTTGAATTTTTTCCTTATATTAAGATAGTCAGGTTTGTCAATCAAATAAACAAAATGTCCATGTATAAAGCATTCTTTCCCCCAATACTTTCTCCAGACTGGGTCATCGTAGATGATGATCATGATAATAAGTATATAGAACTTTTGGGATATGGTGGTGAATTTTTGATTTCAATCAGCTGTGACCCTTATGAAAATAAGACCTATCCCTATTTCCTGAATTTCCAGCAAATGAAAGGGGCTTATTTGAGATATGATTATACCCAATTTGGAATGGACTGTTGGTATGCTTCCCCAAAGGCGGCTGTAAATGCTGCTACAAAATTGATTGGTATGGTGAGGGTAAATTATGCACGATTCCTTCCGATCACAAATACTGTCTATGTGGCTTTGGGTCCTGTTTCCCAATATGAACAGATCAAAAGATACTTAGGTGGTGAGCTTAGAAAATCCTCCGGACCCGATCACGAATTGGTTTACAAAAGAGTCCTCTTTCTTCCCGGAAACGATGATTATGAAATAGCTGCAGGAAATATCATCCGGACTTACGTCTCAGGTTTTCGTATTGAGGAAGCTGATTTTATCGGGGGCAGGCTATGCAATGAAGACCTGCGCTTTTTGGGGAAACTAGACCATGAAGGGAAACTCACAGCCGAAGTGGATAATCCAATTTTTTATAAAGAATAATATGGTTATCCGGTTTAATGCACCTCCCAAAATTAACTTTAAAGATGTTCTTGAGGATAAAAAATATCCATTCCTCATTCTTACAGCTACTTTTTTTCTTGGCAAAAAAAGTAGCCAAAAAAGCCAAGACGGCGGAAACCTATCCACGCTCAAGGCCGGAGCCGGCCCGGTCCGCCGTCATTCCTCCCCGCCTTGAACAAATGAGGTTCAGTTTTAATCTGGAAATCCCGAATTCAGTTGGTTAAGTGCTAAGATGAACATACACCTAAAGATTAATGAGCTTTAATAGCTTTCCTATTACAAATAAATCAACCATTCAGGCGGGGGCAACGCTTAAAATTCTGCATCATTCAGCATGTTACCAAACAAAGCAGGACAGGTCGTCAGGTTTCACACACCTTTTCCTGATGAAGATCCAAAAATGATTTTTATCCTCCTCTATTTAGATGAAGAGCATTATCCAAACCGGAGGGCTGATATCAGACCCATCTTTTCGAATTTGACAATTCCTCCCATTAACAGGGTACAGCTTGAAGATTTGGAAGTTGTAGAACTTGATCTCAAGGATCTGATGATGCACAAAGTAACCGTAATCAAAGAAGACCGAACAGAAGCAGTAGGCAGGGTTGTGAAACTCCATCAGGAAAAGATCATTCCTGAACTTACTGTAAAAGAAGGTAAAGGAGTCATGACAAATGCGCTGATCACTGTAAAAGATTTTGATGGTCAGGAGCATACCGGATTTCTGTTCGTGACTCCGGAATCAAAGATTTAATCAAAAAAATAAAGATGAAAAATAATAAAATGAATGTTCAACCCTAACTCTTAAAATCATGGAAGAAGTAACCATCACACTATTACTAAAAGACAAAAAAATCATGAGCTTACTTGGACCCAATACAAGTTGGCCGCCAACCATTTGGTGGGACAGGGAAATGCAGGTAAATGTCCCAAAGAAGGATTGGGATGAAGAAAAGGTGACCGGAAGTACAGTTCATCAATATATCAGACCGGGGAAATATTGGTATACCTGATAGATGATTAAAAGGCCTCAGAAAATGTTCTTGGGGCCTTTTTTAAAATATGGAGTCCCCCACCCTTTTTACACAGACTCCCAATTCTTTTTGGACCTCAAAATCCCAAAATCTGAGCACAGTCCAGCCACCGGATTGGTAAAAGTTGTTAATTTCGGTATCCCGCTGCCTATTTCTTTCAATCTTGGGAATCCAAAAATCACGGTTGGACTTGATGCTTTCTTTTCTGTTTTCCCAATCATGACCATGCCAAAAGGACCCGTCTATAAAAACCACCAACCTGTACTTGATAAAGGAGATGTCGGGCTTGCCGGGTAGGTTTCTTTTATTGCTGCGGTACCGGATGCCTGCCTGCCAAAGGGCTTTTTTGAGGAGTTTTTCGGGTTTGGTATCCTTGCCCTTGATTTGGGACATGTTGTATGACCGCTGCTTGGTGGTGTAGAAGCCGTTTTCCTCACAGAATACGGGGACTGTGATTTTGGGTAAGGGATAGGGTCTGGGGATGGCAGGTTTTGACTTTTTGGACATATTAATTTCTCACCAGAATTTCTTCCCCGCAATTGATCCGTGCTTGGTCCAAGGCCATGCCGATAAACATGGGGTAGCTCCAGGATTTGTACCTGCCCCATACCTCTCCTGCATATTTGGGATAGATTTTATCTTTGACCAAAGGGATCAGCGGTTTGGCTTTTTCTTCAAGAAGCCTTAAAGCAATAGCTGCATGGAGGACGGTGGTTTCCTCTTCCGCCTGAAGGTAATTCCCCAATGTCTGATAGGCTTTGGGATCTTCCTTGAATTGGATGAGCATTTTGGCACTTTGAATAGCATTGATTGGAGAAGGGTCATCCAATATGTTTTCCAGTTCCTGAAGTAACAAGCTGGAATTCAACCCGGCACTTTCCAAAGCAATCAAGCCCCAATATCGGATCAGTGGATCCTGATCCTGCATGCGTTTTAGGGTTGAAGCGCCATCGATTTGCCCTACCAGGTTCATTGCCTCAAGAGTTTTTTCCGGATCAAATTGGGTGTCATCCCTTAAGATTTCATAGACTGAACTTCCTTTTGCCCGAAGCATATATTCAGATTCATTGAGCATGCCCGAATCCCGGTGCTTTACCATCCATTGATCCAGTTCTTTTTGGAATGAACGAATGCGTTCCTGATGTTCGGGTTTCATCGCCAGGTTATTCAGTTCATAGGGATCTTCTTCCAGGTCATATAACTCCACGGTCATTTTGGGATGAAAATATTGTTCCATGTGGTTAGGCAAGGTCTTTTCATTTCTTGCCCGATAGATTTCCTCCATGGCCTGTTTGCCTTGGGTGAAGATGATGGCATTTTGAATGTAGGGAAGTTGGGGCAGGTAATGCCGGATATATAAGAACCGCCCATCAGAAACCGAGCGCGACATCTCATGACAATCGTCCGCACGGCTTCGGAAGCCATAATTGTACTGGTTTTTCACTGCATTGGGGCCAAGGAAATTATTGCCTTCCATATAGGAAGAAGGGGCTATGCCTGCCAAGCCCAAGACAGTAGGTGCAAAATCCACAAAACCCACCAGGTCATCCACCTGTTGGGTTTTCAGATTGGATACCAGGTGTCGGTATTTTTCCGGAACATGAAGGACGAGGGGAATGTGTAATCCAGAGTTGTTCAGCCAGCGCTTGTGTCGGGGAAGGCCAAAGCCATGGTCGGAAAATACAAAGATGATGGTATTGTCATACAGCCCGTCGTCCTTGAGTTGTTGGACAAGTTCCCCTACTCCTTGGTCAAAAATACTGATCAGGTCATAGGCATGGGCGATGATTTCCCGCATTTTTGGGGTATCGGGAAAATAGGGCGGAATAGGTGCTTTTGCAGGGTCATGTCTTAGCTTCAGGTCCTTTTTTACCGATTCAGGATCGTCGTTGTTGGTGGGGCCTTCGTGGGTGATCATAAAATTGACCACGGAGAAAAATGGTTGACCTTCTTTCCTGTTTCGCCAATGAGCCTGATTGCTGCTATCATCCCAACGGCCTTCAGCACTGAAGTTATAATCTGTTTTGACGTTGTTGGAGGTATAATAGCCATGTTCCCGGAGGATTTCGGGGAGGATTTTCAGGTCATTGGGTAGGGGCACATCGGAACGTAGGTGTTGCGTTCCCAAGGAAGTGGCAAACATGCCGGTAATCAGCGTAGAGCGGGCAGGCGCACAGATAGGGGAGTTAGAGCTTGCTCTTGTAAAGATAAAACCATCTGCTGCCAGCCCGTCGATATTGGGTGTAGTAGCGTATTCATCACCATAACATCCCCAAGCCGGATCAATGTCCTCAGTGGATATCCACAGGATGTTAGGCGGGGGGAGATCTTTTTGGCTTTCAGAATTGCAGGAAAAGAAGATCAGCGTATACAAAAGGAGAATAGGAATAAAGATTTTCATGGGGGTATATCTTTTATGTCTTACTACTTAATTAAAAATATGAGTATCCGCAATGTTGCACGTTGGGCTATAAGAGACTATCTCGAATGCGGATACTCGTCCACGGACGACAGACCACAGTCCACTGAGCCTATAATCGATCCTATAACCAATTTTTGTTTGGCTACGTGAAAGAAAGTGGATACACATAATTGAAAACCATTTTTTTTTGCCTAATTGATTTTACTGTACGCTGTTTTCAAAAACAAGTTTTCCATGGTGATACAGTTGCATGATGGGTGATAATCTAGCCACCGTTTCAGCGGAACAAGAGGGATACTTTTTTTAAATTTAAGAAAAAGGCCAAGCTTTTCACCGGGTCCGATCAGATTTGATCCCCTTCAATTACAATCCTTTATTCCCATGATTTTTGAAAATATTCCTTAATTTCAATCCATCGTTTTACATTTCAAAATTTACAGTTTTATGAAAGCCACAGCAATTCTGATTTTCTCTATGCTTGCGGGGATGTTTTTGGTCTCCTGCGAAAGCAAAAACAACAGTTACAGTGAAGACAAATCCATAGCCGGAGTGACTAGGCTAAAGCTCAAGGGCATATTCAATGTGAACATTTCACAGGGAGGCAATGAATCCATGGTCATCTCCGGGAAGGAGGATCTGGTCAAGAAACTAAAAATCGTTCAGTCGGGAGACCTTTTGGAATTGACGTTGGATGAGGAAGAATCAGGTGCATTTTTTATGAGGGATGAACTTAAGATTGACTTGGATCTTGCAGACTTGAGTGAGATCAGATTTGAAGGAGCGGGAAATATCAGGAGTACCGAAAAACTGGATTTGGGTGAATTGCTGATCGCAGGAAATGGTGTAGGCAATATTTCTTTGGAATTCGACGCCAAAGCGGTGGATGCTAGGCTGAGCTTCGTGGGGAATATGTCTCTCAAAGGAACTTCCCATGAAATGAGGCTTGTCAATGATGGCGTGGGGAGTATTGATGCATCTGATTTGACTGTCCAAAATGTGAATCTGACGAGTTCAGGGATCGGTGCCGTCTCCGTTCATTGCGAAGGTGAGTTGACGCTGAAGGTAGACGGTATAGGCTTGGTTAACTACACCGGCAATCCAACTGTCATCAGTGAGAAAGTTTCAGGAATAGGGAAGGTGAATAGGAATTAGTTGTTTAAACCGACTAAAGTCGGATGAGGGCTTGTCAGGATTTGCTGAACCACTATCTAAAGATAGTGGAAATTGATGGCCACAGGGTCGGAAATCGAGATAGCAGACCAAACATTCATACTACCGTGAATAATCAAACAACATTCCACTACATGGGGTTAGAATTGTTTGCACTTGCTTTAGCTGGTAGAATTTGAAAACCCAAACCTACTACCACTATCTAAAGATAGTGGAAATGGCCAGGGTAAGTACTCAATAATGGGAAAGAGAAATAAAAGGCATTGAACTTTGAATATTCAAATAATCCCAAAAATCAAACAGTAAACCAATATCCGGGTCGTTATCAATTTCCACCTGCTTTAGCTGGTGGTTGGAGCAGATTTCGTGAATTTCTGAGGCTTTAGCCAAAGAATTTGAAAACCCAAACCGACTAAAGTCGATAGGCGCTTTTTTAAATTGGCTTTTCCACTATCTAAAGATAGTGGAAATGACCAGGGTAAGTAGTCAATAATGGGAAAGAGAATTAAAAGGCATTGAACTTTGAATATTCAAATAATCCCAAAAATCAAACAGTAAACCATTATCTGGGGAGGTAAAAAATTTCCACCTGCTTTAGCTGGTGGTTCGAGCAGATTTCGTGAATTTCTAAGGCTTTAGCCAAAGAATTTGAAAACCCAAACCGACTAAAGTCGGATGAAGTCTTGTCAGGATTTCCTGAACCACTATCTGAAGATAGTGGAAATCGATGGCCACAGGGTCGGAAATTGAGGTAGGAGACAAACATTTCTATTATTTCATTTTTGAGAAGCCACATTTCAAAATGAAATTTTCATATTCTTCCCCAAAAGTTTTCTTCCCATGGTGCTCATCCTGATTTTGGATATACGCCCTCACTTTTGGAAGATGGCTTTCAGAAACAGATACCCCGAAATACTCATCCTGCCATTCAAACCGAGTCGGAATCAAATTTTCTTTATTGATCCAAAAGGCCGATTCTCCTTTGATCAACTGCATCAATTTACTGGTTGTTTGTTCTTTGCCCAAAGAAATCAAACAATGGCAATGCTCCTTTTGGACCGCGAGTTGATCTACGTGTATTCCTTTGTTTATACAATTTTCAAGAATATGGGATTTAACTTTTTCTCTTAAGGTTTTTCCATTTAGCAGCGGCGAAAAGTTTTTAGTAGTCCAAACGAAATGAATGTAAATTTTGATAAATGGCATAAGCAAACAATTTAGGTTTACTTGAAATTAAGGCAAATGAAAAATATATAGGAGATTATCCGATTAAATATTCGACTAATTTAAAAACCAACCGGACTGAGATCTGATATTTGGGAAGTTGGGAAGGAGTAGTCAGTTTTCAGTGGTTTACCTGAGATTACAGGATCCTGTTGGCCGACAAATCTCGGATGGGGATGCCGAGGGTTTGGGAGTGTTTTTTGACTGTTTTAAAGGGATCGCTTCTTTTTACTTTTTCGAGCCCTGATAGTTCATTCAATTCGGAGTGCTATTCAGTTCGAAAATCTTAAACACAAAAAAAGGGACAGCTTTCGCTGTCCCGGGTATTCTTGCAAAATAGATTAATTTCTGTGGTTGAAGAGGTAGAAGACACCCAATTGGAAGCCTCTGTTTTTGGAATCTGAGTTGCCTGAGGTTCGGACGTTGGTTAGGCCGTGGTTGTATCGGGCATCTACGCCAAATCCGGTGGCGGGATTGACATAACTTGCGCCGATTCCCAATCCTACATCGAGGCTTTCATAGTCATCCTTGACGTTGATGGTGGTGTCGCCTGATTTTGTTTTGGCAGCCACCAAAAACCCGAGTTGTGGGCCGGCCTGTATCCTGAATCCGTTGTCAAACATGTATTGCAACAATACCGGGACATTGATGTAATCTAGGTTGAGGTTGGTATTGATATTTTCGATTTTGGCACCCTGTCCGGAATAATAGATTTCGGGTTGCAGGGCAAGTTGGTCAGTAAGGTGGACGTGGCCGAGAAGACCGAGGTTGAGGCCTAACTTGGAGCTGTATTGACTTCCGTCCGAGAGGCTGTAGATATTCAGTCCACCTTTGACACCGATATTGACGTGTTGGGCCGTTGCAGTTCCTGTCAGGATGAAGGCCATCATGAATCCAATAAGATAAGATTTCATAAGTTTTTATTTTGTTTTGGGTAATCATAGAGTCAGGAGTTCCCTAACCTGATACAAAGGTGACCCAAAACAAACCCCCTATCCTTACACAATAAAAATAAGACTTGTATAATTGCTTGAAATAGGGACTTGAAGTACAAAACGAATAGTAAGTCCCAAAAGCCGCTTTCGAAAAAATTGATGAAGTGAGATTTTATTGGTCAAAATTTAAATCACAGGTATCTATTCGGATTCAAAAAAGCAAATGGTTTTTAGATTTCAATGGCGAAAACTTGGGAGTTTGTTTGGAAATAGCAGTCGTCAATTCCATTGGGTAGCGGATCGCTCGTCCAGGGTGTTGGCAATTTATGTTGGGTGTTTTTTTATTTTACCCTTGCAAATTTTTATATTTTCACAGCTTTTTGATTAAACTCTAAAAAAATCAATATGAAAACAGATTCAAGACATTTTATTGTGAGCCTGGTATATGGGAGCTTATTGTTGGCCTTTTTTCTCTATCTGATTTTGGCAGGGCCCGAAAATCTATCCGGATACAAGCATCAATTGGTAGCCATTATTTCTTCCCTGTTGGTAGGTGTCTTTGGAGTTCTTCTTTCAGGATCTATCAATTTGGGCATCGAGTCTCCATTTTTGGAAAGCAAATTGGGGAAATTGGCAGTAAAGGCTACCGGTGGAGTAGCGTTATTTATCCTGACAATGTTGTGGTGGAAAAGTGAAAATCCCCCTATCAAAGTAGAGGAGATTAAGGAATTTGTGAAAGAAGACGGTGACAGTACCCGAACCATGATAGATGGTAAGGCGAAAGACCTTGAAAAAGTAATTGTGGATGATGGAAGTCAAACAAGGGATGTTATAGTAAGTTCATCCTTATCAGAATTAGAAGTCATGTTTCCTTTTGCTGTGAGGGTAGAGGGAAATACAGACAATACCATCATGCATTTGAATGGTGAACCGGAAATCCCCATTACAAGCTATGACAATGGATTTGAACTGATGAAACTGCGATGGGGAGATTCCTTCAAGTATTATTTTTATAAGCAAGGAAATAGCAATCCTGAGGAAAATTCAAAGTTGTCCCTTCAGCTCTCAAATGGTACGACTCTTCCACTTTCAACTGTAAATGGAGAGCATAGTATCCGAATTCCCGGAAGCAATCCAACCCCGATTACGGCAGTCATCCTCAATCCGGACCGTATTTCGGAGGCAAGTATGAAAATTATGATTTACTCTTCTGATCGGGACCTTGGGAGAGAAAAATTCAAACAGGCGTTGCTGAATACATCGCTTTCGGATAAAGTAAGGGAAATTTTCATGCAAATATCCACAGATGGTGTCCGTCTTCGCTCCGCCCCTGTAAACTCACCAAACACCATCCTTCGGACTTTAAATCAAGGCGCGATGGTTAAGGTACTCGAAACCTCAGGTGAATTCAGTAAAATTCGTCTTCCGGAAGGCAAAGAAGGTTGGGTGGATTCTAAATTTATTGAAAAAATACATTGATGAATTTTTATGCGGTTTGCCGGTTTTAATAATGTCCGCTTCAACAACTTTTTAAAATGTATCTACCATGACAAAAGCTGCCATTTGTCATTTTAAAGTATCAACCAAGCTGAGCTTTTTGATAAGATCGGAATTGAGACGGAGGGAAGATTTGACAGTACTTGGAAAAGAGGGGTTGGAGGGTCTTCTCAGTGCTTTGAATGCCTGAATCAATCCACCCCCCGAACTCGTCAAGATGGTCACTCCCCCGTTTGGTCTCGCCCTTTCCAAAAATACGTTATAGCTCGTCATGTCATAGGCATAAGCCAACTTGTAGATGGACTTCATGTAGGTGAGGTTGGCGGTCAGGTTTTGCTCCATGAGGGGCGGGACGTAGGGATTGTCCAATACTTCCTTCTTGAACTCCCCTTCACTTGGATATGGCCGCACTTCGATTTGATCCAATTGGATGACGAGGGGTTTGAGAAAAATGGTTTTGGGCAAGGCATCCGGCGTATCGTAAAATACGAGTGTTTCGTACCCGACATGGGAGATGGTCACCTTAGCCAATTCTTCCACTCCAATTTCAAAGTAGCCGTTGCGATCAGAAATTGTCTGGGCCCTTGGGCTTCTGACATGGACGGAGGAGAGCGGTTTTCCGGATTCGGCATCCAATATCTGGGCTTTCCACAGGGTTTTTTCTTCCGGATCTAGGAGGATAAAGAGCATTATTAAAAGTAGGGTTACCTGCATGTCCTTTTGGTTTTGGGACAATTTGCGGGTTTTGGAGGAGGCAATCCTGATTTTAACAGGTCTTAACTCGGTGGATTAACAAAAAATAGGAAATGGGTAGTCCCACAGTAAAGTATTTAACATTTGATTAGAATGTGATTTGGAAAGCCACTGAATTTAAACGTTTAAGATCGGCTGTTGATTTGGGGATGGAATGGGGATAGGGTATTTTTATAGAGCATCAGGATGGAAAAAATTATTTAAAAAGAATTTAAAATGGAAGACACGATATACCCTGGAGTTATAGAAAGCCGAATCTGGACTATTCGTGGTCAGCAAGTAATGCTTGACCGAGATCTCGCTGAGATGTATGGTGCGGAAACAAGAATTCTTAATCAGGCTGTCAAAAGAAACAAGGAAAGGTTCCCAATTCAATTTTGCTTCCAATTGGAGAAGGATGAATTCCTGAATTGGAGATCACAAATTGTGATATCCAATCAAAATAAAATGGGGCTAAAAAATTAAAGGTCATTTAAAGTGAAAACCACCAATGTTGAATTGAGGTTTTATGGGCGAGAAATATAAAAACAAATACAGAACTGAATCTTTCCGGGCAAAGTGGTGGGATTACACATGGAATGCAGCCTATTTTGTCACCATCTGCACTTTGAACAGGCACCATTATTTTGGAAAAGTGAGCAATGGGAAAATGATTCTTTCCGGTGCAGGCGTTCTTGCAGATGTATTTTGGCATGAAATTAAAAACCACTATAAGTATGTGGAATTGGATGCCTTTGTGGTGATGCCCAATCATATCCATGGAATATTGATCATCAATAAGCCGGATGAGAAAAGAAAGGAGGAGAAAAATGATTTTGGAAAGGAGGATCAGGGAAAGGAGGAAAATGGGAATAATGATTCCGGATATCAGGAAGATGGGGATTCTATTTATCGGGAGGGAGATGGGGATTTCATAAATCAGGATAAAGATGGAGATTCCAGAAATCTAGATAAGGAGGGAGATTCCTGTACAGTCGTTGCATGCAACGACTCCACCTCTGATGCATGCAACGACTCCACATTGGATATTCCTAAGGAAAAGAATTCTCCTATAATTACAGAATTCTCCCAGCACATGGCTGCAATTTCTCCAAAGAAGGATTCTCTCCCATCCATATTAAGATCTTATAAATCTGCTGTAACCAAACATGCCAACAGAATGGGATTTGATTTTGCATGGCAATCCAAATACCATGACCATATCATAAGGGATGAGGCGGCCTATCAGAGGATTGCCAAATACATTGAAAACAATCCTTCAAAATGGAAAGAAGATGGATTTTTTTAATTTTCTGAAGCAATGAAATAAAAAAACCTTAGCTTATTCTCCTGATGACCATCCAAAAAACCATAAGCCTCAAGCCCTTTCCTAGGGGATTCCATCTCATCACTTCTATCATTGAAACGCATTTTCCGGAAATGCGACAGATCAAGATGGGGATTCTCCATGTATTTATCCAACATACCTCGGCCGGGTTGACGATCAATGAAAATGCCGACCCGACAGTGAGAAAAGACTTCGAGACCTTTATCAATGACCTGATTCCCGAAGGCTACCCAAAATTTATCCATAACTACGAAGGGGACGACGATATGCCTGCCCATATCAAAAGCAGCTTTTTTGGCAACAGCCTGCAAATTCCAATCACAGGTGGCAGGCTAAATCTGGGAACCTGGCAGGGGATTTACCTTTGCGAATTTCGCGACCATGGTGGATCGAGGAATATCATCCTGACTGCAATGGGAGATTAAAGCCTCGGCGAAACATACCTGCAACATTCCCAAAATTCCGGAATAGGTATTTACTGATTGGAAATTGGATGATGGTCATACGCAACTGCTGTTCCTTTCAGTCTTCCCGATTTGTTTGATTTAGGAAGGAAATGGGAAATGATTTAAACTTGAATAAACAACAAGTACCACAATTGACAAACTTAAAATCATTTTTTGCCTTTGGTATAATTCAGGAAATCAAGCTTCGGTAATTGCCCTATTTTCGGAACAATTGCCTGAATTATGAAGCGCTTATTATTTGTTTTTTTGTTTGCAAACATTGGATTTGGCTTTGGACAATCTTTAAAAAAAGATTTGCCAGGTATCATCGCAGACAAGATCAAAATGGAAATCAAGTTGGACGGTGTGTTAGACGAACCGATATGGCAGCAGGAAGGCTGGGCAGAGGATTTTCAGCAGTTTTTCCCTTCGGACACTTCTCTCGCCAAGGCCCAAACGAGGGTAAAAATCGCTTTTGACGACAAATTTCTTTATATCGCCGCTGTGATGTACAATCTCGGTCCGAGGCGACCCGATGAATATGTCAGCACTTCTCTGAGGCGGGATTACCGAGGCGAACAGAATGACGGTGTCAGTTTTGTTCTTGACACTTTCAATGATTACAGCAGTGGTTTTCAATTTGGTATCAACCCATTTGGGGTACAGCGTGAGTCGCTGATTGCCAATGGAGGCATGCAATCATCCGACCTGAATCTGGCTTGGGACAACAAATGGTATTCAGAGGCAAAGATTTACGAAGACCATTGGATCATAGAGGCGGCTATCCCCTTTTCTACCCTGAGGTACAATGACGGTGCGAGCAACTGGAACGTCAATTTTTACCGAATCGACAGCAAGTACAATGAAAGAAGCACATGGTCCCCGATACCGAGAAACTTCAACGTGATCAATCTGGCATTTAACCGCAAATTGATTTTCTCCGAACCGCTGAAAAAAGAAAGCACCAACTTGTCGCTGATTCCTTATGCCGCGATGGCAACGGATAGAAATTTCTTGGAGGGCACTTCCAATCCTTTGACACCGACCTTTGGAGGAGATGCCAAGATTGGGATAGGTCCGGCATTGAACATGGACCTGACGGTAAATCCGGATTTTTCGCAGGTAGAAGTGGACGAGCAGGTGACCAACCTGGACCGTTTTGAGATCTTTTTCCCTGAGAGAAGGCAGTTTTTCCTGGAAAACGCTGACTTGTTTGCGGATTTTGGTGCCACCAATCTCCGGCCGTTTTTTTCCCGAAGGATCGGCGTGGACAGAGATGAAAATACAGGACAAAATGTGCAAAACCAAATTCTGTTTGGAGGCAGGCTCAGCGGGAAACTCGACGATAACTGGCGGATCGGAGCTATGAACATGCAGACAGCCAATGACGATGAAAGGGGAATTGTAGGTAAAAACTTCTCTGTTGCGGCCATACAAAGGAAGATTTTTACCCGTTCAAACATCGGGGTCATCTTTGTCAACAGGGAAACTTTGAATGAGCAATTGGACATTCCATTGTTCAATGACAGCCTATCTAATAGATTGATCGGCGTGGATTACAACCTAGCCTCCAAGGACAACAAGTGGACGGGCAAATTCTTTTACCACAAAACTTTCGAAAAAGAAGATTTAGACAATACCGCAACAGCGCACGCAGCTTTGAACTTCGCCACTACATCCATTGCCGCATCGGTGGCTTTTTCGCAGGTGGGAGAAAACTACAATCCGGCAGTGGGTTTCACACCGAGGAATGATTACAAAAGGGGCTTTGCTTCTTTTGAATATGAATTTTTTCCAAAATCCAATTTGATCAACAGGCATGGTCCCGGAGTGGAAACAGAGACCCTATGGAATGAAGAGCTGGGGATCACAGATGGTTTGCATGCTCTTTTCTATAGGGTTCGTTTTCAGTCGCTTTCGACTTTGACAGTTACCGCAGGCAACCGCTATACTTACCTTTTTTCGGATTTTGATCCAACGAGGACCGGAGGAGAACCGCTCTTGGCCGGAACGGATTATAACAATTTCTTATTGGGATTTAGGTATATCAGTAATCCCAGAAAAAAGGTTTATGTGTCCCTGAGAGGTGATTTTGGAGAATATTTCACCGGTAATATCAGGACGGTCCAAGGCACGATGAGTTGGAGAATGGGCTACATTGCCAATATTTCGATGAATTTCAGTTACAATAACATCAGGCTTCCCGAGCCTCAAAATGATGCTGACCTTTTCCTTATCGGACCTCGGATTGACCTGACTTTTACCAAAACGCTATTTTGGACTACTTTCTTTCAGTACAACAATCAGATTGACAATATCAACATCAATACACGTTTACAGTGGCGGTATGCGCCTGTTTCGGATCTTTTTATCGTGTACACAGACAATTACTTTCCTTCAACTTTTGTATCCAAACAGCGGGCTTTGGTCATGAAGCTGAATTATTGGTTTAATATTTAGGAAGGGTTTATTGGGTTAATTGGTTAATGGTTATTGGGTTGATTGGTTATTTGGTTAATGGTTATTTGGGTGTAGAAGATAGATATTCATGGATACTGGATATTATGGTCGGACAAATTTGATATTGATTGATATTGGATATTGGTGGATGTTATTCTGGTAGATTAGGGATGTTATGGGATATTTGAGAGGAAATCAAATTACCAAAAATCTTGAACTGGCGCTTAAAATTCCACAACAGCCATGCAAATAGAAACAATATCAATAAGTATCGAATATCAATGAATATCGATGTCAGAAGGGTCTGGACAAAAAGATAAAGAGGCAATGATCGTTAAAATAGTATCAAATTTACTCCAATTGATTTTTGGAAAACTCGATGAAGAAGAAAATCACCGGACCAAATAGCAAGAGTGGAAAAACAAAAATAAACCAACCAGAAATCCCTGAACCGGCATTGGAACCGGTGTGGAATGAAAAGTATTCGATGACAATAAACATGATGAGAATGTTGAGTTTCAGCCACCTCCACAGTCTTTTGTTGATCTGACTCAAAGCCGGAGCTTTTTCCCTACTGACTTCAATCGCATAATCCCCGTATTGTACCCTTCTGTTGTACAATGTCAATCCCACATACAAAATCGTCGCAACAAAAGGAACAGAATAGGTCATCCTGCTTGCCCAATATTCATTTGGATTTTGAAAAAAATCATAACCTTCGGGTACAATTGCGAGACTTTGGTGTTGGAAATAATAGGTCTCTACCCATAAAGTTATCAAAACCAAAAGACTAAGTATCTCCACGATGACATCCATCACTGAAACGTTGGTATTCCAAAAGTTATTTAACTTAATTTTTTCCATTTTAAAACACAACAAACTGTGGTTTCTTTTTATTTTCTCTGATTCAAAATTAATTGCCAAAAATCACATTTCCCAAATAGATTGGTCCTAAAGAATCAATTGAGGGTGATGGTATTTTTACTCCCTGTAAATGTAATCCTGTTTTTACCCATTTGGTTTTCCATCTCTGTCTTATTTCCGTTTACGGTTGCGTTGATCTGTTTGCCTTCAGGCCACGAAAAGACTATTTCCCAATCGCCATTAGATTGGTTGATGTTTGCTTCCACCGCCCCATTTTCATTCACCTTGTATTCCATGGAAATGACATTGTCTCCGATTTCTACATTTTCTATTTTGGCTTCCTTCCAGGAACTCGGAAAAGCGGGAGATATGTGGATAACATTTTTGCCAGCCTCGGGTTGAATGCCAAAAAATTGGGTGACGATCGGAACTCCAAAACTGTAAAGGTTCCAAGCCTGCGCCATCATTCCATAGTCCGGGGAGACTTCATATATAGACCCAGGCAAAGCAAAGCCAAACGACTTTGTCATCCTTTTCAGGTAATCCAAAGCCTCATCGGGTCGGCCATAGTTGTTTTCACCGATGGCTGACACGCCTGTGGGCAAGGTCATGACTGCCCCTGTATAAGAAAAGGCCTTGCTTCCCACAAAAGCCCCATCAGCCATATCTGAAGTCTCATCGCGGTCAATCCCGGTCACAAATACGCCAAAGGGATTGGTGAATTTTTTTCCTTTGTCCAAGGCTGCAATGGCCTTTTCGGGGTCAGCGATTCCCATTTCCATGGGGGTATTGACCACCCAATTGTGAAAAATCACAAAACCTTGTTTTTTGTTCGTGGGATAGGTGGATAACTTTTTTCTCGTGGCCTTTAATTCTTCTACAGCCCAAGGTTTGTTGAGGGTATCCGCCCTGATGATGGCTGCGTCGACGAGGTGAATTGCCTCCTTGGGGGTACCGATAAAATCCGCATAACTATTGAATTCTTCTACCCAAAAATCTTTGTTGATTTTCTCTTTGATCAGGTCTGCGGTATGTTGATAACTAGTCGAAATCGAATCCTCCCCCATAAGTGCTGCCATTTGGGCGGCGTCAGCAAATGCTTTTTGGGTGTAAGTAGCCACATCGATCATCTCGGATTGCAGGCCGTGAATTTCCATCATGCCATATCCATCAGGAAACAGATTTCCGTCTTTGTCATTTTCCTCCATCAGCCACTGAAGTCCCCTTTTTATTGTCGGGTAATACTTGGCCAAAAAGTCCCTATCTCCTGTCCATTGGTATACCCACCAAATCAAAGAGGCAAACTGTGGCGTTTCGTTGATATTGCCTGGATTGAAAATCACGCCGTTGGAGCTTACCTCATGGACAATTCTTCCATTTCCATTGGCTTCTGAGAGTTTGTGGATAAGTTCGATGGTGCTGTAGACCAAATCCTTTCTTCCGGTAGCAATCGCACCTTTGAGGGTGTATTCATTGTCTACCCCAAACCACCAAGGATAGTCCGGCATCCCTGCCCCAAGACCTCTTCCTACTTCAGGTACTTCTCTCACCAGCCATTCAGTATTGTACTTGATCCATTCGAATGACTTTTCAAGTTCTTTGTCAGGTATGGTAATTTGGGCTTTGGAAGCGATTTGGGCATAATGTATCTTTTTATCCTTGAGGTAGGTATCGGCGTTCAGGTTGAGTTTGTCAAAAGTTTCCTCGGCATCCAATTTGGAAGTATAGGACCCTGAGATTAAGAACCGGATACTTTGTGAGGATTCAGGTTTCAATTTGATTTCATAACCCAACTTGGCAGCTTTTCCTTTTCCATGGGGCGTATAATTACAAGTGACAGAAGCCCCTTCAGCGGCTTTTGCTTTTTGGTTGGCCCCAAACATCACATACCATTCGTTCCCATCGTCTTTGCCAAGCCAAGCCTGCCTGCTCTCATCAAAAGAGAGCTTGTCCTCAAAATCTTCCATACCTGCCCTATCCCCCAACCAAACCGGCATCAGGTCAGTATGGCCTGAAAACTCAAAGTCAAAGGATTTTTCGGACTTATCCACATTCCTAAAGGTGAACTCGATGACCATTCCCTGAACACCATCGGGTACAAATTGGAACCTATCCACTTCCAATCCCGGAATATGTGTTTGGAAAAGGTGTTTGTTGGCAAAGGGATAATTGACAAACTGATGGGCTGCATCGAGACAAAAAGAATTATCTGCTTCAATGATGGCAGCGGTAAAACCGTCCATGAGTTTGATGGGGTGGTTCCATATCCCTCCCATTTCTCCTTGTACATGCCATCCCAAATCCGGAAAGGTGCCATCCTGATGCCCTACCATATACACCCGGTCTCCCGCGGTCACATAGGGTGAGGATAAATATTCGGCATTTCCTATCAGGCCTTCAGTATCTGCCAAATGAGTAGTCAAGGGAATTTGGGTAGCGGGATTATTACACGAAAAAAAGAGCGGGAGTCCAAAGCCCAAAAAAAACAAAGCAGGTCGAAGATTCATAGAGGTTGAAATTGATGGCTATTGAATAAAGTTAAGCCTTTTCATTCAACCCTCAATACAATGTTGTCCACCTTGCTCGAAAAAATCCTTCCGTCGGTCAAGGTAATCTTACAGGTAAAACTCATAGGAGATGACTGTGTGGATAAACCTGAAAACCGCACGAATGAAGTCCCCAAACCCTTATAGCCTATTTGCGAATCCTGATAATCTGCAAAAGGAAGAAATTCTCTCCCAACAATCGGGGCGATCAAGGTTATTTCATTCAGAGAAGTGCCCGCAGGAAAATCATCATTAAAATCTTTATTGCTTACCAAATCCCAGGTTTTGATGGAAGACTCAAAGTTGACTGCAGGGTCACAGGCCAAAGCAAAGGGCAAACCCAAAGTTGAGTTACTTGGCCTAACTTCCGCAATAGGTTCATAAGTCAAGTCAAAAACAAGAAGCAATTTTTCGCTAGTCAGGTTTTTATCATTTGACCATGTAATTACCTGCCAACCGGGATTGCTAGGCACATACTCCAAAGGCATCCCTGCCAATTCCTGGTATCGAAGGAAAAGAGCCAGACCTGAGCAATCATCAATACAAGAAGATGTTAAAAGGGGCAAAACTTGAAACAAAAGGATTAAAGAAAATAGTGTGGATAAGTTTTTTTTTAATTTCATATCAAGGCGTAAGCAAAACAGGAATTATCGATGATTGGATGGTAGAACCGTCCTGAAACCTTGCTCTGATTTTCAGAGAATGCATTTCGGCAATCTCCGGGCTTTCAGTAAATGTGAAATAAAATGTGCCGAAGTTGGATTCATTTACATAGTTATCCACAAACTCTTTCTTGGCAAAAGACTGTGTCAAATTGCTGAAAGTAGCAATTTCAAAAAGATCCTTTCCTGCAGGATAATCCACATTAAAATCCTCATTGCTTATCAATTCGAAGCTGATTACGGGATTGTTGTTTTTGTAAACCACCGGGCAGTCGGGACTTGGGTTAAAGAGAACCTGAACAGGTTTCACCATTTTGATATTAACGATCAGCCTGTCGATGGGAAGTGCGTCATCATTGTACCAAATGCTGTTTCCGGATCCCGCTGATGTTCTTGGGACCATAGATACTTCAGTCAGTTCGTAAAGAGTGTCTTTACAGGTCGTTTCGCAGGAGGAGACCAAAAGCAGCGACAATCCAACACCCAAGGTGTTGACTAGTGATTTTTTAAACATAAATGAAACTTCAGCGAGATAGGTGATTTATATTTTTCAGAATAGGATGTGATCAATTCCCTTCCTACACTGACTCTAATAAAATAAAATATTCCAAGAATACCTAGTTTACATCGGCGATTTCTCTCCAGGTAACGAGTTTGATGTTGTTGTCTTTGATCAGTTGGCGACCATTTTCACTGGTGAAGAAATCGTAATCTGCCTGTCTCCAAGCAGAATTCCAATAGGGGTGACGAACGGTGACCGCCTTCATTTCTTCATCATCATAGGCGACGTGGATTAGAAGTGCAGTGATACCGGATTCCAAGTTGCTGAACAAATCTGTATAAAATCCTTCCATTCCTTTTTCATCATAGATTGTTGGGGAAGCAATAGCCACCTGATCAATGACAAGCAGGTTATCCACATCGATGTCTTTGAACAATTCAGGGTTTGTTTTGATGATAGATTCCACCATTTCAGGAACAACCATCGCAGGGAAACCATATTCTTTCGCCAATTTGAGGTAAGAGTGAAGAAACTCAGGCCTGCCATAGAAGATACAGCCCATGTGGGAATCAAGGTGTGTGGGTTTGATTCCGATTCTAAGGGCAGCTTCGATTTGAGCACGGATTTCTTTTTCCACTTCTGCGGGACTTGCATTTTTGGCTACTGAGGCGCAGTCAGGATACATAAATCCATCCGGCCCTTTTAATCCGGGCACATTGTCTGCCATGGGTCCCCATTTGTAATTGAACCACTCATTGGTCAGCGTAATATGCACACCGATGTCAAGTTTGGGATGGTCTTTGATCAGTTCTCCTACTTCAGTAGACCAAGCGCAGGGCATCATGATACTGGTGGAATTCACAAAACCCTCGGTCATGGAGGAAATGGTAGCGATATTTTCAGAATGGGACAAACCTATATCGTCAGCATGGATGATGAGTAATTTATCGGTTTTGGTATAGCCAAGTTTTTCAGCCAAAGTTCTTTCTTGCGCAAAAGACAGAGTTGCAATAAATAAAAAGAATACTGTGGATAACTTTTTCATTTGACTTTGGGGTTTATTTCTTGAGGCCTTTGATAACCACATTACCGGTTCCTCCTTCGAGACAAGGATATTGGAATTCGGATTTAAGTTTCTTGGGATTGTTGAGTATTTCATAAAACCCCTCCAGATATTTAGTGGCGGATTTGATGGATTTTTCATCCAAGATCTTGCTATCGGAATACAGTTTGTAGATCCTCTCCTTTTTTGAATTATACAATGCAATTGTTTCATCAAAGACCTGCATGTCTTCCATACAATATCCCCTGTACCTTCTCTCGGTCACAGATAACATTTGAAGTTCCGGCGCAGGCTTGGCATAAGGTGCTTCGACAATTCCGGCATGGTCAAAATCATAAGGCACAGCCACCGGCAATGAAGTCTTATCCACATTGATCAATTTGATGTTTTGACGATATTGGATGGACCAATCCGTATTTCCAATCAAGTACTGAAATACGGCCATCCTGAGAAACTCAGGCACGGGTACACTTTCGGGTCGGATGAGTGATTGATCTACAGAAGCCATATGATTCCTTTCAGCCATGCGGTCTTCATCTTCAATTAGAAAGGCAAATACGGGTTCAATTTCTTTGGGCTTTGGGGAAATGTCCTCAAAAGTGAGCTTGACCAACCGCACTTTGAAGCTTTGGTCGGTGATCAGGTTGTAAAGCTTATAGACATAAAATTCCCGCAACAAAAACTTTTCGCCTTTGCAGGGCATGACGAGCTTGAGTTTATCTTGTTGATTGAAAACAGTATTGGATGTAGTTTCTTTGGAGAAATTCAGCAAAAGGGGCGGAAAGGTGCAGATATTCATTTCCCTCCTAAAATGGCCTCTTGTTCTGACTTTTAAAGGGATTTTTTTACTTTTTTGGGAGTTATCCACATAAGACAATGAAAAATCAAAATACTGGGGTTCGCCTTTGGTGTCTTTTAAAAGCTTATCAAAATCTCCCTTCAAAGAAATCTCGAGGATTTCTTCAGATTCAAAGAGTTCATGATTTTGGGCAAAAGCGCCTGGGGAGAATAGCAGAAGCATGGCCCCAACACTGATTACTTCGCAAAGTTTCACCTGTATTTTCATTTCTTTTTGGAATTGAAATCAAATCCGAATTTTGGAAAACAGAAAGATATTCTACTTATAAGGTAAGAAAAATCTTTGTCATAACCACATTCCTCCTTTCAAGGAATGAAGGTTCTATTTTGTTTACAACTTCGGCACCTGCTTTTCCCAACCCCATGCCGGACCAGGGCTTTCAACTTCCTTGGTCAAGTCAAATTTTACAGAAAAGAAGCGGTCTGTTCCCATCCTTCTCAAATTATAGGTAAAAGAGGTTTCATCTAAAGTTATCCACCACACATTGGTGGCTGATACGGGAATCAAATCTGCGGTTTCTTGGTCTGCGGGGAAAAACTGGATTCCCGCCATGCCCGTGTTGGATGCAATTCCTCCGTATTGGGTGACTTTGTCAGGCGACCCATCTTCATGTCTGTGGTCATGTTTCAATTTGATCAAACCATCTTGCATGGTCAATACCCATGTTCGGGATTTGTCTTCTCCCACAAAAAAAGGAATGTGGATAAATCCATCACCACAATCCACGACATGCATAACTAGCTTTTTTCCGGCAAATGGATCATTTTCAGAAATGGGTGTAGTCACGTACCCTTCGAATGATTTGCCACAATGTTGGGCAAGGGATTCCCAAAAGATTTGGTTGGCCGGTTTTTCTTGGGCGCAAATACGGAAGCTGACCAAGACAAATAGAATTACTAGCAAATAAGATTTCATAATAGAAATTAATAGTGGATAACAGAAAATTTAATGCTGAAGAAGCATACAATATACGGGTTTTGGCCAAACACTTTCATTCCACAGGGCGTTCGAAAGACAAATGAAATACAAGAGAGTAATAGTTTGGTTTAAAAATGACTTAAGGCTGCATGACCACACAGCCTTATTCTCGGCATGTAAAGAGTCCTCTGAAATTATTCCTGTGTATTGCTTTGATCCGAGACAATTTGGCGAAGTGGAATTGGGAATTCAAAAAACAGGGGCATTTAGGGCAAAATTTCTCCTCGAGGCTGTGGATAACCTTCGATCAAACCTTATTGGAATCAAAGCAAATCTTATAGTGAGGATAGGCAAACCCGAAGAAGTAATTCCTATTTTGGCTGAGGAACTTCAAGTAGAGGCTGTATATTTTTCAGAAGAAGTGACTCAGGAAGAAAAAAATGTGGAAAACACTCTTGAAAATGCCCTCTGGAAAAAAGGGATTCAAACCAGGTCTTTTTGGCAGAGTACGCTATTCCATATGGAAGACTTACCTTTTCCTGTAAATCAAACGCCTGAGGTTTTTACCCAATTCAGAAAAGAATGCGAAAAGTTCAGTACTGTAAGGAAGACTCTTCAAAAACCAGAAAAGATCAATTTCCCTGAAACAGAACTTGATTTGGGATATATTCCCGGGTTATCCACATTGGGATTACAAGAACCGATTAATTCCAAAAAGGGAGTTTTGCCATTTTCAGGAGGTGAGTCTGCGGGCATACAAAGGCTTCAAACTTATTTTTGGGAAAATGACTGTCTGAAGACCTATAAAGAAACCCGTAATGGGTTGTTGGGCCCCGACTACAGCAGCAAATTTTCTGCATGGCTGGCTTTGGGCTGTCTATCACCTCGGTATATTTATGAGGAAGTTCAGCGTTACGAAAAAGAAAGGAAAAAGAATGACTCTACCTATTGGCTGGTTTTTGAATTGATCTGGAGAGATTACTTCAGGTTTATCAGCAAAAAACATGGCAGCAAAATTTTTCAGGTTCAGGGCATAAAAAAACATGTGGATAACTGGAGAAAAGATGAAAAACTATTTTGGAATTGGGCTGAAGGAACCACAGGCATCCCATTTGTAGATTCCAATATGAGGGAACTCAATGCTACCGGATTTATGTCAAACCGTGGCCGTCAAAACGTTGCTTCCTTTCTTGTCAATGATCTGGGAATAGATTGGCGTTGGGGTGCCATGTATTTTGAGAGCCAACTGATAGACTATGATGTCTGTTCCAATTGGGGTAATTGGATGTATGTCGCAGGCGTGGGCAATGACCCTAGGGAAAACAGGTATTTCAATATCCTGAAACAAGCCAACAATTATGACAAAAAGGGAGAGTATATCAGGCATTGGATTCCTGAACTTAGCAAAATTCCGGGCTTTGATATTCATCAGCCGGATTCTATAACAAAAAACGAGTTGAGATCTTACGGCGTTCATTTGGGTGCAAATTATCCACATCCTATTGTGGCTTTCTCTATTCGGGAGAAAGGGGTGGCTGTTAAAAATTAAAGCTATCCCAGTTTCTTTAGAAATTCTTGGAGGATGATTAAGGTTTCTTGTTCAGCCTCAAACATCCCCATGTGGCCGACCTCTTGGAGTTCAAAGTAATCATCGGTATAGGGTTTGTGCATGCGGCTGCCCTCAATCTTGACCGCCCCATCCAAAACTCCTGCGATCATCAGCTTCTTCCCGTTGAAGTTCTTCCAAACTTCCATACGGTCTTTTCTGTCCCGCATCGCTGCCAAATAGCCAAGTACTCCTTTCTTGGAGCTTTTCTTTCCCAAGGCAGTCAATTCTTCAATTCTATTTTTATGGGTAATCCGATGCTGTTCGCTAAAAAGTGGGGGAACGAATGAATCTATAAACTTATACACACCATGCTTTTTGATAAAAGTGATGGTTTTGTTGCGGGTTTTCTTTTTTTCGGCATCATCGGGGAAAGCCGTGGAATGGAAAAGCCCTATCGCAGCCAAACCATTTCCCATCAGCTCGGCCAAAGCCAAGGTAATGTACCCACCCAAGGAATGTCCGATCACAGTTGGGTGGTAGATCCTGTTTTCTTCCATCCAGTCATGAAGCATAACCGCAACTTCCTCTAATGTTATGCTATCCTGTTGCAAAGGACTTTCACCAAAACCGGGTAGATCGATACAATAAACAGTATGGGTTTTGGCCAATTCCTGGGAAAAAGTTATCCACATTTCTTTGGATTCACAGAATCCATGGATAAGAATGAGAGGCTTGCCTTGGCCGAATGAAACAAAATTGATCATTTACTCATAATAGTGCTTCTACTAAAATATCCTCATCTAAATCCTCCCAACGAATCCCTTCTCCATCACCTATCAACCTCCATTTTTTTAAATCTTCTTTGTTTGAATCCCTTAATCTTGGAAACCATTCCAACGGAACACCAATTTCCCTTCCATCTTACAATAGGATAAACATCATTGATTCATTGAACCAAACATCCTTAGCTAAAGCAGATTTATTGATTACCAAAGTATTCATACGGAAATACAAAACAATTAAAAACGGATTAACCACAAAGTAACAAAGGATACAAAAGATCCTATTTGATATCTTTTGTATCAGTCAATAAAATGGCTGAAAGATTGAATCCGATTTTTGAAGTGGGATGTTTGGCCTTTTTTTATAATAACCTTGCGTCAAAATCAGAGAAAGACAAACGAAATTAAACCCACTAATAATTTTCGGCATATAATAAAACCGATTACTTTTCCACCACAGACTCTGCCATCTGCTTTACAGCATTTGCGATACCTTCAGGGTCAAAGCCGCACTCTCTGTGGAGCTCGATTTGCTCTCCATGCTCTACAATCCTGTCCGGGATACCAAGTCTTTTGACTTGTGCTTGGTAGCCGTTGTCCACCATCCACTCCAACACTGCGGAGCCAAATCCGCCCATCAGACAGCCATCCTCTACGGTCACTACTTTCTTGAATTTACCAAAAACCTCGTGCAACATGGCCTCATCGAGTGGTTTGACAAATCTCAAGTCATAATGGGCAGGATTGAATCCCTCTTTTTCAAGCATTTCGCAGGCAGTAATCGCATAATTTCCAATATGGCCAATCGTCAAAATGGCGACATCTTCACCTTCCTTGATAATTCTGCCCTGCCCGATCGGAATTTCCCTCAAGGGAGTTTTCCAATCCACCATCACGCCCTGACCTCTTGGGTATCTGATGGAAAAAGGTCCTTCAAATTTGGTGGCGGTGTACATCAGGTTTCTCAATTCCTCCTCATCCATAGGAGAAGAAACCACGAGATTTGGGATACATCTAAAAAATGAAATATCATAAGCTCCATGGTGTGTAGGGCCGTCAGCACCGGCGAAGCCCGCTCTGTCCAAGCAGAACACTACCTGAAGATTTTGTAGACATACGTCGTGGATTACCTGGTCATACGCCCTTTGCATGAATGAACTGTAGATATTGCAAAAGGGAATCAAACCCTGAGTAGCCAATCCTGCTGAGAAGGTAACCGCATGTTGCTCCGCAATTCCCACATCAAAAGCCCTGTCAGACATTTCTTTCATCATGATATTCATCGACGAACCGGAAGGCATTGCCGGGGTTACCCCCATAATTTTGTCATTTTCCTTTGCCAATTCGACTATCGTATGGCCAAATACATCTTGGTATTTCGGAGCTTGGGGAGTTGTAGGGATTTTTTTGTATATCTCACCTGTCACCTTATCAAAAAGTCCCGGAGCATGCCAAGTGGTTTTGTTGCCGGTTTCGGCCGGGGCATATCCTTTCCCTTTGACGGTGATACAATGAAGAATTTTTGGACCCGGGATATCCCTCAAATCAGCCAAGATTTCCACCAAATGATGGACATCATGCCCATCCACAGGACCAAAATACCTAAGATTCAAAGATTCAAAAAGATTGCTTTGTTTCAACACGGCAGATTTGATCGCTCCCTCCACTTTGGATACAATATCCTGGGCTGAAGAGCCGAACATTGAAATTTTGCCGAGCAAGTTCCAAACCTCGTCTTTGACTTTATTGTAAGTATGGGATGTGGTAATGTCAGTCAGATAATCCTTGAGTGCTCCGACATTAGGGTCTATAGACATGCAGTTGTCATTCAGGATAATGAGCATGTTGGTGTCCGAAACACCGGCATGGTTCATGGCTTCAAATGCCATTCCACCTGTCATGGAACCGTCACCGATGACAGCAACATGTTGTTTTTTGGTATCACCTTTATATTTTGAAGCTACAGCCATACCCAATGCCGCAGATATTGAGGTACTCGAATGCCCAACTCCGAAGGTATCGTATTCACTTTCCTTTCTTTTTGGAAAACCTGAGAGGCCTCCATAGAGTCTGTTGGTATGGAATTCCCCTTTTCTTCCTGTCAAAATTTTGTGGCCATATGCCTGATGCCCTACATCCCAAACAAGCTGGTCTTCAGGGGTATTGAGTACATAATGTAAGGCTACCGTAAGCTCCACTACTCCAAGGCTGGCGCCAAAATGCCCCCCATAGACGGACACGTTATCAACGATAAACTGTCTGAGTTCGTCACAGATTTGTACCAATTGGTCTTTAGAAAGCTTTTTGAGATCGGTGGGTGAATCGATCTTTGAGAGTAATTTGCCTGGTTTTATGATCATCAGCGAAGCGGTTCTTAATAAAGGTAATTAACATTTGTCAACCCCAATTGTTTTTCGATAATTTTTTGAATCCAGTCCGGATCAAGAAGGGTCTTTTTGTGCGCCAAATGAATAAATTACCATTATTTGGATATCTTTGGACAAGATTGAGGTGCAAAATTAAGAAAATAAAATAGTTTACAGTGAGTTTTGAAATCAAATTACCACTTTTCGAAGGTCCATTCGATTTGATGCTCTTTTTCATCGAACGGGATGAACTTGACATTTATGATATCCCGATTTCAAAAATCACGCAGGATTTTCTTGATTATATCCACCATCTGGAAAAAATGGAAATTGAGGTGGCAAGTGATTTTATCCTTTTTGCGGCCACATTGATGAAAATAAAATCAAAAATGCTGATTCCCCGTCCCGAATTGGACGAAAATGGGTCTGAGATAGATCCGAGGGAAGAATTGATCCGACATTTATTGGAATATAAAAAATACAAATCCGTCATCCTTGAACTTGCAAAACTGGAGGAAACACGCCTTGCAAAAGAGCAAAGAGGTAATGTAATGTCAGAAATCAAACAGCTGGCAAAGGCAGATGATGTTGATGCAGAGATGCAGGACTTAGATCTTTATAAGCTTTTGAAGGTATTCCAAAAGGTGATGTCCAAATACAGTTCTAGGACAGATGAAACAAAACATACCGTCATACAGTATCCATATACCATCGAGCAGCAAAAAGACTTTGTTCTCGAAAAAATGTTGCTAAAAAACCGGGTCCCTTTTACTGAATTTATCAGCTACAAGCCGGAAAAAATCTTTGTTATTTATACTTTTTTAGCGATTTTGGAATTATTACAATTATCTATGGTTACCATTACAATAGGAGAAGGGTTCAACAATTTTTGGGTAGAGAAGCAGGAAACGGTTCCTTCGGTATAGGATATGAAACTAGATAATAAGCAGATTTTTGCAACCCTCAACCCGAATAAGGTCTGGTTTCCGGTGATTATTGGTCTAGGCATTGTTTTTTTGATGTTTTATCTCGATCCGAGTATCAATGCACAAACCCTGAAGGGTGTTTTTGATGGGTCAATCTGGTGGATTTTGTTGGCTATAGTGGTTATTCTTTGCCGTGATATTGGCTACATGTATCGGATCAGGGTAGTCACGGATCAGCACCTGACTTGGTCTAGAGCCCTATATGTCGTCATCCTATGGGAGTTTTCTTCAGCTGTAACTCCCTCTGTAGTGGGAGGCTCTGCAGTAGCAATTTTCATTTTGAATAAAGAAGGAATCAAACTCGGCAAAGCCATTGCTTATGTGATGTTGACGGCTATTCTGGATAATCTTTTCTTTGTAATCGGTGCACCCATTATCCTGTATTTTGCACAGGGCAATATTTTCCCGGCAAGCAGGATGATGGAAATGAGACTTGGCAGAAGTCTTGAAGTCTTGTTTTGGATCAGTTATGGCCTTTATGCCTCCTATTCTTTGGTTATGGCTTTGGCACTATTTTACAAACCAAGGGTATTCAAGTGGGTTTTGTTAAAGATTTTTTCTATCAAATGGCTTAGAAAATGGAAATATTCGGCCAATGAATTCGGCAATCAAATCATTGAGGCTTCCAAGGAGCTGATTGGCAAAAACTACAAATATTGGCTGACCATCATAGGCGCAACCATATTTATCTGGAGTTCAAGATATCTTATGCTCAATGCGCTGATAGGTGCTTATGAAAGTTTAACTGTCAGTGAGCATGTGGTGATTTTTGCCAGACAAGTCATCATGTGGATCGTGATGATGATTTCGCCGACACCGGGAAGTAGTGGTACCGCAGAGTTCTTCTTCGGGCAATTCTTTGCAGAATTCTTGAATGGCTACACTTTCGTGACGAGTATTCTTTGGAGAATGCTTTCTTACTATCCTTATTTGATATTAGGAGCTATTTTCTTACCAAGATGGATCAAGCAGGTGTTTTTCAAAAAGAAAGAAGAGTAAATCCCAAATTCTTAACTTTATCCTATGATCCAATCTCTCACGGCACAACAGATAAGCGAATTGGTGAATGGGGAATTGATTTCCCATTCCGGTTCAGCGCTGGTGAGTTGGATTTCCATTGATTCCAGAAATATCCTGGAGCCGTCAAAAACACTTTTTGTAGCCCTCAGAGGGGCAAAATTTGACGGACATGAATTTATCACCCCTGTATATCAAGAAGGAGTGAGGAATTTTTTGATACAGAAAGGAATTCCTATTTCCGAATCCCTGACCAAGGACAGCACCTTTATCGCTGTGGATAACCCACACCAAGCCCTGCAGCAATTGGCAGCTTATGAGCGTTCTTTGTTTGCCGGACCATTGGTAAGCATCACAGGAAGCAATGGAAAAACCATAGTCAAAGAATGGTTAGGGCAAGTTTTGGGACAGAAATATGCGGTTGCAAAAAGCCCCAAAAGCTACAACAGTCAAGTAGGAGTACCGCTTTCAGTTTTTGGAATCGAGCAAAACCATCAGGTAGCCATCATGGAGGCCGGAATCTCCAAACCTGGAGAAATGGAAAAACTGGCGGCAATCCTTCGGCCTCAGATGGGGATTTATACCAATATCGGAACTGCCCATGAAGAAGGTTTTGAATCGATGGAACAAAAACTGGCAGAAAAAGCAAAGCTGTTTGTCCAAAGCGAATTCATCATTTACCGGAAAGACCATCAAAAAATCCATGCGCATCTTTCCTCCAGATTTGCCGAAAAACAACTCATTTCTTGGTCAGATACTTCAGGAGCAGACTACACACTTTCAGTCAAAAAGGAATCAGACCGATCCAAAATCCTGCTGATGAAACCCGATTTGAGCGTTTTTACTTTTTCTGTACCCTTTGGAGACCAGGCTTCTTTGGAAAATATCCGCCATGTGATTATAGCAGCTCTTTCATTGGGACTTGAAGAGTCATTGATTCAGGAAGGCCTCAACCACCTGAAAGCTGTCGAGATGAGGCTTACCCTGAAGCCGGGGATCAACGATTGCCTGATTATCGACGATACGTATAACAATGACTTAGCCGGATTGAGATTGGCTTTGGATTTTATGGCTGCCCAAAGGCCAAAAAGGAGAAAAGTCCTGATTTTATCAGATATGCTTCAGGTAGGAAATGTAACTGAAGTCTACAAAGAAGTCGGGAATCTTCTTACCCATTATCAGATTGATTTTCTGATCGGTGTCGGAGAAAAAATCACCTCTTTAAAAGATAGCTTTGAAGGAAAAGCAGTCTTTTTTGCCGATACTGAAACCCTGCTTCATCATGTCTCGCAAGAAGATTTTGAGAATGATTTGGTATTGGTGACTGGGGCGCGGAAATTCGGATTTGAGGTCATTGTCAACAGGCTGCAGCAAAGGATTCATGGGACGACTTTAGAGATCAACCTGAATGCGCTGACACATAATTACAATTTTTATAAAACCCAGCTTCTTCCCTCTACCAAAGTCATGGTTATGGTGAAGGCATTTGCTTATGGCGGTGGTGCAGCCGAAATCGCCAATCACCTCCAACAATTACGTGCAGATTACCTTGCTGTGGCCTATACTGACGAAGGCGTCGCCCTGCGGGAAGAAGGAATCCAATTGCCGATTATGGTACTCAATCCTGTTCAGGAATCATTTATCCACCTGGAAAAATTTGATCTAGAACCAGTGGTCTACAGTCCTGATTTTTTTCAGCAGTTGGGAAAATTCTGCCAAAATAGAGCTATCCACATGAAGATCCATTTGGACATGGATACCGGCATGCACAGGCTTGGTTTTGAACCCGAGCATATTCCACGGTTGCTTTCCTTGATCCAAAGTTATCCACAATTGGAGATTAGGAGCATGTATACGCATTTGGTAGGAGCTGATGAAGTTATTCACAGGGATTTTTCTTTGGAACAGCTTCGCTCCTTCCTCAGTATGTGCGAGGCCATCAGTTCCAACTTGGATTATAAACCACTGCGTCATGCCCTTAATTCGGCAGGGATCATCCAATTTCCCGAATACCAAATGGACATGGTCCGATTGGGAATCGGATTATATGGCGTCGAGGTCTCTGGAAAATTTGAATCCCATCTCAAATCTATCAGTACGCTGAAAACCACCATTTCCCAAATCAAATCCGTCCCGAAAGGGCAAAGCATCGGGTACAGCAGAAAGGGAATCATGGAAGAAGACGGTAAAATCGCCACCATAGCTTTGGGATATGCAGACGGCTATGACCGTAGGTTCAGCAACGGCAAAGGTTTTGTCCTCGTCCATGGCAAAAAAGCCCCTGTCATCGGGAATGTCTGCATGGACATGACCATGGTCAATATCAGCGGTATTGAGGCCAATGAAGGAGATGAAGTGATTATCTATGGGCCGGGAATCTCCCTGAAAGAACTTTCCGAAAGAATAGGAACCATCCCCTATGAGTTGCTCACCAATATCAGCAGCAGGGTTAAGCGGGTGTATTATCTGGATTGAAGTTCTTAGATAGCTGGTTGTTAAGATTCGTCATCGATATAATAGATTTTCTTAACAATTGGAAGCTTATAGATGTCTACTCCTGAAAGAGCATAATTGAATGCCAAGTGCTGAAAATATCGGATAATATTTTCTTCGGCCGATGATTTTATGGCTTGATCAACCATCAGTTCAAGATCTTTCTCCTCATCAATATAATATATAGGGATTTTAGATGTGGTTTTCATGAATAATCTGTCTAAACCAAATTTAGATAGATATTTTAGTATTCAAACCATTTGTTTTTGCCAAACGCCTTCAACCAATCCCACAACCAAAATTATTTTTTGCTTTTTATAATATGCTATTCCATCCTTACCGCAATCACCACAGCGGAAAGCACGGTTAGACCTCCAATGGCCAAAATCGAAATATCAATGCCGTATGAATCTGCGATCAGGCCTGTAATGATCGCCCCGATGGCGTAACCCAAATCCCTCCACAACCGAAATATCCCTATACTTTTGGCCCTGTCCTGAGGATGTGTATTTTCCGCAACGGTGGCGAGAAATGTCGGATAGACCATGGCAGTTCCCCAACCCAATACTGCAGACAAAAGCACATAATGGTTCATGCTTTCTGCAAAAAAGAATAAACCCAATGCGATGCCTTGCAGTAGCATTCCGGTAAAGAGCAGGTACTTTTTATTGAAAATATCTGCCATTCTCCCGGTAAAGAGTTGTCCGAATCCCCAAACTGCAGGATAAACGGCGGTGACGACACCTATTTGTTCCAGATCGAATCCTTTGGTTGCAAGTAATATTGGAAAAATCCCCCAAGCCATCCCGTCATTGAGGTTATTGATCAAACCGGCCTGCGTGACAGCGCCCAGGTTTGGGTGTTTCCAGGTGGTTTCCCAAAAAGGATTTTTCAATTTTGGAACATTAGAAAGTGAATTCTCAGCTTCTACATGCTTCCGTGTGTCTTTGACAAGGAAAATGGAGCCAGCCAAACCCAATAGAGAAAGTCCAATTCCAAGGTAAAAGGGATAAGGCCTCAAACCATATTCTGCCGCAATATATCCTGTCAAAAAAGCAACCAAAGCCACAGCAAGATATCCGGCAAATTCATTCAACCCCATGGCAAAACCCCGCTGTTTTTCCCCAACAAGGTCAATTTTCATGACCACAGTACTGCTCCAAGCCAATCCTTGATTGATCCCAAGCAGGATGTTTGCAGCGACTATCCAGTTCCAACTTGGAGCAAACATCAGGATAAAGGGAACCGGAACTGCAAACAGCCAACCGATGGTAAGCAGATTTTTTCTCCCTACTTTATTGGCAAAAACTCCGGCAAAGTAATTGGTGATGGCCTTTACAATTCCAAAAACTATAATAAAGGATAGTATTGCCGTCTTGGCTGCAATGTGAAATTCCTGTTCGGCAATCTGTGGCAGAATGCTCCGCTCCAGGCCCACCATTCCGCCTACAAAGGCGTTGATGATGACCAAAAGTGTAAATTGCTTCCAGTTTTCTCTGAGACCTAGTTCTATTTTTTTCACTTCCCCTCCATTTGACCACACAAAATTCGGTGAGGCCAGGGTCGATTCCTTTTACAAATGTTAAAAAATCAACGCTGGGCGCGGATCCGGCTGAGGCTGACTTGCGTGATACCTAGGTAAGAAGCGATGTACTTTAAGGGAATTCTTTTCAAAAAATCGGGGGATTCCTGGGTCAGGGCATGATACCTTTCTTCCGCACTGTGAAACTGTAGGCTCTCAATCCTGTTGACAGTTTCGACATAGGCAGATTCAAAGATTTTGCGGAAAAGGCGTTCTATGTCCGGGAATTGATCATAAAGGTCAAACAGTAAGGGGGAACTGATTCCGATAAAATCCGAATCTTCCAAAACCTGAATGCCTTTTCTACTCGGCTTTCCTGTAAAGAGGCTTTCTACCCTCGCAATCAGGGAGTTTTCGAAGGCAAAAGATTCAGTGATGTCTGTTCCGTCTTTGTAATAGTAGATCCTTGCGATTCCTTTTTTGACAAAATAAATGGTGCGGCAGGTGTGGCCGATGGATTGGAGGTCTTTGTTTTTGGGAATTTTGGAAAGGCTACAAATGGCTGATATTGCTTCTTTAGCCTCCTGCGAAATCCTGTGAAAAGGATCAAAATAATCAAACAGGGGTGAATAATCTATCGGGAAGTGGGAGCTTTGATCTGTCATTGGGAAATTAAATTTACATCCATTGAACTTTAAACACACATTATATCCATCCGGCACCAAGCGCCACTGAAACCATAATCAACAGTATTGCAACTGTCACTTGTAGGAATTTTAAAGTGACTTTTTTCAATAATTTGTTTCCCAAATATGCCCCTGCAATGGCTGAAAGTGTGGCAAATAGCACGACTGTGAGGTTATCTGTCAAATCTGAACTCACAAACCTTGTCGCATATACCCCGAGTCGCGTTAAGTCCACAAATGTGGAAACCACCACTGCTGTTCCTATAAACGCCTCTTTGGACAATCCTGCCCTGATGAGGAAAGCAGCCCTAAGTGCGCCCTGATTTCCTGATAATCCTCCAAAAAACCCACTCAGAAACCCACCTAAAGGGAGTTTTTCCTTACCAAATTGAAGTTTTTGAAAATAGGGTATCAAATCCATGGAGGCAAAAACGATCAGCAACAATGAAATAATAAATTTGACGGGATAGACTACGAAGACTTTCCCAAACAAACTATAGGAAAACAAAGGAGAAAGGTCTGTAATCTGAAGCAAGAGCCAAGAACCCAAAAAAGCGGCAATGACTGCAGGAATACCAAAGCGGATCAAAACTTCCTTGTCTGCATTTTTCCCGACCAAAAACAACTTAAATATATTATTGAAAAAGTGTACCACCCCGGTCAATGCGATGGCAAGGTCCACCGGAAAGAAAACCATAAAGACTGGTGTCAAAATCGTCCCCAATCCAAACCCCGAAAAGAAAGTCAGGATGGCAGTCAGAAAAGCGGTTAGAGAAATGAGGAAGATGTCCATGGCTAAGTTTCGAAACCCAAGGTAAAGAGAAGCTTCAAAATGACAATAGGTAGTCAGTCCACTATTTATCGGTGTTGCTTGGTGGTTTACTCGGAAGATCAAAAATCCAAAAAGATCTGCCCCAAATGGTGATTTTACCTTGATTCTAAATGGTAAAATGGTTCATTACCAAACATGTGTCCCACGGTTTTAAAATTCATAATCAATTAATTCCTTTTTTCTACAAGCCTGATTTGGTACATTTACATAATGTAAGCACTTGAAAACCAAATTTGACTTTGTAGGAACGTCGACCTCTCATTACTTTTTTTAGCTTACCGGTACTCCTCCAACACATATTGCCACCATTGGATTTGCTGATTTTATTGCAAAAACTATGTTGAATGCCCAGTAATTGACATAATTGATAATAGCATTTCCATCGTTACAAAAAGAATCATCATGAACTTAGCACCTGTTGAAGAATCAATCGAAGAGCTTATCGAAGCAGATACGGCCAATATCCTGTTTGCATCATTTGAAAAAAATGATCTTGACACAACCATCTTGGACAATTCAGGGCTTGCCTATGATCAGATTCTATTGGACGGAGGAAAAGACAACGCTAATCCGGTATTCAATTTCATGACCCTAAAGCCAGCACTTGACCACGCCACAGCTTCTGATTTTAGCCTGATTATTGGGACTGATTCCAAAAATGAAAGAATTACCCTCGCTGTCAAGAAAGACGAAAAAAGCGGATTTGTGATCCTCAACAGCCACCAACTCGCAGCCATACTCCTGAATATCTGGAAAGAGTCCGGAAAATATGAGGATTTGGTCTGCTTAAAATCCATACACACTTCCGATTTGGTAGAATATATGGCCATCAAATCCGGATTGAAATTTCAAAGTGAAATAATTGAACCGGGAGAGCTGAGGAACAGCCTCACGGAAATACAAAAGGCATATCCCAACAGTCCTGTTTGTGCTTTCAATATCGACCAACAGGTCTGTCATTCGGTGCTTGATTTTTCAGGAATCATTTTGGAAATCGCCCAAAAAGAAAATGAATTGAAAGCTTCAGGACAGACATTCTTTGATTACCTGATGGGAATTTACCATGAATTTGGATTCTATAAGGAAAAAACCATCACTGTAGATTTGAATACTGACGCGCAGCGTTCCCATTTGCTGTCGATCATGGATAACCTCAGAAAAAATCCAAAGTCGCTCGAGTCTACTTTCCCGCTGAACAGTGTGACGGATTATAAGAAAGGCGTGAAGTTCAATATCCTTACAGACAAACTGAACTCATTCGCCGGAAGCACAGAGAATATTCTGAAAATCGAATCCGCCAATAACCTTTCGGTAACCTTTGCACCTTCCAAAACCAAAATGGTCTATTACATCAGTATCAAAGGTGGATTTATTTCCAAAGAAAAATATGTCTTGAGAAACAAAGAAATGGATGCCGAAATCCTTCGCGTAATCCAGATGTTCAACAGAGGTCTCTGATCAAAAAAATCCCCAAGCCTACGGTTTGGGGATTTTGTTTTTTTTGCCTGTCACTTTTTTGTACTTGTATTTCCATTTGGCCCTTGAATATTTTGGAACAGCCCTAAAAGACTGGATCATGATCAAAATCAGGATCACCAAAGTCACCGGAAAAATGGTTTGAAATCCCCAACCCAAATCTAGAAAAATCCCAAACAATGCCGGTCCTATCGCAGAACTCAGGACCATGACGGATGTAAATAGACTTCTTACAGTTCCTATATAGGTTGGTCCAAAAAACTCCACCTGAAGTGCAGCGACCGTAGCACTTCCAAATCCAACAGAGAATCCCATTAGGATATTGTACACAAAGATTCCCCAAGTATTTGGCACAAACCAAATGACAAACAAAGCTCCCAATAATGGAAAAAGGTAAAAAGGAAAGAAGGTCTTGGCTTTGTACCTGTCAATGAGCGGACCTGAAAGCAGTATACTAATAAAACTCGCAACCGCATAGGAAGTAAGTCCGGCAGCCGCCAACCCAATATTCCATCCCTTGAATTCAATAATTGCGAACTGATAGAAAAAAAGCCCTGTCACCGCAAAAGGGATAAAAAAGATGTTTGGTGCCAAAAGCCAAAATGCCTTGGATTTCATGATATCCCTTTGCCGAACACGGTCTACTTTTTTTTCCTCATGACTCGATTCAGTTGTTTCTCCCGATTCATTTACTAGATGTTCGGATTTCAATACCCATATTGTAAAGACAGCAACCACAATACTGACTATTGCGGCATTGAGCCAAAGAGACTCTCTCCAACCGACCCTTGCAATCACTACCAAAATAATCGCCGGCAAAATCGCCTGCCCCAAAGGATGCCCCAAAGAAGCAAGGCTGATGGCTTTACCCCTGTTTACATCAAAGTACCGTGACATCGAGGTGATCGCAATATGGTTGTAAAGTCCCTGCCCGGCCAACCTCAATCCAAAAAATGCGATGGGGATATACCACCAAGCTTGCGAAATACTCAAGAAAAACAAGGAGATGACAAAAGTGGCTGTTGTCGCCAAAGTGAATTTTTGGAGTGGAACCGAGTCTATCAATTTCCCCAATTTGGGCAAAGCCATCGCCGCCCCAATGGTGGCAAGACCGTAAAATGTACTCAGCAGCCCGTTTGACAGCTTAAATTCCTCCATCAAAAAGGGAACATACAGTGCCAGCAAAAACGTTTGCCCAAAACTCGACAAGGCAGTCATGATGATCCCAAAAATCACCATCTCGCGGTTTTTACGGACAAACTGAAGGTAGTTCAAAATTTAATTTATGTTTTTAGGTATTTGTTGGATAGGAATAGGATACATTTCCAAACCCGAAGTTACAATAAAAAAGAATTACCCTATTGAGCCACTTTTGATACAAAATTTGCCATAATAAAGGTCCCAGATGGTGGTTAGCCAATTTGTTTACAGGATGAAAATTATAATACAGTAAAAGTGCTTTTCAATCGATTCCGCAGGTCCTTTATTTCAAAATTGGGCTTCTCTTTGGTTTGATTTAGAATAAAATTCTGTTTTTGACGCAAAAATTGCTACTTTTGTAGCTTCATACCATCAAGGCAATCAAGGATGACTCTTACTCCACCCTGAAATTTTGATTTTTTAATAAATATTTTCTTCCCTCAGATTAACGGAAGATCAATTGCCTATTTATCATTTATTAAAGTTTAAAAATTTATGACGCAGATGTTTTATCGCCTGTTCAAACCGACACAGGTAAATCTAAAAGACGAAGTATTATCAGGCTTGACTGTAGCCTTGGCCTTGGTGCCTGAAGCAGTAGCTTTTTCATTGATCGCAGGAGTTAGTCCTTTGGTGGGATTATACTCCGCTTTTATTATTGGCTTGATTACAGCTATCATGGGAGGCCGCCCCGGAATGATTTCAGGTGCCACAGGTGCTATTGCAGTGGTAATCGTAGCATTGGTAGCTCAGCACGGAGTGGAATACCTTTTTGCAGCGGTAGTCCTGATGGGATTGATTCAGGTTGTAGTTGGGGTTTTGAAGTTGGGGAAATTAATCCGGCTAGTACCGCATCCCGTGATGTTTGGTTTTGTGAATGGATTGGCCATCGTGATTGCCATGTCACAGTTAGATCAATTCAAATTTACTACCCCTGATGGCGCTATAGAATGGATGAGTGGGAATCCACTGTATATCATGCTTGGGCTAGTGATACTCACTATGGCCATCATCAAATACCTTCCGAAACTGACCACGGCAGTCCCGTCTGCTTTGGTTGCAATCTTAGCAGTCACATTGATTGTAATATTTGTTGGGTTTGACACAAGAACTGTCGGTGACTTGGCTTCCATCAGCGGGGGTTTGCCTGAATTTCACTTACCCATGGTCCCTTTGAATCTGGATACTTTGATGATCATACTTCCCTATTCTGCGATCATGGCAGGAATCGGTTTGATCGAGAGCTTATTGACCTTAACTCTGATAGATGAAATCACAGAGACAAGAGGACATGGAAACAAGGAATGTATCGCACAAGGTGTGGCAAATGTTACCACTGGATTTTTTGGAGGAATGGGTGGCTGTGCGATGATTGGACAATCATTGATCAATGTCAATGCAGGTGGAAGAAGCCGTATTTCAGGAATTGTCGCATCTTTAGGCTTGTTGGCCTTCATCCTCTTTTTATCCACATATATTGAAATGGTTCCCATGGCAGCATTGGTCGGACTGATGTTTATGGTCGCAATCGGAACATTTGAATGGGCCTCTTTGAAAGTATTCAGGAAAGTGCCGGCCCACGATGTGTTTGTGATGGTTGTAGTTACGCTTATTACAGTATTGTTGCATAATCTGGCTTTGGCAGTATTGATTGGTGTTGTCATCTCGGCCTTGGTTTTCTCTTGGCAAAATGCGAAAAGGATCAGGGCAAGAAAATATGTGGATGAAAATGGTTTAAAGCATTATGAAATGTACGGCCCATTATTCTTTGCCTCTGCCATGGCTTTTGGTCAAAAGTTTGACCCGATCAACGATCCTGACGAAATCATCATTGATTTTCAAGAAAGCAGGATTGTCGATCACTCAGGCATCGATGCCATCCACAAAGTAACCGAACGCTATCATAAGCTTGGCAAAACGGTCTACATCCGGCATTTGAGCAGTAGCAGCAAGGTATTGCTCGAAAAAGCAGAAACCATCATCAATGTCAACTACACCGATGATGATCCGAGTTTTAAGATAGTATTTGAAAATAGGCAAAAAGTGAGTTCGTAATTTGAAAGCGATGGTTTTTAAGAATCTGACCTTAAAAAATCGGAATTTTAAGGTCATAAGGCTAAACTGACATTAAAATCAAAACCCTGCTTTGTCGCCACAAAGCAGGGTTTCTAAATCTTTGAGGTTTCCAAAAACCTCGGAGATTTTTATTTAGGCTATGAATGAAAACCATCGAGGTCAAAAAAAGACCTCAACGGTTTTATTGCCCTACCAAGAATACCGCATTGGCTACCAGCAATTTCCCTGATTCCCAGAAAGAACGGAACATTGGGTTGTCAGACATATACACTATCTGTCCACGGCCAAGGCTTTCTACGCCATACACCATTGATTTCGGCATTTTTGGTTTGATTTTTTTTCCGATATAGCCAAATCTATAGGCCTCGGCATCAGGGATAATCCCCACATTGACACCGTTATCAAGATAGGCATACCGTGAACCGTTATTTTTCAGGGTATAGAATTTGCCATCCATTCCAAATCCTAGCGGGTGGGTTGGGTCAATTTTCACTTGATAAATAGCGCCGGCGGCAGTGGTAGAAATCCCCATTCTCTCTCTTTCCTGATAGGGTTCCAGTCTTTCTACATTCCGAATTTCTTTTTGTTCCTTTTCGGCAGCTTTTTTCTCGTCCTCAGTATCGTATTGGCTGAGGTCAAAACCGCTTTTATCTGCAAAAGCATTCAGCGCATTTTCGATGGCAATCAGTTTACCACCTGCCCTAACCCAATCCATCATTTTTTTCATGTTGTTTTCGGAAAGGTAACTGCCCCAACTTGAAGGAAGGATGATCACGTTGTATTTGCTCAGGTCAAACCTTCCCAAACCTTCTGTATCCAGGATGCTTACCGGGTAGTCAAGTTCTTGCTCAAAGAAATACCAGAGTTCGCCGAAATTCAAAGAGGAAGTGCCTGCGCCGCTCATGATGGCAACTTTTGGGGCGACGATAACTTTCACTTCCGAGGAACCAAAATCCCGTCCTTTGTCTACATAAGCAGAGTTACTGCTAGCCAAAGTAATCTCAAATTTATTAGCAATGTCGGTTACTTTCTTATCGAAGTCAGCGACATATTGGTTGCCGTTTCTATGGATCACCAAAGTACCGATCGGGTAAGATTGACCATTTATTTCAAAGGCTTTCTCTGAATACCTCACCCTGATTTTGCTATTGATCAAAGCCGCCAGAAACTTGGCGTGTTGGGTAGCATTCCAAGGAGCGAAATAGGCCAAAGGTGTCCCATCTACTTTATTTGGTTCAAATGGCGTTTTTTCAAATTTCTTTCCTGCATCCAATCTTGTCTCCATGGCATAAGCTTGCACGCCATAAGCATACGGTAAAGCCCAGCTTGTGATGTCATACGTGATACTATCTTGTAGTTTTGCCTCAGGCTCAAACAAAACCTGAGTCAAAACTGACTTTGGTTGAAAGGCATTGACGACAATATCCTTTTCGGTAGCGGAAAAGGTTCCTGCCTTTCCAGTATTGTAATCCAATCCTTTCAGCCCTGATGCTGCTTTGGCATAGCCATATTGGATTTTATTTTTGTCAAGCAATGCCAAAAGTGCCTTGACACGCTCCGGGTTTTGGTCTCCTTTGATGACAAAGCTTTTGTATTTTGCTTTTGGGTTGCTGCTGCTTGTTTTGAAGTAATTGGCAAACTCATCTGTCAACCTTGCGGAATTTTGAGCAGTCACCTCCACAGCAGAAATCCCTGCGGTATAGGTGTGCTCAATTCTTTCTTTCAATGTCACAGTATCACCGAGGGCATTGAGCATTCCCAATCCTGCGCGTCCAGAACCGCCTTTTTCGATGGTCATCCCAATCGCACCGCTGTACATGGGATAGGTGTCCCCATAAGATGGATAAAGCAAGTCAAAGCGCTCTTTGGTAAAATACATCCAACCTTGCTCATCAAATTTCTTTGCGGTGTTTTTGCCATAGATCGTCTGAAATTCATTCTGGAAAGCAGACACCTGCTCATGTACAGGCTGTGCAGCCGGTGCAAAGTAAAAAGGATCGTTTATGCCCTGCTCATGGTAATCCACAAAAAGGTGTGGCATCCAGTCGTGGTAAAGCTTCAGTCTTTGCTGTGTTTCTTGTTGCGTCTGCCAAGCCCAATCCCTGTTGAGGTCCATCAAATAATGGTTTGGACGACCACCCGGCCAAGGTTCGGAGTGCTCCATAGACTGTGGATCGGGCTGTAACCTAGTGTTTTGCTTTTGGTTATACCAAACAGTGTATCGGTCCTTTCCGTCAGGATTGGCACAAGGATCGAGGATCAACACTTGGTTTTTCAACCAATCTTTAGATTGAGTATTGTTTGGGTCAGCTATTTGCCAAAAAGTCATCATGGCGGCTTCAGTGGCCACTGCTTCATTTCCGTGAACATTGTATTGCATCCAGTTCAGTGCTACTTTGGTAGATGGCGTTCCCTCCACCATTCCTGTTCTGCGGAGGTTATCCATGCGGATATCCTCCAATTTTCCCATGTTCTCAGGTGTAGAAACCATGGCAACAAAAAGAGGGCGGTGTTCATAAGTCTCTCCGTAATATACCAACTTCACATTGGGAAGGGTGGAAGCCAAATGCTCAAAATAGGCCACAACACGGTGGTGGGGTGTAAATCGGTCCCCCAATTTATAGCCGAGAAATTCCTCGGGGCTTTTTTGGGCAAAGGCGGTTGTGGTCAGGAAAAGCACCAAAACCAAAGCGTAAATTTTTCTCATAAGGTAAGATTTGAAATATATAGGGCAGTAAGATAAGGCGAATTGCAAAACCCTGCAAAGGAAATGGATTGAAGGAATTAAGATTGGGGATTGTCGGTAAAATGAAGGAGATCTTATCTCTTGGCCCTAATCTTGATTTTTAAAAAGTGGAATCAAAGAGTCCAAGATGGCTATCGTGACGAACCTTTGACCTCAGGAAATATATGTGGGACCTAAGGGTCCGCGATAGCTATCGGGACGAACCCATGACCTCAGATAAAGATTGTGGGACCTAAGGGATTCGAACCCATGACCTCTGCTCTGTCAAAGCAGCGCTCTAAACCAACTGAGCTAAGATCCCATAAATAAATATAACCAGCGCTTCAAACCTCCCGATAGCTATCGTCCCGATGGTTATCGGGATAAGATCCCGATTTGAGGCTGCTAAAATCAGGAATGATTTTGGGATTTCAAAGACTTGATTTGATATCTTATGAAAGCAATGTAATTCTTGCTATAGGTTGGATGTTAAGTTGTGGCGATAGCTCTTGATATGCCAGTACTTCCAAGCCGGGAAATTCCATTTTGATGAGGTCCTGAAGTTTTCTTCTTACTTCAACCATTGTCAGTATACATGGCAAATTAACCGGATCATGATAATGGGATAGCTCAACATTGATGGCATCAAAAATGTCGTTCTTATCTGCCTCATCTAAGTCATTTTTCAAAAATTTATCCTCTACAGAAGGTTCAAGTAAGTACACGTTTAAATTGTTGCTTCCAAAGGAAAATTTATGGGATAGGTATCTTTTTAATTTTACTCTGATTGCGTCTGCACAATCCCCCGCTGAATATGATTTAGAATTTAGGCTTGATAAAATTGGGTTCAATTCATAAGGAATAAAGGTGATGTATTTAGCAGAATCAACCAATATAGGCTCGTCCAACGAAATAAAAGTTTCAACTACATCAATAAAGTTTCTTATTGGTATTTGGTCTTCCAACAAATTCCGCATGGTTTTTACAAATAGAATCGGAGATGCTTTTTCTAAAAAGACTTTTACAATGTTAGGATATACTTGCCTTAAATTTTCGATTTCATAGTCCTGTAATTCCAAATTCCAAAACGCCGATCGGTTTTTCCTGACCATTGCGCTCACCATGAGTATCACATAACCTGCCCAGTCCCATGTCAAAAATCCTTTTTTTTCAAGTGTTTGTTGCAATCCTTTCCTATTTGCAATCAGGTTCAAAGTCCTGTTGTTTGCAGGATTTACAATGGGAATCCCCTCTAATTGGTTGTGAATCAGTTCATCATGAGAAATATCTGAAACTATTTCATTTTCACTGATTGCTTTTGAAAGTGGCAAGCGAAGGTCATTGATTTGAACACAAAAGTGACTTTCCGGAACAGTGTCTGCCCATCTAATTTCCATTTTTGGAATGCGGACTCCAAACTCATAAAATAAGCCATCCTGCATCAATGGGTTCAACTCATTGAAGCGCAGTGATTGCTTATTCTTCTTGTTTTTTATGGCATCAGGCAAATAAAGAATGAGGTTAAGGGAAGATAAATCATTGCAGAGATGCTCAAATATTTCTTCGCCTTTGTCCTTGAAAATAACCCTATTTCCAGATTCCAAAGGCTGAAGTCCTCTTTTTATTGAATAGAAATACCTGACAAAGGACCTTAAATAGTTCTTGAATTCCTTTCTGGAAAGATTTGGGAACCTGTTCTCCAGCCGGTATTCATCAATACCCTTTCGGATTTCATCAGAAATTTCCGAAGAGATAAAACTTTCCCGGTTTTGAAAAAGAATGTTGGGTACTTCCGACTTCAAAAAATCAGGATCTATTGAATTTATATTTCGAAAACCATAAGTTAATCTACAATCTGATCCATTGATTTTGACTTTAAGAGATTCTGATTGGTCTTGTATTTTCTTCATCCGGACATTAACAGAAGAGCCAATTCCCATATCGTTGGATAATTGGACGCAAAACATTTGGAAGTTAACTTCCATTTCTTCCATCTCAGCCTTTGAAATCCCTTTGGAGGTATCAGGATTAAGTAGCAAATCGATATTAATATGCGGTTCCACCATTCTCGGATTGAAGTTCAGGCAAATGACTATTCTTTATAATCTATGGTTTTAGAAGGTATAGGTAAATATTCACCAATTATTTCCCTTTGGGACAAAACATGCAAATCAGGAAATTCGAGCTCAATTAGTTTTTTCAAGTGAATCCTAATCCGGGGATCCGGTACGATGATGACTTTGGGATTTTGTGCCAAAACTCCATCTCTAAAACCCAGCAATAAATTTTGACAAAGCTGGGGTTCGAGCGAGAGGTAATGAAATTTGCCTGTGAATTTGAGGTTATTTTTCAACACCTCCTCGAACTTTGATCCCAGCCAACTTGCACTCTCCAATACGTCATTTCCCGGAAGTTTCATTTTAATTGAATTTTGGATCCGGAGGGATTCAATGATTTCCTCTATGGAGGAGTTTTCAAATTGGCTTATGAAAAAATTTGCGATTTCTTTAAAGTCCACTATTGGGACGCGTTCAACAAGCAATGCCTTACATACTTTGCTCAAGCCAATAACCTGATCCGGTGAATTTAGAATTGCTTTTATTTCTGGGTTAAGATTGGTCTCACACATGATACTGATGTCTTCCATCATGATCAATTCACCAAAATTCCTTATAAAAATGAATTCAAGATAAAGGAAAAGATATTCAATTGGATCAAGGAAATCGATATCTGCATGTTCTGAAATTTCACTTTTTGGAATCCAAAATGATTTCCCGTCTTCCAAAGGATTGAATGCCTCAATTTTATCACCATAGTTGCCGATTTCCTCCTCTTTCAAGATGCAACAAAGCCTATCAGGGTAAATAAAGTTTCTGACCAAGGGGATTTCATTGATACTTATATTAACTGTTTCTTGGGTTTGAAGGTATTGATTATGTCTAAAGAGGACCCCCGGTATCCGTACACCAAAGCGGGATTTAATGTTGCTTCTGAGTTCCTTCAATTTTTCGGTAATCTCATCTTTCAATTCAATTCCTGATTTTTTCATAATCAATGGATCCAAGAAAGGATGGTATTCCACCAGAATGGGATTCACAATTGGGTTTAATTTCAGATGCTCATGCCCAATGGAATCAAGAAGTTTCCGTTTTCTCTTTAATTGATTGAGTTTGGGCCGGACATGTTCATAGTCTCTATCCAAATCAATTGATTTTTGGAGCGCTTCTATTGTTTCATCCAAGGAATTGGGATAGTCGTTAAGGGTTCTTTTTTCCAGTCCCAGAGACAAATTATGGTAATACACACCTTGAGACCCGTCCATTTTTATCGCATGTGACCAGTTATCGATCGCATCTTCATTTTCTGAATTTGAATAATACTGGTTACCAATTTGGTTAACTGACATTGCTAGTTCCTTTTCAAGTACTTTTTTATATGCTTGACCTTTGTCTGATTTGATAGCTTCACGGAAGGAAAAAATGGATTTGTTCCACTCTAAAATCCAAAATTGGGCAATTCCTAAATTAGCATAATACTTTAGTTTATTTGGATAAGTATCAAGCTTTTTCTCGCTCGGATTGGCAATAATGGCCTCATTAAACAATTCTACTGAGCGGTTAAAAAACTCTTTACCTCCCCCAAAAATACCTAGCCTAAAAAACACATTCCCTATTTTATTTCTAATTGAGTCAGGTGATTGAAAGGAGTCTCTGGAGATAATTTGTTGGATTTCAGTATTAGATCTGTGCTTTTCAAAACTAAAATACCAGTATAAACTCAAGAAACTTCCATTTTCTGAATCTTTCCAAAATTCTATCAGACTTTGTAGTTTTTTAAAATTATTTTCAAAACTCTCAAAAAGGGTTCCTATAGTTTTAGAAATGTGGGAATTTGAGTTTGGATAGAAAGCTAACTCCTTGTTTAAACTGTAAAAAATATCAATTACCTTTTCATTAATGTCAAATTCTGTCCCTTCAAAATTTATTGATGGTGCAGATTTTGTTTTTTCTTCTACTCGAATTTTCTTGAATAAGATTTTGTGAAATTCTACAGATGTATTCAGAATCTCATTTTTAAAAATGTAAATTCTTTTGTTCTTTTTTTCCTTATATGCTAAAAGCTGATTATTCATTTCATCTGTAGAAAAAACTGAATCAGGGGAAGCTTTACTTACGAGTAAACTTATTTGCTCCATTAACCAAAAAAAGATTTTCTTGATAAGGATGTCATTTGTATACCTTAGTGAATCAAAATTTTGCGGATAAATTTTTTGATACTTTTGGCAAAGACCTAATACAATATCCAGATTGCTTTCAATCTCCGAATGGTATAAAACTGAAATCAAAGAATCTATTAATAAAAAGTCATCTTCAATAAATTGTTCCAAAGGTAATTTTACTAAATATTCAGCAAACTGCTCGTAATCTTCTATCATAAGGGAAGAGAACCGGGTATGTTTTTTAATTATCTTCTCTACCTCTGTAAATAATAATTTGGCCTCTTCCAGTGCAATATTATCATTTTCATTTATCTCTTCTTTTTGGTTACTTTCTCTACTTTTATTTTCATCTAACCCTATTTTTTTTCTATTGTAGATATCATATTGAGTTAAATCGGAAATGACAATATCTTTATTTTTGGATCTCATACTTTGATTTCCAAAGCTTAAACTTTTATCTAAATTCACTTCCCTTTTTCCTCCTTCTATAATCAAAAATTTTAGGGGAATAATTTTAGAATCAGTTAGTTGTCTATCGTTACCCTTCTTCGCTTTAAATTCTGGTGCCTTTGCTAATTTTTCCAGAGCTGCTGAAATTAAATGAGGAATTGATTTGATCGCCAGAATGCCCCAATGAGGTGCACTTTGTTTTGCTCTTTCAAAACAAAGAATTGTTTTTTCCCATTCTCCCATCCAGATATATACATTGATGAGGTTAGTCCAAACTACAGCTATCTGGGGACAGATATCTTTAGCTTCCTCATATAGCTCTTTGGCTTGGAGCAACATTAATTGGTCTCCAAAAAGATGAAAATAACGAAGATATACATTAGCCAGATCGTTGAGAACAAATGCTTTGGAAAAATTAAAAACGTTTTCAGTTTCCGGCATCAAATTAAAATCTAAATCTGATCCATTTTGTATGGTTTGAAGGTGAAGTGATACTGAGTTCCAATATTTTTCATATCGCAATAATATATTGGAATGGATAGATTCATTTTCGTCGTGGATTAACTTGCCAAATTCGGAAAAACTCGCCGAACCCATTGAAGGATCGGCCGACATAGCTTCCAGATATCTCGACCTACAATCCAATAAATCTCCTTCTTCTGCTGCAATCCTTGCAAGTTTATAGTTGAGCTCTCCAATAAAAGTCTGTGCGGCAATAGCTTTGATTTCAATCGCTTCAGTAAGTGTCTTTTTTGCCTTTTCATTTTCCCCAACCAACCAATATAAGTTGGCAATAGCTCCCAATGAAGCTATATTTCCAGCATTGATTTCAATTACCTTCTCAAATGCCTGTATCACCCGTTTGGCTCTGTCAATGGTAATTTCGCCCTGTCTGCGAAAGTTAAAATCCAATTGGTTTGATAAGAACCAATTTGACATTTGAAAATTCCGATCCAGATCCACTGAATTTTGAAAATATATCAGCTTCATATTGGGTTCCGACTCCAAAAGGCCTTTGACAAGCTGAAAGGTTGGGTTCATTGTCACTTGATTTGGAGCTATTGCCTCGATCCATTCAAGATTAGCCTTAGCTTTTTCCAATGAACTGAGAAAATAGGAAGCCATAGCCGATACTAGAAAAGCATCCATTAGCACCTCGGAATGCTTTCGATATCTTATGGAGATTTTTCTTTTTGGTTTATTGCCAAATTCAAGACTGCGAAGAATAAAATTTAGTTTATTTCGTTCTCCGATTTTTCCATCCCTCATATAGAGTTCAGTGATATTTTCAATCACTGGGTCTAGGAGTTCTGGCAACGAGAAAATCGGATTTCTGTTCCTTCCTGATTGGCCTGCAAGCTGGTTTCTAAAAATCCTGCATTTACAATATCCGATAACAGCCTGTGCCCACGCATGCCTAAAATCGATATGGTGGATGATGGAATTCCACCTCAGTCTCACAAACCTTTTAATCCAATGCGATGGAATCCCAATTGCCGCAAACAGATCCAGTGACTGTTTAAATAGTCCGATGGCTTTTTCATATCCATCGATGGTGTTGGACTTTGCAAAATCATCTGCCTCAAAATACAATGCCTGGGCTTTAAGAAAAGCCGTAGGGAAAAGCTTGATCTTCTCCTTAACATCTTCTTCTATTCTGGCATATATTTCTGTAGAAACCCTTGAATAAACCCTTTCCAAAATCTGTTTGTATTCAGCAGGGCTAAGGTCGGGTTCAGTCTCTCCTCGGTCTGCAATTCTGTATCTGACCGGACTTGCCAAAGTGGAGGGATTATCCTCCGCCCCAATTCTGATCATAGGGCTGACTTGGACCAATAAGTTTCCTTCCAAATCCTCTCTTATGGCAAATGATCCATGTACATGGATATGGGAGGATTTCCTGTTTTTTGAGGCTATTCTTTGTTTTTCATCTGCATTGGTTTCTTTCACCAAAATCGAAAACCTTTTGATCCTTTCATTTAGCATTTCCATCAAGTCTCTGTGAAGGTAAAGACTCAAAAGATCAGCACCTTTGCAAAATGATGAACCCTTTTGATCCGGTTCAAAGTATTGAAAACCATCAATCCAAAATGTATATCTAAAGGGCTCTTTGGATTCCTGAAGCAGCATTCCTGAATATCTGGCCAAAAAAAAGTACGCAGCAGAAAAAAGAAAAAGCACAAGGAAAATTACCTGAAAGGGACTTGAGAAAAAATCGAGAAAATCTTTCCATTGTAGTCCCCAAAGAAAAAGCTCCTGACCTTTTTCCAAAATCAGCAAAATCACCTGTAATACCCCAAAAATCACCGTCAGGTATCCTGCTACAGAACTCCTTTGTTTGCGACGAATCAGGGAAGACTCCATGTCTTCAATTTGGGTGAGTTGCTCGGTAGTTAAGAAAAGGTCTTTTAAAGCCATAAAGAATAAAAATCAGATTTTTGAAAAAGGGAGGTCCAATTTTATAAGGCAATATCAGTTCGCTACATTTAATGCTGTTTTCACTGCTTTTTGAAAAATGTCAATAGCAGCATTTGCGGCGCGCTGCGCGATGGCTTTGGAAATCACCGCTATAGCATGAAAATGTGCTTCTGCAATCAGTTTTTCATCCTCCATCCTGGAATCAAATCTTTCTTGGGTTATTTCTTTACTGATCAGAAGTTCTGCCAATAATGCCAGCCGCTCTTTGCGGTTTTGGAGAAAGACATTGGCAGGATTTCTTACTTCATCCCAATTTTCACCTACATTTTGTTTGATCGCTCCGACCATCTGAAACAAAACTTCATTGATATCAAAATTCATAGTCTTTTAGTTAGCTGGTGGATTTTCAGCAAGTTCCTTTCCCTTCTCAGCGATAAGCATGGCATAGAAGAGGTCGCTCATTGCCAACATATTTAATTTGATAAGTCCATCTGGGATGGCATTGTCTTCTTTGTGTTCTTGTTTGTATTTTCTCCAAAGCTCCAGCGTGATTTCACCGATCCGAGTGGAGTGGGTATTGAGTGGTCTTACCCTGTTCTTTTTCAGAAGTGAAAGCAATTCAACCTCAATGTTGATGTAACCCTCTCTAAATTGCTCATAAGAGCGGCCTCCTTCGGAATTGGTAGTCTTGTCCATCATGGTGAGGTAGAACCGATCGATTTCTTTCGAGGTACTTTCAATCTGCTCCTTGATCTGCGCATCATAACTGGGTACCAGCGTAATTTTACAACCCGATATAGAAATAATTAGCCCTAAGTAAATGAGAAAAAATGAACGATTGAAAGTTGTGATTTTCATATGATAAGTAAATAATGAATCAGAATGACCATACCATTAACCGGATTGGTTTATAGCATATAAGGAATCCTAATAAATATATGAAAATCAACAGATTTAAAAAAAGAAGTCTGTCAGCCTTTTTCCCAAACAAAAACACCCATTGACCTTTGGCAGTGTACCAAGACACTTTTTGCCGGTTCGAGGTATTTTAACCCATATTTAGAAACAATAAGTTTTTCCAATTCATCTGTAAAAAGAAACCGCTCAGACCCATCAGGCAATAAATAAACACCATCTCCCAAGTGTGGAGATTTTTCCTTCATATTACCCTGACTTGTGGTCATCCTAAGGAAGAAGATTCCTCCGGGCTTCAGCACCCGCATCATTTCATCCACCATCTTAAGAAACTGATTTTCGTCTTTGGCAAAATGCAATACTGCAGAGCTGATCACAACATCAAAAGCTCCCTGATGAAAAGGCATATTTTCAATCAATGAAGTCTGAAAGCGGTACACATCATACTCTTTTTGGATGGTCTGTGCATAAATCCTTGCCATCTGAATGGCAATTGGATTGCTGTCGGCTCCGAATATTTGGTAGCCTTCATGCAGAAAATAGACCGTATTTCTCCCCTCTCCGCAACCGGCATCAAGGATTTTCATTTCCTTGTCAAATCTCCCTTTGAGAATCTGGTCCAGCAGGTAAATATCAATATTACCTAATAATTGATTGAGGGATTTAATGTCCATTTTCGTATTTATTTATGGCAGCCAAGGCTTTTTGCTTACCTATTTCGATCAATTCCGCAGCGCGATGAAACTCCAAGGTTCCTGCTTGAGTCCTTGAAATCTCCACGATGATATCGACTTGATATTTTTCGAGAACCAACTCCGAAAGCTTATCCTGAAGCATGTCAAAGGAATAATTGAGGAGATCCAAAGAACTCATTCCTTTAATTTTTTCCTCTTTCTCATTGGAAGAAAAATAGGTGGAGAACTTTTGTCGGTATTCTGTCAACCAATTGGGCAGCTTAACTTTAGAAATATCACTTTCTTTTTTCTCCTTTTCTTTCAAGTTTTCTACAAAAGCCGTTTTGGGTCCGTTCAGGTCAACCGCAAAAACCAAGTCAGCAATTTTCTCTTTGGGAATAAGGTTCAACGGAATGGGATTCAGGATACTTCCGTCAATGTACTCTTTGCCATGGATTTTTGCAGGTGTAAAAGCAGTCGGAATCGAGGCAGACGCACGGATGGCTGAATACATGCTTCCTTTTCGAAAAATATGCTCTTTCCCGACGGGGATTTCGACCGCTGTGCATACAAAAGGAATGTCCAGGTCCTCAATCGGTCTGTCTTCAATGATTTTTTTAAGCGCTGCAAAAACTTTGTCACCTTTGATAAACCCTTTGCTTGAAAGTGTAAAATCCATCAAGGAGAACACATCTATCTTGTCCAGATTACAGATCCAGTCTTTGAATTTGGGCAGATTGCCACTTGCATACATGCCTCCGATCAGGGCCCCGGCTGAGCATCCTGCGATTGATACAATCTCATATCCTGATTCTTCAAGCGCTTCTATGACACCGATATGTGCCATTCCCCTAGCTCCACCACTTGAAAGTACCAATGAAACTGTTTTTTTGCTCATGGTTTAAATTAATTATGAAAAATGAATGCTACTTTTCTATTTCGAAAAACGAAATTAAGCAATTATGGGTCAATTCAAGCCTTTTCACCTTGCATTTCCTATCAGGGACATCGAGGAAACACGTCAGTTTTATGGAGATTTATTGGGTTGTGATATCGGGAGAAGTACCGACAAATGGATAGATTTCAATTTCTTTGGTCATCAGCTTTCTGCCCATATCAAGCCTGAGGAGCTTTCAATGGCCAAAGCCAATGAAGTAGATGGAAAAAATGTGCCTGTCAGACATTTTGGGGTAATCCTACCTTGGGAAGAATGGCATTCATTGGCAGATAAGCTGCGTGACTACGGGATCGAATTTGTGATTGAACCTTATATCAGGTTCAAAGGAGAGGTAGGCGAGCAGGCCACCATGTTCTTTTTGGATCCCTGTGGCAATGCTTTGGAGTTCAAATCCTTTCAGGACGAAAGTCAGATATTTGCGAAATAGCCTATCCGTCACTCTGAACAAAGTGAAGAGTCTCAAAGATTAAAGAGATTCTTCACCTCCGCAAGCTTCGGTTCAGAATGACGGAGTTTTTAGAGAATTTAAAGGACTTTTTCTACATAAATGACTCCCTCAGGTATTTGCCTGTGTAATTTCCTTCTGTTTCCATCAAGGATTCCGGGGTTCCCTCAAAAGTTACATATCCCCCTTTTTCTCCACCCTCAGGTCCCAAATCGATGACCCAGTCGGCTGCTTTGATCACTTCGGTATTGTGCTCAATGATAATAACCGAGTGACCTTGGTCTATCAGGGCATTGATCGAATGGAGGAGCTTTCGGATGTCGTGAAAATGCAATCCGGTCGTTGGTTCATCAAAAATAAACAGGACATGGTCTCCGGGTTTGGTGCCTCCTTTTCCAAGGAAAGAAGCGAGTTTGACCCTTTGGGCTTCACCTCCGGAAAGTGTATTGGAAGATTGTCCCATTCCTATATATCCCAATCCAACTTCCTGCAGGGGTTGGAGTTTGTTGATGATTTGGGATTTTCCTTTGAAAAATTCCATAGCCTCATCGATGGTCATGTCCAACACATCGGCGATATCTTTGTCATGGTATTTGATATCGAGGATTTCATTTTTAAAGCGTTTTCCTTTGCAGGATTCGCATGTCAGATGAATGTCCGCCATAAACTGCATCTCAACGGTCACAGTTCCTTCGCCCTGACAAGCCTCGCATCGTCCGCCATCCACATTGAAGGAAAAGAATGCCGGTTTGTATCCTCTTTGCTTGGCCAAAGTCTGGTCGGAATACAAAGTTCTGATCGCATCGTAGGCTTTTACATAAGTGACCGGATTGGATCTAGAGGATTTGCCTATGGGATTTTGGTCGACAAATTCAATCTGTGTAATCTTTTTATAACTGCCATCCAATTTGTCAAACTTGCCTGTTTCATCGATGACGGTTCCCAATGTTTTTCCGAGAGCAGGATATAAAACCTTTTTGATCAAGGTGGATTTACCTGATCCGCTGACACCCGTGACGCAGGTCAGGGTGTTCAATGGGAATTTGACAGTCAGGTTTTTGAGGTTGTTTTCTCTTGCACCTTTTACGATAATCGTATCCCTGAACTTTCGGTTCTGGGCCTTATTTTGGATTTTTTCTTCGCCTTTCAAATAGCGGGCGGTATAGGTATTTCCCTTGATCATCAGCTCGGTCAGGTCTCCCTGAAAAACCAACTCCCCACCCAAAACACCTGCATCCGGTCCGATATCGATGATTTGATCCGCTGCCTTCATGACTTTCTCCTCGTGCTCCACCACGATCACAGTATTTCCCATATCCCTCAGGGCTTTCAACACCTCAATCAACCTATCCGTGTCCCTAGGATGAAGGCCGATACTCGGTTCGTCAAGGATATACATCGAGCCAACCAATGCCGAACCCAATGATGTTGCCAATTTGATTCTTTGGTATTCCCCACCTGAAAGTGAGGAAGTGAGACGGTTTAATGTCAGATACCCCAACCCTACTTTGTCGATGTATTCTAACCTGTTGATGATTTCTTTGAGCAATCTGTTGGCAACTTTATGTTCAGCCTCCGTCAACTCAATATTTTTGAAAAAATCAAAGGCCTTCTCGATCGGGAGCAACACAATATCGGTGATGGACTTTCCATTGATTTTGACAAAAGAAGCATCTTTTCTCAGTCTTGTCCCTCTACAATCCGGACAGGTGGTTTTGCCCCTGAACCTGGAAAGCATGACGCGGTATTGGATTTTATGTGTTTTGGTTTCCAAATCTGCAAAAAAGTCATTGAGACCTTGGAAGTAGGAATTCCCTGTCCAAATGAGTTCTTTTTGCGCTTCATCCAAATCTTCATAGGCTCGGTGGATGGGAAAATCAAAGTAGATTCCTTTTTTTACCAAGGGTTCCAGCCATTTGCCTGAACTCTCACCTCTCCAAGGAGCGATTGCCCCTTCATAGACAGAAAGACTTTTGTCAGGGATGATCAGATCCGGATCAAGTCCGAGGACAGACCCAAAGCCTTCACATCTTTTGCATGCTCCATAGGGATTGTTGAAGCTAAAAAAATTGACTGATGGAAGCTCAAAACTCATTCCATCCAATTCAAAACGATCGGTGAACGTTTTCTTTTCCTTTCCGGGTAAGGTTACGGTACATTCCCCATGGCCTTCATAAAAAGCCGTCTGCACCGAATCTGCGATCCTAAATTGATTGTCCTCGTCTTCCTTTTGGATGGAAACCCTGTCTATCAGAATTTCATAAGTGCCTTTGGGAACATTTTTTTCGGCAACCATATCCTCTACAAAGAATGCATCTCCATTCACCAATACCCGGGAGAAGCCTTTTTGTAGGAGCAATTCCAACTCCTTCAGCATCGTTCTTCCATTCATCAGCTGTAGCGGGCAAGAGATCATTACTTTTTCTCCATCTTCAAATCTGTTGATGAAATCCACCACATCAGTTACTGTTTGGTGTTTGACTTCTTCGCCGCTGACAGGGGAGATTGTCTTTCCTATTCTACTGAATAATAGCTTGAGGTAATCGTAGATTTCAGTGGTCGTACCTACTGTAGACCGGGGATTTTTAGTACTTGCTTTCTGTTGGATGGCGATGGCCGGGGAGACACCTTTGATGTATTCCACATCCGGTTTTTCCATTCTGCCGAGAAACTGACGGGCATACGAGCTCAGACTTTCGACATACATTCTTTGGCCTTCGGCAAAGAGTGTGTCAAATGCCAGGGAGGATTTTCCCGAACCGGAAAGTCCGGTGATTACCACAAGTTTATTTCTCGGAATGGCGACGCTCAGGCTTTTGAGGTTATTTACCTTAGCGTTTTTGATGATGATGAATTCCTTGGGATCAAGGTTTTCTATGGAAGGAGATTGAAATTCGGTGCTTACACTCATAAATGCAAAGTTACCCAAACAACAGCTCAAAAGGTAATTTGTTGGAAAGTTTAGACCTCAATCTGCCAAAGTATATAGGCATAGACAAAATACCTCAGGATTCTAAAAAGGCTGTTGAGGAGGTATTTTGTCTTGTCAAGTCCACCTGCACCAGCAAGCAATGCTACAGCGGAAAATGGTATCGGTGTGACGGACGCTACGATCACGAGATAGCCGCCATATTGGTCAAACATTTTGTGGTATTTCTTCAGGTATTTGTTATCTCCATTTAGCCAGGAGACTTTCCCTTTGAGGAACTTTCCAATCGTAAAATTCAGAAATCCAGCCGCATAAGAGATCAGTGAAAGTGTGCCTATACTTAGAAAATAGGGCCCTAAATACCCGGTTTCCATCGACCATAGCATAAAAATCTCAGGAGGGATGATACCGAATATTATCTCCGATCCGACAAAGACTGCCAATACCAACATGGGATTATTGTATATCGAACCAAACCAAAGCATTCGATCCTCCTCTGTTGTCCCCTTTCTCAGAAGATAAAAAATCAGAACCAATACTGCCAAAAAGAAAAAGCCTTTCAGGATGTTCTTTACTAGAAAATCGGTTTTTTCATTTGAAAATCTTATCCACTTCATAATTTCTAGTTTTCACAACCCAATAAAGGTAGAAATGAAATCCAATGATTTCCCCTTTTTGCTGAACTCGTTTCTTCAATTTTGGCTTAATTTGAAAAAAATTGTCAACCAACAATATCATGAAAATAGAGAAAAACAAAGTTGTGAGCATCAGCTATGAGCTGCATGTCGACGACGGGGAAAACGGGAAGGAACATTTTGAAAGTGTCAAGAAAGAGCAGGCCTTTCATTTTCTTTTTGGCACAGGTCACGTACTTCCGGCTTTGGAAGCTGTTTTTGAAGGAAAAGAAGCCGGAGATAAGTTTGAGGTTTTTATAGATTTCGAACATGGATATGGTGATTATGATGAAAGCAAAAAAGTGATCGTCCCAAAAGCTAACTTTAAGGAAGACGGCAAAAAAGCCAAGAGTTCACTCCGTGTCGGCCAAGTAGTCCCGATGCAAGATGACCAAGGCAATCAGCTGAGAGGAGAAATCACCAAAATTGATTATAAAGGAGTCCATATGGATTTCAATTCACCGTTGGCGGGATTGGATCTCTACTTTGAAGGAGAAATAGTAACCGTCAGGGATGCTTCACCAGAGGAGATCGACCATGGTCATGTGCATGGCGAAGGTGGACATCAACATTGAGTTTCATATGAGATGAAGTCAAGATAAACCTGTAGTCAGTTGTCTTAATTGTGAGTTTTTATTATGGATATATTGAGGGGTCATCATTTTAGCTTAAAAAATTCCTTGGTTACCAATGTCTTTTTATTTACTATTTAATTCATTTGAAGAAGATTTTGCGCGTTTTTCAAATCGATTTAATACAAAATCATGTTATGATGGAGTATTTAATTTGTTTAAAAACGTACTTATGAATCCGAATATTCAAAGAATTTTAAATGAAATAACCCCATACAGAGAGGTTTTATTGCAGCATCCTATTTATGGAAATATAAAAAACCTGAATGAATTTCGGGTTTTTATGGAGAATCATGTATTTGCCGTATGGGATTTCATGACCCTTTTGAAGGCTTTACAAATGAAACTTACCGGGTCATCGCTCCCTTGGATACCTGCATCAGATCCTTTGATTGCAAGATTGATCAATGACATTGTCCTTGCAGAAGAAAGTGATGAGGATGGCAAAGGTGGCTATTGCAGCCATTTTGAGTTATACCTCCGGTCCATGAAAGAAGCAGGAGCAAATACTGAGAAAATTACCGACCTAATATCCATGCTAAGAGAGGGACAAGAGCTGGAGAAAGTTGTCGGGAAACTTGACTTGCCTGAGCACATTCTTCATTTTTTGGAAGTAAATTACAGGGTAGTGAAAATGGGTAAAGCCCATGAAATAGCCGCTTCCTTTACCTTGGGAAGAGAGGAATTGATACCGGACATGTTCCGCAGGTTGGTCAATGACCTTATCAGTACAAAACCCTCTGAACTTTCTACTTTGAAATATTATTTTGACAGGCACATTCATCTTGATGAAGACCACCACGGGCCTCTTGCGCTTAGGATGCTCGAACAACTCTGCGGAAATGATGCTCAAAAATGGAATGAGGCAGAACAGGCGGCAAAGGAAGCTCTTGAGGCGAGGAAAGTCCTTTGGGATGGAATAAATAAGGAAATATTAGAGCTTTCAGTCCAAAAAATAGCTTCCAATTGATATAAACTCCCCTACAAAATTTGATTTTGTAGGGGATAAATCAAAATGGCAATTTTCCCAAATCCACATTTCCTCCCGAAAGGATAATCCCTACTTTTTGACCCTTGAACCTTTGTTTGTTTTTCAGTAATGCCGCCAAGGGAACAGCACAGCTTGGCTCAATGATGATTTTATCTATTTTTTTAAAGTTCCATTATAAAATCAGGAAGTAATCAGGATAAAAAATACTAGATTAAAGGTTGAAAAAAAAATTTAAAATGCCTGAAATTTCAAGATTCTATGGGATAGTTATCAGAATGTATTTCCAGGACCATAATCCTCCCCACTTTCATGCCGAATACCAAGGCATGAATGCAGAATACGATATAAAAACATTGGATGTTATTGCAGGAAATTTACCAAAAAGAGCCCATGCCTTGGTGTTGGAATGGGCATCACAACATAAAGAAGAATTATTGAACAATTGGGAAAAAGCAACCGTTCCTGTTAAATTAGATAGTATCGAACCATTAAATTAACACAATTATGGACCGAGTTAGAGATTTAAAAGTCCTTCAAAATTACAGAATTTGGATTAAGTTCGATGATGGAGAAGAAAAAACCATAAATTTTCGACCCTTTCTAACTAAAGGATTTTCGACCGAATTGTTGGATTATGATAAATTTTCCGGCGTCTTCATTGAACAAGGCGGAGGATTGGCTTGGGAAAATGGATATGACTTTTGCCCCAATTACCTTAAGCAATTGCAGTCTGAGGAAGAGCCCATTTCAAAATAAATAAGTCTAACCAACTCTTCGTATTTCAAAAAGGCAATTTTCCCAAATCCACATTTCCTCCCGAAAGGATAATCCCTACTTTTTGACCCTTGAACCTTTCTTTGTTTTTCAGTAATGCCGCCAAGGGAACAGCACAACTTGGCTCAATGATGATTTTCATCCTTTCATAGACAAGGCGCATCGCCTCGATGATTTCTGCTTCACTGACCGTAATGATGTCGTCGACATATTCCATGATGATCTCAAAATTGATCTTTCCAAGGGAAGTGAGTAGGCCATCGGCAATGGTTTTGGGACCGATCATCGGAATCAGTTCTTTTGCTTTGAATGAGCGGGAAGCATCATCGGCACCTTCAGGTTCTCCGGCGATGACGCTTGTTTTTGGGGAAATATACTTTGAAGTCAGCGCGGTTCCGCTGAGCAATCCCCCGCCGCCTACCGGTGCCATCACTGTATCAAAAGGAATCCCTTCTTCCCACATTTCTAGTGCACATGTCGCTTGTCCTTCTATCACATCCAAATAGTCATAAGGAGGTATAAAAACCGCTCCTGTTCTTGTCACTACTTCCTTCAGGGTGGTTTCTCTTGCAATCAATGTGGGTTCGCATTCTATGATTTCTCCACCATAACCTGCTACAGCTTTTTTCTTGATCTCGGGCGCATTGGAAGGCATGACAATGTAGGACTTGATCCCTGCCACAGACGCAGCCCTTGCCAAAGCTGCGGCATGATTACCGCTGGAGTGGGTGGCAACGCCATTTACCTTTTGCTCCTCAGTCAGTTTCATTACTGCATTGGCCGCACCGCGGGCTTTGAAAGCGCCTACTTTTTGGAAGTTCTCACATTTGAAATAAATCTCACAACCTGCGATTTGGTTGATGGCTTCAGATGTCAGGATAGGTGTACGGTGGATAAATGGCTGGATTCTTTGATGCGCAGCCATGATATCATCTATGGTGGGAAATACAGTAATGTCATTCATGGAAATAAAGATAAGCGAAGGTCTTAAAACTGACAAAATTTTTATCTTGCAGCAAAATGAAAGCCATGCCTTCTTTAGAAAACTTACTTTTGGATGTTGCTATTTCTCCAGTAATGGGAAAATGGTTGGATGCTTCCAATTCCATCAAAATGGACTTTTCTCCAACTAATCTAGACTTACCAAGTGTCGATATTTCCAATACAGAAACTTTTAACCGCTATGTTTTTGGATTGCTGGAAAAGGCCGGGAAAAGGTTTGGCCATGGTGGATATTTCGAACATCGTGTCATTTACAGCAGAAGTGCTGTTTTCGCAACGCAAGAATCAGATTTCCGGGATATCCACATGGGCGTGGATATCTGGGCGGAGGCAGGAACCCCGGTATTTGCGCCTTTGGATGCTGTGGTACATAGTTTTCAGGACAATGCCGGATTTGGTAATTATGGCCCGACCATCATTTTACAGCATGAAATTAAAGGGACAGTATTTTTCAGTTTATATGGTCACTTGGCCAAAACAGATTTGGTACATCTAAAAATTGGTCAAGCGATTTCCAAAGGAGAAGAATTTTGTCATCTGGGTCCTTATCCCGAAAACGGCGATTGGCCCCCGCACTTGCATTTTCAATTGATGTGGGATTTGTTAGGAAATTGGGGTGATTTTCCGGGAGTATGTTCACACCGGGATATTGACAAATTCAAAACAATCTGTCCTGATCCTGCGATCCTAATTGGTCATTGATTTGCCAAAGTGATGAGGCGGATCCCTTCTAAGGTAAGGTTGCGGTCGATAACCTCAAATGAACCTTCTAAGGTAGGAATAATGGAAGAGAGTCCTCCTGTGGCAATGATGTGACAGGAATAGCCCAATTCATTTTGAATGGTTTCCAACATTCCTTTTACAAGACCTGAATAGCCATAAAGGACTCCTGCCTGAATGGAATGGATGGTGTTTTTACCCAAAGCGGATTGGGGTAGTTTTAATTCCACTTCGGGTAATTTCGAGGTATTGGCAAACAAGGATTTAATTGCTGTTTTCAATCCCGGAACAATATTTACGCCGAGCACCTTACCATCATTTCCAACTGCCGTAAAAGTCAATGCAGTCCCAAAATCAACAATAATGGTCGCTGACTTGAATTTTTCATAAGCCGCTGTCACGTTACACATCAGGTCGGTACCGATTTCATTTGGACGCGAGGTGCTGACCGCTAGTTTTTGGTAGCTTTTTCCATGAATGAGATAACATTTTTTTTCAAGGTATTCTTGGCAGAATTGTTGTAAAATGGGGTTGATCTCAGGCACAACAGATGAAATCCCAATGGCCGTGATTTTATCAGTTTTGATACCGTTTTCTAAAAAAAACAGGTGGATTTCTCGTTCAATATGAAGTACGGTAAGTTCTTTCAGGGTATTGATCCGGAACTCATGGATCCATTTTTTTAAATCTTCATCAAAAAAACCAAAGGTAATGTTGGTATTGCCGGCATCTATCGCTAAAAACATGCTTCTATTAGGGTTAGGTATTCCAGTTCATATGTGGCAACTTACCAAAGCGCCATATATCCAAATATATAAATTGATTTTTTGCCTTTGTGTTTTTTGGTAATTTTCCATCATGTATACCATCAGAGAAGGAAAAATAGAAGACCTGCCAAGGGTTTTGGAACTGGTCAAAGAACTTGCGCTTTACGAAAAAGCACCTGAGCAAGTAACCAATACATTGGAAATGATGCAAGAAGACGGATTTGGACCAAATCCAATATATGGACTTTTTGTTGCAGAAAAGAATTCCACAGGTGAAATCATTGGCATTTCTATATTTTATTACCGCTACAGTACCTGGAAAGGAAAGCGGCTTTACTTGGAAGATATCGTGGTCACAGAGACCGAAAGAGGTCATGGTGCAGGCAAATTGCTATTTGACCGTACGATGCTGAAATGCATCGAAGCCAATTGTACCGGCATGATGTGGCAGGTTTTGGATTGGAATACCCCTGCGATCAACTTTTACCAGAAATATGGTGCAGAACTTGACAGCGGATGGATCAACTGTAACTTACAATCAGAAGATATTAAGAAAATTCTGTAAATTTATTGTAAATGCAATATAATTTTATTGCAAATAAGAAAATCTTATTATCTTTGAAGAGGATATCAATGGATCAGCTATGACCATCAGTTACACTTATACACTCTCAGGTTATCGGGATACATCCGATGTGCCTGATTTATTTGCTTCCCAATACTTTTTCAAAGCTCCGAGTGATAGGGTAGCCGAGCCGAGTGCTTATTTGGAGGTCTCGATGTCTTTTGCAGATACCAAGCCATTATTTGACTATTTGGGTTACAGTCAGCATGATGTGTCAGAGCTAATGGAAGTGGATCCAAGTACACTATCCCGTTGGAAAAAAGAAGACAAGACATTGACCCGAATGCTTACCAAAAGTATCATGGACATGGATAAGATCGTATTTAAGGGAGTCCGGATTTTTGGATCTGAGGCGTTGTTTTCTGAATGGCTCCACACTTCCAATGTTTCTTTAGGGGACAAAATTCCTGCTGATTTGATGCGGGATCCTTATGGTTTGGAATTGGTAGAGGAGGCTTTAGAAGCTTTGTCTTGGGGTAATTTTATGTAATCTCCATTTTGAAATACTACCGACTTATAGAAAATCTGCCCGGAAGAAGCCCCTTGGGCTTTGGATTGGGGGCAGGTAGATGGAATCCTTATGGCACGCCTTTGATTTATGCCTGCAACCAAATTTCCCTTAACTTTTTGGAATTGCTCAGCATCAAAGGTCCGACTGTAAGCCGAGCCTCATGGTCTTTGGTTACCATGGATATCTCAGGGGAAATCCCCTATTTAGAACCTTCCGACTGGCCTTCAGATTGGAGAAGGCGTCCACATCCGGTCAGCACACAGCAATTGGGAAATTTTTGGGCGAGGCAGGTGGCCTCTGTAGCATTACAGATACCTTCTGGAAGAATTCCTGCAAGTTCTTTTCCCAATGAACATAACCTTCTGATCAATCCTTTGCATCCTGATTTTACACAAACCGTCAAATTGGTATCTCAGGAAACCGTAAATTTTGAAATCAATTATTAGAATTTAATCCTTATGAACATAGACCTAAGTAACCATCGAATCCTTGTTACAGGAGCTTCCCGTGGTATAGGCGCTGCCATTGCCTCCCAACTTTCAAAATCAGGAGCTGAGGTTTTGCTTCATTTCAACAAGAATATCACTGAAGCAAAAAAACTTCAAGATTCTTTACCAAACCCTTCCCACCTTGTACCCTGTGACTTATCTGAACTAGAATCTGTCAAAGGGTGGATTCCCAAACTTATCAAAACTTATGGGAAAATCGATGCTGTGGTGAACAATGCCGGAATTGCCATCGGAATTCCCGACGATGCTTCTACCACAGAATGGATGGACGTCTGGCATAAGACCATGGATGTCAATATCCACGCTTTGGCCATTATCAGCAAAGAGTTTATCGAGCATGCCCGTCAAAATAAAAACGGCAGAATCGTAAACATTTCATCCCGTGCGGCATTTAGAGGAGATACTCCTGATTACCTAGCTTACGCCGCTTCCAAGGCTGCAATCGTGAGTTATACCAGATCGATTGCCAGGTATTATGGAAAAGAGGGCATCAAAGCCTTCCTCATCGCTCCGGGATTTACAAGGACTGACATGGCACAGGATTTTATGGACCAATACGGGGAAGAATATGCATTAAATGATATTGCGCTCAACCAACTTACTGAACCAAAGGATATTGCCCCGATGGTGACTTTATTATGTTCAGGTCTTGCGGACCATGCCACAGGGTGTACGATTGATATCAATGCCGGTTCTTATGTACATTAAAGGATATATGGTAGATATAGATGGAAATAAATTGATATAATATTAGAATCCATCGCGTTATTCAGGGCGATCAAATGCCTGAATTTGAGACACCATTTTCTCTATACTTCAAAAAAAATTCTATTGGCAAAAAATAGCAAAGATACCCTTTCTCCAGAACTGATTCGATTATTGAAAATCTTCGGAATGGGGTCTTTGGTTTTTGTTTTGGTCATGTCCTTTTTCAATGAGAAAAGAGCCAACAACTCAGGCAAAGAGCCGAGTCCAATGAGAATGACCGATGCAGAAAGGATATATTTCAAGAATGTACGGTCGGCTTATTATGATATCGAAATCAGGAGAGATGCAAAAATGACTGTATACCGACATGGAAAGCGGTCAAAAGATCCAAACGGGCCAACGCTAACATTTTCAATCATTATCAATCAACTCAGCGATGAAGCTTACATTTTTTTGGAGCCCAATTTTGAAGAACTTCCAATTCATTTGAAATGGTCAATTCCTGAAAAAAATCAGGAAGGGGAAATTACCTTTGAGGGAGGCGATAAATTTGCCCATTTTGAATTTGCACAGAAGATTACTCCTTTACTTCTTGACGACGCCATTTTTGAAATTTTGGAAAAAGAGAGCTGGATTCCTTTATGGGAGGATGAAAAGGAGAGAAACGCGGTGATGGTAACCATCGAAGATTATCAGAAGTTGATCAATTTTTCCAGCAAGGACTAAAGTCCTTAAAAACATTGAAATGACATTTTTGCTGAGGGAAAAACCAGTCATTAGTATTTTTTGCCAAAAATAACTTTCAATCATCTTAATAGATGCCAATATTTTGGTCCAAATCAAGAATATAAAAAGTCTCTTTTGGCTAAATTTATTGACTGGTTAAAAGGCTATAAATTTTTATTTTAACGATGCCCCAGAAGTTAAAACGTTCTTTTCCTCAAATCCCCCAAGCCATGAAATTATCATTCAAATTATTCCTGACATGTTTTACTATCGCTCTTTTGCTTTTTGAATCCTTGCTAGCATCTGGCCAAAAATTGATGGCAGTGTCGGAAGAACTTCATCAAAACGGTGAAAAATTTGATGTAGTTACCAAGGGAGGAGGTAGAATAGTAAAATATCATTTCAATTCTTATCGCGTAACAAGCGCCAAAGGAGGATGGATTAAAGGTAAATCCAGTTCGGGTCTGTTCAGCGCTTACGAAACCGCCTCTTCAGAAAAGAAATTATCCTTTGAATTTGTTTCTGACAATGGAGATACTGCTATTGTCTATTTAAACAGAAATATGAATTATGAGGGGATCAATAAATCAGGGCTCACTTTTTATGGTAAAAACTCCACTCTGACCATTGGGGGGTATCAAGAAATTTTGGAAAATTCGGACAACTTGTTTGGAATCATCGAAACAAACGTGGCAGATTCTACTTGGAATTTTGCAGTGAGTGAGAAATTTGGAAGCCGGCATGGAGGCCAAACCGCACTTGTAGGTTGGCTGACGGATGGACAAAGGAAAATTGATATCTATCCTGTTTATCATTATCAGAATCCTGGAAAAAAGAGTGCTATCGATTTGATGGTGGGGTCGCAAATATGGCTAAAAGGTTTTGAATTCATTGAAAACAGGAGTCCTGTCGGCGCAGTCCAAGTTGGCCCCTTTAAGTTTGTGGCTTGGTTTTCCAAAAAAAATGACCCTACAACGAATTTTGTCATAGGGTCAAGTTTTGCGGCATTAATGCACGAATATCAATTAAATATCCACGGGGAAACTGTTGATTAAAACCTCACTTTTACCCCTGCAAGAAAATTGGTGCCGGCTTGGGGATAGAAGAAATTTTCAGTAACCAATTCCCTTCCTGTTGTTCCTTCAAGTGGCAGGAAATAGCTGAATGTATAGCCGTTTGGTTCATACATCCGGTTAAAGATATTGTTCACCAAAAGCGTAAATTCAAGGTTTTTGACAAATCTCGGTCTCAAAGAATAATTGAACCTGAGGTCATTGGTCATGAAGGAATTAAGCATTCTGCTTTCATTTTGGGTATTATCCAAAAATTGATTCCCCACATATTTGTTTAGCAGACTTATTTCAAAGTTTTTGAAAGGCCTGAAATCTATGATGGCTCCACTGATGATATTGGGAGAAAAAGCAATGTCTGTATTGGTGTGGACAATCACTTCCTGTCTGAAATCCTCCACAGAATAATCGTCGATATATTTTGTGAATTCCTGAATTTTATTTCTACTCAAAGTCAGGTTGCCGGCGATAGTCCACTTTGGCGATAATCTGTAGGCAGCATCCAACTCAATTCCTGTGCGGAAAGAATTGGCTACATTTTCACGGATATAGGCACCGACATCATTGAGTTGCCCAGTCAATACCAATTGGTCTTTGTATCTCATGTAAAAGAAATTGGCATTATAGCTCAGGTTTCCTTTTTGGGTACGGATACCGGCTTCTATGTTTTGGAGGTTTTCAGGTTTGGGAGCTCTATCCACCTGACTGTCAGTAAAGTCATTTCTTACAGGTTCGCGGTTGGCAACAGCATAGGAGGCATACCAGGTTTCACCGTTTCCGGTTTCATAGGACAAGCCTAATTTGGGATTGAAAAACCTGAACTGATAGTTTCCCTCAATATCCCTCCTGTCATCATTGACGCCGACAAAAGAGTAATCTATTCCCCGGAATTGCATGTCTGCAAAAAGAAACAGGCCCTTCGAAGCTTCCAAGGTAGCTTTTGCATAGAGGTTGACATCGTCTTTGACAGCGGTATTGTCATAGTACCTGTCTCGAATCTGCGTGGGTCCTGCAGTTCCCATCCATATGATCTCACCGAAATGGTCTCCGTCATACCGGTTGGCACCACCTCCGAAAATCACATTCCATTTATCATCATCGGTGACATAATTGAAGGAAAAGACTCCACCAAAGAAGTCATTGTCCAACCACCTTCTTCGGATGATATCTGTTCTAGTGATCGTTTCGCCTCCAATCACAATTGGATCCAATCCATAGCGGGACAAGCGGTCATTTTCTCTAAATTGCTCATAATAGCCTCTGCCATAAGTATAGTGGAGTCCGGCATTTGCTTTCCAATTGCTCCCCAAATTACCTGTGTAAATCAGCTGGTAATGATCCTGTTGATAGTTGTCAGTTTGGTTGTCATAGGTGTAGGGATTGAAAGTCCGGTTGGTCTGGAGCAGGGATTCTGGAACACCCTCCCAAGATTGGTAGGTTTGCTCTTTGCCTGAAATGATGTTCAGCTTGACAACATGGTTTTCTCCATAATATCCGCCTGAAAGAAAGTAGGATTTCAAATCAGAAAACGCCCTGTCGATAAACCCGTCAGAACTTATCTGAGACAGCCTTGCATCAAATCCCCATCGGTTATTGATCAAACCACTTCCGACTTTGACCATATGCCTCCGGGTATTGAATGAACCGAAGGAATTGTCAACTTCCCCGTAAGCTTCTTTCTCATGGCTGTCTGTTTGGATATTCATACTTGCTCCAAAAGTAGCCGCTCCGTTGGTGGATGTTCCGACACCGCGTTGGATCTGGATATTCTCTACAGACGAGGCAAAATCCGGTTTGTTGACCCAAAATACACCATGGGATTCGGCGTCATTCAAAGGGATCCCGTTGATGGTGACGTTGATCCTGGTCTGGTCTGAGCCTCTGATCCTCAATCCGGTATACCCTACTCCAGCTCCTGCATCCGAAAAGCTGACTACCGAAGGAGTGAAGTTTAGCAAAACAGGAATATCCTGACCCAAATTGAGTTTTGCTATATCGCTTCTATCCACCATTTTGAAAGTGGTGGGGGTCCTATCTGATGCACGGGTTGCATACACGATAAACTCCTCAGTGAGCAAGCTACTTGGTGAAAGGACTACCTGGAGTTCTGTAGGATTTGGTAGTTGGATTTCCTGTGAAAATGATTCAAAACCTAGGTAGGAAATTCTCAGCGTATATTTTCCATCAGGAATATTCCTGATTTCAAAATTTCCGTTGAGGTCGGAATTGGATCCTCTTCCTGTTCCCAAGAGGACCACATTGGCCCCCAATAATCCTTCTCCTGAAGTGCTTTTGACTACACCGCGGAGGCTTGACTGCGCGTAAGCAGAAAAGGATACCAGCCAAATGGCCAGCATAAAAACTGATTTTTTCATGGTTAATTTAATACATATTGCCTGAGCAACATTTGGTTAAACATCAGAAAACCAGGGGAGATTTTCTGTTTTGTGTTTACCCTTTTACCCAAATCAAAAAATTGACATAGTGTATTGCATGCATGGTTGGAAAGGAATTAACCTTTTCCGGACTTTGGTCCCCTATAGTCAATAAATTAATTTGAGTTACTCATTTCCCTTCGCCGGCACTACCCGGATCAGGTATTGTGGGTATGATCTCAGCCCGATTTGTTAAGGCACCCCTAATGATCTTTACGCAAATGTAATCGGAAATGTATCAGATGCAAAAAAAAAGCCGGAAGGAATCTTTTGGGTTTTTGCTTCCTTACCATTTCCTGAAATGAAAAAAGCCATGGATTTAGTCCATGGCCTGATTTCTTTTTTTCAAAAGGAAAGCTTTAAATTTTTAATAGCTATTTCCAAGATGTTTCAAATGATTCACATGGGAGGCGAAAGCCAATCTCATTTTTGGATGCTCGAGGTAAGGTATATTGTATTCCCGGCAAGTTTCCTTGATGATTTTACTGATGGCAGGATAGTGTACGTGTGAGATGTTTGGGAACAGGTGGTGTTCCACCTGAAAATTCAATCCACCAACAAACCAAGAAAGGATTTTGTTATCCGTAGCAAAGTTGGCCGTGGTCCTCAACTGATGGACAGCCCACTCATCTTCAAGTTTATTTGCTTCGGTCGGCAATGGAAATTCAGTTTCTTCCAATGAATGCGCCAATTGGAATACAACACTCAGGAAAACACCTGTAGAAACGCCAAACACAAGGAATCCAACCAACCAAGGCATGAAGCCCACTGTGTATATAGGCAAGGCAACAAATAGCAAAAGATTTGTCACCTTGAAACCCCAAAATGAAACATGGTCATTGAATGTCATCTTTTGAATGGGAACTGAACCAACTCTTTTCTGAACATATTTTTTATAATCCGTGACAAACACCCAATACAGGTATAACAACCCATACACAAATAGGAAATATTTGTGCTGGTATTTATGGATTTTAAAGTGCTTTTGAGTTGGGTTCAATCTCAGGAAGGGTCTTGCATTCATATCGTCATCATGGTCCGCCACATTGGTGAAAGAGTGGTGGGCAACGTTATGTTTGGTTTTCCACATGAAAACATTGGCTCCAAGAAAATTGATGGTAACTCCTGCAAGATCATTTACCCATGACTTTTGGCTGAAGCTTCCATGTGCGCCATCATGCATTACATTGAAGCCAATTGCTGAAGCCAAACCTCCAAGCAAGATTGCTTCGAGAAGTGCAATGGCCCAAAATGGGGTAAAGAAAACAAGATGGACATAAACTGCTACAAACAATACCACAAACAAAATGGCTTTGAAGTAGAGTGAACCGTTTCCGGTTGGTTCTAAATTTTTTTCTGTAAAGTAATTTTTGATTCGGGACTTCAGATCAGTATGAAAAGAAGTCGCTGTACTAAATCGGGGAGGACGCATATTGATTTTTTGTATGTATTGTATTTAATTTTTTGACGAAGTGGGTGGCAGTCTGCAAGTTAATTGCAAATGTAGCTTAATTTAAGAAAGCATTTTTATTTTCAATGACGAATGGTGATAGGAAATTGAATTTTTACATGTTTTAAAAGGCAACTCCCAATTGCAAAGCAAATTCGAGAGAACCGGGGTCATCATTGCCAAATCTGACCGGCATCGGAACTGTCACAAACCAACTGCTAAACTGGCCTGTTTTGATGGTTTTGCTGATTACGGGTGTAAAGCCATACCTTCCTGAAGATTCAAACGACAATAAGGCATTGAAGTTCCATCCTTTTGGATAATGAAACTGAACACCGGGATTGAAAACCAGATTTGCCATTCTGCTTGATCCCTCGCTGAACTGGATCAAAGGAACCAATTCAAAGATAAATCCGGCTTTATTGTTTTTTCCCATCAGTACAAATCCCGACGGAAATCCTATCACGTAGCCATCACTAAAATTATTGGTGGTCTCCCCGCCACTGAATTTGACCAAGGGATTGAGCACACTGAAATATCCTGTCAATCTGGATGGTTCTGTAGGATTGGGTTTATCCTGTGAAAAAACTTCGGTGGAAAAAACAAAAAACAAAACGGTAATTAACAAAGCAATTTTTTTCATGGCGGATGGGTTTAGGGTTAATTCAAAAATCAGGAAATTCCTTACAAGGCTTATTCTATCAATGGCCTCAAAACTATAGGTTAATTTAAATTTTTATACTGATAAAAATCATCCATTGAAACTATTTTATTTCTGAAGTAAATATGATTTTGTTGATCATTTCAATGGCAAGACCTTTTCGGACCTGTTCGTTTCCTGAAATAAGGCAAAATGGCGTACCCAAATCCTGGAGGATTTTTTGGTAAAGGTCAAAGAAATATTTTCTCATAATAGGATCAGGATGCTCCCGTTGCGGGTCATCCTGCCAAGGAATATCGATGTCCGTCAATAGGTATAAATCGTATTTGCGGGTTTTGATCTGATCCTCAATCCATGGATGAACTCTTCCGTATTTGTGCTTACTCCAAACTTTGATCACGTTCAAGTCGGTATCACACACCAAGAGATCTTTGGATTTCAAGCCAAATTCATCTTCGAGTCCAACCTGTCCCTTTGCAATTTCTGTCAGATCATCATAGGAATAGGGTCGGCCCAGGTTGTCAAGGTATTCCCTCGCAAATTCGGGAATCCAAAGGCAGCCAAAATACCCAGCAAGGTTTTCAGCCAAGGTACTTTTTCCTGTGGATTCAGGACCGATGATGACAACTTTTTTAAGCATATGCCTCCTTTTTTACTTTGGCAGTTTTGATCCAGGCAATCAAACCGAGGACAGCCAAAACAGTGAAAAACAAAAATTGAAAAGAAGTCAACATCAGTCCTTTGTAAAAATACAAAGGCACCGAAACAATATCTGTGATGATCCAGGCAATCCAGTTTTCTACTTTCTTTTTGGCCATCAGCCACATGCCCACAAAGGCCGAAGCTGTGGTAAAGGAATCCCATGCCGGCACATCGCTATCCGTGAGATTTTTCAACACTAAAAAAAGTACTGCGTATGATCCGAAAAACAGTAACACGGATTGTATGATTCCGCTTCTGTCCAACCAAGTGACGGGTAATTGTTCCTTGCCATCCGTAGGCCTGCTCCAGAGATACCAACCGTAGATCGACATGGCAAAGTAATACGCATTGATTCCCATGTCCGCATACAATTTATACTTCAGGCAGATATAGACATAAATGATCGTGCTGACCATGCCTGTCGGGAAAACAAGGATGTTTTTTTTGATGGAATAATACACACTCGCAATCCCAAAAAACACTGCAAAAGCCTCCAGCCAGGTCATCTGCGCGACTCCCGCCTTCATTCCTTCCCAAATCCATTGTAAATCCATAAAGCGAATTAAGGTATAAAAAGATAATCAGCCATGTGCGCAGTAGTTTATTTCACCTCAGGAAATTTCTTGATCTCCAACAGGTTTTCTTTTGTCAAAAACTCCTGTGCTGCTTTTTGGATCCTTTCTTTGGTCATGGACTCGATGGCTTTTTGGCCGTCCAACAGGGCTTCCCAAGATAAATTGTACGTCCTCACCGCAGAAAGCTGTCCAAGCCAATAGTTATTTCGCTTGAGGTTTTCTTCCAAAGATATCCTTCTTTTCTCCTTGACTTTGTTCAGGTCTTCGTCTGTCGGCCCGCTTTCTTGGATCTTTCTGACTTCTGCCCAAGCTGCTTCGATGAGGTTGTCCACCATATCAGGACTGCAGGGAAAACCGATCGAAAAAGAGAAATTCCCAACCGGGAATATCCCTATGCTTCCATTGGCACCTACCCCATACACTCCGCCGATTTGCTCCCGAAGGGATTCGATCAGCTTGATGGTCAGGATTTCTCCCAGGTAAATCATATCTGCAGCTTTCTTTCGGTCATATTCTATTTCCCCGGTGAAAAGCATGATGACCTGAGACTTCTCATCAGTTCCGACATGAATGCTTTCAGACCTGCCTTTAGGGGTGCGGATACCCAAATCCCTGAAAGAATCAAGCGATTCAGGATTGGAAGGAAGGCTGCCGATATATTGTTCCAACAATGGTTTGAAAGTCTCTAAGTCAATATTGCCTGTGAAGAAAAACTCAAAATTTGCAGCATTTGAAAACCTTTCGGCATACATTTCCAAACCCCTGTCCAAGTCAATTTTATCCAAATCCTCAGGATCAAAAATCCCGGCTGCCCGTGGGTGTCCGTCTGCCAAAATTTTATTTACCTGCTTTGAAAACTGGTAATCCGGATTCGCCTGTGCACTTGCCAATTGGGTCTTTTGGTTGGCGATATAGACCTCAAAGAGCTCTTGGTCTTTTCGCGGGGCGGTAAAATTCAAATGAATCAATTGCATGGCCGTCTCCATTTCCTTTGGTGAAAATGAACCGGCTATATTTTGAGAATACAAGCCAATATTTGGTGTCACTGATACGTTTTTTCCTACCAAAACTTTTCTAAGGTCCGATGGCGAAAAATCCCCGATTCCCATCACATTGATCAATACTCCGGCATAGTTGGCCGTGTAGTGGTCTTCTTCTCCATACAAGGAAACGCCTCCTTTTCCGGTGGCAGAAAACAGGATTTCGTCATTCTTAAAATCAGTGGATTTGACAAATACTTTGACACCGTTGGAAAGTACAATTTCATGGATGTCGATGGATGGGATATGCTTGGTTTCGGTAATTTTTCCTGACTGAGGCAAGGTTTGGATCAGCTTGTCGGCTAATAATCTCTCTTGGTAAGGTTCCAGATTCATGTGGTCCACAGCATCGAAAAGTGCCAGAACAGCTTCCTCCGACGGTAGATTTTCCATTTCTGAATCAGGCGCAGTGATGACGATTACGCGGTTTTCGTCCCTAACCAATTGCTTGGCAAGGGCATTGATTTCTTCCAGCGTGATATTTGGGATGATCTCTTTGTAAAACTCATATTTCCAGGCTTCCCCATCTGCAAAACCTCCCTCAAGAAAATGGTTGACATAGCGGTTGACGATGGACCTGGATTCTGCTTTGTCCATTTCTTTGAAAGACCTTTCGGCATTGTTGAGCACAGCGCGCTTCACCCGATCGAGTTCGGCTTGGGTAAATCCAAACTGTGCCACCCGCTCATTTTCCACAATCAGAGATTGGATGCCTGCTTCAATTTTTCCTGTGGCGACCACGCCCGAAGCTGAAAAGTAATCGAGATCACGGACAAAATTCCCATAACCTGTTCCTGCAAAAATGAAAGGTGCATCTGGTTTCTGACGGATTTCATCTAGTCTTTGAGTCAGCATTCCACCATAAAATGTACGCAAGAGAAAGTTGCGGTAATCTGCTTTGGTTTGGGTGGGAAGGGCTTTATGCTTATAAAAAAGTTGGATTTGGATTCCCGGGGCTTCCTTGTCCGTGACGATACTGACAAAGGTCTCCTTGTGCTCGGGAACTTCAAAAAGCCTTCTTTCTTTCGGATCGGCAGGGTTTTCAAGTTTTCCAAAATATTCCTGAATCAAAGCCTCTAACTTTTCCGGTGCCACATCTCCGACTGCCACTACGGCCATGTTGTCCGGCCGATACCAATCTCTGTAAAACCTTCTGATCGTTTCATATTCGAAGTTTTCGATGATGTCCATTTTCCCGATTGGTAGTCTTTCGGCATAGCGGCTGTTGTGGAAAATGACCGGAAAATATTGGTCGCGCATTCTTTGGGTATAACCCTGACCCGTGCGCCACTCCTCGACGATGATGCTTCGTTCGCTGTCGATATCCTCCTCATTCATCAGAATTCCTCCTGCCCAATCACTCAAAACCAAAAATCCGTTCCTCAATTTTTCCTCATCACCAGATGGAATAGGCAGTATATATACCGTCTCATCAAATCCTGTGTAGGCATTCAGGTCTCCACCAAATTGAATCCCAATCGATTGGAGGTAAGAAACCAATTCATTTTTCTCAAAGTTCTTCGTTCCATTAAAGGCCATATGCTCCGTAAAATGCGCCAAGCCTAATTGGTCATCATCTTCAAGGATAGAGCCTGCATTGATTGCAAGCCTAAGCTCCACTTTGTTTTCCGGTTTGGGATTCTGTTGGATATAGTAGGTCAGTCCATTTTCCAATTTTCCCACCTTCACCCTTGGATCGAGTGGTACTTTTTGGTCAAAGTTGCTCTGAGCAAAAAGCGAGAAAAAGGGTAAAAAAAAGAATAAGAGTACCTGGTATATATTTTTGAACTTCATCTTTGATGTTGGATTTTTGGATATTGGACTATAAATCAAGTCAAAATTTCGGGAAAATGTTTCATGAACCTAGGAAGGACAGTGCCATTTTTAGGTTTTGTTCCATTTAATTTCTCTAATTTTAATTCCATACAGGTTTTTACATTCTTAAAAATCAACATTCACACAAATTTGAGTTCATGAAACAAATCATTTTGGTAGGCATCGGCGGCGGTGTAGGGAGTATATTCCGTTACCTGATCAAGATATGGACCGCGAGATTTTCTGAAGATATTCCCCTCGCTACTTTTTCCGCAAACATCATTGGTTGCCTTCTGATCGGTCTTTTGATGGGTTACTTTACCAAAAATGAGCATATTCCAAATGATTGGTCTTTGCTGTTGATCACCGGTTTTTGTGGTGGATTTACGACATTTTCAACTTTCTCTTCTGAAAACCTGAATTTGCTTCAGGCAGGAAATTACTTCACCGCTTTGACTTATATTCTAGGAAGCGTGGTTATTGGAATATTGGCTGTGTTTTTGGGATATGTAATTACAAGATGAGCATTTATTGATGGGAGGCGCTTGAGGAAAAAAAATAATGACCGATGACGGATGACCGATGTTTGGTTTGGTACAAAAAATTCAGATTCTAAGTCTGGTTTCTCATAAAGAAGCATTCAAATGAATAGATTATTCATTAAAACAAAAGCCCCCCAATTGGTTTATAACTTAGAGAAAAAGAAACATGAAAAATATATTGATCACAGGTGGTTCGGGTTTGGTTGGGAAAAAAATCACCCAACAATTGGAATCGGAAGGTCTATCTGTCGCCTGGCTAAGTAGGGATCCCAAGAAATACACCCAAAAATCTTTTGCTTGGGACATAGATAAAAACACCATCGACAAGGCTGCCATCGAATGGGCGGATGGGATTATCCACCTTGCGGGAGAAGGCGTTGCCGAAAAAAGATGGACGGATGAAAGAAAAAAAGCCATTTTGGAAAGCAGGACCCAATCCTCAGCACTACTTTATGAAGCTATTAAAAACGCGAAAAATAAACCTGAAGCATTTATCTCTGCGTCGGCGGTGGGGTATTACGGTTTTGATTCCGGAGACAAAACTGTGGCTGAAAATGAAAAACCCGGAACTGACTTTCTTGCAAAGGTTGTGGTAGCTTGGGAAAATGAAGTGAAGAAAATGGCAAATTTGGGTTTAAGGACAGTTTTGCTACGTATCGGCATCGTCTTGGACAAAGACGGCGGCGCGCTCAAAGAAATGATGAAACCCCCTGTTGCCGCCCCACTCGGAAGCGGCAAGCAATGGATGAGTTGGATCGTAATCGATGACTTGGCGAGGATGTTTTCTTTTGCTGTCAAAAATGAAAAAGTCTCAGGGACTTACAACGCTGTTGGACCCAATCCCGCTACCAACGCGGAACTTACCAAAGCTGCTGCGAAGAATGCAGGCAAACCCTTTATCGGTTTTGGTGTTCCCGGTTTTGGTTTAAAGTTGATCTTGGGAGAAATGGCCATGATGGTCTTGGGAGGCAACAAAGTCTCTTCCAAAAAAATCCAATCGGCAGGGTTTGAATTCAAATATCCCGAATTGGATGAGGCGATGAAGGGGGTTTATGGATAATAGTAGAATTAGAATTATCACCTACTTGCTGTCTTTCTCCCCATCAAAAACCAAAGTATCGTTCCAATCAATGGAAGAAAAATCACGATCAAAACCCATACAAGCTTATCGTTATTGCCTCCAAACTTACTGCTCACTACATCATAAATCGTGAAGATGTAAATCGCCAATCCGAGTAACCCTAGTCCAAACATATTTTATCTGTTAAAGTAATTGCTGCGAGGACGTCCTCCTTTTTGGTTTCTTGACAAGCCAAAATAAACAAATGGCCCGATCGGATTGGCAAAAAGCAAAACAATGATCCAGATCAATTTCATATTTGGATCCTTGAAATCTGACTTAACAACATCTACCAAAGCATAAAGCCAAAATGCAAAGAACAAAAACCCGAATAACAACAGACCACCCGGAAAATTTAAAATAAACATCACCATAGTACCTCATTTTTTTACCTCTCAAACGAAATTACTCATTTTTCTGAAAAGATTACCTTAAAATTGAGCCCCAATCAAAAACTATTGTAGCATGAAAACCACCAAAATTTTTATGATTGCCTTATTGGCATGGCTGATCTTACCTGTAAAAGCCCAAAATAGTTTGAGCTATTACCTCCCACAGGGATACACTTATAATCCTACCATCCCTACTCCAAAACAGGTTCTTGGATTTGAAGTCGGAGATTGGCATGCCACCCATGACCAAGTGGTCATGTACATGCAGGCTGTCGCGGCGGCATCGGATCGGGTGAGCATTGAAGTCATCGGACGAACTTATGAAATGCGTCCGCAAATCGTCCTGACCATTACCTCTCCGGCCAATCACGGCAAGCTTGACCAAATCAAATCTGAAAGAAAAAAACTCCGCGACCCCTCCGCCAATGTGGATATCGACAAAATGCCTCTGGTCATGTGGGCCGGATATTCTGTGCATGGCAATGAACCGAGCGCAGTAAATGCCTCCCTTTTGGCAGCCTACCATTTTGCTGCTGCAAACGAAATAGCTGCCGATCTCGACAATATTGTCATTCTCTTGGATCCGGCACTGAATCCCGATGGTGTCAACAGGTTTGCCTCTTGGGTCAACTCCCACAAAAGCTACGTCATGAACGGCGATCCGGTCAACCGCGAGCTCAATGAAGCTTGGCCAAGAGGCCGTACCAACCATTATTGGTTTGACCTGAACAGGGATTGGTTGCCTGCACAGCATCCCGAATCAAGAAACCGCGTGGCAAAAGTCCAAGAATGGCTGCCAAATATCCACCTTGATTTTCACGAAATGGGATCCAACAGCACCTTCTTCTTTCAGCCAGGTGTACCCACGAGAAATCATCCTTTGACCCCAAAAAAGAGTTTTGAACTGACAGAGAAAATCGGTCAATACCATGCAAAGCATCTCGACAAAATCGGTTCCCTGTATTACAGCCAGGAAGATTTCGATGATTTTTATTATGGTAAAGGATCCACTTACCCGGATGTGCAGGGCTCGATCGGGATTCTATTTGAGCAGGCAAGCTCAAGAGGGCATCTGCAGGAAACCATCTACGGTCCGCTGACTTTTGCTTTTACGATCAAAAACCAGTTTACCACCACTTTGTCCTCATTCGAAGCTGCAAGGGAAATGCGGGTGGAATTGAATACCTACCTCAGAGATTTTTACAAAGAAGCAAAGACCGAGTACGATGCCGATACCAACAAAGCCTTAATCTTCGGATCCAAAGAAGATGCAGGAAGGACTTATCATCTGGCGGATATGATCTTGCAGCATGACATCGACCTGTTCAGTCTGAAAGAGGACATTTCTGTCAATGGCGTTGAATTTGAAAAAGAAAAGGCATACATCGTACCCCTCAACCAGCCCCAATACCGGTTGATCAAATCTTTGTTTGAGACAAGAACCACATTCACTGACAGCCTTTTCTATGATGTATCGGCCTGGACCATGCCGATGGCTTTCAACTTGGACTATATGGAATTGAGCAGTAAGATCCTGAATCTTGCCAATGTAGAAGAGGTTCCAAAAAATTTCCCAAAAGCAAAAGGGAAAGTTGTCGGACAGCCGGGCGCTTACAGCTACATGTTTGGATGGAGTGAATACTATGCTCCCAAAGCAGCCTATGCGCTGATGGACAAAGGGTATTTGGTAAGGGTTGCCCATGAGGAGATTACTTTGCCGGAGGCTATCAAAATGAAACGTGGAAGCATCATCGTCAGCAAAGGTCAATCGCAGGCCACAGACCAAGAATTATACAATGACTTGGTGAAAGCAGCCGAAGATGCGGGCATTGAAATCCATGCCGTCACTACCGGCTATTCAGGTGGTGTCAATATCGGTTCGCCTAGCATTGACGTACTCAAAAAGCCGGAGATTGCTATCCTGGTAGATGGCGGTGTCAGCAGCAGCGATGCGGGCGAAGTTTGGCATTTGTTGGACCAAAGGTTCCAAATGCCTGCGACACTTTTACCGGTCGACCGGTTCAATGCTGCGGATTTGAGCAGGTACAATGTCATAGTTTTCTCTGATGGCAATTACAACCAACTTGGAAAATCCGGAGTGGAGAAAACCAAAAATTGGGTGAGAGACGGCGGTACTGTGATTGCGACAGGAAGAGCACTGAACTGGTTTGGGCAAAATGAAATTGCAACATTCAAATTCAAAGAGGACGAAACCAAGGATACTTTGGTACAGAGAAGTTATGCAGACTATGGAAATGCCACCGGGGCAAAAGTAACCGGAGGCGCCATATTCAATGTCAACTTGGACATTACCCACCCTATCGGATATGGATATGAAAAACCGGAGTTATTTACTTTCCGGGGAGATAACCTCTTTATGGTTCCGGCTGAAAATGCCTATGCCAATCCCATGGTATATACAGCCAACCCGTTGGCAAGTGGTTACATCCATCCAAGCAACTTGGAACAGATCAAAAATTCCGGTGCGATCCGGGTATCAGGAGTTGGGAGAGGCAGGGTAATCGGATTTGTGGACAATCCCAATTTCAGAGGATTTTGGTTTGGCACCAACAAGTTGTTTATGAATGCCATCTTCTTTGGACAGACTATTCAGTCAGGAACGGCGAGATAATCTATTAATTTGTTTATCTGATGTTTTGCAACAATCCAAATCGCAGCGGCATTTCTTAGATAGGATATTTATTGATATTGGATATTGATGGATATTTGTCCGAAAACAATCCTTGATGAGTTCTGAATTTCCCGGCTGGTATGATTTCATTTAATCATGTTTTGGAGTTGGTGATCCTCCAAGGGTTCAAAACCCTTGGAGGATTTTTTTTATCCCTTAATCATATCAGTCATGATCTTGGCAGAAAGCAGACAAAGGGGAATCCCTCCTCCGGGATGAACGCTGCCACCGCAAAAATATAGGTTTTTGATCTCTGAGGAGAAATTGGCGTGGCGTAGGAAGGCAGCATATTTGTTGTTGGAACTGTTGCCGTAAAGCGCTCCGTTAGCACTTGAGGTTTTGGATTCTATGGTCCTTGGTTCCAGGATTTCCTCCACTTCGAGCAGGTTCTCAATGTCGGTTTTTAGGATCCTGTTGACTTTTTGGATGATGCTTTTCCTTGCCTCTTGGATGAGTCTGTCCCAATCCTGCCCTTGGTTATTAGGGACGTTGATCATCGTAAACCAATTCATGCATCCTTCGGGTGCATCGTCCGGCTTTTTGACAGAGGTGATGTTGATATAGACCGTGGGGTCTTGGTAGATGGACTTTTTATTGAAAATATGGTCAAATTCCTCTTTGTAATTTTCTGAAAACAGGATGTTGTGCAAGTCGAGTTCCGCGAAAACCTTTTTGATTCCCCAATAGAATATCAGAGCAGAACTTGATTTTGGTTGGTCAAGCAATCGGGTTGGCTGCTTTTCTTTCTTGAGAATTGTCTTGTAGGCATTGACCATGTCCATGTTGTTGACGATGACATCTGCAAAATGGGAATTACCGGAGACGATGATTCCGATGGCTTTTTTGTCCCTGACAATGACTTCCTCCACTTTGGAATCGAAATGGAACTTGACACCCAAGTCCAATGCCAGTCTGTATAAACTCAAGGTAATGTCATGCATGCCTTTTGTAGGAAAAAAGGCTCCGATATTGAATTCCAAGTGAGGGATGATATTCAGCGTAGCAGGAGTTTCATAGGGATTAGAACCGTTGTAAGTGGCGTACCTATTAAAGAGCTGCACCATTTTTGGGTTGGAAAACTGCTTTTCATTGGCTTTATTCATGGTCGAAAAAATCCCCAATTTCCCCAATTTGAAGTAGCATTTTATCGCATCTTTATTTGCCCAAGTCCCAAACCGGTGCAAAGACTGATGCATGAACAATGGGGAAAGGTGGTCATAAATAAAAGCCGATTTTTGAAGCGATTCAAACACATGCGAGGCAGGTTCGCCCAATTTGGACTCGACCTCGGCAGCAAACTTTTTGGTATCTCCAAATGCTTTGATCTGTGTCCCGTCTTCCCAAAAATAGTGACAGGCAACAGGCAGGCGGATGTAGTCAAAGTGGGCTTTCGGATCTTTCCCTGAAATTTGAAACAGTTCTTCCACCTGATCGGGAAGTGTAAACAGGGACGGCCCAGCGTCAAATCGGTAGCCTTTGATTTCGATTTCAGAGAGCTTGCCTCCGGGATAGGAATTGGCCTCGAAGAGGTTCACTTCAAACCCCTTGTTTCTGAGACGGATGGCAGCTGCCAAACCCGCTATTCCTGATCCGATGACAATCGCTGTTTTGTTCATATTGTAATGACTCTTTGCCCAGGTAAAAGAACAAAAAATAACTGAAAAGGATATTTGAAATGGGGCATTTGAATGGATTTAAATTAAAATCCCTTTGAAAGTTGTCTTCCAAAGGGATCCTATTTGATATGCTTCAATTCTTTATTTAATGGATGTACGCAATTATGACTGTAGATTGGATATCCATTTAAATCCTTGTTGGCGGACTGAAATGCCCGGTACATCCCTGCCCGACAGCAGGCGGGGGTCTTCCGACTTCGGTCTTCCGTCCCCACTGAAGAAGAATATAGGGTCACTGGCAAAGAAGCGTTTATCCACGTTATATTTTCTCAAAAATCCTTCTAAAGCTGCAGGCCTCGCTCAATCTCGCATGCAGGTCTGAGATCAACACCCTTTCCTGTTCAGTAGTATCCCGGTGTCTGATGGTTACCATATTGTCTTCCAATGTCTGATGGTCCACCGCAATACAGAATGGGGTTCCAATCAAATCCTGACGGGTGTAGCGTTTTCCGATAGAGGCCGCTTCTTCATAGATGATGTTGAAATCATACTTCAACAATTCGACAATCTCCTTGGCTTTTTCCGGCAAACCGTCCTTTTTGATCAAAGGAAGAATAGCAGCTTTTACAGGGGCGATGGCAGGGTGCAGTTTGAGATAAGTTCTCTGCTTTTCTTCTGTCTGTTCGTCTACGAAAGCATTACACAAGGTCATCAAAAACAGCCTGTCTGCGCCGATCGAAGTCTCTATGACATATGGAATGTAATTCTGGTTGATCTCAGGATCAAAGTATTGCTGCTTCTTTTTAGAATACTCCTGATGGCTTTTCAGATCAAAATCTGTTCTGGAATGGATTCCCTCTACTTCTTTGAATCCAAATGGAAATTCATATTCGATATCCATGGCAGCATTGGCATAATGCGCCAACTTCTCATGGTCATGTCTTCTCAGCTTTTCTTCAGGAATACCCAAAGCCTTGTGCCATCTCATCCTCGTGTCTGCCCATACTTTGTACCACTCCAATTCGGAACCGGGACGGACAAAAAACTGCATTTCCATCTGTTCAAATTCCCTCATTCTAAAAATAAACTGACGGGCGACGATTTCATTCCTAAAAGCCTTTCCGATCTGTGCGATTCCGAAAGGAACCTTCATTCTGGCGGTTTTTTGGACATTCAGGAAATTGACAAAAATCCCTTGTGCAGTCTCCGGTCTTAAATAAATCGTAGTGGAATCCTCCGCTACCGAACCCACTTGGGTGGAAAACATCAGGTTAAACTGGCGAACGTCAGTCCAATTGGAAGTACCGCTGATCGGACATTTGATGCCTTCATTCGTGATCAGATCTCTTACTCCGTCCAAATTTTCCGCTTCAAGCAATCTTGCCAAAGCACCTGTCAAGCCATTTGCCTTTTCAATATCTCCTGCTCTTTCAAAAACCGCAGCATGTTCTTCGACAAGTACATCTGCACGATAGCGCTTTTTGCTGTCTTTGTTGTCGATCATCGGATCGTTGAAGCTATCGACGTGCCCGGAAGCCTTCCAAGTGGTCGGATGCATAAAAATCGCTGCATCTATTCCGACGATATTTTCATTGAGCCTGGTCATGGTTTCCCACCAAAGACGCTTCAGGTTGTTTTTTAATTCAACCCCATAAGCACCATAATCATAGACCGCCTGAAGGCCATCGTAAATTTCGGAAGAAGGATACACAAAGCCATATTCCTTAGCATGTGCGATAATATCTTTCAATTGGGTATTTTCCGCAGAGGTGTCATTTTTTGCCATGGGCGCAAAATTAAAGAAATTGGCTGAATAGCAAGGGAAAGAATAAAAAACAAAAAGGTCATTTACCTAAAAACTTCCTCTTGGTAAATCCTTCTCCCTTCCTTATTACTCAAAAAAGCCGCTTCAATGATTTTTAAGACATCAATCGCCTCTTGCATTTTCACATCCGGAAACGATTTTCCTTGGATGGCATCAGCGATGTTTTGATAAAAAATTCTGTAATCTCCTCTTTCAGTGGGATAAGTAGTGGTAATATTTTCGAGGTGGAGTTTGCCCCAAGCTGCTGCATCTTCCAATCCCCAATTGATTCCTTCAGGGATTTGTCCTGCTTTGAATGCTTTTTCCTGCACATCCAACCCGTATTTGGCATAAGAACCTTTTTCTCCCAAAATCATGAACCTCGGAATCGGGGCATTGGCCAAAACACTTGCTGTCAACCTCACTTTGAGCCCCCCATACATCATCGTAATGTCAAAAAAATCGTCCGCCACGACACCGGTTCTTTGCTTCAAGATCTCTGCATAAATCCAAGCAGGCCTACCAAAAAGCATTACTGCCTGATCTATCAAATGTGTCCCGAGGTCATAGGTAATCCCGTTTCCCGGAACTTCCTTCTCTCTCCAGTTGTCCACCAAATGCGGCCGGAACCTGTCGAAGTGAGATTCGAAATGGACGATCCTGCCCAAAATATCTTCTTTGAGTATTTTTTTAATGGTTTGAATGTCTCCATCCAACCTGCGGTTTTGGAATACTGACAGGACCAAATTTTTGGATTCGGCGAGTTCTTTCAATTCCTCGGCTTCTTTGGAATGGATGGTGACGGGCTTGTCGACGACTACATGCTTGCCGGCTTCTAAGGCCAATTTTGCCTGTGAAAAATGGTATTCGTTTGGCGTGACGATCACGATCAAATCTGCCGCATCCGCTGCCAATAATTCCTCCAGACTTTTGAAAACCCGGACATGGGGATATTTGACTTTGGATTTCTCTTGGTTTCTCTCGACCACAGCGGTCAATTCCAAACCTTCACAAACTGAAATCAGGGGAGCGTGAACATTTTCCGCTACAGACCCAAATCCGACCAACGCTGTTTTGATTTTGCTCATATACCGATTTCGAAGGCTTTTTTAACAAGTTCGGCAATAGAACTGACACCCAATTTGGCGTGGACTTTTTTGCGGTGGGCCTCCACGGTATGGATACTGAGATGCAGTTCTTCCGCTACTTCCCTGTTGGTCATGCCCCGTTTGATCATCCTGACGAGTTGCAATTCGCGCTTGGATAGTTTGAATTTTTGCTTGTAATAATCCGTATACCCATCGTCTATATTTTGACTGAGGACTTTCTGAAAATTCATGATATGACTTCCTTCGTGCACTTCTTTGATGGTATAGATCAGTTCATCAGAGTCGGCATTTTTCAGAATATAGGCATTGGCTCCCAATTTTTGACACTTGTTAAAAATAGCCTCATCGTCATACATGGACAGGACGATAACTTTTAAATCGGGATTCAGCCGCTTTACAGCTTCTATCACACCCGCCCCATCCAACAAAGGCATATTCATGTCGGTCAGGACAACGTCCACTTCATTGGACTCCAAAAACTCCATAAGCGCAAGTCCATTCGAAAAAATACCCTCAATCCTCAGGTCATCATCATCTTCCAATAGACTTGCTATACCTTTGGCAAACATCTTATGGTCATCAGCCAATGCGATACGGATCATATTTTTCCCATTTAGGACGGAAGTTAAATCAAGCTTTTTGATTTGGCAAAATTAGTTTTATTTCGGTCCCTTTGCCCAAAACAGAATGCAGGACCATCTCTCCTCCGATCGTCGCCATCCGGTTTTTGAGATTGTAGATTCCCAAACCGGAAGATTGGCCCGTGTAGTCAAAACCCTTGCCGTCATCCTGTACCCTGATGACAGATTGGGATTGGTCCGTATCGACTGAAATCTCAATCAGCTTTGGCTGCGCATGTTTGATCGCGTTGTTGATACTTTCCTGAATGATCCGGATCAAAACCAGTTTTTTGTCTTTATCGAGTTGCAGGGCATTCCCTGATTGGTGAAAAGCGACCTTGCAGAAATCAGCGGATTCGAGTTTTTTGAGTTCTCTTTGGATAAATTCCTCCAGGGAAATCGCCTCTACCCAATCTAAATTAAGGGTTTTGGAAAGTGCCCTGACTTCATGGATGATTTCATTGACCATGACTTTTCCTTCTGAGACTTTCTCCGGCTTGGAGCTTGACAGGTTCATTTTAGCAAGGGAAAGCAGTTGTCCCACATTGTCATGGAGTTCTCTGCCGACATGGGCGAGGATGTCCTCACGGAGTTCCTTTTCTACATTGAGGACTGTTTTTTCATATTCGGCTTGGATTTCCATGACTTTCTGTTGGTTTTTGATCTGACGCTGACGGTGGTAAACCACCATGATCACAATAAAAGAAACCATCAACACCATCAGGAAAAATCCCAACAGAATGATTAAAAAAAGATCAGAACCATCATTTTGCATCGGTGATTTTTAACAGGTTTACTTTTTCCAAAATAGTCGAATCATCTTTTAAAACCAAAGATTCATTATTGCCTAAGCCGAATTTAGTCATTTTTACTTTCCTATAATTTTGCTTTTCCTCTCTATCCAAATCGGGATATAAAACGATAATCCCATCACCCAATACATCAGCACACTCAAGGCTTGGATAATAATATTAAACTTGCCAAGCAATTCTATATTTTGGCTTGATATGAAATTAATAGATGAAAAATACAACAGGGACCCTGAGTAGAAAAACATGATCATAGTAACGATCCAAAACATGGGCATACCAAGCAGACTTTGGTCATGATACCAATCCTCTTTCATGATGCCATAAAAAAAATACAAACTGCCAAAGATTAATATGATACCTCCCATGACATAGGAGACAGTATGGAAAACGAATAATGATTGAAAGAATGTGGAGTAAATTATTGCCCAAAGGAAGAAAGCAACGGTTGCCAAGGCTGTGTATTTCTTAGCTTTCTTGTTATGGAATACATTGTAATAAAAATACAATAACAGCAAGGTTTCCAGATACACAAAAATCAGATTATAATAGATCACATTTTGTTTTCCATTACTGGCAAGATAGCTACCGAATGTTTCAAGAATAGTGACCATTACGATTACTCCAAATAATATCCGGTACAATTTCTTAAACTCGAAATCGCCGATAAAAAATAATGGGACACTCAGGAGTATCCCAATATATAAGAGAATTAGGTAAACATCGGTTTGCATTAATCAAATGTTTATTGGTGGTCTGCAATATGGGGGACAGATCGCAGCTCCGTTTTCAATCGAACTATCGCTCCCTTCTTGATCTGACTTATTGTCAAATAAATCAAAAATCCCATCCTCTTTTTTATTTGCAGCAGAAAGTGCTAGAGAAACTCTTCCAATATAATCCTCTCTGTCTTTTCTATCTTTTGGAACAAGGTCAAGATTATCCTTGTCATACTGTCCAAGATAAATTTTGATGCCTCCGTCCTTCGGGTCGGTTTGGGCTAAAAGTTTTTCTATTACCTCCCTGTCAAAAAAGGCCCAAGAAGTTTGTTCTTCTACATCTTTACCTTCCTTGTCCTTGCCTTTGATCCCTGTCCGTACTGATTTATTATATGCAGAAACAAAATTCTTCAATTCTTCTCTTGTCATTGCTTTTGGTTTTGTGATTCAAAAGCCAATAAAGAAAAAAATGGCCAAATTTTAAAGGAGGAAGAACTTAATTCTCCAGATATTAGACTCATTTCGGTTGAATGGCAAACTGAAAAGATTGCGTTAAAATTGGGCAGAAGGATTTAAGCCTAAGAGGTTAATTTTTTTGAAAAAACGGGAAGATAATAGACCAATCCAAAAACCAGATACATGGTCCCTCCTATCAACTTTAATACAAAATTTAACCGCATCCACATGGCAGCTTCTAATTCCATGATATTGTACAAAAATGTAAAAAACAGCATCGAAGCGCTGTAAAAAAGCAGAAAAAAAGACACCACCCAAAAATCAGGAACCTGCCATAATTTTTCATCTAAATAAGTGTCCTGCGTCATCACAACATAGAAAAAATAAAAACATCCAAGGATGATAAGTGTGCTTCCAATAGTTAGGCTAAAATTATGAAATTGATCTATTGGATTTAAAAACAGGGAATTGAGAATCCCAAAAACTCCAAATAACAAGGCCGTCAACTTCAATATCACTTTGCTCTTTTGGCCATTCAAAACCGCAGAAAGATAAATCAAAATTAAAATCGTCTCTCCATAGACAAATCCGATATTATATACCCAATGATTTCTAATCCCTTGTTTGCCTAAATATCCTCCATAAAACTCTATTATCGACACCAAAACCAAAATACAAAAAACTATTCGGTGCCCTTTTTTGAAACCTTTCAGGTCCAAAAAAAAACATGGAATACTCAAAAGCATCCCTGCAAGAATCATAAGGAGGTACCAAATTATGGAATTCATAAAAAATTAGGGATTACAATTTGGCGGACAAAGCAACCCTCCATTTCTAGGGGAACCTCCTGAATTACGGGTTAAATCAGTAGAATTTTTAGATTCGGTCCCTAGGTCGATGATCCCACTTTCAGTCTTATTTGCCGCAGCGACGGCGATGGAAATCCTTCCTATATAGTCGTCTCTATCTTTTCGGTCTATGGGCAGGATATCGAGATTTTCTTTGTTGTATTGTCCAAAATACAATTTGAGGCCGCCGCTTATGGGGTCGGTCATGTCAAGCAAATCCTGAATCAACTTCCGGTCAAAAAATACCCAATCGGACTGTTCAGCAATGTTTTTGCCATTTTTGTTTTTGCCTTTGATGCATTTTTTGACTGATTTTGCATAAGCCAATCTAAAGGCTTCCAATTGTTCTTTGGTCATGATCCCTAAATTTGTGTTTCGCAATTCAAGAAAGAAAAAAATAACCAAATTTTATAGCACGGCCATGGTATTTCCTCCAGTAAAATTTCTTTTGAACAACGTCGGAAGAAAAAAAGACAACCCAAAAATCAGATACATCATACCTGCCATCATCCTGTTGAACCCAAAAATAACCGAGACATTGTCAATCACGAATTGGGGAGAAAACTGGTAGAGTCCAAAAACCAAGACCGCTTCGATATAAAAAAACAGGATCGCAGTGCTGATCCAAAAGTGGGGAAGTGCGATCAAGTTCCAATCTTTAAAAATCCGGAGATTCAGCGTATCGGAAAGGAAACGGACACATAATACAAGAACAAAAAGGCTATTGGGTAAAAAAGAATAGAATTGAAAAACAGTAGAAATGGGCTGAAAAAATATAGAATTGACTATGCCCCAAAAGAGTAAAAGGAAGGAAACCAAGAAAATATTCTTTTTGGCGGAGGTGCTTTTTTCAAATTTGTAGAAATACAACACCAAGAGCAAAGATTCCACATACACCCAACAGATATTGTAGAGAAGGGAATTGTTGATTTTCATGCTTGAAGTATAGCTTCCGATGGATTCAAATACCAATACCAAAATCAAAATTCCCAAGATAATCCCGTGTCCTTGGATCCGGTTATTCTTTTTCAAGCCGAAATTTAGCAGTGAAAGAACCACACTCAATCCAATCACAAAAAGATACACATCTCCTGACATATCAACTATTTTATTCCCCAAAAGTAATAGGAATCAAAATCCCGAAAAATCCCGTGATTGGGGTATTTTTTAAAGAAAACACAAAAAAAGGAGTCAGATTGCGCTGACTCCCTTTGACTTTTGTCAAAATTCAGAAATTATACGGCCTTCTTTGCAACTTCCTGAGCGCTTTCGGCTTCGATTTCTTTTTTCATCAAATCGACAACGATCGGGGATGCAATATAAATAGAGGAATAGGTTCCGACGACAATTCCAATGAACAAGGCAAAAGAGAAACCTCTCAATACTTCACCCCCGAAAATCAACAAAACAAACACCACAATCAAGGTAGTAAGGGAAGTAATCAAAGTTCTAGCCATGGTTTGGTTGATGGCATCATTGAACATCTTGACCAACTTGGAAGTCCCTCTCATTTCGATGTTTTCTCGGATACGGTCAAAGATAATTACCGTATCATTGATAGAGTAACCTACCACTGTCAGGATAGCAGCAATGAATACCTGATCAATCTCAAAAGTGGCACCAAAAGTACTTGCTACGGCAAAAGCAGCAATAACAAAAAGGACATCATGTGCCAATGCTATGATTGCTCCCAAAGAGAACTGCCACTTGCGGAATCTCAAGAGGATATAAAGGAAGATGGCAACCAAAGCGAAGAACATGGCTTCAGCCGAAGATTTTTTAATATCATCAGCAACTGTGGCTCCAACTTTAGAGGACCCTGTGATCGCAAACTGACCGGATTGAATATTGGCTGCATCTGAAGAATAAGTCAAGCCCATGATGTTGGATATACCCTCTTTCACTTTGCTTTCTACTTCCGCATTAGAGGCATCATCATCCTCATTGATCAAATAGGAGGTAGTCACTTTCATAATATTGCTTCCACCGTAGGATTTGACCTCCACTGAACCGTCAAATTCACCATCAAGACCCACTTTCAATTCTGATGCAACCACCGGTTGGGCAAATGTCACGATATATGATCTACCACCTGTAAAGTCAACCCCAAACTTCAATCCACTGATCAAAGCTATCGCAAGTCCTACTATTATGAATCCTGTGGAAAAAATATAGGCTATTTTTCTTTTGCTCATGAAATCTATGTTCAGGTTGCTCAAGAGGCCTTTGGCAAAAGGAGAAGTGAATGAGATGCTGCTTTCGTCTCCTTTTTTGCTTAAAAGGTGTACAATCAATCTGGTTATAAAAACAGATGAAAAGAATGAGGATGCAATACCAATCATCAATACGATCGCAAAGCCTTTAACAGGACCTTGACCTAATCCATATAGAATCGCTCCAACGAGGAAGGTAGTAACGTTCGAATCCAAAATTGCAGAAAAGGCCTTCTTGTATCCTTCATTGATAGCAGCTAAAAGCCCTGCACCGTTTGCCATTTCTTCTTTGATCCTTTCAAAAATCAAGACGTTGGCATCAATGGACATACCGATCGTCAACACGATACCGGCAATACCAGGCAAGGTCAATGCCGCGCCGAGCTGTGCCAAAATCCCCAAAATGAAGAAGATGTTGAATATCAAAGCTGCAATTGCGATGAAACCGCCTTTGGCATAATAGGCGACCATGAATACTACTACCAACAACAAACCTGCAACCATGGAAATGATACCTTGGCTTTGTGCTTCTTTACCCAAAGTTGGACCGATGATGGCTTCTTCTACAATCTTGGTCGGTGCAGGAAGTGAACCTGACTTCAGGATGTTTGCCAAATCCTTGGCTTCCTCTATGGTGAAGTTACCTGTGATTTCCGACTGTCCGGAAGGAATTTCTCCCTGTACCATTGGCGCAGTGTAGACAAAATCATCCAAAACCACTGCGATCCTTCTACCGATATTATCACCGGTCAGTTTTCTCCATCTTCGGGCGCCATCGGCATTCATCTGCATGCTTACCGCAGGACGGGAAGTCTGGTCCAAAGTCTGACGGGCGTCAGTGATTACATCACCTTCCAAAGGCGCCTGATCACCTGTTCTGCTCTTTTTGATGGCATATAATTCCAACAACTCAAGGTTGTCAGCTACCTCAGGCTTTACAGACCAAAGGAATTTTACATCCCTTGGCAATACTGATTTTATATCTTCTCTGGCAAAAATCCTGTTGATGGCAACAGTATCCCTGATCTCATACACCAACCCTTGTTGGGATTTGGTCAAGGAAAAAATCGGCGATACCGATGTAGAAACATCTGTAGAATCTGTAGTTCCTGCTAATTGTTTCTCTAATTCAGAAACTGCAGCAGCAGCCTTTGCAGAATCAGTCTCTGCGATTGCAGGTTGGGTAGCAGCTTTTTTGGCCTGTGCTTCCGCTACCAAAAGACTGTTGGCGGCTTCTAACTGAGAAAGGTATTCGTTAACTTCTGCCACTTCCCAAAATTGCAGCTTTGCTACACCCTGAAGGAGATTTCTGACCCTCGTTGCGTTGTCTACTCCCGGAAGTTCGATCTGGATACGGCCCGAACCTTGGATTCTCTGGATGTTTGGTTGGGAAGTTCCAAACCTGTCCACCCTAGTTCTTAGGATATTGAATGAACGCTCTATCGCGTTTTCAACTTCAGTATCGATGATCTGAAGGATATCAGAATCGGAAGATTCCAATGAAATTCGGCCCCTGTTTGCTGCAGTTGCAAATATTGCACTCAGCTTTTGTCCCGGAGCTTGTTTTTCCCAAGAGCTGTAAAACAAGTCTACAAACTTGCTGTTGCTGGTTTTGGCAGCTTGGCTTGCCTCATCCAATGCTGCATTGAAAGCCACATCTTTGCTGTTGCCGGATAGTCCCTTTAGGATTTCAATGGGAGAAACTTCCAAAGTAACGTGCATACCACCTTGTAAGTCAAGGCCGAGTCCCAATTCAGTTTCTTTGATTTCTTTGTAGGTGAAATTGGCACCTAGAAAGTTATAAACCGGCTCTCTGTAGATAGAGTCTAGGTAGGATTGCTTTTTGGCAAAATCCATATTTCCAGATTCGTCAGTGGCAAATGCCACAGCTTTCTGTTGGATGTTGTTTGATACGAATGTGAACGACAGGTAATACAGACACAAAGCTGTGACTACCACGGTCAGAAACACAATGACTCCTTGGTTACGCATATGATTGATTTTTGATTGTTTGATTACAAGATTTTTGGAAAAGCCTTATATAGGCTCAGGCATTCAGGAAAGAAAAAAGATCAGGGTGCATTGGGCGAAATAATCCTCTCAAGGAGGATCTCCCAATAAGGAAAATTCAAAGGCAATGTCATGCTGACACCGTTTGTGACGGGCGGCTCGACAGTGTAGTTTTCGTAAATCAAATAAAATACCTGTTGGGAGAGCACGGTCACGAAAGGAACCACGGCATCAACTGCAACATTTAAAAAAGTCTGGTTTTCGGAAGAAGAACCTGATTCCTGAGACTTTTCCTGCTTGGATTTTTGATTCTGATCCGAAGTTTTTGGAAAATATTCAGCCCCACTCACCAATAGACAAAAGAACAGAACCAAAAGAATGGTCGCTCTCTGTCTGAATAAGGCTATTTGTCGGCTTGGTTTTCTCACGGGGAGCAAATATATAAAGTTTTGTAAATACAAAAGGCCTAACCTAAAAAAAACTGAATCTACAGCAATTCCGGTTATTTAGTTTTCATCCTGAGGTAGGACCGGATGACATCCAAGGCATGGTCAAAATTCCTGTTGATGGGAATAATCAGGTCCGCATCGTTCTTGAAAGGCTCAATGTATTTTTCATAAGTCGGCATCACGTGCATTTCATACCGATACAAAACATCATCCAAGTCATAACCCCGCTCTACTTTGTCCCGGACGATCCTACGCTTAAGCTTGATGTATTCTTTGGCATCGATAAATACTTTCAGGTCCAATAAGTCCGCCAACTCTGGATAATAAAGTACGAATATCCCTTCTACCACGACCACAGGCGCCGGTGCAAATTCAAGGGTTTTGGGTTTTTTATTGGGATTATTGAAAGTGTATTCCTGTCTGTAGACAGTCTCTCCACTTTGGATCTTCTTGATATCTTCAGCGTATTGAGCAAAATCAATGGAGTTGGGCGTATCAAAATTGTGGATCCCTTTTTCATCCACCGGTTGCAGGTGTCTCGGTTTGTAATAATTGTCCTGAGAAATCAGACAAACTTCCCCAGGATCAAATGAATTCAAAAGTCTATCTAAAAATAAAGTCTTGCCTGATGCACTTCCCCCGGTTATACCTACAATAAATGGTTTGTTCATGGGTAACAAATTTAAAACTTTATTTGAGAAAGTTGACCAAAGCTTTTACAGCCTTACCACGGTGGCTGATGCTATTCTTTTCTTCCAAAGTCAATTCAGCAAAAGTTTTTTTGAATCCATTGGGTACAAATACAGGATCGTATCCAAATCCACCCGTACCGATTCTCTGTTGGATAATTTCTCCTTCCGCAATGCCGTCAAAGGCATGCTCTTCCCCATTCAGAATAAGCGCAATGACGGTCCTGAACCTCGCTTTCCTATTATCCTTTGCTTCCATTTTGCTCAAAAGCAGGTCTACATTCCTCTCATCACTTCTTGGTTCGCCGGCAAATCTCCCTGAATAAACTCCCGGAGCTCCATTCAATGCGGCCACTTCCAATCCGGTATCGTCTGCAAAGCAATCCACACCATAGTGGTCTTTGACATACCTGGCTTTTTGGAAGGCATTGTGTTCCAAGGTGTCACCTGTTTCGGGAAGTTCTTCCCGACAGCCGATTTCTTCCAAGGATACTATGGTAAAGTCCTCTCCAAGGGCAGATTTGACCTCTTCTATTTTCTTTTTGTTGTTGGTGGCAAAGCAGATTTTCATGGGGTCAAAATTAGGGAGAATAATTGGAAAAGGATATTATGACCTACGTCTTGAAAATATCTCCCGCGGATTTTGCAGACCTTAGCAGAAAAAAAATGAAATTCCATGATTAAGCTTGCTGTGAAAAAATTCTGCGTACATCCGCGCAGTCTGCGGGAGCTTTAGATTAACAGAATCCAAAAATTACTCCCGCGGATTTCGCAGACCTTCGCAGAAAAAAAATCAGGTATCCTTATTTTGGCTTGCGGAGAATATGCTCTGCGCAAATTTGCGTAGTCTGCGGGAAAAAATATTTGCCACTGATGAACACAGATTTTCACAGATGATAATTGGTAAACCTGAAAAATTTTTACCGCAATGACCCCAATTGTTTAGCTATGACTGCAAGGTGCATTTCTTAGAGGCTTTGCTCTTTTTTTCAGCGTGATATATTATGTAATTTTTTTCTCCGTGCCCTCCGAGTCCTCTGAGGTGAATTTTTTCTTTGCATCCTCGCGGGACACCTCCTCTTTTTTCTGCGCCAATCTGCGTACTCTGCGGGAAAAAATATTTGCCACTGATGAACACAGATTTTCACAGATGATAATTGGTAAACCTGAAAAATTTTTACCGCAATGACCCCAATGGTTTGGCTATGACCGCAAGGTGCATTTCTTAGGGGCTTTGCTCTTTTTTTTCTCTGCGTGATATATTATGCAATTTTTTTCTCCGTGCCCTCCGTGTCCTCTGAGGTGAATTTTTCTTGCATCTTCGCGGGACACCCTCTCTTTTTTTCTGCGCAAATTTGCGTAGTCTGCGGGAAAAAATATTTGCCACTGATGAACACAGATTTTCACAGATGATAATTGGTAATTCTGAAAAATTTTTGCCGCAATGCGCGAAACAGTTTCCCTGGGAACGCAATGTGTCTTTCTCAAGACCTTTTGGTTTTTTCGCTCTTTTCTTTTGCGCCTTTTCGCGGGACAATTTTTACCGCAATGACCGCAATGGTTTCGCCAAGAACGCAAGGTATCTTTCTTAAGGCCTTTACTTTTTCTTTGTGTTTTTGTGTCTTTGTGGGACACATGAATATTATTTTTCTCAGTGCCCTCCGCGTCCTCTGGGGTAAATTTTTCTTTGCGCCTATGCGGGACAACTTGTACTTTTATTCAAAAATCACCATCATGAAAAAAATCACCATCTACTGCGGTTCCAACAAAGGCAAAAATCCTATCTACGAAGAAGGAGCAAAAGCTTTGGCAAATGAAATGGTAAAAAGAAACATGGCTTTGGTATATGGTGCCGGGAATGTCGGGTTGATGGGCGTCATCGCCGATGCGATGTTGGAAGCAGGGATGGATGTCTATGGGATCATTCCCCAAAAACTCGTGGACATCGAGGTAGCGCACCGAGGATTGACCGAACTGACTGTCGTCGAAACCATGCGTGACCGCAAATGGCTCATGGCAGAAAAAGGCGACGGATTTATCGCCATGCCGGGAGGAATCGGGACTTTTGAGGAACTTTTTGAGATCATGACCCTCAACCAATTGGCTTATATCAGCAAGCCTTTGGCACTATACAATGTCAATGGCTATTATGATGGGCTGATTACTTTTCTGCAGCATTCTGCAAAAGAAGGATTCTTGCACCAAGCGCAGTTAGACTTATTGATAGTAAGCAGCGATCCTGTAGAATTATTGGATAAGATGGCTGGATTCGAACCGAAGTATATCGAAAAATGGGAAGTGAAGTAGGCTTCACTTAACAGTATTTGTCCACCAAGGCCATCAATTTTTCGAGGTAAAAAGCATCGCTTTGGTCAAAATCGTCTAATTGGTCACTGTCGACATCAAGGACTATCCAAACTTTCCCTTCTTTAAATCCCGGTACCACGATCTCAGACCGTGAAGCAGAACTGCAGGCAATATGTCCGGGAAAGGCATCCACATCAGGAACCAGTTGCGTTTTGGCTTCTTTCCAAGCCGTCCCGCAAACACCTTTTCCAAAAGCTATCCTCGTACAGGCCAAAGGACCTTGAAATGGTCCCAATACCAACTGTTCCGCTTTAACAATGTAAAATCCTACCCAAAAAAACCCAAAAGCTTCTCGCAACACTGCTGCAACATTAGCAAGATTCGCATAACTGTCTGACTCTGAGGAGATCAAAGCCTCAATCTGTGGCAGTATGGCTTGGTATTTTTCTGCCTTCGTGGCGGCTTCGGGTAAGTAGAGGGATTCGGACATGGTTTTAAATAATTTATGGTTATGGATTTATGTTGACCGATGAAGGATGACCGATGTAGCCAACTTTCAGGTATTTGGACTTGTTCACTGCCAATAACATATTTGTAGCAGCCGTCACTCTGAGTGAAACGAAGAGTCTCTTATATTTTGAGATCTTTCATCCTTCCCGAAAAAACGGGACAGGCTGTACCTCGGATTCAAGATGACGCCACACAGCCAATCTATCCCCCATGATTTCTGATTCGGAGAGCAATTTACCTTTGATCAAGGGTGCCGAAATGCCTTTTCCAAATTGGACCTGACCTGTAAAAACCCGAGCCTCATCCCAAAGTTCATTTTCAATAAAACTTTTCAATACCTGCGCTCCGCCTTCTACGATCAGACTCTGAATTTTCCTTTGATACAGGTCTTCCAATACTTCCTTAACTCCAAAACCTGACTTCAATTGTACCAAATCTATGTTCTCAAATTTTTCTGATTTGACTTGATTGTAACAGATGGTTGGTTGGGCGTTGTCAAACAAATGCAAACTCTTATCCAAAGTCAAATTTCTATCCAACACAATCCTGACGGGATCTTTTCCTTCCCAATCCCTGACATTCAACCGTGGATTGTCGTATTTGGCGGTGGAAGTTCCGACCAAGATGGCATCTTCCTCAGACCTCCACTTATGGACAAGCTGTCTCGAATAGGCATTGGAAATCCACTTGGAATCAAAATTTTCTCTTGCCACAAATCCGTCTTGGGTTTGGGCCCATTTGAGGATGACATAAGGTCTCTTCTTTTCGATAAAAGTAAAAAAGCGTTTGTTCTGCTCTCTTACTTCTTTTTCTAAAATCCCTGTGACAACTTCAATTCCTGCTTCCTTTAAAATCTGAATTCCTTTTCCTCCTACCAAAGGATTCGAATCCATCGCCCCAACCACAACTTTCTTCACTTTTTTTTCTACCAAAAGATTGGCGCAGGGAGGAGTTTTGCCCCAATGGGCGCAGGGCTCAAGGGAGACATAAACAGTCGATTCAGACAAGAAATCTCGATTTGCAACTGAATTGATGGCATTGGGTTCGGCATGTGGTCCTCCATATACCTGATGAAATCCTTCACCAATAATTGATTCATTATGCACAATGACACAGCCGACCATCGGATTAGGACTTACATTGCCTCTTCCCCGTTCCGCCAATTCGATGGCTCTCCGCATGTACAATTCATCCTGAGTCATGGGAATTAAGGTTTTGGACGGAGTGTAATGGCATTTATTTGGGTGATCTTTCTGCTTTCAACCTTAACATTCGGAATGGTCTCAGGTAGGTACTTTGTATTGAAAGGAATAATCGAAACAGTATGGCTTCCCAAAATTCCTCTCAGTTTAAATTTTCCTGTTGTAAGGTCAACAGCGGTGGAGGAAACGGTGTCCTTTCCCCGGATGGCATAAACAGCTGCATTTTCCTGAAGAGGAAGGATTGATCCGGCTATTTCACCTGTATCTGCCCTGGTGAAGGAACGTAGTTTGGGCTTCAGCACAAAACCGTTGGCGGGATCGGGCTGGGATTTAATAGACCTGAAAACCTCAAAATCAATAAAGATATCGTACGAAATTCCGGGATCTAAAGTGTAATTGACTGTTAGGGAAGGATTTTGCGATTCATTGCTTTCAAATACCAATGGAAATCTCGTCCCGTCTATTACCACATAATTGTCTGTTCCGAGTTTTAAAGTCAATTCAATGAGTGCTCCAACCAATAATTCCCCTCGACCGACCAAAAACTGTTTATCCAAAATAAGATTGGAAAGGTTGACCTGCTTGTTGCCCTGGGTATTTTCAAAAAAAACGGGAGCCGCATTGTCCTGACCCCTTGTTCCTGTGGTCTTTAACTCCACGCCCAAAATCTCCACCCATACTTCCTCAAAATTGCCTGGAGCATCTATCACAAAGACATTGACGAGCGCAGTGCTTCTCTCTGCATCAGAGACGCAGGAGCATAAGAATACCGAAAAAAGAATTAGATTTTGTATATATTTTATCACAGGGTAAAATTAGTATTTTTGGACATGATGCAATGGGAAAAATTATTAAGTTCGGACAGGTTTGATTCTTCGAAAAAAGAAAATGCCTCCCCTGAATCTTTTAGAAGTGAGTTTGAAATAGATTACGACAGGATCATATTTTCTGCTCCGTTTAGAAATCTTCAGGACAAAACCCAGGTTTTTCCGCTACCTGAAAATGGTTTTGTCCACACCAGACTTACCCATAGCCTGGAAGTGTCCAGCGTTGGCAGGTCTTTGGGAAAGTCCGCCGGTGAATACCTCATCAGTAAATATCCCAATCTCGCCGAAAAAGGAATCCATTCGTCTGATTTTGGTGCGATCGTAGCAGCAGCAGCATTGGCACATGATATCGGAAACCCGCCCTTTGGACATGCAGGTGAGGAAGCCATCTCTGATTTTTTCAAGCATCATCCTTATGGCTACATTTGGCACTCCCATGTCAAACCCCATGAATGGGATGATTTGACAAATTTTGAGGGAAATGCCCAAGGTTTCAGGATGTTGGTTTCCAAGGATAACGGATTGAAACTTTCTTATGCAACTTTGGCTGCATTTACAAAATATCCAAGACCATCCCACATTTTCAAGAGGGACCACAACCGCAGAAGTCAGAAGAAATTTGGGTTCTTTACCGACCAGCAAAAAGACTACGCCCAACTCGCCTCAGAATTGGGACTGACCAAAATAAATGCAGAATGTTGGTTGAGGCATCCACTTGCTTTTTTGGTGGAAGCAGCCGATGATATCTGCTACAGCATCATTGACCTCGAAGACGGCTGCACCATGGGCTTGGTGAGTATTGAGCAGACAATTGAGTTACTTGCCGAGATATTGGGGGACAAATTCAAACCTGAAAAATTAGAGAAATACAAAACAGACTCCCAAAAACTGGCCATCCTTAGGGCGATGACGATCGGAAGTCTGATCAGCGAAGCAGTTGAAGCTTTTTGTGCCAATGAAGAGGCGATGCTCACAGGTGATTTTGACAAAGCATTGACTGACATCATCCCCTCAGCGAGCGCGCTTGCTAAAATATCTAAACTTTCTGTGAAAAAAATTTACAGGTCCAAACCCGTTTTGGAAAAAGAAGCTGCAGGATTTCAGGTTTTGGAAGGTTTATTGGAAGTTTTTTCAAAAGCGCTGAACCACAAATTCTACCAAACCGAACTGTATTCAGGCAAAGACAAAAGTATCCTGAGGTTGCTTCCTGAGGATTTTCCTTTAGAAGGCTGGGAAATCAAAGTCAATCCCTATCCGTTGCTTCGGGCTTTGGTGGATTTTATTTCAGGAATGACGGACAGGTACGCGCTTTCCCTTTACCGGAGAGTAAAAGGTATTTCACTTCCGGGCACTTGATTCTGACAAAAAAATTATCGCTTTAAACTCCGAATTGCCTGAGGTGGTGGTGCACATGCCTCCACACAAATATTCCCCATTGCTGATGGGTCAGTGGACCAAAAACGGGATGGGACGCTTCCAAAGTGTAATCTTTTTGGGGGTATTTGCTCAGGATATGGACAAATTTTGACTTTTCTTCTTCAAAGGAAGCGTCCGGGGCATTCCCAGCAGTTTGAAATCTCTTTGGACCTTTGGCCAGCTTTGGGAATTCACTTCTGATATTGAAGAAGACAAACTTGAACATCAGTTGTCTGAATGTCGCACTTTTGTCAGATTTGGGAGCTTTGAGAATTCCCTGATGGGCCAAATTACAGTGGACAAGCATCTCGGTAGCGGTCATCAGACCCCAATTGGCTTTGACATCGGGATTCAAATTAAGAACCCTCTCGATCAACTGTTGCGTATCGGTTTGGGTTAAAACACTTTTTTTCACAAAAATCAGGGATGTTACAATTTTAAATTTAAGCTTTTCTCATTTTGAAAAATTAATTCAAACCAAAAATTATCTGTCAAAAACCTGAATTCTATAGGAAGCTATCCCTATTCGCCCAAAATCTCTTAACTTTGTGCCTGCTTTTGAAAGGGTTAGTTATTAGACCCTTTTGATATAGACATATCCACCCAAGGATCAATTCAGAAATTTGGAGTTTTGGGTGGGAAAAAATAAAACCCCAAGGAATACCGTGAAAAAATACCAGGAGTTCAAACAAGTTGATTATCCCAAGATAGGAGTAGATATCCTCCAATTCTGGAAAGAGAATGACATTTTTAAAAAATCTGTGGACAACAGAGAGGGTTTCGAAACCTTCACTTTTTTTGAAGGACCGCCGTCCGCCAACGGTACGCCGGGTATCCACCATGTGATGGCAAGGACCTTGAAAGATATTTTCTGCCGGTACAAAACGCTGAAAGGATTTCAGGTAAAAAGAAAAGGGGGTTGGGATACACACGGACTTCCTGTGGAATTGCAGGTTGAAAAAGAACTCGGCATCACCAAAGAGGATATCGGAAAAAAAATCTCCGTCGAAGAATATAACCAAAAATGTCGCGAGACGGTCATGCGTTTCAAACATGAATGGGATGACCTTACCGAGAAAATCGGCTATTGGGTGGACTTGGATGATCCTTATATCACCTTTGAACCAAAATATATTGAAAGTCTTTGGAGCCTTTTGAGGAAGCTTTATGACAAAGGCTTGCTTTATAAGGGATATACGATTCAGCCTTTTTCTCCTGCGGCAGGTACAGGTTTGAGTTCGCACGAGCTCAATCAGCCCGGTACGTACAAGGACGTCAAAGACACTTCCATCACGGCTCAGTTCAAAGTCAAAGGACAGAACAATACTTACATCCTTGCCTGGACGACCACACCTTGGACCCTGCCTTCTAACTCGGCTTTGGCCATCGGCGAAAAACTCGACTATGTCAAAGTCCGGACTTTCAATCCCTACACCTTCAAACCGGTCAATGTCATTTTGGCAAAAGCCAGAATGGCCGCTTACCTCAATCCAAAAGCGCAGGAAATCGCCATGGCCGATTTCAAGGCCGGAGACAAATTGATCCCTTATGAGATCATAGAGGAATACAAAGGCAAAGACCTTTTGGGTTGGGAATATGAGCAGCTTTTCCCGATTTCAGGCATCGCTTTGGCACATCCTGCTTTCACAGTAGTGGCTGGGGATTATGTCACGACTGAAGACGGTACAGGAATCGTGCACTTGGCAAAAGCCTTCGGTGCGGACGATTTCAGGACATTGGTACAACAAAATATACCCGGAGTATTTGTCAAAGACGACCTGGGAAATGACATCCCGGTCGTGGACAGACAAGGAAAATTCCTGCCTGTTGTCGGCGAATATCTGGCCGCGAAGATGAAAGAACATGGCATCAGCGCCCACAAGGAATTGGGAGCGAATGACTTCTATGTAAAAAATTACCTCGAGGATGATGAGAGCAACAAGGAGTACAAAAGCACCGACGTGATCATCTCCATTATTTTGAAGAATGAAAACAAGGCTTTCAAAGTAGAAAAATACGAACACACTTATCCGCATTGCTGGAGGACGGACAAGCCGATCCTTTATTATCCATTGGAAAGCTGGTTTATCAAAACTACAGCCTACAAGGACAAATTGGTCGAGCTGAACAAAACCATCAACTGGAAACCGGAAGCAACGGGAACAGGCAGATTTGGCAACTGGCTTGAAAACTTGGTGGATTGGAACTTGAGCCGCTCCAGATTTTGGGGTACGCCGCTTCCCATCTGGAGAACAGAGGACGGAACAGAAGAAATGTGTATCGGTTCGATCGCCGAACTGAATGCGGAAATGGAGAAATCCATTGCTAAGGGCTTTATGAAAGCTTCTCCATTTGAAGGAAAAGAAATTGACCTCCACCGCCCTTATGTGGATGAGGTGGTATTGGTTTCTCCCAAAGGCGAAAAAATGTTCCGTGAACCGGATTTGATAGATGTTTGGTTTGATTCCGGTGCGATGCCTTATGCACAATGGCATTACCCTTTTGAAAATGAGGAAATCTTCAAAGCCAATTATCCTGCAGATTACATTGCCGAAGGCGTGGATCAGACTAGGGGATGGTTCTTCACTTTGCATGCCATTGCCGGGATGCTTTTCGATTCGGTTGCATTCAAAAATGTGATTGCCAATGGTTTGGTCTTGGACAAAAACGGCAACAAAATGTCCAAGCGATTGGGCAATGCCGTGGATCCATTCAAAACCCTGAATGAATATGGCCCTGATGCGCTCAGATGGTACATGCTGAGCAATGCCAATCCTTGGGACAACCTCAAATTCAACCTTGAGGGCGTAGCAGAAGTACAGAGAAGGTTCTTTGGTACGCTGCAAAACACCTATAATTTCTTTGCGCTCTATGCCAACTTGGATCATTTTGTATATGATCCGGCCAAAAAAGTACCGGTAATCGAAAGGGCGGAACTGGACCAATGGATCATCTCCAAACTTCAGTCCCTGATCTCCGAAACAGAGGCCGCCATGGACAACTACGATGCCACCAAGGCAACCCGTGCGATTATGAACTTCACCGTCGACCAACTTTCTAACTGGTATGTTAGATTAGCTAGGAAAAGATTCTGGAGAGGAGAAATCAACAAAGACAAACAGGCAGCTTATGAGACTTTACATGAATGTCTTTCCACGCTGACTCAGTTGATGTCTTCTTTTGCGCCGTTTTATGCAGATTGGTTGTACCAAAACCTCAGTGAAAGCTGCAGAGAAGCCGGACAGGTTTTGCCTGAATCCGTTCACTTGGGAGATTGGAATTCTGCTGATCCAAAACTGATCAAAGAAGACCTCGAAGCGAGCATGCAGTTGGCGCAGGATATTTCTTCTTTGGTCCATTCATTGAGGAAAAAAGAAAAACTAAAAGTCAGACAGCCTTTGCAAAAAGTCTTGATCCCTGTTTTGAATGAAAAAACCAAAGCTCAAATCCAACATGTGGATGACTTGATCAAATCAGAAGTCAACATCAAGCACATCGAATACATAGATGATACCTCAGGTATCTTGGTAAAGTCAGTCAAGCCGAATTTTGCGCTTTTGGGTAAACGTTTTGGACCGAAACTGAAACAGGTGTCTGCTGCAATCAATGCTTGGGGAAAAGAAGAAATTTCATCCATTGAAAAAAATGGTTCTTTTGATATGACCCTGGATGGGGAAACGGTGAATTTGACCTTAGAAGATGTATTGATTTCTTCACAGGATATCCCAGGCTGGTCTGTTGCATCTGATTATGGTGTGACGGTTGCCTTGGATGTGACTTTGACGGAGGAGTTAAAGCAGGAAGGAATCGCAAGAGACTTGGTCAACAGGATCCAAAATCTCCGCAAGGACATGGGACTCGAAGTTCAGGACAAAATCACCATCAAAGTAGCCAAGCACGATGACATGGTCAATAGCGCTTTGGAAAACTTTGCCTCCTATATCCAAACCGAAACACAAGCCCTCTCGTTGGAAGTGAACGGTTCAGTAACTGACGGAACGCTACTTGATATGGACGATTTTGAATTGACTGTCAAGGTAGAGAAAGTATAAAATCAAATAAACACGCCACAGATAGGGGAGATTCTACAAAAAATCCTTAAATCTGTGGCTTTATAATGCTATCGATGAAGTATTTGAAATATTTTGCAATCGCCCTAGTGGTGATAATTATAGATCAGGCAGTCAAAATGCTGGTCCATTACGAGATGGATTTTGGGACTCCGGGTCAGATTAAGGTATTTGGTGATTGGTTTAAGTTACATTACACCACTAATCCTGGAATGGCTTTTGGGATGCAGATTGGATCCGAATATGGAAAACTTCTCTTGACCTCCTTTCGGTTGATCGCCATGTTTGGTATTGGGTATTACCTGTATTACATCATCCAAAAGAATTTACATACAGCTTATATCGTCTGTATTTCCATGATTTTGGGAGGAGCAATCGGCAACTTGGTGGACAGCGTATTTTATGGTGTATGGCTGAACAACGCTCCTTACAATGCGCCAACACCTTGGCTTCACGGGCAGGTGATTGACATGTTTTACATTGATATCTGGGAAGGATTTATCCCAGAATGGGTTCCAGTTTGGGGTGGAAGCTATACCGCACTATGGCCGATTTTCAATATCGCAGATGCGTCGATATTTGTGGGAGTAACCATCATCCTGATATTCCAAGGAAGATTTTTCAAAGAAGAACTCGTCCAAAAAAAGGAAGAAGAAGTAGATGAAATCCAAAAACAGTTTATAGAAGGCGAAGAAAACGCCTGATTCCAAACCCCTTCAGATTTACATACTGAAGGGGTTTTTTTTTGACTGCAATGAATATCCGTTAGCTTAAATAACCATGTAGGCCAATACCTATATCATCCTTTCCCCGCACACTTTACAATAATTTGCATCCAATTCATTCCAGTTACTGCAAGTCTCACATTTTTTCTTTTTCCCGTCGGCTTGGTCCCTTTTGGCTTGGGTCAGTTCGGAGGTCACAATCCCTGTCGGCACAGCGATAATTGCATAACCCAAGAGCATGATGACTGCGGAGATGAATTTACCCAAAGCTGTCACCGGAGTGATATCTCCATAACCGACTGTAGTCAGTGTCACAATGGCCCAATACATCGCCATAGGAATGCTGGTAAACCCACTTGTCGGCCCTTCCACGATAAACATAATTGTACCCGCTATCAAAACAATGGTCAAGACAGATCCGACAAAGAGCTGGATTTTGGCCCGGCTGCTTCTCAGGGCACTTTTCAAAGTTTCTGCCTCCTTGACATAGCGGCCAAGTTTCAGGATCCGGACAACCCGCAACAACCTCAACCCGCGGATGACGACCAAAAATTGGGTATTCAACAGAAACAAACTGAGGTAACTCGGGATAATGGCCAAAAGGTCTACGACTCCATAAAAACTGGTGACGTATCCCCACTTTCTACTGCTCAACCAAAGCCTCAAAATATACTCTACAGTGAATAAGGCTGTAAAAATCCATTCTAGAACATAAAGGATATCATGGTATTTTCTGTTGATCGATGGCTCCGAATCCAAAATGACCACCGTCACACTTGACAAAATCAAGACCAAAATAAATACATCAAAATTGCGGGAAGCCCTGTCGTTATGTTCAAAAACAATATGCGCCAAGCGGGCTTTGGTAGGAAAAATTGCCATAGGAATTGGTTTATCGAATTTAGGCTGATGGTGGTAGAAATCCAAAATAAATGATCCTCCAACTCCGTATCCTTTTTCCGCAACGTAAGTTTGGGTAAGTCGGCAAATTGGAACTATTTGGTAATTTGAAATGAAACGAATAAATTGATTGAAAATCAAAATCACCTATTTATCCGCATTAAATTTTTATGACATTAAGCTGGAATGAAATCAAATCCCGTGCTATCAGTTTTTCCAAGGAATGGTTTGATGCCACAAATGAGAATGCAGATGCCAAACCCTTCCTTGTTGAGTTTTTCAATGTGTTTGGGATCAGCAGAAAAAAAGTATCGACTTTTGAACACAGGGTAAAAAAGCTGGATGAAAAAGACGGCTACATAGATCTTCTTTGGAAAGGAACTATTCTGATCGAAATGAAGAGCCGCGGTAAAGATCTTGATCTGGCATATGTCCAAGCCAAGGATTACACCCATGGGCTAAAGCAACATGAACTCCCCAAGTATATTCTGATTTCTGATTTTGAGAGATTCCGGCTCCATGATATGGAGGAAAACAAGGTTGTGGAATTTCTACTGAAAGATTTGGTTTTTAATGTCCAGCATTTTGGCTACCTCTTAGGTTACCAGAAGAAAATATATAAGGAACAGGATCCTGCAAACATCAAGGCAGCCGAACTTATGGGCAAGCTGCACGACCGACTGGAGGAAATCGGATACTCGGGTCATGATCTTGAAGTCTATCTTGTCAGGATTTTGTTTTGTCTCTTTGCTGAGGATACCACCATTTTTGACAAGCAACAGTTTCAGGAATTTTTGGAGCAGCGAACCAATGAGGATGGAAGTGACCTGGCCTCTAGGCTCCATGAAATCTTTGAAGTGCTCAACACCCCTAGGGAAAATAGATTCAAAAATATTGATGAACAGTTAGGTGCTTTTCCTTACGTCAACGGAAAGCTCTTTGAAGAAAAGCTTCGTATGGCCAGCTTTGACAGCAAAATGAGACAGGCCCTTTTGGATTGTTGTTACATTGATTGGAGCAAGATTTCTCCTGCCATATTTGGATCCATGTTTCAGAGTGTGATGAATCCCAAGGAACGGAGGAACCTTGGAGCCCACTATACCTCGGAGACCAATATCCTTAAATTGATCAAACCACTTTTTTTGGATGAGCTGTGGGCTGAGTTTGAATCCATCCGGAACAACAAAAACAAATTACCCGATTTTCATAAGAAAATCAGCAAGCTCAAATTTCTGGATCCGGCCTGTGGTTGTGGAAATTTCCTGGTCATTACCTACCGGGAACTCAGGCTTTTGGAAATAGAAATACTGAGGGCCATGAATGACAAGGGTCAGGGATTCCTTGATGTCCGGGACATTATCTGGCTGGATGTGGATATGATGCACGGGATAGAGTATGAGGAATTCCCTGCAAGGATAGCAGAAGTGGCCATGTGGCTGATAGATCACCAGATGAACATGATGATTAGTAATGAATTTGGTCAGTACTTTGTCAGGCTGCCATTGAAAAAGGCGGCTAAGATCGTACAAGGCAACGCCCTCCGGATCAATTGGGAAGATGTAGTGCCAAAATCACAACTATCTTATATCCTTGGAAATCCACCTTTTATTGGCAAGAAAGAGCAGTCGCCTGAACAGAAATTTGATATGGGGCTAATTTTTGAAAAAGGAAAAGGGACAGGTGTTTTAGACTATGTTTCCGCATGGTATATTAAAGCGGCCAAATACATTCAAAACACAAAAATAAAGGTTGCATTTGTATCTACTAATTCAATATCTCAAGGTGAACAAGTTGGTTATTTGTGGGGATTAATGTTTAATAAATTTAACATAAAGATACATTTTGCTCATAGAACATTTAGTTGGAAAAATGAAGCAAAAGGTAATGCGGGTGTTCACTGTGTAATTATCGGTTTTGCAAACTATGATACAATTGATAAAACTATTTTTGAGTATGAGGATATTAAAGGTGAACCTCATGAAATCAAGGCTAAAAACATTAATGCCTACTTAGTAGACGGAAAAGAAATACTAATTGTAACAAGGACAAAACCCTTATGTAATGTGCCTGATATAATTAAAGGTAGTGAGTCTACAGATGATGGCCATTTAATGTTGACAGGAAAAGAGGTGAGTGAACTTGTTGAAAATTACCCGGATAGTATTTCATTTATTCGTCCATTTATTGGTGGAGGTGATTTTTTAAATGGAAATGTAAGATATTGTCTATGGTTAAAAGATGTTCCTTCTAGTAAGTTTAGACATATTCCTATGATAATGGAACGATTGGAAAGAGTTAAAAAATTTCGTCTATCGAGTTCCAAACAGAGAACAAGACATTGGGCAAGTTTTCCAACTCTTTTTTCTGAAGATAGACAACCAATTAAGAGGTATTTAATGTTTCCAAAAGTTTCTTCTGAGAGAAGAATTTATATTCCATTTGCACATATTGAACCTGAATATATAATTAATAATACTGCTTCATTTATCCCTGAAGCATCACTTTTCTTATTTGGGGTTTTGCAAAGTAAAATGCACATGGTTTGGATGCGATATACTTGTGGAAGATTAGAAAGCAGAATTCAGTACTCAAATGGAATCGTTTACAACAACTTCCCCTGGCCACTATCCCCATCCGAAAAGCAAATAAATACCATTGAAGCAGCTGCCCAAAAAGTACTTGATGCCAGGGCAGCTTATCCTGAAAGTTCATTGGCTGAACTATATGATCCATGGTCTATGCCTCCAGTTTTGGTTCGTGCCCATCAGGAGCTAGACCGGGCAGTTGATCTAGCTTACCGACCTCAGGCCTTCATATCGGATGCCAAGCGTATGGAGTTTCTTTTTGAACTCTATGAAAAATATACTGCCGATCTGTTTACCAAAGTCAAGGTGAAGAAAAATTGAAGACGTAGAAACGACCTGCATCACAAGTTAACTGCTAATGGTCATGACCACAAATCCCAACTCATCATCGACATTTTCATAGATCCATATTTTGCCGTCTTTGACGAAATGCTTTGCGGGGCTGCTTTGTAGCTCTTTGACAAAGGTTTCTCCCAATACTTTGAAGTCCTGATCCAAAATCGTCAGGTAGACTTTACTTTTGGCTTTTTCTTCTTCATCCTGAAGATTCTCTTTAGGCAAGGCTTCAAATGAGAACCTATAGTATCGTTGGTTTTTGCTGTCCCAAATCGGGTTCCTGAAATTGATCTCCTGATTGATTTCACCCATCAATCTGTAAAAATCCTCCTCTGATTCCACTTCAGTCACATATTTACCTGTTTTGCCGCTTTTGGTAAGCTTATTTTCATATTCCACCTGATAGAGGGAATCCTTCGCCATGTCATAGACAATGATGGTATTGAATACTGAATTGGAAATCATAAGCTTGCCGTCCACTTCTGTGATGGATTGGTCAGGAGGAGAAACCATGAACATACCGTTAGAATTGAACTTGACGGAATAGTCTACCAATTTTTCAAATCCAGGAAGTTCATGTTTCTTCAGGGTTTTGTTTTGGAAATTGACTTTGGCCAAGTAAAAGTTTTCCCCTGTCCAATTGCCCAAAATCCCATAAATGGTATTCCCGTCATCGGACATGATAGCGCGTTGGTTAAAGCTCTCGAACTCTTGGAGTGTATCTCCCTCAAATTTCTCTCCGTTGAGTTTATAGGTTCTCAGTTTTTCTCCCTGAGAATTGAGCAATCCCATATCATCAAAATTGGAAAATAGAAACTGATCACTTCCCAAAAGGGAAATCCACGCTACGTAAGAACCAACGCCATTTGGACCCTCCTTTTCAAACTTGATCTTTTCTTCAAGGACAAGCTGATCAAGATTGACTCTATCGAGTTCCGAAGTTTCCCGATTCCAATTGTACAGGTATTTGTGGTCTTTGCTGATTGCTGAGATCCACAAGCCTGATTGGAGATTGATAAAGTCCTCTCCCGTATCCACCATGACAGTATCAAAGGAAAAGGTGATGTTGCTGAAGTCTTCTGCTGATTTTTCCTCGTTTCCCCCACCGCAGGAAAAGAGAAATAGAATAGAGATTGCAAATAGTAGATTTTTCATGGGATAGGATTTTGATTGGTTAGATTTGATAATTGGATTTGGGCAAACCCTCCAAGGGTTTCGAACCCTTGGAGGGTTAGTTATTCATAATTGATGGTCATCCTCACAAAACCCAATTCGTCATCCACATTGACGTAGGACCATATTTGGCCGTCACGGACGAATACAGTATTTGAGACATTCTTGAATCCATCTAGGATTGTCTCCCCCAACAGGTTAAAATTTTCATCAAAAATACTGAGAAAAACCTTGGAAATGGGTCTTTGGTGCGGACTCAGAAACAATGGCCCTTTATAGATGTCGGTAGGAAGAGTTTCAAATGCAAAGCGATAGAACTTGCGGTTTTGTTCATCCCAAACCGGCGCCTGAAAATTGATTTCGGTATCAATTTCTGCCATTACTTCTCTAAACCGATCCACAGATTCCACCTTTTCAGGATACCCGCCTTTCTTTTGTTTGGGTGAAAGTTTTGGGTTATACCCAATCTGATAAATAGAATCATTTTTCAGATCCAATAAATAAATAGTGCTGAAGGCTGAGTTTGAAAGGATAATCCTATCTCCGGCTTTTTTCAAAACCCTTTCGGGTGATGCTGATGAATTAATTTCTCCATCCAATAAGATCCTATAATCGGGAAGTTCGCCAATCCCTGGCAATTCGATTGGTGTCAGTTTCTTTTCTTTAAAATCAGCCTTGACAAAAGTCCAATTACCAATAATTCCATCACCTAAGTACCCATAAACGACCTCTCCATTTCTCAACAGGAGTGGATTTCTGTCAAAGTCATCGCCAGCCGCAAAGAATGATTTCCCGAATGTTTCTTTATTTAAATAATGTTCACGAATTTTTTTTCCGTCGAGATCAAAAATCATAAACTTTCCAAAACCAGATAGCAAAACCTCATTTTCATTTAAAAGTCTAATCCATGATAAATAATCCCCAATTCCATTTGGCCCCTCTTTTTCAAATTGAGTTGTTTTCTCCAACTTCAATGCTTCAAGGTTGATTTTTTGCAAAGAGTTATTATCGTACGACCACAAAAAAAGAAATTTATTGTCCTCACTCATGGTATTGACCCCAAGTCCACCTCTCAAATTGATGATTTCATCTCCTGAATCCACCACGACTGTGTCCATTGTCAGCGTGATTTTTGAGTAATCTTTGACTTCTTCTTTTACTGAGTTATCACAGGAAAAGAGAAATAGCATTGAGATTGCGAAGAGTAGTGTTTTCATGGGATGGGAGTTTGATTGGTTAGATTTGATAATTGGATTTGGGCAAACCCTCCAAGGGTTTCGAACCCTTGGAGGGTTAGTTATTTGAAATCGATGCTCATTCTCACAAAACCAAGTTCATCCTCCACATTGACATAGGACCAGATTTGGCCGTCACGGACGAAAACAGTATTGGGGACATGTTTCAATTCATCCAAGAGGGTCTCTCCCAACAGGTTAAAATTTTCATCAAAAATACTGAGATAAATCTTGGAAATGGGTCTTTGGTCAGCACTTATAAACACCGGACCTTCACTGATTTCGGTAGGAAGGGCTTCAAATGAAAAGCGGTAGAATTTGCGGTTTTTTTCATCCCAAACCGGCGCCTGAAAATTGATCTCGGTATCAATCTCTGCCATTACTTCTTTAAACCGGTCCACAGATTCCACCTTTTCTGGGTATCCTCCTTTTTTTTGTTTGGGAGTAAGCTTAGGGGTATAGTTGACTTGAAAAACGGAGTCATTGTTAAGGTCCAACACGTACAAAGTACTATACGCAGAGCTGGAAATAATGATCCTGTCCCCTACCTTTTTCAAAAATTTTTCCGGTAAAGCCATGGAACCCATGTCTTCGGATTCCAATATAACGCGATAATCAGGAAGCTCGGAAATCCCCGGCAACTCAATATTTGTGTACTTTTTTTCTTTGAAATCGGCCTTGACAAAATTCATGGTGTTATTAATCCAATTGCCTTGATAACCATAGATTACTTCTCCATTTTTCAATAAAATTGGGTTTCTGCCAAAATAATCTCCTTCCTTTAAGTTGGTTTCTTCGGTTATTGGATATTCTCTGGTTTTTTTTCCTTCCATGTCAAATAGCATAAGCGGCCCTAAACCAGAAAACAAAACCTCATTTTCATTTAAAAAACTCATCCAACCCACGTACCTACCAACTCCATTAGGCCCTTCACTTTCATATTGGATTTTTTTCTCCAACCGCAATTCCTCAAGGTTGATTTTATCCAAAGTGATTTCACCATTATTCCACAGATAAAGAAATTTGTTGTCTTCGCTCATGGTACTGGTCCATAAGTTATATTTCAGATTGATGATTTCTTCTCCAGAATCCACCACAACAGTATCCATTGTCAGTGTGATTTTTGAATAATCTGTGCTGTCTTTTTTGACTGTGTTTTCACAGGAAAAGAGAAAAAGCATTGAAATCGCAAAGAGTAGATTTTTCATTGGATGGGGGTTTGATTGGTTTTAGAAAACCCTCCAAGGGTTTCGAACCCTTGGAGGGTTAGTTATTCATAATTGATAGTCATCCTCACAAAACCAAGTTCATCATCGACATTTTCATAGATCCATATTTTACCGTCTTTGACGAAATGCTTTGCGGGGCTACTTTGGAGTTCTTTGACAAAGGTTTCACCCAAGACTTTAAAGTCATTGTCCAGAATAGTGAGGTACACTTTACTCTTTTCTTTTTCTTCTTCGTCTTTGAAGTTTTCCTTTGGAATGCTTTCGTAGGAAAACCGATAAAATCTCTGGTTTTTATTGTCCCAAATAGGATTCCTGAAATTGATCTCCTGACCGATTTCACTAGCCGCTCTGTAAAAATCCTCCTCTGAATCCACTTCAGTCACATATTTGCCTGATTTGCCGCTTTTGGTAAGCTTATTTTCATATTCCACCTGATATTGGGAATCCTTTGCCATGTCATAGACAATTAGGGTATTGAATATTGAATTGGAAATTATGAGTTTGCCCCCGACTTCTGTGATACCTTTTTCAGGTGGAATCATCATTCCACCTCCACCTGAATTGAGTGTGACAGTATAATCCGCCAATTTTTCAAATCCCGGAAGTTCATGTTTTTTCAGGGTTTTGTTCTCGTAGTCAAATTTTGCTAGGTAGAAGCTTTTTTCTTTCCAATTGCCCAAGATCCCAAAGAGGGTATTTCCATCATCAGAAATAATTGGTTGATTAGAGAAGCTCTCAAACTCTTGAAGGGTGTCTCCTTCAAATTTCTCTCCGATGAGTTTGTAGGTTCTCAGTTTTTCTCCCTGAAAATTAAGCAATCCCATATTTTCAAAACTTGGAAATAGAACTTGATCTGTCCCTAAAAGAGAAATCCAAAAAATGTAATCTCCAACGCCATTTGGACCTTCCTTCTCAAATTTGATTTTTTCCTCGAGCACCAACAGATCAAGATTGACTCTATCGAGTTCCGAAGTTTCCCGATTCCAATTGTACAGATATTTGTGGTCTTTGCTGATTGCTGAGATCCAGAGTCCATATTTGAGATTGATGAAATCGTCTCCACTGTCCACCATAACAGTATCAAAGGAAAAGGTGATGTTGCTGAAGTCATCAGCTAATTTTTCCTCTTTTTCTCTACCGCAGGAAAAGAGAAAAAGCATTGAGATTGCGAAGAGTAGTGTTTTCATGGGATGGGGTTTGATTGGTTTTAGAAAACCCTCCGAGGGTTTTGAACCCTTGGAGGGTTAGTTGGAATCAATGCTTAAGCGGACAAAAGCCAACTCATCGTCGATATTCTCAAAAATCCAGATTTTGCCGTCTTTGACGAAGTGGAAGTTAGGTCTTTTGTCCAACACATCAACCACTGTTTCGGAGACCAAATTAAAGTCTGGATCTAAAATAGATAAATAGACTACTGCCTTCTCATTGACACTTTTGCCTTCCTCTTCTTTGAATTCTTGCAAAAAGGAAAATCTAAAATATATCTGCTTTGCCGGATCCCAAACTGGATTCATGAAAGTTATGCCTTCACCAAAAGTCCTGTTTAAAACATCAAACTCTTCTTTGGATGCCGCTTCAGCCGGATAAGTCCCTGTTTTTCTATTGGCTGTTAATTTACTTTCAAAGGTTTCAAACCAAAGGGAATCAGATGCAAAATCATAAATATATAGATCAGAAGAAGCATTATTCCCCATAATTATCTTGCCGTTATCTTTGTTTGCCCAAACCCAAGGACCTAAAAAAGCGATAGGGAAACCTCGATCCCCGTTTAAAACAGTTGTAAAATCCTTCAGAAAATCAAACTCCGGGATCGGCTTGTCCAAATAGGTCTTTTTGTCAATATCCAATATTCCAAAAGAAGTTTTGTTCTTTAACCAATCCCTGAATACAGCAAAAATCTGATTGGGCTTTTCATCAAAAACAAAACCATACGTCATCAGCTGTTGAATCGGCAAGGAATCACCTTGAAGCTCCTCATACTTAAAATTCAAGTCGCCAACTTTCTGTCCCTGCAGATTGAAAATGCCATTTTTGAGGTTTGAGTTGATGTAGAACCGCTCTTCTGGTAAATACTGGATCAGCCCGATATAATCACCAATTCCATTCGGTCCTTCTTTTTCAAAAGGAAATCTCCCCACAAATTCCAGTAAATCCAGATCAATTTTTTCTATACTGTGGTCATTACTGCTGAAATTATAGAGGTAATTTTTGTCAGCAGAAAAATCAGAAGACCAAAGTCCGGATTTCAGATCAAGTATCTCATCCTTCGAATCCACCATAACTGTATCCAAAGAAAAAGTCATTTGGGAGAAATCAGCTTTTTTTTCGGTATTGGGACTGCAGGAAAAGAGAAAAAGCATCGAAATCGCAAAGAGTAGATTTTTCATTGGATGGGGGTTTGATTGGTTTTAGAAAACCCTCCAAGGGTTTTGAACCCTTAGAGGGTTAGTTGGAATTGATACTTAAGCGGACAAAAGCCATTTCATCATCTATATTCTCAAAAATCCAAATTTTGCCGTCTTTGACGAAGTGGGTGGTGGGAGCTCTTTTTAGCTCGGGAACTTTAGATTCGCCTATGATTTGTAGATTTTCGTCTAAAATCGTCAAATAAACTTCATCGTTACTTTCTTGATCCCCTTCATTTTCTATTTCCAAAAATCTTTTGAAAAAGGAAAATCGATAGAAAATCCGATTCTTATTATCCCAAACAGGTTTACTGAAATTAATGTCTTCTTGCGACTTTTTATAGAGTTCTGACAAAGCTTCAATAGACTCAACTTGATTTATTGAATTCTCTTTTTTTCTATTTGGTGTCAATGAACTTAAAAGGGAAATATATTTCAGTGTCGGTTCATCGTTCGCCAAAACATAAAATTCATTGGCGATTTCATTACTCAAAACAACTTTGTCCATAGAAGTTGAAATAAATAAAGACGGCCCCATTCCGCCTGCCGGCGATCCATTCATAACCAGTTCAATCCTGTATTCTTTCAATTTATCAAACTCAGGTATCTCAAATCTTGTGTTTTCATTATTTTCAATTTCGACCTTATTGAAAACATAGTTGTTACTTTCCCAATCGACCGAAAATCCATAATGTGTATCAGGATCACTTGGTAAGGAAAATAATCTCATCATAAAGTCATCAGGCGAAAGACTCCCTTCTCCTAAACTGGAATATTCTAATTTTTTCAAAATTTTTCCTAAAGAATCCAGTATAAAAAGTCCTGAAAAACCCTGAACCAGAAACCTGTCGTCTCCAAGAAGGTTAAAATTGGAAACATAATCTCCTATTCCATTAGGCCCTTCTTTTTCAAGTTTGATTTTCCCCTGGAGTTCGAGCGCGTCAAGGCTGATTTTTTCCAGACTGAATTCCTGTTGATTGAAGTTGTATAAATATTTCAAATCCTGACTTAGGCTTGATTGCATCAGGTTGGCATTAAGGTATAATATCTCATCCTTCGAATCCACCATAACTGTATCCAAGGAAAAAGTCATTTGGGAGAAATCAGCTTTCTTTTCGGTATTGGAACTGCAGGAAAAGAGAAAAAGCATTGAAATTAGTATCAGGTAGTTTTTCATAAATATTGGGATAAAACTAAAAATAGTAGATTCGTAATGAAATCCAAAAATCAAAACGTTAAAAGTTGTTGGGTACTCAAAAAATTAAAATTTTTTCGATTGAAAAAAGAGAGTTAAGCAAAAAATCAAACTTCCATTAAAAGCCGAACTCGATATTTTTACTAGTCTACTAGGTAAATTATCGGATATTTTTACTAAGTCAATAATCTGTTACATAAGATTAACTTTTCCTTGGTACAAAGTACACAAAAAGATATTTCCCTCAGGGACGAATGACAGAAATAAAATTTTCCCCTTCGGCAAGCTCAGGGATCGGAGATTCGGTGTTTGGAGGGGGGAAGAGGAAAAAGCGGCTGCGCCGCTTTTTCCTCTTCCCCCCTCTCCCAAAAACAACATCGGTGGCCGATCCCGATCGCTATCGTGGACGAGGCCGAAATAAAATCGTTTCAATGTCATTCCTTTTCTGAATGTTTTATTGAAAATGTTTGAGACTCAGGATGACAGGCCAACCAACGTCACTACCCTTTCTGAATGATTTTAATTTGAACACGCAAGGTGAAAAAGTCACGTTTATTTCATCTCTAACCACTTCCGGTTCCGATACTTGGTACTTGATACTTTGTACTTCGAACTTTCTAACCTTGAAATTCCCTGATTCCCACACTCCCCAAACTTAGAACTTTCTAATCCAAGTCAAGGCATGAACAATAACCTGACAAAAGCCAACTCATCGTCAATGTTCTCATGAAGCCAAATGCTATTATTCTTCCAAAAATAAACTTGTGGGATAGTGTTCATTTCTGGGATGAATGTTTCACTTAAAAGCTTAAACTCCTTGTCGTAGGCCACCAAATGAATATCAAATTTTGCGGGTAATTCATCTATCTTCTCTCTTACCTTCTGCATAGCAAATCTATAAAAATTGCCGTTTGATGGATTTCGGACTATCTCTTTATACTCGATTTCAAAATTCATCCTTGTAAAAATTTCTGCAAACTCATCAAAATTATCAGTTTCCTTTTTGTACGTCCCGGATTTTCCTGCTGGTAATTTATTGGCTTCAATGGTTAGATTCTTGAGTTCTTGTGTTTGAATATGATATGTGAAAATGTCATTGTTGGCAGAATTGGAGATATAGATCAAGTCATCCACTTTTAACATGTTAACAGGTTGGATAATCGACCGCCGGGAGTTACCGCTTTTAAGAGTAACATTAAAGTTGTTGATTACTTTTAATTCCTCAAATTCTATTTTTTCCAATCGGTCTCCTTCAAGGTCCACCAATGCGAGGAATTTAAAATCATTTTCTTTGGAATATACTGGACTTATAAATTTTTTGTCTGAATTCAAAAAACAAAAACTATTGGTAAAATGATCTGAATCTTCTTGCAAGTTTTTAAAAAATTCAAATTCCCTGAACCTATTACCATTAGACTTATTTCCTGAAATGTCCAAAAAATTCAAACCAAAGTAATGGCCAAAAACGAAAAGACTATCGCCTAGAAAATAAAGCCTGCTAACATTTTCACCCACACCCTCAGGGCCCTCTTGTTCGATTTTGATTCTATCCTTGATTGACAAAGTTTCAAGGTCTATCACTTCAATCTCTGCGGTTTGATTGCTGTAATGGTATAGTGTGGAAAGGTTGCTGTCAAAATCACTCAAAAATAGGTGGCTTGCTCCCATGATTATTCCACCTTTGGAGTCGACGACCACCGTGTCCATTTTATAATCAATCTGACCGTCAAGGCTACCCTTTGGGCTGCAGGAAAATCCAAGCATAAAAAATATAATCATTAGGTATCTCATAGAATTAAATTTATCAGCTAACGTAAAGATATGTTTTTGAAAATGAAAGAGAAAACCTTAATTATCGGAAAAGGTGGCAGTCATGAACCTTTATGCTTCCTTCTTCAAAAAGATATCTCCCTCTGGTCGATATGACAAGGAGAAGTTTATCTCATCTCTAACCACTTCCGGTTCCGATACTTGGTACATCGTACTTCGTACTTCTGACTTCCTCCTTCGTCCTTTAAAAAAGATATCTCCCTCTGGTCGATATGACAAGGAGAAGTTTATCTCATCTCTAACCACTTCCGGTTCCGATACTTGGTACATCGTACTTCGTACTTCTGACTTCCTCCTTCGTCCTTTAAAAAAGATATCTCCCTCTGGTCGATATGACAAGGAGAAGTTTATCTCATCTCTAACCACTTCCGGTTCCGATACTTGGTACATCGTACTTCGTACTTCTGACTTCCTCCTTCATCCTTTAAAAAAGATATCTCCCTCTGGTCGATATGACAAGGAGAAGTTTATCTCATCTCTAACCACTTACGGTTCTGATACTTGGTACATCGTACTTCGTACTTCTGACTTCCTCCTTCGTCCTTTAAAAAAGATATCTACCTCTGGTCGATATGACAAGGAGAGGTTTTTTCTTTCCACTACCTTTTTCCTTTCGGATACTTTGTACTTGGTACTTTCAAACCTTTTTTTTTCTTACTTCCCACTTCCCACTTCCCACTTCCAAAAGATATCTCCCTCTGGTCGATATGACAAGGGGAGGTTTATTTCACCTCTTACCCTTTGCCTCTCGGATACTTTGTACTAGGTACTTGAACTTCGGACCCACCATCTCCTACTTTTTCGTACTTCCAACTTCTTACTTTATCCTTAAACAAAGATATCTCCCTCTGGTCGATGTGACAAGGAGAGGTTTATTTCATCTCTAACCACTTCTGGTTCCGATACTTTGTACTTGGTACTTGATACTTCGTACTTTCCCACCTCTCACCTCTTACCTTTTACTACTTCGTACTTGGTTCATCGTACTTCGTACTTTGTACTCACCCATCCAACCAATCCTTAAAATCCCCGACCTTCTCCCTGCTGATCAGGATGTCGTTGTCGGTACAGTTTGCCAATTTGATTTTCAGGCGGCTGTTGGAGTAGGTGTGGATTTCAGCTATTGAGGAAAAAGAAGCTATATATTTTCTATTGAGTCTGAAAAATTTCCTTGGGTCCAACATGGCTTCCAACTGGTCAAGGGTATAGTCCAAAATATATTTTCTCCCTTCCACAGTTTGCAGGAAAGTGACTTTTTCTTCACTGTAAAAAATGGAAATATCCTCCGTCTGTACGCTTTGGATCTTTTCGCCAAACTTCACCAAAAACCTGCTTTTATGATGGCTTGAATTGGGGGAAAGCAATTCCCGTATCTGATGGAGTTCTATGCTCGGCTTAATTTGTAGAGACTGGAATTTTTGGATGGCTTGCGCCAATTCCTTGGGGTCAATGGGTTTGAGGAGATAATCCACCGAATTTAACTTGAATGCCTTGATTGCAAACTGGTCAAATGCAGTGGTGAAAATAATCGGAGAACTGACCTTTACCCTTTCAAAAATCTCAAAGCTCTGCCCATCGGCCAATTGGATATCGCAGAAAATAAGGTCCGGGAACACATTTGTTTCCAGCCACTTTACCGAAGAAGTAATGCTATCCAAGTGTCCAAAAATCTCTGCATTTGGAAGCAAATCCAACACCAATTGCCTCAACCTGTTGGCAGCAGGCCGCTCATCTTCAATGATCAGGATTTTCATGATTTTTCCAGTTTGAGAAGTGGCAGCTCGACGATAAATTCTGTTCCGGTCTTGGTGATTTTGGGGCTTTTGTCACTAAGCAGTGCATAGCGCTTTTCGATATTCTCCAGACCTATTCCACTATCGGCGACTTCTTTGGTAAGTTTGGGTTGGAGGTTATTCCTGACGATCAGAGAATCCGGAGTTTGTTGGATAAAGATTTTCAAAGGCTTCTCCATACTCGCGATGTTGTGCTTGATAGCATTCTCCAAAAGCAGCTGCAGAGAAAGCGGCGGAATGTTCCAACCTTTCATTTGGTTGACATCGATGTAATATTCCAAGCTTTGTTCAAAGCGGATTTTTTGTAGACTCAGGTAGTTTTCCGCAAAAACCACTTCCTTTTCCAAGCCTACCAATTCCCTGTTTTGAACATCGAGCACATACCGGTAAATCTTTGAAAGCTGTTGGATAAATTCCGCAGACTTGTCAGCACTTTCATAGACGAGGTTGGAAAGTACATTCAGGGAATTGAAAAGGAAATGGGGATTGAGTTGGTCTTTAAGGGATTGGTATTGGCTAGCAAATTTTTCGGATTTGAGCTGTTCGGCTTCGATGGCCGCAGACCTCCATTCGTACAGCCAAGACCTGGAAATAAAAATGGTGATGATTATCAAGGCAACTGATATCGGCATCAGGGTATTGTTCAACATCCGGATCCAACTGATATTAGACAGCGTGACCTCCTCCACAGTCACCAAAACATAACCCAACACCAAAATAAAGCTGACGATAAAAGAATAAACCATGTAAGCTGCAGCCGTCAAGACAAGTCTTTTTACCGGTTTCTCGATCCAGGATATCCGAGAGTCAAAATACTCCTCCACCTTGAATCCCCCCATACTCAGAGAAGCCGACATCAGAAATGAAAAAACCCAGTCTGGGATAATCGATGAAATCCCTTCCAAAGACAAAAAACAACTTGGACATGAAATCAGCATCAACATCGTGGAAATCCCAAAATTCAATAGGAAAAACCGCTTGGCGGAATTGAAGATGGTAGCTGAACTATAGAAACTTTTGCTCATTGGTTTTTCCTTGAAGTAGGTTTATTTTGAGAAATCCCTATTTGAATCTAAATGTATCATTGCTTTTTTGCTTTGGAAGCCAATATCCCCCAACCGCCGGAGCCGAGCAGGAAACCCAATCCATAGAGAAAACCGTCATTGTTCACCGCAAACATGGCGACATCCTTGTCAAACAGACTGATCACCAGACTGATGGGAGCGATAAATCCATGCCACAATCCCCAAAAAAAACCATGAGTCTCGCCGGTCAGACATTCGTCAATAGGCACATTCTCGGCGCAAGAAGACATCAAAATCAGAAGCAATACTCCTGAAAGGATTTTGGTAGCATTCAAAATTTCAAGTCTCTTCTTCATTGTCATTAGGTTTTGAAAATTATCAATTATGTATCAATGTCGTTTAGATAAGCTTTTGCATTATATAAACCTTTTCCAAAGTTGGGACCAGTCCATGAAAATCTTAAAACATCCATTCCAAACTTTGGAAAAGTTTATCGAACCAACTAACTAAAACAACCTTGAATTATGTATAGCCCTTCGTTGCACGAAGCCAAACCAATAATGGTTTGCGATCAATTTAGCGTGGCCGTCGACTGTCGTCCGTGCACGTTTAAGCAAATTCACCCTTGCTTTTACTTTGTTTTGATATCGCTCCCATGATTTTCATCCATTTTGCTTTGTTGATACCAAACAAAATCCCACCAAACAACATCACGCCACCAGTGGCTACTCCGACCATATTGTAAAAGGGCACTTCGGGAATCCTCGTCATCATCTCACTTACAAATGCCCCATATAGACCGATCACCGACCAATACATAAAGGAGAAATGAAGATAAGCCCAATTTTTGATTTGATTTCGCAAGAAAATCGGAATCATCCCCAAAGCCAAAGTGAGAGAACTGACCACTGCGAAATAATGAAAAATCCCCCATTTGCCAAATAAGTTGTAAAGCATAAAGGCCGTCACCAATAAGACAGCCATGCTTGCCACATAGAGATATCCCATCCGGATATGGGTTTTGCTTCCTTTGGTCATCAGCAACACTGCCGAACCAAGAATCAAAGCCAAAACGGAGGCTATAAAATGTATTAAACCGATTTCACTACTGAAGAGACTGGACATAGATTTTTTGTATTAGTTTTATAGATATCGGCTTGTTTGAAAGCAACCCTAAATTTGACAATAGACTGGACGGAAGACCGAAGACCCCCGCCTGTCGTCGGGCAGGGATGTACCGTACATTTCAGTCTTTGGACAAGAATTATTTTGAATCACCATTCTAATGGAATCATTGCCTCAAAACATTTAAATTTTTAAACTGTGGATTTCTATTTTTTGAGGTTTATCCTGAACCCAACACTTGCCACAAATCCATTGGAATAAAATGGACTTCCTGCGATTTTGTCAGCTCTTGCGCGGGAGGTCATCACTCCTAATTCTATGAAGTAATTAAAGGCCGGAGTGGGGAAAAACTCAAAGCCAAAAGTCCCATAGGTACTCATCCTGAAGGATTCAGAGGAAAATCTGTCTGAGGGAAAAATCCCCACCAAGCCTCCTTCACCATACAGGCGGATGTCTCGGCCAACTTTTCCTCCAAATCCCACAAAACCCAATGAGACATTTTGGTAACCGCTCCATACATATTCACCATCCAACAGGTGCTCATAATAGACCTGATTGGCTTTGAGCCGGAAGGCGGCGTTTCCATTTAAGATTTCGGGACTGGTCATGTTCAGTCCAAACCCAAAATCATTCTGAAATTGATTGACTTGGAAACCAAATCCAAGACCGGAATTGGGCTTTTTTTGCTCCTGCGCAAAAACCGAAGAGCCAAAATACAGCAACATCATTAGGGAAAATAGCGTGGTTTTCATGGAAGTATTTTTTTTGATTATAAAATGGAATTGTCAAAACCTTCCTAAAATGACTCAGGAAGGTGGATTTGATTATTTACAGGTTCTTTCTTTCATTTCTTCAGCCATACCTTTCCCCCAGAGAGGATCTATGGATCCTTCTTTGGCTTCAGCGGCTTCTTTGGCAAAAAGCTCTAAACTAGAAGCTACCAAGCCACAGGCCTTTTCAGGTCCCTGACCAAAAAACTGCGCCATCCCATATTCCATCTGGGCCATCAAAATAATCGCTCTTGGGTTTTGGCGGTTTAGTCCGATAGCTTTGCCAAAAGTCTGCATTGCCAATCCGGATAGACTTTGTCCTCTCGAATTGGGGTCGGCTGCGAGTTCTCCCATGACGATATAGCCTTCCACAGCTACGATTTCAGAATTGTTAGGGGAAATTGCTTTGGCTTTTTCAATGTGCTTTTTGGCTTGGGCATAATACCCGTCTTTTTCCTCCAATCCTCCCTCAGTCCTGAATCCCATATTGGCGTAAGCCAAAGCAGCATAGTAGTCCGGCAGCCATTCTCCGGCGTTCATCTCCGCAATCCTTGCAAAAGCATTTGCGGATTTTTGAACTTCTGAAACAGGTCCTGCCTTCCCAAAAGCTTGGATTTCTTTATGCATGGCCTTTTCGTAGGCTTCATTTGTGGCGTTGGCAAAAGTGGCAACGAACATCAATAATGCGATAATCAGTGTGTGCTTTTTCATGATTTCTATTTTTATAAGTTGTTTAAATTGTTTGCGGTTTTGTCTTTGGAAAGTGTCAGGAATATGCCGACGAATATGAATCTTGGTGCAGTCTGTCTGATGGGCAGGCTCTCGTATTTGCCGGATTCATTTGGCGTGGGACTGAATTGATATCCGAAAATATTGTCTCTGCCCAACACATTGGAGCAGGCAAAATGGATAATAAGATTAGGCTTTGGCAGGTAACTCCAGCTCAGACTCAAATCCCGGAATCCTTTGGTCTTAGCATTCATTTGCCCTGCAAAATTCGGGTCCGTATAGGTATAGCCGTCGTTGATCGCAAATGAACCACCGAGTTGGGATTTCAATCCTGATACGAAATGTTTTACTACGATCGAGGCATTATGCCTTGGCGCAAAACCCGGCTGCACCATTTCGGTAAATTGGGCAAACTTCCGCCTGCTGTCCACAAAGCTGTAAGTCATCCAGAAATCCGTGTTTTTGACTGTCTTTTGGTCCCTGTAGAATACATCGAAACCCTGAGCATAACCTGTTCCGTTTTGCTGGATATTTCTATAGAAATATTGCGCTCCTTCATACGTAAGAATTTTTTTGTAATCCTTGTAAAATGCCTCAGCGCGGACGGTCCTGCCGTTTTTGGTTAGGAAATAATTCAAAATCAAATGGTTCGCTATCGTATTTTGAACATCAGGACTCGCAATCCTCAGTTCCTCCACCGGCATTTGACTGAATTGCCCGGCAGCCAAAGAAAGCTGCCCTTCATTCTCAAATTTGTAGGCCAATGAAAACCTAGGATCCAACCAAGTCTGATCTGCCAATACGCTGTGGCCTGCCCTTAGCCCCCCTCTGAAGATCAGTTTGTTACTGACATAATAATCTGCCTCTGTAAAAATATTGGCCTGCAAGTCATTGAAATCCCGAACCAGATTTTCTGACTTTAGCCCTTCCTCATAGCTGAAAAGATAGGTTTCTAAACCTGTCTTCAGGGAAAACTTATCCGAGAAACCTTTCAATGCCACAGCTTTTGCATGGATGACCCGGTTTTGATTTCTGATATCAATTTGGTCCAAAGTAAATTCATCCACATTGTTGGAATAGGAAATGCCTCCATAATAACTCCAGTCATTTTTCCCGATTTGTTTGAAAGATCCAGAGGTGAAAGTGTAATGATTTTTGAGATCCACCAATTGGCCGCGGCCTTCTGAACCGGGGATTTTCTGCCAGATTTTCATACCGCCCGATTCTGTACGGGCGTAGGCTTTGACTATCCCACTTTTGCCCCACTTTTGTCTTGCGCTCACTTCGGCATCCCATCCATAAGGAGCCCTTTCCCAATCAAAATTCTGAGTAACCATGGCCTGATAGGGCGACAAGTCCATGTAATTGGCAGTAGCTGTGAGGCTGTTTTTCTCCCCAACCAAAGTCTGTGAATATCCCATGCCAACTGATAGCAGGCTGATGTCACCTTGATTCCTGACCGGAATATCTACCGTATTGAGTGCCAATGCAGAGGAAAGTGCATGTCCATATTCAGCGGAATAACCTCCTGTACTGAAGAAAGAGCCTTTGAAGAGGTTGGGGTTGAAGCGTGTTCTGGTAGGGACATTGGAAGCCGTTGTCCCAAAGGCATTACCGACTTTCATTCCATCGATAAATATCGAAGTCTCAGAAGCATCGCCCCCACGGACAAAAAGTCGACCGTCATTTCCTACATTGGCAGTTCCGGGTAAAGTCTGAAAAGCCCCGATGATATCGCCCATCGCTGAGGGAACCGTCACGATATCAATCGGTCTCAAGACTACCGCTTTTTTCTCATCCGAAGCTTCCATCGCTCCGGCGGTGATGGTCACAGCCGTCATTTCGTTGATGGTTTCTTTTAGGATGGGATTAAAGGTCTGTTCCGAACCGTTCAGGTCGATTTCAAATTCCTGGGATTTGAAACCCATAGCTTGAAAAACCAAAATGAACTTTCCTGTTTCGTCAGTTTCCAATTCATAGCTTCCATCGACTTCAGAGGAAGTACCTTCGTAAGTTCCTTTTAGAAAAATATTCACACCAGGAACAGTCTCTCCCTTGCTGTCCTTGACAATCCCTTTGATCGTGGTCTGGGCCAAGGTCAGGTTGACGAGAAAAAACAAACAGATAGTGAAAAGTGCCTTCATTGCTTTGATATTTGATCCGAAAGTGTGGAGAAAGGCAAAGCCAAAAAATTAAAGCTGACTGAAGTGTAGGATTAGGTGGATGAAGTGTAGGAAATAAGGCATGTTCAAAAAGTCAATAGTCCATGGTCCACAGTCCACAGCAACTGCCAATGGACTTCAATCCAAGTTGTGTTTGGTCCTTTTTTCACTTAACCATATAAAACCCGAATTGAGGTTATTTTGTAGCGGCTCCGCCACGGCGGACAGGTGTGGACTGTCGACTGTCGTCTATGGACTTATTTTCAATCATAAAACAAGGAAGGCAGGAAAAGAGAAATAGCCGGCACGTATGTCACCAACATCAAAACAACCAAGCTCACCAAAAGAAACGGCAATCCCGCCTTGGCAATCTTTTCCATGGGAATCTTGCCGATACTGGAAGCCACAAAAAGGCAAACACCCACCGGAGGTGTAGTAAGTCCAATGACCAAATTCATCACCATAATCATGGCAAACTGGGTCGGATCTACCCCTATATGAACTGCCACTCCAAGTAAGACCGGAAAAAGAATCAGCAAAGAGGCAATGGTCTCCATAAACGCCCCAACAACCAAAAGCAACAGGTTGATGAGCAAGAGGAGCAAAATCTTGTTTTCTGTGATGTTCAACAGGCTTTGGGCGATCAGTTGGGGAATCTCCTCTACGGTCATGATCCAGGCAAAGAGATTGGCAAACCCCACCAAAACCATCAGTGAGGCCGTCATCTTGGCAGATTCAAGAATAATCGCAGGAATCATTATTAGTTTGAGTTCGCCATAGACAAAAATCCCGATCGCCATGGCATAAACGACGGAGACAATAGAGGCTTCTGTCGGTGTGAACACTCCCCCAATAATTCCAAAAAGAATTAAAAACGTCATGAGAATGGCCCAAAATGCCTGATAGAAACTCTTGGCCATTTCCAAAAATGAAACTCTGGGGTTTTTGGGATATTTCCTTTTGACTGAAATAATGTAGGTAACCAACATCAATCCCAAAGCCAACAATAAACCCGGGATGATGCCCGCAATAAATAGCTTCCCTACTGATAATCCTGTCAAAGTCCCCGCAATGATCATGGGCAAACTTGGAGGAATAATCGGTCCGATGGTGGAGGAAGTGGCAGTGACCGCGCAAGAAAAATCGGTGTCATATCCCTCTTTTACCATGGCAGGAATCATTACCGATCCTATGCTCGCCGTATCTGCAATCGCAGTCCCTGATATTCCGCCAAATACCATCGATGCCCCTACATTTGCCAAACCCAAACCTCCCCGGATGTGTCCAAAAAGCGCATTGCACAATTGGATGATCCTGTGGGTGATGCCGCTTGCATTCATCAGATTGCCCGCCAGAATAAATCCGGGAATAGAAAGCAAGACAAAGACATCAAGCCCGGCATACATTTTTTGGGGAATGACAATAAAAGGCAAATCTGAAAACAAGATGAAAACGAATGATGCCAATCCCAATGCAAATGCAACGGGAAAACCAAAAATCAACAACAACAGAAATACAACAAAGAGTAGAATGGTCATTGGTTTCGGAAGATTTTCTTGAGGTTTTTCAGAAGTTCGACTATTGAATAAAATGCCACAAACGCTGACATGCAGGTCATAGAAAAATAGATAAAGGCCATATTGATTTTCAAAGAAGCAGAATCTTGGAGACTGACAATATCCATCAGGGGAATGCTAAAAACCAACATGCACAGCATCAAAAGAATGATACTTAACAGAATGAAAGAATCCATCCAATTACGTGCTTTGACATCCAACCAATCTAGAAATAAGGAGACGTTGATATAAGACCTGTCTTTGACCGCAAGTCCTGCACCCAAGCTGACCATATAGATAAAACAGAATCTTGCCATTTCTTCTGTCCAATGGGGAGACCATGGAAGGGCATATCTCGCGATAACCTGGACCATGACAGTCACTATCATCAACAAAAAACTGACGGTCACTGCCCATTCCAATATTCTATCGATGCGTGTTTGTGAGATTTGAGGCATGAGATACTAGATTTGAGATGTGAGATTTGAGATTTGAGATTTGAGATTAAGGTGTCCTAATCTTGAAAATAAGTACAATCTATTTAACAAACCGATTTTACCTTACTTCCTGGATTCTTTTATAAAGCTTTTTTTGTTCCTCCGTAAAGCTCGCCATAACTGCGGCGCTTGCTATTTCTTCAAAAGCTGCCTTGTCTACTTCGATGAACTCCATTCCTTTTTCTTTCAAAAACCTGGAGTCCAATTCTTCTTGTTCTAGGTAAAGCTCATGTTCAAAGGCCTGCATGACATTAGCTGATTCCAATATGATTTGCTGTAAATCAGGCGGCATGCTTTCATATTTCTTGTTGCCCATGACCACATACGCCCAGCCTTTGACATGTTCGGTCAAGTTGCAATATTTCTGCACTTCATAAAGACCCGCATTCCGGATCAAAGCAAAAGGATTCTCTTGCCCATGGATCGTGGATTGTTGCAGAGAAGTGAAAACTTCAGAAAAAGCCATGGGAGTAGGTTTGGCGCCCAAAGCACTCCAAGTAGCTACAAAAAGGGAAACATTTGGTACCCTTATAATCAGTCCTTTTAGGTCATCCGGATGTCGGATAGGGGTATTTGTGGTCAGGTTTCTCGCTCCCCTTTCAAACCATGCGATGGGTTTTAATCCGGCCACTTCGGTAATATGCGCTCCAATTTCTTTTCCAATGGGTCCACCAGCTACTTTTTGAAGATGGTCAGAATCTCTTATCGCATACGGGGTGGCGCATAATATCGCATAAGGAAGGCTCCAGTTTTCCAGTGATTCGGCGGTGACCATGATGTCCATACTTCCACCCAAAATCCCGGTGATCATGTCCATTTCCTTTCCAAGCTGTTCGTTTGGATAGACTTTGACCTGTACCCTTCCTTCAGACCTGAGAAAAACTTCCTCTGCAAACTTCATTGCTGCTTTGTGCCAGATATTGTTTTCATTGGCAAGGTGCCCAAACCGAAGGGTGTATTCAGGTTTGGATTTTGAATCTGGTTGCTTGCAGCCAAAAAAAACTAAAGAAAATAAGAAAATGTACAGCAGGTTTTTCATTTTGGGTTTGAATACCATGCCAATTAGAAAATGGTAAGCGTCAATAATTTATTGAAAAAAATCTGCTTTCTAACAAAAGGGTAAACATATCCTGCAATTCATGGAAAATATTGGATTCAATCCAGCCTCGGGAGACTCAGTTTGTATTTGACTGCAATCAACCTGATACTGATAATCACAGAAATGGAAACCAGAAGGTTGATATCTCTATGAACGCCAAAGTAATTCAAAATCAAATAAAGTATTGCACCTGCCAAACATGCAGAGGCATAGACTTCCTTACGGAAAAGTATCGGGATTTCATTGACCAAAGTGTCCCTGATCACTCCACCCATCACTGCCGAAAACATGCCCATGATGGCCGCAATCTCAGGCCTAAACCCTAGACTCAAAGATTTTTCGACACCAAGAACTGTAAAAAAACCGATCCCAAGTGTGTCAAATAGAAACATGGTTTTCCTCAATTTCAACATGATTTTTGGGAAAACAAAAGCAGTAAAAATCCCTGCAAAAATGGCATAAAGAAAATAGACATCTCCTATCCAAACCAAGGGATAAGACCCCAACAATACATCCCGGAGTGTTCCTCCTCCGATAGCTGTGATGAATCCCGTGAATCCAGCACCAAAAATATCATGCTCTCGGTCCCGGACAGCCAAAGCACCTGAGATCGCAAAAACAAATGTACCGACCAGTTCTAAGGGATATTGAAGATCCATTTCAGTTGGGAATATTTATCAAAGAAAACCTATTTCAGGTCCCTGTAAAAGTGAATGCTGGATTTTTGATTTTATATGGTAAATTCCTAACTTAATCAAACAAGAAAACCCCAATAACTTATGAGAGAAAGACTGAATGTATCGATACAATCTGCGAGTTTGATACTGGTGGCAGCCGGACTTGCTTGGGTGGTATGGTCCAATGAAACTACCATGTCGGAGATGTTGACCTACCTGATTATCCTGATAATTTTGATTGAAGGCTTGAGTCTCTTTTTGATCGGGAAGGTATATCCTGAAAGCCACACCACTTTCAAAACCGGAATATTGGCCTCTCTGTTGATACTTTTTGGAATAAAAATAATGGCCCCGGACTTGTTCATTCCTTTGACCATTGCAGTTTTTGCCATGAACTTTATGTATAACTTTTACACCAACGGAAAACGAAGACAAGGTACTTTCAAAAGAAAACCAGGTGCCAAATTAAAAACACGTTGAGCATTCAGTATCGGCATAAAATTTGAATCCATTTTTACTAAAACTGAAATCCCAATGCTGAAAAGATACCTTTTGCTCATTTTGATGCTTGCTCCATTCTCACTTTTTGCCCAAGCCAAATTAGACAAACTCGTCTCCGAGCGGACGAGCATGCACTCTGCCTGGAAGACTTCCGAATCTAAAAAAACAGGGATTTTTGGCAATAGGACCAAAAAGGACATGATCGAAACCAATGATTGGATGGAACGGATCATCCAAAAGGACAATCAGATAATGGACGAACTGAAGATGCTCAGCGAAATCGAAAAAACAGAAATCACTTACGAAAAGAATGATTATAAATTCATTTCCCAAAAACAGGAGCGCGAAATAGCCATGCTCAAAAGGCAATTAGCAGAAAAAGAGGGGATTGCAATGGAAGAAAAATCCGAAAGCAGGACTTATGAGTGGCTGACTTTCATATTCTTTCTCAGTACAGCATTTTTGTCTTTCCTATTTTGGAAAAGGTCAAAAGCATAATTTTACTTTAACCTTGCTATTGGCGTTCTGCCACCTTTGGTTTTTTCATCCAAGCTGACCAAAACTTCCGCATCCAAAGGGAGATAGACATCCACCCTTGAGCCAAATTTGATAAATCCGAATTCTCCGCCTTGGGCTAGTGGCGTTCCTTCCTTGACATACCATTTGATCCGGCGCGCCACGGCACCTGCAATCTGACGGACAAGAATTTTGACACCGCTTTTGTGGGAGATGACCATCGTAGTCCGCTCATTTTCGGTGCTGGATTTCGGATGCCAAGCGACCAGATATTTTCCCGGATGGTATTTGAAAAATTCCACTATACCGGCAACAGGAGACCTATTCACATGGACATTTAAAGGCGACATAAATATCGAAACCTGCTTTCTCCTGTCATTTAGGAATTCTGTTTCGGTGGTTTCTTCAATGACTACCACTTTGCCGTCGGCAGGTGCGAAGACCAGTTTTTCTTCGTTTGGTAGCTGGATAAAAGGATTGCGGAAAAACTGAAGTATCAACAAATAAAAAACCACACTAACCAATAAAACCACATTGAGGGCGGTTTCCTGCTCGGGAATCAAATAATTCAATCCAAAATTGACCCCTGCCAGGATAAGCAATAGCCAAAATAACAATGTCCTACCTTCTTTGTGAATACTCATTATCTATAAAATTGAAAGGGCGTGAAAGTCGACTTCCACGCCCCAAATATAGTAAAAACTTTTTTTTGACCTTAAAAACCTCCCCTATAGGTGTAGGTTTTAGCTACTTTGTCTATCGCAACAATATAGGCTGCGATTCTCAATGGAACTTGGTACTTAACAGAAGCCTCATACACATGGTCAAAAGCATCTTTCATAATCCTGTCAGACCTTCTGTTGACCCTTTCGGCAGTCCATTTGTAACCCAATCTATTTTGCACCCACTCAAAATATGAGACAGTCACCCCGCCTGCATTGGCCAGGATATCAGGCACAGCCATGATGCCTTTGTCATTTAATATAGCGTCTGCCTTAGCCGAGGTTGGGCCGTTGGCACCTTCTACTATCAATTTGGCTTTGATTCTATCAGCATTTGCAATGGTGATGACATCTTCGACCGCAGCCGGAACAAGTACATCCACTTCCAATTCAAGCAAGTCCATGGCATCCGGAAGTTTCTCAGCGCCACTGTAATTCTCAAGTGTACCTTTGTTGCTATCCCTGTAGGCAATTGCCTCCTGGATATTGATGCCATTGGCATTGAAATAAGCTCCTGAAATATCAGAGATAGCCAAAACCCGCAAGCCTCTTTCCTCTAATAGCAAAGCGGCCCAAGAACCCACATTCCCAAAACCCTGAACTGCACAGGTAGCTTGGAAAGGATTGATTTTGAGTTTTTGCATGGCTGCCAAAGCAGTCACCATGACACCGCGACCAGTGGCTTCGGTTCTTCCCAATGAACCGCCCAATACCAAAGGCTTGCCGGTAACGACAGCATTGACAGTCATTCCGTGCGCTTTGGAGTATTCATCCATCAACCAAGCCATTTCTCTGGGCCCTGTTCCCATATCCGGCGCAGGAATATCCTTATCCGGTCCGAATACGTCGATCATCGCCAAGGTATAGGCCCTTACCAATCTTTCAATTTCACCGGCAGACATTTCCCTTGGATTGCACCTCACGCCACCTTTACCTCCACCATAAGGAATGTCCACTACGGCACATTTCCATGTCATCCAAGCTGCAAGTGCCCTTACTTCATCCAGATGCACGTCAGGAGCGAACCTGATCCCACCTTTTGCAGGTCCAAGAATGTTGGAATGAATCACACGAATCCCTTCAAAAACTTTGATTTTACCATTGTCCATGGTAATCGGAAGGGAGACGATAACTTGTTTGGCGGGATTTTTTAGCACGTTGTAGATCTCTTCTGAAAGACCTAATTTTTCTGCTGCAATGTGAAATCTTTCCATCATGGACTCCAGTGGATTTTCTTTATCCAAGATCGGAGCCGGTTCAATGTAAGCCATATTGGGTTTATTTAGTTGACTGTTAATTTTGGTACAATATTAAGGAGATTTTTAATATGCTAGGGGCAATTTTAGAAGATTTTCAAAAAAGCAGCTATAAAGGGGGCAGATAATAACAATCCGTCAAAACGGTCCATAAAGCCTCCATGCCCCGGAAGGGATTTTCCGGAGTCTTTGATTTCTATGCTTCTTTTAAAAAGTGATTCTATCAGGTCACCGTAGGTCCCTGCGATGATGATGATGGTTGCAATCACTAGCCACTGCCATTCTTCAATGGATTTAAAATTCTTGCCTAGAAAATAGGCAATGAGGAATGCCGATGCTGCCCCTCCCAAGAAACCTTCCCACGATTTTTTTGGGGAGACTCTTTCAAAGAGCTTGGTCTTGCCAAATTTGGTCCCGGCAAAGTATGCCCCTGAATCCGAAGCCCAAAGGATAAACAAGGATCCAATGATGACTTCATAGTGGAAAGAGTCGTCCACTGAAAAGGCAGCCACATTGAGCAGGGAAAAAGGCACTGCCACATAAAATAATCCAAGAAATGTATATGCAATTCCGGTAAACGGTTTCTTGTCTGATTTCCTGTATAATTTGATAAAGAAAACCAAAGAGGCTAATGGGAAAATCAAAAAATAATATTTTGTATCCAGGTGTTCCATCCCGATAAAGAAGGAAAGTGAAAAAATACACAAGCCCAAAAATGTCCCGAAACTTTTTAATGGCAACATCCCATCAAGTCCTGAGAGCTTGTAGAATTCCATTTGGGAAAAGGCGAGTATCAATCCAAAAATCAGGAAATAAAGCCATGGACTGATAATGGAGCCGGCGACGATAATACCTGCCCCAATGATTCCTGTGATTACCCTTTGGCCAAGATTGCTGTAATTGTTTATGTTAAATCTATCTCTGACTCTAAAAGGAGATCTCATTCTTGACAATATTTAGTGCTTTTGAAAACTCAACCTGGGGGACCATCACTTCATACTGTCCATGTATCCGGTAGACAGATTCTATTTTATTCATCACGACAGCAGGGATTCCGTTTTCCTCCAAGACTGATTTGACAATCTCGGCCCTCACGGGCGAACCATCTGAAAATACTTTCTGCCAATTATCCATTTGATTCAATATTTTGAGTTTTCTCTTTAAATACCCTAAATCCAACCAACAAAATCAACAATCCAACAAGGGCGATTGGTATGGATACCTGATCTGTCTCATCAATATTGAAATCTATTTTGCCCAATTTATTCAAATAAACCAAAATTACCGTAAAAGTATTATTAAGAATATGTCCGATAATGGGATAGACAAGGCTACCTGAATAGAGGTAAAGATAACCAAATACTGCTCCAAGCATCATTCGGGGAAAGAATCCATAAAATTGGAAATGGATGGCTGAAAATATAAAGGCAGACAACCAAATCGCTATGTGGGCATTACCAGTGAACAAATGAAGTTTGGGTTGTAGGACTCCCCGAAAAAGAACTTCCTCTCCTATTCCTGCCAAGACGCCGATGACGAGAATTCCCATCAGAAACTCTCCGACATTTTCAAAGTCTGTCAAATATTTGGTCAAAGCCATAAGTTCATCCTCCTTTGACCGCATCATCTGTTCGAGTTCGTTAAGAAATTCCGGCAACACGATTTTGGCATTCCAGTCAATCAAAAGACTGTTGAACAGAACCGACCCGACCATGATTGCCACCGTCAGTGCCAATCCTATGAACTTAAACCTTGACATTTGTTGTTGCCAACCAAAATCAGCTTTATCTATCACCTTGGCTATCAGTAACGCAGCCACATAAAAACCAAGTCCTCCGCCAAGTCCTTGTACAAAAAGGAAAGCCATGCGGCCATTGGGATGTGAAGATTCTGCGGTAAACAAGGCAGTCATCTCGTCAAGTGGGATACCAAAAAGAACAGGAAGTAATAAAAGTCCAAGTCCCTGCAAAAGAATTAATACGCCAAAAGTGACTAAAACCATCACCACAATAGACAAAAGCCAATTACTTTTGGTGGTGATGGGTACTTGGGTTTTATATATCTCCATAATTGGGGTAAATTTACACGAAAATTAGAATTAGGAAGTGGTTAAAATCGGAAACTTAGAATTAGGGGAGTTCCCTTTGTTGCTCGCACCCATGGAAGATGTCAGTGATCCTCCATTTAGAGCGGTTTGTAAAGATAACGGAGCGGATTTGATGTATACAGAATTCATCAGCTCTGAGGGCTTGATCAGGGATGCTGCCAAAAGCATCCAAAAACTGGATATTTTTGAATATGAGCGTCCGGTGGGCATCCAGATTTTTGGGGCAGAAATAGAATCCATGAGAGAAGCCGCTGCCATTGCAGAAGCTGCCGGTCCGGACATCCTGGACATCAACTATGGCTGCCCTGTTCATAAAGTAGCCTGCAAAGGTGCAGGTGCGGGGATTTTGCTCGATATAGACAAGATGGTCTCCATGACTGCAGAGATCGTCAAGAGGGTGAAAATTCCTGTTACTGTCAAAACCCGCCTTGGTTGGTCCCAAGACACCATCCGTATCGTAGAGGTTGCAGAAAGACTACAGGACGTAGGAATACAAGCCATCAGCATCCATGCCCGTACCCGTCAGCAGATGTACAAAGGCGAAGCAGATTGGTCATACCTGAACCTGGTCAAAGACAATCCAAGGCTACACATCCCTGTTTTTGGAAATGGCGATATCGACACGCCTGAAAAGGCCAAAGAATACAAAGACAAATACAATGTCGACGGCATGATGATCGGCAGGGCATCCATCGGGTATCCCTGGATCTTCAATGAAATCAAACATTTCCTCGAAACCGGAGAAAAACTTGCCGGACCAGACCTTGAACAAAGAATCAATGTCACCAAAAAACACCTTGACTTTTCTGTCAAATGGAAAGGTGAAAAGCAGGGAATCCTTGAAATGAGAAGGCATTACACGAATTACTTCCGTGGCATGCCCAATTTCAAACCATACAGAAGTCAGATGGTCACAGCGGAAACCTATGAAGAAGTAGCTGCTCTTTTGGAAGAAGTAGGTGAGGTTTTTGCCGACTATCAATTTTGAATTCGGATTTTGTAAAAAATTCCTGATTTTTCCCGTCAAGATCACTCCTTTCTTCCCTGTACAAAACATGACCAAAGATATCCAAGCAGAAGGCGCCTTGAGGGCATGGGGATTTCTCATTGTGCTGGCACTGATCTGGGGAAGTTCTTTTATTTTGATCAAAAGAGGCCTGGAAATTTTTTCTCCCGGAGAAGTCGGCGCATTTAGGATCGTGGCTGCGGGAATGGTTCTATTGCCGCTTTCATTGCCGAGACTAAAAACCCTGAAAAAAAGACAGGTCAAAAACCTCATTATTGTCGGATTGATGGGGAGTTTTATTCCCGCATTTCTTTTTGCCAAGGCCCAAACACAACTCAGTTCCTCGCTGACAGGTGTTTTTAATGCCATGACGCCTTTATTTGTGGTCATTATTGGAGCCCTTTTTTTTAATGCAAGGATCACCAAAAGAAACGGAATAGGATTGGCCATCGCCTTTGTCGGAGTAGTTATCCTTTTGATGGTAAAGGAAGGTACCTATTTCGGGGATTTTTCTGAAATCAACTCCTACGCTTTCTATGTATTGCTTGCCTGTATTTGCTATGGATTCAACCTAAATATTATCAAGTACCGTTTTGTTGAACTCAAGCCCGTTGCAATTACCGCACTTTCCCTGCTGATGGTGCTGCCCATGGCGTTGATTTATTTATTTGCCTTTACACAATTTTCCTTCAAAATACTCCATGTCGAAGGCGCGGCAGAGGCTGCCGGTTACATTACCCTGCTTGGCGTACTCGGTACAGCCATCGCCCTGATCCTTTTCAATATTATGGTCAAGGTGGCTACTCCGGTATTTGCAAGTTCGGTAACCTATCTTATTCCGATTGTGGCCATCATGTGGGGATTATTGGACGGGGAGGTTCTGCTACCGGGACATTACTTTGGGATAGTGGCCGTGATTTTTGGGGTTTGGATCGGGAATAGGAAGTGATGTTTCAAGTTAGTAGGTTGGAAGTTGGAAGTAGCATACTTTTGGATTTAATTAGTGCCGTAACGTATCGGCCACATTGCGTAAATACCTAATATTCATTCTTCTTAGGTTTTTTAAAAACCGAAGTTAGCAACCCAACAGCAACCACCACATCAACAATATTCCACAATCCTCTCCCTAGTGGTATTTTTAAAAAGGGCTGAAAAAGCAAAGCCAAACCGCCATAAATAAACATTTCATTATCATTGTTATCTTTTTTAGCCTGATAGGCTAGATACCCAAAACCCACCAAGGACAAAAGCCTCACCAATTGAAAATATCCATAGGGCATGTCCAATAAACACACGAATAACAGAATGGATAAAACAATCTTGATCACAAGGGTCATTCGCTAATGTCGTTAAGTGGATCGATTTGAATATTTATCAAAATAAGGCAATTCATTATTTATTCAACTTTTTGATTGAACTACTTTCTATCAATGATTTCATTTGGGCAATTGCTACTTTGTTGAGTTGGATTAATCTTTCAGGCTGCAATAAATCTTGCTGAATTAGTAAAGCATTGATACTTTCCATGTTGCTTAACACAACCAATTGTTCCAAATTGGCAAAATCTCTAATATTTCCTGATTTATCGGGATTGGCATCACGCCACTCCTTTGCTGTTATTCCAAACAAAGCTACATTTAGCAAATCAGCTTCATTGGCATAAACTAGACTTGTTTGCTGCTTTGTAATTTCTTTTGGTATGAGGTTTTCTTTAATAGCATCTGTATGGATGCGGTAATTTATTTTTGAAATAGTTCGTTGTAAGTTCCATTCTAATTGCAAGCGGTTGTTTTCGTCAATCTTCAACCTTTTAAATTCTGTAATTAAATACAATTTAAATTCTGATGAAATCCATGATGCAAACTCGAAGGCTATATCAACATGGGCAAAAGTTCCTCCATATCTTCCAGATTTTGAAGTTATTCCAACAGCATTTGTACTTTCTATCCACTTTTGAGGAGAAAGGACAAAGTAATTGTTCCCCGATTCAATTCTAAACCTATCGAATTCGAGAGGTTTAAAATCAGGATTGTTAATTTTTTCCCAAAGACCAACAAAATCAATCGTGCTTCTAGTTCTCAACCAATTATTAATAACTGAAAAAGGCTCTTCTGCATTTCTGTACTTTGCGATATCGGTTAGAGAAAGATATTCACCTCCCACTTGATGCATTAAAGTGATTTCCTTTTTCTGAACAATTATTTTTGAAGTAGATTTTGTCATACGGAAAATTATAGAGTGGAATAACTTCGAGTGAACTTTGTGTTTGGGATTGATCAAATATTAAAAACTTAAATCAGAAAAAAAATACCGTAAACAGGGTACTTTTATAATTGATTAATCCGATGAATTAATTTTCTTACAAAAATCAAATGAAACTTAACTATAAAAAAACCGGAACCGGCGAACCGCTGATTATCCTTCATGGACTTTTTGGATCCGCGGATAATTGGTATAGTATCGCCAAGGAACTTGAAAAAGACTATACGCTTTATCTCGTGGATCAAAGAAATCATGGTGATTCCCCTCATAGTGAGGATTGGAATTATCAGGTAATGGCAGAAGATATCAATGAGCTGATGGAAACGGAAGGCATTGAATCTGCTTACCTCATGGGGCACTCCATGGGAGGTAAAACGGTGATGGCTTTTGCCCTGCAATATCCTAGAAAGGTTAAAAAACTAATTGTAGCCGACATCGCGCCAAGGTACTATCCGCTTCACCATCACGTAATCCTGGAAGGGCTCAATGCCATTCCGATGGACCAAATCAAGTCGCGTAAAGATGCTGACGACATTTTGTCCGGCTATATCAAAAACATGGGGATCAGACAGTTTCTACTCAAAAGCCTTGGCAGAGATGAAAAAGGGGGATTTGAATGGAAAATCAATCTTAAAACCATTACAGAGAAAATTGAGATTGTAGGTGAAGAAATCGACTCCGACCATTCCTTTGACAATCCGACCTTGTTTATGGGAGGGGAAAATTCGGATTATATCAAAGAAAGCGACAAAAGCGATATTTCAAGACTTTTTCCTAACAGTAACATTATCCACCTCAAAAATGCAGGACATTGGCTTCATGCCGAACAGCCGGGTGCGGTGATTGAGACCGTAAGGGCTTTTCTAGGTTGATTGGATAAACCACAAAAGGCCTAAAAGAAAAATTCCTTTTGGGCCTTTTGTGGTAAAATTTCAATAATTTTTTTGATTAACATTTGCCAAAAATCCCTTATATCCAAAATTCGGTTTGAAGGTCAAAACAAGCATCTGTTGACTATCGACTGTGGACTGATTACTTATTTCACTCTCTTTCCATGCTTGATCACCATATCTACATTTTGGAGTAAGCTGATATAGCGCAGGACATCTCCGCGGACAGCAATGATGTCGGCATATTTTCCTTCACTGATAGTCCCATAATCCTGGTCAACTCTCATCGCCACCGACGGCCAATAAGTAGCAGCTTTGATGGTCAGCATCGGGTCAAATCCAAATTCATTGACCCATACATCCAATTCATTCCATGTGCTTTGGCTATGGAATTTCATGGGAATACCGGAATCTGTTCCGATCATCAAGACCACTCCGGCATCCTTGAGCTGGTTGATTTTTTTCTCCAAAGTGGGTTTACGGACAGGCGTCAACTGAAAGTAAGGCATTCTTCCAGGATACCTTAAAGAAGCCCTGATATCTCTGATGATAGAGTCCGGCAAATCAAGGTGCCAAGAGGGGTCATCAAGTTTTTCAGGATTATTGCGCATGTACTCGTAGTTGTAGAGACCTTCCACAGTTGGTGTCCAAAACAAAGGTCCCATGTTCATCTTGGCAGTCCGTTCTTTGATCATTTCAAGGATGTCGGCCGGATATTCTGGCGCAGAAGAAAGTCCTGTATGTTCAAAACAATCAATCCCGATTTTCAATCCAACCCTGATTTCGTCAGGCCGATGAGAATGCCCTACAACGGGTTTACCATATTTATGCGCTTCATCTACGACTGCTTTTGCTTCCTCAAAAGTCATCTCATCCTGATCGATCAGCTTGATGACATCGACACCCGCATCAACCAGTATTTTGACTTTGTTTCGCGCATCCTGGACTCCGTTTACTCCCCATCGGAATTCCTCTGTTCTTGGATATGGCTTTTTTTGAATAAAAGGTCCCGACACATAGACTGTCGGCCCGGGGATTTCTCCTTTATTAATCCGGTCTCTTACATTGATACTTGCCTCAAGTGGTGCGCCAAGTTCACGTGCACTTGTGACTCCAGCCATCAGCAACTGGTGCGCTGAAGACGGCATGATGACCGACTCAAAGATATCGATATACGTACTGTCCCAATGGGTATAATTGCTATGCCCGTTGAGCATCAGGTGGACGTGCATGTCCCAAAGTCCGGGCAGAACCGACATTCCTTCGGTGGAAATCACTTCGGCACCAGATGGAATCGCCAAGGTCCCCACCTGCCCTATTTCTTTGATCCTGTCATTTTCAATGATGATAACAGAATTTCGGAGAGGAGGACCTCCAAAGCCATCGATCATGGTGCCTCCGACAAGGGCTTTGATGTTTTGTGATTGGATTCCGGAGGAAATAAAAAACAAAAGGGTCACAGCCCAAAATGCCTTTTTCAAAATCATTGTTTTCATGGAAAATACGGATAGATTGAAGTTTAAAATTTAGAAAATATAATCGGTTTAAAAATTGCCAACCATGTAAATGAAATGAAGGCCTTGGTAGTCAGTTTTAAGTTTTTCCCCATCTTTGTCTATCCACTTCCAAAAAATTATGAGCAAAGGAAAACTGTTTTTGATCCCAACTGTGCTGGCAGAGAATACAGCTGACAAGGTCATCAGCCCTCAGGTAAAAGAAACTGTGAAGAATCTAAGTTATTTTTTGGTGGAAAATACGCGTACGGCAAGGCGATATATCAGCAGTCTTCGGCTTGGGCTAAGTATCGAGGAATTGCGATTTGAAATTTTGGACAAAAGCACCAAAGGCGCAGAGTTGGAAAGGATTATGAAACCACTGTTTGAAGGTCAGGATGTAGGAGTCATGTCTGAGGCAGGTTGCCCGGGAATAGCAGATCCCGGTTCAGCGGCAGCGGCCTATGCCCATGGCAAAGGGATCAAGGTTGTGCCTCTTTCCGGACCTAGCTCAATGTTTTTGGCCTTGATGGGTTCGGGCTTAAATGGGCAATCATTTGCCTTCCATGGGTATCTACCGATTGAGAAAAAAGAAAGGATTATTGCTATAAAAAACCTAGAAACGGAATCGGCTAAAAGCAACCGGACACAGATTTTTATGGAAACGCCTTTTCGCAACAATCACCTGATGGAAGATTTGAAGGATACACTTCATCCCAATACGAAGCTTTGTGTTGCTAAAAATATAACAGGTCCAGATGAAATGATCCTCACCAAAGCTATTTCTGAGTGGAGAAAATCGCAACTGGACCTGCACAAAATTCCTGTTGTATTTGTTTTGTACGCGGGAAGTTAAGGTTGTATCAGCACGCGGTAAGAGTCATACATCGTCAGCACGTCTTCTACATAAGCAACAGCAAGATGGCCTTTGGCATATCCGCTTTTGACTACCGGATCTTTGAAGTATTTGGGGTCAGACTTGAGAGCCAAATAATGGGATACATTTTCCCAACTTTTTGTATTGCCTCCGTATTTTAAAGCCAGATTCCATGCATCCAAAACATGGCCGTGACCAATATTATAGGAAGAAAGTATAAACTTGATCCTCTCGTTGCTCTCCGGAACTCTTCCTTTCCAAAACTTATCCAGGTATTTCAGGTAATTAACTCCACCCATTAGACTTTGGACAGGATCATTGGGATTTGTAACTCCAAAGCGCTCCAAGGTCACAGGCATTAGTTGAAGCAAACCGGTTGCACCTGCATAAGAGATGGCAGTGGTGTCAAAACCGGATTCCTTGTACACCAAGGATGCCAACATCCTCCAGTCCCAACCCAAATTTTCTGCGCCTTTTTTAATCAGATCATCGTATTGCGAAATTTTGTTTCCTCCCAGAGATGAAAATGAACTATTTGACCTGTAATGGTTATTTCTTGAATTTTGGTAATACTTGGCATAAAGTGTCCTCATATAACCTGATTTGCTTTTCTTTTTTATCCATTGGTTGATCTCCGACTCCAGCATTGGCGCATTTTTTCGGACTGCCCATGCAACATCTCCCTTTGGACTAATTTCCAGACTGACGTCAAGGTCATCGTAATACGTCGCATTGACCAAAGCGGCAACTTTGTCCACTACGGTATATTCTATTTCTCCACTATTTACTTTACTGACAAAAAAATCACTGTTCCCTTTTTCTTCCAATACAGACAAATTAATGCCGAGGTCACTTTGAAGAGAGCAAAGTTGGGATTTGAAAATAGCGTCTTTTTGAATATGGATTACCTTGTCATTCAGATCGATGGGGTCTGATACTTTCGAAGGTCCATTTTTTTGTACCAAAACTGTCCCCATGCTACCAATCGGTGAAGTAAATGAAGCAAATTTCTTTCTGTCCTCACTGACAGCCAAATTCATGGCGATGATGTCGGCCTTTCCTTTGTTCAAAAGGTAAAAAGCTTCTTCAATATCTGATTTTACGATGAGATGAAGTCGGACACCAAGGGACGAGGCCAGGGTTTTGAGCATTTCAAATTCATAGCCCATCCTTCTTCCTTTATAGATATAATAGCTCGTAGAAGAATTATCGACAACAGCCCTGATATATCCTCTTTTTTTAATATCATCCAAATCCAACTGCACGGGATTTTCCCAAAAAGTAACCTCGGTTTCGGTTCTTTCGAATAGGGTACATTGAAACCCAAAAATTGTCAAAATTATCAAAAACAGTAAATTGATTCCTGTCTTTTTCATTCCATTGGTGACCCTTTCGGGACTTTGGTTTATACAAATGTCGTACAAAGCAATTTACATACCAAATTTTTCAGGATATGAAATACATTTTCCTGCATAAAAAAACACCAATGAATATTCATTGGTGTCTTAACCTACTGATATTAAATTATTTATGAATAGACTTCTTAATCAATGGTTAACTGAAAATTTTCCTTCCCTTCTTGGTAAAAAATCCTTCCGGACAGCCTCATCAGCTCAATTTCCATTTCTTTGATATTAAAAATTGCAGTGATCAGCCGGTTCTCGGCTGTCAGCAAATTCAATTGTGCATCCCTAAATTGAAGGTAATCTGATATCCCTAGACGGAACCTTTCCAAGGCGATGTCAGCATTTTCAGTCGCTACTTTATAATTGACATATTCGATCTCTAAGAGCTCCTTATTTGTAAGGTAGGTATTGTAGGCTCTTTGGATATCTGAGATCATTTGTATTTCTAAATCCTGAAGTGCGTACTCAGCATTTATTCTTTGCACTTTGGCATTTTGGATTCTTCTATTTAGTGTAAAACCACTAAAAACATTTAAAGAGGCGGTTATGCCATAATTAATACCCGTTCTTTGATTGAGTAATAAAAAACCTGCTTCAGAAGTAAAAGTATTTCTATTATATGCAGCATTTAGATTCACTTGTGGCAACCTTTGAGCTTGTGTTTCTCTCAAGGCCAAAAAAGCAGCATTTTCTTGTCTTTGCGTAACCAAAAACTGTTTATTGTTCAAATATGCATTTTCAAGGAGGTCCTCCCTCAGCAGATTTTCGCCTACCAAAATAGTGTCATTTACAGAAAACTCTTTCTCGGGAGTTTGTGCGAGGATCTCATTGAGGTTGATTCGGGCATTTTGAATCACAAGCTCTTGGTTGGTCAACAGAGACAAATCTGCATTATAATCTACTTGCGCCGTGAGGAAATCGCTTCTTCCTGCTCCTCCAAGCTCATATCTGGCTTTTGCAATATCTAATCTAGATTGAGAAAGATCTAAGGTTGTTTTAAGGACATTGAATCTTTGAAGTTCCAAAACCAACCTATAATAAGAAGACGAGATGGTTGCGACAGTATTTTCAACCAATACTTTTGCCTCCAAATCACTTATTTCAGCCAATTTCCCTAAGATTTGAATTGAATATACGGTCTCCGGTCTGAAACCATAGAATCCTACCAATGAAAAGTTTTGATTTTCAGTGGCAGCACCTTCGATTTCAATGATTTGTTCAGGGTTGTTTTGGAATTTTTGACTTACATCTTCCTTATTGAAGCTATTCAGGAAATTTCCTGTAACTGTAGGCATAAAGAAACTCCCAACTCCAATCTTGATATTCCTTTCAGCAATCACAACATTGTTTGCGGCAATCTTGATCCCGTAGTTTTGTTCAAGACCCATCAAAACCGCTTTTTCCAGATCAAGCTCTTCTCCTTCTTGTGCAAAAGAAGAAAACGTCGCCCAGAAACTGAGCACCAATAATAAAAGTGATTTTCTCATTAGACTCTTGCTAATCTTCCTTTTTTGGATGTTAAATAGGTATAAATGGCAGGGATAACAAACAGCGTCAGAATCGTGGAAAACGCCAATCCCCCAATAACGGCAACTCCCATCGGCACCCTGCTTTCTGCTCCTGCACCCAATGCCAGGGCTATCGGAAGGATACCCAAAATGGTAGACAAACTTGTCATCAAAATCGGTCTGAATCGGGCCGCTGAAGCTCCAATGATCGCCTCATCGATAGACATTCCCTGAGCTTTTCGCTGATTGGCAAATTCCACAATCAAAATACCGTTTTTAGTCACCAGTCCTATGAGCATGATAATCCCGATCTGACTGAAAATATTCAATGTAAAATCAAATATCCAAAGTGAGAACAGAGCACCAAACAAGGCCAACGGCACTGTAAACATGATTGTGAGAGGATCCGTGAAACTTTCAAACTGTGCTGAAAGGACCAGATAAATCAAGACCAAGGCAAAAAGGAAGGCAAATATCAAACTGTTAGAGCTCTCTCTGAATTCTTTGGAAAGTCCGGCCACATCAGTGCTGTAGGTATCGTCAAGCACTTCTCCTGCTATCCTATCCATCTCGTCAAGACCCGCTCCAATAGTATAGCCATCAGCCAAACCGGCAGAAACCGTAGCACTGACAAATCTATTGAACCTGTATAATTGTGGCGGTGTGCTTTTCTCTTTGATCGTCACAAGATTGTCTAATTGAATGAGCTCACCATTGTCCGCTCTCACATACAACATTCTGAGATTGACAGGTTCGTTCCTATCAGCCAGCTGCATTTCACCCACGACCTGATATTGCTTGCCATTCATGATAAAGTATGCAAATCGCTGACCTGAGTAGGACAGCTGAAGCGTTCTGGCGATTTCCTGAACAGAGACGCCCACATTCCTTGCTTTTTCTCTGTTGATCTCAACCTCGATTTCCGGTTTGGTAAATTTCAGGTTGATATCAGAAAAACTGAAAACGGGACTCTGTCCGGCTTTTTCCATAAATGCCGGAATAACCGCCTTTAGTTTTTCCAGTGTAGGCGCTTGGATTACATACTGTACAGGCAATCCACCTCTTCTATCGCCGATAGATTGGGGTTGGGTCACAAATGCCCGTACTGCGGTATATTTTTTGATCATGCCCGATACCTGCCCAAAAATCTCCATTTGGCTTCTTTCCCTATCAGCTGCATCGACCAGAATCAACCTCAAAAATCCTGAGTTGGTACTCGATGTTCCAAATCCTGGGGACGTTACAGTAGTGATGCCAGACCTTTCTTCTTCCGGGATCAGTTTTGTAAAATCAGCGGTCATTTCGTCAAGCACCTTGTCCATATATCCAAAAGTGGCACCTTCAGGTCCTGAGATATTGACCCTCATTTCTCCCCTATCTTCTACCGGCGCCAGTTCGGTGGGAATTACTTTGAAGAAATAATATATCCCGAAAACCATGACAATAATAATGGCAAAGGCACTCCATCTTACCTTCATGAATTTATCCAAGGCTCCTTCATATATGTTATTAAGCCAGACAAAGAAGGGCTCTGTCCAATTGTAAAACGCGTTTTGCTTTTCCCTTTTCTTCAGCAACTTAGCACTTAACATCGGGGTCATGGTCAGGGCCACAAAAGAGGAAATGATAACTGCCCCAGCGACAACTATTCCAAATTCCCTAAAAAGTCTACCGGTGGTTCCTGTCAAGAAGATTACCGGAAGGAAAACTGCCGCAAGTGCTACCGTCGTGGCAATGACTGCAAAGAAAATCTCTTCCGAACCTTTGGCAGCGGCTGTATCGGGATTTTCTCCTTTTTCAATCCTGGAATATATATTCTCCAATACTACGATGGCATCATCTACCACCAGTCCAATGGAGAGCACAATTCCCAAAAGCGTGAGCACATTGATAGAGAAATCCATCAGGTACATGATGAAAAATACTCCTATCAAGGAAATGGGTATCGTCAGCACCGGAATGAAAGTCGTCCGCCAATCCCTCAAAAACAAAAATATAATCATGACCACAAGGATGAAGGCCAAGATGATTGTTTCTTCTACTTCAGCAATAGAATTTCTGATGAAAGTGGTAGAATCAAAACCTATATCTACGCGGATATCGCTTGGCAAATCCTTTTTTATAGTTTCAAGCCTTTTATAAAAATCATCTACAATCTCGATGTTATTGGATCCGGGAAGTGGCACCAGTACCACACCTACCATCGGAATTCCATCTTTTTTCAGAACAGTTCTTTCATTCAATGCGGACATTTCCGCAGCGCCAATATCCTGAAATCTTACAATGTTGTTTTGGTCTTCTTTGATGATTAGGTCATTGAATTCCTGTGGAGTACTGAGTCTACTTTTAGTCCTGACTGACAACTCAATTGCCGCCCCTTCAATTCTTCCGGAAGGCAATTCCACGTTTTCACTCTGAACTTTATTCAGCACATCCAGAGGCGTCACACCATAGGAAGCCATTTTCAATGGATCCATTCTCAGCCTAATGGCATATCTTTTCTCTCCCCAAATTTGAACAGTACTTACACCGGGTATAGTCTGAAGTCTTTCCTTAAAGACATTTGTGGCAATGTCAGTGAGGTCCAACAGATTTCTTGTGGTACTTTGGACAGCCAAGAAAACAATGGGCTGGGAATCTGAATCGGCTTTGGAAACAACAGGAGGCTCAGTATCCGGAGGGAGATTCCTTTGAGCCCCGGAAACCTTATCTCTTACATCATTGGCAGCAGCTTCAATATCAGCGCCTACATCAAATTCCACCGTAATATTACTTGTACCATCATTACTTATGGAAGTCAGTGATTTGATACCGGCGATTCCATTGATGGCTTCTTCCAAAGGTTCTGTAATCTGCGCCTCTATGACATCGGCATTGGCACCGACGTAGGCAGTCCTGACATTGATAATGGGCGGATCCACACTAGGAAACTCCCTGATGCCCAAGAAACTGATCCCTATCGCACCAAACAGCATGATCGTCAATGACATGACTATGGCAAGGACAGGTCTGCTAATACTGATACTTGATAAACTGGCCATATCTTAATTGGTTTTAGTATAAGTGACAGGCATTCCTGTTCTTACTTGCAATACTCCGGTGCTTAATACCAAGTCACCTTCTTTCAGTCCATCAACAATCTGCACAAAACTTTCTGTACGGGTTCCGATAGACACCTTTCTTTCTTCTATTTTGCTCTCTTTGTTTACTACAAAGACTTTGTATCCAGCCAATTCGGGAATTACAGATTCTGCAGGTACCATGAGTGCGTTTTCTTCCACGCCAAGGATGTATTTAATCCTCACAAACATGCCCGGCAAAAACTTCCTTTCTTTATTAGGGCTTTGTGCCCTGATTTTCAACGTTCGCGTGCCAGTGTCGATCGTCGGCTCAAAAGCATAGACTGTTCCTTCGACATCAATTCCCTCTGATTCATTTGAAAAAATAATTTTTGAACCGACTTTCACTTGGTTGGCATATCTCTCCGGAATCGAAAATTCAATCTTTATCGGATCAATATTGACAATATTGGCAATCACATCCGCCGGGCCGATGACACTGCCCTCGGAAATCATCCTCAATCCCAAAACCCCGTCAAAAGGAGCTCTGATGATTGTTTTGGTCAACTGAGCTTCGACCAATTTGATATCAGAAAGGTTGGTGTTAAATTGGTTGAGCACGATATCGTATTCTTCCTGACTGATTGCCTCCTTAGCCAAAAGTTGCTTTTGCCTGTTTTCCTGACTCTGAAAAAGCTTCCTTGTAAAGTCAAGTCTTTGGTATTGTGCATTCAGTTCATCGTCATTAAGGTAAAGAAGCGGAGTTCCTTTCTTTACAAACTGACCTTCATTGAAACTTATCTTATTTACGAGCCCTGAAATCTCAGAGCGCAGATTTACGCTTTCATTGGGAATAATTGTACCTGTCACGCTGAGTACGTTTTCCAACCTTTCGGGACGGATTTCCACCACATTGACCGGAATAGGCTGACCTGAACCCTGCGGTCCACCTGGCTGGCCTGTACCGGCAGCATTTTCAGGTTTTCCCATAAACTGATCCCATCTCGGGTAAATAAAAATCACTGCCAAGACAAGGACTATGGCTACAATTAAAATGGCTTTGGTTTGTTTTTTCATTCTATTTATTCAGAAAATCCATTTAAGGCTGGTTGTTGATTTCTAAGGAACTGGAGTGACAATTGATTAAAAACTTCAGGTTGCTCGACATTGACCACATGTCCACAAGCTTTGACAATATTGAGAATTGAAAGTTTATGCTCTTTAACAATTTTTTTTACCGGTTCGAGAAACATAATATCTTCTTCCCCCATTACGTAGAGAGTTGGTATAGAAAGGTCTTTTTCTTTGAAAAATTTCAGCAGAGGGTTGATGTCTTTTGTCAACTTAAACCATCTGATAAATTCCTTTTGACAAAGTCTTTTGGCCTCATTGATAAAAAGGTTTCTGGACTCTGCATGGTGTCTTCTCGGCATGATGATCCAGGCAAAAAGACTGTATAACCACATGTAGGGTACTACACTTTTGAAAGTATTTCCCAAAGTCACGAGTATTTGGGAAGTGAAAGTAAGTCTCGTGATGGCGCCTGCCAATATCAGAGACTTTACCTTAGTGGGCTCCATTTCGGCGAGTTGTCTTGCCAAAACAGTCCCTAGTGAAACTCCCATAACATGGGCGGGGGGCACTTTGAGGTGATCAAGCACTTCTATAATGTCCTTGGTCACTGCCGGAAAAGTATATTCTTCCTTCCAAATGTTCTTGATTGACCCGGCGGACTTACCGTGTCCTCTCAAGTCAATAAGCAAAAGGTTGAATTCTTGCCTGAATTCCCTGATCTGTTTGTACCAAATAGAGGATGACCCTCCGGCACCATGGATAAACACCACCCATTCATTACTGGTAGAATGCCTGTAAGTTTTAGAATATAACATACTGCTTTTCATCTTGACCAAGTAATAACTGAACAGTTTGATTTAAGTTCCGAACCCGAAAGCTAAGCCCAATAATTTGGGTAAAAAATAAAATAGACACAGGTGGCAGATGAAGTCGATTAATGGTTATTTCCTTTTAAAAAATGAACCAAGGCAGTTTTTACCTTGGTTCATTCATCTATGGTTTTAAGGTCAAGGGTATGCATACCAAATAGTGGAATAAATCTCTACCATTCCAAAATCACTTTCCAAATCCATCTCTTTTTCCATTCCTCGCTTCTGGCCCCATCAATCTCTTTTCTCGGATTATGGCTCCCGCTTCATGGATCTCCGCCTCTCGTTTCTCGTCTCTAGTTTCTTTAAAGCTTTCTCTTTATAAAATCAGTCATCAAAGAATACAAATGCCAAGAGGTATTGCCGCCTGAAATCCCATGGTTGCGGTTGGGATAATACATGGTTTCGAACTGTTTGTCGGCCTTGATCAGAGCATCCACGAGGTCGACAGCATTTTGATAATGGACATTGTCATCACCGGTGCCATGGATGAGCAACAGATTTCCTTTCAATTTGTCCACATGGGTAATCGGGCTGTTGTCATCATATCCGGCGGCATTTTGCTGGGGAGTCTGAAGGTAGCGCTCAGTATAAATCGTGTCGTAATATCTCCACGTAGTCACAGGAGCGACTGCAATGGCTGCTTTGAAAACATCATTCCCTTTCATCAGGGCTAGAGAGGACATATAACCTCCATAGGACCAACCCCAGATTCCAATCCTGGATGCGTCTACATATCCCAAAGTACCTAAGTATTTTGCTCCGGCGATTTGGTCCTCTGTTTCCAGTTTACCCAGATTGGCATAAGTCACATGCTTGAAATCCCTGCCACGGGCACCGGTGCCGCGGTTGTCCACACAGACTACGATGTAACCCTCAGCTGCCAAGTGGTGGTGCCAAAAGTCCCGTGCACCGCCCCAAGCATTGGTGACATTTTGAGATCCAGGACCACCATATACATACATCAAAACAGGATATTTTTTGTTGGGATCAAAGTCCGAAGGTTTGATCATGTAACCATTTAATGAAGTCCCTTCCACAGTATTGAAAGCAAAAAACTCCCTGCCTGAAAGGGCAAAATTGGAAAGCTTACTTTTCAGTTCCTGATTATCCTCCAATACTTTGACCAATTTACCGGAAGACTCATTCAAAGTCACTTTAAGTGGTGTGTCCGAATTTGTATAATTGGCAATATAATACTTAAAATCACGGCTCATATTGACCGAAAATGTCCCTTTTTCAGGCGTCAGGATCTTTTTATTTTTCCCATCCATATTGATCACAAAGAGATTTCGCTCGAGGGGCGAAGATTCAGTGGAGATATAGTAGATTTTCTTGCCTTTCTCATCTATCCCGACCAGGTTTGTCACTTCCCACTTGCCCGAAGTAATCTGACGGATAAGTTTGCCAGTGTTGTCGTGGTGGTAGATATGCTTGAAACCATCCTGCTCCGAAGTACGGATAAATCCTTTGTTTTCGCCCAAAAACCGCAGGTCGTCATTGTAATTGAGGTCCACATAGGTCTCTGATTTTTCTTCCAGGATGACTTTGCTTTGACCTGATCGGGCATCTGTGTACAACAGGTCGATCTGATTTTGGAGCCTGTTGACTCTCAAAAAAGCCAAAGTGTTGGCTTCCCCTGTCCAATATATTCTAGGCAAGTAAATATCAGTATCAGTTCCTGTATCTGCTTTTACCGTCTTTTTACTTTCCAAATCATAAATGTGGATGCTGGTTTTGGCATTTGCTTCCCCTGCTTTGGGATACTTGAATCTGTAATCCTGTGGATATAATTTACCCCATAGCTGCATGTTGAATTCGGGAACTTCCGACTCATCAAATCGGATAAAAGCAATTTTTTGGCCATCCGGAGACCAATCAAAAGCCTTTGCCATGGAAAACTCCTCTTCATAAACCCAATCTGCCGCACCGTTTAGCACATGGTTTCCTTTTCCATCGGTAGTGATTTGAATTACTTTTTCGGTATTGAGTTCTATGATAAAAAGGTTGTTTTCCTTCACAAATGCCACCTTGTCATTTCCCGGGGAAAGGGTAGCGTACATGATTTTCTCTCCATCCAAAAGTTTTTGGGCCTTTCCTGTAGTAAGGTCTACCACATGATAGACCGCCTTACTTGACCTTCGGTAAATCCTTTCCACTTCAGAGGCAATCAGGGCTTTGGTCTCATCGGCATTGAAAGCATAGCTTGAAAAATTTACCCCCAAAGCCTCTCCATCGATCAAAATCCCTGTTTCTTCTCCTGTCGCCACATTGATTTTGACAAGTTTGGAACCGGAAGGGGTTCTAATGAGAGAACTGTAAAATTGCCCGTCTTTCATCCAATTGATGCCTTGAACAGACTTTTGGGAGAAGGTATTGTTTTTGAAAACGTCTTCGAGGGTGACTTTCTGTTTTTGCTGGGCAAAAGAATCAAAATTCCAAACAAGGATAAATGCCAGAAAGGCAATCAATTTAATTTTACTCATAAATATCTAGGTCTATAATCAGCTTTAAAAGTATAAAAAAGCGTCAAGACCGGAAAAAAAATTACTCCAAAGGAAAACCCAAATTGGAAAGAAGTAATCGAACAAGATGAAAAATCAGAGTTTAATCCTACTTCCATTCCTCCCTCCTCGGAATGATTCACCGTTTTCGATAATCAGGATTTCACCTGTGACTCCTTCTTTGATATTGCCATCCACTCCGATTACACGCCCTTCAAAAAGAGAGGTAATGGATCTCAAAGAAGTATGGCCGACAATAATTTTTTTCGACTCAAAAAAATCTAAAACATCATCCAGAATTTGCGTCGAAGGTAATGGCTCAACAAAATATCCGCGGTACCAAAGCGGTCCTTCATCGCTTGTCAAAAAGGTCTGAAGTGCATTTTTCCTCCTGCTGGAGGACTTGAGGATATGGGAATAAAATTGTTTGTTGACTTTTTTAGCTGGTAATTTTCTTTGTAAAAATGAAGGCGAAATACCGGCATGGGTGATCAACAAATCATCAATGGTAATGATAACCGGGCGTTTGCGTAGCCAATTGCCCAAAACAGCATTCTCCGCATATAGATCACTTGTCCTGATTCCCATAAGTTTGGTGGCACCCACATATTTTTCATTTAAAAATCGAAAATCACTTTCAATAAACATCAATTCATGGTTTCCGATCAAAAAATGAACTTTCCCTCCCTGAGCTTTTGCTTGATGTTCGAGTTTGTATACCAACCACAACACTTCGGTGACCATGTCGCCCCTTCCCAAAATATCTCCATTGACCACGAGATGTCCTTTGCCATATTTCCAATCTGTATTTTCATCGATAATGCCATGCGCTTTTAGCAATTCCACGCTCAATCCATATTGGCCATGAATGTCAGAAATCACCACCAGATTGGGGACATTCTTGTATTCCTGAAAGAAATCAACCTCCTTCTCTTTTTTTTCCAAGAAAACTTTGGGGTCGAGGCCAAGATTAAATTCACTTCGAAGAAAACCTAGATCCGGGTTAAGGTTCTCTTTCATCTGACCATTTTCAACCCATTTGACATTTACCTGATCTCCCTGAAAAAATATATACGGCCCTTCAGAAATGGCATTTCCTTGGTTTTGGGCTACAACGCTCCCTACTAAAAAAGGGATACAAACTAGGAGCAAAAGAATTTTTAGGGAAAATTTCATGTGTTTTGATTTAAAATAAGGAGGATTTTCAATCAATTGTCGGATTTGGTCCAAAAACCGATGATGAATATACAATTTTTTTAAAATAAAAATCACAGAGACAGGCGTAGCTTTATTGGGTATTTTTAACCTCTAATTTTTGATGCCATACAATGATAAATAGAGATTGATTTTTACTTTTACATACCATGAAGAAGAAAATTGCCTTAGTGACCGGAGGATTTACCGGAGAATCCGTCATCTCTCTAAAAAGTGCAGCAGTAGTCGAAAAGACGCTCGACAGGAGCCTGTATGATGTCTACAAAATCCTGATTTATCCCGGAAACTGGTATCACGAAACTGCCACGGGCGAAAAAATCCCCGTAGACCTCAATGACTTTTCCATCAAAATTTCTGATCAAAAGATAAAATTTGATGGAGTTTTCAATATTCTTCATGGTTCGCCGGGAGAGGACGGCAAGCTGGCGGGTTATTTTGACATGATCGGGTTACCCTATACGACCTGCGATGCGCTGACTTCTGCCATCACCATGAACAAAGGCTACACCAAAGCAATAGTCGAGGACATCGACGAACTGTTGGTCGCGAGGTCCATCCAATTATTTGGCAACCATGCGGAGAATGTCACCATGATATTGAAAGAACTCCGCCTGCCTCTTTTTATCAAGCCAAACAACGGCGGTTCAAGTATCGGAATGACCAAGGTCAAAGAACCGAATGAACTTCAGGAAGCTTTGGACAAGGCATTTGCAGAAGATTCACAGGTATTGGTGGAGGAGTTTGTTTCAGGTAGGGAATTTTCGATCGGTGTCTATCGGTCAAGGGGGATTACCACAGTGCTTCCGGCCACTGAGATCATCAGCAGCAAGGAGTTTTTTGACTTTGAGGCAAAGTATTCTCCCGGTGTCTGTGAAGAAATAACCCCCGGAAGAATGACCCAAGAGGAAGTGGAAAGGGTAGGCCGGATCATCGAAAAAGTATATCAAAAGTTAAACTGCAAGGGGGCCGTCAGAATTGACTATTTCTTGGAACACGAAACAGGCAAATTCTATTTTATCGAAATCAATACCGTCCCGGGCCAAACAGAAACCAGCTTGATATCCCAACAAGTGCGTGCTTTGGGGATCGATGTAAAGGATTTTTACAATGCCCTTATTGAGGAAATGTTTTGAATTATGTATTGATCCAAAGTTGGCAGGGTTTAGAAATTTTACTAAATTTCACGTACTAATTATTAATAAATGGATACGTATGAATACGAAGCTTACACTCTCCCTGGATAAAGCAATTATCGAAGAGGCAAAAAAGTTTGCATCCGAAAAAGGAAGCAGCCTTTCAGAATTGGTAGAAAACTATTTTAAGTTACTGATTGAAAAAGATGAACTGACCAAAACTCCTATCATATCAAAGAAAGTAAGCCGGCTCAGGGGTATGTTAAAGACAGATATTGATTTGGATTATAAAGAAATATTAGAAGAAGAAATTATCAAAAAGCACCATGAATAAAGTGTTTCTTGATACAAATGTGGTACTTGACTTTTTGTTGGACAGGAGGCCTTTTTCAGAGGAAGCAAGTAGAATTTTTGATTTGTCAGAATCGGGAGAAATCGAGCTTTTTATCTCTTCATTGACTGTCAACAATATTTATTACATATCAAGAAAGCTCATTGGTCACCAAAAATCAATCGACTTAATTAAAGAATTACTTGAAATTGTTGAAATTTTAAACTCGGATAAAGCCTCCATTTTGATGGCCCTGGATCTCGAGTTCAGCGATTTTGAAGATGGGATTCAAAATGCAGTGGCCATTTTAAATCCTGGAATTGAGATTATAATAAGCAGAAACACCAAAGATTTTAGGAAATCAGCCTTGCCGGCAATGAGTCCTGAAGTTTATTTGAAAACTTTTTTTTAACCTAAAACCTGATCTGAACCCCAATGAAATCAGGGATGCTATAATAAGTCAGACCATCGTCAAAGTAAATAGGATCAGCCTTTTTTTCAGAAAAATTATACAAATCCACTGCTTCTCTTGTCATATTTCTGCTGCTTCTTCTATAAAATCCCGAAGCAATCCCCAATCCTACGGTAGTGACTGCCAAGGGTATAAAAAGCTTGTTTCTCGTCGAATAGGAGGATGATTGAGGAGGAATAAAGCTCAATGCAATTACTCCAACGGAAGCCAAAAAAGCACCTCCGTCCAACCATTTGCTGGTACTCTGCTTTTTCAATGCCATTTGATAAGTCTCAAATGCTTCGGGATTGGTCTGCATCAGCTGATAAATTTCCTGTTTGGTCAGCACTTTGGGCCCATCCAAAATATCAATTCTATCCCCTAAGAAAGTTTGCCTGTAATCAATCCTCAGGAATGGTTGCTGACTATGCACTTCGGTCATGACACAAACCATCAGCAACGCAAATACAATTTTTCTCATCCGATTAGAAATTTAGACTTAAACCCATGGCTAAGGGGGATATTTTTATTTTGAGCGAAGGTTCATACCCAAAACCCCGTGAGACCTTATAATTGAAGCTTTCGATCGCATGGGAGGTTTCCCTTTTTCCATTTCTCTTCATGGATACAGAAATAGTGCTTAAGGTAATAGCCCCAAGGGTCAATCCTCCCACAATAAGCGCCCGCTGCTGGTTGATTTCTCCAGAAAAGAGATACACCAAAGAACCGGTAGCCAAGATCCAACCTCCCCACCGCAATGATTCCCCCATTACCATTTTTTGGTTGGCCTTGGAAAACAACAATGCGTCTTCAGGAAAAAGGGACATTAATTTTTCAATTTCTGCAGCCTTTACCTTTTCGCCATTGGCCAGGTAAATATGGTTTCCAAAAAAATTCTCCCGATATGAAATCCTAGGATTTGTTTGGGCTTGGGCCAAAAGCACGACGGAAAATAAAAGCAGGGTGAACGAAAATGATTTCATCTTGAGGGATCAAATAATTACAAAATCAACGGATAAACACAAATTAAGTTTACCCAAAATAATGCGAAAATTCTCAAAGCATAATGCACAAAAAAAGCGACCCGAAAGCCGCTTTCCCTTATAGTCCAAACTCCTTTTTAATTTTATCAACATAATCCAACTTTTCCCAGGTAAATAATTCCACTTCTATGGTTTTGGATTTACCGTAAGGATTTTTGAAAGT
>NZ_JAKZAL010000013.1 GCF_022538115.1 Cognataquiflexum rubidum | reverse complement strand
TTTGGCTAATTTGATGGGAAATTGTAAGTATAGTTTCCGCCAAAACAGATCTAGTTTTTTTAACCACAGATAAAAAAGATGAACACAGATCTTGTGTCTATTTTTGAAAGTCTTGGATCTTGTGTCTTGAATCTTATGTCTTATTTTGTTGTCGGGTAATCAAGTCTTGAATCTTGTGTCTATTTTTTAGTCTTGCATCTTGTGTCTAGCATCTTTTTTTAGTTGTCAGCGTGAAAAAACCCCGAAGGGGTAACATATTTATAGAATAAAATGAAGTGTGAAATTGAATATGGTTTTGGCTAATTTGATGGGAAATTGTAAGTATAGTTTCCGCCAAAACAGATCTAGTTTTTTTAACCACAGATAAAAAAGATGAACACAGATCTTGTTTCTATTTTTGAAAGTCTTGGTACTTGGTACTTTATACTTTGTACCCAATTCTTCTCGGCTCTCGCTACTTGGCTCTCGTTTCTCGTTTCTCGGCTCTCGCGTCTATTTCCCCGCTTCGTACTTGGTACTTTGTACATGATACCTTGTACAAAATTCCCCAAATCCCCTACTTTTCCCACCTACCAACTGTGACTGAGAACTGATCACTGAAAACTGCGACTGATAACTGCCAAATTCCCCCTCCCCCTTACCGAATTCTCCCCCATCTCCGCCGATTTCTAATTTTTATAGAAATGTTTATAAAGTGTCTTTAATTCTAAAGGATATTATCTAATTTTAAAACACTTGATACTAGGGTATTAGCCAAACAGATGCTTGTATTCAAGTCTTTTAATCCATCCTGAAAAGGATAAAAATCTAGGTAGTTTTTTGTGATTAGCCAAACAGAACCGATCCCTGCCCATATCAAACCACACCAATTAACCATTTTTCATTTTATGAGATCATTATTAGCCAATCCTGATGCCTTATTCAGGTTCCAAAAAATCCTCCTAACTTCATTTACGCTTTTATTCCTGGGGGCAGTGTACATCCTCTTCGGGGAAGTCGCAGACAAATTGGAATGGAATGAAACTGTGTATGTACTTGTCCTTATCATGGCCGCTTCTTTTGGAGTATCCATAGCTTGGGCAAGGATAGAGTATTCCAAAGTCCGTTTGCTGATGGACAAACTCCAATCAGAAGAAAAAAACAAAGAATCCTCCCTCCAACACAGACTCAACCAACTCTCTTTCAAAGAAAAAGAAGTACTCAATCATATCCTTGCAGGAAAAAGCAACAAAGAAATCTGTGCCACCCTCTTTATCGAGCACAGTACCCTCAAGTCCCATATCAACCATATATACAAAAAATTGGAAATCAATTCCCGAAAGGAGATCGTATTGGCCTTGAAATAGGTGTTTTTTACGGGAATAAGGATAAATCAACCTTTTTTCAACCTTGTATATCGTAATTAGTTGCTTTTTCTAACCTAATATTCACACTTGAATAAACGATCAAGAAAGTTAAAGTCCCCTGAGAATTTCAGGAAAGTTAAATTAAATGAAATCTTATTGTAAAAAATCAAAATGAAAAAAGTCATCTTAAATTCAGCACTAATAATTCTTTTAAGCACAACAATCCTAAGTGCCCAAAATGGATTTAAAATCCTAAATCAATCCACGAATATTATCGAGGAAAACCAAACATCCCAAGTTATTCGTGGAAAAAATGTTTATAAAACAATAGAGATAATTAATTGGAATTATTACGATAAAATTAAAAAATCGAAAGAAAGTGAACTGAATTATTTAAAAAACGAGCTTTACTCTAATTCTGATGGATCAGATGGTAATCCTCCTTTCCACCCGGACACCGTTAAAATTAAATCAGAAAAGACAAAAATTCTTGAAAAAGAAATTAAAACATTAGATTTCAAACAAGATAGTTTATATCATCTTTATACAAAAGATTATTTGAAATTCAAGCGTATCAATATCCTGAATTTTGGTCCCGTTCGTTCAGGGGCATTTTTTGATATAATATATGTTGATGAACAAAAAAGATTTAAAACTTTTACTAATGCAGGAATAAACTTTAGCTCAAATACAGCTTCTATTTTTACTGAAATAGTAAGTGGAAATTTAGGTTTGTTTAGAGTAGGTTTTGGTTCAATGGTATCAGGAAATAATAATGACAACAGAGAGGAAGGAAAAATAGAGGAAGCTTATCAGCGTTTGGTAACCTATGGTGGTAATACTGTATTAAATCTTGAATACCCATTAATTTATTTTCATTCTAGAAATCAACAATATAATCTAATTTCAAGATTAATAGGAAGAGGAACAGCCGATTTACCCGCATTTGGTACAACTACTGATAAATGGGCAGGTAGTGGATCCTTTGGAATTGACATTTATGGAGATGCCTCCGTAAGTAATAATGAACTTCGTTTTTATTTCAATTATAATGTTAATAAAATTTACGGAACAGATGTTTTTCGAGATAATCTTGGGATTGCAAATGCAAATTTTTCATTTGGACAACTTGCATTAGGAATTGTTCTTTTGGAAAATATCAAAATCTCATTCATAGTGGCTACGTTTAGTTCAGAAGACAGTTTAAGAAATAAAAATGTAGTTGCAGGAGGACAAGTTGTCAGATAATTCTTAAACTTTATTTTATATTTTGAAATTACTTTTTAAATTCCAATTATTAAAATTATGAAATCAGGCCCTACTAGCTATATAAAAATGAGTTACTTTCTTTCAAGTAGGGCATTGGAAGAATTGGATATTCTTTCTTCAACTCTGGAAACTAAGGAGTTACTAATTGTAAGCAGCCCAACATTTAGGTTTTATAGAATCTCACTTCAATATGTTTTTGTAATTGAAATTCTGAAATTATTGGACAATCCTCCAAAAAAAAAAATACCCTCAACAGAATGAGGGAAGTTTGGAAAAATTTCTTATTGAAATTCAAGATCTTACTGATGAAAGAAAAAATGTATTCATTAAAGAGATTAATGAGTTTAGAAATGGAGCAGAATATTCATTTCTAATTAAATGGCGGGATAAAAAACTGGCCCACTTTGATGGCGATTTCGAAATCTCACCTAATTCTATTCCTCTGTTCAAAGATTTAGAAATAAAGGAGTTCAGCCTATTTCTAGAAAAAATCAAAGATTTGACCATCCGAATATTTGCCATCGCTGGAGAGGATTTCCCAGATCTTTTTCCAAGAAGTAATACAAAAGGATTCTTAAAAAATTATGCTAAATAAAAAATGACCCATCTTGGCTGAATCTTTTTAATACCGTCCCACTCTATTTTTCAATCTTCAATTTTCTAATCTCTCCCTACCTCTCCCCCACCACTTCCCTCCCATTCCAAGCCTTTAAAAAGTAAATCCCGAAAGGGAATCCGGATAGGTCGATGAAGGTTTCTTGGGTTTCGACTTGTTGTTGGAAGATAGGTTTGCCCATGGAATCGAAAATATGGATCTCAATGCCAGCTTGGGAAAGGTTGATTTGGAAGATGCCGTTGGAGGGATTGGGGGCGACGGTCAAGCTGAATTTGGATTCTTGTTGGCACAGGGATTACTTTTATAGGCAAAAGTAATATTACTCTTCAGAGCTATCTCTGTAATTTTTCAATCCTATATGAATAGGTGAACTGGGCATTTTTCCTTCTTTTATTCCCTCAACCAGCTTTTCCCGAGAAATCCCAAACTTATCACTTATGTAATGATAATGAGGTGTTCCGCTATTCCAGCTTTCTTTCCCGGCTAGGGCTTTATAGGTTAAATAGAAACAATGCCACTCATTTCCTCTATCCAAGAAGTTGGCAACAATCTTTTTCCTATGATTTATCACATTTTTGAGTTCTCCTTCTGTTAATGAGGTTTCACCGATAAAAGTGACTGTTTCTTGATCTTCATTCAGCTCAATAATTATTGGTAACTGCGATTGCTTTAAATTACCTGGAAGTTTTTCTGAAGTATATCTGCTAAAAGTATATCTAAATTCACTAAATGATTGAAAAATAAGCTTAAGTAGAGAGTTCCTATTAAAAAATTTCCCTTTTAACAATCTCAGTTGATCATTTTTCTTTTTGGAGGACAATAATTCTAAAAAATCTTTATCCAGCTCCTCCTCCGTAATTTTAACAAAATGTGCCTCCCAATCTTCTATCAATTTTTTATAAAAAACTTCATTCTTGATTTTCTCTGGATAATCTTTGAGCTTATCAGCCAATAAATCCTGCATTCTATAAAATGAGGATATAAAGGAAATTTCTTTAAAATAATTTATCGGGTTAACATATTCAACTTTGTCGTCTATGAACATTCTGTACCAACTGCCATCATCTTCGTAGACTTTAAGCATTTTCATATTTACCTTTTGTTTTTATGAGATATTTCCTTTTCCAAAAACATTTAAAATCAAATTTCTCTAAATTAAAACTTTTTGAAATTTATTCTATCCTTACAGTTATCAATTTTGCACATTCTCACGAAACATCTTTAATGTTCATTAAGGGATGGAAGATATTCATTCTATAAAAATCAAATATCGAATTCCGGTGAGATCTAGGTTCCCTAAAACAAAAGGCACAAATCAAATCACAAAAATCTATTGACCTGATTAGGGTAAAGGCTTTTCTTAATTTCAAAATTTATCAATTTTTCAATCTCTCTCCCTACCTCTCCACCACCACCTTCTTCCCTACCACTTCCCGCCCATTCCAAGCCTGTAAAAAATAAATCCCGGACGGAAAGTCTGATATATCTATGAAGGTTTCTTGGGTTTGGACTTGTTGGTGGAAGACGGGTTTACCTGTGGAATCGAATATGCTAATTTCAGCGCCTGCTTGGGAAAGGTTGATTTTGAAGATGCCGTTGGAGGGATTTGGGTACACGGTCAGGCTGAATTTGGATTCTTCTTGGCAAGTCACCCGGATTATTTTGGAATAGGCAAATGTCCCATCGAAATCGGTTTGTTTCAAGCGGAAATATGTGGTTCCGGGGATTGACTCCAAACCTTTGAATTCATATTCCAATTGGACTTCACTGTTTCCGGCACCGTCTATTTTCACAACTTCCACCCAGTTTTTGGCATCCAAGCTTCTTTCGATGGTGAAGAAGTCATTCTCTTTTTCTTGGGCTGTAACCCATTTCAGTACCGTCTTTCCATCCTCACAGCTTCCTTCCCATGTTATCAGGTCAACAGGCAATGGGGTAAAAGCTGCATCTGTTGTCCCGAAAGTAAATCTCCGGGTATCTGCCAAAGCAGTCACTCCGGTAAATTGATAAATATCCCCACCCAAATCTATCGCTCCCGAAATGGCTGTTTCATCCTGAAATGCCCCATCATTATCAGTATCGACTAGCAATACCAAGTCATCCACATCGATAGCACCCAATCCATTCAAGTCTACCCGCAGATCTATTGCGCCTACATCTACTGCAGCTCCCGCAGTACTTCTTTCACTGACACGCCACACCCTATTAAACCTCGCTTCCACAATCCCAGGAACATCGATAAACTCTGTTGCTTGTGCGATGCCGTTGTCATGACCCCACATCAGAAACTCATTGTCGCCAAGATTGGATGCATTCAGGATTCTGACCAATCCTGTTCCTTGGGCATCCAAATGCATATTTGAGACGTCAAATCTACCAATCCCGGCCACCTCATGGTCATAATTGCCATTTGCCGGATCGTCCATGACATATACGTCATTGATACCCAATACAATATTGTATTTGGCGGAAAGGTAGTTGTTGACAATGATTCTCTCTGCAACATTAACGGCGGTTCTATATTGGATAATCTCAGCCATATTTCCTCCAAAAGGGCGGTTATTCCCGATGTGGGTCGCGCCGATTACCAAAGGGGAATTGTTAGTAGGTATAGAGGTTGCGTTTTCTGTCCAAGTGATAACGAGGTTTTCGCCATTATACACCCTCGACCTCTGCCCAATAGGTGAAGTTCCGTCATATCTTACAGATAAAAGCCAATTTGCACCATTTGAAAAACCCGTTGGTCCTGTTGTAAACCTGTTGTCAAGGTTGACAATATCCACATTTAAAAAGTTGCTATTAAAGAAAAAGACCATGTAAGAGGCATTATCATCTACATTTACTCTTTTCGAAATAATGACACGTGCATCTCCCAGAGCGTTCCTCCTGGTGACGGTAAAAATGGTAAGTCCTGGAGTACCGTCAAGATTGAAAGGGTTAAGGTTTCTTAGGAAATCGTTTTGGCCTGCCGTGAAGTTATTGTCAAATTCTATTACGGGATAACCATTCATCAATCCTGAATAAAAAATAGGTTGCTGAGCTGCATTTGGCTGCTCGACATGATTGCCATTCCCAGATTGGTCAAGCCAAATGCTGACTTGATCACCGTCCGCGTAATTGCTGCCATCAGCCCTCAGCCAAAGAACATTGTTGGTAGCATTCCCAACTCCACCCGGACCTGTTTGGGCAGGGGACCCAATTGGCATGCAAAAGCCCAAACAAAAGATCCCTAACCACAAGGTCCAAAAATTTATATGATGGGGGTCAATCGTGCGGTTAAAATTGGCCACTAGTTAACTCGGTTATTTGGGTTTAATTCAGGACCAAATGAAGAAAATCCGGAGGATTGGATGATTTCCTTTTCTTTGCAAAGATCAAGAAAGATTGACGTAAGAAGTATTCAGATTTTAAATTAGGCTATTTTTCTAAAAAAGGCTTAAAAAAAAATACATTTCTGAAAATCCTTTTTCCAATTATCCATTTTTAATTCAATAAACACTGCTTTTCTAGCGAGAAGGCAAATATCAAAATCATAACGACCTTGATGGTATTAAGTTTTTTTTGGCCTTTTGGGAACCTTACCATCACCAACCCTTAAAAACCAAAAAACCATTGACCCTTTTCGGCCAATGGCTTTTCTTCATTTATAAATTTTTCGGAGTCTCTAATTTTTAAATTTTTCAATTTTCCAATCCCTTCAACCTTCCAACTTTTCAAACCTTGTAACCTTTTAACCTTTTCCCCTCAATTCACAATCTTAATACTCCCGCTACTCACTTTTCCGGTGACGGTGCTGGAGGCGCCATTGTTGAGGTTGAGTTTGTCGTCAGAATCCTGTTCCCCTACCCTGACGCTGCCGCTGTTGGCTTTGAGGTCAAAGTTAAAGGCCTTAAGGTCAGAAGATGTCTGAATGCTGATGCTGCCGGAGTTGGCCTGAAGCGAGGTCCTGCTGCCCAATCCTGAGTTTTCGGCATTGATATTCCCCGAACTGGCGGTCAGGTCTCCCAATTCGGTGACGTTAATGAACTTCATGCTGCCGGAGTTGACTTTGCCATCCACGACACCTTTGACGTCTTCCAATTTCAGACTTCCTGAGGAAGCGACCGCATCGATATCTCCGACGACTTCCTTGAGTTCAATACTGCCGGAGTTGACCTTGGTGTTGACCTTTCCGGTCAGCGCTTCTCCTTTGATACTTCCTGAGGAAGCATTGAGGTTGATAACACCGACTTCAAGCGCCGTGGCTTTGATACTGCCGGAGTTGACTTTCAGGTCGATGACGTCGTGAACGACATTGAGGACTTCGATCGAACCCGAACCGTTGACCAGGTTGAGTTTGATGTCTTCAGGACCGGTAAGGCTGATGTAACCCTCTGTCTGATTACCAAAGTTCCATCCAATGTTTTGGTCACCAATCACTTCGATGGTGAGTTTGGAACCTGATTGGCGGTAGGTGATTTCTATACCCGAACTCTCTGCGGCTTCAAGAAAACCGTTGAGGTAAACGTCCGTTTCTCCTGATTTTCCCTCATACGTCACTTCGAGATACTGTCCTTCGAGTTCTATTTCTTTGACACCTTGGAAGGTTTCTTCATAGTCGCGGGTGACGGTTTTCTCCGGTGCACCGCAGGATGCAAGGAGAAAACCGGTTCCCAATATCAAGCCTATTGATTTGATTCCCTTATACATTGTCGCCTGTTTTGGTATTGACATTTGGGAAATAGTTGGTATTGTTAGACATCATGGACAGCGTCTCATGTGCCACCTTGATGTTGTATTCGTAAGCAAGACTTTTGTAATTGACCAAGTCTACAATGGTACCGATAAAGCACAATCCCAGGGTCAGGATGTAGAGGATACCCAATCCGATCTGTCCGAGGATAAAGCGGTGGAGTCCGGCAAATCCGAAGAAACCGAGCAAACAAAGGATCAATACCATTTGGTTGTCTTTTCTTCTGGCGCGATACACTTGGGCAAAAAGATTTGCCTGATCGTCATCCATATTTTTCAGGATTCCCTGAATGTAACCCAATTCCATACCTTCAAGCTCCGGAAGGTGTCTCAATACATTAGCCATAGTGATTAGTAGTTTTAAAGTGTCTGATTAATTCGAAAATTCGGTAACCGATCGCACCAAAGGCAAACATGGCTAGCGGATGCATGGACCATGATGCTGCAATGTCCCCTTTGGTCAGTAGACTCATGGCCCGTCCCAATCCACATCCCGGACACCAATGGAAGCCTAGGTTCTCCAAAGGGCAAAGGGTGAAATGCTGGGCGCCATAAGGGTCAATGAACAGGATGCCGATAAGGGCTCCGATCCAAAAGACCAATTCCAAAGGGAATGTGCGGATGAGGGTATCGATTCTTTTCATTTGAATCTGAAAGTACGAAAAGAATGCCATAAGGTAAAAAGCGCGATTTTAACCTAAATTAACGTATTCCTAAAATGTCCTGACACGCACACGGACAAAAAAGTGTTCGATTATGAACGCTTGGGGACCGGGAGGTTTAACCTGAGTTCCTTGCCGAATTGACTTTTACTCTGTTCCAAAAACTGGGTCCTGGTTTTGAGATACGAGGGATTTCCTCCGCTTTGTTTCAAAAAGTTAAAATCCAACACCAAAGCATAGACACTTTTGGGGAGTTTTGCTTTTTCTTTGATCCCCAAAACACCCGCCACTTCCTTTCCTACAAAATAGGCGACCAAGGTTTCGGAGAGTGAAGACAAGGCGGAATCGGGAATGGACTTTTCATAAAAACCGAGCAAAGACCTGATCAAGGTATTTCCGGCTTCCGAAGGTCGGACGTGGCGTTTGCGGATGAGTTTCTCCAATTCAAAGGATTCCTTGGCAGTTTCCGGCCAATAGGCAATCTCAATTCCCAAATAATGGCCGATGATTTTCCAATAATGCAAAACTGCCTCGTGGGTTTCCAAACCCGGGAATCGGTTGAGCTTCTCCATTCCCCGCATCACCAACAAGCTAAAGGCTAGGTTGGTACCGATCATATCTTCCTGATTGATGGGCAATCCCCAATCCGGATTCCAGTCTTTGGCATACTTGGAAACAAAATACCGGCTGAAGGCATGGATCAACCGCACCTTCGCAATGGTCAACAACGACTTATTCTCTTCGATAAATGTTCCGGGAACAAAACAATCCAACAGGAACAAGGCAGTCTCCGAAAGCCGCATTCCCACTTCTTCGGTGATTCTTTTGGAGCGGACCAGGACTTGGGCACCGTCAGCGAAAGCATAGCAATAAGGCAAAGAATAAAAACCCAAAAGTGACAGGTAGAGATTTCCTTCTTTGTCAAAAAAATTCTGAGAAGTTCTGATTTTTTCAGGGGAAATAAAATCAGGTTGAGTATGAAAAAATTGAATAAAGGATTTCAATTCCTCCGGAAAATTAACCGACTCTTCGACGGTGGGAAGAACCTTCCAAGAATTGATTTTTTCGCACCAATCAGGTTGGTTGACCAAAAAACCAACTGCCTGATCTGCCAAGCTATCGCCGCTTGACCTCAGCGCATCCAGATTTTTATTGGTATATAAACTTAATTTTCCCACCTTAGTCTAACCCCGATTTTGTAATTTAGTTTCCGAAAACTTATGCTTATGCATCTCAAATTACGATTATCCTTTATCTCGCTCTGTATTTTACTGTCAATCAATGCTTTTGCCCAAGGCAGTTTTGACCTCATTGCCATAGATGTCAAAAAATCGGGTGGAAAATTGGCTATTGATTACAATACTATAACCTTGATTACCAACAGACCGCTGTATGACAATCAGCCTGCTTTCATCAATGAGGTTCAGATGGCGTTTTCGGCGGTGGATGAAAAGGGAAACAACGATATCATCATCTACAACTTTGAGAAAGATAAGTTTACCAACCTCACCAAGACTTCGGACAGGAATGAATTTTCACCTTCCCTGACGGATTGTGGTCTGTATGTATCAGCAGTGACCGTCGAACCGGACGGCAAGCAGCGCCTGTGGCTTTACCCCACCAATTTTGGGGAACCGGAGTTGTTGTACGACGACATCGAACCGGTGGGCTATTACGATTGGTATGACAACAAAGCGGCTATGTTTGTCCTCGGCCAACCCAATAAACTCGTCTATCCTTACAGCAAATCCGAGCTGTTCACTATCAGCGAAAACGTCGGTCGATCGGTGAAAAAAAGACCGAAGACCAGCATAATCACCTTTATCGACAAAAACGTCAGCAAAGAAGTGGATGGAGTGAAATCCTACGCCATCAAAGGATTTGATATTGAAAAAAGAACCCACACCGATTATGGCTTCACTTTCCCCGGTTCGGAGGACTTCATTTGGCTTGACAACCAGCTTCTCCTGATGGGCAAAGGAAATGACCTCTATGTCAGAAAAGCGGAACAAACCGAATGGGAAAAAGCGGGTTCCATTTTCCTGGAAGATTATCAAAACATTACCCGAATGGCCTATTCGGCTGATTTGAAGAAGTTGGTGGTGGTGATGGAGAGGAAGTGAGGTGGGAATTTGGGAAGTGGGAAGTAGGAGGATTTAACGGATGACCGATGACGGATGACCGATGATGGGAGTTGTGGAATAATTAAAGAATTGGCATAGAAATTAAAATTTCTAGGACTAAAGATCTATGAAATTGCCTCTCCTAATCAATAATGTCCAAAACAAAGTATACCTATCATTGTCATTTCGAGCAGAGGGAGAAATCTTAAAGAAGTTGGAGATTGGGAAGTGGGAAGTTGGGAAGTAGGAGGAATCATTTTTGAACAAAGAATTGAGTAACAAGTATCAAAACAAATTCCAACAGCCTTTTAAAACATCCAAAATCTTTCTGATTCATTGGCAGGCTTTGCGAGAAGGATAATGATGAATACAGCCGAAAGGATCAAAGTCCCGAATAATAAAGCAAACATGGATATGGTTTTGGCCCTGTCAAATACCCTGACTCTAGCCTTGACGATATGTTGTAATTTTACCTCATGGTACTTGTCTTTTGGAAATTCCAACCGAGGCCGTTCCGGAGTGATATAGCCCGAAATACTTTCCTTCGACTTTTTATCTACCAAAAAATAAAACTCTGATTTGTCCAGCAAAGTGAGGTGGTATTCTTTGTTTTCCTGAAAATGTACCAAAGTATCATATCCCGAAAAAGAAACGTATGGAGGTAGCCTGTATATCTTGGACAAGTCCTCGTACCTAGTACAAGACAAGGAAAAAAGTCCAAAAAACAGACAGAGAAGTTTTAGTTTGTCCTCCATAGTTCGGGTCGTTTTATTTACCTGATAAAATTAGAAAGAGGGTATTACTTGGATCGGGCATTCCAAATTTTAAATAATTGATTTGAACCACAATGATTTTTTATTTTATTAAAAATCACTTTTCCCTATTTTTTCATTGGAATATTCACTGATTTTCATCTAAAATAGAATCCAACACCTTTTAAAAGAAAAAAAGAAACCTTCGATTCCTTCGGTGATTTTGGTTAAAAAAGTAACTTGTCAAAATAAGACACAAGATGTAAGACACAAGATGAAAGACTTGATTCCTCTAAAACAATGAAAACCCGACAACGCGAAGCAGACAACAATTACAACAATAAAATTGAAAGAGATTCTTCACCTTCGCAGGCTACGGTTCAGAATGACGGCGCCCCAACTTGACAACCTGACAACGCGCAGCTGACAACAATTACAACCATTACAACCCAACAACAATGAAAACCTGACAACAATTAGGACAACCACTACAACAAAAAAAAATCTATCCCCGTAGTTAAAAGAATCCTCCCAAACCATGTACTACCTCAGCCAAATCAACCTTCCTTCAGGACCACAAACCCACTTCCCTTTTACCTTACCGGCATTCAGGGAGTTGAGTTCCATGTCATTTAATACCCCTGTCACGGTTTTTGTTGGAGAGAATGGGTCAGGGAAATCTACCTTGCTTAAAGCATTGGCAATCAAGCTTAACCTTCCTGCCATCGGAAGCAATGATTTGGAAAGGGATGAAACGTTGGAAGGTGTAAAAGCATTCGGCGAAGCCATCATTACTTCTTGGAAGAAGAAGGCTTATCGGGGTTTCTTTTTCAGGGCCGAGGATTACTTTGGATTTGTAAAGCGCCTCAGGAATATCGACCAAGAATTCAAAGGAGACATTGTGGATTTTGAAAAGCAATTGAGCGGCACAGGCTTGAAGTTGGCCGTCGGTGCTGTCCATGGTCAAAAGGAAGCTTTGCTTCGCAAGTACGGGGACCTGACAGAAGTCTCCCACGGAGAGGGATTTTTGAAAGTATTGCAGGGAAGGTTACAGGCAGAAGGAATCTATCTGATTGACGAACCGGAAGCTGCGCTCTCGCCACAGCGGTAGTTGGCGCTTTTTTCTTTGATCAAAAATCTGTCAGAAAACCACGGTTGCCAGTTCATTATTGCTACCCACTCTCCTATTCTGATGACCTTGCCCAATGCGACGATTTATCAGTTTACAGAAAAAATACAGAAGGTCAATTACGAAGACACAGAGCATTTTACGATCATGAAAAACTTCCTCAACAACCCTGAGGCATTTTTGAGGTATTTGTAAGGAGCACTTATATCAAAATAGTCAAACTTAAAAAGCACCTCCAAAGGCCAAAATATAGAATACAAATATAAGGGCAGCCGCTCCTAATGGAATCCCAAGTGTCTTACCCAAACTGAATTTCTTGAGCTCAATTTGCTGGATGTCCTCTAAGGGAATAGAAGAATTATAGTGCTCGAAACTACCCGAAGCAGCGGAATCACGGCGGATTTCACCAAAAATCTGACTGTCCTCCACCCTTTCAAATACTAAGTAAACCTTAGAGCCATCTTTTTTGGTGATCTTGACCTTATCTCCAGGTTGGAGAGTTTCCAAAGGTATTCCTGAGGATTTATCCGGTCCTGAAGACTGAACCACATTTTTATAGGAGGTGCAGGAAAACAGCGAAAAGCTGAAAACCAAAATCAAAATAACATAAATTCTCAATATGCTTTTCGTTGTACTTGAGGAAATAACAGCCATAAACGGAATAAACGGAGATGAGAGATCTTAATAAAGTGACTTCCAATAAAGTTAAAAGTATACTTGATTTCTTTTTGTTTTTGGTTCCAATTTTTCAAAATAACGATAGCTTTTACTTTTTACTGACTTTGATAAATGCATCAAAATCATATTCAAACTGCTGGTTTCAAATTATCTTTTCCTGATATCTAATATCAGAATATTGAAATTTTGTTGCTTGAATAACTGTGGGAAAATGAGTTAGTTGCCATTTAGAATTGGATAAAAACCTTCCGGAAAACCATTATTGCCCTTGATTAATTCTTTAAACTAAGTGCATTATTTTATCATGTTAATAGCCGGTAAATAGAATACTAAAAGTATAACTCCAGATATTGCCCAAAGTACGACTGCCCGTAAATCCTTTCTTAAAACTTGAACCTTTAAAATTTTTTCAAATGGGATATCTAAATCATAAGGTTCTGTATTTCCTAAAGCACTGTGGCCCGCCCAGACTTCCCCACGAAGGATTTTTTCCTCAAAAGAACCATAGTACATATAATATTTTTCTCCGGAGATAAGTTTTACCAGGATTTTCTCTCCCTTTTTGATTTTATTGAATTCGCTTTCTGCAACAAAATAACCTTCTTGGTTTACTTTACTTTTTGGTTCCAATTTTTCTACATTTCTATAGCTTTTGCAGCTGAGAGTCAAAATAATCAGCACAAATATCAAATTCAATGAGTTCTCTGTAGGTTTCCTTTTCATGACTTTAAAAATTTGGTTAAAGGTAGGGGTCCTTCGCTATCCAAAAATTTGTAGCCAATCATACAAAAACCATTTAGCTTCAACACTTTGTAGCACACTTTTTAACCTGCAATTTAACGCCTTATTGTTTACCTGATATTACGGGTATGGAGAACGTCACAATTGTGAATATGAAATAATCATTGCGATATAAAAACCAACCAATATTCCCACAGGTATTCCTATCGTCAATCCTGGATCAAACCTCAAAACCTTTATCTTGTAGATTTTTTCTAAGGGTATTTCCAGGTTAGAAGGGTTTATTTTCACCCGAGGACCATAGACAACCCAAACCTGCCCGCGTAAGATTTTTTCCTCAAAAGAAGCGTAATACATATAGTGTTTTTCTCCTGAGGTAAGTTTAACAAGGATTTTTTCTCCCTTTTTGATTTTCTCAAATTCACTTTCTGCAACAAAATAACCCTCTAGGTTTTTTTTCATTTTCGGTTGCAGTTTTTCGACATTTCTATAGCTTTTGCAGCTCACTGTCAGTAGGAGAAATATCAAAATCAAATTCAATCCGTTGGCTTCAAATTTTCTTTTCATGGTTTCTTCATATAAAGTTTCCAGATAAAAACTCATTCCTATAAAAACCTAATTTCTTCTTCAATCCGATTCTAAGATGGATCGTCAAAGCCACCCCAAATCAATGATCATTTTTCATAAAAAAATAGCACCAATAATGACGCTAAGAGCCGTTAGTGAGGCTAATAATACCAATAGCGATACTCCTCCCATCGCAACGGTTCCAATTATAAATTCCCTTTTAACCTTAATGTGATTTATTCGATCAAAAGGGATTTCAACCCTATCCAGGTATTTGGTTTGCTGAAGGTCCGTTTTTTCCACCACCCCTACCAACCTGTCAGATTTGACCTCATAGAGAATAAATTCAATTTCTCTAACACTGTCATTCATCCAAATTTTATAAACTTCCCCTTTTTCAAACTGAAATTGGCCATCAGGAACTGAATAGTCTATTTTTTGGCTTTTACCCTTGCCTTTCGGAAGACTTTGGTAGGTTTTACACGAGGTCATGAGAAATAGACCGACTACGAGAAAGAATAATAGAAATTTAAAAGTTTTCATAGCCTATCCTTTAAAAGTCATCCTTTGGTATCAACAACTCTAAAAATTACAAAATGAAACAAGTCCAATGAAATTTCTTGAACCACCAATCCCTAAATTCAGATTTAATCGGATATTAAAATTAAACAATCCGTTGATTTAGAATATCCATTCTAAAATACAAAAGCTATTGATAAAATTAAATTGATAAAATGCCCATATCATTTAAAAGTCAATCGCTCTATTCAAATTTACAAAAAACTAAAAAAAAGAAAGAAAAAAAATTTAACTTAAAATCAGCAAAAATTACTAATTATTTATTGTTTCGACCTTACCTGAAGCTATTATTTTTCAGGTCTCTAAAATCATCAAAAAAGTCAAATATGAAGACACCTAGGACTATACCATCATGAAAAACCTCCTTAGCAATACTGAGACTTTTAGACTTTTTAAGCTTTTAATTGCTTATCCCAATAAATGATTAAACAGATAAAAATGATGGATTTTAAATCAATATCAATAAATATCCAATATCAATAAATATCGGATTTGATAAAGATCTAGCCTTAGATGTCAGTAACTGCCTTCAATCCATTTAATCACCAATAAATCACGGCACCGCCATCACATACTCATAGGTACTTTGCAGCCCGAGTGGAATCCCCAATGTCCAATAAATCAGCAAGAACAAAGTCCAGGTTACCAAGAGCATAAGTGAGTAGGGCAACATCATCGAAACCAGGGTTCCGATCCCGGTGGACTTGACATACCGCTGACAGAATACCACGATCAAGGGAAAATATGGCAGCAAAGGGGTAATGATATTGGAAACCGAGTCCCCAACACGGTAAGCAGCTTGGGTAAGATCGGGAGATATGCCTAACTGCATCAGCATCGGCACAAATATCGGACTGATCAAGGCCCACTTGGCCGAAGCCGAACCCACCAATAGATTGACCAAGGATGTCAAAATCACGATGCCTACGATGGTGATTTGGGAGGGCAGATTCAAAGACTGGAGGAAATTGGCACCCTTTAGCGCAGTCAGTGCCCCGATATTGGATTTGCCAAAAGCATCAATAAACAAGGCACAGAAAAAAGCCATGACAATATAATACGCCATACTTCCCATGGCTTTGCTCATGGAAGCGACCATATCTTTCATATTCTTGTACGTCCCTGCCGCAAATCCATAGATCAATCCCGGAATCCAGAATAATATAAAAATCAAAGGCACAATGGATTTCATCAGCGGGGCATCCCTTGAGGTAATCTCACCAGTGGCATCCCTCAAAGCCGAGTCCAGTGGATAAGCCCAAAAAAACAAACCCATAACACACAGAAACATGATACCAAATGCTAGCCAAAAGGCCTTCTTCTCCCTGTAGTTCAGGACTTCTATCTTTGGAATGTCCTGAAGATTATCATCTACAATTACATTCTTGTTCAACCGTGGTTCTACCACCCGGTCAGTCAGAAACCAGACTACTAAGACGACCAAGAGACTTGAAAGGCCCGTAAAAAAGATGTTGTTCAACGGATTAAGCACAATCTCCGGATCGATGATCTGTGCTGCGGATTGGGTAAAACTCTGTATCAGCGGATCAATGCTCGAGGGAATAAAATTGGCGCTGAATCCTCCGGAAACTCCCGCAAAAGCTGCCGCAATGCCTGCAAGTGGATGTCTTCCGGCTGCATAGAAAATTACGCCACCCAGCGGAATCACCAATACATACCCCGCATCTGCAGCAGTATGGCTGACAATGGCCACCAAAACCAAAATCGGTGTAAGCAACATTTTGGGTGTGACTCCCAATAAAAACTTCAATCCTGCATTGATAAATCCGGAATGTTCAGCCACCCCTACTCCCAACATCGCAAGCAACACCACTCCCAAAGGAGGGAAATTGATAAATACGCCGGTCATATTCGCAAAAAATGCTGCGAATTGGGTTCCGGTCAGAAGGTTTTGGATCCGAAGCTCTCCCCCGCTTCTCGGGTCTACAGCGCCAAAGTCAATCGGTGATAGCAAGGCGGAGAGCACCCAGGTAAAGAGCATCAGGATCAAAAACAAGATTGCAGGATCGGGGAGCTTGTTTCCCGCTTTTTCAATAAAATCCAAAAATCTGTCCAAAAAGGTTTTGGGTTTTTTCTCAATATTGGTCATAAACAATTAAATTGGGTTTTGATAAAAATAGTAAGCTTTTGCAATTTTCATATCATTCTTCTAATTCTTTCTCTGTTTTAAGATGTCAATCAATCTATTTTCCCCTCCAAAAGAAATACAAGACGAATTAGATGCCTTCCGCGGATTTCTGGATTATACCATCCCTGCCAAAAAACTGGACAAAAACGTCCTGATCTGTACGTGGAATATCCGGATGTTTGGCGATATCACCATGAAATGGCAATCCGAGGAAAATGACTCCCCAAAAAGAGATGCCCATGCGCTGCTTTGCATTGTCGAGATCATCAAAAGATTTGACATCGTCGCGGTTCAGGAAGTGCGGGGAAACTTCAAAGGATTAAGGGAAACCATGCACCTGTTGGGTTCAGACTGGAGTTTTTTGATGACAGATGTCACCGCAGGATCCAAGGGAAACAATGAAAGGCTTGCCTTTATCTTTGATACCAGGAAAGTAAAATTATCCGGACTTGCCTGCGAGATCGTCATTCCCGATGAGGTTTTAGAGAAAAACAAGGAAATCCATACCGATGCCCTGAAGCGCCAATTTGCGAGGACTCCCTATGGGGTGAGTTTCAAGGCCGGCAAAAGTACTTTTGTGTTATTGACCCTCCATGTCCTCTTTGGTTCAAAATCACAAGATCGGGTTGGTGAGATCCAAGCCATTGCCGACTGGATTTTGGATTGGTCAAAAGAGATGGCTTCATGGAACCACAGCCTGCTGACTTTGGGGGATTTTAACCTGATGCGAAAGGGAGATCCGACCTTTGATGCTTTCATTTCTACCGGACTTTTTATCCCGGATGACCTTCAGCAACAAGACAGGACCGTTTTCAAAAAAACAAATACATTTTACGACCAAGTGGCGTGGTTTGAAAACAACATCAACCTGAAGTATGTGCAGGGAGGGATAGTGGATTTTCGCGACCATGTACTCAAGGATAGGAACTATACAATTTCTCAATTATCTTTCCGCCTTTCTGATCATTTTCCACTTTGGACTGAATTTATTACCCAATAAACAACCCTATGATAACCTCAAAAAAATACTTCTTCAGTGCAATCCTAGCTGTCATTTTCATGAGCAATGCCCAATCCCAAGAATTTGACAGAGGAAGTGTCGTTGCCAAAAACGCAGAATTGGTCAAAGTAGGTGAAGGCTACACCTTTACGGAAGGACCCGCAGTCCACCGCAACGGTGACATCTATTTTACCGACCAACCAAACGACAAAATTTACAAATGGTCAGCGACAAGAAATGAAGTGACCCTCTTCAAAGAAGGTACTAAAAGGTCCAATGGAATGTATTTTGACAGAAAAGACATTTTGATTTCCTGTGCGGACCAAGAAAACCAACTGATCGCCGTAGATGACAAAGGGAATGCAAAAGTCCTGATCGAAAACTTCAAGGGGAAAAAACTGAATGGACCAAATGACGTCTGGATTGCTCCAAATGGTGGCCTGTACCTCACCGATCCCTTGTACAAAAGACCTTGGTGGACTGGAAGAAGTCAGGAAATGGAGCAGGATGGCGAGCATCTTTACTATTTGGCTCCGGACAGGGTACAGTTTTTTAGGGTAGACGAAAAGCTGGTCAAACCAAATGGCTTGGTCGGAACACCCGACGGCAAAAAATTGTATGTTGCCGATATTGGTGACAACAAAACCTACGTCTATGAAATCGAAGAGGATGGCTACCTAAAAAACAGGAAGTTATTCTGTGAAATGGGATCAGATGGAATGACCATCGACAACAAAGGAAATGTTTACCTCACCGGAAAAGGTGTCACCGTATTCAACGCAAAAGGAGAGCAGATTGCCTACATTCCCCTTCCGGAGAGATGGACAGCAAATGTGGTTTTCGGTGGAACTGAGCGAAATACCCTGTTCATTACCGCCACCGACAAAGTATATACCCTAGACATGAAAGTGAGAGGGGTTTGGTGAAAAGGATTTTAAGATTGTAAAATTGTAAAATCCCTGAATTTGACCACAGTCGACTGTCGACTATGGACTGTGGACTACTACCACCTAATCTCCCCTATACCCTTTTCTTTAAGGTATTCATTGGCTTTGGAAAAATGGCCACATCCCAAAAAACCCCTGTGTGCCGAAAGCGGACTTGGATGGGGTGCATGGAGTTTGAGATGCCTTTCTTCATCGATAAATGCCGCTTTCTTTTGAGCATACGCACCCCAAAGCATAAAGACGATATTCTGCCTGGTCGCTGCAATTTTCCGAATGACAGCATCCGAAAACAGTTCCCAACCTTTGTTTTGGTGAGATCCTGCCTGATGTGCACGCACCGTAAGGGTGGCATTCAACAGCAAGACGCCCTGATCGGCCCATTTGGTCAGGTCACCATGGGGAGGCATAGATTGACCAAGGTCCCGGTTGATTTCTTTGAAAATATTGAGCAAGCTGGGAGGAAATGGAATACCTTCCCGCACAGAAAAAGAAAGTCCATGCGCCTGACCCGGTCCATGATAGGGATCTTGACCAAGGATGACTACTTTCAGTTTCTCAATAGGACAATGGTCAAAGGCATTGAAAATCTCTTTACCTTTAGGATATATCACCTCGTTCTGGTATTCTGATTTAACAAATCCTGCCAGATCAATGAAATATGGTTTTGAAAATTCCTCCTCAAGAAGATTTTTCCACCCTGTTTCAATTTTTACATCCATTTTTGTATCGTATTATTAAGATAATTTGGAATTAAGGCAAAGTTTTCGAATTTTTAAATCCCAATAAAATAAAAAGAAATGGTTACAGCTGTTACCCAAGGAATTAAAGTCACTGTTGAAGTCACCTATCAGGCAGAATTTTCAAGTCCCCACCAACATCATTATGTATTTACCTACAAAGTAAATATAGAAAACAACAGTCCGCATACCATACAGCTGATGCGAAGAAAATGGGAGATTTTTGATGCCGGTGATGCTGCCAAAACTGTTCAGGGTGACGGAGTAGTCGGGCAACAGCCTATCCTCGAGCCGGGGTACGTCCATGAATATGTGTCGGGCTGTAACCTAAAATCAGGCTTGGGAAAAATGAGGGGTTCTTTTTATATGGAAAAGTTGTTTGACGGAAAAGTTCTTGAAGTAAAAATTCCTGAATTTCAGTTGATTGCGGATATCTTCGACAATTAAACTTGAAGCAGCAGTTATATCCATTCCTCTCCTTTTTGCGTTATTGGCTGGTCAAAGAAGACCAGTTTGCGATTCAGTCGCCTTTTGTTTTTGATATTTACAACGGCCTCTTGGGCCATCTCCAACAGTCAAAAAATGAAGACCTCGAAATTGAGGAATTCAGAAAAGTCCTTCTTGCCAACCATGAAACCTGTGAAATCGAGGATTTTGGAGCCGGTTCCAAAAAATTAACCACACCCACAAGAAAAATTTCTTCAGTCACCAAATACAGTACCAGCCCTCGCAAATTTTCACAGCTTTACCAATTTTTTTGTTCCAAAACCCCCGCCCTAAACGTATTTGAATTGGGAACATGCGTTGGGGTCAATACCCGTTATTTGGCCAAAGCTACCAAAGGCACTTTGTTTACTTTTGAAGGTTCGGTTGCGCTTTGGCAAAAGGCCCAGGAATTCCAAAAACCCCAAAACACACATTATGTATTGGGTAATTTGAAAAATTCGCTTCCTTATATCTTAGAAAAAAACCATCCTGTAGATTTCGCACTATTGGATGCCAACCATACCTACCGGGCTACCTTCGATTATTTTGAATTGTTGCTGCCAAAAATCAAAGAAAGCAGCATCCTCGCCATTGCAGATATTCATTGGTCAAAAGAAATGAACAAAGCTTGGGAAGAAATCAAATCCCATCCTGAAGTGGTCATCAGCCTCGATTTTTTTGAATGCGGTATCTTGATTTTTGACAAAACCCTTACTAAATCCCATTATATTCTACACTATTGATTTTTTCTGTAAAATGAAAAACAATTCCTGTCCTTGCCTTGGCGGAATGGAGTTATAACATGCCTCCATTTGGAGTATGTTAAATTCGTGTTCAAACAATGCCCTGTATTCCTTCCCATCTCCTCCAAATGGAGGACCCTGATTCTCAAATTGTCGGTCAAACAGCAGTCCGACCAATTTACCTCCCGGCTTTAGCAAAGTGCTCATCTTTTTTACATATTCAGGCCGGAGTGAAGGCTGCAGGGCACAAAAAAATGTCTGTTCCAAGATCAGGTCATACTGACCCGAATGGTCAAAAAAATCGGTATGGTGGATTTGGCTTTTGGGAAAACCGCCGTGCTTTAGTTGAAATTTCTCCAAAGGATAGGACGAAATATCTAAGATATTAGTGTTTAAAAACCCCTTTTCAAGTGCGTATTGGGCCTCATAGCCATTTCCTGCGCCTGGAATAAGTAGTTTTAACCAAAAATTATCAATTTGGTCTAAATATTGCTTAATTGGTTTCGTAACTTCACCTACATCCCAACCAATGGAATTGTGCTGATATCTCAAAGTCCAATAATCTTCCCCAAGGATATTTGACATAAATTTCATTAATTTTAAAATTTCTACAATGTATTAATCTATGGAAACTACTCCACAAAAAAACACGAAAAATGACAATGGAAAAAACATCCTCATCATTGTCTTATTGATCCTTATCGTTGCCAGCGGAATCAAACTCTACACCGACCATCTTGATAAAACGAGAAAATCCGAAGAGATCCTGATGCTATCCGAAGAAAACAACGAGCTCAACAGGAGAATTGATTCTATGAATTACCAGCTTGATCTCAGAATCCAGGAAATCACCAAACTTGGTGGCGACATTGCCGCACTTGAAGAAATCAAAGAACAACTTACACGCGAAAGGAGCCTTGATAGAAAGAGGTCTTCAGATGAAATCGCAGCCTTAAACCAAAGGATTGCCTCTTTTTCCAAAACCATCGAAGAAAAAGACCAAGAAATCATCAGGCTGAGGGAAGTCAACGAGCAGCTGTTTACTGAAAACAAAGACTTGAAAACCACCCAATCCCAAATTCAAGAGGAAGTAGCCCAATTGAATGTCAAGCAAAAAGAACTGCAGGAAAAAGTGGATATCGCTGCAAGATTACGTGCAGAAAACATCAGCATCGCTGCAGTCAATTCCCGTGGTAAAGAAAGAGAAGACGGATTCAAAAACAGACAATTGGAAAAACTGCGGGTGACTTTCAACCTTGCTGACAATAAAGTAGCTGAAAAAGGTACCCGCGACATCTACGTGCAGATTATGGCACCAAACAACCAGCCTATATTTGATGTAGCCAAAGGTTCAGGAACATTCTCTATCGATGGCAGAGAGGAGTTCTACACCGTTCATCAGGACATCATCTTCGACAATTCCAAGCAGACCTTGACCTACTTCTATGAAAAAGGGACCAAGTACAACCCCGGAGTATATGAGGTTAGAATTTATTCTGACGGATATCAGATTGGAAGCAAGACATTTGAAGTGAAATAATCCGGTATTTTGTAGCTTATATTTGGAATAAACAGGACAAACATCTACTTTTGCGGTCTGTTTATCAAAAATAAGCTTAAATAAAAAAATCATGTTCCAAAAAAATTATGAAACGGTATTCATACTAACTCCCGTTTTGTCTGATGTTCAGATGAAGGATACCGTAGACAAGTTTGTTAGCTTGCTAAAAACTGAGGGAGCAGAAATCATCAATGTTGAGAATTGGGGTCTTAAAAAAATGGCCTACCCTATTCAGAAAAAAAGCACCGGTTTCTACATTTTAATTGAGTACAAAGGAGATCCGTCTGTGATCAAGAAATTGGAAATTGAAATCAGAAGAGACGAAAAAATTCTTCGATTCCTTACCACCGTTCTTGACAAGCACGCAATCGCTTATGGAGACAAGAGAAGAAAAGGTGAATTTAACAAAAAAACTGAAGCAAAGGAGGAGCCCGTAGCATGACACTCAAAAACGAACCAATCAACAGAAACGATAACAGAAAAAAATACTGTCGTTTCAAAAAAAGCGGTATCAAGTATATCGATTACAAAGACCCTAACTTCCTTTTGAAGTTTGTCAACGAGCAGGGGAAAATCCTTCCAAGAAGATTGACAGGGAATTCAGCCAAGTTTCAAAGAAAAGTGTCCAACGCCATCAAAAAGGCAAGACACTTGGCATTGATGCCATTTGTAACTGACGGTTTGAAATAGTACATCTTTGTTCATTTATCTTAAAATAGTATTACAATGGAAGTTATTCTTAAAACAGACATAAAAGGACTTGGATACAAAAATGACATGGTCGAAGTAAAGCCAGGTTATGGTAGAAATTACCTCATTCCTCAGGGATTTGCGGTTTTGGCTACAGGTTCCAACAAAAAAATCCTTGCCGAAAACGTAAAGCAAGCTGCCCACAAAGCAGAGAAAATCAAAACCGCCGCTGAAGAATTGGCCGCTAAACTTTCTGAAATGACTTTGGAAATCAAAGCAAAAATCGGTGAATCAGGTAAAATATTCGGAAAAGTTACCACTTTGCAGATTTCTGATGCTTTGGCTACCAAAGGAGTGGATATCGACAGAAAGAAAATTTCCATCAATGTACCTGTTCAGGGTGCAGGAGAATTTCAAGCTGAAGTTGACCTTCACAGAGAAGTCAAATGCAAGGTAAATTTCGTGGTGGTAGCTGAGTAAGCAACATCAAAAAATATCTTAAACAAAAAAGGCTTTCTAAACGAAAGCCTTTTTTGTTGGGTATTGGTTAATTCAAAGCAATTTTTTCTAGATCCTCTACCAATTTCTTGGCAACTGCCTTGCTGTTTTCTTCTCTTTTCGCTTTCAACAATTCCAATGCTTCTTTGCTTTTGGCAATGACACCTACAGGATTGTTGTCATATTGGAAGCTGTTCCAGCACCAAGACAACTCAGCATGAAGGTTTTCACCTAAGTTCAATTTTTCAAGCTTTTCCAAAGTGGAGACGATGGTTTTTTCAGAAATTTTTACTGACATGATTATAATTGTTTTGTTAAATAATGTAATTGCTTTTTTCAAAATTCGTTGCAAAACAATATATAATTTTCTATAAATACAAAATAATCAGCCATTTAGTAATATAATTTTAAATAACAATCGATTTCGTAATAGAGGCTAAGCCCATATTTTTAATTGTAGTGACTATATTTAGGACAACTTGTCAAAGTATGGAGAGAAAGCAATCAATAGAAGAGGAATTTGCCAACAGCATCACCCACGGTTTCGGAATATTATTCAGCATCATTGCGATTGCTTTATTGGTGACTTTTTCTGTACTCAACGGAACAGGCATCCATATTGTCAGCTGCAGCCTTTTTGGGGCTTCCATTTTGCTATTGTATACATTTTCCACCCTTTATCATGCATCTCCCCAAGGACCCATCAAATCGTGGCTGAGAACCTTTGACCACATCGGGATCTACTTCCTGATCGCAGGTAGCTATACACCCTTTTTGTTACTGGCAGTAAAAGGAACTTTGGGATGGGTATTCTTTGGGATTATCTGGGGTCTGACGCTATTTGGAATTGTCTTCAAAATTTTCTTTACCCATAAATTCCAAAAAGCTTCCCTGATTCTTTATCTGGGCATGGGCTGGATGGCTGTTTTCCTGATCAAACCGCTGCTAACTACTTTGGGCACCCCCACCCTTTTCCTGATAGCGGCCGGAGGAATCAGCTATACCCTGGGTACTATTTTCTATACCAGGCCCCGGATGCGGTTTGCCCATACCATCTGGCATCTTTTTGTACTCGCAGGAACAATTTTACATTTTATAGCGATCATGAACATGATTTTGGTGGACAACCTGTAATCTTTTTGGACTGACATTAAAGCATTTAAATTGGAAGCTCGAAAAATCTTCTTGCCCCGGCTTGCATAAAAAGGAAAGTACCCCTACATTTGTGACACCTTTTGAAAAAGAGGAGATTTTAGCAGAAAATTGGCCGATGGTGTAACTGGCAACACGTCTGATTTTGGTTCAGAAGAGTCCAGGTTCGAAACCTGGTCGGCCAACAAAAAAGCAGCTCAAAAGGCTGCTTTTTTTATTTTCAGCCAAACTGATTTCACTTGCCAAATATCCTTACTTCCCGCTTTCCCTAAAATTCACTTTATTTGCAAATCATCAATCCATTTGAGATGTCAGCATTCGACGATATCAGACCCTATTACGACACCGAAGTAAATGACGCAATCCGGGAAATTCTCAGCCACCCGATGCTCAAGGCCATTATGAATTTCACTTTTCCGGAAGAAAAAGACGAATACTGGAAAAACCTGATGCTCCATTGCCATTCTATCAGGGATTTTCAGATCAACTTTATCTATCCTGCCATTCAAAAAGTCCTTGAGAAAAGTTCAAGCGGACTGACCACTTCCGGATTCGAGAAACTGGAAAAAAATACCTCCTACCTATTTATATCAAACCACAGGGACATCATCCTCGACACTTCCCTACTCAATGCCTCCCTCTACGAACACGGGCTTCGCATGACAACCTCTGCGATAGGCGATAACCTCGTCAAGAAACCCTTCCTTAAGACCCTCGCAAGGTTGACAAGGAGTTTTATTATCAAAAGAGGTCTCCCTTCAAGGGAATTATTGGAAAGTTCCAAAACGATTTCTGCCTTTATCAGACAGTCTCTTCTTAGAGAAAACCGGTCTGTGTGGATAGCACAGCGCGAAGGCCGTACCAAAGACGGCAACGACATGACCCACAAGGGAGTACTCAAAATGATCGGGATGGCGGCAGATCCCGGAGAAAATATCCTGGATTATTTCAAAAGAATCAATGTCGTTCCGGTAAGCATTTCTTATGAATACGATCCGACAGACATCCTCAAAATGCCGGAATTATTGGCCAAAGCCAGGTCTGAAGCCTACGTAAAAGGAGACAACGAAGACTTCAACACTTTGTTGAACGGCATCATCGGACAAAAAAGGGGTATCCATATCCATATCGGCGATGTGCTGACAGACAAAATAGACCACATCTCCAAAACAGTCCCGGGAATCGTCCGGCAAATCCAGGAGTTGACGGACCTGATCGACCGTCAGATCATCCTAGGTTACAAACTTTGGCCTACCAAATACATCGCCTATGACCTTCTTCACGGGACAGATCAATTTGCAGATAAGTATACTTCCGAAGAAAAGGAATTATTCGAAAGGCGGTATAGAAAAGGCGTGGACCAGGATGACCCTGTTGCGGTCAAGAGTTTCCTTGCCATGTACGCCAATCCTGTAGTGAATCAAATGGAAATTAGAGGATGAACCTTTAATCGACAGAAAGCAAATACTGTTTGCTCAAATCGAAGAAAAAAAAATCAAAGTACACCTCAAAGGCCCTGAAGGATTTTTCTTTCAGGGTCGTTTTTTTATCCTGACGATCTCCTAAAACTAAAGTACTGAGATTAAAAAAATTCCGTAATCAGGGTATTTTTTAGAATGACAGCCATTGTCAGTTTTTTTAACCTTCACTTCTACATTTCCTATGGATTTGACCCTACCATCCGTTACGGCCTCCTTATAGTTCCCCTATACCTTCCCTATCCCCTCCCTATAGATACTCCGACTCTGAGCTATAGATACTCCGACTCTGAGGTATGGATAATCCGACTCTGAGCTATAGATACTCCGACCCATATTTACCCCTGACTCATATTTGAAGTACCAACAATGCATTCCCCATTGAGATTTAACGCTTCATTTCGTCATCTTCTTTTTAAATTTTGCTGACCTTTATTTTATTTGTTGCTACATTTAAGAACCCAAACCCACTTTTTATTTAAAAATTTAACCGGAATAAAAAGAATGAAGAAAATTGCAATGCTTGCCTTGGCCTGTTTCATGTCATACGCGGCTTTCGGGCAAAACAAAAATCCAATCGGTCTGATTGAAACCCCAAAAGGAAATATATACATCAAGCTTTTTGACGAAACCCCAAAACACAAGAATAGCTTTATAGAACTTGCCAAAGCAGGATATTGGGACTCCCTGACCTTCAATAGGGTGATTCCAAATTTTGTCGCACAAGGTGGTTGCCCGGATACCGAAGCCGGATTCAAAGATCCTGAGTACCTTTTGGAACCGGAATTTGTCAAGGGAATCACCCACATCTACGGCGCTGTGGGTGCAGGAAGGGACGACAATCCGGGAAAACTTTCAGCAAGGTGCCAGTTTTATATTGTTCAAAACAAAGATGGATTACACAGATTGGACAATGACTACACGGTTTTTGGACAGGTGATCAAAGGAATGGACATCATCGATCAGATTGTTTATCAAAAAAGAGACAGCAAGGACGAACCGGTGATTCCGATAACCCTTAAAATTTCTATTCTCTACCTGTCGAAAGCAGAACAGGAAAAATTGACCGACTTTTAAGCTGCGCATCTCTACTATGAAATGGAATAAAAGTGCCGCCCTCAAAACATTGAAATATGCAGGGTTTGCTTTGGGTCTGATTCTCGTCATCATGGCGGTCTTCCCTGTTTTCTTCAAAGACAAAGTCAACGCCAAAGTAAAGGACTACCTCCAAAGCCAAGTGACAACCGAACTTAGCTATAATGAAATCAACCTCACTTTTTTCAGACATTTTCCCACGCTGACAGTATCCCTCGATGAGGTTTTTATCCGTGGTGCAGCAGGTTTTGTCCCGGATACCTTGGTGTATGCTACAGATTTATCTTTGGGGATTAATGTGCTGTCCGTTTTCAGTGAAAAAATTGAAATCAAAGGAATTTACCTCAATCAAGCCAAAATCAACATCCTGAGAGATACCCAAGGGCATGCCAATTTTGATATTTTTCCGTCAGAGACTGATACACTTCCCAAAGAAGATACTCCTTCCGACCTTGCTTTGGATCTCAACAATATCAAATTTACCAACAGCCGATTTTTTTACAGAGACACGGATCTGGATTTTTCATGTTTGGCAGAAAACTTTGACTATTCAGGAAAAGGAAACCTTCAGGATGCCATCGTCGACCTCAGCAGTGACCTCAACATACAGACCTTTGAGCTCACCTATGAAGGCACCACTTACCTTTCCAAAAAGAGGGTCAGTGCAAGTCTTCAGACCAAAATCAATACCGAATCCACAGCCTTGACTTTCGAAAGAAATCATTTGATGATCAATGAATTGCCGGTAGATTTCATCGGAAAACTTGAATTCCTAAGCGGTGGCTATGACATGAATTTCATCTTGGAATCGGTGGATACGGATTTCAAAGACATGCTAACTTTGATTCCGGAGGAATTGGGAACTTGGCTGGACAATACTCAAGTCAAAGGAAAAGGCGAACTCAGGGGTTCCTTGCAGGGACTTTATCTCCCCGAAGAGAATCAGATGCCCAACCTCTTGATGAATCTCTTTGTCTACAATGGCTACATCAGCCACTCAGGATCATCGACCCCTATCGAAAAACTTTACCTCGATCTAGACCTCACAGTCCCGGAACTGAACGTTGACAAAACCATTATTGCGCTGGACAGTGTTTCAATGTCCCTAGGTGAGGGTTTTATCCAAGGTCACCTGAACATTGATGGACTTGACCCGGCTTTGGTAAATAGCGATTTGGCCATCAATATTGACTTGGACCTGTTGGACAAAGCATTGGGAATCATCCCTTATGACCTCCGAGGAACCATGGAAATGACCTTGCAGGCAAATGGAAGTTATATCACCCGGCCGGTGCCAAATAGATACCGGGACAATGAAACAGAGATCATCAGCATACCCAAATTCAAGTTCAGTTCGGCTATCCAAGATGGCTACTTTAGGTGGACAGCCCTTCCGGAAGCCATTCAAGATATCTCTTGGAACCTTACCGTCAATTCTCCGGACAGCATCTTTCAGAATATAGGAATAGACCTTCAGAATTTCAATTTTGGCGTACTTGAAAACAAGGCAAAGGGCCATTTCAAAGTTAAAGACCTCAGGGGCATGGAAGTGGATGCTGCCATGACGGCAGATTTCAATCTTTCGGAAATTGAAAAATTCTATCCCCTAGATTCCGGGATGACCCTCAAGGGAAAGCTAGCCCTGAACATCAATGCCCAGGGAAACTACGATGAGGGAAGGAAGCTTTTTCCGGTAATTAATTCCCAAATTTCTGTGCGTGAGGGATTTATCAAAACAGTCCATTCAGATCTTGCAGTGGAAAACATTTCATTTGTCTTGAATATCCTGAGTGAAAGGGGTTCTTATACTGACCTGAAGTTTGACCTTCTGCCGATTGCATTCACCTTTGCAGGCCATCCATTTTCGCTGAAAGCCAACATCGAAAACCTCGACGACATCCGCTATGAAGTCCAATCTCAGGGAAGGATTGATCTTGGCAGACTCTACCAGACATTTGGCATTGAAGGATATGATGTGGATGGTTATCTCCTCACCGATATCAATCTCAAAGGACTTCAAAGCGATGCCATCAAAGGCAGGCTTCAACAGCTTGACAACAAGGGAATAGTAGAAATGGAAAAAATCAGGCTCAGATCAGAGCTTTTCCCACTTCCCTTTGACATCCATTCGGGTAAAATCCGTGTGGACAAAGACAAAGTCTACTTGGAGAAACTCCACGCCCAATATGCCGGCAACAACCTCATTGCAGATGGGTACCTTTATAATTTAATTGCCTACTTTTTGGATGAAAATGCTCCCGTCCAGGGCAACCTGACCCTCAGCAGCCCAAAGCTGAATCTCAATGACTTCATGTTTTATACCGAGGAAGAATCGGTGTCGGTGGATACCCTTGGGAATGTTCAGGGAGTGGTCATGGTGCCCCCCAACGTGGATTTCAGCTTGGTGGCTTCAGTCGATACCATTCTTTTTGATGAAATCAGATTGGAAAAATTCAAAGGCAAATTAAAGCTGAAGGAAGGTGCCTTAGAAATGGAAAATACAGGATTTAACTTGGTCGGTGCTGAAGTTCTGATGTCAGGAAAATACCTTCCTACAGATCCTTTTAGGGCAGTTTTTGACTACAGCATCAAGGCAAAAGGCTTCGATATCAAGCGGGCTTACGACGAGATTCCCTTGTTTAGAGAAATGGTCACAGCAGCTGAATATGCCCAAGGGGTAGCTTCCCTCGACTACAGGCTTTCAGGTAGATTGGATGCCAATATGGATCCTGTTCTGCCATCCATCAAAGGCGAAGGAGTATTTGCTTTGGACAAGGTAAAACTGAAAGGCTTCAAGTTGATGAACAACATCGCCAAAGACACCGAAAACAAGGAATTGGCTGATCCTGAGTTGGCAGGTGTGCAGATCAAAAGCAGCATTGCAAACAACCTTATCACTATCGAAAGGACAAGGATGCGGATCGCGGGATTCAGACCGAGGTTCGAAGGGCAGGTCAGTTTGGATGGGGATATGAGCATGGCTTTCAGGTTGGGTTTGCCACCATTAGGCATTTTTGGAATTCCGATCAAAATCACCGGCAATTCCGAAAATCCGATCATTGAAGTAGGCAAAATCACCGAAGGCGATGAATTGGAGGAAACAGAAGATGAATCGGGAACACAAGTCGAAGGAACCGGAAATACAGGGTCAAACAAGTAGGTCAATTCCTTTTTTGAACGGTTTCCGAAAACCCATTCATTTATTTAGATTTAGCTATCATTCTTACCCAAATATGTCATGAAAAATATACCTTTTCTTTTTGTCTTAATATTTGCCACCCAATTTGTAAATGCCCAAGGAACAAGACTGCTCCGCGAGCCCACTATCAGCCAGGAACATATTGTTTTTGTCCATGCCAATGACCTTTGGAAAGTCAATAAATCCGGTGGCGATGCCATCAGACTGACTAGCAATGAAGGGGCAGAAACCTTACCAAGATTCTCTCCTGATGGCAAAAGCATTGCCTTTACAGGTCAATATGACGGCAACACAGATGTGTATGTCATTCCTATTGAAGGTGGTGAACCAAAGAGGCTGACCTGGCATCCAGGTGCGGATTTGGTGACAGGCTGGACACCTGATGGCAAAGAAGTCCTTTTCAATTCGGCAAGGGTGGGTGTTCCGACACAAGAATCCAAATTCTTTAAAGTATCCAAAGACGGCGGCATGGAAGAAGCATTGGATATCCCAAGGGCTGTCAATGGCAGGATTTCTTCCGATGGCAAATCAATTGCCTACCAACAAATCGCATTTTGGGATCCTGAATGGAGAAATTACCGAGGCGGTCAGGCCAAGCCGATCTGGATCGTGGACATGAAAAGCCATGCACTTAAATTGACTCCGCAGACGGATAACGAGCGGCATACCCAACCCATCTGGCACGCGGACAAGGTGTTTTTCTTGTCAGAAAGAGATTTTGCAAATAACATCTGGTCTTTTGACCCTAAGTCAGAAACTTTAAAACAGGAAACCTTTCATACAGATTTTGATATCAAAAACCATGATTCCAACGGATCAGAAGTGGTCTATGAACAGGGAGGCTATCTCCATATCCTCAATCCGGCGACTGGGGCTTCCAAGCAATTGGCGATCAATGTCAACGGGGATTTTCATTGGGCAAGAGAAAGATGGCAGGAAGTCAATGGCAGAAGCCTGACCAATGCTTCCCTTTCACCCACCGGACAGAGGGCTATATTTGAATTCAGAGGAGAAATCATTACCGTTCCAAAGGAGAAAGGGGATGCCCGCAACCTGACCAATACATCAGGAATTGCTGACCGCTCACCGGTTTGGTCGGCAGATGGACAGCAGATCGCGTGGTTTTCGGATGCATCAGGAGAATACCAATTGATGATCGGAGATCAGGAAGGACTTGGCAAGCCAAAAGCCATTTCCCTTCCCAACAAATCATTTTACTTCAAGCCGGAATGGGCTCCTGATGGCAAAAATATTGCCTTCACCGATACCGATTACAATCTCTGGATTGTCAACGTAACCACAGGAACAGCCAAAATAGCCGACACAGAGCGATTTGCACATCCCAACAGAAGCTTGAATCCTGTATGGTCTCCAGATTCCAAATGGGTAGCTTATGCGCGACTTCTGGACAATCAATTCAAAGCCATATTCGCCTACCAAGTAGAATCAGGTAAAAAAATCCAGGTTACAGATAGTTTGGCGGATGCGATCAGCCCAGTTTGGGATGCCAATGGAGAATACCTGTATTTTCTTGCCAGTACCAATTTTGGATTGAATTCAGGTTGGTTGGACATGAGTTCTTACGAGAGGCCAATCACCAGAAGTCTGTATCTGGCGGTTTTAAACAAATCCGGGAAGTCTCCACTCCTACCTGAAAGCGACGAGGAAAAACCTAAAGAGACAGAGAAAAAAGAACCTGAAAAGAAAGCTGAAACCAAGCCTGTCATCATTGATGAGGAAGGATTATGGAACAGAATCATTGGGGTGGACATTCCGGCAAGGGACTATACCGGTTTGGTCAAAGGACCGGAAAACTATTTGTTCTACACAGAATCCGTTCCAAACCAAACGGGAGTTCTTTTGCACCGCTACAATTTCAAAGAAAGGAAGACTGAATTATACCTTTCAGGAATCAATTTCTCGACAACTTCCCATGACAGAAAATCATTGCTTTATCAGGCAAATGGAAACTGGGGAATCGTAGAAACCAATGGAGGACCAAAGAAGGTCGGAGACGGTAATCTAAAGGCTATTGGAAGTTTCCAGGTGAAAATCAATCCCAAGGAAGAGTGGGAGCAGATTTTCAGGGAAGGATGGAGATACCAACGGGATTTCCTATACGTAGACAATGTTCACGGAGCGCCTTGGAATGACATTTATAATTGGTATAAACCATGGGTATCCCATGTCAAGCACAGGAGTGACCTGAATTATATAGTGGATATTTTGGGAGGGGAAGTCGCAGTGGGACATAGCTATACCTCAGGCGGTGATTTTCCTGATATCAAATCTGTGAATATCGGATTGCTTGGTGCAGACTATGAAGTCTTCCAAGGAAAATACCGGATATCCAAAATCTACAATGCCGAAAGTTGGAATCCCAACCTGAAAGCGCCTTTGGCTATTCCGGGGATCGAGGTCAAAGAAGGGGATTATATCCTTGAAGTAAATGGCACCGAGATAACCGCGGATGAAAACCTATTTATGCATTTCGAAGGAACAGCCAACAGACAGGTCAAAATCAGAGTAAACAGTAATCCTGGTACAGAAGGATCAAGATTGATCACCGTCGTCCCTATTGAAAATGAAAACCAATTGAGGATGATGAATTGGGTGGAAAGTAACAGGAGAAAAGTGGATGAATTATCAGGCGGCAAATTGGCCTATGTGTACGTACCCAATACAGGAAACCCCGGCTACACCTATTTCAACCGCTATTATTTTTCCCAACAGGATAAAAAAGGAGCCGTAATTGACGAAAGAAACAATGGCGGAGGTTCAGCGGCCGACTACATGGTGGACATCATGGCCCGCGAACTTCACGGGTATTTCAACAGCCGTGCAGGGGACAGAAGACCATTTACCACTCCTATGGCAGGGATTTGGGGTCCAAAAGTAATGCTGATCAATGAAAGGGCAGGTTCAGGCGGAGACCTTCTCCCCTATCTTTTCCACAAAATGAAAATCGGACCACTCATCGGAACCAAAACATGGGGCGGATTGGTCGGCACATGGGACACTCCTCCCTTTATAGATGGTGGCCGGATGGTGGCACCGCGGGGCGGTTTCTATGATGTCAATGGAGAATGGGCAGTAGAAGGTGTGGGGATTTCTCCTGACATCGCTGTCGAACAATCACCCAAAGAAGTCATCCAAGGAAAAGATCCCCAACTTGAAAGTGCTGTAAAAGAAGCTTTGAAACTCTTGGAAACAGAAGGTGTAGAATTAAAACCTGAACCCAAAGCACCTATCAGGTACGCAAGACCACAAAAGAAAAATTAACCCTTAAAGCCTGGGAAATTTAAAGCGAATTTCATTGAATCACAGCCAAAATCTAGCTGCAAAACCCTTTGAATCGTTAAAACCATAAAAAATATAAAATAGATGTATTTATCCTAAATGGTATAAATAATTGCAAAATATTGATAGAAAGTGTTTAAAACGTTAAATTTTTATTAAAAAACCAAATATTTACATTCAATCTATTTAACTTTAAAGAAAAAACCATTATGAAAAAATCATTCTTTCTTTTCACAATTTTATTCATAGCATTATTCACTTATAATGCAGAAGCGCAGGCAATCAAAGCTCCAAAAGTGGAAGTTCCGACAGCAGATCTTCAAAAGCAGCTTTTGGGTGCTTTGGACAATGTTTCAGGATTAGGCCTTAGTGCTGATCAAACCTCAAAATTGAAGGCAAACAATAAGACTTTTGCCGGAGAGATTTTCAAAATTCTAGGCGGGACAGGGACAGATGATGCCAAAAAAGGTCTTTTGAATAATTTGGGAGGTGAGAGACAAAAATTCTTGACGAGTCTTTTGGGCAATGATCTTTTAGGAAAATACACCAACAAAATAAATGGGTTGATCAAACCATTTAAAAGTAAATTAGGATTGGCTTCTATGCTGTTCTGATTTTAAGCATAACCTAAAAGTAAGGCACACATTTTTAAAGCCGTGGAATTTCCTGTAAATTCCACGGCTTTCTCATTTAAATCCACCTATGAAGCATTTATTATATTTCATCCCACTGATCCTGATCGGTTGCAACCAACCAAAGTTAGAAGCCGAGTTTCGGTTGACAGATCCAAAAAACGGAATCTTGTTTGAAAAACAGCCCGCTATTGTATTTTCAAAAGCCAATTCGGAGAACGCTGATATTATAATTGATGAATCTGTCACCTATCAGGAAATGGATGGCTTTGGGTTTACGCTTTCTCAGGGAAGCGCAATTCATCTTCTAGGAATGAACCCTACTGCCAGAGCAGAGATTTTGAAAGAGCTTTTTGGAAATGAAGAAAACAGCATCGGTGTCAGCTACCTCAGGTTGTCGGTTGCTGCTTCCGACTTGAATGAATACCCATTTTCCTACCATGATGTAGAGGACGGTGAAAAAGACACCTTGCTTTTAAAGTTTGACTTGGGACCGGATAGAAATGATGTCATACCTGTTCTAAAAGAAATCATGACCATCAATCCGGCAATTAAGTTGATGGCATCTCCTTGGTCGCCACCTTCTTGGATGAAGGACAACAAGGATACCCGGGGTGGAAAATTACTCCCCGAATTCTATGACAGGTATGCGCTTTACCTGGTCAAATACATCCAACAGATGGCTGAAGAAGGATTTACAATCGATGCCCTTACCATTCAGAATGAACCCCTTCACCCCGGCAACAATCCTAGTCTGCTGATGCCCGCTGAGGAGCAGCGGGACTTTATCAAATTCCATCTTGGGCCAAAATTTGAAGCAAACGGGATCAAAACCAAAATCATCATCTACGACCATAATGCAGACAGGCCTGATTATCCAATCAGTATTTTGGATGATCCTGAAGCAAAGAAATTCATCGACGGATCCGCATTTCACCTGTATGGTGGAAACATAGAAGCCCTGTCGGAAGTCCATAAAGCCCATCCTGATAAAAATCTATATTTCACTGAACAATGGGTCGGTGCGCCGGGAAACTTGCCCGGAGACCTTGCTTGGCATACCAAAAACCTGACTATCGGTGCACCGAGAAACTGGGCCAAAACTGTTTTGGAGTGGAATTTAAGTTCGGCACCTGATCTCAAACCCCACACCGACCGCGGAGGATGCGACCAATGTCTAGGCGCCATTACTATTAAAATCGATAATGTATTGCGGAACCCCGCCTACTATGTTATCGCCCACGTCTCCAAATATGTCTTACCGGGATCGATCCGTATAGATAGCACTGAACCTGAGGGATTACCAAATGTAGCCTTCAAAAGACCTGACGGTAAAATCGTACTCCTCCTTTTGAATGAATCCAAAGAAGCCAAAACCTTTTCGGTTCAAAGTAAAGAATGGTTGGGTGAAGCAGTGTTGGAAGCCGGCGCGGTGGCTACCATTGTATTATAAACCCATCTTATCTTATAACCATGATTTGGTTTAAGGAAAGTCTTGGGATAAATGACCTCAAGATGTACTTTGTTTCAGGTAAATGCTTGACCTTTTTGAGGTTTTGGATGATTTCTAATTCGTCTGAATAAGAATCTCCTTGATCCAAAAATCCGTAAGCTGAAAAAACTCCATTTTCGAAATAAAGAAATGCCGTCTCGTTGGGAAAAATACCTGTTTCCTTGATCATCACCGATCCGCCCTGTTCTATGATGGAATCAAGAAAACCATTTACCCTGCTGTTGTAAATTTCGGCGGATTCCAAATTGCAACATGCTCCCAAACACTTATGAATCTGAAAATCGTAGCAGGCGCCTGCGGTTTTTTGGATACCGGCTAGCTTTGGACAAAGCTGGAAAACCTCCACTTGATCCATCATAAACTTCCAACCTTCAGAATGGCTTTCAAATTCCAGAATAGGTTTTAGGCTTCCCGAATTCTTTCCAACCTGAAACCGTATATAACCCTGCCCATCTTCATATTGATACAATCCCCAATTCCAAGAATTATATTTAAGTGCTTTGTTAAATTTTGGCCACAACCGCTTGATTTCCAATGATTCAAGGAGAAATGCCAGAAATTCATTTCCTGTAAGTTCCCAACTGACATCATGGATTTCATTGTATAGCTGCATCTTGTCTTTGGAACTCGAAGAAAAATGTCCTTTGAACCTGCTTCGGATATCGTTGGCTTTGCCGACATAGATTACCTGCCCGTTTTTATCATGGAAATAATAAATGCCCGTGCTTTCGGGAATTTCTAAAAAACGTTCCTTTGAAATATGGGGAGGAAGAAAACTTTCTCCGTTGGCCTTTTTCAAAGTCTGGAAAATAACCTCAGGGTTGCCTTTGATAATCCTGTCAAATAATTCCACAGTAGCTTCTGCATCTCCCATGGCACGATGCCGGTCTTTGATCGAAATGGACAATTGCTCACAAATTCTACCCAAACTGTAGGAACCATAACCCGGAAATGCCTTTCTGCTAAGTCTGACGGTGCATAATTTTGGCGCGGTGTATTCTATCCCGGTCAGCTTCAATGCCTCCCGAATGAACGAATAATCAAAATTGACATTGTGGGCTACAAAGATATTCCCCTTTAAAAAATCATACAATTCATCCGCAATTTCAGAAAATGTAGGTGCACCTGCCACCATGCTGCTGTCAATCCCCGTCAATCCTGTGATAAAACCCGGAATCATCCTTTCGGGGTCAATCAAAGAATGAAACCTGTCCACAACGCGATCCCCGTCATGTAAAATCGCGGCGATCTCTGTAATTCCCCCTTGCGAAGGATTTCCACCTGTTGTTTCAATATCTACGATGACGTATTTCATGGCCATTTTAATCTCACAAGTTAAAGAAAATACGCCTCAAAATCCGGATGTTTGCTGCACTCCGACAGAAAATGTCTGGAAATGAATGTATTAGCAATCAGACTTTCTGATTATACAGGATTCTTATTGGCACAGTTGATTTCAATTTAATCAACTGAAAAAATGGAAGGTTTTAATAAGCCTTCGACCTACCTCAAGGCAAAAAAATCATTAATCAATTTCAAATTGCAGCCCTTCCAACCTATTCAGAATAAGGGAGAAAAAAGTCACTGCAGTTTTTTGTTATCCTTATGCCTGTCTTTATCCCTGATATTCTTTTTATCAAAATTCTTTTGAAGAGCCTCAGTCAAGTCTACACCTGTTTGGTTGGCAAGGCATATCAAAACCCACAGGATATCGGCCATTTCATCGGCCATATTTACCTCTTTATCCGATTCTTTAAAAGACTGCTCTCCATATTTTCGGGCCATAATCCGGGCGAGTTCGCCCACTTCCTCCATCAAAATGGCGGTATTGGTCAATTCATTAAAATAGCGGACGCCAACGGTTTTGATCCAATCGTCCACTAATTGTTGGGCTTCTGAAATGGTGACCTCCTTTTTCATCAGACAAAATCCTCCCCTTTTGCTTTGGCAGCATTGACAAATTCCCTGAACTTCTTATCCCCATCCAATTTGCAGATAATCAATACATTCTCGGTTTCATTGACGAGGTAATTATCCAATCCTTCCACAACCACCAATTTTTGGGGACTGACTTTGATATAGCAGTTTTTGGTATCGTAAAGAAGGGCATTGGCTTCTACGACATTGTTATCCACATCTTTGTCATGGACTTCATGTAGACTCGACCAAGAACCCAAATCAGACCATCCAAAATCTCCAAGGACTACATAGACTTCATCGGCTTTTTCCATGATGCCATAATCGATAGAAATGTTTTTGACCAAAGAATAGGCTTTTTTGATAAATGCATCTTCACTTTCAAGCGAAAAATGGCCCCCTCCTTCTTCAAATACTTCTGAGACGTCAGGCATGTACTTTTCAAAGGCCTTGATGATACTTTTTACTTTCCAGACAAACATTCCGGAATTCCAGACAAAATCTCCACTTTCGATAAAGGTCTTGGCAAGTTTTGAGTTTGGCTTTTCTGTGAAGGTCTTGACCTTCTTTACAGGATTACCTTGGTTGCTGATATATTGAATGTAGCCGTAGCCTGTTTCGGGGCGGTTTGGACGGATACCAAGCGTAATCAGTCTGTCATCGGTCTCGGCTGCCGCAATGGCAATTTCCATTGTTTTGAAAAAATTATCCTCCTGCACGATGAGGTGATCCGCAGGAGTGACGATAATTTTGGCATCGGGATTTTTATTCAGGATTCTATAACTCGCATAAGCTATACAGGTGGCAGTATTCCTTCTCAAAGGCTCTGTCAGGATCTGGCTTTCCGGTATTTCGGGAAGCTGTTCTTTTACAAGATTTTCATATTTGGAATTGGTGACAACAAAAAACTGAGATTTATCAGAAATCCTCACAAACCTGTCATAGGTCATTTGGATGAGCGTTCTTCCTGTTCCTAAAATGTCTAAAAATTGTTTGGGTCTGTTGTCTCTGCTATATGGCCAAAACCTGGAACCTATTCCGCCGGCCATAATCACAATGTAGGGTCTTTCTTGCATTGAAGTCGATTAAACTATTCCTTCTTTCATTAAATCATGAATATGGATAAATCCTGCCACTTTTTCGCCATTCAGGGCTACCAGTTGTGTAATATTGAATTCCTTCATTTTATTGAGTGCAATGATGGCATATTCTTCTACGCTGATACTCTTAGGATTGACAGTCATGATGTCCTTGGCCAGCACACCGGAGATGTCTGTCATCCTTTGGAGCATTCTCCTCAAATCCCCATCTGTGATGATACCCATCAGTTGGGAATCCTTGTCCAATACAGCTGTTGCACCGAGTCTTTTTCCGCTGATCTCCATGATCACTTCGGACAATGAGGCCTCTGCCCCGACTGCCGGAATTTGGTTTTTGGGAACAACATCTCCCACGGTTAGATAAAGCTGTTTTCCCAAGGCCCCTCCGGGATGGTATTTTGCAAAATCTTCACTTGTAAAACCCCTTGCCTCCAAGAGGCAGACAGCCAAAGCATCTCCCAAAGCCAATTGGGCAGTAGTGCTCGAAGTGGGGGCAAGATTGTTGGGGCAAGCTTCGGCAGCTATGGTGGCCTTTAACACATAATCTGCATTTTGGGCAAGGTAGCTATCCGTATTACTTACCATCGCAATGAGTTTGGATCCAAGTCTTTTTAGCAACGGAACCAAGACCTTGATTTCAGGTGTATTCCCACTCTTGGAAATACAAATTACAAAGTCCTCGTGCTGGATCATCCCAAGGTCTCCATGAATGGCATCCGCTGCGTGCATAAAGAGTGCGGGCGTTCCGGTGGAGTTCATCGTCGCTACGATTTTATTGGCTATAATCGCACTTTTCCCGATTCCGGTAATTACTACACGTCCCTTTGACTCCAAAATCGCCTCAACGCATGCCTCAAATTCGTCGTCAATAAAATTTACGAGATTTTGAATGGCATTTGCTTCTGTTTGAAGCACTTTGATGGCGCTACTTTTAATATTTTTTGTTAACTTCAAAACTGCTGTTGTTATTCATTAGATTTGTAACAAAGGTATAAAAGAAATACTTTAAAATTTTAATGTGTACCCCTAGGGTAACATGGTAATATCAATTAATTGTGGATCAAAGCGCTAAAGAAAAACTTAAGATTATTTTCGGTTTCAACCAATTCAGAGGAACCCAAGAAGCTATTGTGGAGAACGTATTGAAGGGCAAAAACACCTTCGTCATCATGCCCACAGGAGCTGGAAAATCACTATGTTACCAGTTTCCGGCTGTGGTAAGTGAAGGTACTGCCATCGTCATTTCTCCCCTTATTGCATTGATGAAAAATCAGGTAGACCAATTGAACGCCTTCGGTGTCAACGCCTATTTTCTCAATTCTACATTGAATAAATCCGAGACTAACAAGGTGAAAAAGGAAGTCCTGTCAGGTAAAACTAAGCTGCTCTATGTAGCTCCGGAATCCCTGACCAAGGAAGAAAACATGCTTTTCCTCAAAGAGGCGAAGCTAAGTTTTGTCGCCATAGACGAAGCCCATTGTATCTCTGAGTGGGGCCATGATTTCAGGCCTGAATACCGCAAAATCAAAACCATTATAGCCCAGATAGGCTCTCACCTTCCGATTGTGGCTTTGACAGCCACTGCTACGCCCAAAGTTCAGGTTGACATCCAAAGAAACCTACAGATGGAAGAGGCTGACATCTTCAAGTCTTCCTTCAACAGACCAAACCTGTATTATGAAGTCAGGCCAAAGGTTAAGAATGAAACCAAAAAGCAGATCATCAAATACATCAAATCCCAAAAAGGAAAATCCGGAATCATCTATTGTCTCAGCCGCAAAAAGGTAGAGGAAATAGCTGAATTGCTCAAAGTCAACGGCATCAATGCCGCACCTTACCACGCCGGATTGGATCAAAATGTAAGAATAAAAAACCAGGATGATTTCCTCAATGAAGAGACGGATGTGATCGTAGCTACCATTGCATTTGGAATGGGAATCGACAAGCCGGATGTGAGGTATGTCATCCACTATGATGTGCCAAAATCATTGGAAGGATATTATCAAGAAACAGGCAGGGCAGGAAGGGATGGACTAGAGGGGCATTGCCTGATGTTTTATAGGTATGATGACATTGTCAAGCTAGAAAAATTCAACAAAGACAAGCCTGTCACCGAAAGGGAAAATGCCAAAATCCTACTTGAGGAAATGACTGCGTACGCTGAAAGTACCATGTGCCGAAGAAGGGTGCTTCTACATTACTTCGGCGAAACAATGGACCATGACTGCGGCAACTGTGACAACTGTAAAAAGCAAAAAGAAAAATTCGAAGGAATTGATTATTTGCTTTCAGCAATAGCCGCGGTAAAAGAAACCAACAACAGATTTAACCTCGCCCACATAGTAAAAGTAATTAGAGGCGAAAAAGATGACTATATCGCTAGCTATGGACATGATCAGATTTCTGCTTTTGGAAAAGGAAAAGACGATGATGAAAGACTTTGGAAAACGGTTGTAAGACAGGCTTTGATTCTTGGATATCTTGACAAGGACATTGAAAACTACGGTGTCATCAAAATCACTGAGAAGGGTGAAAACTACCTAGAGGAGCCTTATTCGGTTATCTTAAGCAAAGATTTCAATTTTGAGGAAGCAATTGTGGACACCAATGCAGAGGAGATTGCAGCAGGTGGCAAAGCTTATGATGAAAAGCTTTTTGAATTGCTAAAAGCGGAACGTAAGAAAGTAGCCAAATCAAAAGGATTGCCCCCTTATGTGATTTTCCAGGATCCTTCACTGGAAGAAATGGCGACAGTATATCCAACTAATAAGGAGGAATTGGCGCAGATCAATGGAGTTGGAATGGGGAAAGTCACTAAATTCGGCGCTCCTTTCCTAAAATTGATTGAAGCTTACGTAGAGGAAAATGAAATTATAACAGCATCTGATGTTGTAGTCAAAACAGCAGGAAACCGGTCAAAGGTCAAAATCTCCATCATCCAACAAGTGGACAGGAAAGTAGACCTGGATGAGATCGCTGAAAATCTAAATCTTTCCATGTCAGAATTGATAGGAGAAATAGAGCAGATTATCTACAGTGGTACCAAGCTGAATATCAACTACTACATCGAAAATATCATGGACGAAGAAAGAGAAGACGTTCTCCATGATTATTTCATGACTGCTGATTCTGACAATATTAAAGCTGCTCTTGCAGAACTTGAAGAAGAGGATTTCGCTGAAGAAGAAATCAGGGTCTATCGGATCAAGTTTATATCGGAGCATGCCAACTAAAACGAAATCGATTAATGAATATATTATTATTAGGAAGTGGCGGAAGAGAGCATGCTTTTGCATGGAAAATTGTAAACAGCCCAAACTGTAAACAGCTTTTTGTTGCTCCCGGAAATGCTGGCACTGCTTCCATAGCCCAAAACATTGCCATTTCCCCAACAGACTTCAATGCCCTAGCTGATTTCTCTATCGAAAATCATATAGACATGATTATGGTGGGTCCTGAAGAACCTTTGGTCAAAGGGATCACTGATTTTTTTGACAACCATCCCACCCTGCATCACTTGCCGGTCATTGGACCATCTCAGGCCGGTGCACAGCTAGAAGGATCCAAGGATTTTTCCAAGCAGTTTATGCAAAAGTACAGTGTACCCACTGCTGCTTATGAAACTTTCACCAAAGAGACATTTGAAGAAGGGCTTGCTTTCATCCGAAAACAATCCCTTCCGATAGTATTGAAAGCAGATGGCCTGGCTGCAGGCAAAGGAGTTCTGATCTGTCAGAGTCATGATGAGGCAGAAGATTCTCTGAAAGAAATGCTATTGGATAGCAAATTTGGAAAAGCCTCTGACAAAGTTGTGATTGAGCAGTTTTTGAAGGGCATCGAGCTTTCTGTTTTTGTGGCTACCGATGGAAGCCATTATAAGATCCTTCCTGAAGCAAAAGATTACAAAAGAATCGGTGAAGGCGATACGGGTTTGAATACCGGAGGAATGGGCGCTGTAAGTCCCGTTCCTTTTGCAGATGAAGAGTTTATCAAAAAAGTAGAAGAAAGGGTTGTCATACCGACCATTCAGGGATTGAAGAAAGAGAATATTCCTTATGTGGGTTTTCTTTTTATAGGACTGATGAATGATGCCGGCAATCCCTATGTCATCGAATACAATGTCAGGATGGGTGATCCGGAAACGGAAGCCGTTTTGCCTAGAATCAAAAGTGATTTCGTGGATCTTCTGTACGCAATGGGAACAGGTAAATTGGATTCCTATCTGTTGGAAACTGCTTCCAATACCTGCACCACAGTCGTGTTGGTAGCAGGCGGATATCCTGGAGATTACGAAAAAGGTAAAAAAATAATAGGTCTCGACCCTCACGAATCATCGTCAAAATCCATAGTATTCCATGCAGGCACGAAAATTTCTGATTCAGGAGAAATTCTTACCAACGGTGGAAGGGTCCTAGCCATCACCGGAATGGGAGAAGATATTGCTTCAGCCCTTGAAAATGCATATACCAAAGCGGCTGAAGTTTGTTGGGATGGGGTATACTACCGAAAAGACATCGGACAGGATATCCTAAATTTGATTAAATAAATCCAAAACCAAGAGGAGAACATTTCTCCCATAATATATATTAACATATGTCAGGATGTACTAGCTGCTCAACCACCTCCGGATCAAGCGGAGGCTGCCAAAACAACGGCACCTGTGGAACAAGCGATTGCAATAAAATGAATTCCTTTGATTGGCTTACCCATATGGGAATCCCAACGATCGATAAATTCGATATCGTGGAGATCAAGTTCAAAGGTGGCAGGAAAGAATATTACAGAAATATAGACCGCATTTCCCTCACGACCGGTGATCCTGTAGTGGTAGATGTACCCAATGGCCACCACATCGGATATGTATCCTTGCAAGGTGAACTTGTTCGCTTGCAGATGCAAAAAAGAAAAATCAAGGATGATGACAATATCCTCAGAATCTACAGGGTAGCCACCCAAAAAGACCTTGAAAAGTGGGAAGAAGCCAAAAACAGGGAGATTCCTACTTTATACCGGGCAAAACAGATCATCGATGAAATGAAGATGGAAATGAAACTCTCTGATGTAGAGTTTCAATCTGACAATTCAAAAGCCACTTTTTACTATTCTGCTGATGACCGCGTAGACTTTAGGGAATTGATCAAGTCCCTTGCATCGGAGTTTAAAATCCGTGTTGAAATGCGTCAGATAAGCTTGAGGCAAGAAGCGGGAAGACTTGGAGGAATCGGTGTTTGCGGCAGGGAATTGTGCTGCTCAACATGGATTTATGATTTCAAAAGTGTGAATACTTCTGCGGCGAGATACCAAAACCTTTCACTCAACCCAACCAAACTTTCCGGACAATGCGGAAGGCTGAAGTGCTGCCTCAATTATGAGCTGGATACATACATGGCGGCGTTAAGTGATATTCCTGAAGTCGACAAACCTTTGCAAACGGAGGCTGGATTTGCCAAACTCCAAAAAACCGACATATTCAGAAAATTGATGTGGTTCAGCTACAACAATGACAACAACTGGCATTCCATCACTTGTGAAAGGGTTTCGGAAATTCTTGAACTGAATTCAAAAGGAGTTGTTCCTTATGATCTCAAAACAAACCATGGCAAGGAACAGGAGGATCTGATCTCAAAATCCAATATGGAACTTGATGCGCTGGACAAGAAATTCAGCAAAAACAAAAAATCAAAAAAGAAAAAGAAATCAAGGAATCCGGGCGAAAATCAGGTGATGACAAAAGAAGCCATCAAGCCCGAGTCAAAGCCAAACATTCCCAAATCCGAAGCACGACCCAATAGGCCTGCTTCAGATAAGCCTGCAACAGGCAGTCAAAATCCTCCAAGGAAAAATGTTGAGAACCTTCCCCGGCCAGTTTCAAACCAAGAAAAAGGAGCTCTTATTCCCAGAGAAAACAATCCTGACCAAGTTCCAAGGAAAAAGAAAAACAATAAAAGGAGATTCAATTCAAAGAATAAGGGAGAGCAAAATAAAGGTGATCAAAACACAGGGCAATAATATGAATCTAAGGGTTTTTGGATCGATCCTCGCTATAGGTTTTCTATTGGCGGGCTGTAACGGAAACAGGGTTTTTGAAGAATATGAAGGACTGAAATCCGGAACATGGCATGTTTCGGATACAGTTTCCTTTGAAGTGCCAAAACTCCAAGGTCCAAACAGCACCCTTGTTGGGATTAAGTACACCAAGGATTACGGCTTTAGAAATCTTTATGTAAGGTATATTTTGAAAGACAGCTTGGGCAAGGAAATAGAGACCAAGCTGCTTGACATACCTCTTTTTGAAAGCACGACGGGACAACCACTTGGCGAGGGGTATGGAGGCACTTTTACAAAGTATGATACCTTGCCTTTGGATAATGCCTATAGCAGCATCCATCTTGTTCAATACATGCGAGTGGAAGAACTTCCCGGAATCGAAACAGTAGGTCTAAAAGTGGTTAAAAAATAGGTCTATTCACCCAAAATCGGCTTTTCCATCCAATATTGCCTGCTGTAATAAAACTTGTACGGCCACCCTTTTTCCTTCAATTGCAGGGAATGGTACACAAATGCTTCCTTGGCACTTGAAGAATCATACAACCTTTGGTCATCGGTGAGCAATGCTTCCTTGTATTGACCATTGACTTTGACGGCGAGATCCATCCATCTGGAGGAAGGAAATTGTTCTAATGAGAAGCCTTGGTAATCCCCCTCGATTTTGTCTTTTAAGGACCATCCGGATTCAAATCTATAGGGGATGGGTGCAGGCACTGCCAAAACTTTGCCTTCACAGATGTCAATCACAAAATTCAGATAATCCCTAAGCATCTTGATTCCTTCATTTTTCAATTGGTCAGAATTGAAATCCCCAGGCTTGATGCTGCTGATCAAAGTGATTTTCCTTTTGGCCCTGGATATTGCCACATTCAGTCTGTTGATTCCTCCTTTTTTGGAAAGCATCCCGAAGTTGGCAATCAATTTTCCTTTTCTATTTTTGGCATAGCCAATACAAAAAATCACCCAATCAAATTCGTCACCCTGTACATTTTCAATATTCTTGATAGAGAGATTTTCTTGTTGAATTTTAGGATCTTTTGATACAAGTCCCCGGATGTATTCCATTTGGAAAAAATTAAAAGTAATCACCCCAATAGTTTGCTCAGGATTGGTTTCCTGGATCAATTTGATCTCATCCAATACTGCTTCTGCTTCAATCACATTGACTTGATTTTCCCATATTCCATCGGCAGGTTTCCATTTAAATGGGTTTACTGCCTCATTGACCAGGTCCATTTTGGTCAACATTTTCAACTTGTTTTCATAAAAATTCTTATTGGAAAAATAGATCAGTGGCAATTGTTCGCTTCTATAATGTCCCTGCAACCAAAATTTCTGAAAGTAGGAAGAAGCAAGTTCGAGCAAAGATTCCGTCTCTGTCTCAATTCCTTCGTCTTCTGTTTCCAATCTTACTTGATACAGATCAAAAGGCCGGAGTTGATTGGAATCCCCGGCAATCACCGCCTGCTTTCCTCTCAGCATGGCCGGAAGCCCACGCTCGACATAACATTGGGAGGATTCATCAAAAATCACCAAATCAAAAGACTGCTTCAAAGGAAAAAGTGCAGAAACAGTCTCTGGCGATGCCAACCAACAGGGAACGAGTTGGAATATTTCTTTCTCAAAATTTTCGACTAGTTTTTTAATGCTCCATATCCTCTTCTGCTTGCTTACCTGATGGGAAAGTTCCCTATAGGTAAGCAGGTTTCCAAGCCTGTTATGTTCTAGGTTTTTATAGGTATTTTCTCGAAGCCTGATCTCGGCGATGTATTTCGATAGTTTCCATTTCTCAAGCACTGCCTCCATCATTTCTTCCTGCATTTGTTTGGTCCGATCGGTGACCACATCCTGCAGCAAAGGATATTTGGTCTCGATATGACCTATCCAACTCAATTTCAATCCTGCCAAAAACAGGGCTTTCAATTCTTCAAATTGTTGGTTGGGATAAGTTGCAAGCATTTTTTCCATGACCATGACATCCTGTTCTTTGAGTTTGCTTCGCAATCGGTCAAAGACCACCAAGTCAGGAAAAACAGTGGTTACCTGAGTTTTGAGAGACAAAATCCCATCTCCTGTACTTTCAGTGATCAGATGTTGAATCTGGATTTTACTCAGGTAAAGGGACCAATAGGGAATCTTTGCCTCCAATTCTCCAATATTGGCATTGACCAATTTGAGCCTTTGTACAAAGTCAATACCGGATTGTAAATTCTCGATCAATATTTCTTTCAATAAACCGAATTCAAGAAAGAGTTGCTTTGCTTTTGCGGCTTCAGTATACCGAGTTGAGATGTGGTTGAAGGAATTAAAATCGAATGGTTTAACGGGAAGTTGGATCCAATCTTTTTCTTTCAGTATAGAATATTGGTGGTTGAGATTTAACCTGTTTTCAAGCTTTTTGATCAAGATTTGAATGCCGTGGGCATTGGCTTGCAGGTTGTTTTCAAACAAAAGCCTGTACACAGAATGGAACCTCTTTTTCTTCCACAAAAGTGGAATATTTTTTCTCCAGCCTTTTTTCCTTTCCAAAAACTCAAGGGAAAGCCGGAGTGAGTTTTCGACCTCTCCGTCTTTGCTGTGCCACTCTATTCCCTGTTCAGCAAAAAGTGATTTGATGGCTTCAAACTTATGTTCCAGCCAGAGAAGGTCCACTTCACCTGACGGCAAATCTTTTAAAGACCAAAAAAGAGCAAGAATTTCTTCCTCCTTCAATAATTTTTGTAAGTCCAGAATTCTCTGTTTTTGCTCGAAAAATGAAAACAAAAAAGACACTTCAAATGAAGTTAGATGGGAGAAATCCTTTTCAAAATTGAGCTTGAGATGATGGATTTCTGACATGACTTCCTGAATCCGTTTGGAAACTTCAGCTCCAAAACTGCTGAAATCCACCCTATGTAACCAAAAGGACTCCGGATTCTGATAGGTTCTGAACAATCCGGCAAAAGTCTTAAAATCCCGCAAGAAGTCATTGACCCGGCCTGCATGGAATCTTCGGTAATATTGGTTCATGTCAAATGCCTCGTCCGACAGCTTGGAACCCAAATACAATTCCTTTACCGGAATGCCGCATTCCTCTGTATTGAACAGGGCTTTTTTCAAACCTGAAAAATAATCGCTATGATAATCAATCAGCCTAGAATACTGGGAAAATTGCCTTTCCAACTGAATGGCGTCGATTCCCCGGTTCAGTTCCTGATACCTGTCCAAAGACAGGATCTGATCGTGTATTTTTTTGTATAGCGCTTTTCTATCTGCCCGGAAATCATGTACCAAAGACAAAAAAGAACCAAATCCTTCATTAGACAATCTTTTGAACACCACATCCAAAGCAGCCCGCTTTTGTGAAACGATGAGTACTTTCTTTCCCCTCGATACAAAATCAATGGCAAGGTTACTGATGAGTTGCGATTTTCCGGTACCCGGAGGACCTTCCACTACGCAGGATCTTCCTTCTCTTACTGATTTGATGACTTCCTCCTGACTCGCATCCACCGGAAAAACAGTATAAAGCTGGTCTTCCCGGACAGATATTGGTTGCTCCTCTTCCGGTGCAAACCATTTATGAAATAAAGATTCCAAATCAGGGAACTCCTCCCCTGCTATCAGGTCTTCATAATCCTGGATCAGAAAACTGGCTTTTTGGGAAAATTGCCCCAAAACTGCATAGGGCTTTAATTGAAGTTTTCCTGTTTTGAGTCTTTCCTCGTCTAAGGACTTTGAAGAATCCGGAAAAGTAGAGATTTTATTCTCATACAATTCTGAACTGAAGTTCAAAGCAAATTCCTCTTTGAGCAAAGCGTAAAGGTCATTTCGGAATCCGATCGGGTCGGTTGCAAAATTCTCTAAGGGATTTTCTTCTCCATTGTAATGATGGTCTTTGCCATACGCGTAGGCATATGCCAACAAAAAGGCCTTGTTGAAAAAAGGTACATCAGAGCCATTTTTTTTTAGACCCCATTGGTTTTCGGATTTTTTCAATTCCACAGGAAAGAAAATCAAAGGACATCTGATCACCTGATCATTGAGTAATTTTCCTTCTACAAAAGGCCAACCCACAAAAAGGCTCTTTTCACCCGTTTCGGTTTCAGCAGTTTTGACGAGGTGTTCGAGCCTGTTGAGCCTTTGGGAAAGCACATTGACTTTTGCATCGCGAGGGTCTGCAAATGGAATCAGGGTAACATTTTTGTCTTTGCCCAAAAGTGATTCAACAAGCCCAAAAGCAGGTCTGTGGTTTAAAAAATCCAGGTCATTCAAATCTATCATCTGACTGGGAATCAGTCGCGGCAGGTATATCGACCTGTTCCTGCTGGAAAGGTCCAATAACCTGTTGAGATAAATCTGAAGGATATCTTTGAGCATCGGTTTATTTGAAAGGAGAATCTTTTTCCTTGGCCATATGGTTATAGACGATGCCATCCATGATACCGGGCATCCATTTATTTAGAAAAACCGCCAATTTTCCCTGCCTAGTAAGCACAATATCTCTTTTTCTTTTGATGGTCGCTTGGAATATTTCTTGGGCAACTTCTTCGGAAGTCATCATTTTTTCTTCTTCTCTTGGAGACTCTCCCTGAACAGACCCGTCGGCAGTCAATGCATTGTTGCGGATATTGGAAGCTGTAAAACCAGGGCAGGCCACCAAAACATGTACTCCCCTTTTCATCACCTCTGTCCTGAGCGATTCAAAAAAACCATTCATGGCATATTTGCTGGCAGTATAAGCTGTTCGGGCGGGAGTCCCGCGATATCCGTTGATGGAAGATACCCCAATAATGGACCCTTTGTTTTTCAGGATCTGAGGGAGGCAATATTTGGTCGCATAGACCGTGCCCCAAAAGTTGGTATCCATCACTTTCCTGAAAACCTCCATATCTAGATCTTCAAATAAAGCCCGCATCGAAATCCCCGCATTGTTGATCAAAATATCAATTTTACCAAAATGTTTGATGGCTTCTTCAGCCATGTTTTTATTGTCCAACTCGGAACCTGCATCTGCTATGATTCCAAAAGCGTCAATTCCTGCTTTCCTAAGGATATCTAAGGTATTGTCCAACTTTACCTGAGACCTTCCTGTGATGATGACTTTGCAACCTGCTTTCCCGAATACCAATGCACAGGCCTCACCTATCCCTGAGGTTGCTCCGGTCACAATAACAACTTTATCTTTTAAATTCATAAGTACGGCTTTGAAAGGTTAAAGATAAAAATTCGACTTGAAGGCTGGCAATCGGACCTGATGTTTTTGGAAAGTATAGGGAGGATAAGCAGATCTTATTAAAACCAAATATGAATGTCTGCAATGATGCCAGTAAATTGAATATCTATTTTAAATCTTGTCTACAAACTTAAATGCTCGGTACATCGGACTTCCGACTTTGGTCTTCCGTCCCACTTGAAGAATAACATAGGGTTACTGGCAAAGAAGCTGATAACCATAAAAGCAGATTTTACCGTCTGATTTTTAATTTTTCATTTGTCCAATCTTCCGATCCAAACGCTTATTTTTGCGCCCATGTCAAGAAAGATGAAAAATAAGGTTATCCCCAACCTGAGGATAGAAAGGATAGCGGCGGAAGGTAAATGTGTGGCCCACTATGAAGGAAAGGTGGTTTTTGTACAGAATACAGCTCCCGGTGATCTGGTAGATGTCCGCATCAACAGAGGAAAAAGCTCATTTATGGAAGGAGAAGCCATCAAATTTCATGAGTATTCCAAAGACAGGATTGAGCCTTTTTGTTCCCATTTTGGGACCTGCGGCGGCTGCAAGTGGCAGCATATCAATTATGATTTACAGAAAAATTACAAAAGACAGCAGGTAGTCGATCAGTTTGAGCGGATAGCCAAAGTAGAAATCCCGGAAGTAATGCCCATCCTTGGCTCTGCAAAAACCCAATATTACCGCAACAAACTGGACTTCACTTTTTCCAACAACCGTTGGTTGACAAGCGAAGAAATCAATTCAGGAGCACAATTTGAAAGGAACGCATTAGGATTTCATATTCCAAAGATGTTTGACAAAATCATAGACATTGAGCATTGCTACCTTCAGGGAAATATTTCCAATGAAGTCAGAATAGCTTTGAGAGATTTCGCTTTGGCAGAAAACCTGAGTTTCTATGACATTAGAAATCAGATTGGGTTATTGCGCAATCTGATCATCAGGACCACGAGTACAGGTGAATCCATGATTATTGTGCAGTTTGGGGAAGATGATATGGAATCTGTCAATAAAGTCATGGAATTTCTTCAGCAAAAATTCCCCCAAACCACTTCACTCCTTTATATCATCAATCTGAAAAAGAACGAGACCTTCAACGACCTTGATGTCGTCACTTTCGGAGGTAAAGATTATATCGAGGAAAAAATGGAAGGCCTCAAATTTAGGATCGGTCCCAAATCTTTTTATCAGACCAATTCCGAACAGGCATATGAGCTTTATAAAGTAGCGAGAGAATTTGCAGACCTTAAGGGTGATGAGGTGGTTTTTGACCTTTATACAGGCACAGGTACCATTGCAAATTTTGTTGCCAAAAATGCAAAACAGGTCATCGGGATAGAATATGTAGAGGCTGCGATCGAAGATGCAAAGCTGAACGCCAAAGTAAATGGAATCGAAAACACCCAATTTTATGCCGGGGATCTTAAGGATATTCTGACTGAAGATTTTGTAAAAAACCATCCCAAACCCGATGTCGTCATCACCGACCCACCTAGAGCAGGTATGCACGAAGATGTCGTCAAAATGCTCTTGAAACTGGAAGCACCAAAAATCGTGTATGTGAGCTGCAATCCTGCCACCCAAGCGAGAGATGTGGCTTGGCTATCAGAGAAATATTCGGTTGATAAAATCCAGCCAGTGGACATGTTCCCCCAGACTTATCATGTAGAAAATGTTGTACGCTTAACTTTAAAACCATGATTTCAGATTTCAATGACCCCGAATTGAGCGGCAAATATCTGGGAACCATTACCAAAGACTTTGTCAAAGTTTCAGATATCCTCAAGGAAGCTTCTTATCAGGTCAGAAGTAGAAAGTTTTCCGATTTTCCGATTTTCCCGATCTCAAAAGAAGTGCAGCCGATTGGGAAATTGCTTTTGGGCAAAGTGGAAAAAGACTTGGACTGGAATTATTTCATCACCTACTTGGATGAATTTATTCAAAGGAAACTTATCGCCGAGGAATTGTTGGATGAATTCAAAGCGGCATACAAAGACCCTGACGAATTCTGTTGCCTTTTTGTAATGGATGGTGTTTTTACCAGTTTCGTGTATATTCCTTATCCGGAAGATTAATCCCAGCCAAAGTCCTGACACCGTCAGGACTTTGCTGTTTTTTTTAAGAATTGGCTTTGATTTGGCTTAGTTATTTGATTTTTTTTTCATTTTACCATACTATTCTACCTCAGGACAAGCAAATCGTTTCTGAAATCGAAAAATCTGTTGATTTTTTTAAAAAGCGTATTTATATTGGAGTAATGAATTAATAACAGAATATTATTTCACCGTTTGATATTCCAAAAATTAATCATTGTGAGAACCACTATTTATCCGTTCCTTTAATTGAATTTATTATTTTCAAGATATGAATAAAGAAAAAGCATTGGATATTCCTTCAGCAGTTTCCAAACTCCGGGAAGGTGATGAAAAAGCTTTTTCACAATTATTCGAATTTTTTAAGCATAAGATTTTCAACACCTCCAAAAAGATGAACCTTTCATCTGAAGACGCAGAAGAGATTGTTCAGGAAGTATTTTTGATCATTTGGAAAACCAGACAAAATCTAAATTCAGAACTTTCATTCAATGCCTACCTTCTTACCATCCTCAAATCACTGATCATCAAAAAGGCCAAGAAAGAAGCAAAGCGAATTGCTTATGAAGTCTATGCCTTTTCAAATCTGGAAATTGAAACAAACGAGACTGAGCTTGAGATAGAATATTCGGAGTTTGAAAGGATTTCCATTTCTGAAATCGAAAAATTACCCAAAACACAAAAGGCGATTTTCAAAATGAAAAATTATGACAATCTTCATTCAGGTGAGATTGCCGAAAAATTGGGCATTTCCAAAAGAACCGTTGAAAGCCATATTTATGTGGCTACAAAGTCGATTAAAAACAAACTCCAAAAAAAATACCTCATTGCCATCAAATCTTTGGCAATCGGACTTATCTATTACTTTTTTTAATCATCCAATACAGGATATTCATTCAAATATTTTTCGTTTTTGAAAATAAATAAAATATTTTCTATTTCTGACTAAGTAAATCCTTTTCGATAAGGCTATATATAGAAAAGGAATTATTGATGAATTATAGCAAACGCGATATTGATAGGTTTTTTGAAGGAAAACTACCTGAAAAAGAGGCAAAAGATTTTTTGACCTGGCTTGATTCACCTGCCGGCGAGGATACCTATAATGCTATTATAGCTGATATTTGGACCAAAGAGGTGGATAATTCTGAACTAATTCAAGATAAAGAAAACGTTCACATTCCTATTTTGGCCGAATCAAAAACCAGAAAAAATACCAACTCCTATCCTACCAAAAAGTCTTCAAGCAAGAAATCAAAATCAATAAAGCTCTCCTTAGGGTTAGCAGCTTCCCTGATTTTGCTTTTTTCAGTAAGCTATGTTTTCTATTTCAACAGCCCTGAAAAAGTGACAGTAGAAACCTCTGTATTTGAAGAAGCAGTAACCATCGAAAGGTCTACCCCAAGAGGAAATAAGAAAATAATCACCCTTCCTGATGGATCTACGGTGGTTTTGAACGCCGAAAGCAAGCTGACCTACTCAAGTGATTTTGCCCAAAACAGAACCATCAAATTAGAAGGGGAAGGATTTTTTGAAGTGGTCAGAGATGAAAAATATCCATTTACAGTAATCACAGAGAATATTGCTACCACGGCTTTGGGGACAAGTTTTAACATCAAGGCATATAAAGGCAATCCCGACATTCAGGTGACCTTGGCCACGGGCAAGGTGAGGGTTCAGAATAATATTGACCAGAACCAAATTGAAATTCAACCCGGACAAGCAGTTTATTATTCAGAAGACAAACACACTTTTGAAAAGAACAATGTCGATTTATCCCATTTTCTAAGCTGGAAAGAAGGTATCCTGCAATTCGAAAAAACTCCTTTCAATCAGGTCGTAGAAGATTTGGAAAGGTGGTACGGAGTAGAAATTAAGGTCATTGGAATTAAAAAATTACCCGAGTATAAATGCTCCGGTACTTTCAAACCCCATGAGTACCTCTCCAATGTCTTAAAAGTATTGAGCTATTCAGTAGATTTTGAATATAAAATAAACGGTAATGAAGTAATTCTAGAATTTAACTAACCTATGCCTATGAAACAAAAAAATGAACCACTCCAAATTTACCCTATTCTTTAAGTCTAAAGAGGGGTTTTTCCTTTACCTATCACCTAAGGAGGTAAAGGAAATCATTATCATAATTTATGATTGACACTAACACAACCCAAAATATGTCACAATCACTACTAAAAACTACGCTTATGGTCTTTAAAAGAACGCTTTTGAGTGCGTTTTTATTGACCATAGCCATGAATGCAGCTTTTGCAAATAGCAATTTGGTCCAGATAAAAAGTATTGATGAGGTTTACATCAAACTTGATATCCGGGAAGGCAGTCTGGAAAACATCCTAAATGCCATAGAAAGCAAAACAGATTACAGCTTTTTTTACACTGAAAAAAACCTGAAGGACAATTCAAATATAGAACTCAGCACCTATGACGGGACAGTAGCTGATGTCCTTTTGGAAGTAGCCAACAAAAAAAACCTTCATTTCAAGCAGGTCAATAATGTCATCAGCGTCAAATCACTTGCGCCGGAAATTTCCTCCAAGAAGATCGACATTGAAGTCAATGACGATTTTGTAGATATCTCGGGAACTGTTACTTCTGAATCGGGTGAAACCTTGCCCGGAGTAGCTATTTCTATTGAAGGTACGACGCAGGGAACAGTTTCAGACATCGACGGAAAATATAAGATATCCGCTCCTGCAGGTTCTACTCTCGTGTTTTCTTACATAGGCTTTGCTCCGCAAAGAATTGAAGTAGGAAATCAATCCATTATCAACGTGGTCATGATTCAAGAAGCCCGGGCTTTGGAAGAAGTCGTCATTGCGGCCTTGGGTATCCAAAAAACCTCTAGAAGTATTGGTTATTCTGCTACAAACGTTGGTTCCGATGAAATGACGATCAACAGGACTCCAAATTTCATGAATGCCCTACAGGGCAAAATTGCCGGTGTGGCAATTTCTCCCATGGGAACCGGTCCGGGAGGAACGACAAAAATCAGAATCAGGGGTCAATCTTCTATTTCCGGCCAAAACAATCCACTGATCGTTGTCAACGGTATTCCGATCGACAATACAAACTTTGGAACAAATCCAGGAAACAGTGGAGCGGACAATTCCATCGGTGTAAGGGGTGGTGGTATCACTTCTGACGGTGGCGATGGTTTGAGTAGTATCAACCCTGATGATATCGAAAGCATGACTGTACTGAAAGGTGCCGCAGCATCTGCATTGTATGGATCTAGGGCAAAAGACGGTGTCATCATGATCAACACCAAATCTAGAGGTGAATCAAAAGGAATTGGAATAACTTATAACTTGAATTACACCAACGAAACACCTTTGGATTTTACAGATTACCAGTATGAGTATGGCCAAGGTGAGCAAGGTGTCAGACCAACAACCGCCAATCCAACTTCAGGACAATGGTCATTTGGTGAGAAATTCGCACCGGGAATGACCCAAGTCCTATTTAATGGAGTCACCGTTCCTTATGTTCCTGTTAGAGGAATCGTTGATGACTTCTTCAGAAACGGTCAGAATACCACCAACTCCATCATGTTGTCTACCTCAAGTGATAAAGGTGGCCTTAGCTTTTCCTTCTCAGATCTAAACAGTAAGGGTATTGTTCCAAACAATTCATTTAACAGAAAGACCATTTATTTAGGCTTTGGCTACCAATTGACCAAAAAGTTAAACTTTAAGGGAAATATCAACTACTCTATCGAGGAAAACAAAAACCCGCCAAACGTAGCCAACCAGGATAACTCCATTCCTACTGCCTTATACAACATGGCCAATTCCATGCCTTTGAATGTTCTGGATGAGAATAAATTTGATATCCTAGGCAACGAAGCTGTTTATTCCAGATTCAGAAACAGAACCAATCCTTATTTTACGCTTGCAAGGCAATTTAACAACATCAAAAGAGATAGGATTTTTGGAAACATTGCTGTGAAATATGACATCACCCCATGGCTTTATATCCAAGGCCGCGTTGGACAGGATTATTGGTCACGAGACCAAGATTTCAACAACTTCCCGACAGGCCAGGCTTCCTTGGCAGCTGCTCCTGCCGGATTTGTCAACGGACTTTATACTCAGGAATCAAGAAGATTCAGAGAAGTCAACGCAGATTTCATCCTTTCTGCAACCAAAGAATTTGGTGATTATGGTATCAATGCCAACATCGGTGGTAACCATATGCAAAGAAGTTTTGATGTGAACAACGTACAGGCAAGGGATTTTGTGGTACGTGATCTTTATACTGTCCAAAACGGCAGGGTTAAAGACCCGATTTTTGACAGGTCAGAGAGAGCCGTAAATTCCCTCTTCGCTTTTGCTGAATTTTCTTATAAAAAGTTCCTTTTTATCAATGGTACTGTAAGAAACGATTGGTTCTCGACACTTTCTCCTGAAAACAGAAGTATTCTTTATCCTTCAGTTTCCACAAGCTGGGTATTTACCGAAAACACAGGAACCACGGGTTGGTTGAATTTCGGAAAATTGAGATTGGCCTATGCTGAAGTGGGCAGTGACTCAGATGTCGGTCCTTATTCCAACGTATTGTTTTATGGCGTCAATGCCAACTTATTCAATAACCAGCCTGTTGGCGGTCCAATTGGCTCCACACTTCCAAATCCAAATTTGAAGCCGATGCGGGTTGCAGAAACTGAAATCGGTATAGATATGAAGATGTTCCAAGGCAGAGTGGCGTTGGATCTTGCAGCCTACAACAAAATCACCAGTGACCAGATTGTAAGTGCCCAGATTTCTGATGCTTCAGGATTTGTCAATACGTCCATCAACAGCGGTCGTAGCAGCAATAAAGGTATCGAAATGTTATTGACCGTAGTACCTGTTGAAACCAATAACTTCACTTGGGAAGCCTCCTTCAACGGAGCCTACAATATCACAGAGGTTTTAAGCTTATTGACTGACACACCTGGTGAGAGAATAACAGTCGGAAATCACGTCTTCAACGGTGAGCTGAGACAGATCGTAGGAGAAGAAATGGGGCAAATTGCAGGATTCGGATATAGAAGAGACGATCAGGGAAGAAGAATATTTGCTGCTAATGGCCTCCCGTTAAGGACCCTTGACCTGATCAATTTTGGAAGTGCCCTTCCAAAGTGGATTGGGGGTATTAATAATGCTTTCAATTATAAAGGCGTCTCTCTTTCCTTCCTAATTGATTTTAGATTGGGTGGTAATATGCTTTCCGGTACCAACTTTAATGCGGTAAGACATGGATTGCATAAAATGACTCTTGAAGGTCGTGAAGGCGGTGTTGTGGGAGATGGCGTCAACTTAGCCGGTGAAAGAAACACTGCTGTTGCTCCGGTCCAGTCTTATTGGGAAGTGGTAAGGTCTCAGGCCTTGGTAGAGCCGGTAATTTACAATTCCGGATTCTGGAAACTGAGACAGATCACTATGGGATATGATTTCACTAAATTCATTCCTGAAAACTTCCCTGTAAGTGCTGTTAAGCTTAATCTCGTTGCCAACAACGTCTTTATTATAAAAAAATGGGTGGATAATATTGACCCAGAATCCTTTGGATATACCTCGGATAATCTTGTTGGAATGGAATCAACAGGACTTCCTACAACAAGAGGCATTGGTTTCAATCTTAATGTCAAATTTTAATCAGAGCAACCATGAAAAAGATATTAAATTTTATCCTCATTGTGCTAATGCTAGGCTACAGCACATCATGTGATCAAAACTTTGATGAGCTCAATACCAACAGAGTAGCTGCTACTTCAATTGATCCGGCATTTCAGTTGAACATCGCTACCGTCAATGCCTCCCCAAATTCTTTTGGGATTTTGGTGTTTGAATTGGGCATTGTGCAGCAGATTATTTCTCCTAACTCCGGGGTATTGACAGGCGCCAACTTCAACCAAGACAACAGGGCTTCCACACAAGACAACTGGCAGAAGTATTACAGGAATGTGATCAAAAATACGAAGGATATCATATCAAGGATTGAAGACGACCCAACCAGAAGCAACTTGTTGCAAATGACAAGGATCATGCAGGCTTATGGATTTATGATACTCACTGACACCTATGGATCCATTCCTTACACTGAAGCCGGAGTCGGTTTCAGCAACCAGATTTTCTATCCAAAATATGATGCCCAAGAGTTGATTTATGCAGATATCATCAAGGAACTTGAAGAGGCATCAGCAGCGCTTAATGCTACCGGGAGAGTGGAGACTGCCGATATCCTTTTTGCAGGCAATATCGACAAATGGAAACGATTTGGATATTCTCTCCTTTTGAGAGCAGGCATGAGGCTTAGCAAAGCAAACCCAACACTTGCCCAACAAACTGTTGCAAAAGCTTTTGCAGGCGGTGTCATTTTAAATAATTCCGACAATGCCGTTATAGTTCATGACGCCAATTACACCAACCCTATTGGTAATACTTTGAATGCTACAGAGGCGGCTAACTTTTACATGACAGAGCCTTTTGTTAACTTCCTAAAAAGTACCAATGACCCGAGGTTAGGAGCAATTGCTGTAAGGTATGTAGGTGCCAAATCAGGTTCTGAACAAGTTCCAGCCAGACAATCTATTGATCCTGCTGTTCAGATCGGAATGCCGATGGGCAATGATAACGCTACTGCGGTCACTGCTGCAGCAAACCTCGGCTTGGCAAGTTTCTATGAGTTCAGTCAAGTTGATAGAAGAAGAGTTGCGAAAATAACAGGTCCGGGATTTATGGTTACAGCTTCCCAGACAAACCTTTTGCTGGCAGAAGCAAGACAAAGAGGTTGGATTACTACAGGTACTGCAGCAGAGTATTTCCAAGCAGGTGTCAGAGCGCATATGGTGCAAATGGCTTTGCATGATGCGGCTTCTACCATTCCCGCTCCGGCAATTGATGCCTACATCACCGCTAATCCTTTGGTAGATGCTACTGCGCTACAGCAGATAAATACGCAATACTGGGTTTCATCTCTGATGAATGGCCCAGAATCCTTTGCCAACTTCCGTCGGTCAGGATTCCCTACCCTTCAGGCAAATCCATTCCCGGGAAGAGAAGTATTGTTTATCAATAGATTGACCTATCCCAACTCTGAAATTTCGGTGAATTCCGAAAATGTAAGCGCAGCTATCGCAGCCCAAGGGGACGATGACCTTGAAACAAGGGTTTGGTGGCATAAGTAATTCCTTTTGAAGGTTCGGTTTATACCGAACCTTCATTTTCCCAAACATCAATTATTAATTTTCAACCAACATGACTAGGAAAATAATCCCTGTTCTTCTATGCTGTTTCCTATTGGTAAGCAGTATCCAAGCCCAACAAATCACAAAAGACGAGTTGATTTACCTAACCCGTGAATGGAAGGGAGAAAGATTTGATGATGGAAGACCAAAGGTCTCCGATGACCTTTTGAAGAGAATGAGGCTAGTCACGCATGATGAGGCATGGGCTGTCATGAGAAATGCCGGATATAAATATCAGTATGCGGATGGTTGGCAAATCATCAATCCTGACAGCATTCTTATCGGAAGGGCTGTCACAGCCACTTTCTTACCCGGCCGTCCTGATATTCACAATGCCATAGACGACAGAGGGAAAAAAGAAGGCAAGCGGGGACAAAACTCTTGGCCTGTAGATTTATTGGTCAAAGGAGATGTCTACGTAGCCGATCAATTTGGAATTCAGATAGACGGACCGACCATTGGCGATAATGTGGGTAATGCCATCTATGCAAAAACAGGAAATGGTATCGTCTACGATGGTGCTATCAGGGATGTCACAGGATTGAAAGAAATCGGTGGATTTACCTCCTACTATACAAGCTACCATCCCTCCCACCATAATCAACAGGGAAATTTGAATACCATGCTAACCGGAATAAACCAACCCACCAAAATCCGTCAAGTGACCGTGATGGCAGGTGACGTGGTATTGGGAAGAGATGGTGGTGTGTCCTTTATCCCGGCTCATTTGGTGGAGCAGGTGGTCATCACTTCCGAGGTGGTCAGACTTAGGGACATGTTTGGCCACGAAAGACTGCGTGCAGGAATTTATACCGCAGGCCAGATTGATACGAGGTGGTCCGATGACATTGAAAGGGATTTTTCAAAATGGCTCAATGAACATATTGATGAGCTCCCAATTCCCCGTGAACAGATTCAGGAAATATTGAAGAAAAGGACTTGGTAAAGCATTAACCCAAAATCTCTCCGCATGAAAACCGATAACAACAGACGTTCATTTATCCATAAAAGCCTCATGGCAGGAGTTGCTACTTCAGCCCTTATTCCGGGTTTTGGCTCGGAATTGATTGCAGCTGTGGACAGAGGTCCAAAATATTCCAATCCCTCCGACCTTAAAATCACCGGAATCAAAACAGCCTTCATGAAAGGTCATGGAACCCATATGTTTGTCAAACTGACAACCAATCAGGGTATTACCGGATATGGAGAAGCAATGGATGCCGTCAGAGGGACGTATGGCGTAGCGACGGGGACTGAAGGTTGGGACAATATGACCCAATTTTTGATTGGCCAAAATCCTTTGGATATCAATAAGATCGTAGAACAGATTCTGAGAAGAGGACATTTTGGTGGAGCTCAGGGCGGCATGTATGTAGCAGTTCTTACCGGAATTGAGATTGCCTTGTGGGATTTGGCCGGGAAGGCCATGAACCAGCCTGTTTATCGTCTGATGGGTGGAAAGTTCAGGGACAAGATTCGCTTGTATTGTGATGGTGCAAGCAGCTCCGAAAGTCCGGAAGACATGGCTGCAGGCGCTATGGAAGTGAAAAATGCCGGTTTCTCTGCAATCAAGTTTGATCTTGATTGGGCAGGTGACCCTTCAAAACAGGATGAATTCAACAGGACTGCTTCCAATGGGGAAATTGACCGGATGGTGAAGCAGATTACCGCCGTCAGGGAAGCCATTGGTATGAATATGGACCTCTGCCTCGATGCCCATGGCAGGTATGACTTGCCTTCGGGAATCCAGATTGCCAAAGAAATGGAGCAATTCAAACTCATGTTTTTAGAAGAACCTGTTCCTGCCGAAAATCTCGACAGTCTACGAGAAATCACGAGTCAGACAACCACTCCAATCTGTACCGGAGAAAACCAATATCTGGCCCATGACTTCAGAAAAATACTTGAAAAACAGGCGGCCGACATCGTCATGCCCGACCTGCACAAATGCGGTGGCCTAGGTGAAGGTCAGCGGATTGCAAACCTTGCCAACTTATACTACGTGCCCGTTGCTCCCCACATGGTGGCCTCTCCTTTTGGTGCTATGGCCGCTTGTCATTGTTGTGCTTCCATTTCCAATTTTCTTTGTTTAGAATGGCATTGGTTCTCCAAATGGAAACAATGGGATGAACTGATCCTTGAAGCACCATTGATTAAAGAAGGATATATCCATCTCACAGACCGGCCAGGTGTGGGCGTCACACCCAATGAAGAAGCCATCAGGAAATATGCGGTAGCAGATGCCCCTTTCTTTTGATTAAAATTCTCCTTGACATTTATAAAAATTTAATCTCAATATAACCTAGCATATGAAAAACAGCAAAGACAGCAGAAGGTCATTTATTCAAAAAGGATTGGTGGCAGGCCTTACGGGTGGTGCACTTTTGTCAACATTTGGACAAGGACTGAATGCTGCTGTGGACAGACAGTCCCCTTTTTCCAATCCTTCTGACCTCAAAATCACCGATGTAAAATGTGCTTATGTCCGTGGAGCACTTTATGTAAAAATCTATACAAATCAGGATGTTTGGGGATGCGGAGAGGCAGTTGATGCCATCCATGGGACTTACCATTTGGTCAAAAGAATGGGAAACCAAATCAAGGGACAAAGCCCCCTCAATCCCAACCGGATCGCCGAACAATTGAGAAAAGGAGCTTTTTTTGGAGGGGCACAATCAGGGGTTTTTGTGGCCGTCATGACCGCCATCGAAACTGCACTTTGGGACTTAACCGGAAAGGTGTTTGGAGTTCCTGTTTACCAATTATTGGGAGGAAAATTCAGAGATAAAATCCGGGTTTATTGTGATACGGCTTTATACACCTCTACCAACCCTTCCCCGCAAGATTATGCAAAAGCGGCAAGAGGCGCTGTGGACAGGGGCTATAATGCGGTAAAATTTGACGTGGATGACGCTAGGGATCCCAATAAATATGATCGGTTCAATTGGACTGCCAATCCAATGGAAATAGAAAGAATGTACAATGCCATCGCGGCAGTACGCCAAGAAGTCGGTCCCAACATTGATATCTGTGTCGACATGCACGGAAGATATGATGCCGTCACCGGTCTCAAAATGGCCAAAATGTATGAAGACTTGAATCTAATGTTTTTGGAGGAGCCGATACCGGCAGACAATCCTGAGGTCTACAAATCGATAACTACACAGACCTCCACTCCCATTTGCACCGGGGAAAACATCTATTTAGCATATGGATTTACAAGATTGCTTTCAGAATCAGCCATAGACATTATCATGCCTGATATCCAAAAAGCAGGAGGATTGGGTGAAGCTCAGCGCATTGCAAATCTTGCAAACCTGTATTATGTTCCTTTTGCACCTCACATGGTAGCCTCATTTCTTGGAGCAATGGCGAGTTGTCATGTTTGCGCTTCTGTTCCCAATTTCATGATCATGGAATGGCAGATTTACATGGATACGGATCAGCTTTGGAAGGATATTGTGACCTATGATGGTCCAAGAACAGAAAACGGATTCATCACACTTTCTGAAAAACCGGGAATTGGGGTGGAAATCAATGAAGAAGGAATGAAAAAGCATGCGGTAAAGGATTTACCGTTTTTCGAATAGAATTTACAAAAACCAAATGACCATGAATCATAAAAACAGATTTTCGAAAATAATCTTGGTTACAGCCTTGATGATGACCGCAGGATTTGCCGAAGCACAGAATGTGGGTTCGTCCCCCGACTATATCAAAGCGCTGACTTCGGAATGGAAAGGCGAAAGGTTTCCCGACGGAAGGCCAAAAGTTTCTGACCAAATATTGGAAAGGTTGAAAAACATATCTATAGAAGAAGCTTGGGGAGTGTTACGAAACAAAGGCTATCAGAACCAATATGAGGGCAATTGGCAGATTATCCTAGAGGATGAAGCCATGACAGGCCGGGTTGTGACTGCACAATACATGCCTCTAAGACCGGATCTTCAAAATCAGGTAAAAGAACAAGGGGTCAACAAAGAAGGGCGTTCCCCAAAAGGAGGCACCAATTCATGGCCAATTGATATCCTGACAAACGGCGATGTCTACGTGGCCGACGGATACGGCAAAATCGCTGACGGAACCCTGATCGGGGATAATCTTGGCAATTCCATTTATGCCAAATCCAAACGTGGTGTGATTTTTTACGGATCTGTAAGGGACCAAGAAGGCCTATCTGAAATCAAAGGATTCAACGCCTGGCACAAAGGCCAAGATCCTTCTTTCATCAATCAGATGATGCTTACCTCCATCAACGCCCCAATCAGGGTTGGAAGGGCTACCGTACTTCCCGGAGACGTCGTTTTAGCAAAAAAATATGGCGTAATATTCATCCCTGCGCATTTGGTAGAGGACTTGGTACTTACGTCTGAAGTGACCGGATTGAGAGATGAATTTGGACATCTAAGACTTCGCGAAGGAAAATACCTCGCCGGTGAAATAGACAGTGAATGGACAGAAGCGATTAAAAAAGATTTTCTCGATTGGTTAAATAACTATCCTGGAAAACTACCGATGTCAAAGCAAGAATTGGACAACTACCTCAAGGAGCGTAATTATTGATTTTCTTCATTTCTCCCAAATAAACTTTCAACAATAAACCAAAATAAAGATGAAAAACACCTTAAAAAGCATCATTTCGGATCAAAAGGAAAAAGAGCGGCAATATGCCGTACAAAGACAGGCTGAAATCGACCATATCGACACCAAAGCGAATAGAAGAGATTTTTTGAAAAAAACCGCATTGGGTGGAATGTCACTGACAGCATTGATGGGATTGAGTTTTGAAGACAGCATGGCCCAAACCACTTCCAAAGTCCAAAAAGCCTCTGCTCCTTCAGATTTAAAAATTACAGATCTTAGGTATTGTGTTACTACTGTTTTGGGTCGGACTGCGATAATCAGAATAGACACCAACCAAGGTATCTACGGTCTAGGAGAGGTAAGAGATGGTGCCGACCCGCGCTACGCATTGATGCTCAAGAGTAGGATACTTGGCGAAAACCCATGTAATGTGGAGAAGATTTTCAAAATCATCAAGCAGTTTGGCGGACAAGCCCGTCAGGCTGGTGGTGTCTGTGCTGTGGAAATGGCATTATGGGATCTTTGTGGAAAAGCCTACAATGTACCTGCATGGCAATTATTGGGAGGAAGATATAGAGATAGCGTCAGGCTTTACGCAGATACCCCTACCGGAGAAACCCCCGAAGACCAAAAAGAGAAAATCAAATACCGTACTGAGGTTCAAGGATATTCTTGGCTTAAAATGGACGTATCCATCAATCAGGTCAAAAACATCCCCGGCACGCTGAACAACACTTCGATAATGAACCAAAATTCAAGTCAGTGGCAAGGCGGTTATATGTCTTATGCAAATACAAAACACGCCTTTACAGGAGTTCAGATCACAGAAAAAGGTTTGGATGAATTAGCTAAAATAGTACATAATGTCAGAGAAATGGTTGGTTATGAAATTCCGATTTCGACTGATCACTATGGACATATTGATGTCAACAACTGTATCAAACTCGGTAAAGTATTGGAAAAATATAATTTGGCTTGGTTGGAAGACATGGTGCCTTGGCAATGGACCGAGCAGCATAAAACGATCACAGATGCTTTGGAAACTCCAACAACTACCGGAGAGGATATTTTCCTATTGGAAAACTTCAAAGACCTCATCCATAACCATGCAGTAGATATCGTCCATCCGGACCTTGCTTCGTCGGGCGGTTTGTTAGAAACAAAAAGGGTCGGCGATTATGCAGAAGAGTTTGGAATCGCTATGGCGATGCACCAAGCAGGTACACCGGTTTCCTTTATGGCAAACGTTCATTGCGCTGCAGCAACCCAGAATTTCCTTTCATTGGAACATCATTCTGTGGATCTTCCTTGGTGGGAAGATATGGTCAAAACCACAGATGGAGGTAAAATGATTGTCAAAGGATATGCCCCTGTTTCTCTGACTGCCCCTGGATTAGGAATTGAATTGAACGACGAAGTTGTCAAACAACATCTTCATAAATCAGATTCGTCCTACTTTGCACCTACCACGGAATGGGATGAGAAGAGGTCCCACGACAGAACTTGGAGCTAAGTAGATTGATTGTGTTAGTGCCATCCGAAAGCTGGGAGCAATCCCGGTTTTCGGATATTTTTGCTATAATAGTGTACCAAAAACAACCTTGATATCCTTTGAAAAATCCCGTAATCAAAATCGCCACAATTCTTTCAGTCATTTTGCTCCTTACATCACTTGGGATTACTCTTTTCAAGGGATTGGAACACTCGGGACCCTATTGGATTCTTTTTTTGATTGCTCTTGGTATCATGTTTAGAGGATATGACAAGCTTAAAGGCTTTACGTACACAGTAATGATTTTTGCCTGCGTGACTGCAGCTATGTTTTACCCGGTTACATTTGTTCAGGTTGGAGATTACAAATTGAGTGGACTGATTGTTCCTCTTCTGCAGATCATCATGTTCGGCATGGGAACATCAATGAGTTTGGGAGATTTTGCAGGTGTGGTCAAAATGCCCAAGGGAGTAATTATCGGGATTATGCTTCAGTTTACCATCATGCCATTTATAGGTTATACCTTGGCAAAACTAAGCGGTTTTCCACCGGAAATCGCAGCTGGAATTATCTTAATCGGATGCTCTCCGAGCGGGATGGCATCCAACGTGATGAGCTTTTTGGCCAAAGCTAACCTTGCTTTATCGATTACAATTACTGCATTTACGACAATGCTTGCCCCATTTGTAACTCCTGTCTTGATGGGATGGTTAGCGGGAGAATTTGTGGAAGTGGATGTATGGAAAATGGTTTGGGATATCATCAAAATTGTGATTATTCCAATTGGCGCAGGATTGATTTTCAATAAATTCCTAAGTGGAAAAGTAAAGTGGCTTGACGCGGCGATGCCGTTGGTTTCCATGATCGGGATTGCTTTGATCATTACCATCATCACTGCTGCAGGACGGGATAGCTTATTAAATATCGGTCCGATTTTGATTCTATTGGTGGTTTTTCACAACCTGGCAGGTTACACTTTAGGTTATTGGGCAGCCAAATTATTCAGGATGAATGAACGAGACTGCCGAACTTTGGCATTGGAGGTGGGAATGCAAAATGCAGGTTTGGCATCAGGAATAGCCAAAGAAATGGGCAAAATTGCTACGGTGGGTCTTGCTTCTGCTGTCTTTGGACCATTTATGAATATCACCGGATCAATATTGGCTTCTTATTGGCATCGAAAGCCGCCGAAGGATTAAGTGTCGAAATTCTTTATTGATTGATCCTATTTTTGTCGCTTTCTTTTGAAAAAACTATTGTCCTCAAAAAAACTTCGCAACTTACTAAATGGAGAAAGCCTGTGATAGGAAGCATATAGAAAAATCAGTCCCATAAAAATAATCATGGGTCCTCCAACAACATTTAATTCTAAATTTCTTTTTGTTCCGATAATTGCAATATTTTTTATTGACATGTAAATCCCAATAAGAACAAACAATATTTAAAACAAAAAGAAACCTAAATCTTCAAAAAATTTCATTATTGCTTGTCGATTTCTTCCAAATTTACCAAAAAAGAATCCAATGCTTTTTCAACCAACTGATTCAAAGACACACCCATTTCTGTTGCCTTTAAAAAAGCCTTTTGGTGGATTTTTGGCTGAACCCTAACATTGAAACTTCCCTTGAAAGATTTGAAAGGTGATTTTCCAACCTCATTACAAATTACCAAATAATCTTCAACAGCTTCTTTGAATGCTGCTTTTAGTTCTTCCACTGTAGAACCCTCAAATGTCACCAAATCATCAATCCCTTCAAGCCTACCATAAAACACCTCATCTTCAGCACTGAAGGAAACTGAACCAATAAAACCTTCATGTTTCAGGATATTTTTCATAATAAATACTCTTTTCTTAGAACCTCAATCAACATGTCAATTACGTATAATTTTATAATATTTCCCGGATGAGGCTTGTGAATACGAATTATCGATTGACTTTCTAGTCTAAAAAAAGCCATTCTTGATCCAGATGTTTTACCGAGCTTTCTTTCTTGGTATCCTAGTTTATTCAAAAGACTCACCATTTCATCAAATGTAAAATCCTTTGGACGTGAAAGCAGTCTCTCTTTTAACTTATCCAATCTTGACATTATAAATGTAACTGTTTTTTGGTTGCAAATTAATCAATCAATAAAAATATCTGAAAAGTAAGATAGTCCAATTTTAATTAAACTAAAAACACTACAAGAATAAACTCTCCAGAATTAAAACCCTGAAGAGCATAATGATAAATAATAAAAAGATTGTGACTAAAAATGCTTCCAGCCCTGTGCCTTCAAAGAAACTACTGTTCCACTTTTGGTTACCATCAGTTTGCCATCCTCAGCTTTGGTCACATGACCTATAAAATGGATATCGGGGTGTTTCTCTAATTTGGAAAAATCTTTTTGGTCAATCGTAAAGAGCAATTCATAATCCTCCCCCCCATTCAACACACAGGTAATCGGATCGAGATTCAGTTCTACAGCGGTATCAAAAGTCTGTTTGTCAATCGGCAGTTTGTCTTCATAGATCGTCACTCCCACTCCTGAAGCTTTGCAGATATGAAAAAGCTCCGAAGCCAAACCATCAGAAACATCTATCATACTTGTCGGGACAACTTCCATTTCCCGCATTTCATGGATGATGTCCATCCTTGCCTCGGGACGAAGCTGACGGCCTGTCACATATTGGAAACCGTCCAATTCAGGAGTCATTTCCGGATTGGCAAGATAGACTTGCTTTTCCCTTTCCAATATCTGCAATCCTACCAAAGCGCCTCCCAAATCGCCTGTCACGCAGACAATGTCATTGACTTTGGCACCTGACCTGAAGCTGAGTTGTTCTTTTTTTGCTTCTCCGATGGCTGTAATGGATATGACCAAACCTGACCGTGAAGCCGTGGTATCCCCGCCTATTACATCTACTCCGTAATGTTCCGCTGCGGCGTTGATTCCCGAATACAATGCATCTACAGCTTCTACCGAAAACCTGTTTGACAAAGCGATGCTTACTGTAATCTGTTTGGGAATGGCATTCATGGCCGCCACATCGGAGACATTCACTGCCACAGCCTTAAATCCCAAATGCGGCAATGGTGCATAAGAAAGATCAAAATGTACCCCTTCCAAGAGTAAATCTGTAGTGACTACCTTTACATGATCTCCCGCATCTAGGACCGCCGCATCATCTCCGATACCGAATGAAGTAGAACTGTTTTTGATTATAATACTTTCTCTAAGGTGTTCAATTAGACCAAACTCCCCTATTTCACCTATTTCTGTTCTTTTATCTGACATTATGTTCTTTTTAAATGGAGATTTCTCCAATTACGTTTTAAGCAATGAAAATTTTTCGAAGGTAATTTTCAAATCTTTCATCCCGATGGCTATCGGGATTTCAATCTTTCAATTCTCTCAACCTTTTTTCTCTTGGCACAATTCCACCAAAACCCCATTGGTCGATCGGGGATGCAAAAATACAACTATTTTGTTGTCGGCACCTTCTTTGGGTGTTTCGTTGAGAATCTCAAAACCTTCACTTTTCAACCTGTCCATTTCAGCATAAATATCTTCGACATCAAATGCGATGTGGTGGACTCCCTCGGATTTTTTATCAATAAACTTTGCAATGGGGCTATCAGTTCTAGTCGCTTCCAACAATTCGATTTTTGTCTCTCCAATCATAAAAAACGAGGTCTTTACCCCTTCCCCTTCCACCACTTCTTCCTTATAATTTTCCCTGCCCAATAATTTCGAAAACAGTTCATTGGATTTTTCCAGATCCTTAACCGCAATCCCCAAATGTTCTATTTTTCTCATTTCAATAATTATTTATCTTTGCTACTGAATTTATTCCGCCTGAAGCATGTTAACTTCATGCTTTAGACAACCGAATTTAATACTTAAAGATATGATAACTGTTTCTGAAAAGGCAAAGGAAAGAATCCTTTCATTGAGAAAAGAAGAAGGACGAACCGAAAATGAAAACATCAGGGTTTCTGTAAAAGGAGGCGGATGTTCAGGATTGATGTATGATCTTGGATTTGATGCCAGTTTGGTGGAGACTGACCATATCTTTGAAGACAAAGGCATCAAGATCCTGGTGGATAGAAAAAGCTTGCTTTACCTTGCAGGGACGGTTCTTGAGTTTACCGATGGATTGAATGGTAAAGGTTTCCAATTTGTCAATCCAAATGCATCAAGAACCTGTGGATGCGGAGAAAGCTTCTCGGTATAAATCAACATTTTCAAAACCAATCTAAATTTTTGAATTAGAACATCCAAAAGTTCCCCTTGGGGAATTATTGGAAGTTCAAGTAAAAATATCCGGTTTAGACGAGTAGCATACCAAAACTTCAAATTCCCTCTGTTCTTTACCATAATCTTTCCACAGTATTTTTTTAGAGAACGGACAGTAAGTGTTTTTTTTGGTAAAATGCTATTTTGGATTTTTTGGGACCGATCCTGAGTTTAAGTCCCCCTAAATGGTATCAGAACGCCAGAAAACCTGTCATCAAAATATGCTAATCAACTTTTAATAAACCTTATTAAACTATATTAATAGCTTATAACCTTATTCATTTTTTGATAAATTATGTATTATTTTAGGCTAAAAATAACTATCTAATTGGTAATAAAACATGTAGATCGGTACTATCATCTTCGAAAAATAAATTTGAAAATTAAATAATTATATTTTTTTAATCATTTTTAAAAAAATTACCTAAAAAACAATTAATTATATTGTTTGATTCCAATCATTATATATCCATATTTTTTCTACTATTCATTTATTTATACAATCAGAAATTTCTTATTAGACCACCAATTTAAATAATAGAGTTTGCTTTTTATTAATACTATATTTAAATTAAATGATCATTTCAAAAAATTTTATTTTCTAAACTCAAACAAATTATGCCAAAAATTTTACTTAGCGCTTTGCTTTTTTTCTCATTACTGGGAAATATAGCAATAGCACAAACAATGACAGTTACAGGAACTGTCGTCTCGGTTGAAGATGGTCTTCCCCTTCCGGGAGTAAACGTTGTCATCAAAGGAACCACTTCCGGTACGGTGACGGACATAGATGGGAAGTATAACATTCAGGTTGATTCCAATCAATCATTGGTTTTCTCTTTCGTGGGCTTTGAGACCCAGGAAGCCTTAATCGGAAATAGGAGTGTTATAGATATCACTTTACTGATTGATGCAAAAACTCTGGGAGAAGTAGTAGTGGTAGGATTTGGAACCATTACAAAGGGAGACTTAACAGGTAACATTGCATCTGTCAAAGGTGCAGAAATTGCTAATATACCTGTACCCAACTTTCAGGAAGCCCTTCAGGGAAGAATGGCCGGAGTATTCGTTGAATCAAACAGCGGTAAATTGGGTGAAGGTGTGAAAATCAGAGTCAGAGGTACTACTTCTATCTCTGGTGGCAACGAACCTTTGTATATAATTGATGGATTGCCCATCACCTCCGGTGGAGCCATAGGAGATTTCAATCCCCTCGCAGACATCAATTTCAATGACATTGAGTCATTTGAAGTGTTGAAAGATGCTTCTGCAGCTGCAATTTACGGTGCCCGTGCTTCAAACGGTGTGGTTTTGATTACCACCAAATCAGGTGCTAAAGGTAAAACCAAATTCAATGTAGGTGTACAAAGGGGCGTTTCCTCACCAACAAGAAAACGTGAATTTTTGAATTCGTCGGAATTTATTGAACTGATGAGAGAAGCCGGTTACAATAATGATCTTAGAAATGGAATAGACCCTATTAACAATCCTGCTGATTTTGAGGGATCTGATTTAGAATTTGTGGAAGGCAGATTAGATAGATACTCAGGTTGGTCTGATTGGAGAACCTTGGAAACAGAAACCGATTGGCAGGAACAGGCATTCAATCCGGATGCAGGAGTTACCAATGTGAATTTTTCGGCAAGTGGGGGTGATGAAAAAACAAAGTTTTACTTCAGTACTGCCTACGATAAGCAGGATGGTATCATAATCAGAAACGATTTCGAAAGAATTTCTACAAGGTTGAATTTAGATCATAAGGTTAGTGCGATATTTAATTTTGGTGTAAACCTTGGTTTCAGCAGAGTTAGAAACAATAGACTATCCGATGATAATCAGTTCAATAATCCGATACAACTTGTTGCTTTGGCACCAATTACACCTATCAGGGATTTGGAAGGGATGCTTTATGACCGTCCAACAACTACCTATTACAATAACCTGATCGATTCAGAAAATGCGCAGTGGTTGAATACCTCATTTAGAAATATTTCTAATATATATGGGGAAATTCAGATAACTAAAGACCTTAGATTCAAAAGTGAATTCGGTGTGGATGTCATGAACCAAAATCAGGAGCAGTTTTTCGGTTCTCGAACAAACAGCGGTCTTTCTACAAACGGATTTGCAAGATCAAGTTGGTTGAGGATATTCAATTACAATACCAACAACTTCTTTACTTATACCAAAGCAATCGGTACCAAACACAATATTGATGCGATTGGAGGTATGCAATTCCAAAAATCTGAAGATAACTTCACTTCAGTGGAGGGCCAGGAATTTCCGTTGGATGAATTAAGAACACTGGCTTCGGCTGCTGAAATTACAGGGGGAACCTCCACGCTGACAAACTTTACATTTCTATCCTATTTTGCGAGGGTAAACTATAAATTCAACAATAAATTTCTCGCTACTTTTAGTGCAAGAGCGGATGGTTCTTCAAGATTTGGAGATAACAACAAATGGGGTTTCTTCCCTGCAGCTTCTGCAGGGTGGGTTTTATCTGAAGAAAGTTTCTTGAAAGGCAATGAAACTTTAAGTTTATTGAAATTAAGAGCCTCCTATGGACTCACCGGTAATGCGGAAATTGGAGATTTTGATCATTTGGGACTCTTCGGGACATCCTCATATGGCCTGATTCCCGGGCTAACACCTACACAAATCCCGAATCCAAATCTAACCTGGGAAAAAACAGAACAGTTTAACATAGGTATTGAATTTGGAATTATTAGAGATAGAATCACCGGTGAAATTGATTACTATGATAAAAGCACCAGAGATTTACTCCTAAACGTGCCTGTTCCTGCAACATCAGGTTTCAATGTTCAAAGACAGAACATCGGTAGAATGCAGAATTACGGTTTTGAATTTATCTTAAACGGAGCTGTGGTTTCTAAGGAAAATTTCAATTGGAATGCATCCATTAACTTTGCCAGGAACATAAATAGAGTCAGAGAACTTGCTCCGGGACAGGAATCTATTCCTCCTGAATCTTCAAGATCATTGAACGGTATTTTTATTGGAGAGTCAATTGGTGTTTTCTACGGCCCTAAATTTGCCGGTGCAGATGCTGAAAACGGTGATGCCCTATACTACTCCAATGCAGACATGACAGAAACAACCAATGATATCAATAATGCTGAAAGAATGGTTGTGGGTGATCCAAACCCACAGTTTATTGGAGGTATCACTAACAATTTTTCTTTTGGTAATTTTGATATGAACTTCCTGTTCCAAGGCGTATTTGGTAACGATATCTATGATGGAGGTGGAGGATTCTTCGCAGCAAACGGTGACTGGTTTGATAATTCAACAAGGGATCAGATGGCAAGATGGCAAAACCCCGGGGACATTACCATGATTCCTCAGGCAAGATTGGGCGAGTGTAACGGATGTCAGGCCTCCAGCAGGTATCTTTCAGATGGAAGCTATGTTAGATTGAGGACGCTAACGATTGGTTATAGTATTCCAAATAACCTGATCAGTAAAATGAAGATTTCTTCTGCCAGGTTCTATTTGATTGGGCAAAACCTGTTGACTTTTACGAATTATAAAGGATGGGATCCTGAAGTAAATGCTGATTTTTCTGCAAGCAATGTCTCCCAGGGTAATGATTTCTATTCAGCACCTCAAGCGAGGACAATCTCATTGGGTCTAAATGTCGGATTCTAAACAGCTACAAAGATGAAAAAATATATAATAATTGGATTATTAGGGCTTGTTACTGTATTCAGTAGCTGTAACGATGAATTATTCCTTACACCCTTTCAAAGTATCGATCAGGACCTTGCCTTGAGCAATGATGCCAATGTAAAAAGTGTGCTGATCGGCGCATATGCAGAAATGAGAAGTGTATCACTATATGGAGGAAGACTTCAATTGTATTCTGAAATGTTGGGAGCAAATGGCGAAATCAGATGGGAAGGCACCTTCAACCAACCTAGGGAGATGTTTAATAAATCAATAGTCGTAAACAACTCCTTTGTAGAAGGAACATGGGCTGCCGCATATAGAGTTATCAATGTTTCAAACAATGTTTTGGCATCGCTTGAAGTAGTCGATGAGGAAGACAGAGACAGGGTAAAGGGAGAAGCACTGTTTCTCAGAGGCTCCATGTACTTTGAATTGATCAAGCTTTATGGACTTCCTTATGTAGCAGGTAACCTTTCTACTAACCTGGGAGTACCTATAGTTTTGACGCCTACCAGAGGAATCAACGAAGAAAGTTTTGTATCCCGGAATACGGTAGCCGAGGTGTATGCGCAGGTTTTGAGTGACCTTACGGAAGCTGAACCATTATTGCCACCTACCAATGGATTTTTTGCAAATTCATATGTAACTGCTGCCCAATTGTCCAGGGTTTACCTGCAAATGGAAAGGTTTGCAGACGCAAGGGATGCTGCCAACAGGGCAATCCTTCTATCTGAAGCCAACGGTAAAAGATTGGTCACTAATTTTATGGATGCGTTCAATACAAATGGCGATTCTCCGGAGGATTTATTTGCTATTCAAGTAAATACCCAAGATCCGGACAATGATATGTTTACATTCTATTCTTTGCCTGAATTTGGAGCAAGAGATGGAGATGTGGCCATTCTTACCAACCACCTCAATGGTTATGAAAGCAATGATGACCGATTAACCCAATTTTTCACAGGTGCCGGAGAATTACGAACAGCAAAATGGAGAGATCAGTTTAAGAATGTAAAGGTGATACGACTTACCGAAATGTACCTGACCCGGGCGGAAGCCAACTTCAGAGAGAATACGGCTATTGGAGCTACACCTTTGGTAGATATCAACCGAATCAGAGCAAGAGTTATTTTACCTGCCAAAACATCCCTGACTTTAGGTGAAATTTTAAAGGAAAGAAGATTGGAACTGGCTCATGAAGGACACATTATTCATGATGTAAAAAGGGTTAGAGGCTCTATCAATGACAACACAGGATCGGATGTATTCCCATTTGATAGTCCAAGAATGGTCTTTCCAATTCCTCAAAGGGAAATGGATGCCAATCCTAATCTTGTTCAGAATCCTGGATATTAAAGAAATAAATAAATCTACCTATAAAAAAAGCCACCAAAAACGTGGCTTTTTTTATTGCCCGTTCGCTATAATAGTCCCCAATCCTTACATTTGCCCACAGAAAATAAACCCCCTGTTATGTCAGAAAACGTCAAAAAAATACAACTCAATGACCTCCATGTAGCTTTGGGAGGCAAAATGGTTCCTTTTGCAGGATTCAATATGCCCGTGAGGTATTCCTCAGATACCGAAGAGCACCATACAGTCAGGCAGGGAGTCGGTGTATTTGACGTTTCTCATATGGGTGAATTCAAAGTCACAGGACCCAAAGCCCTGGATCTTATCCAAAAAGTCACCTCAAACGATGCCTCCAAACTTGTCATTGGCCAAGCCCAATATTCCTGCTTCCCAAATGAAACTGGCGGAATTGTGGACGACCTGATCGTATACAAATTCGGAGAGGAAGAATACATGTTGGTCGTCAATGCCTCCAACATCGAAAAGGATTGGAATTGGATCAACAAGCACAATGACATGGGTGCAGCGTTGGAAAATATCTCTGACAGCATTTCCCTTTTTGCCATCCAGGGACCCAAAGCCATCGAAGCGGTCCAATCCCTGACAAGTGTCAACCTTTCAGAAATCAAGTTTTACCATTTTGCAGTGGGAGATTTTGCAGGTGTGCAGGATGTCATCATCTCAGGCACAGGATATACCGGTGCCGGAGGATTTGAGGTCTATGTCAAAAATGAAGATGCCGAAAAGGTTTGGAATGCGGTTTTTGAAGCAGGAAAAGCATACGATATCAAGCCGATAGGTCTTGGAGCAAGGGATACCCTGAGATTGGAAATGGGCTATTGCCTGTATGGCAATGACATCAATGATGAAACATCTCCGATAGAAGCGGGACTTGGTTGGATCACCAAATTCACCAAGGATTTTATCAATTCTGAGAATCTTAAAAAGCAAAAAGAAAACGGGGTAAGCAAAAAATTGGTAGGATTCATTTTGCAGGAAAAAGGCATCCCAAGAGGCCACTACCCTATTGTCAATCTGGAAGGAGAAGCAATCGGCGAGGTCACTTCAGGCACCATGACACCTTCTATGGGAGTCGGTATAGGGATGGGATATGTCAAATCTGACTATGCTACTCCAGGAACAGAAATAGCCATTACCGTCAGAAACAAAAATCTTTTGGCCAAAGTGGAAAAATTTCCATTGTACAAAAAATAATCAAAGGACATACATACAAACCCGCAGAAGGATCCCTTTGCGGGTTTTTTTATTAACCCCCTAGAATGAGAAATATCGAAGTTTGTTTGAGTCCTGAGTTGATTCACTTGTATGATACCAAAGGAAAAAATGTGGTAATCGTGGATATTTTCAGAGCTACTTCTACCATGATGGCAGCCTTGGCAAATGGAGTATCATCTATCACTCCCGTCATGGACTTGGAATCTTGCCGGGCCATGGCGCCTGCCGGTTATGTTATTGCCGGCGAAAGAAATGGACTCACTGCTGAAGGATTTGAATTGGGAAATTCTCCCTTGGCTTATTTAAATCATGCTTATGCCGGTCAAAAAATTGCCATGACCACTACCAACGGAACCTTGGCAATCGAAAAAACAAAAGACGAGGCGAGTCAAGTTATACTTGGGGCTTTTGTCAACCTGAAAGCCACAGCCCAATACCTTGTCAACCAGTCCCAAGACGTTTTGATCCTTTGCGCAGGATGGAAAGGCAAATTCAATCTGGAGGACTCACTTTATGCAGGAGCTTTGGTCAGTAGTTTGCACCCACATTTCCAAACAGATTGTGATACAGCAATTGCTTTAAAAAGCCTTTATGAAAGCAATTCCCACAGGCTTCAGATTTTCTTGGGCCAAGCTTCCCATGCCAAAAGATTACAAAACCACAACATCGAAGCAGATATTGATTTTTGTCTAACTCAGGATAAATATGATATAGTGGGCTTACTATCAGGCGAAGAACTGATAGCCTTTGAAATGACTGTCAAATAAAACCAAATATTATTTCAATTATAGTAGTCCAAATTCTGAAAACCATCAATTTTCAATACCTTTGTAACTAGATTTAAGCCTTTCCATTCACCGATTATTCCTCCTAAATCATGTCTGAGGTCAAACTCTTCTCCGGAACTAACAGCCTTCAACTTTCAGAAAAAATTGCCAAACATTACGGAAAACGTCTTGGAGACCTGACAATCTCCAAATTCAGCGACGGAGAACTTTCCCCCAGCTATAATGAATCAATAAGAGGCTGTACGGTCTTTTTGATTCAGACCACCAACCCTACTGCCGACAATTTATTGGAACTCTGTCTGATGATAGATGCTGCCAAAAGGGCAAGTGCCTATAAAGTCTGCGCGGTGATCCCTTATTATGGTTATGCGAGGCAAGATAGAAAAGACAGACCACGTGTTTCCATTGCTGCTAAGCTGATTGCCAATATGCTGACCTCAGCAGGTGCCGATAGGATCATGACATGTGACCTTCATGCCGGACAAATCCAGGGTTTTTTTGATATTCCTTTGGATCATTTGAATGGATCAGCTATTTTTGTGCCCTATTTGGAAAGGCTTGCCTTAGACAACATGATTTTTGCAGCTCCTGATGTGGGAGGTGTGGCAAGAGCAAGGTCTTACGCAAAGCACTTCGAAGTAGAAATGGTCGTCTGTGACAAGCACAGAAAAAGAGCCAATGAAATCGCATCCATGCAGGTGATCGGAGATGTGGAAGGAAAAGATGTCATTTTGATAGATGACCTTGTCGATACGGCGGGAACACTTTGCAAAGCTGCGCAGATATTGATGGAAAAAGGAGCAACTTCTGTTCGGGCGATAGCTACCCATGGGGTGTTGTCCGGAAATGCCTACCAAAATATTGAAAATTCGGTTTTAAAAGAATTGGTCATAACAGATACAATCCCGATGAAACAGGCTTCTTCCAAAATAAGAGTACTTTCAGTATCCGATTTGTTTGCAAAAGCGATTCATGCTGTTACAGGAAATACTTCGATCAGTGCATTATTTATTTAGGATTAATTAATCAAACATATACAATCAAATTAAAAAATTTATGAAATCATTAGAGATTATAGGGTTTAAAAGAGCAAATCTCGAGAGTGGAGACTTGAAGCAGATCCGTGAAGAAGGTAATGTACCCTGCGTAGTTTACGGTCCTGCGATCAAAGAACAAATCCACTTTTATTCTCCTGCTATTCTGTTCAGAGACTTGGTTTACACACCAGATGTGCACACAGTTGACTTGAACATCGAAGGCAACATAATGAAAGCGGTGTTGAAAGATTGCCAGTTTCACCCTGTAAGTGACGTATTGTTGCATGCAGATTTCTTGGCTTTCAGCCCTGATAGAGCCATCAAATTTGAAATCCCTGTGGAAATTGTCGGTACGGCACCAGGTGTTCAAAAAGGTGGTAAGTTGGAATTCAAAACCAGAAAAATTGCTGTAAAAGGTCTAGCAGCCAGCCTTCCTGACAAAATCAAGGTGGATGTGTCAAGCTTAGACCTCGGAAAGTCAATCAGAGTAGGTGAAGTTAAGGCGCAGGGATTTGATATCCTAACCAGCCCCAATGTATCGATCGTCTCTGTAGGTATTCCAAGAGCATTGAGAGGTAAAAAAGGTGAATAATTTCACTTCTTAAAAACCAATAAATCAAATCCTGCTTAGTCCTTAAGCAGGATTTTTTATTTTTGCACCACATTCCAAAAATTGAATTGATGAAATACCTGATTGTAGGACTTGGGAATATCGGTCCAGAATATGAGTTGACCCGACATAACGTAGGATTTTTGACAGTAGACAGACTCGCTGACAAGCAAGGTGTTTCCTGGAAAAGTGACCGTCTTGCATTCAGTACCAACTTCAAATACAAAAGCAGACAGATTTACCTGATCAAACCCACCACTTACATGAACCTTAGTGGCAAATCGGTGAATTATTGGATGAAGGAATTGGACATTCCCAAAGAAAACATCATGGTCATCGTGGATGATGTGGCTTTGCCTTTTGGTAAATTGAGAATGAGAGGAAAAGGCTCTTCAGCAGGACATAATGGATTGAAAAACATCGAAGAACTTGCAGGAGGACAGGATTATCCCAGATTGAGATTTGGGATTGGAGATGATTTTCCGAAAGGAAGACAGATAGAATACGTCCTTGGCAGATGGTCTCAAAAAGAAATCGACGAACTTCCGATTTTTATGGACAAAGCCATAGACATGGTCCTGAGTTTCTGTACCGTCGGGATCAATATGACGATGACACAATTTAATGATTAATAAGACGTGAGACGTGAGATTTGAGACGTGAGACAAAACCGCCAAATTTTCACTCATCCAATATCCATAAATATCAAATATCGATAAATATCCATTTCATATATTTCAACCTTATTTCCATCGTATTTCAACCCTATTTCCATCGTATTTCAATCTAATATCCCTTCAATAAAAAAGTATTCTGAAAGAATCTTTTGAAATCAACTTTTTGGAAACTTTCTTTGTGAACACTTCAGGCAACTGATTTATAAAGAAGAGGTGAGAGAACAGGCTCGCTGACCCTCTGGCAACCATCCCGACACATCGAGAAAGGTGCCAATACCTGCCCGGACAAACGGGACCTATAAATTAGACATTATGCGATTTTATTTTCATTTTCTGGGATTATTTAAAATTGGGAAGTACGAAGTACCATGTACTATGTACCAAGTATTAGCGCCAAGTTTTTTAATTTCATCAGATTCCAGTTCCTGCCAATTCCTTATTTCAAAGCACATCTAACCTATTAACCAATAGCTAAATACCATTCCCATGTCCCATTTTGAAACCGATGCAATCCGCATTTCTGCAACCAAATCAAGCCAAAGAGAGCATTCCTCGCCGATTTACCTGACTTCAAGTTTTACTTTTGATTCGGCTGAGGAAGCGAGACAGATGTTTGCCGAGGAAATAGAAGGAAATATTTATTCAAGGTATTCGAATCCCAATTCCTCCGACCTGATCCAAAAGGTCTGTGCAGCAGAAGGAACAGAATCCGGAATTGCGACCTCATCGGGTATGGCGGCCATGTTTGGAAGTATTGCATCACTTTTGCAGCAAGGAGACCATATTTTGGCTTCCCGCTCCCTTTTTGGTTCTACACATCAGCTACTCACGCGCATTTTCCCAAAATGGGGAATAACTTCCACTTACGGAGATATTTCGGATTTTCAACATTGGGAAAAACTCGTGCAGCCCAACACCAAGATGCTTTTTATCGAAACTCCTTCCAATCCGGGATTAGAAATCATTGACTTAGAATGGGCAGGAAAATTTGCTGAAGCACATAAATTGATCTTGGTGGTGGACAATTGCTTTGCCACACCTTACCTGCAGCAACCTGCAAAATGGGGAGCGCACATCGTCACACATTCCGCCACCAAATACATCGACGGTCAAGGCCGGGTTTTAGGAGGTTTGATTTTGGGCAAAAAAGAACTGATCAAAGAAGTAGAATTTTTCACCAGACATACAGGCCCATCTATTTCCCCTTTTAATGCCTGGATTTTGTCCAAAAGCATGGAAACCTTGGCTGTCAGAATGGACAGGCATTGTGAAAATGCCTTGAAAGTCGCCACCTATTTTGAAGGAGATACTGAAATTGACTTTGTCAAATATCCGTTCCTTCCCTCCCATCCACAATATGAACTTGCCAAAAAACAAATGAAACAAGGAGGAGGCATCATTACCCTGACCTTGAAAGGAGGATTGGCAAGGGCACAAAAATTCATAGATTCCCTTCAGATGGTATCCATCACCCCAAACCTCGGAGACAGCCGCAGCATCATCACCCATCCGGCATCTACTACGCATAGCAAACTTTCGGTGGAGGAAAGGGCAAAAGTCGGGATTTCAGATGGTTTGGTAAGACTTTCAGTGGGTTTGGAACATTATGAAGATATTATTCAAGATGTAGAAAGGGCATTGGAGAAATCAAAGTAATTTTCATTGTAGCGTTTTCCTTCTATTCTCCGTTTAGTCAAACAAATGCTCTAACTATGAAAAAACTTCTCCTACCCCTCTTTTCATTTGGTGCACTATTCTTTGCCTGTGTGCCTTCCGAAGAAATAAAACCTGCCGAAGCTAATTTGAGAACTCTGGCCACTTATGAAAAAGAACTGGCCAATTCGAGTACAAAATTCGCCCTTGATCTTTTTGCGCAGCTGAATGACACTGAAGAAGCCAATCAATTTTACAGTCCTTACAGCATCCATCAGGCCCTCTCCATGACCATGAATGGGAATGAGGGGGAAGTTCTCCAAGAATTTGTTGATCTTCTCAGGTATGAGGGAATGTCTATTGATGATGCCAATCGTGGCTCCAAAGAACTGACTGAATTTTTACTACAAGTTGATCCGAAAGTGAAATTGGCCATTGCCAATGCCATTTGGTACAAGCAGGAGTATCAGGTACAAGTGCCGTTCAAGGATATTGCAAGGGAATACTACAATGCTGAAATCGCAGGACTTGATATGCTGAATCCCAATTCAGTCAACATCATCAACAACTGGATAGCTCAAAAAACAAATAACCTAATCCAAGATATGTTGGATGAAATTCCTTCCAATGCTGTCATGTATTTGGTCAATGCCATTTATTACAAAGCTGATTGGAAGTATCAATTTGTAGCTTCCAAAACCAAAAAGGAAAACTTTTATCCTTTTCCAGGGAATCCTGTTCTGGTAGACATGATGGACTTGGATAAACCTTCCGCATTTAGAGGTTATTTTGGAGATGGATACCACTACTTTGAAATACCCTATTCCACAGGCCAATATTCCATGGGAATTCTGTACAATCCGCAAGGCGATCTTGATCAGGTAAGCCAATATTTGAATTTGGGTAACATTGAAATGTGGAGAAAAAACTCATCAGAACAGAACTTCATCCTCAAAATGCCCAAATTCAAAATGAAGTACAAAATGGCAAACATGAAAGCTGATCTAATGGCGATGGGATTAGTCAAGCCTTTCTCTTTCCATCCCGATAACTTCACCAAACTGTTTTCCAATCCTACCAATGACCTGAAAATATCCCGTGTTATCCATGATGCGATGATTGAAGTGGATGAAAAGGGAACAGAAGCGGCCGCTGCAACGATTGTGGAAGTCATTGAATTTACTTCAGCAGGACCTTCATTTCCTACAGTAATTACTTTGGACAAGCCCTTCATTTTCTTTATTCAGGAAAAACATAGCGGTGCAATTCTATTTATGGGGAAACTGGGTGATCCTTCAAAACTTTGATGTTATTTTAGTTACGACCAAAAGGCATAAAAGGTCGACTTTTGTGCCTCTGGTACTGTTTCATAATTTTTTGTCTAAGCCTAAGGCTGGTATTTTATCGGAATCAGAATTAAATTAGATTCTCAATCTAATTTTTCCCAAAATGATCAAAAACCCAATGGATATAATGGATAAACTGAAATCCATTATTTCGCAAACCGAACTGGAAAGGACAATCAAATGGGGAATTGATGTCTATACCTACAGAGGTCAAAATATTTTGGGTATTGCGGCATTCAAATCCTATGTGGGGATTTGGTTTTACAATGGCGTTTTTCTATCCGATCCTGCGCAGGTTTTGGTCAATGCACAAGAGGGCAAAACCAAATCACAACGGCAATGGAGGTTTCAATCCATCGAAGAAATCAATCCCGATTTAATCATTTCTTACATCCAAGAGGCCATTGAAAATGCTAAAAATGGGCTTAAACCTGACATCCAAAAATCTAAGGAAATAGAAATCCCCACCATACTCAGCGAGGCATTGTGTTCGGATGAAGAATTCAATTTCTGTTTTGAAAAGCTAAGTTCTTACAAACAAAAAGAATATTCGGCATACATACAGGAAGCCAAACGGGAAGCAACTCAATTGACCCGACTGGAAAAAATCAAACCGATGATCATGCAGGGAATCAGTCTAAATGATAAATACAAATAGAAACCATGACCAAGAACAAAACCCAGGAAACGGACAGTTCTGTAACGGATTTTATCAATTCCGTAGAAAATGACCAGAAAAGAAAAGACAGCTTTGAACTGATCAGGATTTTCAGCGAAGTGTCAGGTTTTGAACCCAAAATGTGGGGCCCAAGTATCATTGGATTTGGTTCTTACCATTATAAATATGACAGTGGCCGTGAGGATGATGCACCGATTTTGGGATTCTCACCGAGAAAGGCTGCTATCTCGCTTTATTTATTATGTGATGTAGAAGGTCAGCACGGTGGGCTGCTCGCCCAATTGGGTAAATTCAAAAACGGTAAATCCTGTGTGTATATCAACAAGCTTTCAGATGTGAGTGAAGAGGTAATCAAGGCTTTGGCCAAAGAATGTATCAAATTCATCCATGAAAAATACCCCACTGAGTGACTTTTGTCATTGGGCAGTTTATTTGGATCATTTATATTTAAAACAGATAATTTGCCCTCAATGATGAATCATTTGATGCGTTCTTTATCTTTGAATTAAATGCTGAAAAACTATCTGTCCCTGTTTTTTTTATCAGTCTCCACATTGATGATGTTGGGGCATAGCATTTTTCCCCATCATCACCATGGAAATGCGGATGAATTTCACCACAATCACCATTCACACCAAGGGGAAGTCATAGGTTTTAATTCTGCTGATCATCATGGCCTATTGGATAATGTCTTTTCATTTGTTCCCCATGGACAAAAGGGAGTAGAATGCATCTCCTGTCCCAATATGGACGAGACATTTAACAAACAGTATTTTGATTTCCAGTCCAATGATACATTATGTCTGAAAATCAGTTTTCCTGTATTTGTTGTAAATAAACAATTTTTTGACCCTACTGAAGCTTCGCTAATAGTTGGCTATTTTCCACCCGGCGGATTAAGAGCACCACCGTTTTTTACCTGATTCCATTGTGACCAATAATCCTGCTTGGATTCTCTTTGGCACACCATCTCCTATTTAAAATCTAAATTTACATTTCCATGAAAAAGGCAAATACCCTTTTGGCTTGGCTATTGGTCCTCGCTTTCAGTTGCGGCCAAGCCCATGACCATAGCCACGATGAGGAAGAATCAATCCCGCCCGTGGCATTGACCTCCTATTCAGACAAAACCGAACTTTTTGTAGACTTTCCTTACCTGATAGCCGGAAAACCAACAACCATGATGGTTCACCTGACTAGTCTCGGGGAAAAATTCCAACCTATTCAAGATGGGAAAATCAAAGTCACACTTACCTTGGACAGAAAGAATTTTTTGGCTGAAGCAAATAGCCAAGCAAGTACAGGCATCTATGAAGTTGAAATCACCCCTGAATCAAGCGGTGCAGGGAAACTCACCTTCGATGTCCAAACCGGCCAAGGTTCCGAAATATTTGTTTTTGAAAATATCGAGGTTTTCAGCGATTTGGTTGCTGTGGTCAGAAATCAGAAAGCGTCTGAAACCGGGGAGGAGATCACATATTTGAAGCCTCAGGCTTGGAATATTGAATTTGCCAATGAACCCGTACGTAGGGTTACCTTCAGGGAAATCCTAAAAACTAGTGGTCAGGTCCTTCCCGCTCCGGGAGATGAAACGGTGATCACGGCCAATTCAGGGGGCGCGGTCATTTTTGCGAGCAACAAAACGATTGTTGGATCAAAGCTGAATGTCGGCGACCATCTTTTTACCATCACCGGTGGAAGCCTTGCGCAAGGAAATCCCGATGTCTACTACAAAGAAACCAAAGCCAAATACGAATTGGCCAAAGCTGAATTTGAACGGGCCGAAATTTTGGTGAAGGACAAGATTATTTCGGAAAGGGATTTCCTCAAAACCAAACTTGAGTATGAAAACATGCAGTCGAGCTATCAGGCAGTTTCCAAAAACTATTCCGCTTCCGGCCAAAAAGTAACCACAAATTCAAATGGTTTCCTCAAAAATCTCCTTGTTTCTGAAGGTCAATATGTCGAACCCGGAATTCCTTTGGCCTTGGTCAGTAAAAACAAAAAAATAGTACTTCAGGCAAATGTCTCCCAAAAGTACTTCCAAAAATTACCTTCCATCAGCGCTGCCAATTTTAAAATCATAAGCGAAGAGACAGTTTTTGATACAGAAAACATGAACGGTAAGGTTATCTCCTTCGGGAAAAGTACTTCCGAAAATATGTCCTACATACCGATCTCTTTCGAAATAGACAATATTGGAAATATCATCCCGGGATCTGTGGCTGAAGTTTACCTGAAATCAACTCCCATACCGGATGCTTTGGTGATTCCTTCTTCTGCCTTGATGGAAGAGCTTGGAAATTTCTTTGTTTTTGTACAGACAGGGGGAGAAACTTTCCAAAAAAGAGAAATCAAATTGGGAGGCAATGATGGAAAACATGTACAGGTACTCTCAGGAGTGAAAGAAGGAGAAAGGGTCGTCACTAAAGGGGCATATGCCATCAAATTGGCAAGTGCCTCAGGAGCTATTCCGGAGCATGGTCACTCCCATTGACCTTGAGTTGTTTTGTAGGTATACCACACTAACCTACTGATTTTCAATATAATACATCAAGAAAAACATGCTCAACAGAATCTTAAAATTTTCACTTAACAACCGACTTTTGGTCATTGTCGGCTTTGGTCTGTTATCACTTTTTGGAACATACATTGCCTTCAATATGGAAGTGGATGTTTTCCCTGACCTGACGGCGCCTACTGTAGTGGTCTTGACTGAAGCCCACGGCATGGCCCCGGAAGAGGTGGAGCGTCTTGTCACCTTTCCTATAGAAACATCTGTCAACGGAGCAAGTAATGTCCGACGGGTCCGGAGTGCATCATCAGGAGGTTTCTCAGTGGTTTGGGTCGAATTCGAATGGGATACGGATATCTACCGGGCAAGACAAGTGGTCAATGAAAAATTAGCCACCATATCTGATAGGCTTCCTAGCGGGGTAGGAACACCCACTATGGCACCACAATCTTCCATCATGGGAGAAATTATGTTTGTCGCCCTTTCTGCTGACAGCACTACTATGATGGACTTGCGAACCATCGCTGATTGGATTATCCGGCCAAGGCTCTTGGCTACCGGTGGTGTAGCTCAGGTAATCGTGTATGGCGGAGACTTCAAGCAATACCAAATACAAGCCAATCCCCAAAGGATGAACTTCAACGGTGTCTCCCTTTCGGAACTTATTGCTGCAGCCGGAGAATCAAACGGAAACTCTTCAGGAGGATTTTTGAATGAGTATGGAAATGAATACATCATCAAGGGGATTGGAAGAACGAATGACGTAAGCGAAATCGGAAGGTCAATCATCAAAAAATCAAATGGACAGGTCATCAGGATCGAAGATGTCGCAGAAATCAAAATCGGAGCAGCACCAAAAATCGGCGATGCTTCCAATAACGGTAAGCCATCTGTGGTGCTCGCTGTATCCAAACAACCAAGTGTCAATACTTTGGAATTGACCTCAAAAATCGATGAAGCTGTTTTTGATCTTCAAAAAACCTTGCCTGCAGACATCGTCATCAACACCAAAGTTTTCAGGCAAGCGGATTTTATCAATGCTTCCATCAGCAATATCCAAAGAACCCTGATGGAAGGAAGTGCCTTTGTGGTGATCGTTCTCTTTTTGTTTTTGATGAATTGGAGAGCAACAGTCATTTCCCTTTTAGCGATTCCTATCTCTCTGCTTGTGGCAATTTTGACCTTGAAGTGGCTTGGTTTTACGATCAACACCATGAGTCTCGGAGGCATGGCGATCGCAATCGGTGATTTGGTAGACGATGCTATCATTGATGTGGAGAATGTTTTGAAAAGGCTGAAGGAAAATGCCAAGAAACCAAAAGCAGAAAGAACCAATCAGATTGAGGTTATTTTCAATGCCTCCTTTGAAATCCGTCAATCCATCATCAATGCTACATTTATCATCATTGTGGCATTTATTCCGCTCTTCTTTCTCTCAGGAATGGAAGGAAAGCTTTTGGCACCATTGGGCATCGCCTTTATCGTGGCGCTTTTTGCTTCCCTGATCATTGCCATCACATTGACACCGGTGCTGTGCAGCTATATGCTGACAAATGAAGAAAGGCTCGAAAAACAGGAGAAGGAAAGTTGGCTCGTGACCAAACTTCAAGTGTCCTACGTTACTTTTTTGGAGTTCGCCATGAAATGGAAGAAGTCATTTATCGGTTCGGCGCTTGCCATGTTGCTAGTGGCTATTTTGGCTTTCACGCAACTAGGAAGAAGCTTTTTACCGGAATTTAATGAGGGGGCTTTGACTTTGGCAGTTGTCTCGTTACCGGGACTTTCATTGGAAGAAAGTAATAAAATCGGAAAAAGGGTGGAGGATATCCTTCTGACTATTCCTGAAATTATTTCCACTACAAGAAGAACAGGCAGGGCGGAATTGGATGAACATGCCCAAGGCGTCAATTCCTCTGAAATTGAGGTTCCTTTTGAACTTGGGGAAAGAACAAGGGCAGAATTTTTGGCAGACTTGCGGGATAAACTTTCTGTTGTTAAGGAAGCCAATATTTCAATAGGTCAACCGATTTCACACAGAATCGACCACATGCTTTCGGGTACACGGGCAAACATTGCCATCAAAATATTTGGCTCGGACCTCAACAGGATGAATGCGCTTGGCAATCAGATCAAAAATGAAATTCAGAATATCGAAGGATTGGTAGACCTGAGTGTGGAACCGCAGATCGAAATCCCCCAAATCCAGATCAAGGCCAAAAGAGAGATATTGAGCCATTATGGGATTACCATCGGGCAGTTCAATGAATTTGTAGATGTCGGATTATCGGGTGAAAAAGTTGCTGATATCTATGAGGAAAACCGCTCCTTTGACCTTATTGTGCGGTTTGATCCACAAAGCAGGGGGAAAATGGAAGATATCCTCAACACCCAAATTGATACCCATACCGGTGAAAAAATACCGCTTCATTACGTGGCTGACATAGTATCAGCCAGTGGACCCAATACGATCAACAGGGAAAATGTCCAAAGAAAAACAGTCGTGTCTGCAAACGTATCGGGCCGTGACCAAAAATCGGTGGTCGACGAAGTACGACAGAGGATAAACGACAACATCAATTTGCCAGAAGGATACCATGTCGAACTCGGTGGTCAATTTGAAGCTGAGGAAGAAGCATCTTCTACCCTACTGATAACTTCGATGTTTTCTTTATTGGTGATTTTTCTGATTCTTTTTCAGGAATTCAAAAATGCAAAAACGGCTTCAATCATTCTAATCAATTTGCCTCTTGCCTTGATAGGAGGGATTTTGAGTATCTATTTTACCAATGGAATACTGAGCATTCCTGCCATCATCGGGTTCATCACCTTATTTGGCATTGCTACCCGAAACGGCATTTTACTGGTCTCCCACTATGAAACTTTGAGAGAAGAAGGAATGGACCTTTACCAAACGGTCATTCAAGGCTCGAAAGACAGGTTGAGTCCTATTTTGATGACTGCCATCACAGCGGGGCTTGCGTTGATTCCCTTGGCAATGGCGAGTGACCTTCCCGGAAATGAAATCCAAAGCCCAATGGCAAAAGTCATTTTGGGGGGATTGACTACTTCTACTCTTTTAAATCTCATCATCGTGCCGATGGTGTACTATCTATCCAAAACAAAATCTGAGATAAAATGAAAAAAATAATCTATTCATTACTGCTGACTTCATTCGTTGCCTTTCCTGTTTTGGCACAAGCCAGTATGGAAGATATCTTGGCGGAAATTGAGAAAAACAACAAAACCCTGCAGGCCAATGCCCAAAATACAGAGGCACAAAAACTGGGTTTCAAATCAAACAATCCTCTCTACAATCCCAATGTGGAATACGATTTCATGTATGGCTTTCCCCTGAATGCCGGAAATCAGACGGATTTTTTGGTCAATCAGGCTTTTGATTTTCCTACTTCTTATAGCAAAAGAAAGCAGCTTTCAGAAGGAAGGGTTTCTCAATCCGATTTTCAATACAATGCCGGCAGGCAAGAAATCCTCTTTGAGGCGCAAAACACCTGCATGGAATTGATTTATAGAAACAAACTGCACAAGCAATTGGAGGAAAGAAAAGCCTTTACCGAAAGCCTTTTAGCCAATTTTGAAAAAAGGCTGAGTACCGGAGAGGGCAATATCCTCGATGTTAATAAGGCAAGGCTTCAATTGATTGAGATCAACAAAGATTACCAGCTTAACCTGTCCCAAGTCAACCAACTGACTCAAAAATTGACCGGACTCAACGGTGGGGCTGAAATCGCCTTCCCATCTACCGATTATCCCCAAGTACAGGATATGGAGGATTTTGAGGAGCTTTTCGCGGAAATTCAGGCTAAAGACCCTACTTTAAAATTTATTGAAATGGATATCGCCTCGGCGCAAAAACAGGTGGAACTTTCCAAAGCCCTTGCCCTTCCAAAACTGGAAGCGGGCTTCCGTCACCAGGCTATTTTGGGGCAAAGGTTCAATGGCTTTCACATAGGTACGACCATCCCACTTTGGGAAAACAAATACAAAGTCAGGCAAAGTGAAGCCGAACTCTCCACTTCAGGCCTCAAAGTCCTCCAATACCAAAATGACAAATACTCCTCCTCTCGCCAGCTTTATGAAAAATACCTGAAACTTTCGACAACATTAAGAGAATACCAATCGGTGTTAGCAGCGCTCAACAGCAAAGACTATCTCGATAAAGCCTTGGCTGTAGGACATATATCTACGATCGAATATTTTCTGGAAAGCAATTATTATTACATGGCTTACAACAATTACCTTCAAACAGAATTTGAATACCATGCCACCATTTCAGAAATTCTAAAATTCAGGCTTTGATTTGAAACTTTGAAAAAGGTCAACAATTATGAAACTCACGATAACTTCACTTGAGCTGAAAAACGCATTTTTGTTTTTCAAATTGGCTAATTCCGCCTTGTCAATTAAGATTCAAGTCAAAAGCAGCAATAGCTTAGGGATGAAAAAAACAGGGTTTTGGACCAAACACTACACCATGACCCTTTGGCCGGATGAAAAAAGCTTGAAAGATTTCTCCAAAAGCGGTGCTCACCTTAAAGCAATGAGAGAAAGTGGAAAATTGGCAAAAGAAATCCGGACCTTAACCATCGATGCTGATCGATTTCCGGATTGGAAAGTAGCCAAGAAGTTGCTTGAAGACGTAAAACCTCTCAAATTTTAAGTATAACCATTCAATCCGAGTTATGCAACTGACAAGAATTATAACGCCTGCTATAGCCGCAAACGGAATCCTGCTGATTACCTCAGCTACCTTGGTATTCCATTTTTTAATTCTATTCGGAATAATCCCATTTGAAAATACCTGGGGAGGAAGGTTGGAAAATAGAGAACAAATGGTTGTGTTTGAATCCATCTCCATTTCGGTGACACTTTTGGTAATGGGAGCTGTAGGTATTTCCGCAGGTTATTTGAATTGGAAAGTCAAACCTATTTTCCTCAAGGTTTTCTTCTACATCCTGATGGTTGTTTTTGGCCTCAATACATTGGGGAATATTTTCGCAAACAATGACTTCGAAAAATTCTTTGCCACTCCTTTGACTTTAATATTGGCTATTTTTTGCTGGAGATTGGCTATTTCAACTTCTTATCCTTCGCCAAGCTGACTTTATAGTCGTCAGGAGTACCTTTCATATTGACATTAACGAATCTCACCCGCCTATTGCCATCCCGATAGACAATGGAATCTTCTTGGTCGGGATCAATTTCATCTTTGTTTTTGCCTGCAAACAATGACTTGAATCCAACGGAAGTGACCAATCCCAAAGGGATTCTGATAAAATAATCCATGTTCATGTCCAGGCTTTGTTTACCCGACAACTCAATAAATCCGAGACTGGAATTGATATTCATGAGGGGAATTGATAGGATTCCTTCCTTCAATTCAAAAGTATTTTTCAAGGTATCAAACCTGACATTGTTGAGATTTTTGTCAGAAAAATAGGACGACATGGCACTGAGAGGTGCAAAATTTACCAGGCTCCCCTGATAGACGGTCAGGTCCATATCAGCCTCAGACTTGTCAATGATTGGCGTCAGATCAGGATACACCAGAAATTTACTCTTGATGGTGCCACTGACTTTGCCATGCAAGTTTTCATTGATCAAATAATCTTGGCCAAAGTTTTCAAATTTGAACAACAGTTTATCCAGATCAAGTTTCTCGGCTTCCATGGTACTGTGAAAATAGATATGGTCAGGATCACTTCCGTTAAAGTAGCCTTTGATAGCCAAGGTTCCGTCTGCTGCACGGAGCGAAAGTGTATCCAAATGGATATAGTGGTTTTTGGTAGTTCGTGCTACTGCATGAAAATCTTCCAACCAAAAATTATGGTAATTCAATTTACCGATTTCAGCCTCAAACGACATTTCGGAAAATGGCAGATCGAACACATTAAAAGCTTCCTGATGGTTGGTATCTACATCGATCCCTTGAAAAGCCATTAATTCATCTAGGTCCAGCGCATTGGATTTCAGCGAAAAATAATTGGTCTTGACATGTAATGAATCAGGTTCTCCGAGGAAGTAACCTAGTTTGAAATTAAAATCGGATTCACCCATTCTACCACCAAAATCCTCCATAGTCAGGTAGTCATTTTCATAGTGTATCCTTCCTTTGAAATCATGAAGCCGCAAAGGGTGGACTTTAAATTTTCCATCCAAATCCGTAAGATAAAAATCTGCTGATTTGAATTGGCCATCATAATGGAGGTCAAGGCTACCTTTCAGATTCAATTTGTCAATTTCCTCTTTTTGGTAATCCTTGGGCAAATAATTAACTCCGTTATAGCTCAGAAGATCGCTGATATTGAGATGATTGGACACCAGGTCAAATTCAAACCTGCTGTCCCCTTTTGTGACTTCCTGAAACCATTTGGTGTAATTCAACACTTTTCCCGAAAAATGAAAATCGCTCCTATCGATTTCTCCTGAGAAATCTTTTACCTCCATCATGTCCTTTTCGATGATGATATCGGCATGGAAATCATGAAAAGCGTGGGGGTAATTTTTGAGTTTGGCATGAAAATCCTCAATGAAAAACTCACCTTTTGGCAAATGGGTAAAATTCATCAAATCAGCACCTGTAGATTCAAACGAAAGTAACATGCTAAAATCTGAAATCACTTCTTGAATGCTTGTATCCTCCGGAGTCAACTGACCCAAGTCAATTGTGTGTGACATCGCTTTCAGTTCCGACCTGACAGCTTTATTTTGTCCATGTATCAAAGCCGGAAAATCATCAATTGACCCTGAAAGTTTAAAGTCTGAATCTTCAATTTTAAATGAAAGATTTTCAAGTTTAAGATTGCCGTTTTTCATGTAGGCATACACATTGGCACTTTTTATAGAAAGAGGATATTCCTGCAATTTGAAGTTTAGATTTTTGACGATCAACTCACTTTCGAGGCTGTTTTTGATTCCTGTCAATCCCGTTGTGCCACTGTCCAGGCTTATCAATTCATCAAAATCCATATTTACGATCACCTGACCGCTGAAACCCTCCAATCCTTCCACCTCAAAAAACTGTCCCAAAAACTCCAGATCCAAGTCCGCATTGAGGTTGACTTTCACATAAGGATCCTCAAAATTCCGGATGACCAATTTCCCTTCAAATTTTCCCTGATCAGGTTTTGCGTAGAAATTCAAAAGCTGAAACTCTGAAGTCTTTAGGCTTCTTTCCGGGCCATTGGTAAAAAATCCTGAAAATCTCAAATCATCGACCTTTCGGTTCTTGTCAGGATTTACAAAATAGGCGTTGTCACATCCAAACTCAAAAGCGATCTTAGGTACGTTGCCATTTCCTACTATTCCATTGATACTTCCTTGGAAATAAACATCACCTTCATTTTGGTATTTCTTCAAGGCAGCCCCTGTCTCATTGGGTAAAAAAGCTGCCAACAGGGAGAAATCCGGCTTTTCTCCTCCTATTTCCAGATCCAAAAAAATTTCCTCACCCAATATGGCTTTGCCTGATAGTGTCAGGTAAGCTTCTTCCAAAGCCAATTTGGACCGGGAGATTGACACCTCACTTTTGGTTTGGTCATAATCGAGTTCCATATCAACTCCAAGATGCTTATTTACAAAAAAAGAGGGTTTGCCGCCAACCAAATAATCAAAAACAATATCTGAGGCAAAATCAACTAAGATATGGTCCTCGATAATATTTATAGAAGCAAGACCTTTGGAAAGGTCCAATTGAATAGCACTCAGATCAGACAGGTCATTGTAGTTTACCTTAAATGAATTCAAGGAAATCCGGGAAAGGTTGATTTCCAATTCCTCATTTTCATTTTTTGTATTTGCGGAATCCAAACCAATTGCTTGAAGGAGATTAAGGTTTCCCTCTAAGTCTTTTTTCAAATCCAAAAACCCATTTTCTAACTTGAGAGATTTGATATTATACTTCCCGATCAAAATATCCCAAACACTAAACCCTATATACAAGTCATTGACACTGAAAATCACTTCAGCGTCCTGATTTTTCTCCCCGTAGAAAACTACATTTTGAAGATCAATCGATACATACGGGAAATTAGCAAAGGGTGAAATCCGCGAATCCTTCACCTCCAATTTGCCATTCAACCCTTCATTGAGTGAACCAATTGCAGTCTGGGTTAATTGCTTTTGATTTTGATAAAGCAAAAAAAACGACAAAATGGGAACGATAGCAAAAGCCAAAAAAACTATCAAAATTATGCCTGAAACAATCCGTTTATTCATTTTCAGAAATTAAAACCAACAATAATATTAACACCAAAATCTCCTTTTTTGATTTGATGGGTTCAATAAATTCTCCATTGATTGCCAAAAATTGCTTTTTCGGGTGAATAAGCTTGAGACCTTTGATTATAATTAATCAAAAGTATAAATTTTTCTGAATTGATTGCTACTAATTGACTTTTCCGGGTTCTCTGTTGTTTTTTCCTTCTCGGTTTTGTAGCGCATCGCCCATATCATTTCTTGCGATTTCAGCCAATTCATTCATTTTGGAAGCGATTGCCGGATTTTGGGAAATTACATTCTTGGATTCGGATGGATCTGTGGGAATATGGTAAAGTTCCATTTCTTTCATCTCAATCATGTAATAATCAATCGGATTACCATCATTTCTAAAAGCTTGACCAGGAGCAATGCTTCTGTATTTGTGGGGGAAATAGAGTTTCCAATCTCCCATGACCACCGCTTGAAGTTCATTTCTATTGTAATAAATAAAATAGGCCTCCTGCTTTGAGGTTGCTTTTGCATCGCTCAGCATGGAGAAAATGCTTTTTCCGTCGATAGGCAACTTTGGCAATTCCGCTCCGGTAATCTGGGCTATGGTCGGTAAGATATCAATACTCATAGCGGTATTTTCCTGTACCAAACCGGCCGGAATCTGCCCTTTCCACTTCATGATGGCAGGTACTTTGACGCCTCCATCCCAAGATGTCCCCTTGCCTTCTTTGAGCGGACCTGCCGAACCGGAATGTCCTGAATAGGAAAGCCAAGGGCCATTGTCTGACAAAAAGATGACTAGTGTATTTTCCTCCAATCCCTTCTCTCTCAGGGCTTTCATCACTTCCCCTACTGACCAGTCAATCTCCATCACCACATCTCCATAAAGCCCTTTTGGGGATTTCCCTTTGAATTTATCAGACACAAAAAGCGGTACATGCGGCATCGGATGCGCCAAGTAAAGGAAAAAAGGATTCTCCTTATTTCGGCCAATAAAGTCAACAGCTTTCTCAGTAAACGTAGTCGTCAACATACTTTGGTCTGAAAAAAGCGTATCCACTACTTTGTCATTTTGGTACAAAGGGAGTGGCGGATAGTAATTTTTTGATTGCGGATGATTGGGCCACATGTCATTGGAGTAGGGAATTCCATAATACTCATCAAAACCCTGACTGGTAGGCAAAAACTCAGGATGATGTCCCAAATGCCACTTCCCAAACATCCCTGTCTGATATCCCAAAGGTTTCAACATCTCGGCGATGGTGGTTTCATCAGGATTCAAACCATGCTTTGCTGTATGGTCAAGCGCACCATGTATCCCAAGCCTGTTGGAATATGTCCCGGTCAACAAAGCCGCTCTGGAAGCAGAACAAACAGCTTGGGCCACATAGAAATTGGTAAATTTGACACCTTCTTTTGCCATTTGGTCAAGATTTGGCGTCAAGATATCCGAACCGTATGTAGCCAAATCCCCATATCCCAAATCATCAATGAAAATCAAAATGACATTGGGTTTTTCAGATTCCTTCAACTGAAAATCAGCGATTGCCAAGCAGGCAAATCTTAAAAAACAGATCAAAATAATTGTTAAAGAGATTTTTATGGCTGAAATCCGCATGGGTAAAGAAGTGTTTTTTGGGAAATGATTACATAAAATGTACTTTTTGTACCAAAAGAAAAATCAAATATCGTGGGGTTTGAATGAAAAGAACCAATTCAATTTGGGGAATTCTGCTAAAAGGAATTCAATAACCTAACAGATTTGAAATTTTTTTCCGGTAAACAACTCAATCCCAATCCTATCAATGTGGTTTTTTAGCTCAGGTTCTTCAATGCTGTGGTAGTTAAGCACATCAAATTTATAGGGCATTTGAGTTTCTTCATTAAGCAAGTAGCTAACTTGGCTAATGGTTTCAAAATCCAAATCCCGGCCTTTTAAGGCGATATCCACATCACTGCCATTCTTGTAATTCCCTTTTGCCCTACTCCCAAAAACAATCGCTTTTTCTATTTTGGAAAACTTCTCCAAAACAGAAAAAATTTCTTCGATGTCTCTTTCCAAAAGGCCAAACTTATTCATTTGATTTCTGCTTAAAGCTAAGTTGCAAAGCCTTCAAAATAGGAAAATACTTTTTTTGAATCAAACGCTCCATTTCAGTTGCCTTTTGTTCATCATAAGTGTGCGCTGTAAGATTTCTATCTTGTAACAGATCCATCCAATCATGTCCGTTTTCTAGAATATTCATTTCGAAAGCTTTTTTCAAAGCTCCTCTTGGAGATTTGATATCTACAAAACCCTGATCCTCTAAATAGTCTTTTACCATATTCCAGGCAAGTTCAAAACTCATCTCAAAAAATTGGATAATACCGGCTTTTTGAACAATATCAGGATTTGGAATTTGGAGCGCCTGCTCTAAATAACCCATCGCTTTTTCAAAATTTTGAAACCGCTGCTTCCACCGTATATCCATGTTATCCATCATTCTTTATTTTATGAACTCACAATTTTTGGCAAATCCTTGCAACATTCCTTATTTTAACCTTTCTACCAACCAAAAATAATCTTCCAGAAATCTCTCAATGGGCTTTTCAAATGATGCATCCAATAGTTCTCCTTTTTCATCAAACTTTTTGTCCATCTGAGGGGTGACCAACAATGTCGGGGAAACAATCCCAAATAGTGCAACCGACAATTGGACAAGCTGTTGTGCAGCACGCATCCCTCCCATCAGGCCTGTTGATCCGGTGACGATTCCAAAAGCTTTTTGCTTAAAAATAGGTTTTGAAAAATAGTCAAGGAAATTTTTCATCACAGAAGAATAGCCACCATTGTATTCCGGTGAAACGATTATAAATCCATCTGCCTCATCCATTTTTGTAAACAGATTCAGGTATTCGGCAGGAACATCATCCTTTGATTGCCACACTTTTTGGATCGGTGGCATAAATGATTCCTTCATGTCAATCAAGTCTATACGGTGATTTCCCTCCTTTTCCAACCTTTTTGATAAGTTCACGGCTATTCTATTGGAAATAGAACCATTCCTGGGGCTCCCCGAAATAATGACAATTTTCTTCATCAAAAACAGTTTAAAACATTGAAAATAAATAATTTAAAAACACTCCTATCAATCAATTGTCCAATAACCTTCTGTGGTAATTGACCTGTCCCAAATGATAATTTAAGTGGCTCACCAAATGAAACATGAAGTATTCATAAGTCATCGGTTCATTGAAAACAAGGTGGGGGTAGGTATTAGAAAACCTATCTTCGGGAAACTCCAATATGGCTTTCATCACCACCTCAATGGTGCTATCAATTTGATCCAACATCTCTTGCTTCGGTACATTTCTCCGTTCAAATTCAGCTTCCCGGTCTCTCACATAACCCGAGTTACCCATCACTGTCCCGATAAAATGATTGAGATTTCCTACCAAATGAAGTACTAAAGTACCTGTTGAATTGCTGATATTCCCTGAAACTTTCCAGATATTCTCCTCAAATGAGTAGGCGTTCAGTTCTTTTTTCAAATTCCTCAAATCACGGTCAAATAGATGGATAAGTACAGCTTTCATGTTATATTTTGTTTAGTCTCCAAATGTAATACCGAGGTCTTTTGCTCCTTTGACAATAAAACTGTCTTTTCTTACAAAATTATAATCCTTAGTTGCTTCCTCTAAGGGTACAGCTACGAAATCGTTGTTTTTGAAAGAAACCATTTTCCCAAATTCACCATTGGCGACCATTTCAAAAGCTTTTACACCAAACAGGGAAGCCAAAACCCGGTCAAAGGCTGAAGGTGTTCCTCCTCTTTGGACGTGCCCCAATACTGTTTCCCTGATTTCGGCGGTGATACCGGCATCTTTGAGCTGATGGGTCAACTGATAAGCTACTCCTCCCAATCTTACATGCCGGGAACCTTCATCTCCGGCATGCGACACTATGGTTCCTTCTTTTGCTTTTGCCCCTTCGGCAATAACAATGATGACAAATCCTCTTCCTTTATCATATCGGGATTGGATTTTTTCCACCAATTTCTTGATATCATAAGGAATCTCCGGAATCAGACAAATCTCTGCCCCGCCCGAAATAGCCGTATGCAAAGCAATCCAACCGGCATCCCTTCCCATGACTTCCATAATCATCACCCTATGATGGCTTTCCGCTGTTGTCACCAACTTATCCAAACTATCGGAAGCAATCTGCACGGCTGTCTGAAAACCAAAGGTCATATCAGTAGCAGAAAGGTCATTGTCGATGGTTTTCGGAACACCCACTATGTTGAGCCCATGGTTGAAAAGTGCCTGGGAAATCTTCTGTGAACCATCTCCCCCGATATTGATAACAGCATCAAAACCAAGTTCTTTGATCCTTTCAGCCAAAACATTGGTTCTGTCTACAAATTTGACATTGCCGTGTTCATCTTTGACAGGAAAATGCAAAGGATCAGCTTTATTGGTGGTTTTCAGGATGGTGCCTCCCTTCACATGAATGCCTGCGATTTTCTTCTTTGTGAGTTTGATTATTTCGGGAGGATCAGAATACACGCCGTTAAAAGCCTCCCTACTTCCATATACTTCCCAATCTTTTTCTTTTTTGGCTCTTTTGCAGATCCCTCTGATCACTGCATTCAACCCGGGGCAATCTCCCCCTCCGGTAGCTATTAAAAGTTTTTTCATAATATGCTAAAATACTTGATTTGACTGATGCAACTTACAAAATTACCTCCTTAAATCAGGATTGGCGATTAAGTAATTCTTTACCACTGCAAAAGAAACCCGATAAACCCGGCTGATTTTCATACATTTATTATACCAATAACATTGTTTTAATTCTAACCTAGCAGTATGCAAACCGATATCAAAATAGCCGTACTCATCGATGCGGACAATGTTCCGGCGGGACAAGTCAAGGAAATGATGGAAGAAATAGCCAAATATGGCAATCCCACCATCAAGCGGATCTATGGCGACTGGACCAAACCTCAATTGGGAAAATGGAAAAACGTCCTGCTCGAAAATGCCATCAACCCCATGCAGCAATATGGCTATACTTCCGGCAAAAATGCCACGGATTCTGCCATGATCATCGATGCGATGGATATACTTTATTCGGAAAAAGTCAATGGATTTTGCATCGTGTCCAGTGACAGCGACTTTACCAAATTGGCCACGAGACTGAGAGAAGCCGGAATGATGGTCATCGGGATGGGAGAAAAGAAAACCCCCGATCCTTTCATTGTTGCCTGTGACAAATTTATTTATTTGGAAATCCTCCAAAAACAAACAGAAGAACCCATTGATCAAAAAGACAAAACAACCCCTGCACCTCAGGTGGACAAGATCAATGCAAAAATCATCAGACTGATAGCTGCCACCATCTCGGATTTGGCAGATGATGAAGGATGGGCGTTTTTGGGCGATGTGGGAAATTTGCTGCAGAAAAAACAGCCGAATTTCGATGCAAGAAACTATGGATTCCAAAAACTCACCCCTTTGATCAAATCCATTCCTGCCTTTGAAATCGACCACCGTGAAAACATCAAAGGAAAGACAAAGCTGATTTATGTAAGAAATAAGTCCTGATAGATTAAATTTGCGAACCAAAATCCAACAGAATGATGTTGGATCTTTATGTGAAACCTCATGGACCTTGAACCCATGAATAATTTCAAAACAATGGAAAACAAAAAAAGGGTAGTCGTCGGACTATCAGGCGGAGTGGATTCATCCGTCGCTGCATACCTCCTCAAAGAACAAGGCTACGAAGTCATCGGCATGTTTATGAAAAACTGGCACGATGAATCTGTCACCATTTCCAACGAATGCCCTTGGATGGAAGACAGCACAGACGCCATGCTTGTGGCCCAAAAGTTGGGCATTCCTTTTCAAGCAATCGACCTCAGCGAAGAATACAAAGACCGGATTGTGGATTATATGTTTGCCGAATATGAAGCGGGCAGAACTCCGAATCCCGACATCCTTTGCAACAGAGAAATCAAATTCGACATTTTTCTAAAAGCCGCCCAAAAGCTCAAAGCAGATTTTGTAGCAACAGGACATTATTGTCAAAAAGATGAAATTATAGTAGAGGGAAAACCGGTTTACCGCTTGCTTGCAGGTGCCGACAATGGCAAAGACCAAAGTTACTTCCTCTGCCAACTCAATCAGGAACAGCTTTCAAAAGCTTTGTTTCCAATCGGACATCTTCAAAAATCCGAAGTCAGGAAAATTGCCAAGGAACAAGACCTAATCACTGCAGACAAAAAAGACAGTCAGGGACTCTGCTTTATAGGAAAAGTGCGGCTTCCCGACTTTTTGCAACAGCAGCTCCAACCAAAAAAAGGAGCTATTGTAGTGATTCCGGAAGATCTTCCCATTTACAGTAATAAAAGAATCCCTGCCGGAATCGAGCAGGAAGATTTTGATATGGAGACTTTGGATTCCATTTGTCTTCCCATCAAATACAATGAAACTGACGGAAAGAAAATCGGCGACCATAACGGTGCACATTACTTTACAGTGGGACAGAGAAAAGGACTCCAAGTGGGAGGAACAGGAAAGCCTCTTTTTGTGATCGCAACAGATACCAAGGCAAATGTAATCTATACGGGCCTGGGAGAAGACCATCTTGGATTAAACAGATATGGACTTTTTGTACCAAAAAATGACATCCATTGGATCAGGGAAGACCTTAAAATGGAAGTTGGCGAATCCAGAAGATACCTTTCCAGGATTAGATATCGTCAGCCGCTGTCATGGGCAACTTATTTGATGAAGGAAAATGGGTTGTATATCCTATTTGACGAGGCACAACGGGGGGTTGCCTCCGGTCAGTTTGTAGCTTGGTATGATGGCAATGAAAGTGTTGGTTCGGGGGTGATATTCTGATTTCAATTAGAAAAAAATAAAACTCCTTTATTGTAGGATCATTAAAAAAGCCACTCATTTGTTTTGAGTGGCTTTTTTGTGGGCCCACTTGGAATCGCCCCGATAGCTATCGCGGGCAAGCACCTACTGCCCCGAAGTCCCGATAACTATCGGGAGGGGAGTCAGTTGCTCGTAAATTTTGTTAGTAATTTACTCACCAGTTCGGGATATGATTTAAGGTTTTGGATATAAATTTTGGACTTCATTTTTTTGATATGAATTTCGATTTTCCTTGCCTGTGAGAAATCATTGCATTGGATAAAATGAAACATCTCCCAATCTTCTGCTTTTTGAGTAAAATTTAGATTTCCATATTTTTTATGGATATGGTTTTCAAGTCTTTCTTCGATGGATAGTGTAGTCAAACCGGTGTAGAACCTGCCAAGACTTTTCGAGTATAGAATGTAAACAAAAAAACTATCCATTTTCAAAAACAAAAAACCGCTTAGATTTCTAAGCGGTCTGTGGGCCCACTTGGAATCGAACCAAGCACCTACTGATTATGAGTCAGTTGCTCTAACCGAATGAGCTATAGGCCCAATTTATTTCTATTCTTTCTGCACCTACTGTCCCGATATCTATCGGGAGAGTCAGTTGCTCTAACCGAATGAGCTATAGGCCCAATTTATTTCTATTCTTTCTGCACCTACTGTCCCGATATCTATCGGGAGAGTCAGTTGCTCTAACCGAATGAGCTATAGGCCCAATTTATTTCTATTCTTTCTGCACCTACTGTCCCGATATCTATCGGGAGAGTCAGTTGCTCTAACCGAATGAGCTATAGGCCCAATTTATTTCTATTCTTTCTGCACCTACTGTCCCGATATCTATCGGGAGAGTCAGTTGCTCTAACCGAATGAGCTATAGGCCCGATATCTGCACACGTTTTTTGAAAACTGCCTTGCAAATGGGAGTGCAATGTTACATATTTGGTTTTAATTTTACAACCTGAGTGCAAATGAAAAAACTTGAGAATATCGATTTTTTGATCTTCGATTTAGGCAATGTAATCATTGATATTGATTATAGTTTCAGTATCAATGAGTTGAAAAAAATCCTTCCTGAAGCCAAACATTCCTTGACAGACAGATTTTTTCCTTCCACTTTTCACAAAGATTATGAGAAAGGTTTGATCAGTTCTGCCCAATTCAGAGACGAAGTAAGGAATCTTTATCAGGAAGAATGGACTGATGCACAGATTGACCATGTCTGGAACAGTCTTCTAAAAGATATACCATTGGAGAGAATTGAGCTGTTGAAAAAACTAAGGATGAATTTTGGGACGGCCGTTCTAAGTAACACCAATGAAATACACATCGAGAAGTTTGATGAACTTCTTGTAGACCAAACAGGTGAAAAATCAATTTATGATCTTTGTGACAGGATTTTTTTAAGCCACCAAATGGGCTTGGCCAAACCTGATGAGGCTATTTATAAAGCAGTATTGAATGAAATCCAAATTGACCCCGAGCGGGTCCTGTTTTTTGATGATTTAAACGCAAACTTAGAAGGTGCAAAAAGAGTTGGGCTACAAACATACCACATCACCCACGAAAGAGCATTAATCCAATTCTTTGAGAATGTATACTAAAAAAGAATACCTGATCCACATTTCACTTTTTATCCTAACACTTATTGCCACCACATTGGCCGGGGCAGAATGGTTATATGGGAAATCAATATTAGCGGATGGGGAATATTTTTTGACTTGGGAATATTTCTTAAAATCACTTCATTTTTCGGTACCGTTTCTGGGAATTTTGCTTGTACACGAATTGGGGCATTTGTTTACTTCATTACATTATAAAGTAAAAACATCCATGCCGTTTTTCATTCCCGGTTGGTTGGGTTTTTTGGGTGCACCATCGATCGGTACTTTCGGCGCCATCATCAAATTGAAAAGCTATATCAACAGCCGTAAAAAGTATTTTGACATTGGCGTGGCTGGGCCCCTTGCAGGATTTATTATCGCTTTTGGAGTGCTTTGGTATGGATTTACACATCTTCCTGAGGCGGATTATATTTATCAGATTCATCCCGAATACCTTGACCCAGACTTCAAAGGACACAGTGCCGAAGAAGGTTATCTCAATATTGAGATGGGATATAACCTGTTATTTTACGGGATGGAGAAACTTTTGGCAGAACCTGATAAAATGCCCAATATGTCAGAAATCATCCATTTTCCTTACATATTTGCTGGGTACTTAGCCTTGTTTTTTACAGCCTTGAATCTCTTGCCTATAGGACAATTGGATGGAGGACATGTGGTTTTCGGACTTTCCCCAAAGTATCACAAGCAGATTTCATTGGTTTTTTACATTGCCTTTGTATTCTACGCAGGGCTAGGATCGATCAATCCTTATCATAGTATTGACAGGCTCCTTATCAATATTCCTCTATATATAGGATTTCTATATTTCTGCTTCAGCCGTTCCAGGATAATGGACACACAGACAAAATGGATGGTGATTTTGGTGATTGCTTCTGTCCAGTATGCCTTAGTTTATGTTTTCCCGACATTGCAGGGATACAGTGGATGGTTGTTGTTTGCGTTTCTTTTGGGGCGGGTAATGGGACTCGAGCATCCGGAAGTTTCAGGTTTTAAACACTTGGATAGGAACAGAAAAATCCTAGGTTGGATCAGCATCATTATCTTCTTGGTATGCTTCACTCCCCAGCCATTTCAGATCAGTTAAATACCAAATAATTTTCCTTGTTTTCTTTTTTGAGCGGTACCAAATCACTTTTTCATTCTGTAAATTTGGCTTTCAGCCTTCCTTATGATTTCACCCTCTTTGTCAGCGAGTTTTGTTACCCAAAAAACAATAAAAGGTTTTGCCATGGCCCTTGCTGCGGCGGTATTTTGGGGTGTTTCAGGTACCTGTGCGCAATACCTATTCGAACAAAAAGGAATCAATCCTGCTTGGCTTGTCTGTTGGAGATTGCTGTTGGCAGGAATTATTCTGACGACTTTCACCATTACCAGAAAAAATTCCGATGCTTTCAAAATCTGGAAAACTCCAAAGGACGCCATCCAATTGTTGTTCTTCAGCATCTTTGGTATGGTCGCCGTCCAATACACCTATTTCTACAGCATCAACCTTTCCAATGCCGCCACAGCCACTGTATTACAGTACATTGGTCCCTTGATTGTAGTTGCTTTTTACGCCATCCATAACCGGAGATGGCCAATAATGGTGGAATATGCTTCCCTGTTTTTTGCACTTGCAGGCACTTTTCTGCTTGTCACGCACGGAAGTTTCAGACAGCTGGTTATCTCCGAAAAGGCTTTATTTTGGGGAATTCTTTCCGCCTTTGCTTTGGCTTTTTACACTATCCAACCGGTCCGCCTACTCCGGAAATATTCCGCTGCGACTGTTACGGGTTGGGGAATGCTGATCGGTGGAATCGCTTTCTCCTTTGTCAGCAAGCCTTGGGACTTTCACGGAACATGGGATGCCGGCACATGGACTGCCTTTGCCTATATCGTATTGTTTGGAAGTGTTATCGCCTTTTACATTTTTCTCACCTCAGTGACCATCATCGGTGCCCAAACGGCTAGTTTGCTTTGTTCTGTAGAACCCCTTTCAGCTGCTGCAGTGGCAGTAGTTTGGTTAAATGTACCCTTTGGGCCTATGGATTGGCTGGGGACAGTTTTTATTTTGGTAACCATCATATTGCTAACTTTGGGAACAAAGCAGAAAGCCGGACCCATGATTTAAAAAAAATGCCAATAACCGACATCCGTGGCTATTGGCATTATCATTCTGGGTTGGAATTAATTTAAAACACCTTTCTTATGATGGATTTGATTGCTTTTGACAATTGGTTTTAGCAATTTTTCCCACTTTTGGATCAAAGGCCATTCTCCCATATTGTCAGAAAATTGATCACAATCATAAAATTCAAGGATTTTTGCCCCTTTTTTCTCATTAGAAATTTCGATTTTCAAGGACAGTCTGTCAATTACATTGGCCGGCTTACCATCAATTTCTACAGCCCTTTCGATTTTAACCAACTGGATATCAGTTGCCCAAGAAAGGTCTATTTGATGGGCTGTTTTTTCGGGTTCGAATTTTACATAGACCAACGCTTTTTTACCCGTATCAAGACCTATATAGTAAAGGTCTCTCCAACTGTCAGCATGGTCAAATTTAAGATTGGAGCCACTTTCCATTTGTTCCATGAAAAGCTTTTGGGCTTTGATTTTGTGGGATTGCTTTCTTTTGTAAATCACAAAAGGCGATGTAATTAAGGCAATAATAACCAAGGAAAGGACCAAGGTAACTGGTTCAATGTCAAACATATTTTTTGTTATTTATGGTAAGAAGAAATAAAAGAATAGAGACAAACCTGATCTGTAGGGTGTACAAATCAGAGTTGGATTTGATTTCAATCCACTAGGAAAAAGAAATACCGGTTAAAAAAGATTACCAGAAATAGTGGAAGGGGTATAATAGGGTGTGAATACAAAAAAAACGGTGGCTCTTTTCCAGCCAATTGACTTTTAAAGCACCGCTTTCAGCAAGGGTAAACAAAAAATCAGAAGGCTCATTGACCAAATCAAAAACCGTATCCAAAACTTTGAATCCCGGCACAATGATATTGGATGAACCAAACTCAAGCCCTTGGTCAAAAGCAGGGATCAAATCTGAATAGGAAACTATATTGGTCTCCTTACCTTGAAACTTAGCAACATCTTCAAAAAAATAAGTGCCACCAATGCCGGTAAACCCGATAATGGCAACCAAAAAGAGTGAAATGAATTTCTTAATCCGGATTTTCATGAATCCCCTAAATTGAATCAAAACATGCAATTACTATTTTGACCCCACAAATAACCTTCTAATTTATTGGATTAAAAAATAAATCATTTTGGAAAAGAAACTTACCCCAAATACCGCATATCTTTCGGCAAAATTTAACCCTATGGTACTCTCTATTGTCTTGTTATTGATTGGATTCGTGGTCCTGATCTATGGGGCTGATAAACTTGTCGAAGCAGCCTCCGGTCTTGCCGCAAATTTTGGGATTCCCAATATTGTCATCGGCCTTACTGTGGTGGCATTTGGAACTTCTGCACCTGAACTGGTGGTCAACGTTTTTGCTGCGGTAAACGGTTCCTCAGAAATGGTCATGGGTAATGTATTGGGAAGTAACATTTTCAATGTTTTAGGGATTCTGGGAATTTCTGCCATCGTCTACCCTTTGACCGTCAAATCCAATACCACTTGGATTGAAATTCCGCTCAGCTTCTTGGCTGCATTGGTAGTATTGATTGTTGCCAATGATTTCTTATTCAATGAAGGGGCTACAAATCTGATTTCATTTGGAGATGGCATAATCCTGCTCTTGTTTTTTAGTGTTTTTCTGGTGTATAATATCATGGTTTCCAAACAGCCGGGTGGCATATCTGAATCTCTGGAAATAAGCAAATTCACCACGGGAAGTGCTATACTTTGGATTATCATCGGTCTTGCGGGTCTTGTTTTGGGTGGAAAACTGATCGTAGACAATGCAGTATCTCTTGCAGTGGAATTTGGTTTGTCGCAAAGATTGATCGGTCTGACCATTGTATCCATCGGAACTTCCCTACCTGAACTCGCTACATCAATAGCCGCAGTAAGAAAAAAGAAAGTGGACATTGCCATCGGAAACGTTGTGGGATCGAATATTTTCAACATATTTTTTGTGTTGGGTATATCCTCTATAGTGAATCCCGTGGCCATCTCCGAACCAAACTTTGTTGATATTTACATGAACATCCTTGCAGGCTTGCTGTTGTTTCTCTTTCTATTTACAGGCAAAGGAAGAAAACTCGAAAGATGGGAAGGTGGCGTCATGTTGGGATTATACGTTGTGTACTTGACAGCATTGATTATGGAATGGTAAATTGATTTCTTTCAAATAAGGATTTTGATGATGGAAATAGGAATTGACAGTTTTGCGGCGGCAGCGATCGGTGAAGGTGCGGATCAGACTAAGAACAGTATGCAGGCTTTGACTGAATTGCTCGAAAGGATCCAACTTGCCGATCAGGTGGGATTGGATGTATTTGGAATCGGCGAACACCATAGAAAGGAGTTTCTGGACTCCGCCCCTGCCATGATTCTGGCTGCGGCGGCTTCGCAAACAAAAAACATCAAACTTACCAGTGCAGTCACGGTACTCAGTGCGGCAGATCCAGTCCGGGTATTTCAAAATTTTGCTACCCTTGACCTGATTTCAAAAGGCAGGGCGGAAATGGTCGTGGGAAGAGGATCATTCACAGAAGCATTTCCACTATTTGGCTTGAGTCTTCATGATTACGATGCTCTTTTTTCTGAAAAATTAGAACTCCTTCTCCAAATCCGAGACAATGAGTTCGTGACTTGGTCGGGAAAATTCCGGCCTGCTTTGCACCATCAAGCTATTTACCCAAGACCATTACAGGATCCTTTTCCTATTTGGTTGGGTGTGGGCGGCACACCGGAGTCTTTTGTCAGAGCAGGTACATTGGGTCTTCCGTTGATGGTGGCGGTGATTGGCGGAGAAACCCACAGGTTCAGTCCCTTGATAGATCTCTACCGGGAAGCCGGAAGAAGGGCAGGCCACAGCCCCGACAAGCTCAAAGTCGGTCTCCATTCTTTGGGATATGTTTCGGATACCACGGAAAAAGCAATCGCAGAATATTATCCCGGATATGCGGAAACTTTCACCAGAATCGGAAAAGAACGGGGTTGGCCGCCGGTGACTTTTAGCAGGTTTGAAGCCCAAAGGGGAGAAAGAGGCGCTTACCTCGTAGGAAACCCCGAAGAAGTGGCCGAAAAAATCCTTCGCCACAGTGAATCATTGGGTGGCTTGTCCAGGCTTTCTTTCCAAATGGACAATGCCAACCTTACCCATGCACAATTGATCAAAGCAATCGAGATTATCGGAACTAAGGTGAAACCTTTGGTGAATCAGTAAACTGACTTTTTAAAGGATGGAAGACATCATCAAGCAATTTTTTTGTAGATGCTATTCCTTCCCTGAACAGTGAATTCCGTAATTTAAAGTCATCTCCGTATAAAATACTCTATCATTTAAATGCAAGATTTACTTCTTCTGCACATAAGAAGGAACAAACTTGCATGACAATGAATAATGATACAAATAATGTAGGACCAAGAGCCATCCCCTCAGGATCGCTTTTTGGGACCTTTAAGGACCACCAAGATTCAAAAGAAACCATTTCATTGGTTTTGGAGCGTGGTTACGAACTTGATGAGATCGAAATCTATCCGCCGGACATGGGTAATCTAGTCCCGAAACCAACCAAAAACCACCATCCCTCAGGGAATGAGTTTATGAAAGAAACACTGAAAGGGCTTAAATTCGGAGCCATCGGCGGATTGCTGTTTTCTATTGTAGTTGTAGGTTTGGTGTTGCTGGTATCCGAAAAAAATGAAAACAGCAGTATACTTTTTTCATATTCCTCAGGAATCATAGTCGGGACAATTTGGGGAAGCATGTTGGGGTTTTTCATCGGACCCCATCTGCCAAAATCGATTTGGAGGGTTTTTTCCAACTCTGCTTCAGAAAACCAAGTGTCAGTCAATTTCGAAGCCCATAATATGGGGGATGCCTTATACTTTTCCGAAAAAGGGAGACTAAAAATAACGCAATAGGTCCACGGTTCATAGCCGCTACCAATGCACTTCAATCCAAGTTCCTCGGCCTTCTAAAGCACCCAGAACTCAATCCAAATACCCAATGCCACATGCCAGACCAAATACAGACCCATGCGACACAATACCGAATACAGCCAACCCATTTTCCTGAAAAAATAGATTTGGAGGAAATTGAAGGCAAAACCGAAGGCAAAGGCATACACCACAAACCACATCGGATCCGACGGTAATTGGGAAATCGGTTCCCAAATGGAAAGCAGGAAAATGATGAAGTAAGTGAGGTATTTCTTTAGATTTCCTTGGAGAAATTTTTCAAACACCAACAGCAAAACTGTCAGGGGAATGAGTTTGTAAAACAATTCCATGTAAAGCCCGCCGGCGAAATAAAGAAAAATGGAATAGGGAAAGGGTTGGGTATAGGGTGGCAAAGTTTGGTGCGGTTCATTGGTGAGAATGAATTCTATTGCCACTACGTCTAACACAGCAAATCCCATTCCCACCAAAAAAGGTAAAAACCATTTGTTCCTTGCTTCTCCATCTCCAAAAATCTCCGGAAGGCCTGCCTGAATTTGAAAATTTGCCAATACCCAACCGATTGCAAGCCAAAGGAAATCCATCCAACCGATCACACGGATAAACCTCTCCCCGTCTTCCATCTCAAGTCCATAGAATCGGGTCAGCAACAATACCGCTGCAAAAACAGCAAACAGGATATTTGTCTTTTTCATCGATCAGGAATATAGAACAGGAACCTTTTGAATAAAATTTTTATGTCCCAAAATATCAACCAAAAAACCGGCTGTGGCCTTGCGGGAGATGGTTAGGGAGGGTTTGCGGCTATGATCCAAAATCGCCTTGGCCACTTTTGGTTTTTGGCTGTTGGTCAGTCCGACCGGCCGGACAATAGTCCAATCCAAACCCGAATTACGCACCAAAGCCTCCTGTCTTTCATGCTCGAGGTAAGCGGCAGAAAGGTTGCTGTTGTCAATCAGCCATGCAAACCATCCCGGAATAAACGGCCTGCTGTCCCCCACTCCCCATGCGGAGGTAAAAACGAGTCTTTTGATGTTCCGATCATGACAAACTTTAATGAGGGTTTTCATCGTCATGGACAAAAAATCCTCAGGTGTCTGTAAAGGTGACCAAGGGAAATCCGATTTGCGTGAAATATTCAGGCAACTGATCACCGCCTGACAGTTTTCAATCGCAAAATTCAAATCCCTCGGTATTCTGGTATCTCCTTCAAATACCTGAAGTCCCGGATCCTCCAACTGAATTTTCTTACCGTCCCTGACCAAGGCATTCACATGATACCCTTTTTCCAAAGCCTGCTGCAACACTTCATGGCCTGTACGCCCAGTAGCACCTAATAATAAAATCCTCTTGATAGGTTCCATGAATTTAAAAACAGAAAAAAGCTCCAGTTAAACAGATACTTTTTTCTTATAAAAAGTTGCATGGATTTATGAATAAATTTGATGATCAACTTCCATAAAACTTTGACAAAGGATTCTGCTTTTTTTAATCCACCGCCAATACCCCCAACTGATAATTCAAAATCACCTCCTGGAAGAATAGCGTGTACAAAGCTTGGACATAATCCGATTGCCCGGCGACAAGCTGTTGGTTAGCAGTGGCAAGGTCGACAAAGTTGCTTACCCCAAGCCTGAAACGCTCAGAAATGGCTTTCTGCGCTTCTTCCGCCGCAGTAAGCTGTAACTTGGTGGCTTCTTCCCTTTTGATACTGGCTTTGTAATTTTCGTAAGCCAATTTGATTTCCTGAGAAATCCTTCTCTCCAAAGCCGTTTTTTCAAGCTGTTGGTTGTAGTACTCTACCTTGCTGCGTGTAACGGTGAGTTTATTATTGAAATTATTGAAAATCGGAATATTCAGCGACAAGCCGATGGTCTGCTGTGGATAGACCTGCCAAAGCTGTTCAGAAATACTCCTATCATCCAATGAAGTAAAGAAAGTACTGTAATTGAAAAAAGCATTGACTTGCGGATACATGAATGACCTAGAAACAGCGAGGAGTTTTTTATTGCCTGATTCAAGCAGCTGTTGCTGCTTGAAGTCTTTTCTGTTTTCCAAAGCAATGGTATATAGTTCCTCCACAGACATGTTCAGATACTCACTTTGTCCGGGGCTGAGGCTCACGGCCTCAAGTTGAGGGATGACATTTGGCCCGAGTTGGAGGGTCTCTGCCAAAGTCCAGGCATCGGTTTCCCATTGTATTTTGGCGTTCAGGGCCACGGTTTCCAACCTTGCCACTTCTGATTGCTGGTTATATTGGTCAGACAATGTCCTCAATCCAGCCTCGACAAAGCCTTCTATCTGCTCGAGCTGCTTCTTTTGGTTTTCAAGGTTTTCCAAGGCGATTCTATATAACTCCTGATCCAACAATACCTGCAGGTATTGCCTGCCGATGTTAAACATAACTTCCTGTGCAGACCTTTCGAGGCTGTTTTCACCAGCCTCCTCGAAGAATCTCGTTGCTTGGGTATTGTTGATTCTCCTGCCGCCATTGTAAATCGGCATGGAGGTATTGAGGTTAGAGGTAATGATGTTGTTGGACACATTGGTCACGATCAATTGGTCCTCGACTTGTTGGTATTGTTGGCCGGTTTGTCTGAATCCACTGTTGCCAATATTGAGGTTGGGAAGATGGGCGAGCTGTGCGGCCTGTTTTTCCCTTTTCAACACGTCCTGTTCGTTTGTACGCTGTTTGTAAGCGAGGTTTTGCTGCAAACCGATGTTGACCGCTTCCCGGAAATTGAGTTTCAGGGTATCCTGCGCTTTCAATTCAGAAATGAAAGCCATCAAAATCAAAGCGGTAATGAGTATCTTATTCATATTATATGGCAATGTCTTTGTCAATTTTTCCGTCCAACATTTCAATCAGGCGTGTTCCGTAATCTGCATTTTCGCGCGCATGAGTGGCTTGGATGATGGTAGTTCCTTCTTTGTTCAGTTCCTTGAAAACTTCCATGATCTCTTTTGCCTGTGCAGAATGGAGGTTTCCTGTCGGTTCATCGGCCAACAGTACCCTTGGTCTCCCTGCTATCGCCCTTGCTATTCCGACCAACTGCTGCTGTCCACCAGATAGTTGCTCGGGGAACAGGTCCTTCTTGGCTACCATATTGAACCTGTCCAAAAGATCAGCGATGATGCTCTTCCGCTCTCCGCCTGACACATTCCTGTAAAGCAAAGGGGTTTCGATATTTTCATAAACCGTCAGTTCGTCGATCAGGTGGTAGGCCTGAAATATGTATCCAAACTCAGACTTGTGCAAAGCAGACCTTTCCTTGGATTTCATGTTATTGATAGACTTCCCATCAAAGGAATATTTCCCTTCATAATCCTCATCCAACAATCCGATGATGTTGAGCAAAGTTGATTTGCCCACACCTGAGGGTCCCATGAGGGTGAGAAATTCCCCCTGCTCGATGGTCAGGTCAATTCCTTTCAATATAAAAACCCGCTGAAATCGCGATTCGATGAATTTGTCAATTTGGTTAAGCTGAATCATTGGTAAGACGTGAGATATGAGATTTGAGACTTGAGATTTGAGACTTAAGACATGATTCCCCAAAACTACCGGGGTGAGACTTAGATTTTGTGGTTTTTGACCGATGACCGATGAATTAAGCATCGCACATCTGACATCGGTCAATTTAACCATCCCAATCCTATGCCATAAAAAAAGCCCAATATTGTTCGAATAAGGGCGTTTTTTGAAAGAATTCGGTTTGAAGTATCGAACATTTTTGTTCGCTGACGGACGATAAGGAGTCTTCCACGTCAACCTACGATATTTGGGAGAGAATATTAAACCACAAAAGAGACAAAGAAAACAAAGGATTAAACGCTCTGCGCCCTTTGCGAAACCTCACCGTCCATTGCGGTAAAAGAAAAAATATCTTACACAAAGCTTCAAAGAAAAAGGCGTGTTTGACAAATCTTTTTGGTGATACAAACATTGGCGGAGAAGTCTTCTGCGTCAATCTGCGATATCTGCGGGAGAAAATTAAACCACAAAAGAAACAAAGAAAATAAAGGGTCTCACCCTTTGCGCCCTTTGCAAAATCTTACCGTCCATTGCGGTATAAAAATACTGTATCCAGCTTCCGGATAAGCAGGATAACCGAGAAGCAGGATAACTGACGACCTTGAAAGTTCTGCGTCCTTCTATGATATCTGCGGGAGATAATTAAACGATTTTTCTCTGTGCCCTCTGCGGGCTCAGTGGTAAAGTAAATAATCCTCATTGCGCCCTTTGCTAAACCTTACCGTCCATTGCGGTATAAAATAGTGTATCCAGCTTCCAGATAAGCAGGATAACTGACGGCCTTGAAAGTTCTGCGTCCTTCTATGATATCTGCGGGAGAAAATTTAACGATTTTTCTCTGTGCCCTCTGCGGGCTCAGTGGTAAATTAAATAATCCTCATTGCGCCCATGGCGAAACCTTTCCGTCCTTTGCGGTAAAAAAATAGTATATCCAGCTTCCGGAGAAGCAGGATAACCGAGAAGCAGGATAACTGAGTCCATTGCGGTTAAAAAAACGATTTATGAGATATTCCCTTACATCTCCGACAATACCACCTAACTTATACCAAAGTCAAAAAATATGAAATTTCAGATTAAAATTACTTCCTTCAAAACATTGGATCAGGTCAAGGATTATTGGTCCACAGCGGATTATATCCAACTTTTAGACCTTTTCGGTTTTCCCGATGCCGAGAGTGCAGAAGAAGATTCATTGCGGGAATTGTTAATGATGGCCATTATTGATTATGAACCCAATGAAGCTGCGGCTATTGTCTTGAGCTACAAACTGAGCGAAGACTTGTCCAAAGGTCAAATCGAACAGATATCCAACGACATGCTCTTAGACAAGATCGCAGAGGAATATCCCGAAATCAGCCTGCACGCTACACTTTTCCATGTCAACCAACTCCTAAACAAAGCCTTCAACGGGAAGTTCCCAAATATCAAAGCCAGTCAGTTTGAATGTACCCTGACCCCGCTTGATAAAACCGGGAAGGTGGAAATGACCAAAGAAGGCATGCTCAAGTTATTGGACAAGGGCCTTTCAGACAGCAACCTAATCAAAAGACTCTTTGGAGATAAAATGACAGGAAATGCTCCTTTCCCCGAAGCGGAGTCCATTCTGTGGGATATGCAGACAACAGACGGAACAAACTTCAAAATCCTGACTTCCGAATATTGGTTGAGTCAAGATGATCTGATAGCGGATGAATTTGAAGGGGAATATGAGGAAAGGGAGGAAGAAGAGGAGGATTAATTCCTCTTTTTAATTTGGGATAATCTTGTAAAGTTTAAACAGCGATTGATGTTGACTTGAAAAGAAAAATTTAAAAACCTGGTTTAAAATTTATCCAAATCTAAATTTTCCAAATCATCCAAATCTTTATATCTCCCGGTAGCTTTCTTTGTTTTAACAAGGTCTGAGAAACCCAAAAGCCTTACAATAATCCCTTGAATCTCAACATCCTTAACATTAGGGATTGCTTCGGAAAATTCTACCCCTTGGATTTTGGTCACTATATCAATGGCCATAGGAGGCCTTCCAAAAGTAAAAACATTGTAATTTCCAACCTTCAAAAACCTGTTCAGGTCAATGGCCTCTGTAGGAAATCCAAAGTATGAAAATGCCTTTATCAGTTTCCCATAGTTAGTTTCGGTCGGATTAACCCAAATATCCAAATCTCCTGTAGTTCTATTATAGCCATGTAAAATTACCGCGTATCCACCAATCAAAATATATTCAACTTGAAATTTGCTGAGGCTTTCAATAAAATCTTTGAAGTCATCATTAAATACATTAAGGCTTATTTCCTTCATTTTTAATCAATGTTTTTACTTCAAAATGACTCTTATCCATCTTGGGCCAATCATTGCCCACAAATCCATAAGCCGCCTGCATCAGTTTGAAAAACAGATCCTTCTTTTCATCCTCAGGCATATTTCCATAATGTTTCTGATGGTCTGCAGCTTCTTCAAAACTCTGAATAACGAAGGCTTTTTTATCCATTTTCATAGAGACCCAATTAAAATCATCTGCAATATAATCAATTAAAGACGAGCAAATATTCGGTGAGCTTTAAAAAAGGAGGAGTGAGAGGTGAAAGGCAAGTAGTAAGAGGTTGATTTTTTTGCGCCTTTGAGTCTTTGCGAGATTCATTTTTAAGATTTCTCTCTACGTTCAAAATGACAAGGGAGCTTTTTTTTCGTCTTCTTTCTTCCGTCCTTTCATTCAACATTCTAACTTCCCGACTTCCTTCCTTCCCGACTTCCAAGCTTCCTTCTCTCGGTTCTTATTCGTCCTTAAGCGTCTTCGCCGGATTTTGGAGATTGACTTTGAGGGTGCGGTAGCCGATGGTCAAAAAGGAAATCAGCGCCACCACCAAAATTGCGGCAACATAGACCAAAGGAGAAATCTGTGTTTTGTAGGCAAATCCCTCCAGCCACTGCTTGGAAAACCATAATCCAAAACCTACTGCCAAGACTGAGGATATTCCCAACAACGTGAAGAAGTCCGCAGAAAGCACTTTCAGGACATCTCCTGAAGTCGCGCCTAAGACTTTGCGGATGCTGATTTCCCTTGTTCTTCTCAAGGCCACATAGGAAACCAAACCAAACAATCCCATACAGGCAATAAAAATGGCTATCCCTGCAAAAAGGCTGAAGATGGTCCCGGTCTTTTCTTCTGAGCTGTACATGCGCGCATATTCCTGATCGACAAATTTGTAATTGAAAGGCCTGTCAGGAGCCAAGTTTTTCCATATTCCTTCCATTTTGGCCAAATGCTCAGCAGGATTTCCCTTCGGAAGTTTTGCCAAAATCACATTGGCTTCATTTGGATTGACCATGATGGCCAAAGGCCCCACCTGATGGTGAAGGGAATTGAAGTAGAAATCTCCGACCACGGACTTGACGAAGGCGGGAGAACCGAAATTCAGTTTTTTGCCCACTGCTTCCTCATTGGTCCAACCGAGGGATTTGACTGCAGATTCGTTGAGCATGACAGCATGTTCTATGTTTTCTTCATAGGCGACAGACCTTGTGATTTCATTTTGAGAAAAATCCTCCCCTATTACAATCTTCAGTCCCAAAGTTTTGACCAAATCCGGATCAGCATTATAGCCTGTAATCATCAGTTCTTTCCCGTTGTCAAACCCAGGAAAGATCTTGTATCCTGCCTTGATGTAGATCGGCATGTCGGCGGCCAAAGTCACGGATTGTGCCGCGCCGGATCTCAGGAGTTCGCTTTTGAGGGTTCCTACAGTTTCCCGCATATTGTAGTGATAGGTCAATGCTACTACTTGCTCCCTGTCATAACCAAGGTTGACTTCACGCATGTAGTCCAATTGCTGCTGCACGATCAGAGTCGCCACCAACAAACCTATAGATACAAAAAACTGGAATACGACAAGGCCTTTGCGAAGCCAAGTCCCTCCCCCGATTTTGATGTTTTTGCCAAGGGCACGCAGCGGTTCCATCCCAGACAGGATCAAGGCAGGATAAATCCCCGACAAAAATCCGATCAGCAACAGGAGTCCAAAAACCGCTACAATTCCGACAGGAGAAACCAAAAGATCCAATTGAAGGGGAACGCCGGAGAAGTTTTCAAATGGTTGGGCAAGAAAATACAAAACCAATAGACTAAACATCAGGCCGGAAAAGGTCAGAATAAAGGACTCAGATATAAACTGTCCAAAAAGCTGCATCCTTCCAGCGCCCATGACCTTTCTCAATCCCACTTCCTTGTTTCTCTCGGTGGCTTCTGCAGTTGCAAGGTTGACATAATTGATGATTCCGATGAAAATCAACAAAACGGCCACGAGGCCGAAAATATAGAGCTGCCGGATATCGGAAGTTGGTTTGACAGTTTGGAGTTGGTTGTCCCCAAGGTGGATGGAAGTGACAGGTTGGAACAAAAAGGAGGTCTTGAAGCCATAATTGTTCATGTCCTCACCCATGTATTTTTCGACCATCTGATCCAGTTTACCGGTCAAGGCCGGTAAGTCGGCATCAGGAGTCAGTTTCGCATACGAATAATAATTAGACGGTGACCATTCGGGATTTTTCCCATGTCGGTGTGTGGCAAAAGAGGCAATAAAGTCAAAATCCAAATGGCTGTTGGAAGGGAAATCCTGCATGACTCCTGTGACAAGGTATTCCTTCCCATCAATTTTCAGTGTTTTGCCATTGGCCTCAGGGGCATTTCTAAAATACCTTTTTGCCGTGCTTTCGGTCAGAACAATCTGATTGGGTTCGGTCAAAACAAGGACGGGATTGCCTGTGATCATCTCAAAATCAAAGACTTTAAAGAAATTCTGATCCGCAAAAGCAAATTTGGTTTCCGCTTGATTTCCCTCTCCTGCATCCACCATAACTGACGAAAAAATGCTCAGGTCAAATACCAAAGTCCCGACTTCGACTTCAGGCACTTCTTGCATCAACGTGGGAACGAGCAGCGACGGCGTCGTCCCTACCAATTGGCTTTCACCGCCGGAGACAAATTCCTGGTTGAACTTGTAGATCCTTTCCGAGTCGGTGTACATCTTGTCATAGCTCAACTCGTGGTAGATATAAAGCGATATTGCCAAAAAGCTGACAATGGCAATCGTCAGGCCAAGGATATTGATTCCTGTATACAGCTTCCGCTTGGACAGGTTTCTGAAGGAGACTTTAAAGTAGTTTTTCCACATATTATTTAGATGTGAGATTTGAGACGTGAGACACAAGAAGCGAGAACCGAGAAGCGTAAAACAAGAACCGAGAGCCGAGAAGCAAGACTTTGCCTTATCATTTAGAAAAAACGCAGGATGTAAGCCATAACATTCAATCCTTGATTTGCCTCGTAAATCGTATTCCATACTTCCCTACTTCCATCCTTCCTAACCTCCTAACTTCAGTCCCACTTCCATGCCAATCCAAAAACAGCCAAAACACACAATAATCGCTGATTGGAGGTGAAAATCCATAAAATCACGGACATTATTGTTCGCCTACGGGCAAAAAAAAGCAAGGCCGGGACAAAATCCTGACCTTGCTCTATATAACTAAACTAAAATACCTCGATGGAAAGAACGTTTCGGTTTGTGAGGCGGAAAACCTTGGCCCAAAACATCCATTCTAATTGTCCTTGAAAATAGTTGGTTTAGGATTCAGGAAAATTAAAACCGTTTGTGTGGTTGCCTGAATCCACTAAGCCCAAAAACATGCCAAAGGTCAAATCTTCGTTATTTCTTCAATTGGATAGGTTTCAATCTAAACCCTTCTTTGAATACGAACAGTATTTGTCCAGTATCGGTCAAAACAATTACAGGTAAAGGGCGTTTTTTGGGTATATTGTTAAGATTTCTTTTTACTGAATTTCCTTTTCGCCATGAAAAAATTTCTGCTGCCTGTCATTCTCCTTTTCTTCGTATCAACTCTATTTGGGCAAACCCAAACAAAAACCGATGCCATCTACACTTACAAAACCCCTGACCGTGACGGCACAGGCAAAGTCTATATGGGGAGGGAAATATCACAGGTCATGAACTTTATGGGTATGAGTTGGCTGGAACGCTCCACCCGTCCACAGGAAGAAAATACAGAGTTGGCAATCAAAAACCTTCCCATTGACAAAAAAAGTGTAGTGGCGGATATCGGAGCAGGATCGGGATATTATACTTTCAGAATCGCCAAGAAAGTGCCTGAGGGCAAAGTGTATGCCATCGAAATCCAGGATCCGGCGATCAAATACTTGGAGGATCGCAGCAAAGAACTCGGTTTTGACAATGTGGTGACGATCAAAGGAACAGAGAAATCACCCATGCTTCCAGAAAATTCCATTAACCTTGCCATCATGGTAGACGTGTACCATGAGTTGGAGTATCCGCATGAAGTACTGCAGAACATCAAAAAATCCCTCAAACCGGACGGCAAACTCCTCCTAATCGAATACCGTGGAGAGGACCCAAAAGTCGCCATCAAAAGACTTCACAAAATGACTGTCGAGCAGGTTACCAAAGAGTTGTCAGCCAATGGTTTCACCCTAGTCCAAAACGGTCAGTTTATGAAAATACAGCACTTTTTGGTTTTTGAGAAGGAATGAGAATTCGTCATTCTGAGTGCAGCGAAGAATCTCAGTTATTGTGGTTGTAATTGTTCTAGTGGTTGTAATGGTTGTTTGCTGCGCCTTGTCAATGTTGTCTGGTTTGGGGAATTCAATAGTTCAAGGCTTCGGGGTTGGACTTTCACTGTATCTTGGGTCTTTTTTGGTTGCCTGCTGCGGGGTGTCACTGTTTTCGGGTTTGGGAATCCGTCATTCTGAGTCCCCAACATTTTAAAATGTTCAGAAAAGGAATGACGGTTGGTCTTGCGTCACCTTGAATCCGAGGTACGAGGATGAAAGATCTCAGAAAAAAGAGACCCTTCGCTTCACTCAGGGTGACGACCAAGAGATTCACGTCATTGGTAACCGTAGCCTGCGAAGGTGAAAAATCTCATTTAACTGAGATACTTCACTGGGAGTATGCCGGTAACACGGGTCTTACAATTCTTAATTTCCCAAGTCTTGGTACTTGGTACTTTGTTCAATTAAAATTCCCTTTACTTTTGGACTCATTTCAGGATATGTCACATACTTCCGACTTCTGACTTCTTACTTCCCACCTTTCCCTCACTCACTCTTCAGCACCTTTGCCGGATTGATCATGGCGGTTTTGATGGCCTGCGAACTGACTGTCAAAAATGCGATCCCCAAAGCCGCAAGCGCTGTCCAAAGGAAGATCTTCCAATCGATGGAGATTCTATAATCAAAGGTTTCTAACCAAGAATCCATAAAATACCATGTGACTGGTATTCCAAGCAACACAGCGATCAGGACCAACTTTGTAAATTCGGAGGAAATCAACCTCACCAAACCGGGTATGGATGCCCCTAAAACTTTCCTGACTGAGATTTCCTTTCTTCTTTGCTCTGCTATGAAAGTGGCCAATCCAAAAAGCCCCATGCAGGAAATGAGAACAGCCAAGACCGTAAATAATCCTGTCAATTGAGCAGTACGTTTCTGGGATTCAAACTTTCGGGCATGGACCTGATCTACAAAATTATAATCAAAAGGAGCTCCCGGATTGAACTTGGCAAAAACGGCTTCAACATTTGCCATTATTTCGGAATAGTCCTCTCCGGGATTTAGACGGACATGGATAAAACTCAGATTTCTTTTTGGACCAAAGACCAAAATAGGCAATACCTCATCAAAAGGCGATTCCATTATAAAATCCTTCACCACGCCGACAACAGTAAAACTCAGGTCATCGTCTTGGATCACCTGTCCCAAAGGATCTTCAAAACCCATTCTAATAGCTGCGGTTTCATTGATCAAAACTGCATTGCTGTCACTTGGGAAAGTATATACATCGATATCCCTTCCTGCAATCAATTCAAATCCGGCAGTTTCAACCAAGTTCGCATCTGCTCCCATTCGGTACATGGCGGGTCTGTAACTATCATCTTTGCCCTGCCATTTCATCATATTGGTATCACTGTGCAGCTCGGTAATGGGAGAAAAAGTATAACTGACAGAATTGACCTCTTTTAGAGCCAACAGTTCATTGCGGAAAGCCACCATGTTTTCCTGCATTGTTCCGGAGACCTGATGGTAAATGAGGTTTTCCTTGTCCAACCCAAGATCCCTGTTTTGGACATGGTCCATCTGATCTCGGATAATCCATACGCTCGAAATCAATATGGCTACCACTGCAAATTGGAAAACCACCAAAGCCTCACGTGGATTGACCCAATATTTCTTGGCATTCAATTTCAGTTTGAATACTGAAGTAGGTTTGAAGGAACTCATCAAAAAAGCAGGATAACTTCCGGCCAATATCCCGATGACCATGACATAGACAAAAGAAATTACCCAAAACAAAGGATTGGAAAAGGGACTTTGAAGTTCCTTTCCGATAAAATTACTGAAGTAAGGCAAGGCGATCGCAACAATCGTCAATGCAAATCCATAAGCAAACAAGGCAATCATGACTGATTCAACTAAAAACTGCCAAACCAACATTCCCCTTCCGGCACCTGAAATTTTTTTAACACCGACTTCTTTTGCCCTGTTTTCACTTTGGGCAGTGCTGAGGTTGATAAAATTAATACAGGCCAATAGCAAAATGACAAGCGCTACTCCCCCAAACAAACGGATCAGCTCGATCCTGCCGCCGACAGAAACACCGTTTTCAAATTTCGAATACAGATGCAGGTCAGACATGGGGAACAAAAAATCGCTTACGCTTTTGTCTTCCGTATTCATGGCGGTAAATCCTGCAAATTTTTCATTGAATTCATTTACATCTGTACTTTCATGAAGCATTGCAAAAGTCCTGTAAGAATTATTGCCCCAAAAAGAATCCGCCCAACCCATTGATTCCAGTTTTTTGAAGGGCAAAAAAACAGTGTAATTGAAGTTGGTGTTTTGTGGTAGATCCTGAACCACCGCCATGACTTGGAAATCAAGTTGCTTTTCTAAAACAACTGTTTTTCCCATTGGATCTTCTTTTCCAAAAAGCTTTTCTGCAACAGTTTTGGTTAGAATAATTCCATCCGGAACAGACAAAGCAGACTCGGTATCACCGGAAATGACTTCAAAAGTAAACAACTTAAAGAAACCGGGATCCACAAAAGTCGTCTTTTCATAGAAGCTGTTTGATCCCAAGGTCAAAAGATGCGGGTCCCATTCTGTAAGCCTTGTGGTTTCCTCCACTTCGGGGAATTTATCCTTCATCGCAGGACCATAAGGTGCGGGCGTATAGTCCCAACTCATCACTTCACCGTCCATAGTGGTATTGCGCCAAACCGCATAAACCCTGTCCGAATGGGCATAAAACCTGTCAATAGAAAGCTCAAACTGGATCCAGATCAGGATCAAGACCGAGGCAGCAATCCCGATTCCCAGCCCTCCGATATTGATAATAGAAAATCCTTTACTTCTAAGGATATTTCTCCAGGCGATTTTTAGATAGTTTTTCCACATGGCGGGTTTTGTTTAAAGTTTGGAGGCTTGTTTTGTTGTAAGGGTTATAATTGTTCTAGTTGTTATAATGGTTGTCTGCTTCGCGTTTTCAGGATGTGGAATCCGTCATTCTGAACCGCAACCTGCGGAGGTGAAGAATCTCTCTAAATTGAGACTCTTCGCTTCACTCAGAGTGACGGATACTAAGTCATTATTAATTCATCATTCTTAACTCTGAATTCCCCAAGTCTCGTCTCTCGCTTCTTGTCTCTTGCCTCTCGCCTCTATTTATTCGCTCTTAAGGCTATCCACAGGATTCATCATCGCAGCTTTGAAGGCCTGCGAACTGACAGTAGCCAATGCAATTACTAAGGCAACCATTCCGGCTAAACCAAACACCCACCAATCCAAATCTATCCGGTATGCAAAGTCCTGAATCCAGCTGTCTACCACAAACCATGAAATCGGGATCGCAATCAGAATAGCCACCAATATCAATTTCATAAAATCCTTGGAGAGCATAGCCACCACTCCGCCAACGGATGCACCAAGCACTTTACGGATTCCGATTTCTTTCACCCGCTGTTCGGTGGTGAAGGACACCAACCCAAACAAACCCAAGCAGGATATCAGGATGGACAGCAAAGTCAGCATGCCGACAATGGTATTCAAAGTCTGATCGGCACGGTACATTTCATTAAAGTGGTCGTCCAAAAACTTATATTGAAATTCCTCTTCCGGTATCATTGTGTTCCACACCGACTCGATATGTGCGATTGCTGCAGGAGCTGCATCGCCTTTGATTTTGACAGAGATCTCGGAATAGCCCCAATCTTTTTTGTTGAATATGGCCAAGGACTCAATCTTATGGTGAAGGGAATTGAAGTTGAAATCCTTGGAAATACCCACAATCTGTCCAACAGAATCCATCCAAGCCAAGCCGATGGGTTGCCCGATCAAAGACTCAATCGGTCGGGCATTGCCTTCACTTTTGAGCAATTCTTTGGCAAGTGATTCATTGATGATAAATGCATTGCCATTGTCGGTACTTACGTTTTGGTCAAAATCCCTGCCTGCGATCAAGTCGATTTGATACACATCAAGATAATCCGGATCAACCACCACGTGGGAAGTAGAAAGAATTCTCTCCGGTCCATCTCCCCGGAATACAATTCCTGTCTGATGGAGATTATTACCAAGCCGTTGACCCGATCCGGTTACCTTTTCTATGGCCGGATTTGAAAGAAGTTCTTGCTTCATGGATTCATACCTCGAAAAGAAACGCTGATTCAAGGGAATGGTCAGCACCTGATCATGGGAAAAACCGAGGTCCTTTTGCTGCATAAACCTGATCTGTTGTGTCGCAAAAAGTGTGGTGACAATCAGGAATACGGCGCCCGCAAACTGGACAACGACTAGTGCATTTCTGAATTCTGATTTATTATTTCCGACTTCAGGTGAACCTTTCAATACTTTTGCCGGACGGAAATTAGAAAGATATAAGGCCGGATAAGTTCCTGAAAGTACTCCCACTACAACAGCACCCAAAATCAGATTGAGCAAAAGGATAGGATTGGAAAACAAAGGAAAATCCAATTGTCTTTGGCTGAATTCATTGAGATATGGCAAAGCAAGCAAAACCAACCCAACCGCAAAAAACAATGCAATCAAACTGATGAAGATGGATTCACCGATAAATTGGATAAACAACTGGGATTTTAAAGCTCCTGAAGCTTTCCTCACCCCGATTTCCATGGACCTTCCAATGGACTTTGCAGAGGAGAGGTTTACAAAATTGATCCCAGCAATAAACAGCACTATCAATCCGATGTAAAAAAACACCTGCGTATATGCTCCATCAAATTTTCTGTAATTAAAATAATCATGCGTAATCTCTGATGAATTTGCATGGATTTCTTGAATTGGTTGCAGAAAAAGCTCAAACTCTTTCGCCCTTTCCTCCCCTAAATGGGACACAAGATATTCCGGAAATTTGGATTCGAGATGGGAAATGTCAGCTCCCACCGCCAATTTGAGATAGGTCGTATACCAATTGGCTTCCCAATCACCCATCGCCTGAGGACTAAAGTAGGTGCTAAAAGAAGTCAATCCTTCAAATTGCAAATGTGAATTGGCTGGGATATCTTCCATCACCCCGGTAATCCTATAATAACTACTGTCCTGAGCCGAACTGAATACTGTCTTACCCATCGCCGGTTCATCACCGAAAATCAGCTTGGCAGATGAAGCGGTCAGCACCATGCTATTTGGTTCCTTCAGGGCAGAATTTGGATCGCCTTCCAACATCCGAAAATCAAATAGGTCAAAAAATGTAGAATCTGCCCATAAGATACTTTTAAGAGAAGTTTCTTTTTCTCCGTTTCTAAGGACCATTTCCCCTCCTTGGGTAACCCGGGTAAAGTTCTCTACCTCGGGCATTTCTTCCATCAATGTCGGACCCATGGGGTACATGGTCAGTGCTACCTTTTGGGGAGAAACCATCCCCTCCCACTTTTGAACTTCATTGAGACGGAAAGTATTTTTGGATTGGAATCCATCAAAATCCCGCTCATAACTGACAAAAAGCATGATCAGAATACATACAGCCATCCCAATAGAAAGACCGGAAATATTGAGGAAAGAGAAAAGTTTGTTTTTCCTCAGGTTACGCCAAGCTATTTTAAGGTAGTATGTCCACATGGAATTTGAAGATTGGAAAATTGAAAGATTGGAAAATTTTAAAATTTAAAGGTTGGAAAGCTGTAAGGTTGTAGTTGTTATAGTTGTTGTAATGGTTGTAATGGTTGTCTGCTTCGCGTTGTCAGGTTGCGGAATCCGTCATTCTGAACCGCAGCCTGCGGATCCCGACAGCTGTACGGGAGAAGAATCTCTTTAAATTGAGACTCTTCGCTTCGCTACCAATGACGTGAATCTCTTGGTCGTCACCCTGAGTGAAGCGAAGGGTCTCTTTTTTCTGAGATCTTTCATCCTCGTACCTCGGATTCAAGATGACGCAAGACCAACCGTCATTCCTTTTCTGAACATTTTCTAAATGTTGGGGACTCAGAGTGACGAATACCAAGTCATTTTTAATTCATCATCCTTAATTCTGAATTCCCCAAGTCTTACATCTTGAACCTTTTATGCAGTTGTCTGCGTCGTCGGGGCTCTTGGTACTTGGTACTTAATACTTTGTACCTTCAAGACATCCTCTTCCTTTCGAGAATTCAGTCTTGAATCTTATGTCTTGCATCTTGTGTCTTCATAAACTCATTCATCCTTCAAAATCTTCGCAGGATTGGTCTGGGCAGCAGCATAGGAATGTAACCCTACGATCAGCAGGCAGAGAAACATTACCCCAAGGCCTGAAAGCCCATAAATGAAATAGGGCATTTCCACTTTGTAGCTGAAGGAATTCAGCCACTCGTTTAGGAAATAATAAGCAGGGTACACGGCCAAGACAAAGGACACCAAAATCAGGATAACATATTCCCGTGATATCAGTCCCAAAATCTGCATAATGGACGCGCCCAACACTTTTCTGATGCTGATTTCTTTTGTTCGCTGCGCAATCGTATAGGATGAAAGCCCAAACAATCCCATCGCAGAAATGATCACTGCAAGGATACAGGCCATACCCAATACATTTCTGATTTTCAGATCCTCCTCGTAAAACGAGGCTATGGCATCATCCAAAAATTTGAATTCGGATTCATCATAGGGATAAATTTCCTTGAAAATCCCCTCCATTTCAGTTTTGGAGAGAGCGAGATTATATCCTTTTTCGAGTTTGATATTCAACACATGAAAACCTTCAGGAACATAAGAGAATACCAAAGGCCGGATTTCTTCCCTCAAAGTCCGCGAATTAAAATCATTGACCACTCCAGTGATTTTCCTCTGGGTGGCACCGAACCTCACCAATTTTCCCACGACTTCATCAGGACTTGCCGCTCCGATTTCTTTGGTAAAAGCCTCATTGACCATGATTTCGTCAGCTTGGTTTGATCCGGTTTTTCCAGCAAGAATCCTGAGGCCATTGACAGCGACAAAGGAGGAATCGACATTTTTGACCTGTACATAATAGCGGGCCTCAGAGGTATCTTTTGGCACATAAATATCTGAGGTCCAAAGCCCTTCAGAGGATACCAAATCCCCACTCAAACTTGCATTTTTGACAAAGCTGAACTGAGAGATCCGCTCTCTTATCCTTTCGGCTTTGTCTATACCGGCCATAAAAGGCAGTTGGGTATAGACCACTGCCTCACGTTCAAAGCCTAATGGTTGGCTTGAAAGGTATTTCATCTGAAATGAAATCACCGAAACCAAAATGATGAAACCAATGGAACTCGCAAACTGAAGGACGGCAAGGTTTTTTCTTAGAAAAACCCCGATGGAAAACTTTCCGCTTTGCCCCTTCTCGCCTTTGAGGGCACGCTGAGGATCATAATTGGCCAAAATAAGTGAAGGATAAATACCCGCCAAAAGTGTCAACAAAATGGAAATCACTGCCAAAAACCCAAGGTTTTCCAGACTGAGATAATCCACTTCGAGACCTGAAGGAAGGTAATTTCTGAAAACCATCGCCAATCCCTCCGTCAGCACAATGCCCAAAAGGCAGGAAAAGAAAACAATCAGGTATGTTTCTGACAAAAACTGAAAGACCAATTGGGACCTGTCACCCCCAAGGGTTTTTCTGATTCCCACTTCCTTGGCCCGGCCGATTGCTTGGGCTGTTTCGAGGTTGATAAAATTCAGGCATGCCAATGTCAAAATGATCAACCCAATAAATATCAGGCCTTTCAGGAAAATCTTGGAGACGGATTGCGGGCCAGGGTCAGATTGGTCAAAATGGATTTCTGACAAGGGCTGTATGGTAAATCTTGAATTTCCCCCTTCTTTGTTGAGGTACTTTTTGGAGATATTGTCCAAACCCAGGTTGAGGTCTGCTTCGGACTTTAAAAATTCTTTTTTGATAAAAAGCTGGGAACTGGAATTGACATTTCCCCAAGAGTCAAGTCCGAACCAATTTTCTTTTTCCATGCTTTTGATTGTAGAAAAGGAAATGAAATCGGTAAAAACGAGGTCGGTATTTTCTTCAAAATCAGCCACCACACCAGTCACCTGTGCCGAGATGGTATCCGCATCGGAGTAAATGATTCCCTTTCCCAAAACATCCAAAGGCTGTTGTCCAGGAAAATACTTTTCAAGTGAAGCAAGACTGATTACCGCAGAATTGGGATTTTCCAGTGAGTTTTCAGGGCTTCCTGCCAGCCATTTTCTGGGGAAAATTTTAAAAAATCCGGCATCTGCAAAAGTCACTGTATTGGTTCTACCGATTACTTTATTGGATTCGGGAAGTATCACCAAGGTCTCCCAAAGGGTGTAAAGTCTACCTTTATGGACGATACCTGTCAACTCCGATTCGACCACTTCACCCAAAGGTCCGGGCACGCCTGAGTTCGGGAATTCACCATCTCCAAAATCGGTAATCATCCCCATCCGGAATATTTGTTCCGAATCCGGATGGAATTTGTCAAAGCTATGGGCATACCAAAAAATATTGAAAATCAGGAAACAGATGGATATCCCGATTGACAACCCCAAAATGTGAATACCTGATCTGAGTTTGTTTCTTTTCAGGTTTCTCCAGCCGATGAGTAAGTAGTTGCGAAACATAAGGGAAGGGGATTTAGTGGTTGTATTTGTAATGATGGTTGTATTGGTTGTAATTGTTATAATGGTTGTAATTGTTATAATGGTTGTAATTGTTATAATGGTTGTAATGGTTGTAATGGTTCTCAGCTTCGCGTTGTCATTGTTATCATTGTTGTTAGAACCGTCATTCTGAACCGGAGCATGCGGAGGTGAAGAATCTCTTTCTACCGGTTTTCATGGTTGTCATGGTTACTATTTATCCTGTAATTTGGTTGTCTTCCTGGCTTGGTACTTGGTACATAATACTTGGTACTTGGTACTAATTGTTGTAATTGTTCTAGTGGTTGTAATTGTTACCGCGTTGTCGAAATCATTATTAATTCATCATTCATAATTCTGAATTTCCTCACTTCTTGTCTCTCGGCTCGCGAGTTACTCCCCTCTCAAAGAGTCCACCGGATTCGTCATTGCTGCACGAATTGACTGCACTCCCATCACTGCCCAGGCAACAAATAGAACCCCCAAGGCAGAAAACACAAATATCTCCCAACCCAGGTCTATCCTGAATTGGTAATCTTCCAACCACTTACTCATGCCGTACCAAGCCAAAGGCGCAGCAAATACAAAAGCGATCAAAACCAATTTGGTAAACTCTTTGGAAAGTAAGAAAACAATACCTCCGACGGTGGCTCCAAGTGCTTTTCTGATGCCGATTTCCTTTCTCCTATGCTCTGCTGTGTATGCAGTCAATGCAAACAAACCGAGACAGGCAATAAAAATTGCAAACATGGTGAAAGCAGCGAAAACCTTTCCTACCCTGGATTCTGCCTTATACATTTCACCAAATCTGTCGTCCAAAAAGGAATAATTGAAAGGCTGACCGGGAGCTAATTCCTTCCATTTGGACTCCACCAATTGTATGACATCTTCCGTATTCTCTGCGTTGAACCTGAATGATAAATATCCCTGAGGTCTTTTACTTGGAAAAATCATCACTGCACCGATATTTTCTTTGAGGGATTCAAAGTGGAAGTTTTCGACAATCCCCACAATGGTCTTGTATTCCAAATCCATATTGGATAATCCATCTGTAGGATTTCCGGAAAAAGTGGCTATCCGATGTCCAATCGGATTTCCTTCCAGATTGAAGTTCTTCAAGGCAGTTTGATTTAGTATCACTGCATTGGAGTCAGAAGGAAATTCCATGGAAAAATCCCTCCCTTCTATGATTTTCATTCCCAAAGTTTTGATGTAGTCAAAATCAACAGACCAGTTTTGGATACTCACCAAGTTTTCCTGCTGTTTGGGATCCTTTCCTTCACCCCACCAAGGATTGTCTGATCTCCAAGTACCGGAAACAGGCAGAAAACCGCTGAATGTCCCCACATCTACCTGATTGTTTTGTAAGATTTCGTCTTTGAAGGACTGCGCCTGATCTCCAAGGGCATAGATGTCCTCCACCATAATCACCTGATCTTTGTTGAAGCCGAGTTCTTTCTTCTGTATATAATTGAGTTGGCTGAATACAGAGACTGTAGCAATGATTAGAATAATGGAAATTGCAAACTGAAATACCACCAAACTGCTTCTAACTGACCCGTTTCCTTTTCTGCCTGACAGATTGCCTTTCAAAACCTTGATCGGCTCAAAGGCAGCAAGGAAAAATGAGGGATAAATGCCTGCCAAAAGCCCCACAAAAAGCGCTCCTCCCAGCAAACTCAAATAAAAGAGAAAATTAGCATAGGGAATCTGCAAAGAGCGGTTTGAAAGCTCATTGAAAAACGGGAGCAAAAGGCTTGTAATAGCTATTGCAACAATAAATGAGAACAAACTCATCAAAAAGGTTTCAGTCAAAAACTGCCACATCAAATCTTTCTTTCCCGAACCAAGCGCTTTTCTCACCCCTACTTCTTTGGCACGGCTGGAAGATCTTGCCGTGGATAGGTTCATGAAATTGATACAGGCTATCAACAGAATAAATACCGCTATGGCAGCAAACATATAGATGTAGGTGATGTTGAAATTGGGTTCAAACTCACCTTGGAGGTTACTGTGAAGGTGGATATCAAGCAAAGGCTGTAGCGAATAATCGATTTTGTTTCCTGTTGCTTCAAAGTCCTCCAAACTAAAATTATCCCCCATCACCTGACTCAGTGCCGGAGCTACATGTGTGTGAATCAATTGCTTGAGTTTGTCATTAACAGCTGAAGGATCAGCACCTTCATGGAGTAATAAATAAGTCGGGAAATTATTACTCAACCAAAAAGTTGACTGCGCTTCCTCCAATCCTACTGCAGCCAAAATCAGGTCAAAGTGAAAATGGCTGGTGACCGGCATGTCTTCATAGACAGCAGTGATTTTATAATCCTCCTTGTTATCCAAAATCAGGCTTTTGCCCACAGCACTTTCATTGGGAAAAAACTTGTCCGCTGTTTTTTTACTGATGGCCATCGTATTGGGTTCGTCCAAAGCACCTTCAGCACTGCCTTCCAATAAGGGTACAGTAAAAACTTTGAAAAAGTCCTTTCCGGCATAGACAACATCATTTTCCTTGATGTTATCTTCTTCTCTTTTGACCAAAAAAGATCCTTGACTCCTAAAATGAACAGCTGCCTCTACCTCTGGGACCTCAAGAGGCAAAGCTTCCGCCATGGGTGCAGGGCATTGGATCATATTGAAATTGTCTCCGCCGAATATGATCTCGGACTTTACCCTATAAATTCTCTCAGCATTAGCATGGTGCTTGTCATAACTCAGTTCATTGAACAAAAACAGGGAAATGATGATACAGATCGCTATACCCAGGGAAAGGCCGAGTACATTGATAAGAGAAATGGTTTTTGTTTTCCAAAAACTCCTAATTGCGGTTTTGAAGATGTTTTTGAACATGGGAGAATAGTGGTTGTAGTGGTTATAAGCGTTATATTGGTTGTAGTTGTTATAATTGTTATCGAGTTGTCATTGTTGTCAGGTTGTCAAGTTATCGGTATCCGTCATTCTGAGTCTTTAACATTTAGAAAATGTTCAGAAAAGGAATGACGGTTGGTCTTGCGTCATCTTGAATCCGAGGTACGAGGATGAAAGATCTCAGAAAAAAGAGACCCTTCGCTTCACTCAGGGTGACGACCAAGAGATTCACGTCATTGGTAGTGTAGCCAAGAATCTCTTTACAATTGAGACTCTTCACTACGTTCAGAGTGACGTTCATACCAAATTCATCATTTCACATTATCCCACTTCCATGCCACAAGAAAACCGCATTATTGATGAAAAAAGGCGCCTTTTCAATCATTACTGGATTTCTGTCCGAACAATTTTGTCCGCCAGTGGGCAATGCAAGAAGCCGGTCTAGATTTGGAATTGGTTTTAGCAAAAAAAAAGAATCCATCAGAAGCTGATTTCTGATGGATCCCTGCGCCTGATATTTGAGTTGGGTAAATCATTCATCCTATAGCCAATTGTTTTAGGATAAGGTGAAATCTGAAAGCGATCTTCTAATTGATTTTTGATTTATTTTTTGAGCCCTCTGTTTCGAAGAAAATATGGAGGATCAAATTTACCGCATACAACTTCGCAACTGTGGACTTGGAATCATATTGGTAAGTAAAATTCCCTTCCACAGCAAATCGGTGGGACAAGGATACGGAAGTTCCTCCGATCAACCTGAACCTATTGAATGTATCAAATCGGTTATCATAATAGGTCTCTGCATTAAAGTATGGAACGACTGAAACAGATTTGATATCAAATTCCCTCTCGAACATAAATCTGTAGCGAAACCTTCCCGACAACTCATTATCATCTCCTATCCACCGCGCTTCAGACCTTAACCTGTGGGATAAAAGATAATTGCCCTTTATTGGGGTTCTCAGATGAAATTCCGAAAAAACCATGTTTTCGCTGTAAGTTTCTCCTTTATCCCCCAGACTTCTGGCAGTAAGGTAACCTCCCCTTATCAACATGGATTTCATGGCCAACATCCTGTTTTCGTCCAACATCCTTTGAATAATAGGACGTTTGGTATTACCAAATGCAAAGTCTGCCTGATAAACAATATTGCCTTCCCTGTACGCAGTTTCAATGTTTTTTGAAACTGGAATAAAAATTGAAAACCTCCAGTTTTTTGCAAGCCTCAGCCAAATGTCGATCTCAGGCCAAAACTCTTTTGTAGTTTCCTGATTTTGGGCATGGGCAGTCAATTGCATTAGCAGTATAAAGAGCAGTATCAAACTATTCTTTTTCATCGGGTAAGACGGTGAAATTTGAACCTTTAATATCCGAAAAAAAGCCGACTAATTATCAGGTTAAAAATTAAACCCTAACCTTAACACAGGACCGGAGGTGGTGACATTGTAAAGAAACCTGTCAGTGCCTGTTCCACTTTCATAATCTATACCTAAAATACGGTAACCAACTGAAGCCTGGAAAAGCCTTGAAAACCGGTATCCACCATACGCCTGCAACTGATATGTCATATCAGACCCAATCCCAAAGCCTCCAAAGTCCGCCTTAAACTCCCCTATCCATTTGTCAGAATCCGGAAGGGTCGCTCTGACCAATAGGACCGGATCAAACCATGATTTCTTAATACTAGCCTGGGAGGTGATGGGGTCATCATTTGGACCAAGTTCAGTACGTGTGACCGTCATGTCCCCACCCATACTGACCACCCTGCCACCTAGACCGGCTTCCAGCCAAGGCAGGAATCTGTAATATCCTTCCAAAGCAAAAATGGTTTCATTAAAAGTGACCTCACCTCCCGTCACCAAATTCCCAGGCTGTATATCCTGCTGAAGTTTCATGTAAACAAAATCTGCGGCTATGGCCCATTGACCATTATTGGCCTCTGTGTACAGCATGAATGCTCCCTTCAAATTTCCAAATATATCTGCTGCACTCGCATCCAATTCCACATTGGGAAGATTGGCTATACCCACCGGACCTTTCATAAAAGGCGCCATGAGATAAGGTTCTACTTTAAAATTCCAAGTTTTACCGGTAGGTTCTTGGGAATAGGCTGAAATTGAGGAAATCAGCAGGGCAGTTAGGAAAATGGTAAACTTTTTCATGGCTAAATAAAATCTAGGTCTATTCAATTCATTGACAGGACTAAATTTAGTAAAACCTCACCTCTCAAATGATGATAAAAATCAGTCAACTATATGTCTTTAGGCTGTGAAAAGGATTATGGAAAAAATTGTTTGCCTTTAAATGAAAAGAAGCTACCTGTTAATTTCCTGTCATTCCATTATTCGCTATTGATCAATCATATATAAATCTGAAATAAAAAAATCCACCGGTTGATATTCCGGTGGATTGATATAGTTTAAGTTCAAAAGTTTTTTTTCTATTCATTCTTGATCGATTTGACCGGATTGGCCAAGGCTGCCTTGATGGCTTGGCCCGAAACCGTTACCGCTGCAATCAAACCAGCCACCAATCCCGCCACGAGGAATATCTGCCAAGAAATGCCTATCCTGAAAGCGAAGTCCTCCAACCATTGCGACATGCCATACCAAGAAATCGGTACTGCAATCAGAAATCCGAAGAGTACCAGTTTCATGAAATCTTTTCCAAGCAAAGTCACAATGTTGAATGTCTCTGCCCCCATCACTTTCCGGATTCCGATTTCCCTGGTCCTTTGTTCGGTCTCAAAAGTCGTCAAACCCAACAATCCCAAAATGGAAATCAGCACGGCAAGCCCGGCAAAAAAGGTGAATATGGTCTTCACAATATTTTCGGCCTCATATTGCCTGTTGAATCCCTCATCAACAAACTGCGGATCAAATGGATAATCAGGCCTCAATTGCTGCCATTCTTCACGCAGATAAGCCATGGTTTCTTCTTTTTTGTCTGCATCGATTTTGATACTTACCAGATTGCTCCTGTCTACAGAAATCATAAAGACAATGGGCACAATGGGCTGATGCAGCGATTCGAAGTGAAAATCTTTCATCACACCGGTTACATAGCCGTTTCTCCCGCCATAATTAAACTGCTTGCCAACCGCTTCTTCGGCGCTCGCCCAACCAATGGCCCTGACGGCGGCTTCATTGAGCACAAATCCTTCTGTCGAATCCGTCGCCTGCAAAAAATCAAAGTTTCGACCCGCAACGATCGGTATGCCATATGTTTGGACAAAATTGTGGGCTACGTGGATGTCTGCAATCCTGATATTGACTTGGCTCAACTCTCCATTGACCTCGGCTGAAGCTCCCTGAGAATCGAGCAAGCGACCTGACGGAACCCTGCTTGAAATGCTTATTTCTTGGATGCCGGGATGATTTTCAAGCCTGTCTTTGACAATAAGATAATTTTGGGTGATCGACTGACTGGCCGGAAGGACGACAAGATCCTCTTTTTTGAAACCCAAGTCCTTGGACTGCATAAAATCCAGTTGGTTGATCACCACCAAAACCGCAACGATCAACATTACTGAAATCGCAAATTGTCCTGTCACCAAGACTGACCGGAACTGCTTATGTCCAGAACCTGCCTTGAATACACCTTTTAGAACCCTCGAAGGGTAAAAACCCGATAGAAATAAGGCCGGATAACTCCCTGAAATCAAACCCACCAATATTGCCAAACCCAATAATCCTATCAGATATTCGGGATGCTGGATGAGGTTAAGACTCAACTTTTTATCCGTAAAATCAGCAAAAACAGGAAGGAAAATATAAACCAAGACAACCGCAAAGAACAAGGCAATGAGCGCCATGATGAATGACTCTCCCATAAACTGCTTCACCAATCCCGACCTGTCAGCACCCATGACTTTCCTTAATCCTACTTCCATCGACCTCAAAGAGGACCGCGCTGTAGAAAGGTTCATGAAATTGATACAGGCTATCAACAGGATAAAAAGTGCCACAGCAAGGTAGGTATACACATAATCAATGTTGCCGTTAGGCTCGATCTCCGAATCCAGGTTGGAATGAAGGTGGATGTCGGTGATAGGCCAAAGCTGTAGTCTTGTTCCTTTGGAAGCTGCCACTCCCGCTTGGTTTTCACCCATATGCCGGTCGATCAATCCCGGCAATTTTGCTTCAAATTCCTCAATATCGACTCCTTCTGAAAGCAAAAGGTAAGTGGAGAAGTTATTGGAACCGAAGTTTTGCATCATCTGCTCTTCACCTCCATAGAAATCATTCACCGGCCTCATGCTAGCAAGAAAGTCCACCTGAAAGTGTGAATTGTCCGGAGTATCCGCCATCAGACCTCTGACCTGAAAGGGAGATTTTTGACCTACCAATTCCAGTTCCAAAAACTTGCCGATTGGATTTTCATTGCCAAAATACTTCTTGGCCATGGATTCGGTGAGAAAGATCGCATCACTGAATTCCCCAAGGTCTTTTGCATTTCCTTCCAACAATTGCCAAGAGAAAACATCAAATACTTCGGGGTCAGCAAAGAAAAATCGCTCCTCGACAAATGCTTCCTGTTTGTATTTGATCAGAGGATTGAAATTAAAAAAGCGGACGACATTTTCTACATCATCTCCAAAATCAGATTTGATCAATGGCCCAAAAGGGGGTGCGGCATGTCCAAGATGCAGGCTGACTTCCCCATCTTGATTGTACCAAGCCCGAGACACCCTGACAATACGGTCGGCCTTATCATGGTATCGGTCATAACTCAGCTCATGCTGCACAAAAAGAAGTATCAAAATACTGACTGCCATTCCAATTGCCAATCCAAAAATATTGATCAACACATAAAGCGGATGCTTCTTGGTGTTTCTAAGGACGATTTTGAAGTAGTTGCTGACCATGGTTGGGGGATGGTTGTTGGTTATTTGGTTATTGGTTAATTGTTATGTGCGGGGCTCGGTACTCGGTACTCGATACTTGGTTCTAGTTGTTGTAATTGTTCTAATTGTTGTCAAGTCGATGGAATCCGTCATTCTGAGGGTAGCGAAGAATCTAAGTTCTAATTGTCTTCGCGGCTGTCGAATAATTGGATACTTAAATTCTGTAAAAAAAATGTTGGTAAAGAAGTCCTTTACCAACATGGTGGTTTATGGGTTTGGGAGTAGAGTATTTTTGAGAGATTCTATCTTTTTTTCCATATCCTTAGTGTCATGGAATTTAACTTATTACTACAAAACTAATTTTTCAAATAAACTGCAAACTGAACAATATCAACTGCCCCCTTACCTCCTAATCACTTTGGAAGAACCTGTGGAAGAAATATTGGTACTTCCGGGATTTCCTGAATAATAGACATTGCCCGAACCTGTAGATTTGACATTCAAACTCTCAACTTCTCCAATTTGGGATTGGCCGGAACCGGTTTTATTGATGGTTGCATTTTCTGCGTACATTTCCTCTCCTCTAAAATCCCCTGAACCTGTCTGAGACAAAGAAAACGTGCCCACAGTCCCCGCCGCGACTGCAATAAATCCTGAGCCTGTCATGCCAACAGAAAGGTTATCGGCATTGACGTTCTTCAGGGTAATGTTCCCTGATCCCGTATTTCCTAGAGAAAGGGAACCGGTAGTGATGTCTGACTGCACTTTGATACTTCCCGAACCAGTGCTTTTGATGCCTTCTAGTTCTCTTACCGTCACATAAACAGTCAAACCGAGACTGCGGTAATTGCCTTTTTCCAAGGAAATTTTCAAGGTATTGTTATCGACCTCTGTGATGACTTTGTCGAGGGAAACATTGGTGGATTCCAACCTCACTTCGTCCCTGTTTCCGGTCTGGATGATCACATCCCAACTGCCTCCGGATTGTATTTTTGAAAAGTTACCCGGAGTACGTGTTTCGGTTGATTGCGCCAAAACTGATACGGCAACAAAGAAAAAGCAAAAAGCGAGTAAAATAGATTTGGTAGTTTTCATGATAGTTAAATAATAATTGGTTTCGAGAATAATTTCACAGATTGTGCCAATTGAAAAAGAAGCCATATCATCCAATTTTGGCCATTTTTCGATAATTTATTTGTCCGTCCACCCTTCATTTTGTTCGCTCACGGGCAAAAAGTGGGGAGATTGAATCTCGCAAAGACGCTGAGACGCAAATGAAAATGAAATGAGGGTGAAAAATAAATTTGGGTCAAAGGCGGAAAATACATGTCATTGTCATTTCGAGCGTAGAGAGAAATCTTGGTGGAAGTAGGAAAGAGTAATGCCATCAGACACTCGGACCATGAATCCATGTCCGTTTTTAAATTTCCTCCTGCTTTATCTGGAGGGCATCAAAAATCCAATTCCAATTATGGCTTTAGCCTTATCAATCAAAAAAATGTATAATACCTTTTCCGTTTTTGAATTTCCTCCCGCTTTTGCCAGAGGGTATCAAAAATCCGATTCCAATTGTGGCTTTAGCCGAATTTTGACTTCGGTGAATTCAATCTTTAAATCCCACAAACCAAATTGGTTCATCGTACTTTTTTTTGGTCCACAAAAATCGTTTCGGCTCTTCTTGTCTCTCGGATCTCGGCTCTCGCATCTCGGTTCTCGCTTCTCGCCTCCCACTTCCCACTTCTTACTTCCCACTTCATACTTGATTCGCCTTGGTTAATTTCCGAATTCAAGTAATTTTGTCTGTAATCATTTTCAAAGAGGTAAAGGATGCTGCTGAGTAAGCTGGAGATCAAAGGTTTTAAGAGTTTTGGTGACAGGATGGTCATCCATTTTGACAAGGGAATCACCGGAGTAGTCGGTCCAAACGGTTGTGGAAAGTCCAATGTAGTGGATGCCATCCGATGGGTTCTCGGCGAACAAAAATCCCGGATGCTCCGCTCCGACAAGATGGAAAATGTGATCTTCAACGGTACCAAGAACCGCAAACCTAGCAATCTTGCCGAGGTTTCTCTGACTTTTGAAAACACCAAAAACCTCCTTCCCACAGAATACACGCACGTTACCATCACCCGGCGCTATTACCGGTCAGGGGAAAGTGAATACCTGCTCAATGGCATCGCCTGTCGGCTGAAAGACATTACCAACCTCTTTATGGATACCGGCATCAATTCCAACAGTTATGCCATCATCGAGCTGAAAATGATCGATGAAATCCTGAATGACAAGAACAATTCACGGCGCGAACTTTTCGAGGAAGCTGCAGGAATATCCAAATTCAAATCAAGAAAAAAGGAAACCCTCCGAAAACTCGAAGACACCGATGCTGACCTTGCAAGGGTGGAAGACATTCTTTTTGAAATAGAAAAAAACCTCAAAAGCCTCGAAAAACAGGCAAAGCAGACTGCACGGTATTTTGAAATCAAACAGGAATACAAAGAAGCGAGCATCAACCTCGCAAAAAAATCCGTCCAAAAACATGCGGATTCGCTGATTTCTTTGAATCAAAAAGTACAGCAGGAACAAGACCGCAAGCTTCAAGTCAATACCAAAGTCGCAGAAAAAGAATCCTTATTGGAATTCAGCAAGGCTGACCTGATCCTGAAGGAAAAGCTGCTTTCCTCCCGCCAAAAGACACTCAACGAGCATGTCAACAAAATCCGGCAGTTTGAAAGTGACAAGAAAATCAAAAACGAGAGGCTGAGATTTCTAGAGGACCGGGCACAAAAACTCCGTGAACAGATCGATGCAGACCGCAAGTCCAACGACCGTGCAGGTTTCAGCATTAGATCCCTTGAGCAGGAAAGTGAATCTGCGCAAAAGATGCTTGCTGAAAAAGAAATGATCGTCGAGGAACTGCGTGCGGCCTACGAATCCAAAAAAAGAGAACAGACTCAAATCCAGGAAAGCCAAAAAGAGCTGACAAGGAATTTTTCTTCCAAAAAAGACCGCGTTTACCAGCTTTCCAAAGACCAGGAAATCAAGCAAATCCAGCTTTCCACACTCAAGCAGGAACTCGAAAAGACTGCTTCTGACGATACCAATCAGGTTTCCAACTTGGCAGAGTTTGAAGACAAGATGGTTTTGCTCAAGGATATCCTCGACCTCAAATCCGCCGAGTTGTCCAAGATCAAATCCAAAGAGGAAGACCAAATCCAAAAAATAGAAGAAACCAACCGCATTATTGACATGATCCGGGAGGAAGTCACGCAGACTTCAAGGAAGTTGGATTCAAGACAAAATGAATTTAACCTGACAAAATCCTTGGTCGAAAACCTGGAGGGATATCCCGAGGCGATCAAGTTTCTAAAGAAAAATTCAAGTTGGGCGAAGGACACTCCGCTCCTATCAGACATCCTGACCACCGAAGAAAAGTACAGGGTCACGATTGAAAACTACCTCGAAAACTACATGAATTATTATGTGGTCGAGACTGAAGTACAGGCGATCGCAGCAGTCAACCTTTTGAGCGATTCGGCAAAGGGAAAAGCCAATTTCTTTGTCCTGGAGCATTTCAGCGACTTTCATCCTGCGCAAACCAAGCTATTTGCCAATGCCATTCCTGCAACAGAGATCATCGAATACGATGACAAATACGCCAAGCTGATCGGATTTATCCTTGATGATGTCTATATCGTCAAAGGTGAATACCAGGATTTTCCTCAAGACCAATCTTCGATCTTCATCACCGAAAGCGGCAAATTCACCAAGCGGAAATTCAGCGTTTCCGGTGGATCTGTGGGACTTTTTGAAGGAAAAAGAATAGGCCGGGCCAAAAATCTCGAGAAACTAGAAAAGGAAATCAAGGAACTCAACAAGAAAGTTTCCGCGACCCGCGCCAATCTTGACGACAAGCTCACAGACTTGCTCAAACTCAAAGAAGTCAGCTTCAAATCAGCCATTGAAAAGCTGCAACAGGAAATCAATGAGACCAATCAGGAGTTTGTCTCTGTCCGCACCAAAAAGGAACAGTTGGCCGAACTTCTTTCTTCCAACGCCAACAAGCGCGAAGATATCCTCGACCGGATCGAGTCTCTCCAATTCAGCTTGGAAACCATCATGCCCGATCTGGAAAATGAAAAAGCAGCTTTTGAAGCTTTGGAAGTGGAATTGGAACGGATCAACCTTCAGCTCCAAACCGAAAGTGAAAGCCTCAGCCAAAAGTCTGCGGCTTTTAACCAAGAGAATATCCTGTATCACCAACAGCTCAACCGCGTCAACAGCCTTGCCCAAGAGATTGAATTCAAGCAATCAGCCTTCGAAAGCAGCAAAGAAAGAATAGAAAAATCCCAAACCGAACATGCTTCCATTGACGCAGAGATCCGCTCTTTGCTGGATAACAATGAGATCAAAGACGACGAGCTAATCGAACTTTATGCCGAGAAGGAGGGCATAGAAAAAGGCGTCAACGAAGCTGAAAAGGACTATTATGCCTGCCGTGGGGAGATTGATGATACCGACAAGCAGATCCGTGAACTCCAAAAATCCAAAGAATCGCTCGACACTTTGATCCATGAGATTCAACAGTCCATGAATGAAGTCAAGCTCAAACTTGCCAGTCTCAAGGAAAGACTGAGTGTGGAATTTGAAATAGATTTGGATGGATTGATGGCCGATAATCCTGCTTTGGATGAAGCGTATGCCGAGATGGCCGAGTCCGATATCCGCGAAATCGTCGGCAAAGCTAAAGAACGTTTGGAGAAAATCGGACCCATCAACCCAATGGCAATGGAAGCCTATGATGAAATCAAAGAGCGCCACACCTTTATCACAGAACAAAAAGACGACCTGATCAAAGCCAAAAACTCCCTGTTGGAAACGATCATGGAAATCGATCAGGTAGCCAAGGATACTTTCTTAGATGCCTTTGGCAAGATTAAAGAAAACTTTATCAAAGTCTTCCGCTCGCTCTTTACCGAGGAGGACCAATGCGACCTGACCTTGGTGGACCCAAGCAATCCCTTGGAAAGTCCAATCGAAATCATCGCCAAACCAAAAGGCAAGCGGCCTTTGACCATCAACCAACTTTCCGGCGGGGAAAAAACCCTGACCGCCACTTCCCTGCTTTTTGCGATTTACCTTCTGAAGCCTGCACCATTCTGTATCTTCGACGAAGTGGACGCCCCTCTTGACGATGCCAACATTGACAAGTTCAACAACATCATTCATACATTTTCGAAAGAGTCCCAGTTTATCATCGTGACGCACAACAAGCGCACTATGGCAAGTACCGACATCATCTATGGCATTACCATGATCGAAGCCGGTGTTTCAAGAGTTGTTCCGGTGGATCTGAGGGAATTGGCTTAGGGGTTTGTATTTTTCATTAAGTTAGGTTTTCGACAAATGTGGGTCACCATTGAATTGAATTCCATTTTTTTCCTTCAAGTAAGGCAGGAAAAAATGATGATAAATTAAAAGCAGAACCTGTAAAAAATACAAATCACATTCCTTTTTGTGTTAGGCTTGCTGTTTGTTAAGGAACGACCTTTGTAACACGAACCGCAAATTTTATTCAATATATCAGCCTACATGTTATGAAAACCGAAGCCCAACTTAATGCTGAAATCCTGGCAGCAACCCTAAAAATCAAAGAATACGCACCTGAACTTGAGAAATTTATCGGTGAAATGCCAGTGACAATTCCTGATGCTGAAAGTGCCTTGGACAATAACAAAACCCTGTCGGATTACCTCGATTCCCTAAACCAGGTACTCAAAAAGTATGAGGAAGAAAAGCTCGCCCAGTTCAAATTAAGCATCTGACCCCGAATTTTCTACAATGCATTTACCTTAAAATAAATGATCATTCTTTTATCCAAGAAAGTAATTTTCCCTGTATTTTTTACCCTTTGGGATGGAATGGGCAAGTAATTCAACTTTTTCACTTTAGGTTAAATTTTCATAAAACATCAGTTTGAAAGATCAACTGCATGGATTCTGTTTTTTAATCTAAGGATCATAATATACTTTTAGGTCAATATCTGTTTGGAAGAATATCAAATCCACACATTATTCCAATCTCCTTGATACCACATTTACAATGAAAAATCTATTTCTATCTGTTTTGGCAGCAAACCTCCTGTTTTTTTCATGCGGCAAAAATCCTGAAGTCATCGACAACAGCATCATCATTGCCGGCAAGCTTGGAAATTCCGAATCTCCCATCATCAGTGTCAGTCATGACTATGAAGAAATTACCCAAGATTCTGTAAAATCGGATGGAAGCTTTGTGTTGGACTTTGACTATGAGGAAACGGGGATTTACTCTCTATCGAACGGTGATTTGAGATTTAGCCTCTACCTCAATCCCGGTGACAGCATTTTCGTCACAGGCGACAGCAAGGAATTTGAACAGACTTTCACTGCCTCGGGTGATATGGCCCAAGAAAATGAGTACTTGAATAAAAGGGACTATTTCTTGTATGAAAGCCGGTTATACGATTATTATGTATTGATGGCACTGAAAAAAGATGCCTATTTTTCCAAAAAAGACAGTATTATCTTTATAGCGAAAACGTTTTATGAGGAATTGAAAAGTACCGAAGGCATCGACACCGCCTTCCTATCGAGGGAGGAATCTTATTTTATTTATCAGGGAATATTTATGGACCAGCTTTACCCCATGTACCATGCCTTGGCCAATAAAATTCCGCAGGATTCTGTTGATTTTCCAATAGAAGAAATACGCAAAAAAATAGAAAACCTACCAATGGATAATCCGGAGCTTCTTCGGGTAGAGTTTTACGTTTATCTGACTCAAAGGCGGATTGGATCTTTAGCAAATGATATAATGAAGGCAGATTCATCCATCACCGCCTTTGAAATGGCAGAATGGATTGCCATAGATTCACTGATCAAAGTACCGGAAATGGGAGATTTTTTCAAATATGGGTCCATTAAGCGCAGTATGGAATATCGCGGTCCTTTGCACGTAGAGGAAGTTTACAACAAATTTATATTGGAAAATTCCACTCCTAAATATGTCAAAAGGTTAGAAAAAGTAAAGGCCAAATGGGAGCCGATCTCACCGGGAAAAACTGTTCCTGATTTTACCTTTACTGATATCAAAGGGGATTCTGTCAAGCTGAGTGATTTGAAAGGAAAATTGGTTTACATCGACATTTGGGCGACTTGGTGCGGTCCCTGCATCGCCGAGCATCCTAATTGGGATAAGGTGAAAGAGGAATACAAAGACAAGCCTGTTGTCTTTTTGACAGTGTCGATTGATGATACCCGTGAACCTTGGGAGAAAATGGTAAAGAACAAAAAGATGGATGGTCTGCAGTGGTTTGCCGCAAATGCTTGGCAGTCTGAATTGACCCAATTTTTCATGGTCAATAGTATTCCAAGATTTATACTTTTGGACAAAGAAGGGAAAATCATTGATCCATCCACAGAAAGACCCTCAGGAAACATCAGGGAAATTCTGGACAAACATTTGGCAGGAGTAGTTTAATCTGTAAATGTAGTCCTGTCTGAAGGGTTTAAGATCAGTAAAGCCGATAACGATCATTTGAAAAAGAATAAAGTATAAAATTAAAATAAACGAGATAGGTTCATTGATAAGAAGGTTTTTTCGGAATCCTTTTCAGGATAAAAATCTTTAATGTTAAATATTAATAAAATATTGAAGTTTTCTACTTGACAACTGCTGTTTTATTTTTTTGTCTTGAAATCATAATGTACTTTTAAGTTTATTCAATTGATTTGAATTTAAGGTCAATTTATTTCTAAAGTCTAACCTTCATCTAAACCTAAACCACAAACAAATGAAAACCCTAAGTCTATCCGTATTGGCAGCGAGCATGCTATTGTTTGCATGCAGCCAAAAACCTGAAGTCATCGACAACAGTATCAAAATCTATGGTAAACTGGACAATTCGGAATTTCCGGTCATTGTCGTGAGTTTGGATGAAGATTTAGCAAAAGATTCAGTGGAATCTGATGGTTCTTTTCAATTAAAATTTGATTATCCTGAATCAGGTATGTTTATGCTTACCAATGGAGATTTGAGATTTAGTCTTTACCTGGATCCCGGGGACAGTATACATGTCAGTGGCGATGTCAAGGAGTTTGCGAAGACTTTTATAGCATCAGGCGATAAAGCCAAAGAAAATGCCTATTTGCGTAAAAAATTCAAAGCCATCAACGAAAGTGGATTGGAAAATTTTATGGAAATCATGGCCTTGAAAAAGGATGCCTATTTTTCAAAAAAAGACAGTCTCATTTCAATTGTCAAGACAAATTATGATTCTCTGATCATGGGAGAAGGCATTGACTCGGTCTTTTTGGAAATGGAGAAATCTTACTTTACATATCAAAGCATGTTTATGGATCAATTGTATCCAATGTATCATGCCTTTATCCATGAAATCCCGCAGGATTCTGTGGACTTCCCAGTAGAAGAGACCAAAAGTAAATTGAAAGAATTGCCTTTGGACCGAAAAGAACTCCTTGGTGTGGCTCCGTATAAAAACCTGCTTGACCAAAGGATCGGAGCATTGGCAGGTGAATTGATGAAAGCGGATACCACCTTAGCTTATGAAAAAGTGAGTTGGATTGCCATTGATTCCTTGATCAAAGATCCTGCAATCAAAGACCAATTGAAATTTGAAACTTTGAAATCTACCCTTGAATATCGTGGACCGGTACATGTGGAAGAAATGTACAGCAAGTTTTTAGCTGAAAACACCACGCCAAAATTTGCCGAAAAGGTAGAAAAACTCAAAGCCAAGTGGGAACCTATCAGTCCCGGCAAAACAGTTCCTGATTTTACATTTACTGATATCAAAGGTGATTCGGTGAAGCTGAGTGATTTGAAAGGAAAATTGGTTTATATCGACATTTGGGCGACATGGTGTGGTCCCTGCATCGCCGAGCATCCCAATTGGGATAAAGTGAAAGAGGAATACAAAGACAAGCCTGTCGCTTTCCTCACAGTGTCCATTGATGATACGCGCGAGCCTTGGGAAAAAATGGTGAAGAACAAAAAAATGGAAGGTTTGCAGTGGTTTGCCGCAAATGCCTGGCAATCTGAATTGGCGAAGTTTTTTATGGTAAACGCCATCCCGAGATTTCTCCTTTTGGACAAGGAAGGAAAAATCATCGATCCATCAGCAGAAAGACCTTCGGGAAATATCAGGGAAATTCTGGACAAACATTTGGATAAAGCGGTTTAAAACCTTCAACCAGTCAATGACGACACTGACCGAGGCGGTTACAATGTCTTGTCCTCACTGATATATTTTAAAGATTTTGCAGTCAGTGAAGACACTGACTTAGGCGTTTAGATGCAAAAAAGAAAGGAGTCAGCCTCCCAACTGACTCCTTCTAACCAAACTAACCAATAAAAAAATAACCATTGTTTTGAATGATACGAAGCCCAGGATATTCATCCTGCTTCGTGTCCTTTCGTGATCTTGTCAAAGAAGAAAAAAGGAGCCAGCCACATCGCCGGCTCTTTTCTGTCTAACTAACCAAAAAACCACTAAATATTTTTCAAAAATTGAATGAGGGAAATGCCTTCCAAATCCCTACCCTATTTATAACTTGATCAAATGTGTCGTTGACCTCCTATACCCATCCATTACCCTGAGGATATACCTTCCGGGAGGATAGATAGAAAAATCAACTACCTGATTGAATTGCCTGTTTTGGACCGTTCCTTCATAAACCTTCGAAACATCCCTGCCTTGGCTGTCAATGATGTCAATCCGGATATTTCCCGAAAAGACATCAAACTTAACCGTAGCAAAATCCCGAATTGGATTTGGATAAACCTTGAGATTGCTTGGTTCTTCTTGGCTGATGGACGTAATGAGTGCATTTTTTACAACAGGAACTTCATCAAAACTGCCCATCATCACGGACTTGTTGACTGAGGAATCTGAACCAAACCATTGCGTGAGCAAGGAACTATATACCTGCCGGAAATCATGCTGCATGGGGATATTGTCGCGATACTCTTCGGAACCTGTGATTAAAGGAGCCTTGCCCTTAAATCCTCCATAAGACATATTGCCAAAAATAAACAGCGGGGCCGAAGCACCGTGGTCTGTACCTCCACTGGAATTGGACACGATCCTTCTTCCAAATTCTGAGAAAGTCATACCCATCACCCTATCGGCACTTCCCAAAAACTCCAAGTCATTCATAAATGCCATCACAGCATCGTTTAGGTCTTTCAGCAAATTGGCGTGATTGCCTTTGGTACGGTCTCCTCCGTCTACCTGATTGTCATGGGTATCAAATCCACCCATCCTGACCAAGTACAGCGGCGTTTTCAACCCGCCTGCAATCAACCTTGAAACAATCCTAAGCTGATTGCCTAACCTGGTGTCGGGATAAACTTTCTGTTGTGTTACCTTCTGTGCAGCGCTCCTGACCACTTTCCCATATTTCTGCGATTGCTGGGCAATCAGCCTGATATATCTTAATTTTTCACCTGCAGGTGTGTCCGGGGTTTCATCCAATTCATTGTTCAGCAATTGATAAAACTGATTGGTATTATTGATGATCATGCTGAACCCGGCCTTTTCTCCCTGAAAAAGCATGGAAGAACCATACCCAATCTCCACTGCCAAAGGATCCGGGTTTTCTCCATTGGGATATGCCTCAGGATATTGGGGATGGGTGGCTTCCAAATACCTTCCTGTCCATCCTGAAGTGACCAACTCGTTGGCATCAGACCCGCTCATCCAAATGTCTGTCGACCGGAAATGTGAAAAATTCTGCTCCGGATAACCGACCGAATGCAATACCTGTAACCGTCCTTCTTCATACAGGGACTGGAAACCCGGAAGAGAGGGATGCAGTCCAAAATCAGCCCCTTTGACAGGAAGAATACTGCTGTCTGGAAGCACCACATGTGGCCTGACTTTATTGAGCTGACTGAGATGTGCCAAAGGAATCACCGTATTCAATCCGTCATTTCCCCCTTCGAGGTAGATCAGGACCAAAGCGCGGTTGGATTCATTGGCTAAATGCAAAAATTTTTCAAGCGTCTGTCCAAAGCTATTGTTGCTCATCGCTCCCAAAAAACTGGGGATGGCAAGACTGTGAGCGGCGTGTTTTATAAATGACCTTCTTTTCATAAAAATTACATCAGTTGCGCTTCTCCCATCTGCAGTAATAGCTGGAAAGCAGGTTTGAGTCTGTTTGTCACGATTGTGGCACTTTCTTGGTCATTGGGTGAAGCCATATAAGTAAGCCAGGCACCTGACCAATAATAGTCCTGATCCTGTCCATTGAGCAAAATCTTTTTGGCAAGGTCAATCTGGGTTTGGGACAATTCCAATCCAAGGTTGATCAAGGCAAATTCTTTGATCAACAAATTGGGATCTTCAGGAACAGTGAATCCTTTGACATACGCCAAAAGGTCTGCTTCAACATTGACCGAGCTGGAAATCCAATACCCCCAAAATATCATGGAATCTGAACCTATCGCTCTCTTAAGGATAGTATGGGTGTTGATCCATATTTTGTCATATTGGGGAGCCTGGTAATATGGAGTCCATCCGGCTACGTTGGGTGGATCGCCTGCTTCCATTCCCATTCCGCTCATGTCCCAAAGGATGGCGGAATAAAAATCTTTTTCAGCCATCGCGCTTTCGGCTACCGGCATGTCAAAATTTCTCCAAAGACCCAATATAAAATCAAATGGGCTTTTGATCAGAGCTCCTATGATTTCGGGATGGTAAAAATGGGCCGAGGAAAACAGCACTCTCAAAGCCGGCAAAATATCGTAATTGTTTTGCCTGATAATGGCTGCCAAAGGAGTGATGACATTGGCTTCAGCCAATTCTGTGATTTCACTTGCTACGAAGAAGGTATAAAGCTTGCGGGCAAGATGCTTGGCGGATTCATTGGTTGCAAAAATCATGTCCAACATTTCATCCAATTCTCCGGCACCTTCCTCCCCTGCTTTACCGGTAATTACTTTATTTCCATAAAAGGAAGAAAACTGCTTGTTGCCGAGATGGTGCATTTCCGGGTTGAAATAGGATTCAGGTTCTCCGTCAGAATGGATACTTTCCCAATTAACCGTCCAACCCGTCAGCACCCTTGCTGCGGATTGCACATCCTGTTCTTTATATCCCGCATCTTTCCCTTTTCCTATACAAAAGAGTTCCTGTAATTCCCGTGCAAAGTTTTCATCGGGAGTTTCCTTGTTGTTGAACGCCCCACTCAAAAAAACCAGCATGGCAGGATCTATCGTCAGGTCACGGATCATGGTTTTGAAATTGCCCAAAGCATTGCTGTGCAGCATGTTGATGTAGCGATAGCAAGACTTGGCCACAAAAACCTGCCACATTTTGATAGGAAGAAAATTCCACCAAAACAGTACCATCTTTTCCTGAATCCCACTGCTTGGGCCTAAGATCCTCCCTATCATCCAGGCTTTAAGCGCCACAATCCTGTCCCCTTCAAATTCCTGGTTAAACTTGGCCTGAACAAAGGTTTCACCCAAAGGAACATCAGGGTCAATCTTGTTTTCACTTACTTTATTGTAGTTATTGACAGGTTCAGTAAAAGGTGTAAAGGATGCCAATGACCCAGAAATGATGATGTCTAGAGATTTTCCTCTCAATCCCCTCAATTCTTCCAATGTAGCGCCAAATCGGGTTCTCTTGAGAAAATGTACCAAATGGGCATCTGTCAATTCTCCGGAATATGGCTCCAAGCCTGCCTCAATATACTTGAGTCTTGCATTGGAATAAACTTCAGGATCCGATGAAAAGTCCAAGCCTGAAGTCAAATCAGGAGGGGCTACCTTTTGGTATTGTGGCTGCAGGTGTCTGTACTGACCAGGTCTGATTGGAAACATGTGCGCTTTTTTAACTTAAAAAGGTTGGTACAATTTGCTTGAACAACAAAAGACTGAAACCAACAAAAGCGAGATATTTTGATTGGGTCCGGCTATTGTTTGTCCGCAATCAGAAGATGTGACTCTCTAAAAACGAAAAATCAATTCCTTTTTATTGCATTGGGTGACAAGCAATTATACAGAAAAGTATAAATTATAAAAGTTAAGTGCAATATCGGTTTGAAAATAAATTTTTGGTTTATGATATTCTGACATTGGCAGAAAAGTATTTGTATTTCAGACCAAAAAAATAATTTTGGATTGTTTCAGTTCAGACCAAAAACTTATGACCGATAGGTTTTTTTTAATCCGATCTTCTATCCAAACTTGACCGAAGTCATCGTCAAAGAACCTCCTACTGCTTTGTCATTGAAAAATGAGACATCTTCCTTTTCTCCCTGTATACCCAAAAGGTACAAAAGTGGGAAATAATGGTCCGGTGTGGGAATAGCAAGCCTACCGGCATGGCCAAGATTTTTATAATCTATCAAATCGCGATGATCCTTTGATTCGATTTTGGTTTTAAACAAAGTATTCATTTCCAGAGCCCAATCAAAACCAAACTCAGATTCATTCAATTTGTCCCAAGCGACCATCCGGAGATTGTGAACCATATTCCCACTGCCGATAATCAGGACTCCCCTTTTTCTCAATGCTCCCAACTCCTTTCCCAAACGGTAATGAAAATCCGGGCTTTCATAATAATCGATACTGAGCTGCAACACCGGAATATTGGCCTCGGGATACATGTGCCTCACAACCATCCAAGTGCCATGGTCCAAACCCCATTCGTGGTCCAATCCAACCGGAACTGATGTAATCAGTTCTGAGGTTTCCTTTGCCATTTTGGGACTGCCGAGGGCAGGATATTGCACTTCAAACAATTCTTGAGGAAATCCCCCAAAGTCATGGATGGTTTTGGGATGGGCCATCGCGGTGATCCAAGTTCCGCGGGTCAACCAATGTGCCGAAACCACCAAAACGGCTGAAGGTTTTGGGATTTCCTTTCCCAAAATAGACCACTGCCTGGAAAATTCATTGTCCTCGATGCCATTCATCGGGGACCCGTGACCGATAAAAAGTGCAGGCATCAAATGGGTTGATTTTTGGTCTTGTGACCAATTGTAAAGGTCTTTAAGCGAGCCGGTCATTGATATTTGTTTAAATTGATATTCATCGATATTGGATATTGGTTGATATTGTTACAGGCATCACCGTTTTGTTTGATTACTTCTTCCGTCTTCTTTATTCCGTCCCAATAAAGAAGAAGAATTGGCCTATCATGATCAAAACCCTTATTGATCTGCGTTTTTCACCCAATAATTCAGAAAGCCTGTCGGGGTTTCCAATACGACTTTGGCATTTTGGAAGGCGTGGTTTGAAATGTCAAATTCGGCGGATTCATCTTCTAAGTTTACTTCCCCGAGCAGGATATACGCATCCTTGTTCCCATACCTGAATTGGTTTCCAAAGGTGATCCAAGCTTTCCCAACCTGTTTTTCCCCAAAATTCTTCCAATTGATTCTCAGTTTCCCATCCCCAATTTTCCCTGAAAGATCAGTAGCAGAAACCTCGCCCAATAAGGAAACCCCGTCCAACTCCATGGCATGGTCTATTGGAATTTTAATTCCGAGGTAGTTTGCCACAGTGGGAAAAACATCTACTATGGCAGGATTGTGATCGAAACGCTTATTGAATTTAGAGTTGCTTGCGATCCAAATTTCCCTTTCTGCATCGGACTGTCCGCCGTGATGGAATCCTCCCGCTGCCCTGCCATGGTCTGTCGTCACTATCAGCAAATATTCTTCTTCGTTATTTTTCTCTCTTTCTTTGATCGCTTTCCATATTTCCCCCAATTGCCTGTCGGCTTCTTGGACAGCGGCATCCATTTCGGGACTGTTTCCATAGCGATGCCCCATGTCATCGGTGTATTGCAAGTAAACCCAAGTCAAATCAGGAGCTTTTGTGCTGATTTCTTCCGCGGCTTTTGATGCTACCAATTTATCTATCTCATGGATATACTGGCTCAAGGTGTCGTGGGGAAACCTGACCGTGTCCAGTTCCAATCCGTCAAAATGGTAATCCAACTTTAAATTGCTCGTTTCAGGCAATCCTTCGCCAAGTAGCTTGGTCCGGTTATCCAGCCAAGTGGAATAAATTGCTATGGTCTTTTGGGGATAGGTTTCCTTAAAATGCCTAAAAATACTCCAATAATGGTAATTTGGGAATTGGATGTTGTTGTCTTTGACATTGTGTTTGTTGACCCAGGTTCCTGTCAACATGCTGTTGTATCCGACAGCAGATATTGTCGGTGTCTCCGAATATCCGCCCTTTTCTCCACCAAGCCATGCACGCGCATATCCACCGTAAGAAGTAATGCTGTCAAGATTCGGCGTAGACACTTTCTCAATTACTGAAGCAGGAATTCCATCCAAAATCACCAAAACAACCTTCCTTGATTTGAGATCGGTCTTTTCGTTACAAGAAATTGTGGCCACCATCAAAAAAATCACCATGCAAAGAGAAAGGATTCTTCTTGCATATCCTGCGGGAAAATAGCTACAGTTTAGGGCCATGAGGTTTCAAAATTGATTGTTAAATTCCTTAAATTTAAAGGGATTTTGATCAGCCTTCCAACCACCGATGGATAAAAAACCATTTATAGAGAATGATTATCTCCTTCAAAAATTTGAAGGCAAAGGTGGATGGACTTATGCCTTGATACCGGAAGTCTCCAAAGAAAAACGGTTTCCCTTTGGTCTAAAGAAAGTCAGCGGCAGCATAGATAATTTCCATCTTGAGAATTGCACGCTTATGCCCTTTGGCAATGGGCAGTTGTTTTTGCCTGTCAAAGCTGAAATTCGAAAATCCATCAAAAAGGAAGCAGGAGATTGGGTGAGGATTACACTTTTTGGGGAAGAAAGTCCGGAGGTGATTCCCGGCGATATCCTGGAATGTCTCAAAGAAGCCCCAAATGCCTACAAAAGATTCAAGGAACTTCCGGATTTGGAACAAAAAGAGGAGATAAATGCTATCTTGGAAGCAAAGAGGCAGGACAACAAAGTCGAAAAAATCGTCCGGTTGATAGACAAGCTCAACTATTGAAACCATGCAAAAGAATTTCATAGCCTTTTTCCTTTTCCTTGTATTATTTGGTGCCATACCCGTTTCCTGTGATATAATTTGTCTTGATACCTGTGGTTGTGGCGACAATCCTCCGCCCCGAGACTTTTCCATAAAGGATTTTAAGGCGAACAATTTTTTGGTTGGACAAACTTTCAATCCTGATTTTTATTATCCAAAGGAAGATTTATACAAATTGATTGAAGTGTCTGATTATGAATTTCTTTCACAAGCAGAGAATCCCATTAGGGGAACCGGATTTGTCCAAGTAACCAATGCCTGCAGTCCAGCCCCAAACAAATCCTCCGAAAGCATTACAGATATAAAAATCACTGCCAAAAAACAATTTGGAATTTCCTCCGAGAAAACCGTAGAAATCGGATCCGATATTTCATCCTATTTTTTGGTGACTGAATATCCCTCCATTTCAGGAAAATCAATTTCAGAGTATTTGAAAGAGAAGCCTCTCATTTATCTTGAAGAAGGGCTTTTTCTCCAATGGAATTCTCCTTTGGTCGAAAATCAGGAATTGGTTTTTGATATTAAAATCAAACTGAGTAACGGGAAAGTTTTCGTTTTTGAGGATGAAAAAATGAAGCTTTTGAAGTGATGATCTGAAAATTGTCTAATCATAACATCCAATACGTGTTCAAATCTGAAAGGTGAAATTCCCATTTTTTCATAAAGGCTTTTTCCAAAATCACCGTCCCCCATAATTATTGGTCTGCTTAGAAGGATTATCTGTGATTTCATCAATTTAAACCAAATGAAACAATACAAAATAATTAACTTTCAGATCAAACCTACTTTAACCATAACCCATGAAAATCTACAAAACCGCCCAAGGCATCGTCATTGAATCAGAATCAGGATTTTTTAGATCCAAAGAAAATAACTGGAACACTTTGGTGAACAGTGAAAACCTTTTTCAAAAACTTCAGGAAGAAGTTTCTAACTCCGAAAAAATCGATTGGTCTCCGAAGGAAATTGCTGCACCGATCGGAACACAGGAAATCTGGGCTGCGGGCGTCACATACTTCCGAAGCAGAGAGGCAAGAATGGAAGAATCCAAGGAAAGCGGCGCTGCGGTGTTCTACTCCAAAGTCTATGAAGCCGAAAGACCCGAACTGTTTTTCAAATCCACTTACTACCGGGTCGCCCAACCCAATGGCAAAGTCCACATCCGCAAAGATTCCAAATGGAATGTTCCCGAGCCCGAATTGACGCTTTTTATCAATTCCACAGGTCATATCGCAGGCTATACGATCGGTAACGATATGAGTTCACGCGATATCGAAGGAGAAAATCCTCTCTACCTTCCTCAGGCAAAAAGCTACGATTATGCAGCCGCTATCGGTCCATGCCTCTTTGTTCCGGAGAAGCCCATCCATCCCGACACCAAAATTCACATGAAAATCGAGCGGTATGGGAAAACCGTGTTCGAAGGGGAAATCTCCATCAACCAGATGAAAAGAAGTCATACCGAGTTGGCCGGATATCTATTTAGAGAAATGGCATTTCCGGATGGAGTCTATCTGATGACAGGAACTTGCCTTGTCCCTGATGACTCATTTACCTTACATGACGGAGACAAAATCAGCATCGAAATCGATGAAATCGGAACTTTGGTCAATATCGTAGGCAGGTAGGCATTCATCCATTGAATCCTGCAATCCTGTATTGTGAGAATTCTTTTCTTGAGGTTTTTCCTGTTATTTGTATTATCGATCAAAGAACAATCGTCGGTAAATCGGTTTCATGAAAAAAATCAGACTGAACAAAAAACAACAATATTGGCTGCTGCAGATAGTCGGGTGGCTTTCGATTGTTTTTGTAGAAACCATCAATTACACTTTCTTCATAGTCCGGCAGTTTGTATGGGAATATGTTTTCCAGTTTTGTCTCTTGGCAGTTTCGGGATTGGTCGCTTCTCATTTGTACAAAACTTTATTTATCAAACCAACCACTTTTGAAAAAAGCCTTTCCAAAATCTGGGGAAAGGCTCTTTTGGATACTTTTTTCATCACCTTGATAATGGTGTGTACATTTTTCATTCCCTACATCTTTTATAGTCCGGAATTTTTCTCGACTACAGATTTTCTAATTCAGTTTTTTGGTCAGATGATGAATATTGCACGGTATGTGGTGGTATGGATCATTATTTATTACCTGTACCATATTCTGGACAGGAACAGGATTATCTCCCAACAGAAACTGATCGTAGAAAACCTGGCAAAAACCTCTGAACTGGAACTTCTCAAATCCCAACTCAATCCTCATTTTCTGTTCAATGCGCTCAACAGCATCAAGGCGCTTGTACTCATAGATGCCGAAAAAGCCAGGGAAGCCATCATCAAACTGAGCGAACTGCTACGCTTTACACTCAACTATGAAAAGACTCCTTTGATCAGGTTATCGGATGAAATCGATGAAGTCGTCAAGTATTTGGAACTTGAAAAAATAAGGTTTGGGGACCGATTGGATGTACATATTGACCTGCAGGAAGAAACCTTGGATGCCAAAGTCCCACCAGCGATGATCCTCACTTTTGCTGAAAACGCCATCAAACACGGAATCACCCAGCTTCCGGATGGAGGAATCATCGAAATCAAATCCACTGCCAATTCCCATTCCCTGAAAGTAGAAGTTTGCAATACAGGAGAATTGAATGAAAATGAAACCAAGGGAATCGGCCTTAAAAATTCAAGCAGGAGGCTACAAACCCTTTTTGGTGAAAAAGCCGAGCTGCTACTCAAAGCCAAATCACCCAACAAAGTATCTGTTTCTATTATCTACCCTTTGAAATACAGCAACCATGAATAAGAAATGTTTTTTGGTCGATGATGAAATCCTTGCCATCAGGGAACTGGAAACCATGTTAAAAGCTTTTCCCGAATTGGAAATCATCGGCAGCAGTGACCGCGCCACCAAGGCCGTAGAGCAGATCAATTCCCTTAAACCGGATTTGATTTTCCTGGATATTAACATGCCGGGAATGAATGGTTTTGAATTGCTTGAAAAACTGGATGAAGCTCCGGATGTGATTTTTGTGACGGCCTATGATGAATATGCCATTCAGGCTTTTGAAGTCAATGCATTGGATTATATCCTAAAACCCGTAAATCCTGAAAGGTTAAAAGACGCCATTAACAAAGTCCAAAAGAAGACAATCAAAGAAAAGTCCTTAGAATCTGAAAAACTTGGCCTGGACAAAAAAATCTTTATCAAGGATGGTGAAAAGTGTTATTTCGTTCCTGTCAAAGACATCTTTTTGATAGAAAGTGAGGGAAACTATGTTCGGGTATTTTTCGACAACAAAAAACCACTGCTGCACAAATCGCTGACTTACATGGAAAGCAGGCTTGCCGAAGAGGTTTTTTTCCGTGCCAACAGGCAATATATCCTCAACCTGAATTTCATCAAAAACATCGAGCCTTATTTCAACAGTACGCTTTTGATCGAAATGCAAAACGGCCAAAAAATAGACCTCAGCCAAAGGCAAAGTGTCAAATTCAGAGAAATAACAGGTGTGTAAATTGGATTTACACACCTGCTGATTTTCCATTAAAGAAAGATCCTGAAATCTTTAATCAGGAATAAATTTTGTCGCTCCATTTACTTTGACAGCACGTAGACATTGGCGTCGATTGGCTGAAAGATTGGGATTGTAGGAAACGTGCACCCACCGATCAAATTCCTGAATCAGCTGATCAAAGACAAGACCGCTGTTTTTGATCCTTTGGTAAAGCTGCTCTGTGGTGAGGTGTCCAACATTAATGTCTGCTGCCATTCCAAAAAGGTGTTGGCTGGTTTTGGCACCTCCAATAGCCTGATTGACTCTCAGACATCTGTAACCGCTGCTTGTAAGAATTGCCCTTTGCAGTCCATCTCTCAAAGGTTGCAGGACGTTTACACACAAAGCCCGTAAATTGTCAATGACGGCCTGGTCAGGTGTAAATTGCTCATCAAAGCCTAGTCTGACCGCAGATTGGCTTGCCAACATTTCATCAAGGTAAAAGTTTTTGGTTAGGTTCATAATGGAATTTGGTTAAACTGGTGAATCATAAAAGTTTATATCATTAACCTAAATATAAAAAATAAAAATTCGGTATGGTGATAAGAATACAAATTTTTTAAAAGTGTGAAAAAGGAAATCAATTACTTTAATTAAAATCACATAAAGCTTTGCTTTTCAGAAAAATAGAAGGATTTATCTTTACTTGGATTGAAAAATATTTGACCTAACAATTTGGACCAAAAAATCTGCTTTTTCATTCTCCAAGGCAGCGTAAATACAAGGATATTTGAGCTCAATTTTACACAAAATACATTTTCTCCAAAAGGTGGAATAAGATTTGGATGAAATTAATTAGGCGTTTTATGGGTTAATCTTTTAGCGCGTTCATTTTTACCTAACCATAACTATTTTATGAAAGCATCTGACCTTTTTGTCAAAGCATTGGAAAATGAGGGAGTTGAATACATTTTTGCGCTTCCTGGTGAGGAGAACCTTGACTTACTTCAATCCCTAAAAAAATCCCCTATTAAATTTATCCTAACAAGGCATGAACAGGGCGCAGGATTCATGGCTGCCACATATGGAAGGTTGACAGGGAAACCTGGGGTTTGCCTGTCGACTTTAGGGCCTGGTGCTACCAACTTAATGACACCTGCTGCCTATGCCCAATTGGGCGGAATGCCAATGCTGATGATCACCGGTCAAAAACCTATCAAAACGAGTAAGCAGGCCCGTTTTCAGATTATTGATGTGGTGGATATGATGCAGTCTGTCACCAAATACACCAAGCAGATCGTCAATTCCAACCACATTGCCTCGAGTGTCAGGGAAGCTTTTAGATTGGCTATCCAAGAAAAACCCGGAGCGGTGCACCTTGAGTTGCCGGAAGACATTGCCCAAGAGGATTGTGATCCAAGGGTATTCGAGGTGGTGGGGCATATCATTCCCAATGCTGATCAAAAAGCCATTGATCTTGCAGTTGAAATGATCCATGATTCCAAAAAACCATTGGTATTGATAGGTGCTGGTGCCAATAGAAAAGTGACCTGTGAGGCGTTGAGGAAATTTGTCGATGACACGGGCATATATTTTTTCACTACCCAAATGGGAAAAGGCGTCATTGACGAGCGGCATCCACAATACTTGGGCACGGCGGCTTTATCGAGCAATGACTTCGTCCACGCAGCTATTGAAGATGCAGATCTCATCATCAATATCGGCCATGATGTGATTGAGAAGCCTCCCTTCTTTATGAAAGCTATCGGCAAAAAGGTCATCCATGTCAACTTCTCCCCTGCTGAAGTGGATCCGGTATATTTTCCCCAGTTAAACGTAGTTGGAGACATATCAGGATCCGTATTCAGACTTGCAGAAAAAATCAGGAAGCAGGAAGATTGGGATTTCAGCTATTTTGCAAAGGTCAAAAAAGAAGTAGACGGACACCTTTCGACCTACTTTCATGATCAGAGGTTTCCCATGCTGCCGCAGAGATTGGTAAATCTCCTCAGGGAAAATCTAAAATCAGAGGATATCGTCACGTTGGATAATGGTATCTACAAAATTTGGTTTGCAAGAAATTACACCTGTCACCAACCCAATACGCTGATTCTGGACAATGCATTGGCCTCTATGGGCGCCGGCCTTCCCTCTGCCATGATGGCCAAAATGCTAAATCCTGGCAAAAATGTCATCGCTGTCTGTGGGGATGGCGGATTTTTGATGAATTCCCAGGAAATCGAAACGGCAGTTCGCCTTGGACTCCACCTTACCGTCATCATCCTTAATGACCAAGGATATGGGATGATCAAATGGAAACAAGAGGATATGGGTTTTGATAATTTTGGCTTGGATTACAAAAATCCCGATTTTGTAAAATATGCAGAAAGCTATGGCGCATCGGGGCATCGCCCGACAACCGACGCTGATTTCCGGCAGATTTTAACCCATAGCCTCGGCACTCCAGCTGTACACATTATTGACTTACCGATAGATTATTCATTGAACCACGCCATCCTAAATGTGATGTTAAAAGAAAAGACAGATAAACTATGAGCCATAAAACCTTAAAAGTATATTCTCCATTCGACCAAAGTCTCCTTGAAGAAATCAAAATGGATGGTAAAAAAGAAGTAGAAGACGCACTTGAAAAAGCCTATTCACTTTTTCAGGATAGAAAAAAATGGATTCCTTCCCATCAAAAAACAGCTATCTTAGAAAAGGTCGGAGATTTGATGAAGTCCAAAATAGAGGAATTGACTATTACGGCTACCAAAGAGGGTGGCAAACCTTACCAGGATTCCAAAGTGGAAATCCTCCGCGCCATCAACGGTGTAAAAATAGCGTCCGAAGAAATCGGCAGATTGACCGGACATCAGATCCCGATGGGATTGACCCAAGCCTCTGTCAACAGATTGGCCTTCACCATGCGTGAACCGATCGGGGTGGTAGTTTCCATTTCAGCCTTCAACCATCCTTTAAATCTCATTGTCCATCAGACCGTAACCGCATTTGCGGCAGGCTGTCCGGTTATTATCAAACCTGCTTCCACAACGCCGATGACGTGTTTGGCTTTAGTCAAAATCCTTGAAGAAGCAGGTGTTCCTGAAGGATGGATCCAGCCTTTGATCCTTGATAATGAAAATTCGGAAGCTTTGGTTACAGATTCAAGGGTAAATTATTTGTCATTTATAGGTTCAGCCAAAATCGGTTGGTTCCTGAAGTCAAAACTTTCTCCAGGGACCCGCTGTGCCTTGGAACATGGTGGCGCTGCCCCTGTGATCGTCGAGCCTGATGCTGATTTCATAGAAATGGTACCTGCTTTGGTCAAAGGAGGTTTTTACCATGCCGGACAAGTCTGCGTATCTGTTCAGAGGATTTTTGCCCATGAATCCATCGCCCGAAAGTTGGCGGAGGAAATGGCCAAGTCAGCCTTAAAGTTAATCGTTGGCGATCCTTTGGACCCAAAGACAGAAGTTGGTCCGCTGATTTTGCCTAAAGAAGTGGACAGAATCGAGGAATGGGTTAATGAAGCCATAAAACAAGGTGGCGAAATCCTTTGCGGGGGCAAGAGAATATCGGAAACATGTTTTGAGCCAACGGTCGTTTGGAACCCTTCACAGGAAGCTAAAGTGTCCAAAGAAGAAATATTTGGACCAGTTGTCTGCATATACCCGTATTCGGACAGAGATGAGGCCATAAACCTTGCAAATTCCCTTCCTTATCATTTTCAAGCCGCTGTGTTTACCAAAGACTTGGACATTGCCTTCGATACCGTCCAAAAACTTAATGCCAACGCTGTGATGGTCAATGACCACACGGCATTCAGGGTGGATTGGATGCCATTTGGCGGAAGAGATGCTTCCGGTGAAGGTATGGGAGGTATCCCCTATTCCATGAAAGAAATGACCAGAGAAAAATTGATGGTGGTGAAAAGTAAGTATTTGTAAGACAAAATTTTTGAGTCAATAGGCTCCCTTGCGATTGACGAATCGTGAAAATGAATGCGTTTGCCTTATTGCAAACGCATTTCTATTTCATCCAAGATGTCATAATACTTCTTCAAGATCCTATTCCAGTCTTTGAAATTTGAATCCTCCAGTTTATCAGGTTCACCGTTTCCATATTGAGAAACCATTTTTAAGGAATAATTATTTTCCGAAGTATCTCCATTGTGGGTAATTATCACTCTTGACCTTATGGTGAGAGTCTCATCATTGAAGGTGTCCAGCTTCCAAGCTGTAATTAAATAACCTGCATTAAAATCTACAGTCTCTAAGACATCAAATTCTTTGGTAACAATTGAGATAAGTATTTTCCATGCATCTGCTGAAGATATTGATGCCCTCGTTTCCAAGGGTAACCTTGTGTTGATTTTTTCAGAAAGCACAGATAAGCCGTATGCTTCATCTTCCAAGAGAACAACATCTTCCACCACAGGTAAAGCCTCAGCGTTTGGTTGGTTGCAGTAGTTTTTGGAAAAGGTGATAAAACCATCCTTGGTAATTGTAATCCTCTGACATTTACCCTTGAGGATTAAGATTTCAAGGCTTCCAAAACCTTCCATTTTTCCATTCAAGGCTATGGAAGCATCTTCCGGGCTCGCACTTATCTTGACAACCCGGTCATCCATCACCACTTTTTGGTTGATTGGAGGCGCATTGTCCGCTCCTGCAATGTTGCAGAATTCCTTGGTAATACCTGCAAAACCCTCTTTACTGATATGTACTTCTACGCATTTGCCAAAAGGAACTTCAATTTTTGAAATTTTGGGTAAAGGCTCACCGTCACCTATGGCGACCATTGCCCCTTCGGGCAGGTTTTCAAGATTGACAATCCTGTCTTTCAGGAGCACTGCCTGTTTGATGGGTGGGGATTGGTTATCGGGTTTGTTATGGAATTCAAACTTCTGGGTAACGTATCCGCTCTTATTGACAAAGACAGTGACGGATTCATCTTTAGGGATAATTATTTTTGCTGTTTTGGTGCCGACATGCGCATCGCCACTGAATATCATGGCGTCCTCATGGTCAGATTCGATCATGACCTCTCTATTTTCCAGGAGTACAAGATGCTCCTTTTCATATTTGTCAGTTTTAGGAAACTCCACATAAACCGGTTCATACCCGTCTTTGGTCACCAAAAGCTTATTTTTGGAATCCTTTTCAAGTTTGAAATCCACTGAACCGATTCCCAAACGGGTGAATACAGCATCTGATGCATCGTCAACTTTTGATATAATGGCGTCGTCGTAGTTGCAGACTATTTTGATTTTATTCTGAGCATGCAAATGGATTGGCAGTGAAAGAATAAAAAGACTGCTTAAAAAAAATCGATTTATAGTAGTTAAGTAAGTTCTCATATCAAGTTAGAATTTAAAATATACACCTAGGATCAATTGCTGAAAGTTAAACTCTCCGGCTCCGGTTACGACCTGGTTAAAGTCGAATTCCTTGCCCACCAATTCCCTTTCGTATCGCAGGTCCATTCCCACTTTTCCAATATTCACCGCGAATCCCATTTGGTAACCCACATTGAAATTATTGGTAACATCTGAAATCGAAATATTATTGAGGTCATCATCAAGCCTATAATGAAAGGAAGGTCCCGCAAAGACACTGACGAATTGCCTGAATATCCCAAAACCCAATAACACAGGAACATCTATCCTTCGGGTTACAAAAACTTCATTGTCCAGCTCTGTTTTCAGTTGGCTGTACACCAACTCCGGTCGCAGGTAAAACGGTCCAAACTTTATCTTCCCAAAAAAGCCGGCATGGAATCCCAGGTTTTTCATAGGATCTCCGAAAACGACCTGGGCATCATTAAAGTAGTCTCCATTGGAATTATAATTCAATCCACCTTTGACACCAAAACCACCACCCGATGCCCTTCTTTTCTCCTTGGCTTTGTCTGGTTCCTCCTCTGAATCTTCTATACTTTTGTCAACAGGAATCGGATCCACCACTAATTTTTGGGCTAAAATCGCGGCTGTATCCACAGCCACTGGAATTGGTTTTGTGGCAGATTCGAAATACATAACGGATCCGTTTTCAAACATAACCTTTGCCACTTCGGCTTTTTTGATGGTAAAGACCGGACTTTCAGCAAAATCATAGATTTTATATTTCAATATCAGGGAATCAATTTCCACGATTGAAACTTTGATTTCTTCCAGATTCCTTTTGTAGATGATGTCTTGAGAATTGGCCGTCACAGAAGCGAAAAACATGACCAAAACTATGCAAAGAGAGGTTTTCATAAGTTTTTAGGGTTGAATATGTGTCCATGTTGCGGTATTCCCGGATCCGAGAACACCCTTTTTAGTATCGATTATCTTATTGTTTTTTACGACATGCAATGTGTATTCTGCAGGCTCATTGTTTCCGTTACAACTTTGGAAGTAATTGACCCAAAAAGTGTATGTTCCACTTGGTGCTGAACCGTCTTCCCAAAAAATGTTCTCATTGGGTCCGTTTTCACAATCCCCACAAAAACAGTCTATATCCAATATCCCATTGTCAGCAGAGGGGTTCTCCCAATAAATCAAACTCCCGCCCGGAGTCTTGACTATCAGGTCAAGGTCCACATTTTCATGGTTGGTAAACTGAAGGTTGAAGCGTGGATTGCCGGGACTACCCTCAAGGTCTAAGATACTTGGCTCTTCCGGAGGAACGCCACAGGCAAAAACGACTGCGAGTAACAAGAAATAGCATTTTTTAAGAATGAATTTCATAGGGAAGAATAGCTTTAAAGTTGATTGAATAGACGAGTCCATAATGTTTTGAAATCCATAAGAATCAAAATTTGTAGAAGAAAGCTACTATGGAAAAAGCATGAAAGCGACCCAAACTTAGTTATCGGCTATGGACAGCTAGAAAGTGGAGGTAAAAAAAGGGAATTCGGTTATTCTAGTGGAATGATTTAATAAAAGTGATTTGGATTTCCTCCCTTCGAAACGGAAGACTGAAGTCGGAAAACCGTTGTACGTGCTTTTAAGTACTCAGAGAAGAATTAGAAACTACAAAAACAAAAATAGCACTAAGTCGAAACCCGATGCTATCTAAGTTAATCCTTAAAACCTGTAACATCCATTCAGGACTAGCCCACTTCAAAAAATTGAATTAATTAAAAACTATGGATGCTTTTCTTTCTAACACTTTCCCAAGTATATCAGAGACTTCAAGTGTGATAACGTCTTGAACTCCTGTGTCTGCTCCAGGCACCTGAAGTTTAAATTCGCCTCCAGACTGACTGGTCGAAATATTGAAAGAAATGGAATCCTCATACCCGTCTGATCCTAAAACACTCATTTTAACTAATGATCCGACTTCTAAACATTTAAATGAACTGATTGCAAAATAATCTTCACCGGCTTTGGGATATATTGGATTAATTGTCAGGCTCTTTAAGTCAACCTTTGAGCCTAGATCTACATACAAATCCGGAAATGGAGGGAAAGAGGTTACGGTAATCCTTTGACTTTCTTTATATGGAATTGCTGAAAATACTTTGGCATAAATCACAATATCCTCCTGAATTTTCCTGTTCAAAAACTCCGAGTTGGCAAGATTGGATAACTTTATAGCATCATTTATTGTACAGATAGCCTTATAAGTCAAGGCTAACCCGGCACAGGCAGTAAGAGCTTGAAGCGCGAATGGGGTACCTATTCCAGAAGCAACGAATGCCATACTCAACTGTGCACAAATAACTTCGGCAGCAGCAAATTCAGCATAGTCAGGGATTTGTTGATCAACAATACATAACTTATCAATTAATTCAGTGGCAGAATTAAAATATTCCGAAGGCTTGTAAGCACCTACACCTAAAGGAATATTAGTAACATAATGGCCGTTTCCGATTTGCTTTGTCGGGAATCTGTCTATTATTTCTCCGCTTTTATTCCTGACAATTACCAGCATATTGTCAAGGTTTGAAGGAGCATTGCACGAATTAACATAAACGTTTAAATTACCTAAACTATTTTCACTTATCACCCTGTCTTTTGAGGAGTTTTCTCCCTTTAATTCAAGTTTAATTGGTTTCCCTTTTCTGATAGATCCAACTGTTTTCCTCAAATTATTTTCATTCCCTGAATTTCCCTCAGTATGATTTCCCAGGTTTATTTGGGTATTAATTTGTTCCAATCCGTCACTGGATAAAACACTGAGAGACCCTTCTACCTCAGAAATCCAGTCAAAACTAAAAACCACTCCTTCTTGAGTGAATATTTGAACAGGATTACCAGCTTCATTAATCAGTAATTGAGTGGTATCTCCTTTGGATTTTATAGTGATTTGATCTATAGAAACGGGCTTACCTTGGGAATCTTTGTCCCCCCATACATCAAATATGTTGCCTTCGGGATCAATGTAAGATAAAATCATCCGGTCATCTGGACTTGTCATAAATGTAAACCCGGATTCAGCCTCCTGTTTGTCATTTGCATCTTCTTGGGGATAACATCCATTTACCAAAACAATAAGAAGAAAAAGAAAAGTGGTTTTTAGTGATTTCATATCTTTTTTATTTTTTCGGGTTTACCGGTTATTAAAATCTTTCATCAGATAAACCTGTATAATTCCCCTAATCAAAATCCTTTCATTCTAAGGAATTGATGGTTATCATTTTATCCTTTGAAAATGTAGGATAAAAATCAAAAGGTCTTGACTCCTAACCAATCAACAAATTGTTTTCGGATGGCTTTTGGGCGTAATTGGTTATTATTGCTTAGAATTCGGTGAAATCAAAAAACACTTTTTCACTTTTTAACATAGAAGACATTCCGAGCAAAACAGCATATTCAGCAGAAGAAATACAGGACAATGATCTCAGCTCCTACTTCTCAATCCAGAGAACCTAAATGAAAAATAAAACCCGAAAAAATAAATCAGGTTGGTCGTCACATTGACAATATTGTGTAAATACCAAAGGTCTAATCCCAAGGCTGTGTTCACAAAACTCATAAAAAAGAAGGTGCAGAAATTGTAAAAAAATATCCCAAACAAAACCCAAAATCCAAGGCTATTCATAATCTTGGAACCTTTTTCTACAACTTCCAAAATGCAGTAACAAGAAGTAAAAGCCAAGAAGATCTGTGTTGAGGTTTTATAAATTGGGAAGAAGTCGTTATTGAACACAGATATGAGCCATAAAGGAAGTACAATAATCCAGGCATTTTTGAGAAGGAACTTCAATTTGGTATTTGAACTGAATTGTCCTAAAAACCATATCAAGAATAATGGTTCAAAAAGGTTGTAAGCATATCTTACCACATGGTTTGCTTCCCCGCTGGCGGTCAAGTAAAAAATCCAGCCCGCGAAGTCTACCAAAAATCCTACAATCAAAAAGCCGATAAAGTACCTAAAAATGGAGTCGATCTCCTGAAAATAAATCCCTCCAATACCTATCGGAATTAAAACCGAGAAGGTGGATACTAACTGTAAATAAAAAAACCAGTCATAATCCATTTTGCTTGAATTCAGATTCCCTTTTCTATTGGATTTAGCTTTTGTAATTTATAATATTTCCACAGCCCCACTGTATAAAAACCATAGGTGGTGATGTTGAAAATGTTATGTAGGAACCAAAGTTTTTCAGAAAGGTCAGTATTAAGGAAAGTCGCAATAAAGAAGGTGCTAAAACAATAAAAAAAGATGCCGAGAAAGATCCAAAACATGGGTTTATCAGAGACAGAATCTTCTTTCTCCACCATTTGAAGTAGTACAAATCCGGCCATAAAGGCAATTGAAATCTCATAAAAAGGGTCAAATAACTGACCTACAGACATATTGACTGGTTCAAAATTGAACCTTACAAAAGTCAATATCACCCAAAGCAAAATTGTCAGGATATAAAAAATTTTCACAAAAGATCTAAATTTTGCATCCAAGTATATTCCTATTAACCAATAAAAAAAAGAAGCTTCTACCAAAGAATATAAACTGTAAATGAATTCCAGGTTGGAATACTTTTTTGATATTAATAAATTAAACATCAAAAAATCTGTTAAAAAGCCAATAACTAAAAACAAAATATGTATATCCGCAATGATACCAGTGGCCAAATAAATATAAAGTGACAGCTAGTGACAATCGTTATTTGTTAAAGAT
>NZ_JAKZAL010000012.1 GCF_022538115.1 Cognataquiflexum rubidum | reverse complement strand
TATAAGAAGTCGGGATTGACTGCGAGGCCAAAGGCGCCAAAGAAGCGATTGTTGTATTCAATCCAGTCAAAGGATCGCTTACAGCAATATTGCTCAAAGTCACATTACCTGTATTGGTCACAACAATGGTGTAGTTCAATATATCGCCTACAGCGGCAAAGCTTGACTCGGTTGCTGTTTTGGTAATGGAAAGAGCAGGGCTTTGCGTTGCAGTTACCGATTCGGAAGCCGATACATTGACAGCGCCAACAGCAGCGGAAGCGGTATTGTCTACTTTTCCGGCATCGATATCGGCCTGTGTGACGGTATAAGAAGTCGGAATGGATTCACTTGATCCAGGCGCAAGACTTGGAACAGAAGTGTTCAGACCTGTCAATGGATCCGTCACAGCAACATTGCTCAAAGTCACGTTACCCGTGTTGGTCACGACAATGGTGTAGTTCAATACATCCCCGACAGCGGCAAAGGTTGATTCGGTTGCCGTTTTGGTGATGGAAAGCGCAGGGTTCTGTTTTGCAGAAACAGACTCCGAAGCAGAGACATTGACAGCACCGACAGCTGCGGATGCGGTATTGTCTACTTTACCTGCATCAATATCACTTTGAGTGATTGTATAAGAAGTCGGGATTGACTCAGAAGCCAAAGGCGCCAAAGAAGCGATTGTTGTATTCAAACCTGTCAAAGGATCAGAAACCGATATGTTATTCAAGGTGACGTTTCCAGTGTTGGTCACAACAATGGTGTAATTCAATACATCCCCGACAGCGGCAAAGGTTGACTCAGCGGCAGTCTTGGTGATGGAAAGCGCAGGGCTTTGTGTTGCAGAAACTGATTCCGAAGCTGAGACATTCAATGCACCGACAGCAGCGGAAGCAGTGTTGTCCACCTTGCCTGCATCGATATCCGTCTGCGTGATTGTATAAGAGGTCGGAATGGATTCACTTGATCCTGGCGCAAGACTTGGAACAGAAGTATTCAATCCGGTTAAAGGATCCGAAACCGAGATATTATTCAGGGTGACGTTACCTGTGTTGGTCACGACAATGGTATAGTTCAATACATCCCCTACAGCGGCAAAGGTATTCTCAGTCGCTGTTTTTGTGATGGAAAGTGCAGGAGTTTGTGTTGCGGTTACAGATTCCGAAGCGGAAACATTCACAGTACCGACAGCAGCCGAAGCAGTATTGTCTACTTTTCCTGCATCGATGTCAGCCTGCGTCACGGTATAAGAAGTAGGGATTGACTCAGAAGCCAAAGGCACCAAGGAAGCAATTGTTGTATTGAGGCCTGTCAATGGATCGCTTACAGCAACATTGCTCAAAGTCACGTTACCCGTGTTGGTCACGACAATGGTGTAATTCAATACATCACCGACAGCGGCAAAGGTTGATTCTGTAGCTGTTTTGGTGATGGAAAGGGCAGGAGTTTGAGTTGCAGTTACGGACTCGGAAGCTGTAACATTCACTGAACCAACGGCAGCGGAAGCGGTATTGTCAACTTTTCCTGCATCGATATCAGCCTGTGTCACGGTATAAGAAGTCGGGATTGACTGCGAAGCCAAAGGCGCCAAAGAAGCGATTGTTGTATTCAAACCTGTCAGAGGATCAGTAACCGATACATTGCTCAAAGTCACGTTACCAGTATTGGTCACGACAATGGTATAGTTCAATACATCCCCGACAGCGGTAAAGGTGTTTTCAGTAGCTGTTTTGGTGATGGATAGTGAAGGGCTTTGTGTAGCAGTCACCGACTCCGAAGCCGATACATTCACTGAACCAACCGCAGCGGAAGCGGTATTGTCCACTTTTCCTGCATCAATATCACTTTGAGTGATTGTATAAGAAGTGGTTATTGACTCAGAAGCTGAAGGCGCCAAAGAAGCTATTGTTGTATTGAGACCTGTCAAAGGATCGCTTACAGCAACATTGCTCAAAGTCACGTTACCAGTATTGGTCACGACAATGGTATAGTTCAATACATCCCCGACAGCGGTAAAGGTGTTTTCAGTAGCTGTTTTGGTGATGGATAGTGCAGGTCTTTGTGTTGCAGTCACCGACTCCGAAGCCGATACATTGACAGCACCAAAAGCAGCCGAAGCGGTGTTATTGACTTTTCCTGCATCGATGTCACTTTGAGTGATTGTATAAGAAGTCGGAATGGATTCACTTGATCCAGGCGCAAGACTTGGAATAGAAGTATTCAATCCGGTCAAAGGATCAGAAACCGAGATATTATTCAAAGTCACATTACCTGTATTGGTCACGATAATGGTATAGTTCAACACATCCCCGACAGCGTCAAAGGTTGACTCAGTTGCTGTTTTGGTGATAGAAAGGGCAGGGCTTTGAGTTGCAGTTACCGACTCGGAAGCTATAACATTCACTGAACCGACAGCAGCGGAAGCGGTATTGTCCACCTTGCCTGCATCGATATCAGCCTGCGTCACCGTATAAGAAGTCGGGATTGACTCAGAGGCCAAAGGCGCCAAGGAAGCGATAGTTGTATTCAAACCTGTCAAAGGATCAGAAACCGAGATATTGCTCAAAGTCACGTTACCTGTATTGGTCACGACAATGGTGTAATTCAATACATCCCCGACAGCGGCAAAGGTTGACTCGGTTGCTGTTTTGGTGATGGAAAGTGCAGGGCTTTGCGTTGCAGTTACAGATTCCGAAGCAGAGACATTCACTGCACCGACAGCAGCGGAAGCGGTATTGTCGACTTTTCCTGCATCAATATCACTTTGAGTGATTGTATAAGAAGTCGGAATGGATTCACTTGATCCAGGCGCAAGACTTGGAATAGAAGTGTTCAATCCCGTCAGAGGATCGCTTACAGCAACATTGCTCAAAGTCACGTTCCCGGTATTGGTCACGACAATGGTATAGTTCAATACATCACCGACGGCTGCAAAGGTTAACTCAGTAGCTGTTTTGGTGATGGAAAGCGCAGGGCTCTGTGTTGCAGTTACCGACTCGGAAGCAGAAACATTCACTGCACCCACAGCAGCGGAAGCTATGTTGTCGACTTTTCCGGCATCAATGTCACTTTGAGTAATAGTATAAGAAGTAACAATTGACTCAGAAGCCAAAGGCGCCAAAGAAGCGATTGTTGTATTCAATCCTGTCAAAGGATCAGAAACCGAGATATTGCTCAAAGTCACATTACCCGTATTGGTTACCACAATGGTGTAATTCAATACATCCCCGACAGCGGCGAAGCTTGACTCGGTTGCTGTCTTGGTGATGGAAAGGGCAGGGCTCTGTGTAGCGGAAACAGATTCCGAAGCAGAGACATTGACTGAACCGACGGCAGCGGAAGCGGTGTTGTCGACTTTTCCTGCATCGAGGTCAGCCTGCGTCACGGTATAAGAAGTCGGTATTGACTGCGAAGCCAAAGGCGCCAAAGAAGCAATTGTTGTATTGAGACCCGTCAAAGGATCGCTTACAGCAACATTGCTCAAAGTCACGTTTCCGATATTGGTCACGACAATGGTGTAGTTCAATACATCGCCCACAGCGTCAAAGGTTGATTCGGTTGCTGTTTTGGTAATGGAAAGCGCAGGGCTTTGAGTTGCAGTTACCGACTCGGAAGCAGAAACATTCACAGCACCCACAGCAGCGGAAGCTATGTTGTCTACTTTTCCGGCATCGATATCAGCCTGCGTTATTGTATAAGAAGTCGGGATTGACTCAGAAGCAGCGGGAGCCAAAGAAGCGATTATTGTATTCAATCCAGTCAATGGATCGTTTACAGCAATATTGCTCAAAGTCACGTTACCCGTGTTGGTCACGACAATGGTGTAGTTCAATACATCCCCGACAGCAGCAAAGGTTGACTCGGTTGCTGTTTTGCTGATGGAAAGCGCAGGGCTTTGTGTAGCAGAAACAGATTCCGAAGCAGAGACATTGACTGCACCGACAGCAGCGGAAGCTATGTTGTCCACCTTGCCTGCATCGATATCAGCCTGAGTGATTGTATAAGAAGTCGTTATTGACTCACTTGATCCAGGCGCAAGACTTGGAATAGAAGTATTCAATCCTGTCAAAGGATCAGAAACCGAGATATTATTCAAAGTCACGTTTCCTGTATTGGTCACGACAATGCTGTAATTCAATACATCCCCGACAGCGGCAAAGGTTGACTCGGTTGCTGTTTTGGTAATGGATAGGGCAGGGCTTTGTGTTGCGGTTACAGATTCCGAAGCGGAAACATTCACAGTACCGACAGCAGCCGAAGCGGTATTGTCGACTTTACCTGCATCAATATCACTTTGAGTGATTGTATAAGAAGTCGGAATGGATTCACTTGATCCAGGGGCAAGACTTGGAATAGAAGTGCTCAATCCTGTCAATGGATCGTTTACAGCAATATTGCTCAAAGTCACGTTACCCGTGTTGGTCACGATAATGTTATAATTCAATACATCTCCGACAGCCGCAAAGCTTGACTCGGTTGCTGTTTTGGTGATGGAAAGCGCAGGGCTTTGGGTTGCGGTTACCGACTCCGAAGCCGATACATTGACAGCGCCGACAGCGGCGGAAGCGGTGTTGTCGACTTTACCTGCATCGATATCTGCCTGTGTCACGGTATAAGAAGTCGGGATTGACTGCGAAGCCAAAGGCGCCAAGGAAGCAATTGCGGTATTCAAACCTGTCAGAGGATCGCTTACAGCAACATTGCTTAAAGTCACGTTACCTGTATTGGTCACCACAATGGTGTAGTTCAGCACGTCACCTACAGCATCAAAGCTTGACTCGGTTGCTGTCTTGGTAATGGAAAGCGCAGGAGTTTGTGTTGCAGTTACCGATTCCGATGCGGAAACATTCACAGTACCGACTGCAGCAGAAGCTGTGTTGTCGACCTTGCCTGCATCGATATCAGCCTGTGTCACGGTATAAGAAGTTGGTATTGACTCAGAGGCCAAAGGCGCCAAAGAAGCGATTGTTGTATTCAATCCTGTCAGCGGATCAGAAACCGAGATGTTATTCAGGGTGACGTTACCCGTGTTGGTCACCACAATGGTGTAATTCAAAACATCCCCGACAGCAGCGAAGCTTGACTCGGTTGCTGTTTTGGTGATGGAAAGCGCTGGGCTTTGTGTTGCTGAAACAGATTCCGAAGCAGAGACATTGACTGAACCGACGGCAGCGGAAGCGGTGTTGTCTACTTTTCCGGCATCGATATCAGCCTGTGTTACAGTATAAGAAGTAGCTATTGACTCAGAAGCCAAAGGCGCCAAGGAAGCAATTGTTGTATTCAATCCTGTCAAAGGATCAGAAACCGAGATGTTATTCAGGGTGACGTTACCTGTATTGGTAACGACAATGGTGTAATTCAATATATCACCTACAGCGGCAAAGCTTGACTCAGTTGCAGTCTTGGTGATTGAAAGCGCAGGGCTTTGTGTTGCTGAAACCGACTCCGAAGCGGAGACATTGACAGCACCGACAACAGCCGAAGCCGTGTTGTCCACCTTGCCTGCATCGATATCCGACTGTGTTACAGTATAAGAAGTCGGGATTGACTGCGAAGCTGCAGGAGCCAAAGAAGCGATTGTTGTATTCAATCCTGTCAGAGGATCGCCCACAGCAATATTGCTCAAAGTCACGTTACCCGTGTTGGTCACGACAATGGTGTAGTTCAATACATCAACGAAAGCGGCAAATGTTGACTCAGCGGCAGTCTTGGTGATGGAGAGGGCAGGATTGATGGTTACTGGGGTGATTGCTGAAGCAACAACCGGCCCTGGGACTTGATTGCTTGTAACATTTACAACATTTACAAGATTGTCTCCAAGATCAAAAACTTCTTGCGCTACAATGTAGGAAATATTGTAAACCCATTTTTCCCCCACATTTAGAACGCCGGGATCAGATAAATCTCCATCAGGTGATGTCAGGGTAATTCCAGAAGAAGAACCTGGTAAAAAATCCGTGGTAGTTAAATTTGTAACACTGATATTTCCCGTATTGGTGACAGTAATTTCATAATCGAGTTTTTGGCCGGCTGCGGTAACCGGATTAGGGCCACCAATCTGGTTTTTTGTCACCAATAAATTTGGGGCTTGGATAAGGGTTTCAGTATGAGAATCAGATGCTGAGACATTAATATTGCCCGCGGAAGCAGAAACTGATGCATTGTTTGTGAAAAATCCCGCATCTATGTCTCCTTGTTTTAAGTCATAAAACCCTGTAAAACCTGTATTATTGGAAGCTCCTGCAGCTAAAGAAAAGGCAGATCCGTTAAGTGTAATAGAGGGATCTGATACCGTTACATTTGAAAGTGGGAAATTCCCGGTATTGGTAACCAAGAATGTGTAATTAATCCTATCTCCAACATTTTGGACACCGTCTCCATTTGAGTCTACATAAAGACCTGATTTAATGAGACTGATATTTGGTAGAGGCGATGTCAGGATGAAAGTTTCTGTCTTTTGACAATTAAATTCATCTGTAACAGTAGCTATATATGTTCCGGCAGGTAAATTGGTTCGATTTAATCCTGTTGTTCCATCATTCCAAGTTACTGTTTTTGTGCCTGTTCCACCATTGACCGTCAGTGAAATAGAGCCATTGTTAGTCCCTGGAGAAGGCTGGCTTACTGATGAAGAAATAGCCAATTCACTCGGTAGGGTAACGGTTTTCGTAAAAGTGTTGGTAACTCCCTTTGAATCGGTGACAACCAAAGTAGCAGTACCGTTTGTAGAATAAGTAACGGTTGGATCTGCCAAAGTAGAAGTTGACGGATTGGCATTTGGGCCAAAAGTCCAATTGTAACGGTATGGGACACTACCGCCATTCGTGGTAGATATGAATTTTACACTTGTCGAACCGTTTTGGGTACAGGCAGTATAATCAAACTGTACAGCCAAAGGAGCATCAACAGTAATGTCCGCACCAAACTGACATTGGGCACTTGGATAATCATTGCATTGGTAACTTGAGAATAGATTTGCAGAGCCTGAAGTGGTCCAGGCTAAAAGTGGTTTCAAAAGTTTTACTTGAGCACCGCAAGTCCAAGTAAATGAATGATTGAGTGTGACTATTTTGTCACCTGATTTTGCAGATGGTAGATTACCCAACCAAATGTTTATAAATTGTGAAGTGCCACCGATCGATAAATCAGCAAATAATCTTGTATTACTGGTGCTTGATCCTGAATTGGAATTGTATACAATAGATATGTAGGCCGTTTGCTGGACTCCTGGAGTACAGGTAGCAAAAGAACTCGACAACGGAACCCCTGAGGCATCACTCAGATAAACCTGCTTGATGGTAAAGTTATTTGAAGAACAGGAATTACCGCAACCCCTTAGATCTAAGAGAGTAGGTTGATTCTGAGCTTGGATTTTAGATGGGAATACCAATAAAAACCAAATGAAAAATATAGCCAAGTAGGCTACAGTAGTGTTAATTTTTTTCATCTTAACTACTTTTAATTGAAGAGTGTGGTGATTGCTCACCATTTACAAATACCAAAAAGCAAATACCAAAATCGGTTTGACCTTTGGGTTTCAAGAGCATGGTTGATGCTTTTGATTTTTCTTAGGCAAGAGCCCTGTGAAAAGATTAGCGTTTGACAGATGGGTGTGTCTGTAAAACCCTACTTTGAATCTGGACTCTAATAAAATTTGATGAATGTTAAGAATCCAAAGAAGTGGGTGATAGATGGATTTTAACTTCCCTTCAAAAGTTTCAATTTTATTGTACAAAAGGAAACTTTTGTTTTACAAAGCAAAAATGTGGGCTTTATTTACTTTTTTTTTCAGATTTCCGTAAAACAATATTTGTAGTTTAAAAAGGGATTTTCTAAAATTTACCGACTTTTGGCATTTTGATCTTGCTAAATTCCCTCTTTTGGATCTCTAGAAAAGCCATGCAGCCTTCTGAATGCGGTAAATGTGTTTCTGATCTTTAGGGAAATTTACCTTATTTAGACAAATCTGTGATTTGCCAAATCCTGTTTGTTTTGAAAACAAAAAAAAGCTGCCTGTAAATCAGACAGCCTTTTGAATAAATAGACTCTAAACATTAAAAAATGCAACAAAATTTAATTTTTTTGAGAGTGTGATCTCTCTTATTGAGGAGTTATTAGAACCATCTAGGGTTTTTCATAGTCGCTTTTCTTGCAGACAAGTAGTAGCCAATTGAGATTTCGTGTGAATTGGCTCTCATGTCCTGTAGTACGTTCAGGTTTTGATCATAAGCGTATCCAATTCTAAGGTTTGGGGTAGCGAATATTTCTCCGATAAAAGCTACTGCATTTCTTTTGCTAAGCGAACCAGCTTCAGGATTCTCATTCATGATATTGATGTTTGATCTGTAAGAAGCTCCTAGCCAAAGTTTGTCCATAAAAAGCACCATGCCGTTCAGGTCATAAGTAGTTGGGGAACCTTTCACCTGCTTTACTAGAAATGATGGTTTAAACTTTACATTTTCAGATACATCCATCAGCATACCTGCAGTAAGGTAAAAGTGGATGTCATGGTAAGCCAATGCAATATCTTCATTTTCCAAAGTCCCTTTTCCAACGAGATTGTAGGCACTCAGGCCTGCATAAAATTTATTGTTGTGAAAAAATAGGCCGAGGTTTGCATTTGGCGTCATCATGTTTATGGTACCTGTAGGAATTTCGGGATCATTATCATGAAGGGCTTTAAGCATATCCCCATTGATGCTGTATTGACCTACACCTGCACTTGCTCCTAAGCCAAAGAAGGATTCTCTTCCTACTTGGATCCTGTAAGCATAAGACAACATGGCGGAAGTAGTTTTGGTCGGACCGATTCTGTCTGCCAGGACAGTAGCTCCAAATCCCATTAGGCCTTCGTTTGCACTGAAATCAGCCGTAACTGTGAAAGTCTCAGGGGCACCTTCAAAGCCAACCCACTGACTTCTATAAGTACTTTGTACATATCCTTCATTTTTATATCCTGCATAAGCCGGATTGATATGTAAGCCATTAAAAATGTACTGGCTAAACTGGGGTAATTGTTGTGCATTTGATTCTGAAAAAATGAAAGAAGAAACCAATAATGCGATTGCGAGTAATCTGAATGTTGTTTTCATAACTTTTAAAATTTGAGGTCGGGTGACCAGATTGCGAGAAGATTATTTGTTTAGAGTTTTTAAAAATGATCCAAATCGTTATGAAATGATTTAAATACATTATTATGATGTAAATATAGTGTAAAATGTATTTCATATCCAAATAATATTTAAAAAAAATTTTACAAAATGCATTTAACCATATTCAAAAGATGTTTTTTTGAGTATTTAAGGTGTTATCAATAAAGTATTCAAATGAATGAATTTTAGGAAATAAGCCAGAGGATTTATTTCAAAAAGTGCTTATACATTGAAATTTAAGCGATTTTGTTATTTCCATATCGGATACAGTAAGCCTCATGGATTTCAAAAAATGGAAAAAATGGGTTTTTTATTCAAAAAATAGTGTTGTGAAAATTTTTAAAAAAAAAGTAAAAAAAAAATGGTCACCTGATTTTCAGGTGACCATTTTTAGAATACGGATTGTTTGTTTTAGAAAACCGTTTCAGTTTATACCGTACAATTCCTTGCTTATGGCTTCATATTTATCACCGCTTTTCCAAGTTGGCCTTTCCGCCCAGTTGGCAATGTTTTGAGCTGCCAAAATGTAGGATTTCCAGTATAACAGGGCATAATCAAGATCGAAGCTGTCTACTTCGTCACCTGGCTGATGATAATATTTATTGATTTCATCATCAAAAGCAGTAAATCCCAAACTGAAGGTCGGGGCAGGGATTCCTTTTCTGGCAAAGTTGACATTGTCTGACCTATCATATAAACCTTGCTCAGGCGATGGATCTGAGGTCGCTTTTAACCCAAAATCTGCCACAGCTTTTTCTATCAACGGATCAGCTGAGGTTCTTCCCAAACCAATGACAGTGACAATGGAAGTATCGTTGTATCCACCATTGTCAATATTAAGGTTGAATATGATCTGGTTGAGTGGGATCAAAGGATTTTCAGCAAAATAGGCTGATCCCAAAAGTCCTTTTTCTTCTGCTGTCCAGGCACAAAGAAGAATGGAGCGTTTAGGAGGATTTTTTGCAAAATATTTTGCAGCATTGATGACAGCGACTGTTCCGACGGCGTTGTCCCTAGCACCATTATATATAGAGTCACCTTCTGTATTTGGCTTGCCGACTCCGACGTGGTCGTAATGTGCGGAAAGCATAACATATTCATTTTTAAGCTTTGGGTCAGTCCCCTCAATTATAGCCACCACATTCTTTCCAATGATTTTTTTATTGACCTTGCCTTGAATCTGAACATCAGCTGTAGTATATGTGCCTTTTCCAATGGCATTGATCTGCTCATTGTTTAAATCCTTTAACCATATATATGGTATAGATTCCGCTCCGTCGGTATTGTCTACAGTCAATTGTGGTCTGTTGAGATAATTTGCCACGAGATTCCAAGGAACAGAAGGCACATTATACATTTCTATCAAGGCAATGGCTCCTTTTGATTTTGCCAAAGAGATTTTATCTCTTCCTGCGCTAAATAGATCAGCCGGGCTCAACCGGTTTGGTGCGCCGACATTGGTTACGACGATTTTTCCATTAACCTCTTTGCCTACATAGTCAGATTCCTGTCCATAGCCTACAACGACCAATTCGAATTTACCTGTCAATGAAGGTCCATCCAATACCAAGAGCCCATCCCCTTGTTCAAAGGCATTGGCACCAAGAGAAACAGTACCTTTAGATGGCGGAGAAGACAGCCTGAATGGAATATTTTGATAATAACTTTCCGCCCCATTGATTGGCTTGGCGCCATATTTCCAAAATTGCTCCGATATATACCGCGACGCGGCATCCATTTCGGGTCTTATCGGGTCGCGTCCCATCAACTCATCTGAGGCTAGGTACCTAAAATGGGAAATAGCCTCCTTTTCATTAAAGGCTGACTCGATACTGCTTTTTTGGGCCTGCACCTGAAACGCCCAAACTGACAGTGCTATTAATAAGGTTTTTCTTTTTGACATGGATAAAGCTGTTTAGGGTTTAATATATAAGAATATATTCTGAGTACAAGGAAACCAATCTATACAAGGTGTTTTTTGATTACTCCATGCTCAAAAAAAAACAGTCTTATGACTGTTTTTGCGAATTAATGTTCCAATTTAATTGTAAAAAGGAATTTTTTGGATTTTGAAGATTTTACTCATTTTCTTCCATCTCCCTGTAGGCAATAATACCTCCAAGCAAATTCCTGACTTTTGTATAACCTTGACTTTCAAGAAACCTTTTGGCATTGCCGCTTCTGGCGCCTGACCGGCACTGCATCACAATTTCTTTGTTCTTGAAATCTTTTATTTCGTCCAGTTGATGTGCCAATTGACCCATGGGGATATTGAGTGCCCCGAGGTTATCTTCTTCGTATTCCCACTCTTCTCTGACATCTATAAAAACAAAATCTTCTTTGTCTTCCAATTTTTTCTTAAGCTCTGTTACTGTAATGTCTTCCATGATTTGATTATTTTACCAATATTCTAAATGACTTTTGTTCTTCTCCGATGGTAGTTTTTAGGACATAAATCCCCCTTTGCATACCCTCAAAATTAACACTTTTCCCTTTCTCATTTTCCAAAACAGGCAGTATAATATTTCTACCCAAAGGATCATAGATGTTGACTGTGCCTACCTGACCTTCAATAAATAAAATATCCAATACAGGATTTGGAAAAACTTTTAATGGAACCGATGCCTCTGATTCACTTTCGAATGGCGCACTCTCCAAGAGATGCGCACGCATCATCAAGGATCCTTCCACAGTTTTATTTTGCACCCACGAACCTGTCGCATTGAAGAAAATCTCACCTCCGTTGTCATAAGTTTTATCCAGTCCAACATACAGGAAATCATTGGTAAACTGGGTAAACCCGATATAAAAGGTTCCGTTGAGCTCTATGTTTTGGTCAATTTCGAAATAGCCAAATTCATTCAGAGATTCTTTGGTCGGGATAAAAACCTCTTTTTTGTAGATAGGTTCCTCTTCTAACTCTTTCCAGACCATGAGGTCGATGACACCTCCCAATTGGGTAAAATTTGTAAAATTGATGCTCAATCCCTTCAAATATACTGTGCTGTTAACTTCATACCTGACAGCCAGCATTCCTGATCTTTGGTTGATCCCGGCCGAATAATCCACGCTGCCGTCGTCATATGCCAAATAATCCCTTATGGCCAAGGTGGTCCTGACGGTGTCATTTATCCTAAAATCCACTTCAGGATAGGTGACTGCTACTCCATTTTCCACCCCACTCAATAACCCGTCTCCTGTGACGAGGTAGCTGACAATTTCATAATCCATCTCTTCCTCAGGCAGGGTAACTTCAAGTATTGGGTTGGAAGTAAAAGCCCTCCTTTCCTGGGCAATAGGCACCGGGTTAAATGGCGTATTGCTATTGATCGATTTGACAAGTTTTTGGTTTTCCTTTTCCCTGATTTCAAAAGAATATTCCATTGCCCTAAAACCCCTGTCTAGGTTCTTGAATTCATTGGAGGTTGCTTCCCATGGTATATCAGCGTCCTTTTTTAATAGAAAAAGCGGGATTGCAGCATATTTGTCAAAAGGTCTGGAATTGGAAAGGGTCAAGGCTCTGTCGGGAAATGATAAATCAGCCAAATTCCTGTTTTTATGAAGGAAGACATAATCCAAAAGCCAGCTGTCAAATGGACCAGAACGTCTTCCTTTGATCTGAAACCTAAACTGAAATCCTTCATGCAGAAATTGCGGAAGTACTTTGACCATTTCTTGTGTGAAGAAAAACTCCTCTGCAGTAAGTCCGCCGGCTTGTTCCCACACACTGACCCAAAGGCTTTCTTGATCCAAAAATTGAAGCACGATGTTATCATTTTCGTCCGGGATTTCTGCTTTTCCCCCAGATTGCCAAAAGAAACTCAAAAAGACGGAATTTGCTTCTACAGGATCCAATCCGGATAAGTTGATCGGCTTTGAGGTGATTCTGTCTGTAAATCCTTGTTCAAACTGAACAGTAGAGTAGGGTCGTCCCGCTTCATCGATTCCGTCAAGAATAATAGCACCTACAGAAGGAGCGGCGTTTGCCACTGTGGTAGAGATGGTGACTCCTTCACTGATCCATTTATTTGAATCCAATTGGGTTTTTGAAAAATCATCCCAAAAGGGTAAGGTCAATGGTTCCGTCTGGATTCTGAAATTTCCGGATTTAACATTGGGTTTTGGCGGTGGAATAGGTGTAGGCAATTGGATGAATTGGGCAATAGCATAGAAGGGACTTAAAAAAAGCACTAAGGCAATTACTGTAAATAGTGTTGTTTTCAATAAACTCATTTAAAGGTTGTTTGCACTTTTCTTGTTCTCGGAAATCCAGATATGGATTTGTTCACCGGTTTTCACCGAAGCACCTGCCGGAGGCATCTGCCTGATGATTATCCCTGAATCCACACTGTCTGTTTCTACATAGTTGATATTTCCCATTCTCAATCCTGAACCGATGATCAGAAATTCAGCATCTATTTCATCCAATCCTGTCAATGCAGGGACAGCAAGAGATTGGTTTCCTAATCCATCACCTACAACGAGATCAACCTGAGAACCCTTTGGGATTTCAAATCCCTCGGGGATATTTCGGCCTCTGTATTTCTGTTCCAAAACCACATTGATCCCGATATCCGGAACATAGATTATTTCACCGCGAACCAATCCAATATTTCCAAGGATTTCCTGGGCATTTTTCAATAGGCCATTAACAAGGTTAGGCATTTTTATCAATGGGGCTGTGCGGGCATTCAGAGTGACATAAATTTTCCTTCCTCTTTTGACTTTACTGTCAGGATTTGGATTTTGCTTGAGCACTGCAAAAGGTTTTGCTTCTGCATTGAATCCGCTGTCAATATTTACTTCATAGGAAAGATCTCTTTCTGACAGGAAACTTTCAAGTTCATCTACGCTATAACCTTCAAGATTGGGAACAGTCACTGTTTGACCATGATTGGTATAGGAAGGAAGATAAACCTGTAAAAATATGAAAGAAAGTATTGTAACGGTCAGAAAAACCAAACCAAGATGGATGGCGATTTTTTTTATCGATTCTTTTGAAATTCCCATGGATGAGTTGTATTCTGTAAGCTAACGTATAAAGGTAAAATTATATTTGTTTTCCAAAGAACAAATATCGTCAAATTGACATTTTGTAGAAAGGCAACCGAAAAGAAAAAAGTCGAAATCCCCTAACAGGGATTTTCGACTTTAATTTTCAATGTCTGATTGTGTTGCTGTTCTTTCCGATATAATAAAAGAGATTCTGTGTTTTAAATTTTCTTTATTATCTTTTTAAATCACTTTTTTTCTTTTAATATCAGTCTATTGAAGGAATAATTTCCTTGTTTCGCTTACCGATCTACTGGTGATTTTTAGGATGAACAACCCTTTTGAAAATTGTTCGGAGGCGAAAGTGTAAGTCTGGTTAAGAGTATTTGGATAATCCACATTGTGGATCAAAGCCCCTGTAGAGGAATAAATCTGGATATTTACTGCTTCGTAAGTCTGGAAATTGAAGGCAACATTGAAATATTCTACTGCAGGATTTGGATATAGTGAAATCTCCCCAACATTCGGAATCACCGGTTCTGGGTTTGCGGAAATGAAGAGTTCGATATTGTCAAGGTAAACAGAACTGTTCTCCTCATCACTGTTTTCAAGTACGAATGCAATCCTTGAATTTTTCTTATTTGTTCCTGCAAATGCTGTCAGGTCTACAAAATCCCTTACAAACTCTGATACATTGTTTGGATTGGCGTTAGCAGCTTGTACAGTTGTGATTTCTGACCCTGTTTTTCTATAAACTTCCGTATAGGTATCGCCGCCATTGTCGCTTGCCAATACCTTCAATATGGTATTTGGGTTAACTATTCCGGCTGCACGGTCAAAGAAAACACTGGCTTGGGGACTGATGGAGAGGTCCAATATGGGAGATCCCAACCAAAAACTGTTATTTGGAGGAGTGTTTTCAACTGTAATTACATTGCTACCAAGTGATCCGGATTGTAAGGGGGAAATATTCCAAGCTGGAAGTCGGTTTTCAGGATTTATTGTTAACCAAGGTCCTATGTTTGGGTTGTTATCGAAATTTTGTCTGAATGGAACCCTGGTTTTAAGGGTATCCATATAAACAAACCTTCTCAGTTCAATTGGTTCTCTTTCGTTTTGATCGAAGTTTGGAAATAAGATGGAGTATGCCAAAGAGTTAATTCCAAGTGAGGTAGATTTTGGAAGACTGATATTGGCAGATTCACCCGCAGCGAGTGGGTCGGCTCTGGCTATAAAAGCCTGATTGGAACTGCCTGAAGTCCTCCTAAAAATAAAACCTGAAATCGGAAGGTTCCCTGTATTGGTTACCGAAACCACTTCATTTTCATGTTTATTGGATCCAATGGCTGATGGGGTGATCAGTTCTGTGAGCTTCAGGTCGTATTTATAGGTTTCCGCTGTCAGGATTTCGATGTCTTTGATATAAAGGTTGTTTCCAAATCCATTGCGGGCAATAAATGCTATGCGGACATTTTCCAATCCCGAATATTCACTCAGGTTGACGATCTCTCTTCTGAACTGAGAAGCGCTGGTTGGGATAAATTCATCAAGTGTCGGAGTGGAAGTACGGAGAAAAACATAATCTTTCTCATACGGAGCTTCAATAATATCAAATGTATTGCCGCAATCTGTAGAAACAGCCACCAATAAATAATCCCCAAATGAATTATTATTAAATGGCCCATAAGCCATATTGAATGTCAACTGGGCATTTTGGTAAGTACTTAGGTCTAAGCCAGGAGATATAAAATAATCTAATTCCCCAAATGCTTCATATTCATAGTTTCTGATAAACAGGGCATCTTGGCTTTGTCCGTCAAGAACAACCTGGGTTTTTTCCCAAGTAGCCAGATTATCAGGATTGTTGATTACCCAATTAGTACCGATTTCATTGAACTGGAAAGCATAAGGCAAAGGAATAGCAGGCTGTAAGCTTGGGTTTGAGCTGAGGGAATTGTTTGACGGATTTTGGTCTGTAGTCCCGTTGACCTGTGTGATGGAGGCTACAAAGTTATTTCCTGTTGAAGGGAAATTTATCGGATCAAAGCTAACGGTTGTTGCGTCGCCTGTATTGAGGTTTAGGCTGAAATTCTTTGTCTGGATGAGTAAACCGTTATTTCTGATTTCAATCCTTGCTGCAGTGACCCTGTTCAAGCCCCTGTTCAGGATTTCAAGTGTGGGATTAATGTTTAAATCACATACTAAGTTTTGGGGATCAATAATTCTTTGCATTGCAAGGTCAAGAGTAAAGAGCTGTGGTGCTATGGTTCCCCTTCCGTTGACCAAAGATGCCCTTCTTGGGCTTTCCGCCAATACCACATCCATCCTTTCTACTTGTCCAAAAGTGAAATTGTTCATACAATCATCAGGGGTATAGTCCATATAATTTTCAACAAGATCTCTGGTATTGCATGAAATCTTTGGATTAACAGTCCTACATGCATTGTTAGGCCCACTTTGCAGGGGTGTATCCAGCACGAAGTCGTCCACAGAACAATCTCCATCTCCCCAGATATGGCGTAAACCTAGAAAGTGGCCTATTTCATGGGTTGCCGTCCGTCCTTTTGAACCTGATGCAGCATTACCTCCTTCACCGAAATACCTGTAATCTATTGTCACTCCATCATTTTCTCTTGAATTTGGTGGAACATTTAAACCAGGTAAATTGGAAATAGGTAAAGAAGCAAAGCCAATAATTGGATCTATTATTGTAACTACCCAGATATTCATGTAATCCTCAGGTGGCCACAGAGAGGTTTGTCCAATTAAATCAATATCGCTTGGAATATTGGGATTATAAACAGTTTTCGGTCCTTTGACCCGGACAACACCATTGGTAGGAAGACCTTTTGGGTCTTGTCTTGCCAAAACAAATTCTATGTTTGCATCAGCCACGACTCCTAAGAATTCTTGGGGGGTTAATGTGGTATCCGCATTTTGTCTACGAAAATCTTCATTGATAATCCGAATCTGTGCTTCAATCTGGGAAAAAGGAATATTGGCTCCGGATCCTTCGGGAGTTCCGTTATGGATGACATGGACAACTACAGGGATTACCCTTCTTTCAGCCTGAATTCTTTGTAAAGGGTTAAAATTCTTTTTCTTTTCACTGATTTCTTTGGAAATCCAAGATTCAAAATACTCTTTGGTACCATAGAACCCCATCTTTTCTTCCTGCATTTTTTCTATCAGGACATGGGCGCATTTTTCGTTATGAACGTGTTGATAGGGTTGACCAAAAAAATTCTGAGCTCCAATTTCAGGACTTAGTAGGGAAAACAAAAAGAATAAGGCAAACCCTATTCTTTTTCCGGGGGACTTTAATTTCATCCGTATTAAATTAAGCAACTAAAACATTGACAGCTTCTACTTTAATGATCTCTGGAACTGCCCTTTTGATTGCTTCTTCGACACCGGCTTTGAGAGTCATGGTTGACATGGGACAAGAACTGCATGTTCCTGTTAATTCTAATCTTAATATAAAATCATCTGTTATCTCCACTACTTTGACATTTCCTCCATCGGCCTCTAAATAAGGTCTGATGCTATCCAAAGCAGCTTCAATTCTTTCACTTAATGGGAAACTCATTTATCTTTTTAATTTACTTGTACAACTTCAGTTTTATTTTTTTCAGCGTTCCGGATGGCAATCTGTCTTGCGACGGCCTCGGCCAAAGCTGAAAATGCTTTTTCGGTAATTCCCGATTTCAATACCGCAGGAAAACCGGAATCTCCGCTTTCTCTTATACTTTGGACAATTGGAATTTCTCCAAGTAGTGGGACATCAAATCTCTCTGCAAGTCTCTTGCCACCTTCTTTTCCAAACAAATAATACTTATTATCGGGCAACTCCTCTGGCGAAAAATAAGCCATATTTTCCACAACACCTAGAATGGGTACATTTATTTGGGGTTGTCTGAACATCGTCAATCCCTTTGTTGCATCGCCTAAAGCCACTTTTTGTGGTGTAGTGACGATCACCACACCTGTGACGGGTACAGTCTGTACCATGGTCAAGTGGATGTCAGAAGTACCGGGAGGAAGGTCGATGAGTAGATAATCCAACTCTCCCCATTCCACATCACCGATGAATTGCTTCAATGCAGAACTTGCCATCGGGCCTCTCCAAACTACAGCAGAATCAGCCGGAGTCAAGAAACCTATTGACATCAATTTCACACCATATTGTTCTATAGGCATGATGATATTTTTGCCATCCACTTGTTTCACAGATGGTTGTTCGGCTTCCACATTGAACATGATCGGGATCGAAGGACCGGATATGTCAGCATCTATCAATCCGACTTTGGCTCCCATTTTGGCAAGTGCCACGGCGAGATTTGAGGCCGTGGTGGATTTACCGACGCCACCTTTTCCTGAAGCAATCGCGATTATGTTTTTTACTTTTGGAAGCAAGGGGGTGTTGTTTCTGCTGGTAGTCACATTTGACGTCATGTGAATATCCAAATCGATTTCTACTCCAAATGTCTCCTCTAAGACTTCTATGCAATTATTTTTGATGACTTCTTTGAGCGGACATGCTGGAGTCGTGAGGACAACCTTAAAACTGATTTTCTTTCCTTCTACAGCCAGGTTTTGAATCATTCCCAAAGTGACCAAATCCTTTTTCAAATCTGGGTCTTGGACTTTTGAAAGTGCCTTTAGAATATCGCTTTTTTCTATGTTCATTTTTGATAAAGTAAACTCGTCCGCAAAATAGGCTATAATTTTAGGAATTGAAAAACCTATGTTGTGTTGAAAACAGTAAATGTTTCAATTTGCTTAACTTTCTTCAACCCTAATAAGTTTCGTATTGGATCCTTCCTATTTTTTGATGGAATACTTTTTATCTTTGATTCCCCAAAAATTAGAAAAAAGTGATCAGCAGAAATACCACAGACAAGGTAAGAGAAAGGGTGGACATCGAGGAGGTGGTCAATGATTATGTGCCTTTGAAAAAGAAAGGGCAGAACCTTTGGGCCTGCTGTCCTTTTCACAATGAAAGTACCCCGTCCTTCTCTGTTTCTCCCGCCAAGCAGATTTACAAATGTTTTGGATGTGGCAAAGCCGGCGACCCTATCCAGTTTGTGATGGATATCGAAGGGATAGGTTTCAATGAGGCCATACGGCAATTGGCGCAGAAATATGGGATCGAAATAGAGGAAGACAAGCAGGTCACCCCTGAGGCTGTTCAGGCCTATAACGAAAAGGAAAGTCTATATATCGTTCTTAATTTTGCGAAAGATTTTTTTGTCCAAAACCTCCAGACAGAAGAAGGGAAAGCGATCGGTTTGAGTTATTTCAAAGAAAGGGGCTTTAACCCTTCCATCATCGAGAAGTTTGACCTTGGCTATGCTCTAGACGGTTGGGACCATATGCTCAAAGCCGCAAAGCAGGCCGGACATTCTGAAGAAATTTTACTGAAGGCAGGTTTAATTCTTCAAAAAGAAGGTGAAGCAGAAAGACTTTATGACAGGTTTAGAGGAAGAGTTACTTTCACTATCCATAATCTTGGCGGTAAGCCCATTGGATTTGGCGCAAGAATCCTGACTCAGGACAAAAAGCAGCCCAAATACATCAACTCCCCTGAAACAGAGGTTTACCATAAAAGTGATATCCTCTATGGGATTTTTCAGGCAAAAAAATCCATCAGAGAAAAGGGGAACTGTTACCTCGTAGAAGGGTATACTGATGTGGTATCCATGCATCTTGCAGGTATCGAAAATGTCGTCGCCTCCTCCGGGACTTCCCTTACCGAAAACCAGATCAAGCTGATCAAAAGATTCTCCGACAACATCACCGTGTTGTACGATGGTGATGCTGCAGGGATCAAGGCGTCCCTGCGTGGGATAGATATGATTTTGGAGGGTGGACTGAATGTCAAAGCAGTGGTATTCCCCCAAGGTGAGGATCCCGACAGTTATTCCAGGAAAGTCGGTTCACTTGCATTCAAGGAATACTTAGAAGAAAAAGCCCAGGATTTCATTGCTTTCAAAATCGGTCTTTATGCTGAAGAAGCTGCCAAGGATCCGATCAAACAAGCAGATCTGATCCGTCAGGTCGTCAGCAGTTTGGGTAAAATTCCCGATCCCATCATCAGGTCAGTCTATATCAAACAGTCTGCAAACCTTCTCGACATCGATGAAGATATCATCCAGACAGAGCTGAACAAGATTTATGTAAAGACTGAGAAAGAAAAATACTTCCGGGAGCAAAGGGATTCAGAGCAAGAAACAAATTTTGAAAACCTTCTTCCTACCAAAGAAACTCCGGCATCATCCTCTTCCCTTATCTACATTCAAGAAAGGGAAATGATGCGGCTTTTGGTCAGTTATGGATTTGAAATGGTGTCTGAAGAAACCCGGGTTTGTGAATATTTATTGCAGGAAACTTCTGAGCTTACCTTCGAGACGGCTGTGTTCAACAAAATTTTATCTATTTATAAGAACGCATTGGCTGAAGGTGTTCTTCCCCAGCCCGAGTATTTTTTAAATTTTGGGGACCATGAGGTCAAAAATGAAGTCATCCATTTGATCACTAAAAAGTATGAACTTTCTACACTTTGGGAGTCACGTTTTCAGATTTTTACACACCATGAGGCGGATGACTTGGCTAAGACTGTTTATGACAATGTTTTGCATTTGAAGAAAAAAGTAATCAAAAAATTGCTTGAGGAGGCAAAACATAAAATAAAAGAAGCAGATGACGAGAAATTGGATGTTGAAGTAATCAGCCAAAGGCTTGGGGTCTATATGGAGCTCAAAAAATTTCAGGTAGAAATAGACAGACAATTGGGGATTGTTGTCAGCTATTAACCAAACTTTAATTGGTGAAATCCTGTTTCGTAAAGCAAAGGGTACTAATTTTGCCACCAAATTTTATAGAATTCAAAAATCAACCATGTCAAATTCAATTCAACTCGATCCAATAGAGGAGGCGGTAAAAGCAATAAAAAATGGGGAGGTTATCATTGTTGTCGATGATGAAGACAGGGAAAATGAAGGGGACTTTATCTGTGCGGCAGAAAAAGTAACACCCGAGATCATCAATTTTATGGCTACCCATGGGCGCGGTCTGATCTGCGCGCCATTGATTGAAGACAGGTGCGACCAATTGGGTTTACAACTTATGGTAGGCAATAATACAGCTGCTTTTGAAACTCCCTTTACTGTATCTGTTGACCTGGTTGGGCATGGATGCACCACCGGGATTTCAGCAAGCGACCGTGCCAAAACCATCCGAGCCTTGATTGATGACAGCATTCATCCGGATGAATTAGGAAAGCCCGGACATATTTTTCCTTTGAAAGCCAAAAGGGGAGGTGTCCTCCGAAGGTCAGGTCACACTGAGGCTGCCATTGATTTTGCAAGACTTGCAGGTTTGTCCCCTGCGGGAGTACTCGTCGAAATCATGAATGAGGATGGTACCATGGCAAGATTGCCCGACCTCGTGGAAGTAGCCAGGCGTTTCAACCTCAAGTTGGTTTCCATCAAGGACTTGATTGCTTACAGATTGAAAAACGAGAGCCTCATCAAAAGAGAAATAGGTGTAGACCTGCCGACCAAATGGGGAGATTTTGACCTGATTGCTTTCAGACAGACCAATACAGACGATATGCACCTTGCTTTGATCAAAGGCTCATGGACAAATGATGAACCAGTAATGGTGAGGGTACACTCCTCCTGCATCACAGGGGATATTTTTGGAAGCTGCCGTTGTGATTGCGGACCCCAGCTCCAAAAAGCTATGGAAATGGTAGAAAAAGAAGGGAAGGGAGTTGTGTTGTATATGAATCAGGAAGGCAGGGGAATAGGATTGTTGAATAAACTTAAGGCTTATAAACTCCAGGAACAGGGTATGGACACTGTCCAGGCCAACCTTGCACTCGGTTTGCCAATGGATAAAAGGGATTACGGAGTAGGGGCGCAGATTCTTCGGGATTTGGGAGTAAGCAAAATCAGGTTGATTACCAACAATCCCACAAAGAGAGTTGGACTCCTCGGCTATGGCTTGGAGATAGTGGAGCAAATCCCCATTGAAATCACTCCTAACCCACATAATGAAAAATACCTCACCACCAAGAGGGATAAAATGGGACATACCATTCTAAAAAACGTGAAATAATTGGCAAAATTAAAGTTTTGAAATTCAAAAATTTGCCCGACAAAGGTTAAATTGTATCAACCAAATCAATCTAGGATTCGTTAACCATCTGAACCCAATAACTGAAAGAGATGAGGTACTTACAACTGACACTGATTTTCCTGTTTCTACATACCCTGACGGGTTTGGCACAAAACGGCCAATTTCCTTCTCAGATGTGGCACAAAGGACAAATCACTACTACCAACGGACAGGTTTTTCAGGGAACTTTGAAATATGATCTGGATAATAACCTTGTGCAGCTTCAAAACAGCGGCATAGAAACCTTCAGTGCTTCCGGTGTGGTCCAATTCGAACTCTTTGATGAGCAATATGGCGGAATAAGGACTTTTTATTCTTTACCCTATTCGCTTACCGGTGAGTACGAAACCCCAATTTTCTTTGAGATTTTGACTGAGGGAAATAATATAGTATTGCTATGCCGTGAATATGTGACTACTGACAACCGTAGCATGGGAATGTACTCTCCTATGGTCATGAACCCAATCTGGGGGCCTCCGATGTCAGGAGCATACAAACTTGCTTTCAACTTTTATTTTCTGAAGGATGGAAAAATCCAGAAATATTCCCTAAAGAAAAAAGAGCTTTTGGACATCCTCTATGACAGATCAGATGAGGTGGAATTGTACATGAGAAAAAATCGTTTGGAACATGACCAACGTGGAGATTTACTCCGGATTACGGCATACTACAATCAAATAAAATAATTTTTATGTCAAAAAAACCATTGATTTTGGTTTCCAATGATGATGGAATCACCTCCAAAGGCATCAGGGTATTGGTAAATGTGATGAAAAAACTTGGGGACGTGGTCGTTGTGGCACCTGACAGTCCCCAATCAGGAATGGGTCATGCAATCACCATCGGAGAGACACTCAGGTTGTATGAAGAAGATATTTTCGACGATGTCGTGGCCTATAAATCCTCCGGCACACCGGCAGATTGCATCAAGCTCGCAAAACACCATGTGATGAAAGACCGGCAGCCGGATCTCGTAGTCAGCGGGATCAATCATGGGAGCAACACTTCTATTTCAGTTTTGTACTCAGGAACCATGTCCGCAGCCATAGAAGGAGCCTTGGAAGGACTTCCCTCCATTGGCTTTAGCCTCTGTGATTATTCTTCCAAAGCTGACTTCAGCCACGTGGAAGAATATGTTTACAAAATCTCCAAACAAGTATTGGAAAACGGGATCGCAAAAGGAGTGGCTTTGAACGTGAACTTTCCCCCAAAAAGAAACGAACCTATCCGCGGTGTTAAAGTATGCCGTCAGGCGCATGCCAAATGGCAGGAAGAATTTTCAGAAAGGTTTGATCCAAATGGAAGAAAATATTTTTGGATGGCAGGCAACTTTGTAAATTTTGACAAAGGTGAAGACAATGATGAGTGGGCCATAGCCAACAATTTTGTTTCTATTGTACCATGTCAATATGATTTGACTGCCCACCACGCCATCAGCCAGATCAATGAAGAGTGGAATTGGGATGAACTTTAAACAAAAAAGGAGGATGTGATTCCTCCTTTTTTTTGATACTTTATTCCTTTTTTAGAGCCATTTTGCCAGCATTTTCTCACTTTCTTTCCAAAGTCTGTCCCTCATTTTTTTAGAATGAGCCTCTGATGAGGGTTTTACCGGTCTACTTTTTTTGAAATAATAACCGTTTTTCAAAGAATCGATTTTGGTCTTGGCCAGGTAGATGGTGGTCTTCGCGCCTTCCTCTGCAGTAATCATAAACGGCCCTGCCATTTTCCAAAAAATCCCAAAGATTCCTGATGTTTGCTTTCCGAAATTGGTTTTGACAACTCCCGGATGAAGGGCATACGCATTCAGGCCTTTTTCACCGAAATTTTCAGAAAGGTATTTGGTAAACAAAATATTGAAAAGCTTCACATTGGCATAGGAAATAAAAGAGTTGAATTTTTTATTGGTGTAATTCAAATCATTGAAATCCACTTTAGCCGCCCTGTGGGCTTCAGAACTCACATTGATCACCTTTGGTTTTGGTGCCGCCAATAGCACAGGCATCAAATGGTGGGTCAAAAGAAAATGTCCGAGATGGTTGGCTGCTAAGCCCATCTCGAAACCATCTTTGGTGATCTCTTTATTTTGAAAGATCCCGCCGGCATTATTGATCAAAACATCCAAAGTGGCCGTTTTCTCTTTAATACTTTGAGCCGCTGAGACCACTGTTTCCATATCAGTAAGGTCACAATAGATAAAAGTGATTTTTTTTTGATCGTGCTTGGAAAGCGTTTCGATCAGCTTGTTTGCCTTGGACTCATTTCTTGCGATCAGAAAAATTTCGTTGAAATGAGGTGCAAGTTGGATAAAAGCAACTTCTCCGATTCCGGATGTTGGACCTGTGATGGCGAGTTTCATTTGTCTATGTTTGGTCTTAGAACATTTTACCCCACATTTGGTTCAATAAAACTAATTACCAAAGCGCTGAATTTATATGTGACCCAAATAAAAAATTTGTATTTTTAGCCTTGTGCTTTTTTCAAAACCACAAAAAAGAAACTTGCAATACCGATGGTTTTCGATTCACATTGGTATCTAGCAAGTTATAGGAAACCTGCTTCATCATCGATTGACCTCACCTTTTACCAAGTGGAAAACCAAAAGCCTTTTATTGACATTGACCAAGTATTCAAAAGCAAAAACCCGGGGCTCCATAGATGGCTTCCTAGTTTTGTGATCGATTATGTCAAAAAAGTTGTCCATGAAAAAGAGATAAATAAAGTGATGGCCAATATCGGTCATCTTCAAGGAATGGAGTTTGTCAATGCCCTGATTGGTGAATTCGGCGTAGAAGTGACGCTTACGGGTGCCGAAAATATCCCCCTTGACAGACCTGTGATTTTTGCTTCCAACCACCCCTTGGGCGGAATGGACGGAATTGCCTTTATGTACGCTTTGGGCAAATACAGAACTGACCTGAGGTTTTTGGTCAATGATATTCTGACCAATATCAAAAACTTTGAGCCTTTGTTTGTCCCGGTTAATAAGTTGGGAACCAACAGCAGGGATGTTTCCAGGTTGATTGAGGATACGTATGCAGGGGATTTTGCGGTTTTGGTTTTTCCGGCAGGTTTGGTATCAAGGAAGCAGCCAATCGGAATCAAAGACCTGGAATGGAAGAAAAGTTTTATCAGCAAATCCAAAAAGTACCAAAAGGACATCGTGCCGGTTTATATTGAGGGAAGAAATTCAAATTTCTTCTATAACTTCGCCAACCTCAGGAAGCGAATCGGTATCAAAACAAATATTGAAATGTTTTATTTGCCCGATGAAATGTTTTCACAAAGAGGTAAAAAAGTCATCATCCATATAGGAAAACCAATTCCTTACAGTTACTTTGATAAAACGAAAAGTGAAAGCGAATGGGCCGAGGAAGTAAAACAGATTGTATATAGTAAGGCCTAAATGATAGATGTATGCAAGCGGTAATCCCGGCAATAGACAGAGAATTATTGAAGCAGGAACTTACACCTGAAAGATTTTTGCGTTATTCCAATAACGGAAACAACTTGATCTATTTGGTCAATCACCACAATTCTCCCAATGCCATGCAGGAAATAGGAAGGTTGAGGGAACTGACATTCAGGGCAGCAGGAGGAGGGACAGGTCTTGCACTTGACATCGACGATAATGACATTATTCCAAACTGTTATCAGCAATTGATCACATGGAATCCGGAGGATGAAGAAATTGTGGCAGGCTATAGGTTGATCAAATGCAGAGAGGCAGGCACTGATAAAGATGGAAATATCAACCTTTCTACAGCCCATTTATTTTCCTTTTCTGACAAATTTCTGCAAGAATACATACCCTATACCATTGAGCTAGGAAGGTCATTTGTCCAGCCGCAATACCAACCCAGCCTTGACAACAGGAAAGGGATTTTTTCTTTGGACAACCTTTGGGACGGACTTGGCGCCGTAGTAAAATTGAATCCTGACATCAAATACCTATTTGGAAAAGTCACCATGTATCCACATTACAACAGGGAGGCACGTGATTTTTTACTGTATTTTATGCAGTATTATTTTCCGGATAAAGAAAAACTGGTGGCGCCACATCCTGAATTGCTTCTTACATATGAAACTGATATCTCAGAATTTTCCAATCAGATTAATGGCTTGGATTATAAGGAGGGGTATAAAGTCTTAAACAGCAGGGTAAGGGCCATGGGAGAGAATATTCCCCCCTTGATCAATACCTACATGAACCTGTCGCCAACCATGAAATCTTTCGGAACGGCAATGAACGATGAGTTTGGAGCGGTGGAAGAAACCGGAATTTTGATTACCCTAGAAGACATATACGAGAGCAAAAAACAAAGACATATCGAGACTTTTGAAAGAGATAGGTTTTTTGGCAGTAGAGAATAAGGATTATGAAAAAAACAGTCATTATAGGGGCATCTACCAATACTTCAAGGTATTCCTACCTGGCAGCAGGGATGTTTGCTGAGCGTAATATTCCGGTGGTTCCTGTCGGGATCAAAACCGGGATTTTGTTTGAAAACGAAATTCTGAACATCAAAGAGAAACCGGAAATTAAAGATGTTGATACCGTCACCCTTTACCTTGGGCCCCAAAATCAGCCTGAGTGGTATGATTATATCCTTTCATTGAAGCCAAAAAGAATCATTTTTAATCCGGGTACTGAGAATCCTGAATTTGAAAAATTGGCTAAGGAAAAAGGTATAGACACATGGGAAGCCTGTACTTTGGTGTTGATGAGTACCGGTCAGTATTGATTTTTTCTTGCAACCAAAAACAAATTCATGTACCAGATATGTGGTGCAGAAATCAGTGACACCAAGATAAAGAAAAGCAAGGTGAGTTGATCTGGTTCCATCATATTGTAGAAAAACATCAGAATCAGTGACATTCCCATCAAACTCATCAGGGTAAAGGGCAAGAGTTTAACTATAAAATTTTTAATTTTTTGGGTTTCAAGGTAATCTTTCAAAGCTTCAAATTCTTCGGTCATGCTTGGTAATGAGTGCCAAAAACCAAAGTAAATGATGAAGCCCAGAAGAAGTGGAAGCTGGTAAAGAAATAAACCCAGTAGGCTTATTTCTACCAATAACCAAACCGATCTCACCCCAAAGTTGGCCAAAATGAGTGTAACCGAGATAGAGAAAGAGAAAAAGATGAACCACGTTCCGACAGGGGCAAGATGGCTTACATCAATGATGTTGGAGAGAATGGACATGGTATAACCAATATCTCCCCAAAGGACCGTACTCAGAAAAAACGAACCCAATGAGATATAAGTTAGTTTCTCGAGTTTTTTGAATTTCAGTTTGATAAAATGGCTTTGACCAAAGTGGTAAGCGGACATCAATACAAAAGAAAGCAAAGCCAGGGTAGGAAGTAGAAGCCATACGATTATATAAGCCGCGATGATTGCCAGATATTTGACAATAAATCGAATCAGGTTTTTCTTATCAATAACCGGATTTAGCAAAAGGTGGTCAATCGCACCGTGGGGTATCCCGATTGTAATCAGTATTCCTCCAAAACAAATCCATTGGAAAACATCATTTCCTTCAAAAAATAGTAGATAGCTTAATCCCAAAATTAACCCAAGAATTTTGCCTGCTACCTCAATGCTTTTCATAATTCAACAGGGATTTTATAAAAATCGAAAACTTCAATTTAGACAGAATGCTGATTTCTTCCCAAATGTTAGTTTCTTCATTGAGGAATTTAAGCACTAAATTGGCTTTATTCAAAGCAAACATTTGGCCGAAAATCTGAGGCATGGCAGCGGGCCATTTGACAGCAATATTCAATATGATATTGTCATAAAAACCAAATCTTGCTTTTCTGTTCCATTTCTTAGAGCTGACTTTTCCGGTTAGAACGATCTCATTGACAATTGATTTGCAATGTTTTTGAATATCGTAGAAAGTATAACCTGTGGATGGTTTGGAGCATCCTGCTAAAGTGCCTAAGTGAATGATATTTGGATGGGTGTTTGCAGGTGTTTCCAGAGTTGTCATAGGAATACTGCCTGATTCTTTAAAGGAAATGTCATATTCTGACACGCCAAGTTGATTATTAAGATAATTGGCAAGTTCTCTCTCTAACATGGGGATATCAATATCACCTTTGGTGTAGAGTGTATACTCAATTAATGCTTCTTTTTTGTTGTAGGGAAGTACATAAAAAAAATCGGTTTTGGTTTTTTGTTCAGAAACAAAGTGCATCAGGGATACGGCATCCGGAGAGAATGAATCCTTTTGGCAGGCGACCTTCCAACCAACAAATACTTGTTTGAGGATATTATTTTCCTTGGGAGCTAAGGAGAAGGGAATGCTGTTGAATAAAATTTCAGAACTGAAAATGCCCGACTTGGATGTAACTACCCTAACGGAACTTTCCTCTGTGTTTTCGATTTTTTCTACACTGTCTCTTAGAAACGAGACATTTGGAAACCGTTTTATTTTTTCAATTACCTCTTTATAAAAATCGGAGGACTTAATGTGGAAGTATTTGAGATTCCTTAGATGGGCTGAAACCGATTTTTTAGCTTCAGTAATTTTGATTGAATCCCACGAAACCAAAGGTGTGTTTTTTGGGTGGATTTCAAGTGGGTTTTCTGCCCAATAGCACCAGGTTCTGTCATTTTCAGTTTTGGATGAGTTGTCGATAAGTAAGATTTTTTTATCCCTGAGCGGACTGTCAAGTAAATAATAAACCAAACTTAAACCGGCACATCCAAGCCCTGTAATAATGTAATCGTAGGTTGCCATGGGTTTTTTGGGTTAAAAAAAGAAAGCTCCTCCATGATTGGAAGAGCTTTCTTTGCAAGATTAAGCTATTTGAGCTTTTTTGTTTTTGTTTGTCTCAGAAATGGCTACTGAGTATATCACCAAACCGAAACCGATTTTGTTGATAGCATCAGCCAAGTTGTAGAACAAATCGATGCTGCTGACTTCAAAAGCACCGGACAATAAATTACCTGGCAATACCATGTAACCCAAAGGATAGATAGACCAACCTAGGGTGATGAATATTTTCAAAAGGAACATTGCTCTACCCAATGCTGGGCTGTCTGAGCTTTTTGCCAATTTGGCAACATCACCTGCGAATACTTCATATACAATGTATAAGTAACCGATTGTGGATATTATACCCCACATGACGTTACTTTCAATTCCTGAAGTTTCTCCAATGTAACCGGCGATAAGCATCAATAGGGAAGCAAGAATCAATTTGGTTAATGTACTTGTTTTGGCACCAAATGGCTTGGTCAATAAGTAAAACTCTACGCACATCAATGGAACTGTGAGCGTCCAATCTACATACCTGAAGGCTGTTGGGCTCTGTCCTGTTTGTAAGTAGAAATCTCTCATGTAATAGTAATGCACCGCTGCAATCCCGGTAATAAGACCGGAAACCAATAAAGACGTCTTCCACTTGTCACTGACAGAGTTTCTTTCTACGAAGAAGAAAACTGCCGAAGCAAACATAGCCATATACCCCATGAAAAAGGTTATGGCTACGGGATCACTATTGATGATCTTATCAAGACCGATCAATTCTGCTGTTAATAAGGTGTTCATAGAGTAATGGATTTAGTTAAAATGGATTTTTGAAATATTGTTTGGGTGAGACCTCGTGTACATAAGATAAACAGAATAAGATTTGTTTAATAATATGCATTGAATATTAAACATTTGTATATAAAAAGCTTAAAAACAGATATGAACAGTTGTAAATTGTGAAATCTGAAAATTTATATTATTTGGTACTTTGAGATATTACCCATAAAATATTGGGAACTTTGGCATATTTGAAAAATTGTTAAAAAATGAGTCAGAAAGCCATTTTTAGGATAAAATTAGGGTAGGTGCTCTCGATTTTTTTGTGTATAATTACGGGTTATTTAAAGAATGAAAAAATCTCTTTTTTTTCATAAAAAAGGCATTTTAAACAAGGTATGAGCGAACAAAAAGAAGGAAATCATCAGGATTATTCAGCAGATAATATCCAGGTTTTAGAAGGTTTAGAAGCGGTTAGAAAAAGACCTGCTATGTACATCGGTGACATTGGTGTCAAAGGACTCCATCACCTTATTTGGGAAGTGGTAGACAACTCTATTGATGAAGCACTTGGGGGATATTGCGATACCATTCATGTTGCAGTCAATGTGGATAATTCTGTCACCGTAGAAGATAACGGTAGGGGCATTCCTACAGACATGCACATCAAGGAGAAAAAATCGGCTTTGGAAGTGGTCATGACCGTCCTTCACGCAGGAGGAAAGTTTGACAAAGACACTTACAAAGTTTCCGGCGGTCTTCACGGTGTGGGCGTATCTTGCGTCAATGCCTTATCCACAGACTTGAAAGCCACAGTCCATAGAAATGGGAAAGTTTTTGAGCAGGAATACAAAATAGGTGTTCCGCAATACCCTGTCAGAGAAATCGGTGTCACAGATAAGAGAGGGACGATCATCCATTTCAAGCCGGATGATTCTATCTTCACCCACACGGAGTTTAAGTTTGAAACCATTGCCACAAGATTGAGGGAAATGTCCTTTCTAAATGCAGGAATTAGGATTTTCCTGAAGGATTTTAGGGAGTTGGAGGATGACGGCTCCCCAAGATCAGAAGAATTCTACTCAGAAGGCGGATTGGTTGAATTTGTTCAATACCTCGATGTATCCAAAGAAAAAATAATCGAATACCCCATTTATATAGAATCAGAAAAAGGTAATGTCCCGGTCCAGGTGGCTATGAGTTATAACTCTTCTTATTCTGAAAACGTCGTTTCTTATGTCAATACCATCAATACTTATGAAGGGGGAACGCACGTTTCCGGTTTCAGAATGGCTTTGACAAGAACGCTAAAAAGCTACGCCGATAAATCGGGTATGCTCGATAAGCTGAAGCTTGAAGTTTCAGGCGATGACTTTAGGGAAGGACTGACAGCCGTGATTTCGGTAAAAGTGCAAGAACCACAGTTTGAAGGTCAGACAAAAACCAAACTTGGTAATTCCGATGTTCAGGGTGCCGTAAACAGTGCTGTTTCAGAAACTTTGCAATCGTGGCTTGAAGAGCATCCTAAAGAGGCCAAGATTATTGTGGGCAAAGTGGTGCTTGCTGCGCAAGCAAGACATGCCGCACGCAAAGCGCGGGAAATGGTGCAGCGTAAAAGCGTCCTTGGTGGCGGAGGCCTTCCGGGCAAACTCGCGGATTGTGCCAATTCAGATCCCACTGTATGTGAACTTTATCTCGTCGAAGGAGACTCTGCCGGCGGTTCAGCTAAGCAGGGTAGGGATAGGGATTTCCAAGCAATTCTACCTCTTAAAGGTAAAATCCTCAACGTGGAAAAAGCCCACGAGCACAAGATATACGACAATGAAGAAATCAAAAACATCCTGACTGCGCTGGGTGTTAGATTCGGGACACTCACTAACGACAAGGAACTCGACATGTCATCCCTTCGATACCACAAGATCGTCATCATGACGGATGCTGATATTGACGGGTCGCATATCAGGACATTGATTTTAACCTTGTTCTTTAGGTATATGCGTCCGTTGATCGAAAATGGATATGTCTATATCGCTCAGCCGCCACTTTACTTGCTGAAAAAAGGCAAGGATGAAAGATACTGTTGGAATGAGGAAGAAAGAAAAAGACTGACCAGAGAGATGGCAGGAGAAGGCAAAGAGGACAGTGTCAACATTCAACGGTACAAAGGTCTCGGTGAGATGAACCCCGAGCAACTCTGGAGCACTACGATGGACCCTAATACAAGGACCTTGAAGCAGGTAACCATCGAATCAGCAGCTGAAGCGGATCATTTGTTCTCCATGTTGATGGGAGATGAAGTGGCGCCAAGAAGGGAGTTTATTGAAAAAAATGCCAAATACGCAAAAATAGATACCTGATATCCGAAATTTCAAATCAAAAAGGGGCCAAAAGCCCTTTTTTTTTGTTTATTAATGATTAATTAATCCCTTCGAACAAATTGATTTGGATAGATTATTAGATTTGTAATATACACCACATTGTCATGAGAGTAACATCTAGAGATAAATTTGAAAGCATCATTGAGAGCAGTGATCTGGTCAGCAGGGACCTGAGTTGGATGAAATTCAATGACCGCGTCCTTGACCAATCCAAGAAAAAGAGCAGGTGTATTTTTGAAAAATTGAAATTTTTGGCCATCACTGCCTCTAATCTTGATGAGTTTTTTATGATCCGTATTGGGTCACTGTACAATTACCTCGATTATGACAAGGAAAGGGTAGATTACTCCGGTTTAAGAGAGGAACCTTTCAAAATGAAGCTGATGCTGGAATGCCAGGAATTCCACAAGCGCCAACAGGAACATTTCCTAAAAGAACTCCTCCCAAAAATGTCTGAGGATGGTTTTATTCTCAGCAATGTCCGAAACCTTGAACCCGACGAGCAGGAATTTATCAAGTCTTATTTCAATAAGGCGGTTTATCCTATGTTGACTCCGATGGTTTTCGATGGTTATCGGACTTTTCCGATATTGATGAATAAGCTCCTGATTTTTGGGGTGGTGACTTTGGCTCCGGGAGATAAAAAAGAAAACAGAAAACTTTCTTTCGTACAGATTCCGGCCAATATCCCAAGATTTTTTGAGATCGAAAGAGAAGATATGGTTGTCTACATTCCCATCGAAGAAGTTATCAGAGAAAACATCGTTTCTTTATTTCGGAATGTAAATATTGAATCCATAAACCTTTTCAGGATTACAAGAAACGGTGACTTTACTTTGGAAGAAAGTGAAGATATGGACGCCAATTTCCTCGAAGAGGTAAAAAGAAAACTGAACGAGCGCAAGACAGGAAGGGTGGTCCGGATTGAAATCGAAGAAGGATACAGCAAATGGATGGTGGCTTTGCTCAAAGAGCGTTGGAATATCGGCGATGACAGTATCTTTAAAGTGGAGCGCGCCAGCATGTTGGATTTCACCGGGCTGTGGCAGGTGATTGGAAACAGGCGCTTCAAAGACAAGCTTCCGCAGATTCCTGCGCCGGTTCCGCCCTTGTCATATCCGGAAGAGGGATCGGAAGATATTTTTCAGGTTCTTAAGGAAAGGGATATCCTCCTTCACCATCCTTATAATAATATTGACCCGATTCTCGAACTGATCGAAAAAGCAGTGGATGACCCTTCAGTGATGGCCATCAAAATGACCATTTACAGGTTGGCAAAAGAAAGCAGGATCACCAAAGCCTTGCTGAGGGCTGCTGAAAACGGCAAGCACGTCTCGGTCCTTTTTGAGGTGAAAGCGAGGTTTGATGAAGAAAACAATATCAGGGAGGCGAAAAAACTTCAAAAAGCAGGTTGCTTTGTGATTTATGGCATCAGTAACCTGAAAACCCATACCAAATTATTGCTCATTGTCAAGAAAGAGGAGGATCGTGTGATGCGTTTTGTGCACCTTGGTTCGGGTAATTACAATGAGGACACAGCCCGGCTCTATACCGACATCGGATTATTGACTACCAATGAGACTTTGGCAAATGACGTGTCGGAGTTTTTCAATGTAATCACCGGCCATTCCATGCCTTCTACCTATCAAAACCTGATTACGGCGCCAAGGGACATGAGAAATCAGTTGATAGAATTTATAGAACAGGAGGCTTACAATGCAAGGGCAGGACTTCCTTCCGGGGTGTTTATCAAAGTCAATTCGTTGGAAGATTCTGAGATCATTTATGCTTTGTACAGAGCTTCCCAATCAGGCGTCCCTGTCAAATTGATCATCAGGGGCATATGTTGCCTCCGTCCCGGAAGAATGGGATTGAGTGAAAACATACAGGTGTTGTCTTTGGTGGGGGATTTTCTGGAGCATTCCAGGATCTATCATTTCCATAATAATGGCCAAACCCGGACCTATGCAGGAAGTGCGGACATGATGGTCAGGAGTTTTGATAAGAGGCTGGAGTCTCTTTTTAGGATACAGGATCCATTCCTCGAAAAGCAATTGATGAATATTATTTCTTTCAATTTAAAAGACAATGTAAACTCCTACATCATGCAGGAAGATGGAAACTATTCCCCAAAAATACCCAAAGAAGGTGAGCAGGAATTTAATGTTCACAAAGAATTCTTCATCCTGAATGCAGAACTTATCCAAAAAGTCAAATTGATAGGATAGTTTTAAAGTGTGCATTAGAAATAACAAAAGGCTGTGATTTCACGGCCTTTTGTTTTTGTTTTTTTTGTATAAAACCTGCATCATCCCATCTTTGAGTCCCACATCAGGTATCATCATTTTTTTGGAATTGGCTGCTGACATCGCAGCAAGGTAGATTTTGGAGGCAGGAATAATCACATCTGCTCTGTCAGGATTAAGATTCAGTTTATTGATCCGATCTTCGTAGGAAAATGATTCTAAATATGCCTGTATTTCCATGATCTTATCTATCCCGATGAGCCTTACATTTTTTCGGGGATTGGAGAGTTCTAATATCTTACTGATGTTACCTCCCGTCCCGATGCAGGTGATAAGGTCCTGCTTGGTCACATGGTCAGTGATGAATTTGTTCATGCTTTTCCATACTGATACGGGGATGCTGTCATCCAAAGCCCGAACAGAACCGATTTTAAAGGATTTTGTAGCGATTTTTTCTTGGTTGATATAGATATTAAGTTCAGTGCTTCCACCGCCGACGTCAATGTGGAGATATGATTTTTCGTCGATATAGCTACCAAGCGCCATATTGATCAATTCCGCTTCATGATTTCCGTCTATGATATTGATTTTCATACCGATATCCTCTCGCACTTCTTCGCAAATCTCCCTTCCGTTGACAGATTCTCTCATGGCCGAAGTAGCGCAGACCATGTAATCATCGACTTCATACAGGTCAATTAGAAGCTTGAAGGCCTTCATCAGTTTGACAAATTTTCTTCTGTTTTTGTCGGAGATTTTTTGGGAATGAAAAACGTCCAAGCCAAGCCGCAAAGGAAACCTGAGGTATTCTAATTTTTTGAAATTGGTCTTTCCTTCAAAGTGGGTGACGTGAGTGACCTGTAACCTGATGGCATTCGAACCTATATCAACTGCGGCTAATTTCAATATTCGGTGGTTTTAATTCAAAAATATGTCTCTTAGAGATCACTAAATTACCCAAAATACCTTCACTAAATGTTAACCCTTAAAACCATTTTTCTTCCGAAATAAACTTCAGTCCGTTTCTAGATGAATTAGAGGGGTGAGGTGGGTATTTTTGACGTTTAATGGAGAGTTCGCCTACCTTGAACTCATCACATCTTTTGGTAGTAGTGTTTTTTCAGCCGTTTTTTTACTTTGAAAAAACTGTAAATCCCCAAAAATAATGTACCCAAACTCAAGGCAAATGCTACCCATCCCAAGTTCCTGACATGTTCTAAGGCATTAACTTCCATCAGGGCAGTGCCGCTGACCAAAAAATACAATGACGTTCTGATGAAGGAAAGCAACGTCCTGTCATTGGCGAGGTAGGTTCTTTGTCTGGCCAAATAGTCCCTGACAATGAGATCCTGTTCTGATAAATTCTCTTTTTCCATTGATGTTTAAATAAATCCAGGTACAAAGAAAACTTATTTTTACCTTATTGATCCGTGATTTTACACACAAATCCAGTAATTTTTGAATTTTACGGAATTGTTTCGCTGATTTTTTACTTTTGGGTTTTGAAGAAAATTGACAATAAAGGGCATAAATTGCCACGGTAACAAGATTTAGATGAAGAATCCAAACAGGCCTCATTTTGATGATATATACATGGAGTTGGCAGTCAACTTGGCCAAAAGATCGCACTGCATCAAAAAACACGTTGGGGCAGTTTTGACCAAAGATACCCGGATCATTTCCATCGGATATAACGGGCCTCCGGCAGGGACACACAATTGTGACGAGGAGTTTCCTGACACGGGATGCGCCAGAGACAGCAAAGGGAGCTGCACCCTTGCTTTGCACGCCGAGCAAAATGCAATTTTATATGCTGTCAAAAACAGCACTTCAGTGGAAGGATCCACCCTTTACGTGACTTTGGCACCTTGTCTTGCTTGCGCAAGGATCATCTTTTCAATGGGAATTGTCAAAGTGGTATATATGTACTCCTATGCAGCCTATAAAGGATTGCCTTTCGATGAAGGATTGGAATTTTTGAAAAAATTTGGCGTGGAGGTTTCCAAATATGAAAAGGAAGTCATCTTTGAAGATCCTTTGATCTAAAGAAAATTGACCTCGGGATGGAGGAGGATTTCAAATCGAGCCAACACAGATTCTTGGATCTTTTTGCTCAATTCTTTGATTTCATATCCATCTCCGCCGCCATAATTCACCAATACTAAGGGTTGAAACTGGTGCACACCGATGTTTCCGAATCGCTTTCCTTTCCAACCGGTTTGTTCGATAAGCCATGCAGCGGGTATTTTGACACCCTCTTCATTGGGAAAACCAGGGACATTGGGGTAATCTGATTTTATTTTTTCAAATATTGAAACCGGAACTGTAGGGTTTTTGAAAAAGCTTCCTGCATTTCCAATGAGTGCCGGATCGGGCAATTTGCTCCTTCTGATCTCGATGACAGCGTCACTGATGTCTTTGATGGTTGGGGAGTCAATTCCCTTTTCTTTCAAAATCTGGTTAATTGCACCATAGTCAGTATTGATCCGTGGTGATTTCAAAAGCCTAAACACCACATGGGTGATTACAAATTGCTCTTTCAAGTCATTTTTAAAGACACTCTCCCTATACCCAAATTTACATTCCTCGGATGAAAAACTTCTGATTTGTAGGGTATTCCTATCCACAGCCTCCAAATGGTCAAATACTTCCTTGATCTCCACACCATAGGCTCCGATATTTTGCATGGGTGAGGCTCCGACCGTGCCCGGGATCAAAGAAAGATTTTCGACTCCTGCCCAGTTGTTTTGGATGCAATACTTGACCAAATCGTGCCAGCTTTCTCCTGCACCGACTTTTAAAAAAACCTCTTTTTCATTTTCCCTGATCAATTCAAATCCTTTGATTTCCATTTTTATCACCAGAGCCTCGAGATTCTTTGTCAATAGAATATTGCTTCCCCCTCCCAAAATGAAGAGCCGAACATTCATTTCCCTTGATTTTTGAAGGAGTATTTTTACTTCTTCGGTGGAGGTGGCAATAGCAAAAAATCTTGCATTTTTATCAATTCCAAAAGTGTTGAAAGGCAATAGAGAAATGTTTTCTTGTATATTCATGGCATTGATCCGATGCTGCGAATTAAACAAGAATTTGGTCAATTAGAAAGAATTCGACGCTTTTAGAATAATCACCTATGAAAGAAATGGTCATCAATGGGGTCAAGGTCCGACCCGGCCAATCGATGAATATCGACATTGCCATTGCAAGGTTGCCTACCCATACGCTCATTGACCTGCCGGTTTTTATCAACCGTGCTGAGGCTGAAGGGCCTGTTGTTTTGATTTCAGGAGGAGTGCACGGTGACGAGATAAACGGAATCGTGGCCGTGAGAAGAATGTTAGAAGAGAAACTCATAAAACTTGTCAAAGGCACTGTTATTTTTATGCCCCTTGTGAATGTGTATGGTTTTTTGAGTAATTCAAGAACATTTCCGGACGGGAGGGATCTGAACAGAAGTTTTCCGGGAAGTAAAAAAGGCTCTTTGGCCTCGCAGATAGCTTTTATCCTTTCAAATGAAATCATTCCACTCATAGATTATGGTATTGATTTCCATACCGGTGGAAGGATGCTATCCAATTATCCCCAGATCCGGGTAGATTATAAAGATAAGAAGGGGGTGGAGCTTGCCACCGCTTTTGGGACCCATTACATTCTGAATTCTTCCCATATTGACAAATCTTTCAGGAAGGAAGCATATAAAAGGCGAAAGCATATTTTGGTATATGAAGGTGGGGAATCGATGAGGTTGGATGATTATGCCGTGGAAGAAGCACTTTTGGGAACGCAGCGCATGCTGATCCATTTGGGGATGATGGAAGGCAATGTTTCACCGAAGCAGACTATCATGATCTCTGAAAGTTCTTGGGTAAGGGCGAAAGTTTCAGGAATATTCTCCTCAAGGGTAAAATTGGGTGAGGAAGTGAAAAAAGGAGAGATCTTGGCCACTATTACTGATCCTTACGGCCAGGTAAAAGTGGTGGTCAAAGGAACCCACAATGGGCATGTTGTCGGACTGAACAATAATCCAGTCGTCAATTCAGGGGATGCTTTGGTACACGTGGGAAGGGCTTAACTACCTAAGCAATTCAAAAAAAAGCCAGCACTTGGATAGACCCAGTGCCGGCTTTTTTGACTTTCAATTACAGGTTGGAAATGAAATTGGGAAGGAAAAATTTACCTTCTGTGATCAAAACCGGTGTTCTCTGATTGAGAGGTCGGGTGTCTCTTTGGTCGAAAATTACACCTTCAAATTCCCCAACAGATCCCTCTGTGGTAAAATCAGTGATTTTGAATGAACAATCATCCAAGGCGCCGGGATTTGAACTCTGTAATAAAGTGGCGCCTAACTCTTTGCCGTTTTCGTCAAAATAAATCAGGACCAAAGAAGGGGATAAGGTACCATTGACCATAATTGGATTTTGCATGATATATTTTTGCCCTAATTCAATTTGTTCCATATTTCGAAAAGACATGATGATGGCGTTTTTACTTAACACATCTCCTGTCACCATATTAAAAAGCGTAAATCTATTGGCTCCACTTTCGAGGAAGGTAATGCCACCATCGTTGTTGAGCCTGAATTCTTTTTGAACTCCATTGACTTTGAAACTGTAGTAATATTCAGGTTTTGGATCTTCTTTTTCGCAAGAGGAAAATGAAAATACCGCGAATAGCAATATGATGGATAAGCCAATATTTTTCATGATGTGTTGGAATTTTTTTTGAAATAACGGAAATTTCAATCCGGCGGTTGATTTTGCAAGCACAAAAATAGGGTAAAAATTAAAATTATATTACCTATTTACTTTTGGATTGGTTTTTTTTACATCCATCAAACCCAATCAAACAAATAAGCCACTCCAAATGAATGAAGTGGCTTATTTTACTTTTTTCTTGTCTGTATTTTTAACTGAAGAATTTCTTAAGTCCTTCGATTTTTCTTTCAAGGGAAGCTTCTACAGCTTTGTAAGCTTCCTTGTTTGGAAGTGGTTCATTCACAGAGAAGTAATATTTGATTTTTGGTTCTGTTCCGGAAGGTCTTGCAGAAATCTTGCTTCCATCAGCCAAATAGAATTGGATGACATTTGATTTATCCATTTTTAGAGCAGATTCGGTGCCGTTGACAATGTCATACACTTTACTCTCCTTTACATCCACTACTTTCACTACTTTGATACCATTCATTTCCGTAGGTCTGTTGGTTCTGAAACCTGCCATCAGCTGTTGGATCTGTTCCGCCCCATCCTTGCCTTTTTTGGTCACAGAGATCAGAGATTCCTTGTAGAAGCCAAACTGGGTATATATCTCTGCCAACACATTTTGGACAGTTTTACCTTGGGATTTGTAGTAGGCTACTATCTCAGAAACCATCGCACAAGCGGAAACTCCGTCTTTGTCCCTCACAAAATCGCCGACGAGATAGCCATAGCTTTCTTCGCCACCACCGATAAACTGTTTTTTGCCCTCCAGATTTCGGATGATTTCTGCGATGTTCTTGAATCCTGTCAGTACTGAAAAGCAGGTGACGCTAAAACCTTTACAGATCTCATCGATGAGTTCTGTGGTCACGATGGTATTTACCATAAATTGGTTTCCGTCAAGCTTTCCGAGTTCTTTCCATTTGCTCAAAAGGTAGTAGGTCAACAGGGCACCTGTTTGGTTTCCATTCAACAAATCATAACCTCCTTTTCCATCAGGTACGCAAGCCGCATAGCGGTCCCCGTCAGGATCGCAGGCCAAAACCAGTTCTGCTCCCGTTTTTTTACCGAGTTCGATCGCCATTGTCAGTGCTTCAGCTTCTTCAGGATTTGGGTAAATAACCGTAGGGAAAGTTCCGTCAGGATGTTCCTGTTCTTTGACGACATGGACATTCTCAAATCCAAAAGCCTTCAGCGCCGCAGGCACCATTTTGCCGGAGGCACCATGGATAGGGGAGAAGACTATCGGCATGTTTTTCTGAGCTTGGATTTCAGCTTTGGAGAGGCTTAGTTTTTTGACCAGGTCCAAATAGATTTTATCGAAGTCCTCCTCAATGTATTCAATGAGGCTGTCATTTTTATTCCAGTTGACAGCATCCATGGAGGTGATCTTCATGACTTCATCGATGATGTTTTTGTCATGCGGGGCGACTACCTGTCCGCCATCATCCCAATAGGCTTTATAGCCGTTGTACTCTTTGGGATTGTGTGATGCTGTGACCATGACACCACTTTTGCATCCAAAATGCCGGATAGCAAAGGAAAGCATCGGGGTGGGCCGCATTTCGCGGAAATATTTGACTTTGATGCCATTGGCTGTAAAGACATTGGCTGTCGTTTCGGCAAAAAGCGTGTTGTTAATCCTGCAGTCGTGGGTTATCGCAACACTTACCTCCTCACCAGGAAAGCATTTCAATAAATAATTTGCCAATCCCTGAGTAGCCATGGCAACGGTGTAGACATTCATCCTGTTGGATCCTACCCCCATCAGCCCTCTCAGACCTCCTGTCCCAAATTCAAGATCCCTGTAAAAGGAGTCGATCAATTCTGTTTTGTCAGGTGCATCGAGCAGGGACTGTATTTCTTTTTTACTCTTTTGGTCAATGTTACTGTTTAGCCAGCTGTTTGCTTTGGCCAAAATCATTGGATCTACTGTTGTCATCTTGGAAAAATTTTGAATGGATTTCTAATTTAAATATTTCAATAAAATAACCTGCATTCCTCATGGAAAATGTAGAAATAATATGGGAATGGGTTTTCTAATTTCATTTTCTTCACCACCTTTTCCTCTCACTTTCCACTTCTCACTAAACTTTGATCACCTTCCTACTTCCCAACTTCCTAACCTTCCAACTTCCCTCTCCTCCTACAAATTCCCCCTCAATTCCTGCTCTCTTTCAATCGCTTCAAACAAAGCCTTGAAATTTCCCTTTCCAAATGATTTGGCCCCTTTTCTTTGGATGATTTCGTAGAACAAGGTAGGACGGTCCTGCACAGGCTTGGTAAAAATCTGCAGGAGGTATCCCTCTTCATCGCGATCAACCAAAACATTAAGGTCTTTCAAAGGCTGTAGGTCTTCTTCAATTTTCCCGACTCTATCCAATAAATCATCATAATATGAAGCCGGAACTTCCAAAAACTCAACGCCTCTTTTTCGCAATTCGGAGACGGTATGGATAATGTCATCCGTGGCAATAGCCATGTGCTGCACCCCGGGTCCATTGTAGAAGTCGAGGTATTCTTCAATCTGGGATTTCTTTTTGCCTTCGGCAGGTTCATTGATGGGGAATTTGATGAATCCGTTGCCGTTGGAGACTACTTTTGACATCAATGCTGAATATTCAGTGGAAATGTCCTTGTCATCGAAGGTGATCAGAAGCTTGAAACCCATTACATTTTCGTAGAAATCCACCCACTTGTTCATTTCGCCCCAACCGACATTACCCACACAATGGTCAATGTATTTCAATCCAATCGGTTTTGCTTGATATTCACTTTTCCTCGGTTTAAAACCCGGTAAAAAGACACCCCTATAATTTTTCCTTTCTACAAAAGTGTGGATTGTCTCTCCGTAGGTTTTGATGGAGGCGGTGACCACTTCCCCAAACTCGTCTTTGCTGACTTTGGGTTCTTCGTGAGGAATAGCTCCCCGCTTTACGGTTTCGAGGAAGGATTGTGCAGCATCATCTACCCATAGTGCCAATACTTTGACTCCATCTCCATGTTTCTTGATATGATCTGCAATGGGGTGGTTTTCCTTCAAAGGCGTGGTAAGAACTAGCCTGATTTTGTCCTGCTTCAAGACATAAGACGCACGGTCTCTGATGCCTGTCTCCGGTCCGGCATAGGCAATGAGTTCATAGCCAAAAGCATACTGGTAAAAAAGAGAAGATTGCTTTGCATTGCCGACGTACAGTTCCACATAATCTGTCCCGTTGAGGGGAAGAAAATCCTGTTTCATAATCTAAGGTTTTTGGGTTTATTTTTTCTTGGTTCAAATATAGGGAAATGGAGAGGAATTAGGGAAGTATTCGGTGGTCAGTTTTCAGTCGCAGCGGCCAGTTTGGAGCGGCTCGTTGGCAGTTTTTAGTTGGCAGTTTACAAACATTTGGCAGTGTGCAGTTTCAGAGATGATTTTGTCTAACAGGCACCACAACTGTTGACAAGGGATCAACAACTTTATAACTTTCAAAACTTTCTAACCTTATAACATCCATCTTCCCATCCTCCCAACTTCCAATCTTCCTACTCCTGCCCGTTTCTATTTGCCAATAGGTAAACGACTCCTAAAAATGCCCAGGAAAACGACCATTCTACAAGGCCTAATTTGGGGAGTCCAAAGACCAAAAACCCATACCATAATGGAATCATCACCAGGCCGATCACAAACTTGAAGGTGGCATAAAAGACCAAATCCTGGATTTTTGGCCTGATCCAAAGCCAAATCCAATAAATGGGAAAATGAAGTACTTTCATGACTTTGTTTGAAAAATATGGTTTGGAGTAGGACTTTTCAGGTATTTTCGGGTTTTTCATTGACAAGAACTCTTTGACATCCTCGGGTTTAGTGAGGTCAATTCTGCTTTGTATCAGGGCATCAAGGTTTTTTTGATAGTCAGCTTCCGGGATGGTGCTGACCAAAGGTTCCAAAGACTTGAATGTATCCACCATCAAAGGTTCAAAAAGCGGAAAGTAATCTTTGGGTTGGATGGTTTTTCCAAAAATCAAGCTGACTTTACTACCGGAGAAGCGGTGATTGCTGTAATTGATGCCAACAGGAAGGATGACCAAGTCTAAATCTGGATGTTTTTCCAAAGTTTGGAATGCAATGCGGGCGAATCCTTTTTTAAGAGGCCTCAGGTTTCTTTGGTTGCTGTGGTTGCCTTCCGCAAAAATCACAATGCTTCCCTTTTCCAAAAGTATATTGACGCTTTTGTCAAAGGTTTCATTGTTTTTTTCCATGTTATTGATTCCGTCCCTCACCCTGTAAATGGGAATCATCCTGATAAAATCAAGTAAGGTGGCCACAAATGATTTTTTGAATACAGAGGCCCTAGTCAAAAAATGGGGTTTCAGATTGGTATGGGTGGCAATTAGAATCGGGTCAATCAAAGCATTTTGGTGGTTGGATACGATCAACACGGCCTTGCCTTTTGGGATGTTTGCCTTTCCATAGACTTTGATTTGGGAAAAATAAACATGGAGGGCAATTTTGACAGCAAGCCTTAGAATGGCGTTGAAAAGGTTTTTCATGAATCTGATTTTTCGTGGCTATCCTTTTTGGGTGACCCATCGCGGATTTGTTTCTTTTATTCTTTTCCAATAAAGTGAAAGACTCATTCCCGAGATGATGTGCCAAATGCCCCACCAAGCTGCAATGATAGCCATTCCTCCCAATCCATCGAAATAAGTAAATATCAGCACCAATGCCAAACCGGAATTTTGGATTCCTGTTTCAATTGTAAGTGTTTTGGTATCAGCCAAGCTCAGTTTTCCGATTTTTGCAAGGGAATAACCCGAAAACAAAGCGACGAAATTATGTCCCAACACCCAAAGAAAAATCAACCCAATGAACTTCAAAAACAGGTTGTAATTACCGACAAAGGCAATCACCACAAATGCTGCAAAAATGAGGATACTGACAGGTTTGAGGATTTTGGTGGCTCTGGCAGCCCAATTTGGAAATCGGTTGTTGACCATCATCCCCAAGACCAACGGAATACCCAAAATCAGAGCCACAGTCTGAAACACATCTGTGTAAGAAAGTGATATCTCCTGAAGCAAATCAGCCGTTGGTCCATAGAATCCTGACCACAGTGCAAAATTGAAAGGGGTAATAAATATTGAAAACCCTGTGGAAAAAGCTGTCAATGAAACAGATAATGCCGTATTTCCTTTTGCTAGGTGCGTCAAAAAATTGGAAACATTCCCTCCCGGACAGGCTGCTACCAAAAACATCCCCAAAGCCACAGAAGGCGGGGGACTGATCAGATAAACCAATACCAATGTCAAAAGAGGCAAGAAAAAAAACTGGGAAAAAATCCCGAGCCAAAAAGCTTTTGGGTTTTTGGCGATGTACTTGAAGTCTGTAAGTCTCAGGTCCAGCGCAACCCCAAACATGATGATCGCCAGTGAAATATTGAGCAGGAAAAGAGAATCCTGATTGAAGTTTAATGTACTGCTATCAAGGGCTTCGACCATATATTTACTTTGAGTTTATCCAAGAAAGATACTGATTATTGTTTTTAATCCGAACATAGCCTTTGGGGATTAAAGTGAATTTGTTTTGGGTAAATAGATTTTTTTCAATTACTAATCATTAGTTGGTTTATAGTTCAAATTAATTTCTGTGGGTGGACAGATATCGAAGACCTGAGTAATCCATAAAATTAATGGGCACCACTGCCCGAAATCATTGTGGATTTTTCCCTATTCCACTACCCGATAAATATCAATAGCTTCAATGACATTTCTCATGTTTTCAGGTATTGATTTTCGCTAGCTTCACATTCTCTTGAAATAGAAATATGGGGTCAAAGAATGTTAGGAAATTAACGGGGAAAAAACAGAGGGCCATTTACCTGCACCATTTGGTCCGGGACATGGAAGCCCTCGAACTGATGATACAGCGCGATATGTTTGAGAAATCTCCGATTCGCATCGGTGCCGAGCAGGAGTTTTGTATCGTGGATTCTGAGTTTTTGCCCCAAAGTAATTCACTTCAAGTCCTTGATGAAATAAATGACAGGCATTTCACTACCGAAATCGGAAATTATAACCTCGAAATCAATACAGACCCCATTGTTCTAGGCAAGGATTGTTTTTCCATCCTCCATCAGGATTTAGATTCACTGTTGGACAAAGGTAAAGCCGCTGCCCAAAAATCCGGATCCAGAATTATCATCACAGGAATATTGCCCACCATCGCGCCAAAGCATACGACTTTGGAAAGTATGACTGTTGTAGACCGCTATTTTGTCCTCAATGAGGCCGCCAAAGAATCCCGGGGGCAGGACTTCAGCATCCATATCAAAGGAGTGGATGAGGTGACAATGCTCCACGATTCAGTAATGTTGGAGGGATGCAATACGAGTTTTCAGATGCACCTGCAGTTGGATCCCGAGGAGTTTGTGGAGATGTTTAATTGGTCTCAGGCTATCACAGGTCCTGTATTGGCGGCCTGCAGCAATTCTCCCTTGCTTTTTGGAAAAGAGCTTTGGAGTGAAACAAGGATTGCCCTTTTTACCCAAAGTGTTGATGTCAGGACCAATTCCTTTTTGCTCAATGAAAACCAACCGAGGGTAAGTTTTGAAAGCAAATGGCAGACAGGTTCCATTTCGGATGTGTTCAAAGATAACATTGCTCGATTTCGCAGCATCCTGACGGCAGACTTTGAATCGGATAGTGTGGATTTGGTCGAAAAAGGAGAAATCCCTTTACTTAAAGCACTTTGTCTTCACAACGGAACAGTCTATCGATGGAACCGTGCCTGCTTCGGAGTCGGAGATAGAAAGCCTCACCTCAGGATCGAATGCCGATATCTCCCTTCGGGTCCGACGGTCATTGATCAGATTGCCAATATGGCTTTTTGGGTGGGACTGATGAAAGGAAGACCTGAGAAATACAAGGAGCTCCACCTGATGATGGATTTCAAAGAAGTGAAATCCAATTTCTTAGCGGCAGCAAGGTATGGGATGGCAGTACAGTTTCATTGGGAGGGGAAATTGTATTCCGCACAAAAATTGTTATCAGAAGTATTCCTTCCCATAGCAAGGGATGGTTTGACAAAAGTCGGAATTTCTGAAGGAGATATTGAGAAGTACCTTTCTGTCATCCAAAACAGAATCAATACCCACAACGGATCAGAATGGATAACCAAAAGCTACAGGAATCTCCTTACTACCAAAAAACCCGATGCTGCCGTGCAGGTGTTGACCGCAAACTTGTACCTCAACCAGGAAAGTAAAAAGCCGGTGTCTGAATGGAAAGTTCTTCCACCTGAAGCGATGTCGCAGTTTAACATCACCAAAAAAGTCCACCATGTCATGAGTACAGACATATTTTCGGTGGAGGAAAAAGATTCGATCGAATTGGTCGCCCATATGATGAAATGGAAAAATATCCACCACATGCCCGTCATCAAAGGCGACAAGGAACTTCTCGGGATTTTGTCTTGGGTTGATGTCCAGCTTCTTTTTGAAAATGGAAATGCTACCCAATCGACAGTCAAATCACTGATGAAAACCGAATTGATCACCATCGGACAGGATAGTACTGTGGATGAAGCCAAAGAATTGATGGACCGGCACAAGATACATGCATTGCCTGTGGTGCGAGAAAACAAACTAATTGGGATTTTGACTTCAAATGACCTATGATTGATGCCCAAACTTCACCCTCCAAAATTGATATGCCTGTCAGACGGGTAATCCAAAAATTGAAAGGGGAAAAACCCGGTCCGACCGTCTTGTTTTTTGCAGGAATTCACGGCAACGAACCTGCTGGAGTCACGGCATTAGAGCGGGTTTTGGTAGACCTTTCTACACGCCAAGATATCCTAAGGGGATCAATTTATGCCCTCAGGGGAAATCTGAAGGCACTTTCTGAAGGCAAAAGATTTTTGGATATTGACCTCAACAGACTTTGGACCAAGACAAACATCAAAATGGTCGCAAATAAGAAAGCCCTTTTGGAAGAGGAAAAGGAGCTTCTCGAACTTTTGGATTTGCTAAAGGAAATCACCAAATCAGAAAAAGGTCCCTTTTATTTTATCGATTATCATACCACTTCGAGCAAGACTCTTCCTTTCATCACCATCAATGACTCGATGATCAACAGGAAGTTTGCCTTGCAATTTCCCGTTCCCGTGGTCCTCGGTATTGAAGAATTTCTCGAAGGACCCCTGCTAAGCTATATCAATCAGTTGGGATATGTTGCCATTGGTTTTGAATCCGGACAGCATCAGGATCCTGAAGCAGTGAGAAACAGTATTGCATTTACCTATATGACTTTGGTGTCGGCAAGGTCCCTAGGCAAACTTGATGTTGAGGATTATACCAGCCATGTGAAACAATTGGAGAAATCCGCTGCCTCGGTAAGGGATATTTTCGAAGTCGTACACTTGCACCGGATCATAGGAATGGATGTGTTTAAGATGCTGCCGGGATTTGAGAGTTTTCAAAAAATCAATAAAGGAACCCAATTGGCTACCAATAACTTTTTGCCTGTCTATTCCGGTTTTGATGGAAGGCTGTTTATGCCCCTTTACCAAAATCAAGGCAGTGACGGGTTTTTTATCATCCGCAAGATTCCGATTTGGGCGTTAAGGCTATCCGCTTTTCTAAGGAAAATCAAAATAGACAACCTCTTTACTTTACTCCCTGGAGTGAAGTGGGAACATCGGGACAAGGAAATTCTACGTGTGGACCTTAAAATCGCCAAGTATATGGCCAAACCACTTTTTCATTTACTTGGTTACCGGGTCAGGCATTTGGATGGACAGTACCTCCGACTATACAACCGCGAAAAAGCCTCCAAAAAGAAAATGTATAAAAATGAGGGCTGGTGGTAGGTTTATTTTTTGATTTCGAGGATTCTTTGAAATTTAGAGGTTTATCTTTGATTGATATTCATTGATATTGGATATTAATAGATATTTAGGATTCGTTGAAATTTTAGAGGTTCATTGTTAGTTGATATTTATTGATCCCGATAGTTATCGGGATGGATATTCACTGATATTGGCTAAGAGGTCGTGGTTTAATGGATTTTAATTCAGGTCTCGAATGACAATTAACCAACCCTTCGACAAGCTCAGGGACCTAAAACCAAATAACCATTAACCAATATCCCCATGTTTGAATACAATCCAGAAAAGCACTATCCAAAGGAAACGGAAAGCCGCGTCGTCATCAGGTTTCAGGATTGCGACCCGCTGCAGCACCTCAACAATGCCAAATACTTTGACTACTTTTTCAATGCACGGGAAGATCAGGTTCCGAAGCTTTATGGTGTCGAAGTGATCGATTTTATCCGAAAGTATAAATCAGCTTGGGTAGTCTATAACCACAACATTTCTTATGTCCGTCCGGCCAAAGTGGGGGAGTGGGTCCGTATTATGAGCCGTCTGCTTTGGTACAACCACAACACCATAGTCGTCGAATACTACATGACCGATGATGCACAAAAGGAGCTCAAAACTGTCCTTTGGACCACAATGCGCTATGTAACTGTCAAAGAAGGCGCATCGACCGACCACGAGGGAGCAGTTTTGGAATTTCTCAAAGCCACTTCCGAAAACCTCGATATCAGTAACATGACCATTTCCGAAAGGGTCAAAATCATCAAATCAGAATTGTAAAAGCCTATCTGTACGCTTTTCTTGACCGATGTAGAACGGAACCTGTACAAAAGCGTACAGGTTTTTTTATTTGATTTTTGCCAAAAGGATTTTCTAAAAATTTTTCAAAATTAAATTAGGTTAATATTTCCAGCCTCATGCAACCTTTGGCAAAGTGGTAAACTTAGTTTTTTACCGAAATCTGTTTCGAAACAGGACACTTTCTTGGTCAATTGTATCAGGATAATACAGTTTTTTAATTTCAATCCCTTATTCGCAACCGATTGAATGTTAAATTTTTAACGTTTGGGTTAAAATTATTTTACCTGAAAACTGGCACGGTCACTACCAAAATAAAATTGGAACAGAAGATGGATAAGGGATCATACCAACTTATAAACAACCACACAAAATGAAAAAATTACTCACACTCGCATTAGCCGCCACACTAGGTGTAGCCAGCATTGCAAACGCATCAAATGACGGAATCGAAGAAATGTCTTCCGTACGTTCCAAAGACAAGAAAGTGGCCATCTCCTTAAAAGAAGGATTGGGCAAAGTCAAACTCGCCGTCCTTGACAGTGATGGCAAGAAACTTCACCAGCAATATGTGAAAGTAAAGGAAGACATGCAGGTTCCTTATGACCTTTCACAGCTTCCTGCCGGAGAATACCAAATCTCCATCGAAAGCAATATCAAAGAACCAAGTGCTGAGAAGATGATTTACACAGTAGAAACCAAAGAGGCACCTGCACCGCTTCCTTTGATGGCCTACGGCAAAAGCATTGACGAAAACTCCTTCAGATTGGCAGTGATCGGATTGGAGGAGCCCGGAACAAAAGTTGAAATTTTAGACCAAAACGGAAGGTCCATTTTTTCTGAAAAAATCGACCAAGCCGAAGCATTTACCAAAGTCTATCACTTAAAAAACCTGAATAACAAAGATGTGTCACTGAAGGTCACTGATGCAACCGGAAGAACAAAAACCCTTTTCTTGTAAACTTAACCACTATTGAAGACCAAAGCCCTGGAGTTAATTCTTCAGGGCTTTTTTTCGTTATAATTCTATTTTAGAATTACCTATTAATATTTATAAGGGTTCCGCCTATTTCATCGCGGAGTTTAAGATAGACTTGAACTTCATCTGCAAATATTTTCCAATCTTGGACGATATCATTTATTTCATCAATGATGACTGAAGCATTTTTGCAGTGGATGGAATTTCCTATAGTCATCAGATCCTCTCTTTTGATGTTTTTTCGCTTGCCATTGATGCTCAGGGCATGTTGGCTTACCCAATCGCTTCCCGGCCGGAATGCATGGCAAAGATCATATGCAGGAGCCAATTCCCATTTTCCTCCCTGTCGCAACAAAAACGAAAAATTTTTGATATGGTCATAACAATTCCGAGCTATAACATTGAATACCATCCTCCTAAACATCTGTTCTGCATCTGCATAACTCAACTTAAGCTCCCTCATACATTGGAATAGTTGTTCGTAACTGAAGCTGCCTACCTGATTATAATCAAAATGCTTCAGTGCACAAAAAGTTTGTACATGGTGCTTCACCCCCCCGTCCTCCCGGTCAAATCGCTTGGTCATAAAATGTGCCCTCCCATTTTCTTCCAAAAGCCTACAAGGCATCATTACGATCCCGCAGGCTTTTGCCATACGGTGATAAGCCATTTCCACCCGCCCAAATCCATGACTTGAACCAAGCTGAAAATCACTGACACCATCAAGCTTGATCAGCCAATGACCAAATCCTTTTGGTGCTGTCGTTTGGCCTGATTTAACCTCTCCTGTATTTTCATTCCAAGCTATTAACGCCTTTGGTCTGGCACCACCGGCGGAAGTGCCTATTTTGAGAATCTCTGTAAGTGCCTGCTCTTCATCTTTTTGGAGATCGGTGAAAAATATCTCCTTCTGATTCAGTATATTTTTGGCTGTGTCAACTAGGCTGTCGATTTCAATAGAGAAAACACGTTTGGTCTCTTTGAGTACTACAGGTTCAAATTCTAATGCGCCCATGCCCCGGGTTCCTATGAAACAGAGCATTTCTACAGGATTCATGCTATCCGTAGGACGGCCTTGCTGAGCTAGCCATAAGTTGATTAGTTGGTTACCATATCTGTCGGGCAACGCATCTGCCAATAGTCCCGGTAATCCCTTGAATGTGTCATATTCTGGATTTTTTCCTCCACGGAGGTCAGGAAATGAAAATTTACTTTGGATTATTCCAACGGGCATTTTTAATGGAGACAAATCCCAACTAAGTTGCCTGAATTTAGGCTCAAATTCAAATATTGCATAACCGGCTTTTCCATCCCAAGCGACAGCTCCAACAGATTTCCCCCAAATAGAAACACTAGCTACCTCCATGTCTTACCAATCGATTTGTTCCTCTTTTTTTTCAGTTCCCTTGGATTTCAGCCTAACCCGCTGCCGATTGACTTTTTGTTTTTTAACCAGGTCCAACGGACTTATTGTCTCTTTTATTTCAAATGAATCCATGATGTCCAACCTGTAAAGCATCCGCAATACCTGGATTAGGGTGGCGACCGTGACCGTTTCTCCCCGCTCCAAAAGACTCAAAGTCGAGCGGCTGATGCCGGATTCCAAGGCCAAAGTATCCTGTGTTTTATTTTGTTTCACACGGTGATGCCTCACAAAAGTACCGATTTGCTCTGTTAAAGCTTGATCGCTCATAGAAAACCAATTTTTGGATGATTTGTCAGTCATTATATAGTAATATAGTATTTTATGAATGGTATACAATACAAATTTAAACATTTTTTTTAATTAAATATTATACGAATGAATATTCATTCATTAAATCTTATTTATATATATAGTGAATTATTTTTCATGCAATAAAAATTAATTTGAAATTAGAAAAGCATGAGTCTAATAAACCAAATCGCGTGGGGAGTCAACCAAATTCAGAAAAATCGACCAAGCCGAAGCTTTTACAAAAGTCTATCACTTAAAAAATCTGAATGCCAATGAAGTGTCATTGAAAGTCACTGACGCGACCGGAAGAACAAAAACCCTTTTCTTGTAAACTTAACCACTATTGAAGACCAAAGCCCTGTAGTTAATTCTTCAGGGCTTTTTTTTTATCAAAACCTGCTATTTCGCCAGCAAGATGAATTCTGTTTGGTTTATTGATTTTTATGGGATTTGGTTTGAACAAGGATTCTTCAATTGGGAGAAAGAAGGGCTTTTCCATTTCTTTATTCTTTATCCGTTAATTCTCGGTATAATGATTCAATCAGACTCAAATCTGGTTCTAACCTCATCCAACGGGTTCTTTCCTGCTGCACAGGCATCCACCTGTAGAACCAAGAAACTCCCCATTTTTGATAATACTGATTTTCTTGGAGGTAAACAGTGTCTTGTAGAGCGGTTTCCAGACTAATGAAGTTGTAGTTTTCCTCTTTTAACTTCCGGACGATTTCACCAAGGTATTTGGAGTTCAAAGCATTATCATGACAAAGAAAGATTTGGTTCACTTTTCTTCCATATTTTTCTATAGAAAGGGAATCAAAAAAATGGAAATAATCTATGGTTTTGGAAACATATAACTCACCGATTTCCTTTGCCTTTTCTGGTTCAGAATGTGAAAGATAATACTCATAGATATAATTGAACATCCAATCAGAACTTTCCACTGTGAAAGGAGTGCTGATGTACTTTTTTTCCTTGAGAAAGCTGTGAATCAAAATTTGTTGGACGGAATCTTTCCCTAAATCATTGAATGGGAACCGAAAATATTGAAGTGGTTTATTGTATTTGCCTGAGAGCTCCCGGCTGATGAATTCACCTTTTTTAACATCTGCCTTGAATGGTCCAAACCCCACATCTGAATACCTGGCATGGCTAAACGTGTGGTTACCAAGAGTAACAAAATCCTTTTTTGCCCAATCAACCAAGAGTTTAAAATTTCTGGCAATTGAATCAGTTTTATAGAGCAATCCTTCATTGATAAAAATTGCAACCGGAATATTTAATGAATCCAGTTTATCTAGTAAATGAGATTGAAAATCATCCGTTTTAAATTGCCGGGTGTTTGGTACATCATCTATCGTTATTGCCACATTCGTTTGACTATATGCAGAAAGCGCTTCAAAGAAAAGGCAGGTCAGTAAGCAGAGAAGCCATTTGGTTGTCGTTTTTCTTTTCATTTTTTTTTCGAGAAACATTAGAGCTCCAAGAGACTTATGATTTCAAAATGACCTTTCTAATTGGCTGATTTCAGATAAGATTCCGGGGTCATTATGGATAAAGTGCTTGATTTATAATCTTTAATATTTCTGGTAATGATGACTTTGATTTCTTTTTCATTTTTGGCTGAGAAATTCTGAAGCGCATCCTCAAAATCTTTGAATTCAGAGTTAAGTGCCTCAATGACAGTATTTTTGTTTGTTGTGGTGACATCGATGATGTTCATCAGCATTTTTAGATTTTCAATCACCTTTTCATGGTTTGCTGTTTTCCGCAGTAAATAATAGACATTGCTCAACATGATAGAAGTAACAAAACCTTTGACTTCTCCTTTTTCACATAAACTCAAAAGTCTTGATGCTTCTTCTGAAAATGGTTTTCTGTCAAAAAAGAAATCGAGGATAACATCTGTATCTATTAAAACAGTTTCCATTATAAATATTTTTCAGATAGGCGGTCTGTTAATTCTTTCTTATAATCGAAATTTTCCGGCATTTTAAATGAGCCTTTCAAAGATTTGACAATCGGAGTCAATTCATTTTCAGGTAAAGGTTCTTCATTAGTCAAGGCTTTCAGGTAGTTTTCAATCAAATCCGAGAGACTCCTTTCCCTCTTTCGGGCGTATTTTTTGGCGTTTTCAATGACTGATTTCTCAATCGTTAGCGTCAGTTTCGAATTCATAGCTTTGAATTTAAATACCAATTTAGAAATAAAATTTACACGTGTCAATACCTATATTTTTACACGTGTATTTTATTTAAAATGTTTCTTTAAACAAGGCTTCAAATAACCAATTAACCATTAACCAATTAACCAACTAACCCTTAACTCACTCACTCATACCTCCTCAATAGATTCTCAGTCATATTCTTCGACAATTCCACCAAGTCGATGTCCAATTCATTTTTATTGACCTCGAGAACTTGATTTTTCATCTGCTCGGGAAGTCGGTCGAAACCATAATATGCTCCCAATATTGCTCCGGCGATAGCTGCTGTGGTGTCGTTGTCCCTGCCATAGTTGACAAGGAAAATGAGTGTTTTCTCAAAATCAAAATCCGCAAAAATCATGGCTGTCAGAACCTGAAGGTGGATTTCTCCGGCATGGAAAGGCATGTCTTGCAGGTGTTGGTCGAGTTTTTCGAAGGCAGGCTGAAGGTACTCGGGAGTCCATTTTTGGACGTTTGCGATCCTTTCCTCTTCGGTGGTGACCTTGGCTTCGTTGATGGCTTTGGCCTCCTGCACGATCTGCAGGGCGGTCTGCAGGATTCTGTAGGAACTTCTTCCTACCAACCTTGCCCCATAATATTGCTCCGGATCGACTGACCTCAGCACGTCGAGGACTCCGGCTTGGTTGGCATCTTTTTTCATGGCTGCGGAGGTCATCGCTGCGGAAAGTGCCGTGATGTCTTTCGCATAGCCGATATCAAACAAGGCTAATTTGAAGGCCTCAGCATAGGCTTTTTCGGGGTTTTCAGGAAAAAACGCCCCGATCGCAGGCGCATAAAGCAATCCTGCGCAGACCATTTCCCCACCATAGAAAGTACTGAGTCCGATCTGATAGCCGTTCAGGTCATTTTTGACATAGGGGCGAGCGGGTTTTGCCCATTCCTGCAACCAACCCACTTTAAGGGAATTTGCTTCAAAGGGTTCGGCGGTTTCGCTTTCGATGGTTTTGTATTCAGCAAGATACCCGTCAAATTGTGCCAGGATATGGGAGGCGAACTGCTTTGGATCGAGTGACTTTGGGTTTTCGCCTGCAAGATATTCGAAGGCGAGTTTCTTCCATCTCGTATCGTCAGTGGTACCGCCGGCGGGTAGGTTGGCTTTCCAAATTCCCTCAGGTGATACTTCCCTGACCATGGAGTCCAAGTCCTGTACAAAACCATATTCTGCGCTGATCATTTCCCGTGACCACATTTCTGTTGGTGCGCCCATGGCATCTCCGATTGCCGAACCCACAAGCATTCCCAATACTTTGTCTTGGAGTTCTTCGTCTGAAAGTGTCAGTGGCTTGATCTCCTCTTCCGGGATGTCGGTGTTGGTTTCAGGGCTTTTGCAGGAAATAATAAACCCAAATATGGCGAGCAGCAGGCCTGAAAATATTCTTTTTTTCATGGTTTAAGGATCAATTTTGCAGCTTCATCAGCCAAAGCGGATTTTTCCTCCAAGGTCAGTTCCAGTGGGAGTTGTGCCAATCCGATAAGCCTTCGGAGGATTTCTGTTCCGGTATATTGGTGGAGCAGTTTTTCATCTATAGGTGATTTAGAAGTATAACGGCCAAGGATGTTTTGGATGGTTTCAGGGTTTGTTTTGGCCATTTTGAGATGGGCGATCAAGACGGCAAGGTCAAATTCCGCATCTCCCATAAATGCAAATTCCGGATCGATTACCTTCAGTCCCGAGTCTACCCTGATCCAACTTCCGGGATAAAAATCCCCGTGAAGCAGGTGTTTTCCTTTCTGCAGGTACCTTTTACCCAATGTTTTGACAGTATTTTTCAAGGCAAGGTCAGTTTTGAATTTCATGGACATGGCCTGCAATCCGGGCTGTATGCTGTCGAGGTCAAAACCATTGAACTCCATAAATGGGTAGAAAAAAATATGCTCATGGTTGAGCTTTTTCATGTCCATGTTGTCCGGAAAATTTCGAATTTCTAGTTTATGGAGGGAAAGAAGATATTCCGGGAGGGTGGCTATTTCATCCGGAGAAAGATTGATTTTCTCACTGTAAATGCCCATAAAGTCCGCCCCGATTCCTAGGTCATCCATGGCAACGAGGTGGTTTTTTTTGTCCCGAAGGATGATTTTTGGGGAAAATCCGGAAAGAAATTCATGTGAATTGATGATCCGATAGTAATCGTCTTCGATAAAAATCCTGCCCAAGGGAGCGGGAATTGTTGGGTATTTGTTGACAAAAGGCCGGGATTGTTTGAGGATGAGGCTGCGGTCTTCAGTTTTAAGCCTGACGACCACATTCATATTTCCTTCACCGGCTTTGCTGTATTCGAGGATTTGTTCATCGGGGAAGAGGAGGCCTGACTTTCTAAGGTATTTTTCTTGAAGGGGATTTAAGGGAATCTGTAAAATCATGAAAATGTATTTGAGACGAATTTAGAATATTACATTGATGGCAAGTACCATTTTGGATTTTTTTACATTTTTGGTTTCTGAATTAAAGAAACAACCGTTACACCGGTCATCGGACATCCAACTTAACAACCAAACTTAAAATTCAATCCCTTAAATTATGAATCAAAAATACAGACTTACCATTTTATCCCTCGCTTTTTTACTGTTCATTGGTCAGGCTTGGGCGCAGGAGCAAGTTGACCTCGAGATGATGCACCGCATCAAAACTGAAGGCATCAACAAATCCCAAATTCAGGACATTTCCTTCCACCTGACAGATTACCTAGGACCAAGGCTTTCCGGATCCACCAACTTACGAAATGCAAGGGCTTGGACTTCAGAGAAATTCCAAGAGTGGGGACTTTCCAATGTCAAAATCGATTCCTACGGGGAATTTGGCAGGGGATGGAATGTGAAGAAATCCTACATCGCGATGAAGTTGCCTTATTATGCCCAAGTGATTGGCTATCCAAAGGCCTGGACAGATGGGACCAAAGGATTGGTGGAATCCGAGGTGACCTTGCTGGAAATTAATTCAGATGCCGATTTTGACAAATACAAAGGCAAGCTCAAAGGTAAAGTCGTCATGGCACCTGCAACACTGACGCTCAATCCTGCTTTCGAAGCAGAAGCCAAAAGATGGACTGACCAAGAATTGGAAGACAGAAAGACCATCAATATCGGTGGTAACAATGCCCGCTATACACCTGAAGTGTTGGCCCAGATGCGTGCGCAGCGTGACTTGGACCAAAAGCTCACAGCATTCCTTTTGGAAGAGGAGGTTGGGTTGAGGCTTACCGGGACAAGGGGAAGCTTCGGTACAGTATTCCATACAAGAGCAGGATCATACAGCACAGATAAGAAACCTACCGTTCCAGAAATGGAAATTGCAGCAGAGCATTATGGCAGGATTTACAGGTTGTTGAAAAACGGAAAATCGGTCAGCATCGAAGCCGAAATCGAAGTGGAATGGTTGGACGATGATTACAAAGGCTACAATGTATTGGCTGAAATCCCAGGAACTGACAAGAACCTCAAAGCCGAAATCGTGATGCTTGGTGCGCATATTGACAGTTGGCATGCCGGAACAGGCGCCAATGACAATGCTGCAGGAGTGGCGGTGATGATGGAGGCGATCAGGATTTTGAAAGCGCTGAATGTACAACCGAAGCGGACTATCAGGATTGCGATTTGGGGTGAGGAGGAGCAGGGATTATTTGGTTCTAGGGGATATGTCCAAAAGTATGTAGCCGACAGAACATCCAAAGAGAAAAAGTCCGAATGGGATAAAATCTCCGCTTACTACAATTTAGATAACGGTTCAGGGAAAATCCGTGGCATCTACGTGGAGGGAAATGACATGGTGGTTCCGATTTTCGAGAAGTGGTTCGAGCCTTTCCATGAATTGGGTGCCAATACGATCACTAGGAGAAATACAGGTTCAACAGACCACGTTGCTTTTGAGGCGGTAGGTGTTCCGGGATTTCAGTTTATTCAAGACCCGATTGATTACGGCAAGGGATACCATACCAATATGGATTTGTATGAAAGGATGCAGTTTGCGGACATGACGCAGGCGGCTGTCATCATTGCTGCCATGGTCTATAACACCGCTCAGCGGGACGAAAAACTACCAAGAAAACCTTGGAATTGATATTTTATTTACCACAGAGGGCACTGAGGACACAGAGAAAAAATATGAGAATTCTTCTCTGTGGACTCTGGGCTCTCGGTGGTTAATCTTTACCGCAATGGACGCAATGGTTTCGCGAAGGGCACAATGGAGGGCTTTATCATTAACTTGAATGTCTTTTGCGGTTAATTTTTTTTTTATGAACTAGAAAATTACTACAATTCCATTCTTAACTGAAAACGATATATGAACAAACGACTTCCAGTCCTTATTACCATTTTCGGGACACTTCTTTTTCTCATAGGACTTCTTTTCACTACATTAAAGTGGCCAGATATTTTTTACGGAATATACACTGGACCCTTATTTATTATAGTTGGACTGGTTCTTTTTATAATCAAAAGGCAAAATGTTAAATCCCACAACTCATAAAATTTTAATTTTGACAGGTTACTTAATTTGGTGTGCTTCATTTTTTGGGGAGGCGCTTGGTGGACAACCTTATTCAACAATTGGAATTGTTATTTCTCCAGTCCTTACCGTGATTGGTGTATTCTATTGGTTCAAATATTATCATACCAAAAGGGGACATTACCCAAAATTCGAAATTTTAGGGAACAACATTGTTCATGCTGGTGGATCTTTAACTTTGCGATTTGACTTTTTACTAAAACATATCTTAAAGTTTTGGACTTTTTGCATTTTGTTTTGGATGGGACTTGTACTAATTGTGTTATTAACTTTTGGACGTTCTGAAGCATTTGAAGCAACAAAGCAATATTGCCAAAGCAACCAGGAAATTCTTTCACAGACTGGTCCTATTAAATATTTTGGCCTTTTGCTAGGTGTTAATATGTCAACAGACGAACAAGGCGATAAAGCAGAATTTTCATTTACAATCGTTGGGACAAAAGGAAATTTTATTGCCGATTCAAAACTGATTAAGAAAAGCGGTGTTTGGACTGTTGAAAATCTAGAATTTAGATGAAAAGTATTCTGGCGCTATCTGGCATTTTTTTCTCGGCGTCTCTGCGTGAGATTTAACCTTCCCATATACCCCCTCCCAAAAAATTCCGTGTCAAGGTAAATTTTTGATTAATTTTAAACTTTGTTATATCCTTCTTACTTCAATAATTGGATATAAAACCAAAATCGTATAAACCCAAATTCTTATGTATTCAGTACCTCGAACGATTTTTACAGAAGAGCATGACATGTTCCGTCAGTCGCTCCGAGATTTTATTGCCAAAGAAATTACACCCAACAATGCCCAATGGGAAAAGGACAAGCAAGTAAGCCGCGAGTCCTGGAAGAAATTGGGTGAAAACGGTTTTCTCTGTCTCCAAGCTCCCGAGCAATATGGTGGCTTGGAACTTCAGGATTTTAGGTTTAATGCTGTTTTCATCGAAGAATTGGGACTTTCGGGTTGCTCAGGTCCTGCGATCGGCTATCCGCTCCACAGCGATATCGTCTTTCCTTACATCCACCATTACGGTACCGAAGTTGCAAAATCCAAATACATCCCGGGTATGATCAGCGGAGATTTGATTTCCGCCGTTGCGATGACAGAGCCGGGTGCCGGTTCTGACCTGCAGTCGATCCGGGCCACGGCGGAGGATAGGGGCGACCATTACCTGATCAACGGTTCCAAGACTTTCATCACCAATGGTTTTCTCTGTGATGTGGTGGTCGTGGCCGCCAAAACAGATCCGAGCAAAGGAGCAAAGGGAATCAGTCTTTTCATCGTGGATAGGGACATGGCCGGATTTTCCAAAGGTGTTCCTTTTGACAAAGTGGGTTTGCATGCTCAGGATACCTGCGAACTGTTTTTTGAGGATGTGAAAGTTCCAAAAGAAAACCTCCTCGGTAATGTTGGCGAAGGATTCAAATACCTCATGACGGAGTTGGCGCAGGAGCGTTTGATTGTGGGTTTGGCGGCGATTGCTTTAGCCGAGTCCATTTTTAAAATCACGGTGGACTATGTCAAAAACAGACCTGCTTTTGGCAAAATGGTTTCTGATTTTCAGAATACAAGGTTCAAACTTGCCGAAATGGGAGCAAAGCTTGAGCAGGGAAGGATCTATGCTGATCAGTTGGTGATGCTGCACAACCAAAAGAAAGTCGATGGTGCGATGGCTTCCTCAGCCAAATTTCTCTTGACCGAACTGCAATGTACTGTCTCAGATGAATGTGTGCAGTTACACGGGGGATATGGATATATGTGGGATTATTCGGTGGCAAGGGCTTTTGCTGACGCAAGGGTGCAGCGGATTTATGCCGGAACCAATGAGATTATGAAGGAGTTGATTGCAAGGAAAATTTTGCAATGAAAACAAAAAAGTTTTGAGTTGGAGGCAATTTCAGTCAAAGGAAATTGGCTTTATTTTTTTCCAAAAATTAATATTTTATATTTAGTACTGTATATTTCCCCAAACTCAATCTCCAACCCAAAATAGATACCCTACTATGCATAACTTCCCATGGTATAAGTTTTACCCCAAGAATGTCAAAACAGACATCGATGTTCAGGCATACAGTTCTGTTGTCAACCTTTTTGAAGAAAGTGTCAAAAAATACGGTTCTTCCGTGGCCTACGAATGTATGGGCAAGACCATCACTTTCAATGAAGTGGACAAGCTGTCCAAAGACTTCGCGTCGTATCTGCAAAATCACCTGAAGCTGAAAAAAGGAGACAGGGTCGCGATTCAGATGCCTAATTGTCTCCAATATCCCGTGGCGATGTTTGGGATTTTGAGAGCAGGAATGGTGGTGGTCAATACCAATCCTTTGTACACGCCAACTGAAATGAAACATCAGTTCAGTGACTCCGGCGCTTCAGCTATCGTGATTTTGGCAAATTTTGCTTGTAGCCTAGAAAAGATTTATGATGAACTCGAAGCCAAACATGTCATTGTTACCGAACTCGGAGATATGCTTGGGGGACTCAAAGGAACCATCGTAAACCTTGTGGTCAAATATGTCAAAAAAATGGTACCTGTCTACAACCTTCCAAAAGCCATAAGCTGGAAAAAGGTGATGTCTCTGGGTGCGGGAAGCAGCTACAAAAGGGAAGAGATGACCTTGCAAGATGCTGCTTATCTGCAATATACCGGAGGAACCACAGGCGTGTCCAAAGGTGCTGAACTGACCCATGGAAATATCTGTGCCAACATGCAGCAGATCTCAGAGTGGATGAAACCAAAGTTGAAAGAAAGGGAGGAAATCGTAATTACTGCACTTCCCCTTTACCATATTTTTGCGCTGACGGTCAACTGCCTCGCGATGATGAAGATCGGTGCCCACAATGTCCTCATCACCAATCCAAGGGATATGCCGGGATTCATGAAGGAACTCGGCAAAGTAAAATTCACTGTAATCACCGGCGTCAATACCTTGTTTAATGGGATGATGAATGCGGAGGGTTTTGCAAATCTTGACTTCTCGACACTCAAAGTGGCAGTCGGTGGCGGCATGGCGGTGCAGGAGGCGACAGCCAAAAAGTGGGAAAAAATCACCGGAGTACCATTGGCCGAGGGGTATGGATTGACAGAAACTTCACCTGTAGCTACCTGTAATCCGATAGATGGAACAGAAAGAATCGGTACCATCGGAATTCCTTTGCCCAATACTGATGTCAAGATTATAGACGATGGAGGGAAAGATGTAGGAATCGGCAACCGAGGAGAAATCTGCATCAAAGGTCCGCAAGTCATGAAAGGCTATTGGAACAGGCCTGAAGAAACAGCCAAAGTCATGGACGGAGAGTGGTTCAAAACCGGCGATATCGGCATTTTGGATGAAGATGGTTATGTAAAGATCGTAGACAGGAAGAAAGAAATGATCCTTGTATCAGGATTCAATGTCTATCCAAACGAAGTAGAAAATGCCATCGCCCTACACCCAAAAGTGATTGAAGTAGGAGTCATCGGTATGCCTGATCCCAAGTCCAATGAAAAAGTGGTAGCTTATGTGGTGGCAAAAGACAAATCGGTCACTGCGGACGAAATCATTGCCCTTTCCAAAGAAAGTCTGACCAATTACAAAGTTCCGAGGGAAGTGTACTTCGCCGATGAACTTCCAAAATCCAATGTGGGTAAAATCCTCCGTAGGAAAATTAAGGAAATGCATGAAAAAACAATTTCGGCCTAATTTGTAAATCCGAAGAACAAAAAGGATGCGGTGCTTTGAGGAGTTCGCATCCTTTTTTATTTTAATCCAATAAACCCAAATTTTACCCAAATGCTATTCGACTATATCATTATCGGCGCAGGTTCAGCAGGATGTGTTTTGGCCAACAGGCTTTCTGAAGACCCAAAAAACACGGTTCTGCTCATTGAAGCAGGGAATAAGGACACCAAACAAGAAATCCATATTCCCGGAGGTTACACCAAACTGCACAGGTCCGAAGTGGATTGGGCATTTTGGACAGAACCACAAGAACATGTGGATGGAAAGAGACTTTTTGTGCCTAGGGGCAAAGTTCTTGGAGGAAGCAGCAGTACCAATGCCATGGCGTATGTCAGGGGAAACAGACTTGATTTTGATGAATGGGAAGCCTTGGGAAATAAAGGATGGGCTTATCAGGATGTTTTGCCCTACTTCAAAAAATCGGAACATAACGAAGATTTTACCGGGGAATATTATGGGAAAAATGGTCCCTTACATATTGCTTATTCAAGACAGCCGCATGACCTTGGGCATAGTTTTATCGAAGCTTGTGAAAAAGCAGGCATTCCCCATAATGAAGAATACAATGGTGCTGAGCAGATAGGAGCCTCTATGCTTCAGTTCAACATCAAAAACAACCAAAGGCAAAGCACAGCAACCGCCTTCCTCAAACCTGTTTTGCATAGAAAAAACCTGATGGTTAAAACAGGTTGTACTGTCACCAAAATCCTGATCCAAAACCTAAAAGCGACAGGTGTAGAGGTCATCAATGCAAAAGGAGAGAAAGAACAAATCGGAGCAGCCAAAGAGGTTGTCCTAAGTGCCGGTGCCATAAAGTCACCACAGATTTTGATGCTGTCGGGAATCGGGGAAAAGGATTACCTCTCCAAATTTGGCATTGCTTCCACGCTGCATCTTCCCGGTGTAGGTCAAAATCTGATTGACCATGTTTGGTCGGGCGTGAGTTCATTTTCTAAAGTTCCTACCGACAACCACACCTTGAAACCCATCCAGATGGGAAAGGCACTTTTTAAATACCTGCTTTTCAAAAAAGGGCCATTGGGCAACGGTCCTTTGACAGCCAATGCTTTTCTAACCTCAAAAGAGGATTTGGACAGACCTGACCTGCAATTCCATCTCGCGGTATCTGCAGTGGCCGAAGATTACAGTACGGACATTTATGATTATAAGACATTCCCTTACAAGAGCGGCTTTAGTATCATGGTGATCCTTATCCGACCCGAAAGCCGTGGATTTATTGGTTTGAAATCTGCCGACCCTATGGAAGCACCTTTGATTCAGCCTAATTTTCTTTCGGATAAAAGGGATTTGGATGTTTTGCTCAAAGGTATGTTGAAAGCCAAGGCGGTAATGGAACATTCACCCTTGAAGGATTTCAGTGAGTCAGGGGTTTATTTGCCAAACAAATTTGATGAAAAGAGCCTGATCTTACATATCAAAAAAAGTATGGAAACGCTCTATCATCCCGTCGGCACCTGCAAAATGGGTCAAGATGATATGGCGGTCGTGGATGAAAACCTGAAGGTAAGGGGGATTTCCGGACTCAGAATAGCAGATGCATCCATCATGCCCACCATCATCTCAGGCAATACCAACGCCGCCTGCATCATGATCGGGGAGAAGGCCTCGGATATGATTTTGGACAAAGGCTAAGTAGTAATTTATTTCAAGCGTTGGAAAAAATAGTCGAACCTGCCATAATGTACTTCGTAATTTTTTCCGTTTGGTGCTTTTCCGGTAAATCCAAAAGTACCGGCGATTGATTTTGATTTAGGAATCACTTTGACAGTAATTTGACCTGTTTCAGCAAAAATTTCTGTATCTCCGGCATTAGACCTTACGATGAGTTTGCCTTTATTTTTGGTGTTATTTAAACTGAACTTTTTGCCAAACCCCTGCTCCATTTCATCCCAATCAGCCTCTGTCAAACTTTCCAAAGAAAAATTGACTGAATTCCCATAGAAATTGTAATTTCTTTGGCTCAAGTTAAATTCCAGTATTAAGGTTGTATCAGCCTGGTTCAAAATGAAAGCTGAACTTGGGCTTTCGAGAGATGAATACTTCGGATAATCCACAAAAGGAACATTATTAATCATTGCCCCGGACTGGTTTTTTGCGGATTCTGAGTAAACAGGTAACCTTGGATCAATAGGATCAGGGACAAACCCATCACAGGAAGAAAGAAAAATAGCCAATGCAAAGAATAACCCCGTATTAAAACCTGATTTTTTCATGGTGGATGTTTAATTGGATGCCAAGCATAATTGTGGTGGTGTATAGGTCGGAGATCCTACCTTGAATCCCCTCTATCGGGTCAATGTCATAATAGTCAAGAACTGGGGTGAGTCCAAAAGAAGCTCTGGTATAGAATGAAAGTCTTTTGGAATTGAATAGGTCAAACCCTAAGAACAGTGCTTTTTCGTTTTTTCTAAAAGTAACATCCTCGCCTACATTTGAATCCATAAGCCTGTTGAATTCAACACCGCTATGAATTGAGAAATCTTCTATGATGGCATATTTGACCATCGGTGCAAAACTTCCGTACTCCAGATTGACGCGATATCTGCTTCCGTCAAGTCTTGGGGTATAGCCTTTTTGGACCAATATTAAATCAGTTCTCAGACTTAAGTTTGGGATTCCTCTGATCGGAACCACTTCGATATTGGCACCAAGATGAAGGCTCATTTGTCCCTGGGTTTTCTCAAGAAGGCCATCATGCCTGACATTGGAATAATTGGTGCCAAACATCATCCCGACCTGGGCAAAACCTTCAGGAATCTGCATGAAAAAAACGAAAAAAGTAACCACTATAAACTTGTATCTCATCAAGGAAAACAATTTATGGTTTGACAAAAAGGACAGCCGAAAAGCTGTCCTTTTTACTTGACGGAATGTCACAAGATTTTGTCCTGATTTCATAAAACATTAATCCAGAATGACCCTTTCTTTTCTCGGGTACTTCACTTCGTATTGGAATTCAATCAATTTTTGAGTAGCAGGTGCCAATTCAAATTTCCAAGTGATTATCCCGGTTTGGTCTTCTTTGATTCCCTGAGAAAGTTCCCCAACGCTGACAATGACATCTCCGACTATGGATACCGGCACCTGATCAAATACAGTCAGGTTGATTTTTTGGGACTTGTTGTTTTTGATGGTGATACGATAACCTCTTGATTCATTGATGTTGGTGCCTACGGTTTTTTTCTGTGAGAATTGATCAACTTTCTCCCTGCTGATGGCGATGCTTTTGTCCCTTCCCAAAGAAATACTCAAAGTATCCTGCAATCCACCTGCTTCCAAAATGGACTTTCCGATAAAGGTCTCTTCGAAATACAGGTTTGCTTCACCTTGGAGGAAGCTGTATTTCTCCCAATCAGTGATCTTGGCCATTAAGAATGCGTCTTTTTCAATCTTGGGAATGGCATAGTACTCGTAGGTCGCATCCAAATCATACTTCTTCAAATCGACCAAAAGCTTTTCTCCGTTGGATGCTATGCTGTATGGTTTTTCGACTTCAATCTCGACAGTGGTTTGGTTTTCTTTGATGACGGTGGCAATGACTTGCGCTTCTGAAGGTTGTGCACGAACATTTGTCCCAACAGTAGAAACAGCCCCAGTTAATGTCCTCTTATTTTCTGTACTATATCCGATAACAACTACCTCATTCAATTGATTGAAATCAGGATCCAAAGTGACATTCATAATTGAACCGGATATGGTCCTTTCTTGGCTTGCCATTCCAATTGAGCTATAAATAATTTCTCTCGAATAATTGGGAATCGTCAGTTCATACCTTCCATTGACATCAGTAGTGGTCCCTATGGTAGTACCCCTGACGAGTACTGAGGCACCGGGCAATGGCTGTCCGTCTTCACTGCTTCTCACAATACCGCTTACAGAACCCACCGGAACGAAAGCTGCATTTCGGTCGAATACTGTATTCCTCGCATAGGTCAGTTCCCATTTTTGTAATTCAGGCATGATGCCGCTTCGGTTGGGTTCACCGTTGGAAAACCGGAGTTTGACATTCTTCCAATCGTTTCCAGTGTTTTGCCATACTTCCGCTTTATAGCTTAGATTGAGCGGTTTGGTGATATCCTGCACCCGGATGTCATATTTTGGAAACCATCCTGCATTGCCGACGAGATAGGAAATCGAGAAACTAGCGGTTGTCGGTCTTTCAGCGCTGACTTTGATGTAGATTTCGCTGATGGGGGTGATGGGTTGGTTTTGGGATTCATCCAAGGTTTTTTCGAGCCGCTCGATCCTGTTTTTGGTGGCCGAGGTGTTCATCCTGTTTTGGATTTCCCGGGTTTTGATATCTGACATTTCCTTTTCAAAAAAGTCCACGGCTTGTTTGAGTTGGACCATTGTGAGTCCGTTATTCTGTCCACCCAGATTCTTATTGTTGTTCAGGACAGAATACTTTTCCTTCAGGACATCTGCCTCTGCCGATAATTTTTCAAGCTTCAGCCTTTCATCTGACAACACCCCTAGAAGACTGTCATTTTTTGAAATGATTTTGTTTTCCAGAAAGTTTGGCCTCCGGTTGACGGAGAGGATGGTAAATGCTCCCGTGGCTTTGACCTGAAGGCTTTTTTCATCCAAATAAGGGGAACGGTTTGCAATTTTGAGAACGGTTTCTCCGGCAGACAGTTGGACCGTACCGGTTTCAAAAACCTGCGCACCATTGAGGAAAACTGTTACTTCTTTGATTTCAGTTTTGAGTTCTTTGTCATTTGCCAAAATCACATTTTGGAAACCTAAACAAAGGAAAAGCAGAAGCGCAAAATTTTTCATGTGTTGGGATTTTCGAGTTTTCAATTAAACCTGATTTCGTTTTTAAGATAGTAGTTTTAAGAACAAAAAAAGTATTCAACAAAAAAGATTTTGTGTTATTTTTAAGATTGCCTAAAACAACCAACCTATGAAACTGAAAATCAGCCTCTTTTTTCTTTCCCTTGTTTTCCTTGCTTCCTGCCAAAAAACCGAAAAATCAGAAGTCGAAGAAAATAAATACAAGCTCTTAGCCGATGAAATGGAGACTTCTCTTCGGGAAAATCTTTTAGAAACCTGGTATCCTAAAGCGATTGACTTGGACTCGGGCGGCTACTTCAGCAATTTCACTTACGACTTTCAGCTCAAAGACAACAGTCAGGAAAAGATGATTGTGACGCAGGCAAGACACCTTTGGTCCAATTCCAAAGCCACCAAAAAGTATCCTGCTCAAACTCATTATGCAGACGGTGCCAAACATGGTTTTGAATTTCTGAGGGATAAAATGTGGGATTCAGAAAAAGGAGGTTTTTACCAATTGGTCAGCCGGTCAGGAAAGCCGCTTTTGGATAAATCCCCTCATAAAACTGCATACGGAAACAGCTTCGGTATCTATGCTTTGGCCGCCTATTTCGGTGCAACAGGCGATTCTGCAGGTTTGGATATGGCAATCAAAGCCTTCAGGTGGTTGGACCAACATAGCCACGATCCGGTGCATAAGGGATATTTCCAGCATTTGGAGCAGGATGGAACTCCGGTAGTGCGTCCTGCAGATACGCCTTCTACTTCAGAACTTGGCTACAAAGACCAAAACAGTTCCATCCATTTGTTGGAAGCATTTACTGAATTGTATATGGTCTGGAAGGATCCGATATTGAAAGAAAGGCTGGAGGAAATGCTGCTTCTCGTCAGGGATACCATTACCAATGACAAGGGTTCTTTGGTACTGTTTTTCCAACCGGATTGGACGCCTGTTTCTTTTCAGGACCAATCCGAGGAAGTCATCATGCAGCACAAAGGTTTGGACCATGTGTCTTATGGACATGACGTGGAGACAGCCTATTTGATCTTGGAAAGCTCACATGTGTTGGGATGGGAAAATGATCAGGTGACATTGACCAAAGCCAAAAAGATGGTAGACCATGCTTTGCTGCATGGTTGGGACAATGACCTTGCGGGATTTTTTGATGAAGGTTATTATTTCTTGGGGGACGAAAAACCAAGGGTTATCAAGGATACCAAAAACTGGTGGGCCCAGTCGGAGGGGATGAATACCCTGCTTTTGATGTCAGAATATTTTCCCAATGATGAATGGGATTACTTTGGGAAGTTTGAGCAGCTGTGGCAATACAATCAGGATTACCTCATCGACCATGAGCACGGAGATTGGTATTCAGGAGGATTGGACAAGCAGCCCGAGCTCAAAACAGCCGACAAAGGACATATCTGGAAAGCCAATTACCATCAGTTCAGAGCGATGCAGGGGTGTATAGATAGGTTGGAAAAGTTTTAGAAATTCAAAAGTTTCAAAGTTGGGAAAGTTGGAAGGTTAAAAGAGTCCACGGTCGACCGTCGACAGTCGACCGTGGACATTTTTTTTACTGAATAAAATACACCTCTGCGATTTTTCCATCCTTGATTTTGTAAATGGCGATGGCATTCATTGGCGGGTCTTTTTTGGAAATGGTGACTTCTTCTTGATCGATGACAGTATTGCCCATGACGATGCGGTTGACCAAGCGGCAATGCAGGTCGGGTGTCCTTGCAAACATCCGTCCATAGGTGTCGTACATGGTCGTTTTGCCTTCGTACATCAGCTCATTGGGGAACTTATATACTTTTACATTTTCGGCATAAGGTGCTACAAAAGCATCAATGTCCCTTTTATTATAGGCATCAAGTTGCTCCTGCGCCAATTTTTCTGCTACCTGTTCCACGGTCTGTTGGGCGAAAATAGTTCCTGTCATCAATATCAGGAATATAGTCAATGAATATTTATACACGTCTGTTGTCCTCCTGCCAATTGGTGATTGCCATTTTGATCTCTTTTGCTTTCATATCTTCTTTGATGGCTTTTTCCATCAAGGAAAGAAATTCCTCATCACCTGCAAACCTCAAGGCAATGATTTGGGATAGTCTCAATTTGCTCTCTTTTTCTTTGAAAGATTTGCCTGTCAATTCAAAATAACGGAATCTCATCTCCAACCGGATAATCCTGTCCTGATTTTTGAGCCCGTAATATCTCGCTACAAAAGGCAATAACAGCAGCACTGTGGCCGCGATCAGGTGGTAAAATGAATAAAGAAGATCAGTACCGCCCATCATGGAATGGATAAGATCCGCAACTGTCCAAATGAAAAATGCCAGTGCCAACGGTATTAAAACATAATTATGGACTGCGAAACTGCGGGTGTGGTTCTTGTAATTTTGCATAAAAATGGTTTTGGATTTTTTTGAAATTTAACCCCATTCTGACCAATTATCAAAAATATGATTTGGCAGCAAAGTTATTTTTTAATTTTAAATGCTATGATTCTCAAAAACAAAACATTAAGCCCAAGATTACTTTCATTGATAATTTTGGTGTTCCAATTCCAGTCAGTATTCGGTCAGGAAGAGGCTTTCAAAACCGAAATCCTAAAATGGCCAGATGGTAAAAAAGCAGCCATTTCCCTGACCTATGATGATGGGACTTCCAACCAATTCCATGTTGCCCTTCCGATCATGGAAGAACTCGGGATGAAAGGGACTTTTTATATCAACACAGGAGAAATCCCATCATCTCAAACCCGGGCTCAGTTTTTTGGAAGGGAACCAAAAGTGATAATCGCCGAATCTGCCTCTATTCCTACCAATGAAGAAAATATTTTTGAAAGAGCCTCTTTGATCAGGTTTTTGGATATGCCGGGTGCTGTGTCTTACCATGATCGATCCGGTTCCACCTATGAACAAGGGAGAATAGAGCAAGCATGCAAAATACTCGATGAAGGTTTTGCCAAGGCTAGGGAATTGAAAATCACAGAACTTGTTTATCCCAGAATCATTGATGGTCCGATGATCGATTGGGAGGAGATCCGAAAATATGCTGATAGCGGCCATGAGTTTGGGGTACACACGATTTCACATCCAAGGTTGGCGGTCTTGGATGAAAAGAATCTGTTGTTTGAGTTGGAAGCCTGTCGGGATGAGATTGAGAGAGAATTGGGAAAAGAGCAACTTTTTTCAGCCGAATGCCCTTTTGGAACTGAAGATGAAAGGGTCATGGAATATGCTTTGGAGATGTTTCCTGCGCTGAGAAACAGGATGCCTGAAGCATATTTGGAGGAAATCAACAGATCCGGGTTGTTTGACGCGTCACAGGATTATGGCAAGGAATACATCCAATGGCAGCGTGGGCCGCTTTCTAAAACAACCCCCGAGCTTATGAATTCATGGGTAGATGACATCCTGACAAGGGAAGATACCTGGTTGGTTTTGGTATTTCACGGCATCGAAGGGATCGGTTGGGAAGCCATTCCGGAAGACAGAATCAGGGCTTATTTTGAATACATCGCCGGCAAATCCAAAGAAGTCTGGGTGGCGCCTTTCAGGGATGTGACCCAATATATGAGGCAAAGGATGAATACCAACATGAAAAAGACGGTCAATAAGGATATGATTTCCTTAAAGTTGGAGTCGGATTTGGATCCGTATTGGTACCGGCAATTATTAACGATGAAGACCTACATCCCTACTGATTGGAAGTCAGTCACTTTCGTTCAGGGTGGGAAAACCGAAACTCTTGAGGTCCAAAAGGATGCAGGTGGATCATTTGTCCAATACAATGCCGATCCACACGGAGGGGAATTGGCTTTGAAAAATGTTGGCCAATAAGATTTTTGAAAACCTTGTCTTAATTTTTACCTTCGTGCTTTTAAAAATAAAAATACCATGGATTTCAGAAAATTGGATCAGGATCTTTCAGTCCTTGTAGAGAAAAAAATCGCTTTGAGCAAAATCTCCTATGCCGATGCGGCTTATGATGACATCGAAGAAGAACTCCATGACTTGGAGGATGACTTCAATGAAGAATTCGGTGATGAGCTCGAGTCGATCTTAGAAAAAATCTACAACCAGTTGAAATCAGACAATGACGTGCTCTTGCCTTCTGCCTATTTGGCCAATAACTATTCACCTTTGGCTGCGGATTCTTTTGGAAAAGTGACGTATGAAGTCAAAGGAAAAGAAGGCGTACCGGTCGAATCAGAGCAGTTTGACAAAATGGATGTGAGGGTTGTCCTTGTCCCAAATCCCGCAAGGTTTATCCTTCAGATCAACGGCAAATCTATGAAAGACCTTTGGGTGGGGAGGTGAGTTGGAAGTAGGGAAGTTGGAAGTTAGGAAGTAGGGAAGTAGGAGGTTTGGAAGTTGGAAGTATGAAGTCGGGAAGTTTGAAGTGTTCAGTTGGCAGTTTTCAATAGTAAGTATTCAGCCACATTGATATCAGAATCAGTTTTCATTACCGAATTATAATTCAGCAGCCAAAAAAACCAATTCAACTTGGTGGACTGTCGACAGTGGACCGTGGTCAATTTATCAGTTAACCAATCAACCTTTAACCACTAACCATCCCGATAGCTATCGGGACCATTAACCAACCGCCCCAAATCCCAACTTTTCTCTCACTTTGTTCAAATATCCTCTTGCGATGATTTTTGCTTTGGCTTCCCCTTCGGAAAGTCTTGCTTCCAATTCAGAAGGGTGGTTCATAAAGTAATCGTACAGTTTTCTTTCTTCGGCGTATTTTTCCAAAATCAAAGTCATAAACTCCTGCTTGGCGTGACCGTAACCAAAATTTCCCGCGAGGTACTTTGATCTCAGCGCTGCGGTTTGGTCAGCGTTGGCCACCAAAGAATACAATTTAAACACATTGCATGTATCCGGATTCTTGGGTTCTTCCAAAGGCGTACTGTCGGTGATGATGGAGTTGATGTTCTTTTTAAGTTCCTTTTCAGGAAGGAAAATGTCAATGTAATTGTTGTAAGACTTGCTCATCTTCTGTCCATCAGTTCCGGGGATAATCATCACATCTTCACTGATGCGGGCCTCAGGAACGACTAGAATTTCTTCTTCCACGCGATTATTGAAGGTAGTTGCTATGTCCCTTGCAATTTCCAAATGCTGGAGTTGGTCTTTACCGACAGGGACAATATTCGCCCCATAAAGTAAGATATCTGCAGCCATCAACACCGGATAGGTAAAAAGTCCAGCATTCACGTCTGCCAACCTGTCCGACTTGTCTTTGAAGCTATGTGCATTGGCAAGCATAGGGTAGGGTGTAAAGCAACTCAGATACCAAGTCAGTTCAGTCACTTCAGGGATCATCGATTGTCTGTAAAAAACCGTCTTGTTGATGTCCAAACCGAAAGCCAACCAAGCTGCCGCTACTGCCAAAGTATTCTCTTTCCTGAGGTTCCCTTCCTTGATAGAGGTCAGGGAATGCAGGTCCGCTATGAATATAAATGAATCGTTATTGTCTCTTTTGGTCAGCTCTATAGCAGGAACGATTGCACCCAATATGTTTCCAAGATGGGGCTTGCCCGAACTCTGTATGCCTGTCAGTACTCTTGCCATTGTTTTAAAATTTGGCGCAAAATAAATAAATCAGGGTACAATTCGCTGGTTTTTTATCGTTATTTGCCCGTATGAAAAAAAGAGTGTTGTATCTATCGGGTCTAATCCTGCTGACAATCAGCAGCCTTCCTCTCGCCGGCCAGACAATTGAAAGAAAGACGCTGACTTGGGAAAAGAGAAAAATTGATATCGGTGCGGTATTGCAGGAAAAAGGAGCGGTAGAAGCGGAGTTTTTTGCACTGAATGAAAACCAAGACAGCATCTATATCACAGATATTTTTACAGATTGTGGCTGTACTACTGTCCAATATACCAAGGATACCTTGGCCAATGGGCAAATAGCTTCTCTCAAAGTAAAGTTTGACCCTGACCAGAAAGGAGGAGAATTTTCCAAAGGCATTATCGTACGGACCAATCTTGATATCTATGGTGATACTTTGTTTTTGGAAGGAATCAACATGCCAATCCCGGAAAATACCGAAATGGCATTTCCTCACCGGGTGGGAACTTTGGGATTTAGACTGACAGCTGTCAATATGGGCTATGTTTTCACCAATGAACCGAAAGTCAAATATGTGGAGGTTTATAATTTTGGGAACAGCCCCATCGGTTTCAAAGAGGTTCAGGATAAAATCCCCAATTATATGGCCGTTTCTTTGGAACCTTCCCAATTGGAACCTTCGCAGCGGGGACTTTTGGTATTGACATATGATGGTGCTGCTAAAAATGACCTGGGATTTTTTGACGAAGTTATCAGCATTGGTCTAGATGTGGACGATATGAACCTTGGTATCAGGGTGATGTCGGTGGTTTATGAATATTTTCAGCCAGTTCCAAAAAGTCTGGAAAATAGGGTCCCCAAGTTGGGGATAGCCAATGCAGAGATAGACTTGAGAGAAATTTCTGCAAACACCAAAGTTACGAGGTCCATCACCTTGACCAATATGGGGCAAGAACCTTTGAATATCAGAAAGGTCGCCGTCAACTGTGATTGTGTGGAACTGGAATTGGGTAAAAAAGATCTCCAATCCGGTGAAACTACAGAACTCAAATTTACTTTTGATCCAAAGGGGAGGAGAGGAATTGACCACAAGCACATCTCCATTTTCAGCAATGATCCCTTGAATCCTGTCAGAACAATTGTGGTCAGGAGCAGCGTGCGATAATACATCTTGGCATCAATCCGCAGGGATAGATGTTCTTTTTTATCCAAAATTAGGTAACAAGATTAAGCCTATTGAGAACCTTGATCTTTGAAAATTGATTGTTAGATTTGTATAAAAGCGGGTGTAGCTCAGTTGGTAGAGCGTCAGCTTCCCAAGCTGAAGGCCGTCGGTTCGAGACCGATTACCCGCTCCAATATTTTTATGGCTAGAGCGAATATGATGCCCCAAAAAAATGTTGGTTTAAGCGCTAAATAATAGAACGTAATCATTTTTTTATCGTATTTTAATTAGGAGATTCAAATACTTTGGTACGATAAATGTTTAAATTTAAATACTCAGAAAAACTGGACATTCATATTTTCAACTTAAATTAAACATAGCTATGAGTTCAACAAAATTTATTTTAGGAGCATTGGTAGGCGCAGTGATCGGAGTTCAGATCGGAATATTGATAGCGCCGGACAAAGGTGAAAATACAAGAAAGAAAATCACCAAGAAAAGCGGGGAGTACCTAGACGAAGCCACAGGAAAGCTTAATTCTTTTATCGAAGGATTGACCAAAAAGGTAAGTGAAGTCAGTGGTGAAGTAGACAAGCTCGCCAAAAAAGCCAAGGCAGAAGTAGATAAGGTTACCAAGTAATCTTAGCGAAAAAAAAAAGGGAAACGAAAGTCTCCCTTTTTTTTTGATCAAAACCAAAGGTCAGGTCCGTTGGACTGTATTTTTTTTTATTTTTCTAAATAAATAGTTCTAAAATAATCCCATTTTTTCCGGAATACTCAGAGTTACAATTCAAAAAAGACAACAAAAATCCTTTCTTTCTTACCGTATTTGCACAAATGGGTGCTGTAAACAAATTAACATTTGGATTAAAAGGCATATCATGGTATTTTTTGTAAATTTTAGTAAGAGAAAAACTCAGTTAGATGTCTTTCAAGCGGTTTTTGATTCTATGCACATATTTGATTCTTTTCATTCCATGCAAACTGCTTGGGGAACAAGCCGTAGATACCAATGCCATAAAGATCAATGATGCACCGGATTATCCGATTGGAGAGCACATTTCATTTTGGAGGGATGAGGGTAATGGAGGAATTGATGTTGCGTTTCAAAAATTCCAAAAAGGTGATTTTTCTCCGCTTGGGCATCCCACTTTGTTCAATAAAGGCTATACAGAATCGATTTGGTGGTTTGCTTTTCAGATCAAAAACGAGATTGATTCCAAAAACACGGTAATTTTCAGTCCTGCAGGTGCTGCGATCAGAGAAGGTACCTTGTATACTTTTGATGAAAAGGGGGTTTTGTTGGATACGGCTTATTCGGGGTTTATCCATGCAGGCCAATCCCGGGATATGCATTCGAGATTGAATTCCTATGAGTTGATACTTCCTGCAGGTGCGGGCTATACCTATCTTTTCAAGCTTGACAGCAGGGGACTAAACACCTACGTTCCTTTTTACCTAGATGAACCGAATTCCTATTGGGAATATGAAATCAGCAGGACAGCTTTTTTTGGGACAGTCACGGGAGTCCTTATGATGGCGGTTTTCTTTGCCTTGTTTTTGTGGGGGTATTTCAATGAGAAGATTTACATCATTTTTGTAGGTTATATCCTTTCCTGTCTGGCATTGATTCTTGAAGAAGACGGCTTTCTTTTTCTTTGGATTTACGGAGATAAGATCGGAAGATTTTCATCGATCATTATTCCATTTTTCAGCTTGATGATGTCAGGGATGCTGGTGATTTTCATCATCCGGTTTTTTAACCTGAAAGATGAAAACCGAAAGCTATTCACTAATTCGTACCATTATATTAAGGCAGTTTTTGTGTTTGGCATCTTGGTTTTTTCGACGCTTTTTTTTGATTGGAATCCCAAGCTGAACCTCCTGTTGACTGGAATGGGATTAACAGTATCATTTACCAATATGCTGTTGGTTATTTTGATTACGCTTTCACAGGTCAGGACCAAAAAGGAAATCGCATATTACATTTTGTTGGCCAACCTGATGTTGATTTTTGGTTTTTCCAATTACATTCTGAACCTGACGGCTGTGACAGATTGGCATCCGCTTAAGCCAAATGGTCTGATAGTCGGCTCTATTTTCAATGTTGTCCTGCTTACCATCGGGATCATCCACCGGTATTATTTTATGAAAAAAGAAAAAGAAGTGATGGACAGGCAGTTTGTGGAGCAGGAAAGAAACATTGCAAGAAGCATCATTGAGGCACAGGAGCGTGAAAGACAGAGAATCGCCAAAGACCTGCATGACGATCTTGGAGGATTGCTCGCCCTGATCAAATTGAAAGTGGACAGCCTGCTTCTCGAAGCCACTGCACTACAAAATGAGTCCAAGACAGGATTGGCTGAAACCCATAAATTGCTGGAAATGGCTTGTCATGACCTCAGGTTTATTTCCCATGAGCTGATGCCCATGGAGGCTGCTGAAAAGCGGTTAAAAACGATGGTTTCCGAGGTACTAGACCTGGTAAAGATTCAGAACAAAATCTCAATCACCTATAATATCGAAGACTTACCCTACCTTCCCTTGGATACCAAAATCAACCTTTTCAGAATCATCAAAGAGCTGCTCAATAACATCATCAAACATGCTGAAGCCAAGGAGGCTGACATTCAGTTGTTCTTTGATGAAATGGATGAAACAGTGACCCTGATGGTATCTGACGATGGGAAAGGTATTTCGAAGGAGATCCTTGAGAATCCAAATCAGGGGATAGGACTTCGAAACCTCCAAAAAAGAGTAGATTACCTTAGGGGCAACTTACACTTTGATTCCAATATAAATGGCACAACAGTCATAGTAACCATTCCTTTTCAATCGATCACCCAAAAAAATGAGTACACAGATAATTATAGCCGATGACCATGAGTTGTTTGCTTCAGGACTTGATAATTTAGTAAGCACAGACCCCAATCTAAAAGTAATCGCACATTGTAGAAACGGTAAAGAAGTGCTCGCCTATTTGGAAAATGGAATCAAAGTGGATTTTTTGATTCTTGACCTGAATATGCCTGTAATGGACGGGATCCAATTACTTGGACACCTGCACCGCGACTATCCCCATATCAAGAAACTTGTCATCAGCATGCATCATACCGAGTCCTCCATAGCCCTTTGCAAAACACTGGGTGCAGATGGATTTATCGGAAAGGATTCATCGCTCAATGAGCTTTTGGATGCCGTGCATGTGATTTTGGATGGAGGTAAGTTCTTTAAGGAATCTTTCCAAGAAGTCTTTGATACTGAAGGAAAGGGTTTTTATGAAAAACTGATTTACCACTATAAGCTTTCAAAGAGGGAGGTGGATATCATTCAACTTATCATCAACCAATATGAAAGTACGGAGATTGCTGACAAACTGAATCTCAGTCCACTTACAGTCAAAACCCACCGCAAGAATATTTTCAGGAAACTTGGAGTCAGAAATCTGGCTGGGTTGGTGGCTTTGGTCAAAGACCATCCGAGGTTGTGAGGTGAGAGACTTTTTTTTCATTCTTAATTCAATGTCGTTTAGATAAGCTTTTGAGTTATACAAATCTTTTCCAAAGTTGGGACCGGACCATGAAAATCTTAAAATATCCATTCGGAACTTTGGAAAAGTTGATCGAATCCCCCCTAACTAAACGACATTGATTCTTAATTCCCAATTTCATCCATTGGAAAAGAAACCTTTTTTAATGCTATACCAAACACCACTTGGGCAATAATCGTATCCGATCCATCCTAGTAGTGAATTTTACTCCTTTTGGGGTATTTTTTTAAGTTTCAATTCATCGGAATTTTAGATTGTTAAAAAACTTTCAACCATGAAGAAAAACGCATTTGCCCAGATTACCCTTCTTTTTTTGATGACAGTATTGTTTTCATGTTCAGAGGAGGAGACTACTCCAACAGTCCCTGTTGTAAATGATCCGAATTATAACCTGAATAAGCCCAAAGACCAGGTCTATCCTTACGAAATCCTATCCGTGGAAGTGTCAGGTTTGAGCGATCTTAAAACGGAATATGATGGAAAATTCGGCAGTTTGGCCATCAAACTTTCCAAAGGAACGGGGAATACTTTGGTTTTTTTGGTTCCTGACATCAATGAAGGAAAGCAAACCTTGGAGCTTTCGCTCAACAGCAATAAAAAGACCCTGGATTTTACAGTATTGAAATTGCCCGATCTCGGGAATCCTGAAACCGTACTTGCCGGAATATTGACAAGTGCCAAAGCCCAACTGACTGCTATGGGCCAAAACCCCGGCTTGTCGGGCATGGTAGCCAAGCAGCAGGAATGGGTGACACTTTATGAACAAGAGATTGCCAAGTTGAATGCTAAGGAAAAACTTGAAACTGTGGGAGTTCTCAAGGTGAATAATTTATTAAAGACACTTTCAGCCGATGCATCAGGCAGGTATTCTTGGGCCTGTACCGCCGAATCCGGCGAATTGTACCTCAAATACCTTTCCCAAATCACCTTTGACCAGGGCATGATTGACAAGCTGGTTCAGGCACCTTCCAATCCTGTGAGTAAAGCAGCGGCGATTACAGCTGCATTAAATTTGCGTGCTAATTTCGTTCAACTCAAAGAGCAGGCATTGAAAGTGACGGATTGTAAAGTGCTACGGTCCATCGGGATTGACGAATCAGGTGCGAGAGTCTTGGCCGGTTTGAATGATACTCCTGTGAAGTTTGAAAGTGGAAAGGCCTTGGCGGTCAAAATATACGGTGGCTACCAAAGTCTCAATCAAGGTGATAAAGCCTCTTCAATTGCTTTGCTTTCCCAACTTGCTACAGGAATAGAAAAGATGGGGGAACAATTAGACAAAGCTATCGCAGCAATTACAGCTCTTAAAACAAGGTTTTCTTTGAGTCAATCAAACTTAGAGGCAGGCGATAAAATCCAATTGGCAGCAAATCCTGAAAAGGAAGTGAAACTTGTCTCCAATCCTATCGCCAAAGTTGAAAAAATCAGCATCGATCAGGTCATCCTGAAAGAAATATCCGCTTTGACTGAAGGGGCTTCTCTGAATTTTGAGAGTAAAAAAGGAGGAGAACAGGCGTTTACTTTTGATTTATTGATAGAAGATGGACCACTTAAGGTAAAAAAGACCATAAATGCCTCTATCCTTCTAAACTGTACTTTGGCTGTGACGGTAAATGTTTCAGGAGGTTCGGCCAATTTACAATTAACAGGAGGATTAGCGCCATTTGCTTACACTTGGAGCAACAATGGTACAGGAAATAGTCAAACTGGCTTAAATCCCGGAAATTATACCATAAAAGTAACCGATGCGTTGGGTTGTGAAGTGACCAAAGAATTTACCATTCAGGAAGAGGCTGTGGTAGGGACAGTGAAAGATATAGATGGAAATGAGTATGCCACCATCAAGATTGGCACGCAGGTTTGGATGGCAGAAAACCTAAAGACCTCTAAATTTGCTGACGGTTCCGATATTCCTAATGTGACTACCAATTCCTCATGGATGGCACAAACTACTGCTGCTTTTTCCTACTATAACAACGATGCCACCAACAACGAAAAATACGGAAAGCTCTACAATTGGTATGCGGCCACTTGCTGCGCCTTATGTCCTCAGGGATGGCATGTGCCGAGCCAAGAAGACTGGGAAAAAATGAGGTCATTTTTACTGCCAAATTCCGGAAATAAATTAAAATCTACCACGGGTTGGAGGGAATCCGAAATTAGTGGAACAAAAGGAACCAATGAAAGTGGATTTAACGCCTTACCTGGAGGGGTCCGCGGAAGCAATGGTACTTTCTTCTCTGTTGGTGAATTTGGACACTGGTGGATGAGCAATTCTAGCAGCGCCACGACAGCACCCTATATTATCCTTTCGTTTAATCAGTCGATCGTATCGCAAGCCAATTTTAATCCAAAATGGAATGGCGCGGCCATCAGGTGTGTCAAAGATTAACGCTATTGGAAAGCTTTTAATTTGACATTTCCGGGAATTGATAAGACTCGGGTAAAGAATCAGGAAGGACATACAAACTATCCTGATTTTTTTTGGGTAAGGATAATTATACTCCTTTTGGGGTATTTTATGCAAAACATAATAATATGAAATTCAACTCAGAATCATTTTAACCTAAAAACAAATCATAAAATCATGAAGCCCTTGAACTTAAACACTTATGTTTTTACCAGACTGTTGGTCGCTTTATTTGTCTGTTATGGATTGGTATCCTGTGAAGGTCCTGAGGGGCCGGCGGGTGCAACAGGTCAGGCAGGGCCCACGGGAGCACCAGGTCCGGCGGGAGCTCAAGGACCGGCAGGTGCTATAGGTCCACAAGGACCAGCGGGAGCTGCAAATGTTATTGCCAGCGAATGGAAAAGTCTAACCTGGACAGTAGCTTCCCCATTTGCCACAAGTACCATAACTGCACCTGAAATCACTGAAAGCGTGCTAAATCAGGGAACAGTTTTGGCGTATTGGAGGACTAGCCCAACCGCCATAAAATTGTTGCCGACACCGGTTTACAATTCAACAACTGGTGCGCTGAGTTACATTATCGATTATTCTATTCGTGTTGGAAGTTTAGTGATTTTTCATGGAACCCCTCCCAGTGGCAGCCCGGGAGCAGCTACTTCATTTCCGAATGCCAATGTTCGGTACATCGTCATCCCACCCTCCAGCAACGGTGACAGGGTAAAATACCCTTTTGAGTTTGATGATTACGAAGCCGTCTGCGATTACTTCGGGATTAACCCTTAATTTATTATTCGTCTATATTTTCAAAAAAGTCACTCAGGGATTTGGGTGACTTTTTTTTTTTGAGAAGTTGGATATTGGACGGGACAACCGAGAGGATAGCGCCAAAGGCTTTTTGGGAAAGAATCCCTATTTTGAAGTTTTTCAGGAAGCCCTCGAGGCCATCACCGCATGTGGTGAATATTTCCAACTTGTCACAATTTTGAAAAACATAAATAAATGGATATTGGAAATGCTCCTAACAAAAATTGCGAGAGTCATATGGGAAATCTAACAGAGAAATGAAATCATAAAAATGATATTCAATCAAAGTGAAACCAAAGAAATCGCAATACACCTGAACCCGAGTCCCCTTACAGTCAGAACATACCGAAAGAATATTTTCAGAAAACCTGGAGTAAGAAATTTGGCCGAGCAGGTGGCCTTGGTCTAAGAACATCCTAAGTTGTGCTGATAAATTCTGTTACTAAGGGAAACGTTTTTTTCCAATTTAAAAACAGTCGGCAAAAAATACTCCTTTTGGGGTATTTTTTGCCGACTTTGATAGCCCGATATTTACCTGTGTTACAATCGAAAAAGACTTATTTGAAATCGATCCCATTATAGATTTACCCTTGATTGAACATTTTTTATCGACCAATGCTGTTGCTGATTAATTCAGCAGCAGTTTTTTTTTGCGGTATTTGACCTTGATGTATTTTTCTCCAATCTCATAGCCTTCAATACCTTCTTCTCCATAAAATTTATTGGCAGAAAAATCCCGATTTACAGGAAACCAGCTTTTCCTATAAAACGCCCAAAAATCAAGAATTGAAAATAGAACCTTGATTTTTGAAAAAACTTACTTTTTGCTATGATTCCGATTAAAAAGGCCTCTTTTTCGAAAACATTTTCACGAAGCCCATAGTTTTTTGAGTTGAATTTTACTTAAATTAGTTTAAGGATTGTTTCAGTAAGCTGATGATTATGAATGAGATTGTTTCTTATAGGCCTGATGAATCACTGTCTCCTTATGTTTTAGGCTATTTTTATACAGCCCATAAATTTGAAGGTTTAGAAAATCAGTTCTTTACGCCAAAGGGAACGGCAGCACTGACAATTCCCGTGGATGTTAATCCAAATTCATATCTCATTTATCCAGACAAATCTTCAAAAATTTATTTTGAAAAATTCAGTCCTTATCTCTTTGGGCAAATGAGCAAAATGGGGCTTTCCAATTTGAGGGGCCATTTTGATATTTTCGTTATTGTATTTACCCCGACCGGTCTTTTTCATTTTTTAGATGGTCCTGCAAGTCAGATCACAGATAAGGTTATGCCTGCCACTTGACCTATTGGGTTTGCCGGAATTACACCAAAAGATCAAGCATCTATTTGAATCCACTGCCAAAATCGAATCTTGTATAGAACATGTCAATAATTATTTGAAAGATCATTTCAATTCAATGCCAAGAAAAAAGGTTTCCGAATTTATTCCTTCAGTAATCCATCAAATCCATATGAACATGGGTGTTGTTAACCTTGAGGAAATTGTAGAACAGCTCGGAATCAATAATCGGACTTTTCAGATTCATTTTAAAAATCAAGTTGGGATTTCACCAAAACTATTTTGCAGAATTATCAGGTTCAATTCGCTGTTATTTGCTTTGGATTCCTCACCCACGGCAGATATTCTGAGTTTTGCAATTCAATTTGGATATACTGACAAACCTCATTTGTACAAGGATTTCAAACAATTTTTAGGAATGACCCCAAAGGAATACAAGCGTAGGATTAACAATGTAAACGCTCTTGTTGAAAAAGAAGTTAAAAAATACTTCCCCGAATAATTATCCAAATTTATTTTTCCCATTCGCTTTTTTACAACATTTAGTATTTCGTTTTTAATATTTTTAGCGAGAAATACTTTTTCTTTTTTCCGATATTTTGAAACAAGACGACAATGGAAGCAACATTAGATTTATTCAAAGAATTGAAATCTTTTTCGGAACCTGAACTTCAAAAGGAAATTCTGAAACATGCCAAATTCATCAAAGCAAGCAAAGGTGAAATTCTGATAAAGGAAGGTCAGTACCTGAATTTTCTACCCATAGTCATCAAAGGATTGTTGAGAGTATATCAACAGAATGAAGACAGGGAAATTTTACTCTACTATGTGGGACCTGAGCAAACCTGCATGATGTCTTTGTCATCTGCCTATTTTGATTATTACAGCACTGCCAATGGCATTGCCATGGAGGAATCTGAAATTCTTGTCCTTCCTGCTCATCTCATTGCCGAATGGCAACTCAAATACCCTTCTTGGAATAAATTTATCCTGAGGACTTTCAAAAGCCGATACGATGAGTTGCTCAATGCTTTTGGTAATGTGGCCTTTAAGCCTATTAATGTACGTTTGAAGGAATACCTCACCGCATACATTAAAAATGAAAGCTCCAATAAAATCCCTGTTTCCCATCAAACGCTGGCGAATGATTTGGGCACTACACGAGTGGTCATATCGAGGATTTTGAAACAGTTTGAAAAGGAAAAGCTGGTAAAACTTTATAGGGGATACATACAATTAAATTCTTAAATCTTACTTCTAGAAATTAGCAAAACAGATTAAGAATCCGTTTTATTAACAATTTCAAATATTTATTTTGAGATAAGTATCTTTTGATACACACAATTTTTAAAATATGGTTTTATGTTTAGGAATACTAGCGGTTGTTAGTCTTAGAGTTTTTCTCCTAAACATCAAATTTTATGGAAAGTAATATCACATTGAAAATAATCCTTTTGGTAGTAATTGTTGCATTTAGTTTAGAAGCAATAGCGCAAACCGAAACCACGAAGGAAGAGAAAGTGAAAGTATTGATACACATTACTCATGGTCCCGAAAATCCTACGCGGGCAACACTAGGTTTCTTAGTGGCTAAAACTGCCATAGAAGAAGGGTATTCGGTGACACTGTTCTTGGCAGGAGATGCAGTCCAGTTACTTCGTTCCGATGTGCTTGATAATTTGGTAGGTCTTGGCACCGGTAATCTCCGGGCTCATTATGATGCCATTCTAAAAGGAGGTGGTAAATTCTATTTATCCGGCATGTCAGCCAAGTCAAGAGGGTTGACCGAAGCAGATTTGAGCGACAAGACTGCGGAGTTTGCCATGCCAAAAGTCTTGCTTCAATTGTCGATGGAAAGTGACAGGATGTTTGTGTATTGAGATTTAGAGCTTGCAATAACCCGTATTTAAGCATTTTATCTGTTTTCTTATATAAAAATTTCAGCTATGGGAGTTTCTATTTTATTAGCAGATGATCACAATCTTTTTGCAGTAGGAATCAAAAGAATTCTGGACTTTATTCCCGGATGTGAATTGGTAGGAAGTGTTCAGAATGGGAGAGAGGTCATTTTGTTTCTTGAAAGTAATCAAAAAGTAGATGTCCTTGTTCTTGACCTCCATATGCCTGTGATGGATGGGATGCAGCTTTTGCCACATCTCAGCCGAAAATTTCCTGACATGAAAACCATGATTCTCAGCGGCCACCATACCAAAGGAACTTTGGAAGCCTGTAAAAATCTTGGCGCCAAAGGCTTTGTGGGAAAGGATTCCTGTTTTGAAATTTTCCGTGAAGCTCTCGAGGTCATCGCCGGAGGAGGTGAATATTTCCAGCCGGTATCAATTACAAAAAACATATATAATGGACATTGGAACTGCCTCTACCAAAAACTGAGAGCCGAATATGGGCTATCTGATAGAGAAACTGAAATCTTAAAAATGATTCTCAATCAGAGTGAAAACAAAGAAATCGCGCAGCAATTGAATCTCAGTCCCTTGACAGTAAAAACGCACCGAAAAAACATTTACAAAAAACTCCATGTACATAATATTTCGGGTTTACTAGGCTTGATAAAAGAGCATCCGGGGCTTTAACTTAATGTTATGAACACTATTCAAAAGCTCGTCCAAGAAGTATCGACAGCCCGTAAGCTGTACCTCGAGCAAATAAAAAATGTGTCAGAAGCCCAGGCCAAATGGAAACCCGACCCTGAAGTGTGGAGCCTAATTGAAATCACAGAACATCTTTTTTGGGCGGAACAGGGAGGGATTTTTGGAATGTGGAAAACCCTTCATGCCATCAGGAATGGCGAAATGGTGCTTACCTATGAATCACCTCATCAGGGTATGTCGATAGAACAGGTAATCGAACTTACATGGGAGTCCAAGGAAAAAGTACCTGCAGTGGCAGTTCCCCGACTAGGCGGTCCTTTGTCATTTTGGAAGACTTCCCTAAGAAGTCTCCAAGAAGTACTTCATGGATTTGGAGATGATTTACAAGAAACAGAATTGAGAATACAGTCCCAGCCCCATCCCATCTCAGGACCATTAGACTTTCATCAGCGCCTTGAATTTTTGCGGTTCCATTTGAATAGACATACAGATCAGGTTTCTCAACTTTTAGGAAAAATGTGACAACGATTTTACTGCTTTTTAAATTTTTTTTGTTGATTAATTTCAAACCTAGACTTTTGGAATTTTTGTTTTTGAAATTTAAAATTCACTTGATTGAACATTTTTTATCGACCAATGCTGTTGCTGATTAATTCAGCAGCAGCTTTTTTTTATGGAAATTAAGGAAATGAGAAAAAAGCAGGATTAAGCCCACACCGACTGTAATAATCTAGGAAGAATCCTTCGAGATAATTAAAATTCACCAAAATCATTTTTTGAGTTTTCATTTTTTGCCAAACAAAGACTTTTGTTTAGTCTTCTGAATGTCAAAGGTTTGGTAACTTTATTGTACAAAATCAAATTCTTTATCTGAGTTTGATGAATGTAGGCCGGGCCATTTGAATTCCAAAAACCTGAATAGCGATGAATACTTCTTTTAGAATTTTACTCTCTATTTTTTCGATCTTACTGCTTTTGGGATGCAGGGAAGAAGAGGAAGTGCCAGTGTATAAACCGATTATTGTGAATGATTATGTCACCGCCTTTGACTTGGTCAAAGTCTATGCCCCCGGCCTTGGAAAAGAAGAACAGATTTTTGAGGGCTATTTTTCAGAAACCATTCCGGTCACTTTGGGCCGCTCCGGAGAGGATTCATTGGTTTTTATCATGCCTGAGTTGCCCATGGGACGCGCAGAACTCAAAGTAGAGATCAATGGAAAACCGAGGATATGGAAATTTAATCTCGGTATATATTTCCTTCCTCCTCCTTCCGCGGAATCTGTATTTGATGCCCTGATCCGAAACAATGAAGCTTTATTGTCGGAGATGGGAGCTTTCGGATCATTAGACAGGTTTTCTCAGGATTATTTGAAGTGGATCAGCCAATTAAAAATGGAATATTCACAACTTAACGAAAAGGAAAAAAAGGATTTCGAAGGGGTTATGACCAAGCCTTTTAATAAATTTTGGCTTAATTTTTTAAAAGATTCTCCCTCGAAACTGAAAGTTCCAGCCTGCGAAGATTATCCCATTGTTGATTTTTTAGGGAGGATTAATTTCGTTGAAAATTTGTTTTCACTACCCTTTTCCCCAAGAGGTTTTGAGTTTTTGGCAAAGTATACCGAATTGCCTGATTCTAAATTTTATCGATCAATCAAAACCGGAATCGGTTTGTCATTTTGGTATCAGATCGGCCTTATGGAGGCGTTGGCAGCCAAAACTTTGACTTGTCCGATCCTCAGAAACCTTGCATTCAAAATACCCGGAGACCAACCGGGATCATTTGTGGAACAGCCGACTTTGATTTTGGAATCCGGTGAAATGAATGAAGTTTATGCTTTTGGGGAATTTCAAAAACCCAATATGATAGGTCTTAATTCATTTTATGAAGATCAGTTCAGAGCAAGAGGGGAAAGGTTCAAAACATTCAAAAAAAGCACCTCCAAAATTCTGGTTATGTTGGCCAACGGGGCAGGTCTTCCAATTATGGAGGAAGAACCTCTTTATATCATTCCTGCATCAGCTCCACTTGAACAAATTCCTTTTCCGTCTTCTTTTCCAATTACGGTCCAAATTTTTAACAATCCGGAAATCAGATTTATTGGATATGGATTTGAAGAGGGTAAATTAAAGTTAGAATTGGAAAGCTTGACAGGTCTGGATCAGGACTTTGTTTTGAATATGAACTCTCGAGATTTTGAGAAAAATGTTCCTGCCAAACTCAAGGTTTTCTGTCCGATGTTGGCACAGGTAGTTTTGGATGAGGGAAAGATCCAGATTGATATTCAATATGGTTCACCTCCTTATCAGATTAATTGGAGCAATGGGTTGACAGGAACAGGGCCATTTGATTTTACACCCGGTGCATACACTGTACAAGTACTGGATTCGGACGGTTGTGAAGAGTCGATTGAGTTTGAAATGCCGGAATTCAGTACAGTAACGGACATCGATGGCAATGTATACAAGACAGTCAATATCGGCAATCAATGGTGGATGGCGGAAAATCTCCGCACTACAAGAAAAAGTGACGGATCTCTAATCACCAAAGTCAATGCGTCTTCAGAGTGGGCCGGAAACCCCGAAGTCAGCGTATATGCCGTCCTCGAGACAAAACCCGGAAACGATCAGAAATATGGGAATGTATATAGCGGAAAAGCGGTTTGCTGCGGAATCTGTCCAACTGGTTGGCGCTATCCTGAGTCAGAAGATTGGCATCAGCTACAGGAATATTTGGGCCCAAGTTATGCTACCAAGATGAAAACTTATCAGGGTTGGGAAAACAGTGTTGTCAAAGGTTCCAATATCAGCGGGTTTTCTGCCCTGCCAACAGGATATATAGAGTGGAATGGTATGTATGAAGAAGAGGGTTTGGTAACCTATTTTCGTGTTCCTACCAAACCAGAACCTCCATTTAGCCATACATTTTACTTGCTTGGTTTAGATTCTGGGGAAGAGATGAGGGCGAGGGCAGAAGGTTCTGGTGGGCTATATCCGGTAAGGTGTGTCAAGGATTGAGGGATAATTAAGATACCTTTTCCATAATCGCAATTCTTGGTTCAGGTCTTAATCTTTAAATATCGGCACCTTGAATCCTATAAACACATCTGTACTTTTTGAGGAACTGGAAAGGAGATTTGATAATACAGATCCCGAACCTATCATAAACGGGCCCGACCTAAATCCTACTCCCCACATAATCCCGGATTGGTATTGTCTTAAACTGAATGGACTATAAATGCTGAGCCATTTGGATTCGAATCTTGGTGTGACAGAAATGGTGTTGATGATATTGTTTGCCTTAAATGTCGAGGCATCCCGGAGTGAAAAAGCACCATGCATGCTGAGAAAGAACTTTTTTGAAACACTGTAATCAATAAATCCCTGCAGGGAAGACGGAAGTCCTAAAGATCTGTTTCCGATTACTTCTGTGCCCTGAAAGTTATCATTCAATACGTCTTCGATGTCCTTTTCGTCAAACTCGGAAACTGATACCGAACCATTCATATTGTAATTAAACTCGGTGATATCTTGGTAATTGATTGCCCCGATATCAAGCACAGAAATTCCAAACCGAAATTTGTAAGGTTTTAAAGTATAGAGAGAATCACTTGTAACCCCACTTTTAGCTCTCAATTCATACACGAGGCCGAAGTCAGCGCCGAATCCTCCTGTGAAATCAGTAAATTCGATATTTTCTGTATCAAAATCCGAAGTGTAGCCATAATCCAAGGTACCGCCGGTGGTGAGTATTCCCGCCTGTGAGTTAAATGCGGCACTTAATTGCGGACTTGACGTAAAAAGTCCACCTGCTCCGCCGAGGTATTTCAAAGTGGTTCCTATTTTCAACCGACTTGTTTCATCATCCAAAATGATCCTGCCATAGGTCAAACCGATTTCTCCCCATGCATGTACTGTTCCTGACAGGTCTTCCATTTCAGTCTGAAAATCAGATTGGGAATCAAAGCCTTCGGAAATACTTTCATAAAACAAACCGCTGATATTGTGAATGTTGAAAAAAGTCCTCACCCTGGTGTTGATCCCAAGGCTGCTTTTTTCATTCAACCTAAACATAACAGAAGGGCCAAGCACATCTGCATTTCCAAAAAAATTATTTCTATCCGTTGGCGTTTTTGCAACATCAGAATCAAAGGAAAATCCATCTCCGATATTTTTCAAATCTCTGAAGTCTACGCCTAGGTAATCATTTCCGACAAAAGCACTCGCAGATATAATATTGAACTCGAACTTGGTTTTAGATCCCACGACATTGGCGGGGTTTAGGAGAAGAGAGTGCACACCTGAGTTATTGTCCAGCGTGTTCCCAATATAAGATTGTGAATGGCCCAAAAAAGGAAGTGATAAAAGAAGGAAAAGGAGGACGGAAAGTAGTCTTAAAATGTTCATAGGATTAAAATTTGGTGTAAAAAAATAAATCTCCTGAATAAAAGTGATAATCACAATACCATTAAACTGGTATTTATTACATAAAGAGGCTATCTGCTTCTTGCAACCCATAACAACAGAAAAGCTGACTGCCAGAAAGAGTTACCGTATAATCCATTTTCCAAAAAGGAATGGGATTGAATTACCATAGTCTAGGCATCTTTCCGTTCATAAATATTTTTGAAAGTGACCTTTATAAATAATTATAAAATCCACTGGAATTTTCATAAAATAATTTTTACATTATTGGGCTAAAGATAATTTTAAGTTTCATTTTTTTTTCGTGACCATTTTGATATGCAGAGGCTAATTATTGTAGTTTGGCTATTGGCTTGTTTCTTTTGTGGTACGGTGGATAATTTTGCGCAAACAGATATCCAAATCAGATCATGGGGACAGGATCATGGCATAGAGAGTGCGGTGATTTTTGGGATGTTCCAAGACAAAAACAACTTGATTTGGATATGTACCTACAACGGCTTGTATTATTTTGATGGATTCAGGGCCTATAAGTCGCAGATCCTTGAAGGGGAGGAAAAGATACCTTTTGATGGGGTTGTCAACCAACTGCTTCAAACTACAGACGGAAGGTATTGGCTAAAAGCCGGAGAAAAATTTGGTGTTTATGATATTTTCTCCAAGGTCTTTACACCCCTCCAAACCCAACCGACTGATTTGTTGGCCACATTCCAAAGTATAGAAGATAGTCTTTATGTTGTTGATTCCTACAGGACATTTTTGGTAGACAGAAACAACCTCGAAATTATCCAGATGGTATTTGTTGACAATCAAGGCAGACTAATTTCTGATAGGGTAAAGGTGTCCGGTTCTTCAGGTAAATTCTACAGCTTTAAAGAAAGTTTTCCTGTAGAAATAGTGCCATCAAACATTTCCGGTCGATTGGTTGAAAATAAGAAATCGGATACGTCCACCGATTTGTGGAATGAGAAGGGTTATTTAAAAAATGGGAACGATGTTTTTGGTAATTTTTGGTATAAGAAACCTTATGCGGATGAATGGATAGTGCATGATTCTTTGGGAAGTGATATCAGTAAGAAAATGTTACTTCATTTTGAGGGATTAATAGTTTTAAACTTGCATACTCAGCCTGGGTTTTCCTCTTTTTTTACAGACAATGGGTTAATGATTTGGGAGAAAAATGCTGCAAAACCCAGATATTTGTTTGAGGAGATTCCAGAATTGAATGATTCAAGACTTATTAATATTTTTGATAAGGAGAAGACGGTTTGGATTAGTAATAGGCTAGGGATTCATAACATTATCATTAATCCTTCCAGGTTTAATTCGATTACCAAAGATCAAAATGAATTGTTCAGCGATTTTATTTTGGGAATTTATCCTTTTGATGATAATCGGCTGATTATCAAACATGATTTTCCTGATCCCTATTACAGTGTCTTTGATCAAACAACCAGTCGCATCTCTAAAATTCACGAAGAGGAATTATCTAAGGTTTTTGGATTTTCACCTTATTGGGATTTAATAAAACATGGTGATCCAAAAAACTGGATCCTGAAATATGGTAACCTAATACACAACCTTCCGAATGTTGATCCTAACGGAAACCCTTTTTCCTCCAATATTTTTATTTCCGATGGTAAGGAGTATGACTATCTTGTTTATCCTTTAGAAAACCGTGAAACAGCATTACAACTCTGGCGGATTTCTGACAACAAATTGATTTTTCCCAAAATCAATCCGCTTCAGTTTGCTGATCAAGGGGATACAGTTTGGATAGGGACTCATAGCGAGGGCTTGGTGGCTTTGCATATCCCAAGTGGACAAACTGCCCAATGGCTTTCTAAACCAAATAACAGTCAAAGTATACCATCCGACCGGGTTCATGCAGTAATACCTGTAGCAAACGGAAATCTTTGGTTGGGGACAGGAAAAGGATTATCCTATTTTGATAAAAAAGCAGGAGTTTTTACATCTTACCACACCCAACAAGGACTGATCGATGACAGGATTTATTGCATGGCATTTGATGCGAAGGGATACCTGTGGATAGGCACCGGTAACGGACTTTCAAGATTTGATACGCTGAACAAAACTTTCTCCAACTTCACCAAAGCAGATGGCTTGGTCAACAGTGAATACAATCGAAATTCTGCCATTTTGCTGGACAATGGCAGGATAATGATGGGAGGAATGCAAGGCATTGATATTTTTGATCCGGATGAGATAGATGGGCAAATTGAAAAACCAATGCCTAAGATTGCCCATGTCCAAAATAATGAAATGCTTTTCAATTTTAAGTCACAGTTTGATTTCGAATACGACAAAAACCATTTTGATTTTTTTATTTCCTCCAATCCAATTTGGATGGCATCAAACCTGACCTATCAGTATAGATTGGAAGGTGCAGAGGACAGATGGCAAACTCTGAATTATTCCAATGTAGTCCATTATCCCAATCTTCCTCCTGGAGAATATAGTTTTCAGGTAAAAATTGCCAACCAACCTGAGATTGCAACTTACGATTTTACCATTCACCGGATTTGGTACACCACTTGGTGGTTTAGGATGGTATTTATGGCAATTGGAATCCTCTTGATTTACCAAATCTACAAGATCATGCTCGCCCGGAGAATTTACCGTCTAGAGCAGGAAAACAGGGTGATGCAACTTAAGGCAGAGCAAGTCTTTTCGGTCAATAAAGAGCGGGAAAGAATCATAGCCGACCTGCATGATGATGTGGGTGCAACATTGAGTAGTCTCCATATATATGGGGATCTTGCCGGCAAAATATGGGATTCCCAACCCGAAAAAGGCAAGGAAATGGTGGACAAAATTGGGGAACAGTCCCGCGAGCTGATGGGAAGGATGAGTGATATAATCTGGAGTATGAAAAGCACCGAGGAAGAAAGACAATCCTTTTCTTTTCGTCTTAAAAACTACGGCACTGACTTATTGGCCTCTAAAAATATCGAAGTGGTATATAATATTGATGAGAATTTGGTGAAAAAAATCCAACTTCCCGATATCCGCAAAAATCTCCTTATGATTGGAAAAGAGGCAATGAATAACATCGCAAAACACAGTCAGGCTAGCAAAGTTAAAATTGAACTTCATCAGGAAGGGGATTATTTGGCATTTAAGATCAGTGATGATGGAAAAGGTTTTGACGTGCTTCTTGTTCAAAAAGGGAATGGACTTGGAAACATCCAGCAACGTTGCGAAAAAATACAGGGCCAAGTGAAAGTAGAAAGCGTCAACGGTTGGGGAACGCAGATTTCCTGCCTTGTACCTATGGCTAGAATTAGCCTTGTTGATTGATTGAAAAGAAGATAAATTTATATATGATCAGGGTAGCGGTATATGATGACAATCCTTCCCGACGGGAAAGCCTACAGGCCTTGGTATCCCTGATGCCGGAATGGGAGTGGGCAGGCTCTTTTGAAAACTGTTCCTCTATCTTGGAGAATATAGTGGAGAACCGGCCGGATATCATCTTGATGGACCTGGAAATGCCCGTTATGGATGGCATGGAAGGAATCAAATTAACCAAGCTGCACCATCCCCAAGTGAAGATCATCGTGCAGACGGCCTTTGATGATGATGATAAAGTGTTCAAAGCCATCCAATTGGGGGCGGAGGGTTACATTCTCAAATCGGCGGCTGTCTCACAGATTACCCAAAGCATCGATGAAGTCATCCGGGGTGGAGCAAGTATGAGTCCATCCATTGCAATGAAAGTGATGCGATTTTTTAGCCAAAAGGAAAAACAGATAAAAACCGACTACAATCTCACTCCCAAAGAAACAGACGTCCTCAAAAAACTCGCAGAAGGTCTCAGCTACAAAATGATCGCCGACCAAATGGGCATCAGCTACTTTACCGTCAACAACCACGTCAAGAAGATCTACGAAAAGCTACAGGTGCATTCACTCGGAGAAGCCGTGTCATTGGCGCATAGAAAGAACCTTTTTTAACCTTTGAGGTCTTTATTGAACCTCGAAAGTTTTTTCCAATAAAGAGTGAAGGGAGAGAATGAAAAATGAATTGAATACAATTCCCCAAAAGAGAACGGCAGCAATTCCAAATTAACAATCCTTCCGGCAAGGTTTTGAGTGAGGTTATGTTTTAGGAGAAAAATTATTAGATCCGGTCAAGATGTACTGGCCCGAATCATTTATACCATCTGAAATTCCCTGTAAATAAGAAATTACATCAGGCATCCGTTGAATTTCATTCAAAACTACATCTTCGGAGAAACTTGCTAAAAACTCCCTGGGATTCTCTAAAACTTTTTTTCTGTATCGGGATTTACTGGTAAAACATAAGGCTTGTCTTCAAACAGCTGTCTTTCGGGTATCGACTTTGCAGATTGTCTATAGCCAATGACAGCCAAAGCCTTGAACTTTGAGTCCAAACGCAGAAGTTTAACAAAAGCGCCTCGCAGGATCATGCTCTAGAAATATGGGATATGATTCTATGTTTTTCCATATTTCTTGTTATTTAATTTAAAAAAGTCCGGAGGAACATACTTTTCATCTGTCTCCCTTTAAAAACCTTGGAAATACCTTTGGCTCACCTTTCCTTCCCAATTTTCAATATTCAATAGAGTATTCAATTTTTCAGCTAAGAAATTCCCTCAATTCATATAGCAATATTTAGCTATTTCCCCGCTCGGGTTCCATAGGTAATTTTAGAAGGTAAAATCACAAAATCCATTGCTTTTAAGTGAACCGATTTTAGTAAGGACCTTTAACGATTTTTAAATTTTCGACTTATGAAAAACCATTACACCATTAAATCCGGTTGCCCAAATGAATTTTCCGGGGTAAGCACTTCAGGAGTGCAACTGTTCAGTTTGTTTTGGCAGTTTTCCTGCACCCAAAACAAAGATGACATCATCCACCCCATGTCAGGGCAATTCACGACGACGCTAGGAAAAACCGGTTTCTCCGACTTGGGAAATGACTGTATTGATCAGTTTTGTTCTGTTTCACTTTATATTCTTTAAAACATTCATGATGAAAACACTACGGTTTTTTTTGACCCTCTTCGCTCTTTGTGCCTTTACCATTGCTAAGGCACAAACTCCGGTATTAAACTCCTACCGCTCAATCCAAACCGGAGATTGGAACAGTATTGATACTTGGGAGCGCTTTGATGGCGATGAGTGGGTAGCAGCAGAAGATATTCCCTCTTCCGATGATGAAAAAATTTCCATAAGAAACGGACATAATGTAACCATAAATGACCCGATTACTGCTGATCAGGTGGTAATTGAATTAGGGGGGACAATAACGCAAAATAATGACCTTACCCTAGCTGATGGTACTGGTGATGATTTAATCGTGAATGGAACCTGGAACTGGCAGGGAAGAGTAACAAGCAGCCCCGGAACTGCCTTAATTGCTACTGGTGGAGCACTGAATCTGACAACGGGTGAAAACAAATTTGTATATGCCAACATTACCATCAACGGGACGATGGACTGGCAGGACGGCCCAATCCTGTTTGGCAACAATCCCACCATCACCAACAACGGCACCTGGACCATCAGTGGGAATAACAACATGGCGAACAATGAATCAGCCGGATCTGTGGTAAACACTGGAACCATAAACAAGACCAGCACCGGAACCACTTTAATGCAGACAGCGTCGTTCAACAACAGCGGAAGTTTAAATTATGCCGGTACGTTGTTTAATAACAGTGGTTTGTTTGACAATACAGGAAACCTTACCGGCAATTCGGGTACATTTAACAATGCCGGAACGCTTAACCACAATACGGGTTCGGTAATTGGCGGAACGGGAAACTTCAACAACAGCGGGATATTGAACCTGAACACCGATCAGGTGTTTTCGGCTACGCTTATTTTAGGCAATTCAGGCAACATTGACGGACCGGGCAATCTTACCCTCAATCATGACTTTACCTTTTCAGGAGATATTGCAGGTGCAGGTTTGCTGTTTCTGAATGAAAATGCCACATGGACCGGAGGGGCTATCAGACGTCCAACGTTACTTCCTGTAGGCAAAACCCTGAATCTGACAACGGGTGAAAACAAATTTGTATATGCCAACATTACCATCAACGGGACGATGGACTGGCAGGACGGCCCAATCCTGTTTGGCAACAATCCCACCATCACCAACAACGGCACCTGGACCATCAGTGGGAATAACAACATGGCGAACAATGAATCAGCCGGATCTGTGGTAAACACTGGAACCATAAACAAGACCAGCACCGGAACCACTTTAATGCAGACAGCGTCGTTTACAAACAGTAATGGGGCTATCATCAAAGGACTTGGAACATATAATTTGAACTCCGGCGAATTCATCAATACAGGAATCATCTCTCCCGGATCATCCCCCGGTATCCTGACAATCAATGGCACAGAACCGCTCACTTCAAACAGCACACTTGAAATTGAAATTTTGGATAACAATGGTCCCGGTACAGGTCACGATCAGTTAGTTAGAGAGGGACCATTGACTTTATCGGGTACTTTAAAAGTAACTGAAACTGGTGAGGTGCCAAATGGATCTTACACTATTATTAAGCTCTTGGGTGGTGTCATCAGCGGAAAATTCAATGAAGTGATTTTGCCAGAGGGATATAGTTTGAAGGAGAATTTAACCAATTTGGTATTGGAGCGGAATGTAGTCAGTTCTACCGATTGCAATGGAGTAGAAAACGGACTTTCGAAATTAGATGAGTGTGGAATATGCCGTCTACCCGATGATCCTGATTTTAATTCTACCTGCACTGATTGCGCGGGTGTACCCAATGGTGATTCTTTCTTGGACGAATGTGATGTTTGTATTTTTTCCAAATCAATAACCCTCAGAAGTGGAAATGGAACCTTTGGACAAAGTGACGACCTGATTACCATGTTAGTGGGACCAGCAGATGAAGCCTTTCCAAATGTGCTTACCGCCTCTGATTTTCAGGCAGCTAGTAATGGCCCTTCCGCATTGATAATACCCAACTATCCCTCTTGGATATCTTTTCTTCCCGCAGATGAGGAAGCCAAGTGGATCAACGATTCCGGAAATAACGAAACTGGCAGCACAGTACTTTACGCAATTGATTTCGTCATAGACTTTGACTTCAACGATGCAAATATTGATTTTTACTATGCAATAGACAATTTTAAGGGTGGCGATCAGAATCAAGGTTTGTATCTCAACGGACAACCCCTTTCTGGCAATACTACTGGAGGAGACTTCTTAGGTCAATATCTGATTTCAAGAAATGATATTGCTCCTTTGTTGAAGCAGGGCACTAATACCCTATATATGAATTCCACCGATGTGGGAGGACCAAGCGGTATTATTTTCAGCGCTAAAATTACAGTTACAAATGTTCCCAATGAGAGTTGTGCCGACTGCGCCGGTATACCCAATGGCACTAGCCTGTCCGGAACATCTTGTGTGCTGAATGGAAGCAACGGAACATACAATGAAAACTGCTCCTGCATTGTACCCACTATCATCGCTCCTGAGAGCATCACTGTCGGTAGTGATGTAGGGAGCTGTGAAGCCACCGAAATTGACCTTGGAATCCCCACTGTCACGGGTGAAGACATTCCTGCTGATGGTATCAGCAACGATGCTCCTGAAAGCTTTCCTGTCGGTTCTACCAAAGTGATATGGACCGTGACGGATGGCAATGGAAATACATCCACCTCAGAACAGACAGTGACAGTGGAAGACAATGAAATTCCGCTAATCTCTGCTCCTGCAAATGTCAGTTTGCAGATTGCCGAAGGAACCGATACTGTCACCGATGTGGAATTAGGAATTCCGATTACTTCAGACAACTGCGGCATCGCCTCTGTCACTAATGATGCTCCATCTTCATTTCCTTTGGGGACCACTCCGGTTACCTGGGTGGTAACAGATAAAAACGGCAACACTGCAACTGCCGGGCAGATTGTGACTGTCAGCAGGGAAATCCTGCCAACCATCTTAGCTCCTGCCAACATTACTTTGGATACCGACGAAGGAGCCTGCGAGGCGACCGGAGTTGACCTTGGTACCCCCACTGTAACGGGTGAAGATATTTCAGGCGACGGCATCAGCAACGATGCACCGGAAAACTTCCCATTGGGCAGCACCATTGTAACTTGGATAGTAATTGATGGCAATGGAAATACTGCAAAGGCAGAACAGACTATTACGGTTTTGGACAACCAAAAACCTATTATTTCAGCTCCTTCCAATGTCAGCATCGGAACAGATATTGGAGATTGCTTAGCCAGTTCAGTAAATCTTGGCCAACCTGAATTTTCTGACAACTGTTCGATCGCTTCAGTGACTAACAATGCCCCTTCCACATTCCCGATTGGGGAAACACAGGTAACTTGGACTGCCACAGATGGCAGCGGAAATACCCAAACCGATGTACAGTTTGTAACTGTAGAGGATTTACAGGCGCCTTCAATCACTGCCCCGGCCGATCTTACAATCAATACCGGAATAGGTTCCTGTGTGGCAATTGATGTAAATCTGGGCAATCCGGTAACTTTTGACAATTGTACCGTTTCCTCTATCACCAATGATGCCAATGATATTTTTCCAATCGGAGAAACAGTTGTCATCTGGACGGTGTTGGATGAGAATGGCAATTCTGCGACTGCTTCTCAAACCATCACTGTTGTGGACAAAGAGTTGCCAACCATTTCCGCACCTGGCAACCTTACTGTTCAGGTTGATCCGGGAAGTTTGGTAGCCACAAATATTGATCTCGGTACACCGACTTTTTCTGATAATTGTAAAGTGGAAAATATAACAAATAATGCTCCTATAAGCTTCCCGATAGGAAATACTGTAGTCACATGGACTGTTACAGATGCCTCTTTAAATTCAGCTACTGCAATGCAAACAGTAACGGTGATACCTGAAGATTCCGAATTGCCTACTATCACACCACCTGCCAATGTCAGTGTCAATACAGACCAAGGAGTCTGTGAAGCTACAGGGGTGAATATTGGGACAGCTTCTTTCACAGGAGACATTCCTGAGGAGGGTCTGACCAATAATGCTCCTGCTGTGTTCCCTTTGGGTGTTACAGTTGTAAAATGGACTGTGACAGATGTAAAAGGCAATATTGCCGAAGCTACGCAGACAGTCACTGTGGTAGATAATCAAAAACCTCAAATCAGCGCTCCAGCCAATACCACAATCAGAACCGATATTGGTGATTGTGCAGCCAGTTCAGTAAACCTTGGCCAACCTGAATTTTCTGACAACTGTTCGATTGCTTCAGTGACCAATAATAGACCTCTCACCTTCCCATTGGGAGAGACATTGGTGATATGGACTGTAATTGATGGTAGCGGAAATTCAGAAACGGCAACCCAATTGGTTACTGTGGAGGATAAGGAAACACCAAGCATCCAAGCACCAGCCAATCTCACTATAAACACGGATACTGGAATCTGTGATGCCACAAATGTTGTTTTGGGTAATCCGGCTACAGGAGATAACTGCGGTGTTGCCTCTGTGAAAAATGACGCGCCTGAATCATTCCCAATCGGTCAAACCGTTGTGACTTGGACAGTGACAGATGTCAATGGCAATTCTGCGACTGCTTCCCAAACCATAACTGTGATTGACAATGAGCGGCCAACGATTTCTGCACCGGGCAACCTGACAGTACAGGTAGATCTTGGAAGTTCGGTTGCCACTAATGTCAATCTCGGCGAGCCTACAGTCTCTGACAATTGCGAAGTGGAAAATTTCAGCAACAACGCCCCGGAAAGCTTCCCTGTTGGCAAAACCACAGTAACCTGGACGGTAACAGATGCATCTGGAAATGCGGCAACAGCTACCCAAACAGTAACGGTTTTGGAAGAAGAATCTGAATTGCCTACCATCACACCACCTGCCAATGTCAGTGTCAATACAGATAAGGGGATTTGTGAGGCTTCCAATGTCTATATTGGATTCGCCACTTTCACAGGAAATATTCCTGACGGTGGATTGACCAATGACGCGCCTCCTGTATTCCTACTTGGCGAAACGGTGGTGACATGGACAGTGACCGATATCAATGGAAATGTCGTAAAGGCAACACAGACAGTGACTGTATTGGACAAAGAGGCACCGTCCATCAAAGCACCTGCAGACATCCTGTTGGAAATCGTGGGAGAGCATATCCTTTCCACAGAGGTGGATCTAGGTAGTCCAACATACTCTGATAACTGCACAGTGGCATCTGTGAAAAACAATGCCCCAATCAGGTTCAAAGTAGGAACCACCGTCGTGAAGTGGACTGTAACCGATGAGTCAGGCAATGTGTGTACTGCCAAACAGAATGTGGTAGTCTCCAAAAAAGCCTGCACCACCATAGCCAAAGCCATTCCTGAGATCAGGCTCAAGCTGAACAGTGGGGGCAAAGCCAAGCTGAAGCCATCTATGGTGGATGCCGGTTCTACAAGCGACTGTGGTCCTGTCAAACTCGAACTGAGCAAATGTGACTTTACCTGTGCAGACATCGGCGAGCACACAGTGAAGCTATATGCCATAGACAAGAACGGCAACAAGGTGAACACCAAGTTTAAGGTGATAATAGTAGACGAGAGCAAGCCAAAAATCTCAGTCGACCAGACGCCTTTTGTATGGATGATGCAGTCGGGAGACACTTTTGTGATGCCTGATTTCAGGGACAAAGTGGCAGCTAGCGATAATTGCTCCTTTGAGCTTACCCAGTTCCCTGCGCCGGGAACGGTATTCAAGAAACCTGAAAACTGCTACATAGAGTTTGAGGCCAAGGACCCTTCAGGCAACAAGGCTAAGACCAAGTTCCAGTTCAAGTTGATCGTCTTCAAGTGCAAGGCCATGAACAAGAAATCGAGAGAAACCGATGAGGTCTACGACAACCTGTTGACTGTGCCATGGAATACTCCATTTGAGAGCTTGGTAGCGGAAGGAATCGAGTTTGAAGAAGGCAGTGATCAGGAAGCCATCAGACAGATCAAATGGACAGCCGATGGTTACGATCCATTGAGACCTGGATTCTACCAGCTGCATGGTGTGGTGAATAACGTTGGGTTTACGGGCAGGGATGTGAGGGTTCAGATACCGGTTCTTGTGGAGAACAAACCGATGCCTGAAGATATCATCCTGAGCAACAACGTGGTATCCAAAAAAGTCCGTTCAGGTGAAATTATAGGAGGCTTGCAGACTATCGATCCTGTGGACAATATCCATAGCTACAGCATGGTAGACCATCCGGACTATTACCTCGACAAAGGAGTCTTGGTTTGGAAAGGGGAGGGAATGCCACCTTTGGAGACAACGCTCAAAGTCAGCAGCACCGACCGTGCAGGACAAACCATAAGCAGGGAGATTAAAGTATTCAGGGAAATGGATGCACCTATAGATGCACTGATCTATCCAAACCCTGCCACGGACAATACGAATATCCATATTCGTATGATACAGGGCAGTAAGGTAGCCATCAGGATTTTTGATGCGGCGGGCAGACTGGTCTATGAAGAGAATGGCTATCAGGAAAGCAGCTTCACAAGGTCTTTGGACATCAGGGGCTACCCTGCAGGCTTGTATCAGGTGATCATTCAGGTTGATCAGCACTTTATCACCAAGCGTTTGGTCAAAGAATAGAATGAGTTGATTTGTTGGGTTTTAATCCCCCTTCTGGCGAAAGTTGGAAGGGGGATTTTGTATTATAATTCCCTCAAAATTAAGGTTGACCAAAAATCACTTTATGTCGGATAGCAAATTCATTTCTTGGAACCTTGAAATTCCAGCAAGTATAAACTAGGAATTCCTTCTGGATAATTAAAAATTTGTATGTACGCTATGATGTCGGTAGGTTTGAAATCTATTCAAATTCTGGGTTGTGGACTTAAATGCACGCTATATCTATCTTCCGACTTCGTCCCGAGCTATCGGGATCCGTCCCCAATGAAGAAGAATATAGGGTTACTGGCAAAGAACCGTATATCCATGTAATTAATTTTAAATTTTTTGAATGTGGGAATTAGTAATTTTTCCCAAAACTTGGGCATTGATTTGAAAAATCATCTCTGTTATTTGACTAACTTCCTGATCTTTAGATTAATTAACATGAAAAATCTGACTCAAATTTTTCTATTAGCGGTTTTTTCTACTTTTCTCCTTTCCTGCAAAGAAACCGAAGAACCCCTCCAAATCCTTCCCCCTGTGGCGGGAGGGGAATGGGTGATTTATCAATTGGCGAAAATCCATGCTCCTGATATTCCGGTAAAGGATAATAGCTTCTCAGGTTCCTTAGGAAATGTGGAGATCAATTTGGTCAGAATCCCCGGAGATACTTTGATCTTTATCATTCCTGATGTTGGGTCTGGGCCTACTGAATTGACAGTAACTATGGGTAGGCAGATTCGTGATTGGAACCTGACCCTAAACAAATGGCCGAATCCCACATTTGAGATTTTTTTTGATAGATTTCTTAAAAATGCCCTTGCGCTACAAAAGGAAATCCAAGAGGTTGATGAACTGAAGGAAATGGCTATTCCATTTGGATTGTGGATGGGCTTTTTTACCCAAAAGCTACAATCCTTGTCGGATATCGAGAAAGAAGCGATAGCAGGAACATTTCGAACAATAAACAACTTTTGGTTTTTCGAAAATCCCCATGTGTCCTTTGAGCTACCTTGCCGTAATGGTCCGGAATATACAGTGGCTTCCATGTCTTACAGATTTGTCTCATTTGATATTTCTTACCTGAAACACTTTTCCAAACTTCCCAAAACCCCTTTTCATGAAGCTGTGGTTGCAGGATTTGGTTTGTCTTTTTGGTATCAGAAAATCCTTTTGGAATATTATGCCCAACAGACTTTACTTTGCCCGGTGATTCAAGATGTTCAATTGATAGAATCAAGCACCGGGAAAATACTTCAGCCAAGTGACATTGTGAGTATTGAACCATTGAAGCCGATATCTTTTAGAACTATCGGGACATTCCGAAGAATCACCAAAACTGACATAGAACAAGGAGTGGATGCTTTATTTACCCCAACTTATGGATTCAGGAGAAAGGCATTGCTTTCTAAATACTTTTCAAATTGGATACAATCATACATTGAAGATTACAAATGGGAATTGCCTATTCTCAATGAAAGATCATTGGTTTTTGCTCCCGATGAAGCACCCACCACAACAGGTCCGGTACATGGTCAGTCATGGCTACAACCCTTTATGAATAATTCGGATGTCCGATTGGCCGAAAACAAGTATGTGGGTGACAGTTTAACATTAAAGTTTGAGAATTATCTAGGCGACCCACTTCCATTCAATTTGAAATTGGAACTATGGGCATCTTCCTTCAAAAAAGTTTTTGAGGTTTCCGCAGTCCTGCAGACAGGTTGTCCTTTAACAGTCGATTTGTTGATGATCGGCAGAACGCATTTTTTGGATATTGTGTCCGGGCTACAACCTTACGAAATTGCTTGGTCAAATGGAGTTTTAGGGGATCTCTCACAAACCCTTTCTCCCGGTAATTATGATATAAAAGTAGCTGATGCTGATGGTTGCGAAAGAACAATACCTTTCACTGTTCCTGAATTTGGGACGGTCGAAGATATTGATGGAAATGTCTATGAAACAGTCAAAATCGGCAATACCTGGTGGATGACGGAAAACCTGCGTACTACCAGAAAGAAGGATGGGACCGCCATCCAATTGATCGAACCGAATGCCGCTTGGAGTTCAGCAGCAGGACCTGCCTATTCCTGGAAAGGAAATGATTCGGGTGTAGATGAAAAATATGGCAAACTGTACAACTACCCGGCTGCCTGCTGTGATATATGTCCTGAAGGATGGCGACTTCCGGGTATTGCCGAATTCAGTTCCTTATCGGGTATTTCCGGAATAAAATACGGAAAACACATGAAAGAAGTGAATGGATGGCCATTGGGTTCATTAAAATCTACGAATCTTTCAGGATTACGAATCTTGCCAAGTGGTGCTCGCTCTGGAACAAATGGGGATTTTGGTGGACTAGCAGGAGAATTGGCTACATTCTGGACTAGTGCGAAGGATGCTTATGGATTGCCTCAAATAGGACTTCTCCTAGGATCATCTGATTCTTTTTTAGTGACTTTTTCCACAAACTCAAGAGACGGATTAAGTGTACGCTGTGTCAAGTAGAAGAGGAAGAAAGAGGGTGGAATATTTTAGATATTGATTTTTTGGCTTTTTAGAAATTTTTCCCCTCAGTTTTATTTGAGATAAAGGTTTTTACATTTTTCACAAAAAAGTACTTACCGATTTCTCCCCATTCCCTACCAGTTTCTAATCCAAAACAGCATTTTGCAAAACGTGACTGGTTAAAGAATGAGATTTGAAATAGCTTTTAAGAACAAAGAGAAGCGGAATGTTCTCCACAGTTTAAATTCAACTCCAATACTGTCCTGCCGGGTACTTGGAAAAAAACTAACGGTAGCTTTTTTATAAAAACTATAAGGACCCCTTTCCGAATAGCCCGGAAGGGGGATTTTTTTGTATCTCCAAATTAGTCGATATTTTTATTCACCTCAGAGGCCTCAGAGAACTCAGAGGATAGTTATTTTTCATTTTTCCGCAAAGAGCGCCATGGTTTCGCAAAGGACGCAATGAGAAAGCCTTTCAATTACCTTTGGGTCTTCCGAGGTCTCTGTTCAGGGGCCCTTTTGACTTTTTCTCTGCGACCTCAGTGTCCTCAGTGGTAAAAATGAAAACATATCACCCCAGAGGCCTCAGAGAGCTCGGAGGATAGTAATTTTTCATTTTACCGCAAAGAACGCCATGGTTTCGCAAAGGACGCAATGAGAAAGCCTTTCAATTACCTTTGGGTCTTCCAAGGTCTCTATTCAGGAGCCCTTTTTACTTTATCTCTGCGACCTCAGTGTCCTCAGTGGTAAAAATGAAATTATATCACCCCAGAGACCTCAGAGAGCTAAGAGGATAGTAATTTAATTTTACCGCAAAGAGCGCCATGGTTTCGCAAAGGACGCAATGAGAAAGCCTTTCAATTACCTTTGTGTCTTCCGAAGTCTCTGTTCAGGAGCCCTTTTGACTTTTTCTCTGCGACCTCAATGCCCTCAGTGGTAAAAATGAAAATATATCACCTCAGAGACCTCAGAGAGCTAAGAGGATAGTAATTTAATTTTACCGCAAGGAGCGCCATGGTTTCGCAAAGGACGCAATGAGAAAGCCTTTCAATTACCTTTGTGTCTTCCGAGGTCTCTATTCAGGAGCCCTTTTTACTTGTTCTTTTTAGCAGTGCGTCTTTGCGTAGACCTTCATTAAAAAATGGTGGCTTTTACCTTATATCAACAGTCACTATATCGGGTACATATAATTATTGGACTGGTAATTTTGACAGGTATACTGGTTTTTTTTTATTGTTTCCTAGATAAACCGATTGAATTTAGAAGACTAAATCGATCACTTCAGATTCTCTCTTAATGAGATATATAAGGCAATTAGGGTAATTAATAAGGAATAATTTGAGCGTAGCTTTATAAACAAAATATTTAATTGAAAAAATATAATTTTATCGATATTTTTTAAAATAATTTTTTTTAGTTTTATAAAATATATTTTATGAAATGCTTTTATTTGTTAATGAAAAGCAATAAAATTGTTTAAAATCCATATATCTTTTTTATCTATGGATTTAGTTTATAGCATTGATGGATTCTTTTTTAAACCCAAAATACTATGAAAGCAAAATTTTTACTACTGATGTTTTTTGTGTTAAGCAACCTGGCAGTGCCGGTCTTTGCACAAAGTTATTCCCCCGGGTACGAACCCACGGTGGTGACGGATAAGGATGACAACGCTCCTAGTAAAACGGAGATTGTTACATGCAAAGCCTCAATCACCCATTTAAAAAATAAAATAATCTTCTATATCCATCATTTTTAATTCCCATTGCTATGAATGAACAAATACTGCAAACCATGCGCCTACTGCTCTTCCTGCCCATGTTGGCCGGATTGACGCTATCGGCAGGGGTTACCAATGCCCAGACGGTCAACTATGAAGTGGGCAGCGAGCCCACAATTACGACCGACAAAGATGACTATGCTCCATGGGAGATCGCATTTATCGCAGGGACAGGTTGGGCGCCGGAAACTTTGGTTGACTCCATCTCGAAGAAGACCTAAATCATTATCACCATCACTAAATAAATTAACCTTTCAATTCTTAATTATGAAATCACTATTTAAAATTTCGAAAACTAGTAAAATTATTTATTTTCTGTTTTTGTCCTTTCTTCTTAACAACCCATCTGAGTTATTAGGTCAAACTTTCACTGAGCCAGATTGGGTTTTACACTCGACTATAAATGGTGTTCAACTACATTACAAAATATCTATATGTAGTGGCAATAGTGTGGTTTATCTAATGTTAGTAAATACAACAGAAGAAAAGGTTAAAGTAAGCTGGAATGAAGAGTATTGGACTTCTGAATTTCACATTCCGGAAAGTCCCGAGGGTATAAAGGAAATTGAAATATCTCCTAATACAACAGTTGAAGGTTTGTGTCAACAAATTGGAACTAACCCTTTATTGGAAATACCAATAAATTATATTATAAGTGTTCCTGATAGTAAATTCACAAAATTTAATTACCATAATATTAGTGTATCTACGGTTATATAACAAAAAAAAATTATTATATGAAGCCAATCTACTTAAAAGTTGTGTTAGCGTTTTTTATTACGCTAGCCAGCGCTAGTTTATATGCACAAACAGCATATTACATGAGGGGTGATACACCACCATGGGGAATTTTACCTCAAAATCAAGGATCTAATGAAGATGCAATGAAGAGGGTATTTAATAACAATTGGGCAACAGCACTATATAGTACTGCCGATCCAAATATAATCTTTGTTGCAAATACAAAATTTGTATTTTTAGAAGGAGGTGATGGGTCTGCCTTCGCTTTGAACACATTTCTAACAACCAATAGAACGAAAATAGAACAGTGGGTTTCTAATGGGGGAAGGTTGTTTCTCAATGCAGCACCAAACCAAGGAGGAAATATTAATTTTGGATTTGGAGGTGTAACTTTAACATATCCTGCATTTACCGCACAAGCCTCTGCAGTAAATGCTAACCATGTTATTTTTAATAGCCCCAATGGACCAGTAGGAACCGCTTGGTCCGGAGGCGCTTTTGGCCATGCTGTTGTGAATGGTACTGGATTAACTGCATTAATTATTAATTCCAATACAGGGCAAATAGTATTGTCTGAAAAGAATATTGGGTCAGGTAAAGTTTTATTTGGAGGTATGACTTTAGCATTTTTTCACAACCCTAAACCACAGGTGAACAATTTACGAGCTAATATTATTCATTACACTACTAATAGTGGAGTGGCTTGTGTGAGTCCATTACTTTCGGTTTCAAATATAGCTGCTGTTTCAAATGAATTTGATAAATGCGGGGCAACCGTAAGTTTTTCAGCTAGTAGTATTGGAACAGCCCCAATCAGTATTAAATACTCAATCATTGTGGGTGGTTCTAGTGTAGAAATAACATCACCATATTTTTTTCCAGTTGGCTCAACAAATGTCACAGCAACAGCTACCAACGCTTGTGGTAATGACAGCAAAACTTTTACAGTAACTGTAACCGATGCCCAGAAGCCAGTGATCACCACCAATGGCGATAAAGATGTAAATGTGGATCCGGGTGCATGTTCTGCTGTGGTTGCCGTTAGCGCGACTGCTGCAGACAACTGTTCCGTGGGCGCTCCGGCAGGGGTTAGAAGTGATGGATTGCCATTGACCGATCCATATCTTGAAGGCATCACTACCATCACCTGGAATGTCAGCGATGTGAACGGCAATTCCGCTACAGCAGTCACACAGACTGTGACTGTTGTGGACAATGTTGATCCGGTTGCGATAGCCCAGGACATCACCGTTCAGCTTGATGCGAACGGAAATGCGACCATCACGGCTGCCATGATCGACAACGGTTCCAACGATGCCTGCGGTATTGCAAGTCTGGTCTTGGACATCACTTCCTTCGACTGTTCCAATGTTGGCCCGAACACGGTCACATTGACGGTCACCGACAACAACGGAAATGAAAGCACCGCTACAGCTACTGTCACGGTAGAGGACAATGTTGATCCGGTTGCGATAGCCCAGGACATCACCGTTCAGCTTGATGCGAACGGAAATGCGACCATCACGGCTGCCATGATCGACAACGGTTCCAACGATGCCTGCGGTATTGCAAGTCTGGTCTTGGACATCACTTCCTTCGACTGTTCCAATGTTGGCCCGAACACGGTCACATTGACGGTCACCGACAACAACGGAAATGAAAGCACCGCTACAGCTACTGTCACGGTAGAGGACAACACTATTCCTATTTGGACTACTCCAATTAATTCCTTGGACAAATCAGTAGTCTGTGGCCAAAATCAACTCCTTGCTGATGCTCAGGCCTTGGAACCGATTGCTGTTGATAATTGTGGATATACACTTTCCAAAACATCAGGAGTATTTGTTCCATCTGGAGCTCCGGGAGGTTCAGGTAGTTATACTAACACTTGGATAGCTACAGATCCAAGTAGTAATCAAAGTATTGAATTCAAGCAGGTTATAACTGTAGAAAGCGTATCCATCGACGCTTTAGCCAGCAGTACTCCGGTACCAATGAATCAGGCAGCTACCTTAAAGGCTACTGTAACTCCGAATGAGGCTGGAGTGAGTGTGACTTTTGTGGTGACCAACGAAGCTAATACGGAAGTTTACACTAATACGGTGTTAACCAATAGTTCCGGCTTTGCCACCGCAACTACAGGAAATTTAACAACTATAGGAGTGTATAAGGTTACAGCAACAGTGGGTACAGGATGTGCTTCTTCAACAGCTTATATCCCTGTATATGATGCAAGTGGAAGCTTTGTAACCGGTGGTGGTTGGATCAATTCTCCGGCAGGTGCTCTTGTTGCAGATGAATCTTTGGTAGGCAAAGCCAACTTCGGATTTGTTTCGAGATACAGGAAAGGATCAAGTCAGGTAGATGGAAATACTGAATTCCAGTTCCATGCCGGTAGCTTAAACTTCAAATCCACCATGCATGAATCAGGTTCCTTGGTGATTTCAGGAAAAAGGGCCACTTACCGTGGTACAGGTACCATCAACGGACAGTCAGGATTCAAGTTTGTAGTAGTGGCAATTGATGGAAACTGGAATGGACAATCCAACCCGGATGCGTTCAGAATCAAAATATCCACAACTACTGACCTCATCATCTATGATAACCAAATGGGAAGTGATGAAAACACTGAAAATGCTACAATCCTCGGAAACAATGGAACGGGTGGCGGGTCGATCGTGATCCACGAAGCCAAATCAGGGACAAGAAAGCGCATAGATGTCTCCGTGCAGGAAGTACCTTGGAATACGCCAATAGAAACTCTTGAAAAGCAGTTGAACCAGATGAGCAAAGGATGGTTTGAGGGAAATGCTGTCGCAATCAAGTGGGATTCTCAAGCCTATGACCCATTGGCAGAAGGATTCTATCAGGTAGATGGTTTTGTGCAGAATGTTGATTTGGATGAAATGGATGAGGTTATCTCAGTTCCAGTTATGGTTCTCAACAAACCAATGGCACGGGATATCGTCCTTGAATCCAATGTTCTTCCTAATAATGTTCAAGAAGGACAGGTGATCAGTTTGGTTAGTACCATTGATCCTGCGGACAATATCCATACCTACAGCATGGATGAGCATCCAAACCTTCAAGTTCAAGACAACCAATTGATCTGGAAAGGGAATTCGATCAGCTCCGAGCAGATGAGGTTTACGATCCATAGCACCGACAGGGCAGGTCAGACAATCAGCAGAGAAATCACACTGATGAAAGACCTTGCACCAAATACGATCATGGTTTATCCAAACCCTGCATCTGAAGCTTCCAATATCCAGGTTAATCTGGTCCAGGCTTCCGAGGTAACCCTCAGGGTATTTGATGCCGCAGGACGAGTGGTGATGGAAGAGCAGAGTTATCAGGAAAGAAGTTTTGTAAGGCCACTTGATCTGAAAGGTCTAAGTAACGGTCTGTACCATGTAGTGGTGCAGGTGGGTAACCAAGTCATGACCAAACGCTTGGTAAAGCAATAATGTAAAGTTCATTTGAAAATGATTCCCCTTTTGGTGCGAGCCAAAAGGGGATTTAAAAAAAGCCACCGGGGATTTTCCTCGGTGGCTTTTCAGTTTAATCATACCCAAGGAGGTGATCAATCAGGTCGTCACTCTGAGTCTTCAACATTTTTAGAAATGTTCAGAAAAGGAAATGACGTTAAGGTTTTTCTAATTTAGCCTCGGCAAGCTCCCCCCATAAGAACAACCAATATTTCGTTCCCCGAGCCTGCCGAGGGGGAATTTAGGTTTCCGTCATTGGTAGTGAAGCGAAGAGTCTCATATAATTAAGAGATTCTTCACCTCCGCCGGCTGCGGTTCAGAATGACGGTCAACACAATAAAAAAACCAACAGAGAATTTCTTTCCCCGGTGGCTTCTTTCCTTTGCGTCACTGCGTCTTTGCGTGAACCAATTCCCCCTATCTTAAAATTTTTTTTCTTTGCGTTTTGGCGCCTTCGCGGGAAACATTTCACTCCTCTTAGAAACCTTTTCCTTTGTGCCTCCGTGACTTCGTGGGAAGCAATATGCGGAAACCTTTTCTTTGCGTTTTGGCGTCTTTGCTGGAAATAAAACCTATTTAAACGCCGCTATCCCCGTAATCTCATTCCCCAAGATCAGCAAATGAATATCATGCGTTCCCTCATAAGTAACCACTGACTCAAGATTCATCATGTGGCGCATGATCGGGTATTCTCCGGTGATGCCCATGCCGCCGTGGATCTGACGGGCTTCGCGTGCGATCTCCAATGCCATGGCAACATTGTTTCTTTTTGCCAATGAAATATGTGCGGTAGTGGCTTTGCCCTCATTCATCATTTTGCCGAGTTTCCAGACCAGCAACTGAGCCTTGGTGATTTCGGTCAGCATCTCTGCGAGTTTCTTTTGGATCAACTGAAAGGAAGCAATCGGCTTGTCAAACTGTATCCTTTCCATTGCATACCTTCTAGCCGAATCGTAGCAATCCATTGCAGCGCCTAATGCTCCCCAAGCGATGCCATACCTTGCCGAATCCAGGCACATCAATGGCGCACCCAATCCGGATTTGTTTGGCAGGATATTTTCTTTCGGAACTTTCACATTGTCAAAAACCAATTCTCCGGTGCAGGAAGCGCGAAGTGACCATTTGTTGTGCGTCTCAGGAGTGGTAAATCCTTCCATACCTCTTTCTACAATCAGGCCGTGGATTCTTCCGGATTCATCTTTTGCCCAAACGACCGCGATGTCTGCCTTTGGTGAATTGGAAATCCACATTTTGGCACCGTTGAGGAGGTAATGGTCTCCCATGTCCTTGAAGTTGGTTTTCATTCCACTCGGGTTAGAACCGTGATCTGGCTCTGTCAAACCGAAACAACCGAGCATCTCGCCTGAAGCAAGTTTGGGAAGATATTTCATTCTTTGTGCTTCAGAACCGAATTTATATATCGGGTACATCACCAAAGAACCCTGAACAGAAGCCGTAGACCGCATGCCTGAGTCACCTCTCTCGATCTCCTGCATGATGATGCCATAAGAGATATAATCAAGCCCGCCTCCACCGTATGTCTCAGGAATCTGTGGGCCGAAAGCACCCACATCTCCGAATTTCCTGACTATTTCATAAGGAAAATGTGCTCTTTGCGCCCAATCTTCGATGTAAGGACTGATTTCTTTTTTGACAAAATCCCTGATGGATGAACGGATGAGAAGATGCTCTTCGGTCAACAAGTCATCGACCTGATAAAAATCAGCACCTTCATAAAGGTCCTGTTTCAAAGATTTGTGTGCGGTGGCAGTATGCTCCATGACTCTTTTGGTTTATTGCTTATTAAAATGGATTTTTGCAGCGGATTGTTTGATTTATGCCTGAAATAAACAAGAAGGGCGGTAAAAAACTACCTTATTGAACAAAAAATTAGCACATGAGCCCAGCCCAGACCCAAAAAGACATTTTAGATAAAATAGAGCTGCTTCAGCAAAAATTCAAAGCTTCCGGTCAGGACCTATCTTCCTACCTTGAAGGCTTGTTGTATTCGGATTATTTGACATATTGGGATTACATCAATCTGGATATTCTGTTGTCTTTGCAGCAACCAAGAACGTCCTTCAAGGATGAGAAAATCTTCATCATGTACCATCAGATCACGGAGCTTTATTTCAAGCTGATTATTTGGGAACTTGAACAGATTGCCGAAAGGGAACCGATTGACGGGAAGTTTTTCAAAGAGAGATTGGAGCGCGTCAACATGTATTTTGACCAGTTGATTTCTTCTTTTGCGGTAATGTGGAAAGGGATGGAAAGAGAGCAGTTTCTCAAGTTCAGGATGTCCTTGTTACCATCAAGCGGATTTCAAAGTGCACAATACCGTGTGATTGAAATCCTGGCTTGCGATGTCCAACAATTGCTGTTTGTGGATATCAGGGAAAAGATGCAGAGCGAGCAAGATGTAGATGTTCTGTTTGAGAATCTGTATTGGCAACATGGTGCTGTGGAATTGGCTACTGGCGAAAAAACACTGACGCTAAAGTCTTTTGAAACCAAATACGGAAAAAGGCTCAAAGAATTTATAGCCAATTACAAGACGATTAATATCTGGAGAAAATATCTCAACTGTACCGAGAAAGACGAGGAATTGACCAAACTGATGAAAGATTTTGACCTGAAGGCAAATGTCTTTTGGCCATTGGCACATTACAAGTCGGCGGTGAGATACCTACAACGCGATCCTGTCGATATCGCAGCTACAGGCGGTACCAATTGGCAAAAATACTTACCGCCTCGTTTCCAGAAAGTTATTTTCTACCCGGAGCTTTGGACTGATAAAGAAAAAGAAGAATGGGGCAAAGGTTGGGTGGTGAAGGAGGTTTTTGGAGAAGAATAAAACGAAGTACGAGGTACCAAGTACGAAGTATCGGTTTGGTAAGAGGTGAAAGGTAAGAGGTAAATCTCCTATCCGATTCTTGTTTCTCGAATTTTGCTTCTCTTGGTCCCTGAGCGAAGTCGAAGGGCTCGTTTCTAAAAGAGATTCTTCACCTCACTACCAATGACGTGAATTTCAGGGTCGTCACCCTGAGTGTAGCGAAGGGTCTCTTTATTTTGAGATCTTTCATCCTCGTACCTCGGATTCAAGATGACGCAACAACCGTCATTCCTTTTCTGAACATTTAAAAATGTTGGGGACTCAGATTGACTTCGAGGATCAAGTCTCACGTCTCACGTCTCATATCTCACATCTATTTAAGGATAAATACCTTACAAAATGAAAAAAGAATTACTATTACAATTGTCCCCTCAGGAAGCTTATGACGAGGAGGTTTTTAGGGAAACGGCGCTGAAAAGGGCTGGAATTTCTGCTGAACAGCCTAATGCTTTTGCCCGTCAGGTCAAGCGCTCCATTGATGCCCGGGGAAGGCAGGTCAGGGTGAATGTGACAGCCGAGGTATTTGTCAATGAAGCCCCAACGCCACTCCTGACGACTCCCAAAGCTTACCAAAATGTAAGCAATGCAGAGCCAATCATAATTGTAGGGGCAGGTCCGGCAGGACTTTTTGCGGCCTTGAGAGCAATTGAATTGGGTGTGAAACCTATCCTCATCGAACGAGGCAAGGATGTCAGAGCCCGGAGAAGGGATATCGCAGCGATCAACAAAGACCATATCGTCAACCCTGAATCCAATTATTGTTTTGGAGAAGGTGGGGCAGGCACTTACTCTGACGGCAAGCTTTACACCCGTTCCAAAAAACGTGGAGACATCCGAAGGATCATGGAAATATTGGTTGCCCATGGTGCCACGGAAGATATCCTGGTCGATGCACATCCGCATATCGGAACCAATAAATTACCCATTTTAGTGGCCGAACTGCGAAAGAGCATCCTTGACGCGGGAGGGGAGATTCTATTCGAAACGAAAGTGACTGACCTGATTTTGGACAGCAATGAAATCAAGGGAATCAAAACCCAAACCGGAGAAAGGATTTTAGGAAAAGGGGTAATTCTTGCCACAGGACATTCTGCTAGGGATATTTTTCATTTGCTCCATTCCAAAAAGATTTTGATCGAGGCCAAGCCTTTTGCATTTGGCGTGAGGGTCGAGCACAGCCAAAACCTGATCGACCGCATCCAATACCATTGTGAAGTAGATCGGGGCCCATACCTGCCTGCATCTTCCTATGCTTTGGTCAATCAGACCATGTTCAAAGGAAAGCAGAGAGGCGTTTTTTCTTTTTGCATGTGTCCGGGTGGATTTATCGTGCCGGCGGCCACTTCTCCGGGGGAGATTGTTGTCAACGGCATGAGTCCGAGTAGGAGGGACAGCAAGTTTGCCAATTCAGGAATAGTCGTGGCCGTCGAATTGGAGGATTTGCCCCAATATCAAAAGTATGGGCCATTGGCTGCGATGATGTTTCAGGCGGAAGTGGAGCAAAAAGCCTGGAAAGCAGGCGGTGAAACGCAAACGGCTCCAGCCCAACTATTGGTTGATTTTACGGAGAAGAAGGTCAGCAAAAGTTTGTTGGACACTTCCTATCAGCCGGGTTTGGAATCAGCGGATATGTATGAAGTTTTACCCGATTTTATTTCAGAAAGGTTGAGACAGGGATTTATTGATTTTGGTAAAAAAATGAAAGGTTACCTGACCAATGACGCTCAGATTATTGGTGTGGAAAGCCGGACATCCTCACCTGTACGTATTCCAAGGGACAAAGAGAGTTTTGAGCATCCGGTCATCAAAGGATTGTTTCCCTGTGGGGAGGGCGCAGGATATGCCGGAGGAATCGTCTCAGCAGCTATGGATGGCGAGCGATGTGCTGAAAAATTGGTGGAAATGTATGTTTTGAAATAGTCAATAGTTAATAGACCATAGACCATAGCAATTAAAGAAAATCAGTATTCAGTGGTGCTTACTGCCCACTGAATACTGTTTACTGAAAACTGCCTACTGAATACTGGGAACTGAATACTGTTTACTGAAAACTGCCTACTGAATACTGAGACTGAATACTGATCAACCCAACCAGTTTGACCAAGGGATTCTTGACAGAATCAAAACCAATCCGATCGCATACATCATATAAATGGAACGGAAGCGCGCACGGCTTTCAGTCATTTTTTTGGCACGGATATAACCTACGGAAATGACGATGATCGCAAGGATATTGATGACCGGATGTTCCAAGGCAGTCAATCTTGCAACTTTGTCACCCATGGCACCACCTCCGGTCAACAATGAAAATCCAAGAGGACTTACAAAGTAGAGGATCAAGCCAACCAATAATTGGATATGGGCCAAGATGAAGCCGATCATGGCAAATTTTCTGTCTTTTTCGGTAAATTCCCTGCCGCTCAATGAGCCGATCAAGGCGTAAATCATCACGATGACCAAAGCAGCCAAGGCCAGGTAAGCCAGACCGGAATGTAGATGTTGTAATCCTGTGTACATATTTCGTTTATTATTTTGGTTTAAAATTAAGCCTAATTCTTATTAACGAACAAAAGGGATGATAATAAAGAGAGAAATATTTTTGTTTATTGAGGCTGCTAAAAAGAATCAAGAGCCAAAATTTTTCCCGCAGATCTCGCAGAAAACGCTGAAAGGTTAATAAAAAGAATGTTCTTCGTAAAAACCTGGCTTCTTTTAAGAAATTTTAAATTCCAATGATTTTTATTCTTTCTCACCTCCCAAACATCCGTCATCTGTCATCGGTCTTTACTCCCAACTTCCAAACTTCCCACTTCCCACCTTCCACCTCTTACCTTTCACCTTTAGCAATTCAAGTTCTCCACCTTCCACTACACCAAACATCCGTCATCGGTCATCGGTCTTTTCCTTCAACTTCCCACTTCCTACTTCCCACTTCCCAAAGACTTCTCCCTCAGGTCGAAGTGACAAGGATAGGTTTTCTGTATTCATGGCATTTTTACTAGCGATACCTTCAAATATCAAAGAATTCTTTTTCTTTCTCACCTCCCAAACATCCGTCATCGGTCATCGGTCATTTCTTCCAACTTCCTTACCTCCAAACTTCCTTACTTCCCACTTCCCACCTTCCACCTCTTACCTTTCACCCTTTTTACAATCAGCCATCTACCTTCCACTAAACCAAACAACCGTCATCCGTCATCCGTCAACGGTCTTTTCCTCAAACTTCCAAACTTCCCATCTTCCATACTTCCCACTTCCAAACTTCCTTCCCCTCAATCCACATAAACCACCAACCCCTTCAAATACTCCGTTTCCATATGGAAAATATTGATAGGGTGGTCGGCGGGTTGGGAAAGGTAATGGAGGATTTTGACATTCCTGCCGGCTTCCATGGCCGCCGCCGTGATGGTATTCGCAAAAAGCTGTTTGTCCACTACCTGCGAACAGGAAAATGTAAATAGAATCCCTCCCTTTTTGATATGCTTGAGCGCTTCGAGATTCAGCCTTTTGTAAGCCTGAACAGCATTGTGTTTGGCTTTTAGGTTTTTGGCAAAAGCCGGTGGATCGAGGACAATGATGTCATAGTCGGTTTCGATTTCGCGGATGTATTTCACCACATCAGCGACGATGGATTGGTGTTTTCCTTCAAATCCTGCGTTCAAGGCCACATTTCTATCTGTCAGTTCTATGGCTTTGGAGGAAATATCCACCGAATGGACTTCCGATGCTCCGGCTTTCAGGGCCGAAACCGAGAACCCACCGGAATAGCAAAAGGTGTTGAGTACTTTCTTCCCTTTGCTGTATTTGCCAAGCAAGAACCTGTTTTCTCTTTGGTCAACAAAAAAGCCTGTTTTCTGTCCTTTTTCCCAATCGATTTCATACTGACAGCCATATTCCACCACCATATTGGTAACAGGTTGACCAAAAACAACCCTGTTTTCAACCCCCAAATCCCTCGGTAAAGTCTCCGCGCTTTTGTCATAGACACATTGCAGTTTTGATCCCAAGACAAACTGAAGAGCCTGGCTGATTTCCTTCACGTGCCTATACATGCCGATATGATGGGTTTGGATGACAGCGGTGCCGTTGTAAAAATCAATGATTAACCCCGGCAGCCCGTCACTTTCACCATGAACCAAGCGGTACACATTGGTTTCCGGATTTTCTGTCAGCCCGATTGCTTCCCGCAAACGATAGGATTGGGCAAGTCTCTTTTTCCAAAAATCCAGATTGATTATTTCCTCCTCGAAACTCACCATCCTGACCATGATCGAACCGTATTGGAAATGGCCTACACCAAGAAGTTGGTCTTTGTGGCTGTGAACCTGTACCAATTCTCCGTTTTTGAGGGCCTCATCTTTGGTAGCAATCGCCCCCGAAAAAATCCAATGGTGTTTCCTGAGACTTGAAATCTCTTTTCCTTTAAGGAGTTTAATGATGGGATAGGGGAGCATGGTATTTGTTTTTAGGGAAAATCAAAGTTCCCACAATCATGGCGACAGCGCTGACGCACAGTGCAGGGACGTGGGTATAAATCGGCAATTCAAACATTTCCAACACAAGGTAAGCAATCATCCCAAAGACAATTGACATCAAAGCGCCCATTTCTGATGCTTTTTTCCAATATAATCCTGCTGTAAGCGGCACAAACAAGGAGACCAACAACAGGATCGATGCACCTGCCACAAGCTCATAAATATTGGTTTTCCATTGTGCCATGACTGTTGCTATCAGGGCAACGGCCACAATATTGCCCCGCAGGATCCAAAGAAAATATTTCTCTTTTAACCTTGATCCAAAATAGGGTTTGATGATGTTTTCTGATAAAATGGCGGAAGGGGCCAACAATCCCGAACTTGTCGTACTCATAATCGCGGAGATCAAAGCTCCAAAAAACAGGATCTGAACATGCATTCCACTGTGACGGAGGACCATTTCAGGGAGGAGAAGCTGTTTGTTTTCGAGGTAGATTTCGGGATAAAGAAATTTGGCACCAAGCGCAATAAACAGAGGCAAAAGACCAATCGTCACATAAAATCCGCCTGCAAGGTAGGTGGATTGGACGGCGACTTTCTCAGATTTGGAAGACATGACCCTTTGGTAAATGTCCTGACTTGGAATACTTCCCAAACCCAAAACCATCCATGCGCCTAGGTAATTGAGCCATGAAATAGGGTCGGGATTTGGGAAAAACTGAAAACTTCCCTTCGGCGCAGATTCCAAAATCGGCATCACCCCTCCGGCTTTTTGGGCTACCAAAACAGCTACCCAAACCAAGCCCACCACGATCAATGTCGTCTGAATAAAATCGGTTATAGAAATGGCCCACATGCCACCAAGAAAAGTGTAAAAAACCACTACAACGGCACTGATCATAATGCCATGGGGAATACTTAAATCTGTGACTGTGCTGAAAATCAAAGCCATGGCCACCAATTGCGCAGCCACGTACCCGAAGTAAACCGGAACCATAAAGACGGAGGCGAAAAATTCGACCCTTTTACCAAAGATTTTTTTATAAACATCACCCAAAGTCAGGACATTCATCCTGTACATCGGTCTTAAAAAGAAAGCGCCAAACAAAACCAGACAAAGTGCCCCTCCAAATGGATCTTCCATCACACCCTGCAGTCCGTGTTCAAGGTATTCGGAAGATGCCCCAAAGATGGTCTCCGATCCAAACCATGTCGCAAACAATGCCGAGGCCGACAAAAAAAGCGGCAACTGCCTCCCTGCCAACACAAAGTCATTGGAGTTTTTGACCAGCTTCGATGACCAGGCACCTATCGCTACAGTGATTAAGAGGTAGATGATTATGGCAGTTATCAGCAACTTTGGCTATAAATTAATGGTGGTCTACTAAATTCGGATATTAATGGATACTGATTGATATTGGATGTTGGGCTTGGGAATATCAAAATATCAATTTATATCCAATATCCATCTAATATCTTTTTCTAGGAGTATTTTGTCATTCGAATTAATAAAATTCAGCATTATCAGAAAGTAAAATTGAGTTTGTGATGCGTCATCCTGAAGGAGGTACGACTGAAGGATCTCATTTAATTTTGGTGAGACCCTTCGCTTCACTCAGGGTGACGGCACCGACAATTACATCACTGGTCGTATTCAAATCTTAAATCTCACGTCTCAAATCTCATATCTATTTATACATCTTCGCCTGAATCGCCTTTATTTCCTCTGATTCAAGGTAATCATCATAAGGCATCCTTCTGTCGATGGTTCCTTTTGGGGTAAACTCGATGATCCTGTTGGCAGTGGACTGCACAAAGGCGTGGTCATAGGAGGTCATCAACACTGTTCCGTTGTAATCAATGATGGCGTTGTTGAATGCCGTGATGGATTCCAGGTCCAAGTGGTTGGTAGGTTCGTCCATGACGAGGAGGTTTGGATTTTGGAGCATCATCCTGGAGATCATGCATCGCACTTTTTCCCCTCCGGAAAGCACTGCACATTTCTTGAGAGATTCTTCCCCTGTGAACAACATCCTTCCCAAGAAAGTCCTCACATACGCTTCTTCTTGATTGGCCGAATATTGCTTGAGCCAATCGATCAGGTTCAGGTCTGTCTGAAAAAACTTCGAGTTGTCATTCGGTAAATAGGCCTTGTTGATCGTCACGCCCCATTTGAAGCTTCCCTTTTGGGTAGGAATTTCTTCCATGATGGTCTGGAAAAACTTGGTAACCGCCTGCTTGGTCTTGGAGATAAATGCGATTTTGTCTCCTTTGTCAATCATCAGGTTCACATCAGTGAAATAGATGGCGTTGGCATCTTTCAATTCCAGACTTTCAGTCATAAAAATCTGATCTCCCGCTTCTCTTTCTGGTTTGAAGATGATGCCCGGATACTTTCTTGTAGAAGGCTGAATGTCATCCACATTGAGTTTTTCAAGCATTTTCTTCCTGGATGTCGCCTGCTTGGATTTGGAAACATTGGCAGAGAAACGCAAGATAAACTCCTGCAATTCTTTTCTCTTTTCCTCTACTTTCTTGTTTTGATCCGACTTCTGTTTGGCGGCCAATTGGGAAGATTCGTACCAGAAGGTATAGTTACCGGAGTAAATCCTGATTTTGCTAAAGTCAATGTCCACGATATGGGTAGAAACCGCATCGAGGAAGTGACGGTCGTGGGAAACGACGATCACGAGGTTTTTGAAATTCACCAGGAAATCCTCCAGCCAATTGATGGTTTGGGCATCAAGGTCGTTGGTAGGTTCATCGAGGATCAGGATGTCAGGATTGCCAAAAAGCGCCTGTGCCAAGAGGACCCTTACCTTTTGGTTACCGGCAAGTTCCTTCATCTTGAGGTAATGCAAGTCTTCGCTGATGCCAAGACCGGAAAGGAGGGAAGCGGCATCGGATTCGGCATTCCAACCGTCCATTTCCGCAAACTCCGACTCAAGTTCGGAAGCTTTGATCCCATCCGCCTCGGTAAAATCCTCCTTCATATAGATGGCGTCCTTTTCGGCCATGATGGCATAGAGTTTTTTGTGGCCCATGATGACGGCTTTCAGCACTTCTACCTCATCAAATTCAAAGTGGTTTTGCTTCAAAACAGCCATCCTTTGACCCGGGGTGATATGTACCGAACCGGATGTGCTGTCCTGATCTCCGGAGAGGATTTTCAAAAAAGTGGATTTTCCGGCACCGTTGGCACCGATGACACCATAGCAGTTGCCGGGTGTGAATTTAAGGCTTACTTCATCAAATAAGGTTCTCTTGCCGAACTTGAGGGAGAGGTTATCTACAGTAATCATTTTTGGCTAAATTATTTCGAGGTGCAAAGATAGGTATTTCCTACAAAGGGACTAAAGGAGAGGGGAGAATTGGTGGGAAATTAAAAAGTGGGGAAGAGATACGGTTTGGGCTTTGGGGTTTATTTTGAAGGTGAAATACACGTTTTTTTGCCACCATTCTCTCGATTATTTATTTCAATTAACCGTTTAATCAAATCTTCTTCATTTTCATCGACTCCTATCAACCATTTATCGAATTCCATTTTTACAGAGGGAGTCAAGGTTTTAAAATCGAATACTCCATAGGTTATATACCCATTAATTATTTCAAAAAATTCTTCCATTAAATAGTTAATACATTCTTCAATTAAGCTTATCCCAGAACTAATAAATTCACTTTCAAAAATAATATCCTCCGGTAATCTAGAATATGTATGTATGTATTGAGATAATTTGCTACAGAATTCTTCAGATTTTTTATAATCAAACTTATTTAGACTTCCTCCTTCGAAAATAGCTTTGGTAACGGCACTTGAAAAAGACTGGTATCTAAACTTGAGAACTTTATATTCATCATTTGTTTTCTTAATTCCTGTTTTACCTCTGATTCCTCTTAAAAAAATTTCAGTGTCTGTTCCTTTAGCTGCAATTGCAAGTAGATCGAATTCAATACGTTCAAATAAGTTTCTTGTTTCTAAAGCGGCATATATTACGAAACTAGAGTTTGAGAATTTTTTAGCTGAAAGAATCAATATGTCAATCTGGGCAAGTAGCCAGTTTGCATCAAGTGATCTTTTATTTGTATCGAATTCGGTCATAATTATATTGTTAATCCTAAAAATGCTGTAAATCTTTTACAACAAGCTTACTTCAATATTTTGGAGATTTAGTTCAATCAAAATGAGATTCATAAAGTCTATTTAAATTTCAATAAGAATTTCTATTTAGTTTTTTACGGATTTAATTAATTAGATTAATCTCAAATTGAGAAGTGGGTTTCTTCATGTTTCAATTTCCTCAAATGTTTTTATTTAAGTAGTTGAGATTGCTTTTTTTAATGATCCAAAATGCAAAGTATCTTGACCCAATAATATCATAAGCTCTTGAACAGCTTCAGGTAAATTCATTAATAACTCGTCATGTTTGGTCACTTTTTCAAACGTTGTAAAATGTGAAAAGTGATGAAGCGTTTTAAGCTGGTGAGGTTCTGGCATTAATATTTTAAGTCTTGCATCTATCTCGTCGCTTGAATCAGGTAATTTTAATAGTGTATAAATTTCTAAGAATCTTCTTACTGCGTTTGGCAATAGGATGAGTTTGTCGTCGGATTCTTGGCAGCCCCCTTCATAAAATTTATAAATTATCTCAAATAGGTAAATGTATTCAGACTTATAATCTCTTAAAGATTTTGGCAAACCTTGTATCTCAGATTCATCTTTTGATAGTCGCTTTACAAAATAATACTCCCTTGTGTTTTTCTTATTAATTCTATTTGAGTCTTTTAGGAATGAAAAGAATTCAAAATTGTGAGTAGAAATAAATAATTGTTTAAAACAGTTTACAAATTTATTAGGATCTTCTGGGTCTTCATTTTGTCTGAAAAAAAATGAGTTTATAATAGAATAAATTTGCGCTATATGGTTTCCATCTAAACTTGAAATTGGGTCGTCAATAAAAATGATAATGTCTTTCAGTTTCTTGTCACGGTGCAAACTTTCAAGTGATACTAAGAAATAAGAAAATGATATTGCTGTTTTTTCGCCTTCGCTTAAATTCTCTGCTATTTTTTCGCCACGTTTTAAAATGAATTTGTCGTCTGTTGTTACTTCTATGGCAATGTCATCACGATTTAGAATTTTTTTTATAAAGTCGTTTAACTCTTGCTGTCCTGCTATAACACTTTTTAGTTGTGCTTCAAAAGTTTTATTTTTTGAAACTATCTTTTGAACATAACAATTATATCTTCTTATGCAGCGTTCCGAAAAGTTTTTATTCTGTTCTTTTTTTAGATAATCTTCCTGAATGAGAAATTGAGCAACTTGATGCTTTTTTAATTTTGTCCTTGCTGCTTCTTGCTCTGTTCCAAAGTTGTCAAGAAAGTTATTGTGTGATTTGATTATCAAATTAGTGTCAGTAATCCATTTGTTTAATTGGTCAATTACGGTTTTGTCAAAGCAAACTGTATCGAGAGAATTGAAAATATTGTCCTTTTCTTTTCTCTCAAGTTCCGCCAAAAGATGTTTTAAATAGTCAAGATATTGATTTCGGATATTTTGGTAGCTATCTAATTGGGTTTGATAATCATCTTGGATATTATCAAAAAAATCATTTTTACTTGATGGGAAGATTAACGATTCTAATCTTTCTTTTTCACTGTAAATTAATTTTCGACATTCTGAAATGCTTTCTCTGACTTTTGCTGAAGCATTAGAAAAATAGCTATTTAATTCTTTGATTCTTGTTGGACTAATTTCGTTGTCACAAAAGGAACATGTTGATTTAGATTCATGCAATGGAATACCTGCTTTAGTCCAATGGTACAAGTCTGAATTGTTATCTAAAACTGTTATTACATCGGTTTTTGTTGGCTCAGTTGCTAAAATTCCTTTAACATAATCATATAATTCTTCTAAATGTGATTCAAATTCACTTGGTATTATAGGCTGCCTGTCATTCGTTGCAAGTGAAGTCTTTTTTACTTTCGATAATTCAGTTTCGTCTGTAATAACATGAGATGTAAGATTACTTATTACTGAATTTTTTATTGTTCCAAAATGCCTTTTGTCGAATTCAATAAGACTATTGAAAATGTCATTTTTAATACGTCTCGATTCCACTGTAAATTTAGATGAGTCAAATTGATTGAATTCGTTGATGATTGTTTGGAATCGTTCTTTTTTTCCACGAACAGTTTCATTGCCATTTACATTTTCAATACGTTTTAAATTTTCTTCGATTTCTTCTCGAATTGAAACATTTTCTCCAACATCGAAGGATATTCCATTTACATTTTCGTCAGTATCCCACTTTAGATTTTCTCTTATGTATTCAGAGTTAAAAACTTCGACATTTAATGTACACGCTGCCAAGTCAGTTTGTTTAATTTCTGAATTGTCAGAGAGTTGAAGTTTAAATTCAGCTTCTGCAAAATTTGGGTGAATTTGTTTGTTTTTTAGAGATGAAAATATTCTTGACAAAGTTGTCTTCCCTGTATAGTTCCACCCATAGATGATATTTTTCTCTTTAAAGTCGGGTAGTTGAGCTCCAGATGTGAAGCTTTTAAAAACTCCAAAATTTTTAATGGTCTGTATTTTCTTAATCATGGTATTGAATTCATTGTATAATCCTGATAAAGGAATTTCTATTAAACCTACCCAAATCCTTAAAAACAAAAAATACCCTATTCAGGGTATTTTTACCAATAAAGCATTAAAACATTAATTATTTTCCAATTAGGGGTTTATTCAATTCAATAAGCAATTGTCTATTTTTTCCAATTCCACATTAAAATTCAGACTTACTCCTAAGGCTTTAAAAACCTTTTGAATAGTTTCAAATCTTGCATTTTTGGCAAGTTTTCGACTTTAGCCAGATATCGGGTTTACCTGAATTTGACCTCCAATTGCCTTTAATACTTTCATGATGGTAGCAAATTGAGGTTTTGATCCCTCTGACAAGGCTTTGTACAAACTTGGTCTGCTTAATCCTGTTTCCTCAGAAATTTTGGTCATTCCTATCGCCTTAGCAATATGCCCGATTGCAATGATTATATCATTGTTATCCCCTTCTTCCAATACAGTATTAAGATACTCAGCGATCATTTCTTTGCTGTCCAAGTAGTCTGCTATGTCAAATTTTGAAGTTTCCATATTTTATTGGTTTAATTTTTTTAAGATTTCTTTTGCTTTATTTATATCCTGTTGTTGGGTTGACTTTTCACCACCCAAAAGCAGAATAATTATTCTTCCGTCTATTTCTTTAAAATAAATTCTATACCCTTTGGCAAAATCTATCCTCAATTCTCTAATTCCATCGCCCACAGGTTTGCAATCCCCAAAATGACCGTCATTTTCTATTTTCTGAATTCTAAATAGAATTTTAGCCTTTGCCTTAAGGTCTTTTAGCTTCCGAAGCCATTTATCAAATTCAGAGGTTTTTTCAACAAAGAACATAATTATTGTATCCAAATGGATACAAATTTAATCGATATTTTTGAACTTTTGCGGTTGTGTTCCAAATTTTTTACGGTTGGTTTCCCAAAAATCTCTAAGCGTTGGAAACCCTTTTTAAAGTCTTTTTAATACTATAAAAAATGAAAATCCATTTCGAAAATAATGGCTTAATTTTTTTAAACCATTACTGAATAAGAATTATTCAACATTCTCAACCGATCGGAATAAAGGCTGAAGTATTGGTCTTTTGCAGGTTGGGTGAGAAATGAATTTTGGAGAAAGGTGAAGATTTGGTCATTTGGCTTCCTGTATTTGTCAAGGGCTGTTTTGACCCGGTTTGCGCGCATACCAATCTTTAACCCAAACTCATAAAAGTCATCATAGGCATAGAATCCCAATGCTTTGAAGCTTTCGGTTTCATAGTTATCATCAAACAATCCGTCTTCCATGGCAAAAAAACTATCGAAAGAAATATGCAGGCTGGTGTTGATCAGGTCATAAGCCGGACTCAAAACATAATCCCCGCTTGGAGTCTGTTGGAGGGAAAAGTTTTTCAGGTGGGCATCTCCGTTGCAAAACAGGTAGTTGAAAATAACCTGTTCAAAATATTTTTCAATTTCCACCGCATAAGCCGCTACATATTTTTTCATAGACTTGGCGATAGTTTCATAGCTTCCGGAGTTGCGGTAACTTTCACCGTCTTTTTCCTTTGAACGGCCTGAAATGGAAGCGAAATCTTCCTGAGCTATTTTTGAGCCATCCTTGTGGTAGTCAAATCTTTTGGTGATGTAAGCGGGTTCTCCGTTTTGGAAAAACACGAGTGCGCATTCCGCTGTTCGGATCCCAAATACCTGTTTGGCAATCTGCATAGTCAGGTGTTCATTTGCAGGTAGTTCATCTTCTTTTGCAAAAGGTGGTCTGATTGGAATGGGTTTTAGGATGAATTGGCCGCGTTCTCCGGGTTCGGTAAGCCTGAGTTTAAGGTGGTCGAGGACAAGGGATTGTTTGAATTGTGCGCCGCTGATGGAGATGGATTTGCTGTTTTGCCGCATTTTCTCGGCTACTTCTTCATCCAATCTTGGGGCATTGAATTCCAATATATGGCTAACCTTTTTCCGGTTGAAAAGCAAACGCAATCCTGCCGGGCTGTAGGTATCAAATCCTTCTGCCAAGGTACAGGGACAATATTTTAGGTCTTGGAGGTTCATTCCTTCTCTATCAATTGGACCGTCACGGCACCGATAGTGTCGCTTGCAGCCGTTGCTCCCAAAAGCTGGAGGACATCTCTTTCATCAATTTTCAAATAACGTTGTTGGATGGCGAGATTGGTTCCTTCAGCCAACATATTGCTAAAGAAGGGAAAGAGGAATTCGCTGTGGTATTCCTGTTGGGTTTTTGGTAAAGTCATGCTGATGGAAGGTTTGGAGCTGTCGGTGAAATATCCGTCCTCATACCGAAACATAAAATGTTGACGGTTCTCTTCCCTGAGAATTCCCGCCAATATTCCGTTGCGATATACCGCTGCTGTTCTCATTCAATCAATATTTTTTGATTACCTCTAATTTAATTTCCATTCCCATTACTTCAGCAAGCTTATTCAGCACTTCCAATGAGGGATTACTTTGCCCACGTTCAAGTTTATAAAGGGTGTTGAGGCTGATTCCAGCAAGTTCAGCCAAATGTGGTTGGGTGATACCCAACTCTTTTCTTCTTGATTTGATGGTTTCCCCTAACTGTACAGATAACATTATAATGTGATTTTTTATGCAAAATAGTTGGTTGAATTCAAAAAATCAAGATAAATAGCAGTATAATGTGATTTTTGGTGAGAAAGTAAAAAAGAGAAAGATGAATACTGTCAATATCACAATATAATGTGATTTTGAGGGTTGTTTTTTTATGGATTTTCTTCCTTTGATCTTGATATTTCTTCCCCCAACCAAATCAATCCGATAAAGTACCCGATAATTGGTGAAATCCCATAACCCATCACCATCACTGGGAAGTTTCCAAAAAGGGTAACCAACAAAATCAGGAAGAAATACAAGCCTAAACTGTAAGCCATTGTCCTGTTTTCTTTGCTAGCCAATACAAAAAACGGAAGGGGTAACAACACTAAAGAAAGCACTGAAAAAATGCCTAAGAAACCACTGATTTTCCAGGCTAGGGATAGGATATCCTCCACGTAACTGACAGCAGGTAAACTGTCCAAATTGTACCAAGCCATGGCGGAAGCGCCAATAGCAGCAATCAAAATCAAGCCTTTGGTTGTCTTGGAGCTATTTTTCCTGAGAAGTTTTATGGAAGCGGATACCGAAAATGCCGTAACCAATGAAGCATCTGACTGAAAAAGGAAAATCAAAACTGCTAGTAGGGAGAGTAGGGTTGCAAAGGTTTGATTTTGGATTTTATGGATTTGGATCAAAATCAATGGACTTACCATCAGACCAATATTCAGACTGAATGCCCCAATGCTGACCCATCGGTTGACATCCTGAAAGCCATCATCCCAAAAAGTCAATAACAATAATAGCATCGATATCAGGATAATTGGGTAGGGGTTTACCTTTTTGAAAACCGGCCTAAACCTGAAAACTACCCATTGCAAAGCGATACCCATCATTCCGAAACCAAGATGCATCATCCAAAGAGTTTTCGGAACCTCAGAAAAAGCCATGATGTAGGTTCCGAAAAGAAGTGCCGGCAGGATTGGGAAAAACAATATAATCGTGGGTTCAGCGGGTTTGTTTTTGTTATTGGACATAACTAGATTGAGTCATTCAAATGATATGAAGTTCATGGATTATTTATGCTGCAAAGATGAAATACGAAACACCTGATAACCAAAATATTGTTCTACCAAATTTGCTTGGCCTTAAAACTTCCGAGGAAATTGGCTTGTCAGAATTTGAAGGGTTTTTGAAAGCTGAGATCATCCTAACAGAAAAATTGACTAGCCGGACAAATTTTAATGCTGCATATATTCTAAAAATTCATAAGTTGGCTTTGGAGCATTTATATTCATTTGCAGGAAAATATCGTGATGTCAATTTGTCCAAAGGAGGTTTTCCATTTGCAGCTGCCAAATTTTACCCCAAACCATGGAAACTTTTGAAAATGAGATTTTGTCTTTTCTGCCCAATAAATACGGGAAAGTAGATGACCTAATTTCCGATATCGCAAAAGTACACGGCGAGTTGTTATTCATTCATCCGTTTAGAGAAGGAAATGGTCGGACTGCAAGGGTTTTGGCCAACCTTATGTGTCGTAAACAAGGTTTTGGGCCATTGAAATTTGACCAGATTGGGAATAAAGAATTTGATCTTTATGTATCAGCAGTTCAAAATTCAGCCAAGAAAAATTACGGACAAATGACTGATTTCATCAAGTCTATTTTTCGAGAGTAGTTTCTAACTTATTTAATGTTGAAATCGCAAGGTCTGGAGAAATATTAATTCCTTCGATTTTGAATGATGCGACCATGGAATTGAGAATTTCCTTTCTCAATTCTTTTTTGGTCTTCTCTGATTTCTTTGAAATTTTATTCATATCCTAAATATACTAATTCTAGAGTAGTGTTTTTTCAAACATACTAAATACACGTTCATTTTGGAACAAGTAAATTTTTTCTCTAAAACTCCACCCTATAACTCAATATCGGAATCAGTGGTGTCTGATAGGCTGTTTTGATAACACCTTCCATAGGTTCAAAGTAACTGCCAAAAGGGAGTAATACAGAACCGGAGACCAAGAAATGTAGTCCCTTGTGTTTAAATTGCTCCAAAGTGAATTCTGCGCCATAGAACTAGAACCCTGCTTCCGGAGAAGCAGGTGAACTGGGGCTGCTATCCTGCTTCTCCAGAAGCAGGATAACCTTGCTGATTATTTTGTTCCCTGCTTCCGGAGAAGCAGGTGAACTGATTCAGATTACCTTCCCCATTTTCCACCTCCGACGAAGTAGCCAATCGTAAACCCGAAGTATTCATTGGTGGCTTGACCGATTACTTCTCCGTTGATGTTTTGGAGATCGCTTTTAGGGACAAAATTATATTCAGCGCCTATCCTGAATTTCCCCAGTTCCACCCCGGCTCTCAACATTGGCGCCCAGGCAAAGTTTGCCCTCAGGTCTCCCAGATCATCCGAGTCAATATCGGTGCTCTCAATGTTGACATTGCTCATGGTATAATATCCAAAACCGCCACCGATATAGGGTGCCGCTTTTCCTTTTCCGTAGTTGAAATAATAATTTGCAGTACCGGAAATGGATGCATTTGCACCTAATTCTCCGGTGTAATCATCCGGGATTTCATAGTAGACCACATCTTTGGCGAGTGCCGCCGCACCCATTCTCAATCCCAAAGCAAGATTTCTTCTGACGAGGATTTGTGGTTCCAAATTGACCAAAGCGCCAAATCCACCGCCTTTTGGAGCTGCTGCACCGAGGTCCATCTGAAATCTGAATCTTTCTGCTTCTTGGGAATATGAGGCGTGAACAGTAATTAATAGGATGATCATTGTGAATAGCTTTTTCATTTTTTGGTAAGTGTTTAAGTTCTTTGAGGCAGATGGCCTGCCCAAGCTCATAATGAGCCGGGCAGGATCTGCTGTTGGCTTAGCTTCTGTTTTAATGACAATTCAGGGAGGTTATACCCCTATCTGATTTTTTGTTTTTTGAAAGAAAATTAATTCAGTTAAAAAAATCTAAAACCCGCCCTAAAACCCCACCACCATTGGCTGGTGATGTTTTCAGGATGGGCCCTTTCATTTCGGACCTGTGTTTTGGTATAGGTAAAAAGTTCAGGATGACCGTCAAAGGAATCGTCAAATACCCTGAAATTAATCGTCGGTCCGGCAAATAAGGCCAACTTTTTCGCCACCTGATAATCCCCGCCGATGTAGAGTTTGTTGATCAGATTCAATGATTGGACTCTGCCTTTGTTCAATTGCTCAGAGCTGACTTCAACGTTTAGAAAAGTCTTTTTCCCCAATCTTGGAGAAGTTCCTACGCCGTAGCCAAATGACCAAGTGACATCTTCGCTGATTTCAGGTCTGGTACCTGCAAAAAGTATGTTATAGAATTCCCTCTTTCCGGTTCGCAACGCGATATTGATGGGAAGGACTTCATTGACTCCGAACTCAACTGTGTGGTATCCTGAGCGCACGAAGCTGATCAACCCCACCGGAACCCCACTCATGCTGTCGGCATAGTTGAACACACCAAGCTGAAAACCATTGACTTTACCTCCATAATTAAATGTTCCTACCTGCGAGCCTTTGACTTCATGGGGAGTGAAATTGGCCAAACCGGCAATTTGGGAGCCTTCGGTGTTTTTTCCTGAGAAGTTGGTTAGGCCTGCGATTTGAACACCTTTGACAGATTTGGGGGTAAAGTTTGCCAAGCCGGCGAGCTGCACGCCTTCTACTTCACCTGTGGTAAAATTGGTCAATCCTGCCAATTGAACACCTTTGACAGATTGAAGATTGGAGTTGAACAGACCGGCCAACTGTACCCCGTCGACTTTTCCACCTACCTGATTGAATAGGCCTGCCAACTGCACGCCTGTCATGTCGCCACGGTTGATATTGAAAAGTCCTGCCATTTCAAAAGCACAGGTTCCCGCAGAATATCCTCCGAGCAGATTGAAGGAAACATTGTTGATCATGTTTCCGGATTGGGTGCCATTCGTTCCGACAAAAGGAACAAATGCAAACTGTACAGATACGATGGTGGTATCCTCAGGATTTACGCTAAAAGGCTGGAATTTTATTGTGCCGATTTTTTCACCGAAGCGGTGAAATGAAAACTTCGAATCCACCTTTTCGAGGCTATCGGTCGGGTTTTCTTCATGGCCGGAAAGGGCTTTGGTTTCTACGGGAGAAAGAGAGAAGAAAGCCGCTGTTGCTAAGATTTTGCTTATGGTATTCATTTGTTTGGATTAGTTTCTATCCTATGACAAGCGAAACCAAAGACACCCCTATGGGAAATGAAAAAATTTTTAAAAAAAGATTTTTGAAGAAAGATCAGCCCAAGTCAGTGTCTTCACTGACTTTCTGGGATATATGAATTTAGGAAATTCTGAATGTGCCGATGTCAGTGTCACCATAAATTCTTTATTTTTTTGGAAATTTAATTGGCAGTGGAGACAAGCCAATGGCGTGAATTTCAATACAATAAAAACCCTTTAGAAATTGTAGCCCTGAAAGGGCGAAATATCCTAGCGATGGGTCCATCACAATTATCGGAATCTTTGGCACAAGCCCTGAAAGGGCGAAATAAATTGAATTAAAAAAATGATTCCGCCCTTTCAGGGCTTGGGGAGATATTAAATGAATTATGGATGGGCTTCACCCATCCCTTTGTTATCCCGCCCTTTCAGGGCTTTTCTCTCATGAATAAATTGGAAGTGGAGACACTTCCAATGGCGTGAATTTCGATTCAATAAAAACCATTTTGAAATATAAGCACTGAAGGTGCGGAATATGATAGCGATGGGTGCAGCCCATCGTAATTTTGAGAATTGGTTGTCCTAAGTCCTGAAAGGGCGAAATAAAATGAATTATAAAAATAATCCCGCCCTTTCAGGGCTTCCGCGAATTATCAAATGAAATATGGATGGGCTTCACCCTTCCCTTTGTTATCTCGCCCTTTCAGGGCTATTATTTCGTGGATTAATTGGTAGTGAAGACACTGCCAAGGGCATCAAGGCATTTCAATGCTCCAAATTCCAACTCCATCAAAAAAACCTGAATCCCGCTCTTCCGCCAAACCAAAGTTGGGTGGCAAGGTTTTCGGATGGATAGGTGCTTTCGGAAATGATTCTTGGATTGGTGTAAGTAAAAAGTGGAGGATGGTCAGCATAAGTATTGTCGTACACCCGTAGATTCAGACTTGGTCCGGCAAAGAAGTGGATTTTATTTGCCAGGCGAATTTCCATCCCGATGTAAAGTCTGTTGACCAGGTTCAAAGCCGAGACATATCCTTTGTTCATTTGTTGGGCACTCAGTTCGATATTCAGATGGGTTTTCTTGCCCAAAGCAGGGGAGGTGCCTATCCCATAGCCAAAGGTCCATGTCGTAGAGTCCGCATTGTCAGTTCTAATTCCTGCAAAAAGCATGTTGTAAAATGCCCTTGTTCCTGATCGGAGAGACATATTCAAGGGAAGCATTTCATCCGCCCCGATCTCAACCTGATGGTATCCTTTTCTTACAAAACTGATCAGGCCGATTTGCGCTCCTTTGAGGCTATCAGCATAATTGAATAGCCCGATCTGTGTTCCTTTGACATTGCGTCCAATATTCAGCAAACCAGCCATCTGCACACCATCAACATCTCTGTTGGCATAATTGGCTAGCCCGGCCAATTGAAATCCCTGAAAGTTTGATGTCCCCACGTTCATCAGTCCTGCCAACTGAAAGCCCTTGACATTTCCTGTGCTGAAATTGACCAATCCCGAAATTTGTGCAGCATTCACTGAATCCAAAACCGCATTTGCTAATCCTGCCAATTGGACGCCTTTGACGGTTCCACTGACCTGATTCAATAGCCCCGCAACCTGTACTGACTTGACATTTCCACGGTTGAGGTTAAACAAACCCCCAAATTCTACCTTGTTTGTTCCTCCCGAAAACCCCCCCAAAATATTGAAGGAAAAGTCATTGACCACACTTCCCGCCAACTTCCTGTTGGTGCTGACAAAAGGTACCAAGGAAAGCTGAAATCCCCGGTGCAGGGTATCGCTCATGTTGTCCATATTGGTAAAAGCCACAGATTTTTTGGTCCAAATCCAAAAGTCCTTCATCGGTTCTGCGATGCTTTTGCCCACTTCTTCAAAGTCAATTTCCTTTGATTTGAGGAGAATCTTTTGGAAAGTGGATTGTTTTTCGTCTATCAAAAGTGTGTCGGTGTAGGACTGACTATTGATTACCAATTTGAGATCCTCGGCGGGGTTTTTTACCGAAAGCTGAAAATACCCGAATTCGTCCGTCAAGGAAGATTTCAGCGTGATCGGGTCATATACAGTCGCATCACGGACTGGCTTTCCGGTGCCTTCATCGACCACATAGCCACTGATGACCAAGTCCTTTGGGGAATCTGGTTTTGGAGTTAATATGACATAAACACCTTTTTGTTTAATATCCACTTTCCCTTCCAACACTGTTTCCAAAACTTCCCTCAGGGGTTTGTTTGAAAAATCAGCAGTCACATTTCTATTAACATTGATTGCAGAAGAACTGTAGGAAAAGACCGTTCCTGACTCATGGGATAAGCGACGGAGGAAAGTTTCCAGCGGTTCGTTTTTGGCCGAAATGGAAACCTTTTTTTCTAAAATAGGAATCTGCTGTCCAAAAGATGTGGAGGAAATGAATAGAAGGAACAGCAAGAAAAGTACGAAACGGAAGTCCTTTTCTTTGGTGAAAAGAGAAAATTTAAAAGCAACCATCCCCGGAGATTTTGATTTGGGAACCTTCATCGATGACTTCAAGACCGAGCGTCTCTGAAATTATTTCAAGAATGGTATTCAGGTCTTCATTTTCAAAATTAACTGTCAACCTACAACCGGAAATATCGCCCTCCATTACAATTTTCCTTCCATATACTTGAGAAAGACTGGCCAAAACCTGTGCAAGTTCTTCTTCCTGAAAATCAAAAGATCTGGTGACAAATGCTGCTACATTCGGATCTGCCTCCAACATGGAAAAAGTATTCAGGTTTTTGTCATAGATTCCTTTTTCCCCGGCTGAGAGCGTAATTCCTCCTACATCATCCTTGTAAAATCGGACCATTCCCTCCTGAACAGTAACTTCCACAATGGCACTGTCAGGAAAAGCTTTGACATGAAATACAGTACCGATATCCTCAATATGCAGTTCACCTGCCTGAACAGTCCAATTGACTTTTTTGGAATCCGGGATATTGATCAGAGCTTCACCGGACAAATGGATGGTTCCGGTTTTTTTTCTTTCGTTGTAATCGACCCTGACATCCGAGTTTTTGTTCAGCGAAATTTCGGTAAGGTCAGGCATCTTTTGAGAAACCACCGTTAAGTCAGCAGTGAATTGGAATTCCTGAGTTTGGGAAGATTGTCGGATGGAATAAAAAATGAAAGTCAAAGCAAAAATCAGAATCAACCCGGCGGCAATTCCCCATGTCGGAAAAATGAACCATGGTTTCTTATCTTTCCCATAAATCTGATTTTGCACCTTTTCCCAAGCAGTATCTGCATCAAATTCCTCCTTGCCCGGCAACTGCGCTTTTTCATAAATCAGCTTGGCATCATCCAGGTATTTTTGGTTTTCAGCCGAAAGAGCACACCATTCCCCCAACTCCTGGATTTCAGCCTCAGAAGCTTCACCGACAATGAATTTGCCGATCAGGTCTTCGATATGTTCTATATTCTCGTTCATGGTTCCAACAGCCTTCCTATCAAGATGGTGATCAATGGAATATAATCTTTCAACTGGACGCGCATAAGCTTCAATGCTTTGCCCATTTGGTTTTCAACTGTTTTGACTGACAATTGCAATTGGGCGGCGATTTCATGGTATTTGAGTTCTTCAAACCTGCTCATCTTGAAGATCAACCTGCATTGCTCGGGTAGGGTTTCCAAAGCCTCCTGGATTTTGGTCTCCAACTCTTTTCGGATTGCCAAATGGTCAGAAGGCTGACTTTGCGGTTCACCTTCAGCTTGAAGGGAATCAGCATGCAACTTTCGGACTTTCTGCCTTTTGATCTCATTGAGACAGGCATTTCGGACACTTCTGTATAAGTAAGATTTCAGCGAAGTGTCTACCTGAATGGTTTTTTTCTTTTCCCAAAAGCCAATAAAAACAGCCTGCACTGTTTCTTCAGCATCATCCGGATCCTTGAGAAAGGACAAAGCAAAGCGGCAAAGGGGATTATAATGGGTTTTGAACAGCATCTCAAATGAGGCAGTATCTCCGGATTGAATGTTTGAAAAAACCTGTTGGTCTGTCGCCTGCATGAAAAATCCAATGCTTTCGTGCAAGTTAAGATATTGGGTCTTTATATAAAAAGAAACCTGAAAACCTGTTTACCCCTATGCAGAATAAAAATATATACCGAGTGATTATCTGTTTGCTTCACTGATCCAATGGAATTGCCTCTCGGTCAATGGAAAATGGCGATTGAGTTTTTGTAAAACCACATAAAGTGAATCGTCTTTCTTTGCACCGGTCAAAATCATTTTGCCCTCAGAAGGTAAATCCATTTTAAAACTTGCAACTGGCAAACTGTCCCAACTTGACAACCTCCATTCCAATTGAGTTCCTAAACTGTCCGGCAAATAGCTGAAATAAGCCCTTCCATATCTCATCCTCAGACTGGAATCCTGAGCAGAAAGACTGCCTGAACCATTGTAATCAAAGATAATATCCCGCCATCTCAGTGAATCAGCGAGACTTTCGGGAATGGTATCGCCGTTTTTTACAAACAACTCAACATGGTACATACCGGGCTGAATAGGTTCAAGGATTTTGGAATTGTTGCTGTGAAATTCGAGGTAATATTGGTAATAGTTGTAGGTGCCAAACCCAAAACTCATCATGATAAAAACTACCTTCAGGACGATCCTACCGATTCGTTGCCATTTCTTTGAAAAGTATTTTTCATATAATTCCGAAGGTTGGACAGTCTGATTTTGAAGGAAGAAAGCAAACAGCCTTGACCTTTCTTGCCAAGCCAAAAACATGGAAGCTACCAAAAGATTCAGGGAATAAATTTTGACAGGAATGTCATAGGCTAGGTTTAGCATGGCTACATTGGCAAATACTCCAATAGCCAACAAAGCCCCCAAAAGCGCTGTCCTTCTCCACACCAAAAGCAATGCAACCATTACTTCAGCGAAGCCTGAAAACATCTGATAAGGCGTACTGTAACCAATAAACATCCACGAAAAACGCATTGGCAGATAATCTCCTAATGGTGTTGCCAATTGACTCAAATTTGGAAAATACATCTGCATGGCAAAAACTTTCAAAATCCCATAAGTAAATGCAATTCCCGCAAGACTGTAACGAAGCAATATACATAGCCAATAGTGGAGCTTGGGGTAGGCTGTTTTTTTAGAATCCAGAATTGACCAAATCAAAGCGCCGATACATGCTATGAATAGGAATGAGTAAAGTTGCGCCCAACCATAGCTAGTATCACCGCTTCCACCCATTGGAACCAATTCTTTTCTGATATGGAGGAAATTGTCATTAAACCAATGGATAAAAATATCGAATGGGTAATTGATCGCTTCGGTCAAATAATACATTCCCGGAATTCCACTTGTTAATCCGAGTGGATTGAAATAGATCAGGTAATAAATGAAAGCGAAACGGAAGGATATTCTTCCAAAGAGGGACCAAGTTGTGGCGGTTTCTTGCATGAGCATGAAATTAATTGCTCAAAATATTGAAAAAAATGAGAAAAAGGAAAACCATAATCTTTGACACCTGTAGTCAAGTCACAGCTTTCTCTTTTATTCCGTAGTAGAGGGTTATTTTGTCCGAATAAGCAAGTATAGGAAATAGTTCGCTACGCCTCTCATACTTCCCTGTTTTTGGAGAAAAGCATCTTTCTCAGTCGACTTTGTTTCGGCCAAAAACCAAAGATTGTTAGTCTCTTTTTTCCCTGTGTTACATTCCTTACCCGGGGTTATTAATATTTGACCACTTCGTGGTCTTTCAGTGCCAAATTTGCAGAAATACTCCATTGTGCTTTATTGGCTCAGTGGGATAATCCTTTATTTCTTTCTTAGCGTTTTTGCGCCTTTGCGTGAAATATTTTTTTTCTTTGTGCTTTCGTGTCTTTGTGGGCTTTTCCTTTTAGTTACTTTGCCTCTTCGCGTGAGACTTTACTTTTACTTCCTCCTAAATCCAAAAACCCCAACCACCATAAAACAAATCAAAGGCAATACAAAAGAGAAATTGACTTCCGTTACCCCCATGATCAGGATGTCATCATAGGCAGGACCTCCAAAATCGAGGATCACGCCCTGAAGAGTGGGCATGATGGCCCCGCCCACAATCGCCATCACCAAAAATGCCGCGCCATATTTCCCATCTTCTCCCAATCCTTCCAACGCAATGCCATAGATAGTCGGAAACATCAGCGACATGGCAAAAGAAATTCCCACCAAGGAGTATAGCCCATAAATCCCCTCAATGAACATGGCACCAAGTGTGAAAGCTCCCGCCAAAACAGCGAAATAAAACAGCAATTTGGCAGGTGGGAAGAACCTGAACAAAAATGTACAGATCCATCTTCCAACCAAAAATAGAATCAAAGCCGCATATGCATAATTCACCGCAGAGGCATTGTCAATACCCATGGCCTCAGCATATTGGTAGATATATGTCCAAACCATAATCTGTGCACCGACATAAAACATCTGTGCGACAACACCTTCCACAAATTGCGGTTGCCGAGCTAGCCGTTTCATAGAAGGCCAAAAGTCTAATTTTCCGTTGTTGGTTTTGCTTTCAGGCATTTTGGCAAAGGCAATGACCAATCCAAGGATAATCACAACCAATCCTAGCATCACATAAGGATCTCTGATTACCATCAGGTCATTTGTGCGGATAATGGCTTTGGCTGATTCATCCAAAGTGTCATAAATGATGTTTCCTGAAGCCTCTGTATTGTTGGACTCGAGTGCATTGAGGATAAATTCTTTTGCCACAAAAAGACCGGCCAAAGCGCCCATCGGATTGAATGCTTGGGCAAGGTTCAGTCTTTGGGTTGCTGTTTCCTCCGAACCCATTGAGAGAACATAGGGATTGGCAGTGGTTTCCAAAAAAGCCAATCCAAACGTCAGGATATAAAGAGCAAGGAGAAAGAAGATGTAACTTTCCCAAGCAGCAGCCGGATAGAAAAGCAAAGCCCCAAAAGCATACAAACCCATCCCGATCAAAACACCTGTCTTGTAGCTGTATTTCTTGATAAATATGGCCGCAGGAAGTGCCATGGTAAAGTATCCTCCATAAAATGCCATCTGCACCAAGGACGCTTGAACGTTGTTCAACTCCAAAACCCGCTTGAATGCAGCTACCATGGGATTGGTGATGTCATTGGCAAAACCCCAAAGGGCAAACAAAGAAGTAATGAGGATAAAGGGTAGGAGGAGGGCTTTTGGAAGTAGGGTGGTTTTGGGCATTTTGCGGTTAATGGTTAATTGGTTAGAGGTTATTTGGTTTTAGGTCCCTGAGCTTTTCGAAGGGTTGGTTATTGATTAATTGGTTAAAGGTTAATTGGTTAACTGATTTTCAATACATAGCTTGGATAGGAATTTAGGCCTTTTTCTTGATATGAAATCTTGATCATTGTTACTTTATAACTCGATACTTCATACTTTATCCTTGGTACTTGGCACTTAATACTTAGTACTTGATACTTCGTACTTCGTACTTCATACTTCCCACTTCTCACTTCCAACTCACAAAGCCCTGTCCAAATGCGTATATCCTCCATCCACATAGATCAGTTGGCCTGTGGTATGGGAAGAGCGCTCTGATAGTAAGAAAACCACCATATCTGCGATTTCTCGTGGTGTGGTCATCCTTTTTTCAAGAGGAATTCTATTTTGAATCTCGTTCAATTTATCCTCAGGATTGTCAAATGTCTTCAGCCAACTTTCATATAATGGTGTCATGACTTCTGCAGGAATCACCGCATTGACGCGGATGCCGTATTTGAGGAGTTCTACGGCCCATTCTCTTGTTAATGACAATTGGCCACCTTTTGCCGCAGTGTAGCCACTTGTATTTCCCTGCCCCGTAACAGCCGTTTTGCTGCTGATATTGACAATACTTCCTTTTGACGCTTTGAGGTGGGGAAGTGCATAGTGCACCAAATCGTAATAATGGCCGAGGTTTTTTTCGACAGATGCCCTGAAGGCTTCAGGAGAACCATTTTCCAATCCTATTCCATCATTGACTCCGGCGTTGTTAACCACCCCGTCAATTCTCCCAAACTTCTGAAAAGCCATTTCCACAGCTTCTTTGACCACGTTGGAATCCGTCAGTCTTCTTGGAATATGTAAAGCTTTGCCTCCGTTTGACTCGAATTCAAAAACAAGGTTTTGGCCTTCGGTGATCGAAGGGTCAATGATCACAGGATAGGCGCCTTCTTCAGCCAAAACCCTGCTGATGGCACCGCCAATTCCTTTTGCGCCACCGGAAACGAGATATACTTTTTGGTTGATGTTTAGGTTCATGATTTAAATAGAATACTTTTTGATAAAAAAGACAGAAGACAGAAGACAGAAGACGGAATTTCAATCCAAACTCTTGACCGTCGGCTAATAATAAAACAAAGAATTAAGTATGTTCTCAGAATAAACCAATTCTACCTACTGAACACTGTCAACTGAGACTGCCATCTGTCTCGCCGTTCCCAATCCATCAATTCCCAATTCGACAACATCTCCCGGATTGAGGTAGCGTGGCGGTTTCAATCCCAAACCTACGCCTGAGGGTGTTCCTGTCGAAATCACGTCCCCGGGTAACAATGTCATGTATTGGCTGATGTAAGAAACCAAAGTTGGAATATCGAAAACCAAGTCTGAGGTATTGCTGTCCTGCATGATTTCGCCATTGACTTTGAGCCAAAGTCTCAGGTTGTGTGGATCGGAGATCTCGTCTTTGGTAACCAAATAAGGCCCAAGAGGAGCAAAGTGGTCTGCACTTTTACCTTTGACCCACTGACCACCGTGATGCAATTGAAAATCCCTTTCGCTGACGTCGTTGTGAAGTACATAACCGGCCACATAATCCATCGCCTCTTCTTTGTTGACATAGGTTGCTTTCTTGCCGATTACCACTGCCAACTCCACTTCCCAATCTGTTTTGGTGGAATTCCTTGGAATCAAAATCGGATCAAAAGGACCGCAAAGTGACGAGGTCGCTTTCATAAAAAGTATGGGTACCTCCGGAACAGGCATACCACTTTCTTTGGCATGCAGGGAATAATTCAATCCCACACAGAGGATTTTTGATGGTCTTTTGATGGGTGAACCAAGTCTAGTTTTATTACTGATTTCCTGAATGTTATGTATGTTTGAATCAAGCCATGATTGCAGTCTTTTTAGACCATCATTTTCCAAAAAATCTTCTGACCAGTCTTCACCAAAACCGCTGCAATCCAGCCATTTTCCGTCAGGTGAGACGATTCCTGGTTTTTCTTTTCCTGTTTCTCCGAAGCGAATAAGTTTCATGTATTTGAGGTTATTAGGTTGATAAGGTTACAAAGTTTTAAAGTTAGCAGGTTTTGGGTTTTTCCTACAACCAAAAATAAAAGATTGGAAAATAGCAAAGAAGGCTATAAATGACCATTACCGATCATTTGTTGACTGCTGGGAAAATTATGATTGTTAATTTCAATTTAAAAAAGATTATTTCTACTCATCTGTGATTTTTTTGAAACTTGATATACTAATGCAGTGAAGATTGATTTTTGATGGATATAAAAGAGCATTTTACCAAAGTCATTAAAGCCAATGAAGGTCTGATTTATAAAATCACGACGCTGTATACCGATGGCAAACAAGACCAAAAAGACCTGTATCAGGAGATCGTCTACCAGCTTTGGAAATCCTTTGGCAGCTTTCATGAAAAATCAAAACTGAGTACTTGGATGTACAGGGTAGCGCTCAATACGGCCATCTTTCATCTCAAGCAATCCAAAAAAAGGCCTGACACAATTCCCTTTGAATTGGAAATGGACAGGCTGACAGACGAAAGCGACAAGGCGGAGGATGAAAGAATCAAGCTTCTTTACGAACAGATCCAACAATTGAATCTGCTTGAAAAAGGTATCATCCTGCTTTTCCTAGAAGGCAAATCCCACGAGGAGATATCGGAAATTATGGGAATTTCAATAAGTAATGTGGGGACAAAAATCTCTAGAATCAAAGAAAAACTTAAATCTCAAATCAAAAAACACACCGATTATGGAACTTGAAGAAATGAAGCTCGCATGGAATGACATGAGCAAAAGAGTAGAAAAACAAGAAATTCTAAACCAACAAATCATAGAAAAAATGACAAAAAACCAATACCAAAACAATCTGAAGAAGATCGCCCTTCCGGAATATATCGGAACCATCATCTGCTATTTGGGTGCGGCTTATCTGTCAGTTAATGTCCCAAAATTGGAAGAGCCGTTGATTCAGCTTTTTGGGGTGATTTCGATAGCCTTGCTGCTTGTCCTTCCCATTATCTCCCTTCAATCAATCAGAGCGATGAAGAAAGTCAATCTATCATCACATACTTATCTGGAAACCATTCAGATTTTCGGCAAACAAAAAATCAGATTCCAAAAGCTTCAGAAGCTGAATATATCATTGGGATTGTTTCTTATGGTCATTGGCGTTCCGGTTCTATTGGCCATAAAGGGAATTAGTTTGGACCCGACTCCACTTTTCTGGATGCTTTATTTCCCATTAGGAGTAATGTTCTTTTTGGGCTTTTCTTATTGGACTCTGAAGTATTATAACAAAGCCTTGAAAGCCACTGAAAAGATGCTTGCTGAGGTTAATGAATAGAACTCTTAGGGGGAAAATGATTTTATGGCAAAATAATCAATTCATAAAAAGGGTAGATCAATTTGAATTTCCATTTAATCCCACCATCCCTCCAAATTCCATTTATTTTTCTCATTTATTTTTTTAACTTAATGATTTCCAATCGGTTTAGAGGAGGAATGGGGCAAAAGTAAATTTTATAACACGAATTTTCATATAACCTCTTACCTTTTACCTCTCACCATTAACCAATAGCCAAATAACCAACCCTTCGACAAGCTCAGGGACCTAAAACCAATAACCAACCTAAAATATGCAATACGCTTTTATACTCAACGGAAAACCTGTCCAAGTCACTGCAGAGGAGGATGCCAACCTGCTTTGGACTTTAAGGGAAAGGTTGAAACTGACCGGAACCAAGTTCGGTTGTGGGGTTTCCCTCTGCGGATCCTGCATAGTTCATATAGATGGCAAACCTGTCAAATCCTGCATCACCCCGCTTTCCCAAGCTGTGGGTAAAAAAGTCACGACCATCGAAGGGCTTTCGGACGACAAGAGCCATCCGCTGCAAGTCGCTTGGATAGAAGAACAGGTTCCCCAATGTGGGTATTGCCAGTCTGGACAGATCATGCAGGCGGCAGCTTTACTTGCAGAAAACCCCAATCCAAACAGGGAAGAAATCATCAAGCACATGAACGGTGTGCTTTGCCGCTGTGGTACTTACTTGAGAATTCTGAAAGCAATCGAAAAAACCGCCCAAAAAGTCTAACCATGGAAAAGCAAATTGAATCACAGGGATTGAGTAGGAGAAAATTCCTAAAAGTGGGAGGAGGCATTACCTTTTTGGTGACCGCTGTCGGATTGCCGGCATTGGTTTTTAAGAAGGGAGAAATAGGTGAGAGCAAGCAGATTTCCGCTTGGGTTCATTTGGCTTCGGATGGAACAGTTACTATTTATAATCCTGCTTCAGAAATGGGTCAAGGGACGATGACTGCTTTGGCAGCAATTTTCGCAGAGGAAATGGATGCGGATTGGTCCAAAGTGAAAATAGAAGACGCCCCGGTGGAGCCTGAGATCTACGGAATCGGTTGGGGTGGAGAAAGAGGTGGGAGCATGTTGACGGTGGGAAGCCGCTCGGTAAGTGGCCACTACAATAACCTCCGACAATCCGGGGCACAGGCAAGATATGTCCTGCTCTCTGCGGTTGCAGAAAAATGGGGAGTGGACAGAAAGGAATTGAAAACCGACTCAGGTTTGGTATTTCATCCAAAAAGCAACAAAAAAATCACCTATGGAGAAATAGTTGAGTTCGTCAAAATCCCTGAATCAGTTCCTGAAATTCCGGATTCCGAACTGAAAAACCCGAAGGATTTCAAATTGATCGGCAAAGACTACCAGCGGTATGATATTCCATTCAAAGTGGACGGTTCTGCCATTTACTCGGGTGATATCCATGTACCGAATATGGTGTACGCAGCCATCGTCCGATCGCCGGTGAACGGAACTCAGCCTGAACTCAAAAATGAAACCGCGATCAAAAATATTAAAGGCGTATTGGATTTGGTCAGTTTGAATCATGGCATTGGGGTAGTTGCCAGCAATATGGAAACCGCCTTGAAAGCCAAAGCCATGATGGAAATCACCTGGAAAGGCGACCCAAAAGCCAAATCCCATAACAGCCAAGACGCTTATGAAGAGTATGAGGCACTTTCCAAATCATCCAAAACAGGAAGCATTGTAACCCAATCGGGTGATTTGAACAGAGAACTTCCGAAGGCACAAAAGACCATTCGGGCAGATTACAAAAACGATTATATCTACCATGCCCAGATGGAACCACTTAATGCAGTCGCCCATGTGAAAGCCGATTCGGCAGAAGTTTGGGTCGGTACGCAGGCATCCGATGGTACCAGAAATGATGTTGCCAACCATTTGGGGTTGGATTTCAAAGCGGTCAACCTGCACACCTGCTATTTGGGGGGAGGATTTGGGCGAAGGTCCATGACAGATTTTGTGATAGAGGCGGTTGATATTTCCAAGGCTGTAAACTTACCCGTCAAACTGCAATGGACTCGGGAAGATGACCTCCAATACGGCGCTTTTAGACCGATTTCATTGCAAAAGCTTGAGGCAGGCATCGACCAAAACGGAAACATCAATTCATGGAAACATGTGGTTATCGGGACAGGTGGCGGATTATTGGGTTCGGGTGCGGACATACCTTTTTACGACATTCCTAACAAATTGATCGAAGTCAGGAACATTGACCACGGGGTCCGGACCAAGCATTGGAGGGCGGTGGGACATGGTCCGAACAAGTTTGCGATCGAGACTTTTGTGGATGAAATAGCTTTGGAACAGAAGAAAGACCCATACCAACTGCGGAGGGAACTGATGAAAAATCATCCCCGCGAGCTTGCGGTTTTGGACAAAGTGGCTGACATGGCAAAATGGGATTCTCCGGTACAGGAAGGTCGGGCTAGGGGAATTGCTTTTGCAGAAAGAAGCGGTTCATTGGCTGCCGGAGTTTGCGAAATCTCCCTGGACAGATCCACCGGAAAAATCAAAGTTCACAAAATTTGGGGTTCATTGGACGGCGGAGTAGTTGTGCATCCTGCAAATGCCAAATACCAAATGGAAGGTTCATTGGTGATGGGATTGAGCAGTGTGTTGTTTGAAAGCATTACTTTCAAAGAGGGGCAGGTGGAACAATCCAATTTCTACGATTATCCTATCCTCAGAATGGAGGATGCTCCTGAAGAAATCATTTTGGAAATTATTCCTTCAACCGAAAAACCAACAGGAATCGGAGAGGCCGGACTGCCTTTTATGGGAGCAATTATTTCCAATGCTTTTGCGGCCTTGACTGGGAAGCGATTGCGGCATATGCCATTTACGCCGGAGAAGGTTTTGGAAATACTTTCAAGTTGAAGAAATTAAGGGAAATAAAGTAGATATAAGGTAGAGATATTATTGAAATATGATTCTGTAGAAATATAATTGAAATAGGCATTCCTAAACATCATTCTATAAACTCACCTTTGAGGATACACAAGCTCTAAGGGACAAGTTTATTACCGGAAAAAGACCCTCTCCAATAAGTGAGGGTTTTGCTTATCCTTCCTTTATTCTCCCTTCAATCTTTTCATCCCTTCCACCAATGGATGCCAACCGAATAGCAACGTAACACGGAAGCCATCCATTTTTAAATCTTCTGGTTTGCTATCATTAATAGTAGCCAAATAAGAAAGCGTGAGCTGCATGTTATCATTCATATGATATCCAAGGGTGCCGCCCATTCCAAGGTTGTTCAAGGCAGTACCTTCCTGACCATCGATGGTTGCTTTTCCTCCTGAATAAGATATCACATCAAAAGATCCCCATACTCTTTCCATAAAATCCCTGGTAAGGTGTCCCTCAATTTGATACATCGGCTCTGTACTCATGGTCTTGCCAACAAAATCTGTATTATCCGAAAGGAGCCAAACAGCAGGAACAAACTCAAAAGTGGTGCGCTTGCCGGGAACCCATGAACCGATCTGCCAGACTACCGGCAAACCTACTCTTCCATACCAACGGTTTTGTCCAATGTTGATGGGGCTAGTATTGTCATATGTTCCGAGTGGAACAGCTAGACTACCAATGAGGTCCACAGAAAATCCAGGCTTGTATCGGATCATATCCGGAATGTTCATAATAGGCTTTGGTCCAATCAAATTAATGGTGAATTGGACCATAGGATCTCCAAATCCCCGTGAAGTAGAACTGAAATCCAAGCCATTAAGGGAGGCTTCGCCATTGATCCTGCCCATGGGCACAAGCACCGAAATCATTGCTGAACGCTTGAAAATAGGCAACATCTTGGCATAACCTGCCATACTCATACTTGCGCTAAAATTAGACCCAGGGATTACCTTTTGAGAAGGATCAAAGGGATTGGCATTCCCGCCCATCGAGTTGTAAATTACGGGAATGGCATTGGTTCCCATCAGACCTTTCCAGTAAAACCTTGCTCCGTCTCCTTGAGCAAAAGTGGCCTCCGGAAGACAATAAGTCAATACAATAGCAAGGAATGCGAAATTCCTGAAATAAGAAAAACCGGCCTTAGGTATATATCTCTTCATAAAATTAATTCTTTTTCTCCTTAGGTGTGTTCATTAATTCGGTAGGCGGAGTGTATTGCCGCTTGTTAATCAGGGGAGGATAACCATAATCCACCGGAAATCTGGCCGGAAGCTGATCATAAAGTCCCTCAAACGGGGAGCGACTTGGAAGAACGACATTGTTTTTCTTAACATAATCATCCCACAGCCCCAACATTTCTTTTAGCTTTTCAGGATTGGCATCTGCAAGGTCTTTTCGCTCTGCGGGATCAGCCGCCACATTAAAGAGTTCCCAATCGGAAATTCCAAGTGGAGTAAATTCCCATCGCAACTTCCATTCGCCTTGACGGAGCGCACGGTTTCCGAAGAGTTCCCAAGCAATATAATCCTGCGTTGTCCGCGGGGATTCAGCCTCACCTGCGAGAACTTTTGTCCAGGATTTTCCGATCATCGGAGGCAATGCATTTCCGTTATAAGACTTTGGATAGGAAGTTCCGGCAACTTCAAGTAAGGTGGGCATGATATCCGCAATGGACATCAGGCCATGGTTGATGCTGCCTTTTTCGCGTTTGTTGATTGGACCGCTTACGATGAGTGCATTCCTGATGCCGCCTTCACCTAGCCAACCTTTGTATTGGCTAAAAGGTGTCATGGATACCTGAGCCCAACCAGGTCCATAACCAACATATGAACCAGGTTCCCCCCAAGCGTTTATATGGTTGTTGGACCATTTAGAAGCAAAAAACAAGGAATTAAGGGATCCCGGCTGACCTGCGATCATTTCACCAAGGTCATTTCCTTCTGCTCCATTATCACCAAATAAAATGAAGATCGTGTTTTCATATTCTCCGATTTTTTTGAGGTGGTCAACTAAACGCCCGATATGGAAATCTAGGTTTTCCATGAGGCCAGCATAGAGTTCCATTTTTCTACCGACAACCGCTCTTGCGGCGGGAGCGAGGACAGAATATTCGGGAACAAACCACATACGCTCCGCCAAATTTGCCGATTCGGGCAAGATGCCTAATTCTTTTTGCTTCTTTAGGCGCTGCAGACGTTGCATATCCCATCCGAAATCATATTCCCCAACATGACGGTCACGCCATTCTGTTGGAAGATGATAGGGATCATGGGGAGCTTGATGGGATACATAAGCGAAGAAAGGTTTGCCATCTCCCTTGCCCTCATCTATAAAATTTATCAATTTGTCAGTGTAGGTTTCAGTGGCATAAAAATTTTTTGGAAGTTCAGTTAGATACTTGCCATCTTCTGTATATAATGATTTAGGAACCAAAGCAGTCATATTGGTCATATCCCAATAACTTCCCATGCCGTCAAGTAAGGTAAAATCACGTTCGAAGCCACGGGCTGCGGGTATGAGTTCCGGCGATTTTCCCAAGTGCCATTTTCCCACCATATAAGTATGGTAACCGGCATCTTTCAATAATAAAGGGATAGTGGTAACCTTGGTATTCAGGTGGCCTTCATACCCATCCAAGCCAACCTGATTGGGTGCCGTCCACTCATCCATGTTACCCAATCCGTTGAGATGCGTATCGACTCCTGAAAGCATCATGGACCGCGATGGCGAACAGCTTGCGTGGGTGTAAAAATTGGTGAACCGGACTCCATTGGCTGCAAGCGCATCCATATTTGGGGTTTTTATTTCACTCCCAAACATACCCATGTCCGAGTAACCCATATCATCGGCAAGGATGATTACAATATTGGGCCGCTTTTTTTCCGATTGGGATGAGGATGATTGTCCGTACAAAACTTGTACAAAAGACAACATGACTACCGTAATGAGAAGGTTTTTTTTCATATCAATAAATAAGTCAGTAAGCTAAATTGATTTTAACTCTTGCAGTAAACGAAACCGTTTAGTCCTATTTCTATTTTTGTATATCAATAAATCCAGTTAAATATCCATCTCACTAACAATTTCATTCCGCTCAGGGAAACTTAGCCGACTTCCCAATCCAGGAGTGTTGCCAACCAAAAGAAAATGTTGTAAAGTCCTGGCCAATTCGAACTATCGCTCCTGTACTTGCCGCCAGCTTGATAGAATTGCTTTTCCCGACGGGCATCACCGCCGTCAAGCCAATCCGTGTATTATTCTGCCGGTCATCATTGAAAGTACCATCAATAGAAGATTTCCCACCGACATAGTAGGTCGCATTGTAGGCTATCCAAAACCGTGGCGTGATGTTATAGCTGATATGTGCCTGAAATGCTCCCATTGGCTCTTGGGTGCGTTTAGAACTTCCTGGATAGAATGAATAGTTTGAGGAGAAGAACCAAGAACCTGCATAGAAATCGACAAGCCATCGTTTACCCAATGGTTGAGAGATCGCAACCTCTGGTTTGAGCGACCAACGGTTGGTCCCTATGTTGATCAGTTTATCAGAAAAAAATTGGCCTGTTGGTGCCGTAACATTGATACTGACACCAATCAGCGTCCTTCTCGGTGCTTTCATTATTTCAGCGATTCCCGAAGCAGGTGCACCATGTACCAACACGGTAAGCCGCATCCGGGAATCTCCCATTCCTTGTCTGTAGATGCTTTGTGCCTGACCGGCCACTTTTGCGGAAGCTGTTGCCCAGGAATAGGGTAAAGCCACCATAGCCTGTGAGGTGAGGCCAAATAGGTTGAATGTATTTACATATCCAAAGGAAACAGACTGAACCGTGGCATCTAAATCCTCAAGGGGTATGGTTGGATCAGTCAGGATGGCACCTGTAGAAAAAGCATAGCCCGTCACTACTGTAGATGTTTTAATAGGAAGCCAGAGGTAAGCACGGGGATCCAAATCCTGCGCTACTATTGGAAAAAAAATAATCAATTGGAACAAACCAATCAATCCCAACTTGCGGCAATTCCGATTCAATTGCATGGTTTTGAATTTTAGCTAAAGTATCTATTTGATTCAATAAAGGAGGATTTCAGAATTGAAATAAGCATGTTGGATCAATGTTAGTATTCCTGTAATCACCGGGTTTACAATCAGGTTTAAGTCAAGTTTTCTTGGCAACAATCGGGAAGCCAATATTTATTTTGAAAATTTAATTCTATCCATTTGTAATTCTGAAGCATCTTTTGATACCACAAAATCAAAAACAAATTTCCATTGATTACACTTTTAATAGAGCCGGCATCATATGACTGTCTCATCAAACTTAAATTCTTTTGAACCAGATTTCTAAACGTAAGCGTTTATAAAAATTTCCGCCATGGAGAATGGAAATGCTATTATTAATCACCACGTCTTTTTGAATTTCAATTTATTATTCTTTGCTATATATTGATAATCGAATTGGTATTTGTGATTCTCCATTTACTTGATATATTTACTCAAATAGACACCTAAGTCTAGTGATTTTGAGAAAAACAAGGATTTACTAAGAAAATATCTCTGATGAGGAAAATAAACTCAGAACATATCTGGATAGAAGCGGGTTACAACCAATTTGCTGCCGAAGGCTTAGAAGGATTACAGGTGGAGCGGTTAGCAAGAATCACCGGATTAAACAAATCCGGCTATTACCATTATTTTGGTGATAGGGAAACATTCGTTGAAAAATTAATGGAATACCACCTTGAGCTAGTCACCATTTACACCGAAGAGCTTAAACAGATTCAAAATTTCGATCCGGAATACATGGAATTGCTTATCAAGTATGCTAATTCCTTGATTTTTTCCACCCAATTGGTTAGAAACCGCCACGACAAATTGATGGAAAATACCTACAGAAAGATCGCTAAAATGGTAGATCCGGTTTTATCCAAACTGTTTGCTGATTTTATTGGATTCAAAGATTACATGGAGTTTTCCACCAAATATTTTAATCAAGTTCGGTATATGTTTCATTCCCGCATTACCTTCGATCGAATGAATTATCCGTTTTTGAGGGATTTTATGTATGAAGCCAGGGATTTAGCCCGACGTGCTGTTGAATTGGGATCCAAACAAAAAGCGGTTTAAATCCCATTTTTGTCATTCTGATTTTTTATTCCATGAATCTGAAGAAAGAGGATTGGATGTTGGCCATAATTGATCATCAGCCTTTCTGCCATTTGGTCAAAAATATGGTTAATATCAAGGTTACTCAGAAGTAAACCAAATCCTTAATAAAATTCATCTATTGAATTTGGGATTATTTTTCAGGACCTTTTTTTTAATTAACCGGGTATTTATGATTGCGAAATGTTGATAATCGAATTGACATTTGCCATTTTCAAATTACTTTATATATTTACTTAGAAGACGCTTCAGTCTAGCGATTTTGATAAAAACAAAGATTTTAAGGTCAAATGTCCCCATGAGTAAGATAAATTCAGAACATACCTGGATCGATGCAGGGTATTCCCAATTTGGTGCCGAAGGACTCGAAGGATTACAGGTGGAGCGCCTTTCCAGAATAACCGGTTTAAATAAATCTGGATATTACCATTATTTTGGAGATAAGGAAACCTTCCTCGAAAAATTAATGGAAAACCACCAAACTTTAGCTTCAATTTTTGCTGAAGACTTAAGACAAATAAAAGAATTTGATCCCGAGTTTATGGAGGTGCTCATCAAGCATACTCCGAAATTGATGTTCCATAATCAATTGGTCAGAAATCGAGAGGAGAAAATACTTGAAAAATGTTACAATTTGGTAAATGACATCATTGACCCAATTGCCTCAAAATTATTTGGGAATTTTATAGGGTTAAAAGATAACAATGCATTTTCTTTTAGATATTTTCAACAGGTCCGAGATACTTTTTACAGTCAGATCACACTCAAACGGATGAACTATCTTTTTTTACGTGATTTTATGTATGAGGCCCGGGATGTGATTCAACGCGCCCTTGAATTGGGTTCAGAAAGAAAAAAGATGTGATTTTTGATTTTTATTTCCTCATTGACCTTCACTCTTTCCTTGGTTGAAGTATAGGACGGTACCTTGCAATTTTTCTATATTCTGTTTTAGACGGTAAAGTCTATATAATAAGCCGATTTCCCATTAATTTGATTGTCATATAACGCATTTTGTTGTTCAGCATGATATTAATCATGTTTTTACCAACAAATATTATCCACATTTATTCTTCCAAACAAGCCCCCCTTTTCTATGAAGAAAAATTTAATCAAAGTTTTTGTCCTCCTTGGATTTATGGTTTTTATGTCCTGTAAAACCGATAATCAAGAAACTTCTACCGACATTTCTACAGTTGCAGAATCAGGTGAAATAGACCGTACCGTCCTTCCCATCAAGGTACCATCTCGTCCGTATTCAAAAGAACTAGACATCCGCAATGCAACCGCACCGGAGCGTTTCGAAGTAAAAGCACCCGAAGGGGCACCAAATGTAATTTTGGTATTGGTTGATGACCTCGGTTTTGCAGGTACAAGCCATTTCGGAGGTCCTGTAAGTACCCCGAATTTTGACAGGGTAGCCAAAGAGGGTGTTTATTTTAACAATTTCCATACTACTGCAGTGTGTTCACCGACCCGTGCGGCGATCAAAAGCGGTCGAAATCACCATGTAAACAACATGGCATTCATTACCGAAATGGCTACCGGTATGCCGGGTGGGACAGGTGAAATTCCCGGAAATGTTGCTCCACTGGCTGAGATGCTTCGGCTGAACGGCTATAGCACCGGCGCTTTTGGCAAATGGCACGAAACAGCTACTTGGGAAACAAGTGTTTCCGGTCCTTTTGATCGTTGGCCTCACCGTCAGGGATTCGACAAATTTTATGGTTTTTTCGGTGGCGAAACCAATCAGTGGGCTCCATTTGTATATGACGGAACCCATCCTGTAGAACTTCCTGAGGATCCGGATTACCATTTCATGAATGACATGACCAATCAGGCAGTTTCCTGGCTAAAGTATCAGAAGGCCCTGACACCCGACAAGCCTTACTTTATGTACTTTGCTCCAGGTGCCACGCATGCCCCTCACCATGTACCGGAGAGCTATATCAAAAAATGGAAAGGTAAATTTGATGGCGGTTGGGATGTGATGCGAGAACAGATTCTTGCCCGACAGATTGAAATGGGTATTGTACCTAAAGGAACTAAATTGGCTCCAAAACCGGAAGCTATTCAACAATGGGAAAGCCTGACTGCAGATCAGAAAAAATTGTTTATCCGTCAGGCTGAAGTATTTGCGGGATTTTTGGATATGACCGACCATGAAATTGGCCGTTTGCTGGATGCTGTAGACGAAACCGGGCAGGCAGAAAATACCATGATCATTTTTGTATATGGAGATAACGGAACGAGTGCTGAAGGGGGAACAAATGGTATGTTTAGCGAAATGACTTATTTCAATGGGGTGCAGGAATCTGTAGAGGATATGCTCAAGAAAATTGACAAATGGGGAGGTCCTGAAACTTATCCCCATATGGCTGCCGGCTGGGCGGTCATGTTTGATACACCATTCCAATGGACCAAGCAAATGGGTTCTGATCATGGTGGCACGAAGGTAGGCATGGCTATCCGTTGGCCAAAGGGTATCAAAGCCAATAGTGGGTTACGCCCACAGTTTAGCCACGTGATTGATATAGCACCTACAATTCTGGAAGCTGCAGGTCTTCCCGAACCAAAAATGGTAAACGGGGTAGAACAGCGTCCCATGGATGGAGTCAGTTTGGTGTATGCCTTCAAAGATGCCAATGCCAAAGAAAAACATACCACCCAATATTTCGAAATTGCTGGTAATCGTGCCATTTACCATGAAGGCTGGTATGCTCGAACCATTCACAGAGCACCCTGGGAACGTGAACCAAGGAGACCTTTGGCAGAAGATATATGGGAACTTTATGATGTTGCCAATGACTTTAGTTTGATAAACGACCTAGCTTCTGAAAATCCTGAAAAACTGAATGAATTGAAGGATTTATTTATGAAAGAAGCTGAAAAGAATCATGCATTACCGATAGATGACAGGTTATTCGAGCGTATGATAGCAGCCAATGTTGGTCGTCCGGATATTATGGGTGACCGCAAAACACTGACTCTTGCAGAAGGTATGGTGGGAATGTCCGAAAACGTTTTCTTAAATATCAAAAACAGACCAATTACAATTACCGCTGATGTCGAAATTCCGGAAGGTACTACTGCCAACGGTATTCTAATCGCACAAGGCGGACGATTTGGTGGTTGGGCGCTCTATGTAAAAGACGGAGTAGTAGCTTATGACTACAATTTTCTTGGAATGCAGCGATATACTGTGAATGCAAATCAAAAACTGACATCAGGCAAACATACCATCAAGTTTGATTTTGCCTACGATGGAGGAGGGCCAGCAAAAGGAGGTTTGGGCACCTTATATATTGATGGCAACAAAGTCGGTGAAGGTAGAATTGAACGTACCCAACCGGGTATTTTCTCAGCTGATGAAACTGCGGATGTGGGTATTGACTTGGCTACACCTGTAGTTGAAAGAATTGGGGCAGAAGCCAAATCAAAATTCAATGGAAGGATACCAAAATTGGTAGTAGAAGTAAAATAACAAATGGCCCGAGTATTCTTAACTCGGCCATTTCTAAAATTCTTAATCTGATCAAATTTCCTAAATTATTTTAATTGAAAAATAATATCAAAATGAAAAAGAGAAATAAGCTAAATGTATTTGTCGGGACTGTATTCCTGATGGTTTTGCTTTCGTTTGGTCAAAACCTTTATGCGCAGGTTCCCATGACTCAATCGGTTCCCGATACGACCAAGATGACCTATAATCAGATTTCGCAGGGCTTGGGTCTGTTTATTTACCCATCCAAAGGACAAAGTCAGAATAAGCAAAAGCAAGATGAATATGAATGCTACCAATGGGCGATGGAGCAATCGGGTGTAGATCCATTGAACCTTCCAAAGGTAGAAGTTCAGCAATCAACAGGTCCCACAGGCGGAGCGGTAGTGGGTGCAGCAAAAGGTGCAGCGGCAGGTGCTGCCATTGGCGCAATCGCAGGTGATGCAGGTAAAGGTGCTGCCATAGGAGCCACCGCAGGAGCTATGCGGGGAATAAGGCAAGGAAGGCAGATGCAGGCCCAACAGAACCAACAGGCACAAGCAAATGCTACGGCAACAGAACAGGCCGCAAAAGATAAATTCAAGAAAGCTTTCTCTGTCTGCATAGAAGGTAAAGGATACACCGTCAAATAATTAAAACGAGAAAAATGAAAAATCTGATCATACTCACGGCATTGACAATTGGTTTGTTTTCCTGTTCACCCAACAATGAAAAACAGCATCAAGAAAATATTGAACTGGTGAAAAATTACATTCACGCAGTTGAATCCCTGGATTTTGAATCCATGGGAAACTATCTGGATACGAACTATCTTGGATTGGGGCCTTCTTTTGGAGATTCTATCGGTAAAATGGAAGCCATTGCAAACTGGCAATGGAATGTTGAAAACCTGTATGAAAAAATAAAATATAACCGTTCTAGATTTGCCTCTGTATCCATCCCGGACGGTGACAGCAAGGGAGATTGGGTAGCTAATTGGGCGGAACTGGAAATACATTACAAAGACAGCATCGGAACAGCTACCATCTGGGCCAATACAAACTATTTGATAGAAAACGGTAAAATTAAAAGAAGCCTTACCTTTTACAATGAAGCAGATGTCTTGCGGCAATTGGGATATGCAGTGGTCCCTGAGGAATGGCTGGAGTAAGGATCTTCTGACTATCAATTTACCTATCTCATGTGTAAAATCTTATTAAGCTTCACTTGGATATTGTCAAAAATCGCAATTTTCTAATTTTGGATTTTTAGCCTTATCCAAATATCTATTTAAAACTGAGCTACCTGAAAGAGGCCTACTTAAAAAAGCTTTGATTGGGTAGCTCATATTTTTGTTTATAATAGCCTGCCATTTTTAAATGTAGTTTATTCTTGTCTTTGGGAATCACAGATGGTAACAGAATCGGTGGAAACTCCATTGAGACCATATCCATTTGTATTTCCCAAAAAATGCTTTTAATATGCCCATTCATTTATACCACAACACATGGGAGATTTTATAATTAACTTCAGCAACTGGATCTGGGACATACCGATGCTCGCTTTGCTGATGGGCGGAGGCTTGATTTTGTTTATTTATTCAGGTTTTGTGCCTTTCAGGTATTTTGGTCATGCGCTCAAAGTTGTCCGTGGGAAGTATGACAATCAGAATATGCCCGGTCAGATTTCTTCCCAACAAGCCCTTTCTGCTGCAATTGCCGCTACAGTTGGTATGGGAAATATCAGTGGTGTAGCCATCGCCATCAATATGGGCGGTCCGGGTGCTATTTTTTGGATGTGGATGTCAGCTTTTGTGGGTATGGCTACCAAATATTTTACATGTAGTCTCGCCATTATGTACAGGGGAAAAGATACAGCGGGAGTGGTCCAGGGTGGCCCGATGTACGTGATAGAACATGGTATGGGCAAAAAATGGAAGCCACTTGCAGTACTTTTTTGCGTGGCTGGAATATTGGGATTGCTTTCCATTTTTCAGGCGAACCAATTGACGGCAGTGTTCCGGTCAGTGATGTTGGAACCCTACGGTTTGGATAGCGGTGAGCCGACCAAATGGATAATTGGAATCGTTATGATGATCCTTGTTGCTATTGTGATTTTGGGAGGAATTCAAAGAATCGCTGCAGTGGCATCTAAGTTGGTTCCATTCATGGTTATACTTTATTTTGGAACTGTCATGTTGATAGTTTTCAAATACTTTGGACAAGTTCCTGAAATGCTTTGGTTGATTGTAGAAGATGCATTTACCGGAAATGCAGTCATGGGTGGTGCCGTCGGTGCGGTGATGGTGATTGGAGCAAGAAGGGCTGCGTTTTCTAATGAAGCGGGAATTGGAACAGCTCCAATGGTTCATGGCGCTTCCAAAAACAACGAACCCGTACGTGAAGGTTTGATTGCGATGTTGGGTCCATTTATTGACACTGTAGTGGTCTGTACGTTGACTGCCTTTGTGATTTTGCTGACAGGTGTATGGGAAACAAGTGAAAATAATGGCGTACAATTGACGCTGCAGGCATTTGAAATGGGACTTCCGGGAGTTGGAAAGTACCTGCTGATGTTGGCGGTTTTGGTCTTTGCGCTTTCTACCATGTTCACCTATTCCTATTATGGTCACAAATGCTTCAATTACCTTTTTGGAGCAGAAAAAGCAAATTACTACAATTACTTTTATCTGGTGACCATTGTCGCCGGAGCAGTAGTATCACTTGAAGTGGTTGTGAGTTTTATTGATGGAATGTATGCCATCATGGCCATTCCGACGATGATTTCGACGATTTACCTTGCACCAAAAGTCAAAGCAGCTACTAAGGATTATTTTGCAAGGATGAAAGGGAAGTAGTCCTGAAAGGGTTGTCCGGTTGTCCGCAAAAGCTGTTGTCTAGTTGGGGATGAAAATGTTGTCAGGTTGTCCGCAAAAGCTGTTGTCAGGTTAAGAAAAATAGTTGTAATTGTTGTAACCTTCGTGTTGTAATTGTTGGGAGGAAATAGGGTTGTCAGGTTGTCCGCAAGATGTTATCAAGTTTTCCGCAAAAGCTGTTGTCGGGTTGGGAAAGGCCAAAGAGAACTTGACAGCCTGACAACTTGATAACGCGGAGCAGACAACCATTACAACCACTACAACCATTACAACTACTACAACAAATACAACCATAATAACAATTACAACCCCTACTTCCCCGAACAATGAACCTCCTCATCGCCCCAAATGCTTTCAAAGGAACGATTGAAGCTGACGAAGCGGCGGAGATTATCGGGAGTGCGATTTTGAGCAAGATTCCGGACGCGGAGGTGGTGCTTTGCCCAATAGCGGATGGTGGGGATGGAACTTGTTTTTTATTGGGAAAGGCCTTGAACCTGAAGCAGGTTTTCGAAATTGCCTTAGATCCTTTAGGAAGGCCGATGCAGGGATTTTACTTTTTTGATCCTGGGCAAAAGACAGCTTACCTGGATGTTTCCACCGTTTCCGGAATCAAATCATTAAAACCTCACGAGCGAAATCCTTGGATTACAAGCACATTCGGAACTGGGGGACTGATCAAAAAGGCTGCAGACTCCGGTGCCGAACATATCATTTTGGGATTGGGAGGAAGTGCGACAGTTGATATGGGGATCGGGATTCTGAGAGGTTTGGGTTTTTTGTTTTTGGATGAAAAAGGAAGGGAAATCCCGGTTTTTTCAGAAGGTTTTATTTCCAAAATCCGATTTATACAAAGCCCGATACCAAAACCAAACTTAAAATTTACCTGCCTCTGTGATGTGAACAACCATTTTTTCGGACCCTCAGGTGCTATTCCGGTTTTTGGTCCCCAAAAGGGATTGAAATTAGAGGATCTGGAAAAGTTTGAAAAGGATTGTTCCAAGGCATTGGAATTGATGGCCAAAAAATCAGGAAAGCAATTGGCAGACAAAGAAAGTTTTGGTGCTGCGGGAGGAATTGCCTTTGGGCTTTCATTCTTTTTTCCGGTGAAGATAGAGATGGGCGCAAAATGGTTTTTTGAAAAAGTCGGTATCGAATTCAAGATCAAATCAGCGGATATCATCATCACAGGAGAAGGCAGGTATGACTCCCAATCCGCTTCAGGAAAAGGAAGTTATGAACTGTTACAATTGGCAAAAAAACACAGAAAAAAAACAGTCCTGATCACCTCGGGAGAAGGTGGGGAAGAATCAGGGTTTGATCAGGTGATCCAATTGCCGGAACTGGATTTTGGAGAAAGTGGATTTGTAATCGAAGCCCGAAAAAATCTAGAAAAAGCTGTATTTAGCAATTTTTGAGCTTATATATTAGGGACTGTGAATAAAATCTGGACTTGATTTTTTGTGTTTCAAATGATGTACTTGAGGTAAGCGAGAATCCCGATAGGTACATGTCACTTATTATATTTTATTTTTCATTTTGCTTCAAAAAGGAGCTTTTTTAGACGGTTACGTGCAATAATCAAGAAGCAGTTATGGGTATATTAGTATATGATTTTAACCAAAATTTAAACCTCGGCTGTCATGAAAAAGTTAATTCTTAGTTTGTTGTTTTTACTGCCTTTTGCATTGTATGCACAGGTAAGTAGTCTATCTGTAGGCGGTGGATATGTATTTACCAACATTGAGGGAACAGATGCCAGTGCATCCGGGTATAGGATAAACCTCCTGTATGATTATCAGCCTGTAGGAAGTGCCGTGTCCTACGGTCTTCATTTTGGATATGTCAGTGTGACAGGCTCGAGTACAAATACAGATTATACTGTAAATACTTTGCCTATTGCATTTGTTCCAAAATTCTATTTTGGAGAGGGAAATTTAAGGCCCTATCTCAAAGGTGTTATCGGTGTTCAGTTTTCCGACATTGAAAGAGCAGGTCAATCTACTACCATCACAGCAAAGGATTCCGGAATCATCGCAGGTCTCGGAGCCGGAATCAAATATCCCATGAGTGAAAAGGCATTTCTGAACTTTGATTATGAGTTTGCATACCTTGCCAATAGCTTTTATAGGGATGGCTTGATGAACTCCATTTCCCTAGGTGTAGGATTTAATTTCTAAAAAAAGTCTAAACTGATAAGTGTTGGTTATAAGCAAATGCCTTGTTTTAAAACCGGAAAATACCAGCCATGAGAGAAAAAAGTCCTCATGGCTTTTTTGTGTTTTGGCAGCATTTTTTAACTGTAAAAGAAAACCTTTTGTCAACATCTAAATAAAAAAAGGTCCGTGTAAAAAGCTTTTTTCAAGTGACAGATTTTTTAAAACTAATGATCTCAAATAGTACTGAAATCAAATTGGATTATTAATTTGAAGGCAGTATGTTTACTAATATATTAACAAATTAATTTCAATAAACCCCGGCTCCTGAAGGAGAGAAAGACCAAGGATTTAAAAAGAAAATCGTCAGGGTAAAATCCCTGAATCCCGAAATCATAATCACTGAAAGTTTTAGCGATTGATATGGTAAAGAAAAAGACACTAAATATTAAAGGTACTGATGTAACTATTTCTCTTGAAAAGGAAGGAGAATATATTTCTCTTACTGATATGCTGAAAGCCAAAGACGGAGATTTTTTTATTTCTGACTGGCTAAGGAATAGAAATACTGTTGAGTTCCTTGGTATTTGGGAGTCTGTAAATAACCCAAATTTTAATTATGGCGAATTCGCCACAATTAGAAGTGAAGCAGGTTTAAATAATTATAAAATTAGCGTCAAAGAGTGGAATGAAAAAACAAATGCCATTGGTTTAAAAGCTACATCTGGTAGATATGGAGGTACTTACGCACATATTGATATTGCCTTTGAATTTGGAATGTGGATTAGTGCTGAATTCAAAGTATATCTTATCCAGGAATATAAAAGACTTAAGCAAGAAGAAAACAACCTGCTTAAACTTGAATGGAATTTCCAGCGCACCCTATCCAAGATCAATTATCACATCCATACAGATGCTATCAAAGAAAATCTGATTCCTACTGAAATCAGTAAACAACAAGCATCATTCATCTATGCCACTGAAGCGGATGTGTTGAATATGGCTCTTTTTGGGAAAACCGCTAAGCAGTGGCGCGATGAAAATCCTGAAGAAAAAGGAAATATCCGGGATTTTGCAACTATTGAACAACTGGTGGTTTTATCTAATATGGAAAGTACCAACGCACTTTTGATCCATCAGGGAATGGCACAACCGGTGAGACTTGTACACCTGAACCAAATGGCGATTACCCAAATGAAATCCCTTTTGGGACATAGGCTATCTGTAAAGAAATTGAAATGAAAGATTAAGACCTCAAACATAAACTTTCACATGTATATTGAAATTCCAGCAGATATACTTTTGGCTTGAACGGGCTAAAAATTGATTGATCAAAATGATCATTATTGCTTTGAAATTTGGTTATTCCAATATGAAACCCTAAAACCATTCCCCTTTCATCTCGACGGTCAGCATGTCATCCGAAACCAGTCTTTTGCCAAGACCATCCATTTTGACAAGTTCGTATTCGAAGAAATAGCGCATGGCCATCAGTTTTCCTTGGTAGAAATCAGTTTCAGCACTTCCTCCATCCAATGCATGCTGCACAGTGATTCCCTGCTTTAGCCATTGCCAAGAAATGGTCAGGATGCCGATGTATTCCAAGTACAGCGTGGCATCTGCCAAGAATTCTTCCTGATTTTTGGAAGCTATTCCAAATAAATGGAAGCATGTCTGTTGGGCTCTTTGGAGGTATTTCTCTAATTTCTCAGCAAATGGAATGAGGTTATTTATTTCTTTGGCTGAGCCTATGGTCTTCATGATTTCTGCTGCAAATAGCTGAAGTGCCTTTCCCTCCTGCATCAGTACTTTTCTTCCCAAAAGGTCCAATCCATGAATCCCCGTCGTCCCTTCGTGAATGGGGTGGATGCGTGCCTCACGGTAATATTGCTCTACCGGAAAGTCAGTCGTATAACCAGCTCCTCCTAAAATCTGTACCGCGGCAGATGTCGTCAAACAGCACATTTCAGAAGGGTAGGACTTTGCAATAGGTGTTAACAAGTCAAGTAAGAGTGATGCTTCTTCTTTTTCTTTTCCATCAGCAACATGGGCCAGGTCTCCCAACTTGGCACAAAAAAATAAAAGAGAAAGTGCACCTTCCGTCACTGATTTTTGGAACAGTAGCATGCGTTTCACATCTGCATGTCCGATGATCGGAATTTGGGGTTTTGATGGATCTTTCTCGGTGATTTTACGTCCTTGGGGTCTCTCTTTGGCATAGGCGAGGGAACTTTGGAAAGCAGCCGTGCCAATGGCAGCAGCATTCATCCCAACTCCGACCCGAGCCTCATTCATCATCTGAAACATGTAAGACAATCCCTTATTGGCCTCCCCGACAAGGTAGCCTTCGGTACCGTCATTTGATCCGATCATCAGGTGGGCTATCGGTGCTCCTTTGTAGCCCATCTTGTGGTAAATTCCTTCGGTAAGCACATCATTGGGTTCATTGTCCGGAACTCGTTTTTGGGGAACAACAAACAAAGAAATTCCTTTCACTCCTGCCGGGGAGCCTTTGATACGGGCGAGCATGAGGTGGATGACGTTTTCACAGGCATCATGGTCTCCACAGGAAATGTATATTTTTTGGCCTTGGAATTTAAATACCCCTTCCTTCTCAGTTGGAATGGCCATTGTACTCAGGTCAGTTAAGGAAGAGCCGGCATCTGGTTCGGTAAGTGCCATGGTTCCCTGCCATTTACCATTGTACATGTTTGGGGTGAAGGTGTCGATCAATTGCTGACTGCCAAAAGTCCTGATCAGGTTGGCAGCACCTGTAGTCAAAAAAGGATAAACGGAACTGGAATAGTTCGCTGCCTGAAAAATAAACCCTGCCGCAAGATGGATGGTATTCGGCAATTGTTGTCCGCCTTCTTCATAGCTAAAAGTGGCATTGATCCAACCATCCTGCCCAAACTGCCGGACAATCTTTTTCATGCCTTCATGCACTTGGATTTTCCCTCCGATAAGCTGAGGTTCATTCCTGTCCATGTCAGTAAGTAAAGGAAAAAGGGAAGTCACAGCAATCTGATCGGCTGCCTCCAAAACCATTTGGAAGGTTTCCTGACTATGGTCTTCGAAGTATTTGAACCGGGTCAGGTCAAGTACTTGTAGGTTTTCGAAAAGCTGGAATTGAAGGTCACGTTTGGAGTAGAAGGGCATGGTCTTTTTAATGGTTATAATGGTTGTAATTGTTTTAGTGGTTGTAATTGATGTTGGGTTGTCATTGTTGTCGGGGTTGTCGGGTTTTCAAGTTTTCAAGGTCTTGTTGATCCCTTTACATCTCGACAACAGCTTGCGGGCAACAGCTTCAGCGTATAACCCTATTTCCTCCCAACAATTACAACACGCAGGTTACAACAATTACAACTATTTTTCCAAACCCGACAACAGCTTTAGCGGACATAGAAACTCGACAACCTTTTCACTGGCCTGACAACAGCTTTTTCGGATAACTTGACAACACGAAGTAGATAACTTTTTAAACCAAACTCCGAATCACTTTACATGGATTTCCTGCGGCGATAACATCATCTGGGATATCTTTGGTGACTACAGATCCTGCGCCAATGATTGACCTCGAACCGATTTTGACTCCCGGACAGATTATGGTAGAACCCCCGATCCAGACATCATCTCCGATCGTGATGGGTTTGCCAAATTCTGCCAGACTTCCCCTGACCTTATAATCCGTAGGATGGGTAGCAGCATAAAATTGGACATTTGGAGCGATAAGCACCCTGCTTCCAAGAGTTACCGGCGTCACATCCAAAACCACACAGTTGAAATTGAAAAACACGTCATCGCCTGCCGTGATATTATAGCCGTAGTCACAAAAGAAGGGAGGTTCAATCCAAAAATTCTTGCCTTTCTTCCCGATCAGTTTGGCAAGGATACTTTCCCGCAATTCCGTTTCGTCAGGATTCGAATCGTTGAGTTGCTTGGTCAGTTGCCTTGCATGTAGTCTTTCCGCAACCAATTCCGGATCTGAAGCAAAATACAATTCGCCGGCAAGCATTTTTTCTTTTTCGGATTTTAAAGAAGACATGAGATATGAGAAATGAGATGAAATAGAGTGGAAACAGATTGAAATATGGTAGAAATTAATTGAAATACGGAGGAAATAGGGTAGAAAAGGATATTTATTGATATTTGATATTAATGGATATTGGATTCGAGTAGGATTTCGAATTGTGCGCTTATATCATAAATAAATATTTCGCTGAAAGCGTATTTCGCAAAGCATATATCAACTTTATATCCATCTTTTTTAATAAGCTTAAACCATATTTCGCCAAGCCTATATCCCCCATAAATCCGTCCCTATAATAATTTTTTTGCCTGATCGAGATGTCTTTGTTCATGGGCCACGATGATGTCAATCGCTTTTTCAAGGGAATAGACTATCAGTTTGTTGGCAGGAGAATGGATGATGGTCTTTTTTTCAAAAAACGGTTCTAATTCAATTATCCATTTTTTGAGTTCTTCTTGGTGGTTTTGAAACCTTTCCAATAAGGTCGCATCGCCCTTTGTCACTTTTGGTTCCCAAAGCGGGAAAGTTTTGGCTTTTTTCTTTCCTCCGTCAGAAACTGATTTAAAAATCAAGTTGCCAAAGAGATTAGAAAAATAGGGAAATTTTGAAATGAAAGCGCCTTGAAAACTCCCGTGTTTAAGTTTTTCAAAAATTGGAAAATAGGTTCGATTAATGGTAATGAGGTGTTCAAAGTTTTCGGCTATGCTCCAGGTTTCTGCATTGGGTTTGAGGTGCATTTTCTCTACCGAAAGTGTAATGAAGACATCGATAGTTTCACGGGTTATGTTATCTATAGAATCAATCCATTTTTCAATCTGCGCTGTCATATCAATTGGGTAGTTGGGTGTTATTTTGCTTAGAAAGCTTGGTAAGTTCTTCCATCAATACATTACTTGTTTCCTTTCCCAAAGACATTCTTGTCAAATAGGGGGCATGCGGAAGGTTTGGATTTTCAAAATACCTTGGTTTAATAATATATCCCAAAGCATCCTGACTTAATCCAAGGATAAATTTTGGGCCCTTAGGCATAAGTTCTTTTGTTTTCATCCCATAGATCGGAGCGGTTTCTCCCGGATGGCTTGCAAAAGTGGCCTCTCCAATAGAAAACCAAACAACTTCGGATTCGATCACATCAGTGACTTTTCTATCAACGATGATTCCTGCTGCAGAAAGTTGCTGCCAAGCTTCATTCATAACAGGAAAAAACACGGTTTTTCTTTGGAAATTGAGTTTGGATTTGGATAAAGTTTTTGGTTCCAATAGGGAAGCAGTCGCTGATAATGCCAATTCTTGCCCTCTTTGCAAGGCTTTTTGATAACCACCATCTTTGTCAGTAGGCTGTATCCATCCTCCGATCGCACCTTGGAGAAAAAGATGTTCTCCGCCCCATTCTTTTTCCATTTCTTTGTAAAATCCTGCTAAGTAATCAGCCGAAACCTCGGAATGAACAGCGTCCATATAAGTTGGGTGACAGGCAAAATTGGTCAGGGTGACTATGTTTTTTTGGTTCTTGTTCAGAAACTGTAACACCGTGACGGACCTGTCGATTTCCTCCTGACAGATATTGGCAACCCAATCTTCTCCTGATTCATTTTGGCCGTACCTGATGGTGCTTTCCTGTAGGTTTTTGGAAGCTTTTTGAATCTGTTCCGCAACTGTCTGTACCAAAAAGTCCATGTATTGCTTGTTTACACCGCTTTCTGAGAAATCTTTTCCCCAAAGCCCGACGACATCAGGCCCTGAATGGGTATGTGTGGAACTGATGACAATATTTTCAGGAGAAAAAGGAATGTCGAATTCCATTAAGGCAGTTCGTTCTCTGATTTTTTGTAAGTCCTGATACAGCAATCCGATGCAATCCAAGGTGACCAATGCCATTGATTTTTCACCGTCATGAAGCACAACAGCTTTGGCATAAAGGCTATCCAAAACGCCGGTAAAGGTTCTGTTTTGTTTGTCTCCGGCGATGAAAGAACCAATAGGAGGGTTGATGACTGCCTTGGAAACACCGACTTGGAGTTGGAGAGGGGTGTTTGAGATTTTATTTGAACACCCAAGGCTAAGTGAAATGAAGAACAATATGATTCCCAGATTTTTCATTTACAGTGATGGTAAAATTAGATTTTCAATTTCGGCAGTACTTTTTGCGAAAAATGTATTTTTAGAAGCCAATCCATCTATAAGCTTTTTATCTCCTGTCCATAGGAAGGCATTTAATTCTAAGGTAAGCGCCACAAAGGGCGCGTCATCCTCATCAATATCCAAGACCAAATCAATCGCTTGCAACCAACTTGCGGATTTTATCAATTCTTCAGAAATAAATGTGATCTGTTCAAAAATACGGTTCCTTGATTCTTGAATCTGACTAGGTGAAAGTTTCGAAGAATTACACAGCTTAACAAAATACCTGTCGATTTCAATTTTCAAAAGCTCAGGTGCGAAAAATTCAACTTTACGATTTTGGTTAAAAAATATTTCACCCATTTTGGAATTAGTGCGCATTAGTGCGCTAAAAATTATATTGGTGTCAACAACAACCTTCATTTAACAAACCGGTGTTTGTTTTCTGCCCACCAATTTTTCTTCGACTCGTTAGCCAATTCATTTGCAATATCATCAGTGGCCTTTGAATCATTAGTGGCTTCTCTATATTTCAGGAAACTAAAAAGCCTTTGAAGCTCAGAGATTTCCAAATCACTGGAAATCCTTAATACTATTTCATTTTCAGATCTTTCAACTATCATAATCAAATATACTTAAAATTGGATAAAATGATTCAACTCCCCAAAGAACTTATCGACCCTTCATTGTTGTTGTAACCTGATTTTTAACCCATAATCATGACGAAAACCAAACCAAAAGAGAACAGGGTCACCATGGCCCATGTATTCAAAACCATCATTTGGCCCCGCAAGAATCAACTTTTCCTAGGGCTTTTTCTGATCATTATCAGCAGGCTTTCGGGTTTGATTTTGCCCGGCGCGAGCAAATACCTGATTGATGATGTCATCCCGTCCAATAACCTTGATATGCTCAAATGGCTGGTGATCATAGTAGTTGCAGCCATCACGGTGCAGGCAGTAACTTCTTATGCCCTCACCCAAATTCTGAGCGTGGAGGCGCAGCATTTGATTTCACAACTGAGATCCAAGGTCCAAAAACACATCATCCAACTGCCCATCCGCTTTTTTGACAATACAAAAACAGGAGAGTTGGTATCGAGGATCATGACTGATGTAGAGGGTGTCCGAAATCTTGTGGGAACAGGGTTTGCACAAATGATCGGAGGGGTTTTGACCGCTGCGATTTCTTTGGGATTGTTGATTTACATCAGCCCACTGATGACGCTTTATGTATTGGTGCCGGTGATTATTTTCGGGTTTATTTCACTGAAAGCCTTCAGTAAAATCAGGCCGATTTTCAGAGAACGGGGAAAGATCAATGCTGAAGTCACAGGTAGATTGACCGAAACCTTGGGAGGAATCCGGGTAATCAAGGGTTTCAATGCAGAAGCCCAAGAAATTAAAAGTTTTGAAGCAGGAGTCGAGCGCTTGTTTTTGAATGTGAAGGCGAGTTTGACAGCAACGAGTTTTGTAACTTCTGCAGCTACTTTTTTGCTGGGTTTGGCCTCTGCAGGTATAATGGGGATAGGAGGTTATATGATCATGGATGGACAGATGACCTTTGGTGATTTCTTGGCTTTCACACTGTATTTGGGTTTTATGATAGCCCCGATTGTGCAGATGAGCAATATTGGCAGTCAGTTTACAGAGGCTTTTGCTGGGTTGGATAGAACAGAAGAAATCATGAACAGGCCTTTGGAAAGTGCCGGCGGCCAAAGAATCGTTGCGATTCCACATATCAAGGGAGATATCAGATTTGAGGATGTTTCATTTGCTTACGATGAGGGTAAAGAGGTTTTGAAAGGAGTTTCATTCAATGCACCTGCCGGCTCAGTAACAGCTCTGGTGGGAACTTCAGGTTCTGGAAAAACCACCATAGCAGGCTTGGCAGCCTCATTTCTCAATCCGGAATCTGGGTTGATTACTGTGGATGGCGTCGATATGCAAAAGATCACCCTGGAGAGCTTCAGGTCTCAGTTAGGTGTTGTTCTACAGGATGATTTCCTTTTTGAAGGAACCATCAAGGAAAATATTCTTTTCCCAAGACCAGATGCAACAGTAGAAAAATTAATGCAGGCAGTCAAAGCCGCCCATGTGCACGAGTTTACTGATAGGTTTGAAGATGGTTTGGACACTTTGATAGGAGAGCGGGGTGTCAAACTTTCTGGCGGACAAAGGCAGAGAATCGCTATCGCTAGAGCAATTTTGGCGGATCCACGGGTATTGATTTTGGATGAGGCTACTTCCAATCTGGATACCGAAAGTGAATCACTGATTCAGGCGAGTTTGAAGGAATTGATGCATGGCAGGACGACTTTTGTCATTGCACATAGGCTGAGCACCATCCGGCAGGCAGATCAGATTTTAGTGATTGAGCATGGCAAAATCGCAGAAAGGGGTCAGCACGAGGAGTTGATTGCAAAGCAAGGCAGGTATTACCAGCTATATACCTATCAGGCTAGAATATAATCATTTAAATGTTTTTAGGGCATTTGGGAGATGGTTGAAAAACCAACTTTCAAATGCTTTTTTTGATTTGTCCTAGGTCTTGGTATTAAAATCCCACATTGATTCTTTTTACCTAATTGAAGAATATCTTTTAGGTGTCAATGGTCCTAAGACCCTGAGAAAAATCTTTTTGTATTCACCAAATTTATAAATAACCGATTAAATAATTCCTTCAAAATGAGACATGCGCCGAGATTGATTCCGAACGGATAATCATTTACTTTAGGATTATGAAAAAACAGATAATACTTTATTTCTTTCTACTTCTCCTTGGTTCAAGGATGGAAGTATCCGCTCAATCTTCTGAGGAAAAGAATGTTTCCAAAGCTATTGATGGATTGGTTGTGGCAATGATTGCTGCTGACAAAGACATGCTTAACGCTCAGCTTTCTGATGCCCTTCAATACGGACATTCAAGTGGGCTTATCCAGGATAAATCAGGTTTTGTCAATGAAGTAGTCAGCAAAGCACCACTCGTCTACCAATCAATCGAAAGAGAAAAGGAAGTGATCAAATTATCCAAAAAAACAGCCACAGTGAGCCATATATTGGTAATCAAGGGCAAAAATCCCGCGGGAGATCCGGTAAATCTTAGAATAGGCAACATGATGGTATGGGAAAAGGAAAAATCGGGATGGAAGTTATTGGCAAGGCAAGCTTATAAATTGTAGGGAAGTGCAATTTGCGTATAAAGCAAAAATCCTTGATCGAAACCATGTTGGCACAGATCAAGGATTTTATTTTTGGAGGCTATTTATTGAAAAAATGGTAAGATTGGTTTGGTGTTTTATCCGTAAATCAGTTTTTTCATGTGATCCACTGAGATCGGTTTGATGATGTATTCTTGAATTTCAGGTATTTTCGTAATCGGATCGATGTCATCAGGGTGGATGGAGCTGCTGATCATGACGATCCTAAATTTGTTTTTGGTTCTCTTATCAAACTTCATGAATTGCTGCAGGAAGTTCCATCCATTGGTTTTTGGCATATGAAGATCAAGAAGCACAAGCTCCTTTTCTCCCCGTTTCCTTGGCTGAGGTTTTTCAATACTAGAACTGATATAGTTCATAGCCTGACCTCCGTCGGGCAAGGATACAATTTCACCTTCAAAACCTAAATGGTTAATAAGTTTTTTGTGAACATGATTTGTGACAACATCATCATCGACCAAAATGATTTTGTTCCATTTGTTTGTGTAATTCATAGTAGGGTGAACTATTGAAATGCGGGTGATCTGTTTGCATTTATTAATTTGATTTTTAAATCTAATAAAATACTTTTTAAAAAATGAAATTTTGTTTTGACATTTATATGATAAAAGTACAATTTTTTTATAAGTGGCTGATTTTTAATAAAATAAAATAATGGATTTAAACCCGCATCGATATTTTATTTTGCGTTTTATGGCAATAAAAACGTATCTCGGATTTTCAATTTCACTTTTTGTACCACCTGTCTTCTATTATTCCAAGAAAAATTGAAAATTTTCAAGTTAAAATAAGAGTTTTAGAAAAAGGGAGAATTATCTAAAGATGATATTTGTCTTTGTAAAACTTTCTTTCTCCTTTTTTCTGATTTCCAATCAATTTTCTTGGGAAATGAATTTACAAAGTTAAAAATATAACTTACAAGCAAAGAGATGAATGTGTGATACCGAGGGTTTAAGTAATTCTATTTCAGTCACTTTGAGTTAAATTGTAAATTGCTTTAGTTTTAATTTTTCTTTAATTCTAGGTCAATTTTAGATCTCTGTTCTCTATCTGCAAATTATGGAATTTATTTTTTCGATATTAGGTATAAGCCATTTTTTTATATGAAAGCAACAAGCGAAGAATTCAAAAATATAAATATTCGAATATTTTTCATCAATTGAATTTTTTAAAATAGTATGGGAATGAGAATAGGATTTATTTTTTTTAAATATGGACTTACATTTGGCTATTGAAAATCTTACTTACCAAGTATCATAACGGATGATTTTAGCAGCCTGGATTTTATTTTTTCATTTGCAATTTGGAATTTATATGTTCCTCCTCAGCCAAGTGGAGTTAACCGTATTGAGCAGTGATATTTCAGATTCTGGTTTTAATTTCAAGTTGTTGTGGGTATTGGGATTGTTGGCCGCAGCTATTGTGATGTTTGTGAAGAACAAGCCCAGAATGGATGCGGTGGGAGTGGTGATGATTGCGGCCTTACCACTTACAGGTATCATCTCTGTCGAAGAAACCTTGATAGGATTCAGTGACCCAAATATTGTACTCATTGCGGTACTTTTTGTGATGGGAGAAGGATTGGTGCGGACAGGGGTGGCGAGAAATGTAGGAGATTGGATTAATGAAAAGGCGGGGGGAAATGAAACCAAGCTACTTGTTTTGTTGATGCTATCGGTGGCAGGATTGGGTTCAGTGATGAGTTCTACCGCCATTGTTGCCATATTTATTCCGGTGGTTTTTAGGATCTGCAGCAATACCGGCATACCTCCCAGTCATCTGATGATGCCGATGAGTTTTGCGGCATTGATTAGCGGGATGCTTACATTGATATCTACCGCGCCAAACCTGGTGGTGAATTCTGAACTTATCCGACAAGGGGAAAAAGGACTTGGGTTTTTTACTATTACACCATTTGGTCTGGCCATTTTGGCTTTGGGTGTGGTTTACATGCTTTTTGCCAGAAAATGGCTTCCCAATAATTCAGACAAGTCGGTGAGGAAGAAAAGGAAACCGACTTTTAAGGATTGGATTAAGAAGTATGAGCTGATTGATAGGGAATACAGGGTGAAAATCTTGCCTGAATCCAGTCTCCTCGGGCTGAAGATCAACGAATTAGATCTCAAATATGATGGCTTGAAATTGCTGGCTGTAGAAAGGAAAGACGGTAACAAAAAGGTTTTTATCAGGCCCTCCAAAATCATGGATTTTCAGGTGGATGATATTTTGTTTTTGGATGTCCGCGAACATGAAATTGATCTCAAAAGCCTAGCTGAAAAATACGGGATTGAAAAAATCAGTCTTTCAGGTGGCAAAGGCTACCTTACCTCACTTTCCCAAGAATTGGGAATGGTAGAGGCCATCATTCCTGCTGAATCAGGTTTGGTTGGGAAATCAGTAAAAGACGCCAGGCTGAGGTCTGAATCCGGGCTTACCGTAATCGGGCTTTGGAGAGGAAACAAAGTGGTTTTGGATGAATTTTTAGAAAAAGAATTCAAAGTGGGCGATACAATTTTGATTGCAGGATTTTGGGAAGATATCAAAAGAATGGGTCAGGTTACCGATGAATTGGTCCTATTGAACCTTCCAATAGAATTCGAGGAAGTCTTGCCTGCTGCTGACAAAGCAAGACACGCAATGGTGATTTTAGGTTTGGTCGTGTTGACGATGGTTACAGGGGTTTTGCCCAATGTTCACGCTGTAATACTGGGTTGCCTTGCCATGGGATTTTTCAGGATTATTGATATGAACAGCGCCTATAATTCTATTTCTTGGAAAAGCCTTGTTTTGATCGTGGGGATGATGCCATTTTCGATTGCGCTTCAACGTACCGGAGGTGTTGAATTGGCCGCTGATGGCCTGATTAATTTGGTTGGAGAGAGTGCTCCATGGGTAGCTATCGCTTCCCTGTTTTTTATCACAGCTGTGTTGGGTTTATTTATATCCAATACTGCTACCGCTGTCCTTATGGCACCTATTGCGATTGCTATGGCCTATGATTTGGGACTTTCCCCTTATCCGTTTGCGATGGCGGTGATCTTGGCTGCTTCTTCTGCTTTTATGACGCCCGTATCCTCTCCGGTCAATACTTTGGTAGTAGGTCCGGGGAATTATAAGTTTGGGGATTTTGTCAAAATCGGCGTCCCATTCTCTATCATCGTGATGATCATTGCTGTTTTTCTTATCCCTTTAATCTTACCTTTTTAGTCGTTAAAAATAAAGAAACCCAATCCACCTGGGTCTTTGATGATGATATTGTCAACGATACCTTCTTTGTTAAAATAGGTGATTTCTTCTGTTATTGGGATTTCTAAAGATCGAATTTTGGCAATGATGTTCATGTTGTTTTTGCCATTGAAATAGGTAAGGGAGGGGTTGAAAAATAAATGCGGACATGAATTGGGCTTCATGATGGAAATTGAAAAGCCATTGGCAGTCATTGAGAAATAGCCACTGTCAACTGAACCGAAAGCAAGTTGAAATCCGAGGATTTGGTAGATTTCAAAGGACTTTTTTGCATCGGTGGATTCTAGGCTGATTCCCATATAATTGCCCAAAGTACTGAAAGAAAGTTCTTCTTCATGTAGATCAAAACCAGGTTTTCCATCCACCAAAAAAATCCATACTCCGCTTGGGTCTGCTAGTAGGTGGCCATCTTTTGTGGGATGGATTTCCGCTATTGGTTTCAATTTGGAGATTTCAAGAGACCAAGAGTCCTTAAAGAATCTCAATCCTGCCCTTGCATACCTATTTGGGTTGATTTCAAGGCTGGCTTTTCCATCTGAGAAAATGAGGGGGGTTTCTGAAATCTGTTTGAATCCAAGTTTGGAATAAAAATCAATACTTGCCTCTAAATACGGGGTAGGAGTTTGGATCAATGCTTGCATTTAAATACTGATTTTTTTAAAAATTCAACCTGCGTTTTGATATGCTTTATGAATCCAATCCATGACTTCCTGATCGATATCCCCGATGGCCGTCAAATTGATTTTGTGTGTACACATGGCATTGCCGCTTGGTAGCAACTTTCCGCTTGGTTCTTGTCCTTTGAGGTTGATGCCGATTTCAAAACGGGTTTTTGTGACCGGGGAAAGCAATGCGAACTGTTTTTTTCTTCTCAAGCTGACGTTGGCCATTTTTGGTGCAATTTCGATGTCATTTCCGAATTTTGAGATATCGGCAATCAATTGGTCATAAATAGGTCTAAAGTGCTCTTTCCCTTTGTATTGGCTGTCGATCAGGTCATCCTTATTTTCAAAAGAACCCGCATCAGTAGCAAGGGTTTTCAGTGCAATGAAATTGGCGAAGCCATGTGTAAGCCCTTTTTCTTCCTTTAGGAATTTCATGATCTGACCGTGTTTTTCAAATTTCAAGGCCTTCACTGCTTCAGTCCATTCCGACAGACTTTTTCCTGTGTTTTTCAACAGGTTGTCCTGCATCGTCTGTTCTGCTTTATCCATGGTTTAGGGTTTTTGTTCATTTTTTCCTGATGAAAATTGCTACCAAAGCTGTCGTAATCAGACCCATGAATGGTGCGCCGATCAAACCCTGAATGATATAATTTTCCAGATTGAAATAATCTTCAGCAGCCTCCGGCGTAATTTTTCCAGTGGAAACGCCATAGGCAATGGCGTTTTCAAAATAATAGGGAGTAATGAATGTGGAGGTGATATACTGTGTCAAAGGGCTCAGAACGGTCACGAATAAGGTGATTATCAAACCACAAATAAATCCTTGTGAGTAGGTCATTTTGCCATGATAAAAGTTTTTTCTTTTGTCCAATAATGCAAAAACGTAGACGGAAATGGCCGGTATCGCAATGAAATTGGTATATATTGCGTGTTTGTCAATATGGGTATCATGTAGCCCGACGGATCTTTCAAGTACCATCCAAAGCAATGTCATAAAGGCAAATATTATTGCCCATTTGGTCTCAAATTTGATGTTTTTCATAATTTTTTGAGGCAGAGTATTGGATCAATGTTCGGTTTTAAAACACTTCCTTCAAAAATTTACAATATTTAATTTTGCAATAAAAAATATAAGGTAGATTATTTTGCTAAAAAATGCAGAACTCTTTAAAATTATTTGGCCTTCATTTTATTTCCTTTTGGTTCGTGGGTAACTTCGGCCAAGCCTAGTTCTTCCATCAATGGTGGAACATACATCCCAAACCTTCCCCTGATTCCTTTTTTTAATCCATACCAACCGCCAATCGGATTGGATTCAGATCGGCCCCAGGCTTCAACAGTTCCCTCTTTTGCAGGTTTTTGCTCATCCGCACTTCCCAGTTCCATCCAGTCGCTATGGTTTTTCAACATTTGATGAAGGTCATTTAAACATCGGTAATCATAAAGCAGGGTTGTTTTACCGACGACACAAACAATTACTTCTTTGCCCTCTTTGGTATCCCTGTACATCTCGTAGTCTGAGGTTAGCGGCGGAGTTTTCAATTTCCAAGGATTCTCTTTTGTTCCTTCTTTCATGGTATTTTGGCTAAATGAAAAATTCAATCCTTTAATTTAAAGGATTAACCATAGGAATTCCACGGTTTTGATTGCTTTTTTTAAAATGCTATTTGGAATCCTTCTTGTTAAAAAATCAGGAGATTCTTTCCTATCACCGGTTTTACCAAATTCCCCATTATGGTTCCTTTGTTTTCAACCAACACATCCCAAGGTTCCATCCGTGGTTCGTCCGAGAGGTTAAAAGTTCCGAAATGCATTGGGATAAAATATTTTCCTTCCAAAGTATTGAACGCAGCTATGGCATCCTTGGGACTAATGTGGGCTTGGTGCATAAACCACTCAGGTTTGTAGGCGCCAACTCCCATCAGGCAATAATCCGGTGTTCCGAGTGTGTTTTTGATGTCTGCGAAATGTTCACCCTTTCCGCTGTCTCCCATAAAATAGATGGATTGATCACCATTTTGAATGAAAAAACCACCCCAGAGGCTTTTATTATCATCACTTAGCCACCGTTTTGACCAATGTCTGCTTGGAACATAGGTGATGGCAATTCCACTATCCAAAAGCGAATATTGCTGATACCAACCTGCTTCTTGGATGGTTTGTCCATTTGTCCACTTCTTGATGACACTTTCCAATCCCAATCCGGTTAGGATTTTCATATTGGGATGGGCTTTGGATAGGTATTTCAGCGAATTCTCATCGCAATGATCCCGATGATTATGGGACAAAAGTAGGAAGTCCAGTTTGGGCATTTTTTCCAGAGGAAAAGGCAATGGACTTTCTCTTTTCAGAAATGTATTGTCTATCAGCAGCGGATCAGTCAAGAATACTGTTCCTTGGATCCTCATGAGATAAGTGGCATGCCCGAGCCATATCAGGTAATCATCCTGTCCATGGAAAACCGTAGAATCGAAATCAACAGTGAGATACCTTGTTTCAGATTTCTTTTCTTCTGCCTGTGGGTTTTTGCTGGTTTGCCATTTGATCAAATCCCCAAAACTTGACTCGAAAGGATGGTACAAGTTGACGAATCTGCCTTTTTCATCCACAGGGTTGCCTTTCCAATTTTCATTGGGAAGGATGGTAGTAAGTTGTGGATTGGAAGTGAACTTTGATTTCATGGGATCAACCTTTTCATTTTGGAATAAAATGAAAAGAAGGGGTATTAACAAAACAAGGAAATAGGGTTTCTTTTTCATTTTAACCTAATCCTAACCACCATTCAGAAAGAAAGTTTATGCAGCCAGTAATTCCTGAAGAAGTTCTGAAGGGGTTTCCAGTAAAGCGATTTTTTCTTCTTCGAGTATTTTGTTGAGTTCAAGTTCAAGTTCAAAAATCAGACCATCCACATACACTTTGTCCATGTGGAGTTCTTTGTAAAAATTGGCGGATTTTTGCTTTCCTGATAATGGAATGCCATAGCTACGGAATACGCCGATTGCTTTTTTCATATTTGTAATTCTGTTCATAACAAGTAGTGGGTTTAAATAATAATTGGTTTAATTCTTATATTTTAATCAATTGAAAGCCTTTTGAACTTTATAAGCTTCTGAATTCCTACAAATTTTTGTTTTAACGAATTCTGAACCCTTTTCAATGCCCTTCGCCTAGTTTTTACTTCCCGCTGTCTACTCAACCCTAGGCGGCAATAACTTATAAACGACCGGAGTGACGATTCTTGACAGTATGGTCGAGCTGATCAAACCTCCGATCAATACAATCGCAAGGGGTGATATCAATGGGTTTGTTGACCAAGCGATTGGCATCAGGCCTCCGATGGCTGTCAGCGTAGTCAATACAATGGGTAAGAATCTGATTTCTCCAGCTTCCCTTATGGCTGCGTCGAGTGGCTTTCCTTCAGCCCTGAGTTGGTTTGTGAAGTCCACGAGCAAGATTGGATTTTTCACTTCGATTCAGGCCAAAGCGATCAATCCAATAATAGCTACGAAGGACAACGAATTCCCTGTAATCCATAAAGCTGTCAAGGCACCTACCATTCCCAATGGAATCACGGATAATACGATGATTGTACTCTTAAAGGTTTTAAATAACAAAATTAAAACAGCGATAAAGAGGAAAACGGTTACGATTATGACTGTCTAAAATCCACCAAAGGATTCTTCTCTTGTTTCCGCCTCACCCGCCATCTTGAAATCATATCCCTCCGGTAATTGGAGATATTCAACTTTGGTGCCAACTTCATTGATGATCCTGTCTGCCAAAAATCCCTCCTGCACAAAAGCCGTGACGGATACTGTTCGCGTTTTGTTGAAGTGGTCTATATATAAGGGCGAACTTTCCAATTCCAAATCCGCAATCTGCTCAATGGGAACGGCTGCGCCATGATTGTTGTCTACAAAAAGTTTGTTAAAACTTATTAATGAGGCTCTTTCCTCTTTGGGATTAGTGACGACGATCTCTTTTTGGTCTCCGTTGTCATCCGAATAAGAACCCATTTTCAAACCTGCAACAGCAAGTCTGACGGTTCTATCCAATCCCAAGAATTTAGAATATCAAAAACAGTTCAATTGGATTCGTATGAAAAACAATTAATCATGGGCAAAGCTTTGATCATTACATTTGTGTCAAGAAGGCATTTAAAAGTGCACGTGGGAGGACATCAAGGCAATTTTTTTTGAGATCTTTACAACAAGCCATTTTGGTGATTTATACATTGCTTTCCAAAAAATTTTCTGTAAAATAAAATCTTAGCAGGCTATCATTATTTGATCCTTCGAATTATAGGAAAGGGTAATACCATGTTTGCCCAAATTTGATGGATTTGACCTTTTCCATTAAAAACACCCCGTGATTTTCAATTTACTGTTTTTTACTCTAAATTGAAATTGGTAGGAAAACCAACTTTAATTAGATTTTCTAAAACTACTTTTCCTTCCCTATTAATTCAATATCGATTACTTTAATCAAACTCACAAACCAAAATAACTTAAATAACCATGAAATCAAGAAGAGACTTTTTACAAAAATTGACAGTTGGTGCTGGGATGTTGCCTCTCGCTTTCAGTTTTACTCCCAAACTAGAGCCTCAGTATTTCTTTGACGATGTCCAAGATGGTCCTGTGCTCAAAGTAGCGATCATGGGACTTGGAAGCTATGGCAACCGTGTTGCCGAAGCGATGAAGGACTGCAAGCGCGCCAAAATCACAGGAGTCATCAGCGGGACTCCTTCCAAAATAAAGGAATGGCAATCCAAGTACAACATCCCTGACAAGAATTGTTACAATTACGAAAACTTCGATGCGATCAAGAATAACCCTGACATTGATGCCGTTTACATCATTACTCCAAATGGCCTACATCATGGACAGTGCCTTCGTGTAGCAGCGGCAGGCAAGCATGTTATCTGTGAAAAACCCATGGCCATCAATGCCAAAGAAGGTCAGGAAATGGTCGATGCCTGCAAGAAAGCAGGGGTAAAACTTCTGATTGGTTATAGGATGCATTTTGAAGCCAACACGCTTGAAGTTGTCAAGTTGCGGGGTGAAGGTGAGTTTGGTACTATCAAATTTTTTCAGGGATTGAGTGGATTCAAAATAGGTGACCCGACACAATGGAGGCTTAACAAAGCTTTAGCAGGAGGCGGTGCAATGATGGATATCGGTATTTATGCCATCAATGGCTCAAGGTATATGATAGGGGAGGAACCTGTCTGGGTCACCGCCCAAGAAGAGAAAACAGATCCTGTCAAATTTAAGGAAGGGGTAGATGAGACAATTACTTTTCAAATGGGTTTTCCAAGCGGGGTAATTGCTTCCTGCCTTTCTACTTATGCGGTAAGCTATCTTGATAAGTTTTTCCTGGTCGGAGAAAAAGGATTTGCCGAAATGCAGCCTTCCACCGGTTATGGTCCAATCAAAAGTTGGACTCATAAGGGACGCCTTGATTTGCCGCATGTCACCCACCAAACTACCCAAATGGATCAGATGGCAATGATTATTTTGGATGGAAAGAAACCGATTATACCTGTAGATGGCGAGGAAGGAGTCAAGGATATGAAGATCATTGATGCGATTTTTGAGGCAGCTAAAACAGGAAAGAAAGTAGCGTTGAAACTTTGAGAAAAAATCATACTGAATTTAAAAAGCACCCTAAATTTGAAATTGGGGTGCTTTTTCAATTTAAATAATTTAAAAGAAGGTTACAGGTGATGAAATAGTTCTAACCCTTCTATTCCCTGAAAATGTTTTTTGTTTAAACTCAATATCTCTGAATTATTAATCATACAAATTGATGCAATAAAAATATCTCGAAACTCAATAAGTTTATTTCGTTTTTTCAATTCATGATAAATCTGTGCTGATTTTATGGCTGCTTTTTCGTTAAAGGGCAATATTTCTAAACCTTTCAACAGCATTTCTACATCCTGGATTTTAACTTGGTTTGATGCTCCCATCAAAAGTTCATATTGGGTAATTGAAGAAGTCAGGATATCTATATCTTTTGAAATATTAAACAGAATAGTTTCTTCCTTCTTTTTGGATCGCAAAAATTCAATAAAGATAGATGTATCAATTACCAGTTTTCTATCTGCCATTTTCCAAATTTTTCTAAATTTTGTTCCAAATCTTTGATTTCTTCTTCACTCCAAGTTGAAACTTTTAAAAGATTTGCTTTATAGGAAATAGAATTAAAAGAATCTGACTCTTCGGAATCCTCCACGTAACCAAATATAGTTTGTCAACTGGTGTCAAAGGTTTTTGTGAGTGGATTCGATGATGTTTCTTGGATAAAAATACATAAAGCCATGAACATCTTCGAGTTTATCACACATTTTCCAAATGAAGAGAGCTGTGAATATTATCTGAAACTCCACAGGGAAAGGACCGGTATCTTTTGTAAGACCTGTCAGATAATATCAAAACATTACTGGTTTTCAGGAAAGAAATTCTTTGAATGTAGTAAATGCAGGAGAAGGACATCACTCAAAGCCGGTACAGTCATGGAATCAAGCAACCTGTCTCTACATACTTGGTTTACAGCGTTTCTTTTGATGTCTGCAACCAAGAAGGGCTTTTCCTGTCTTGAATTTCAGCGTCAGTTAGGTTTGAAGAGATATGAAACAGCATTCAACCTTATGCATAAGATTAGAACTGTAATGGGGAAAAGAGACGGTTTGTATCTCCTCAAAGGAATGGTAGAGTATGA
>NZ_JAKZAL010000011.1 GCF_022538115.1 Cognataquiflexum rubidum | reverse complement strand
GAGGTCGAGGATGGATTTGAACCACCGTATAAAGTCTTGCTGACTCCTGCCTGACACTCGGCCACTCGACCTTGTAAAAACTTTAAGCTCTTTAGGGATTACAGACAAAGTAACGATGTCCAGAATTCTGAGCTGTGCAATAAAATAGGTTAGGAACGATTTATCTAGGGTGATTAAAGCATTCTTTTTTGAGGTCGAGGATGGACTTGAACCACCGTATAAAGTCTTGCTGACTCCTGCCTAACACTCGGCCACTCGACCTTGTAAAAACTTTGAACTCCTTATGAATTACAGACAAAGTAAAGGTGTCCTGAATTCTGAGCTGTGCAATAAAATAGATTAGGAACGATTTATCTGGGGTGATTAAAGCGTTCTGTTTTGAGGTCGAGGATGGATTTGAACCACCGTACAAAGTCTTGCTGACTCCTGCCTAACACTCGGCCACTCGACCTAATAGTGAAACAAAGAAAATTAGAATCCTTTTCATAGACAAGTTTTTCTTCAAATATTTTAATAATTAACTATTTTTCCACCCAACTTGATTTTAACATCTGATTTTAAAAATTCCGGGAGTCTTTTAGACTCTCCGTTTCATCAGATTTTAATCCAAAGATTATTTTATTTATAATGAATCTAAATAGAAATAGTTCTTGGAAAATAGTATTCAAATAATTGTAAATCAAATACTTACAAGAAAAATATTTCACCATTTATGATTATATGATCTGTTTCATTCAAGTTTGAAAAGTAGAATTGCGATAGTACATTTGCAGTGTTTATCAAAAAAACGTGCATTAAACTGTTTAATAAGTAATAAATATGTCGATCAATCGCTCATTATTAAGTGTCCCTTTGAGATTTAGCATCTTGATGATGCTGATTTTCCAGTTGTCAGGGACACAAGTCTACGCGGTAAATCCCGATGTTCCCAACAGTGAGGAGGCGATAGCAGCAGGGAAGACCGTCTTCAATGCAAACTGTAGAACTTGTCACAGATTGGATTCCAAAAATGTTGGGCCAGCCTTGAGAGGAGTAACAGACCGCCACTCCATAGAGTGGAACAAAAAGTTTATCAGAAATTCACAAGCCTTGATTGCATCCGGTGATGCTGAAGCGGTAGCCATAGCTGCTCAATTCAACAATTTGGTGATGCCTGCCCATGAATTCCTTTCAGACACTGATCTGTTAAATTTATTATCCTACATCGAATATGGCGACAAGGTGGACCCTGCGGCTGCAGCTGCTGCTGTCGATGGCGCTTCGGCAGGCACTTCTGCAGGTTCAGGAATTCCAAGTGAATACCTGACCATTATTTTGGGAGTCCTCGTGGTAGTGTTGCTTTTGATTTTAATAGTATTGGGTCTGATCATTTCGATTTTGACCAAATATTTGGGCAATCAGAAACTTGATGCTGTTGATGAAGAATTCATCAACCAAAAGTTTGACTTCAAAAAACTTCTCAAATCAGATGGGTTTGTCATTATCATTACAACCATTGTCATAGCATTTACAGTAAAGACCGCTTTGGACGAGATATTGACTATCGGTGTTCAGCAGGGCTACGGGCCAAAGCAACCAATTGCATTTTCTCACCAACTCCATGCAGGACAATACGAGGTTGAGTGTCAATATTGCCACACAGGTGTTGAAATAGGAAAGTCTGCCAATATCCCTTCCGCAAATATTTGTATGAATTGCCACACCCATATACAGAACGTAGGGGGTAAAGAAGGAATTTCTCCTGAGATAGCCAAAATCTATGCTGCGGTGGATAATAACCAACCTATAGAATGGGTGAGGATTCATAACCTTCCCGACCTTTCTTATTTCAATCATGCTCAGCACGTTGCAGTAGGGGGGATAGAATGTCAGACCTGCCATGGACCGATTCAAGAAATGGAAGTGGTCTATCAGCACAGTTCCCTTACCATGGGATGGTGTATCGACTGCCACAGACAGACAGACATCAATTCCAAAGGAAATGAGTATTATGATAAATTGGTACAGTTACACAGCAATTCCAAGGAAGCTCTCAAGGTGAAAGACATCGGAGGATTGGAATGTGCCAAGTGCCATTATTAATTAAAGAAACAATTCAGAACTTACTTTTCTTGAATATACAATGACAGAAAATAAAAAGACCTATTGGAAAGGTTTAGAGCAATTAACAAATGATCCGGAATTTGTTAAAAATGCCGAGAGAGAATTTCCCGAGTATTTACCGATCAATGGTGGTAATGAGGAAGGATCTTCGAGAAGGGATTTCCTGAAATTAATGGGCTTCAGTTTGGCAGCTGCTTCTTTGGCGGCCTGTGAAGCTCCGGTAAGAAAGGCTATTCCTTATGTCAATAAACCTGTTGATGTCAATCCTTCAATTCCCAACTATTATGCATCTACCTTTTCTTCAGGTGGAGACTATGCATCGATTGTAGTAAAAACCAGAGAAGGAAGACCTATCAAAATAGATGGGAATGAGCTTTCTCCGGTCAATAAAGGAGGAATAAGTGCTATCGTAGAAGCATCAGTCCTTTCCCTATATGACAAGCAGAGACTTTCAGGGCCACATATCAAAGGAACAAAGTCTGATTGGGCGACCTTCGATTCTGAAGTGAAGGCCAAATTGGCTGCTGCAGGTACTGTGAAAATCGTGACTAATACAGTGATTTCCCCTTCTACTGAAAGCGTGCTTCAGCAATTTGCTGCGGCTTTTGGAGGTGCTGAAGTCATCACTTACGATCCGATTTCTAATTACGGTATAACAAAAGCAGCTGAGACCTCCTATGGAACAGCAGTGCTTCCGACTTATAGCTTCGAAAAAGCAAGCGTTATTGTGAGTTTTGGAGCAGACTTTTTGGGAACTTGGATTTCCCCTATTGAATTTGCAAAGCAATATGGTCAGGGTAGAAAAATTTCGAAAGAAAAGCCGGTCATGTCCCGCCATTTCCAATTCGAATCCAACCTTTCGCTTACCGGTGCCAATGCTGACTACAGAACACCAATAAAACCTTCCCAAAGCGGACTTGCAGTATTAGCTTTATACAATGCCATTGCGAAGCAGGCAGGATTAGCTACAGTTCCTGGTGGCGCTATAGAGATCGAGCACCTTGACAAAGCAGCAAAAGAACTTTGGGCAAATAAAGGTAAGTCCATCGTGGTATCAGGTTCAAATGATCCTAATGTGCAGGTTATTATCAATGCCATCAATGACTTACTTGAAAACAACGGGGTAACCGTTGATTTTTCCAAGCCATCATATTTCAGAAAGGGTGATGATGCTAAAATGAATCAGTTTGTTGCTGATTTAAAAGCAGGCAGTATAGGAGGAGTTGTTTTCTACAACTGTAATCCGGTGTATGATTTTGCTAAAGGCGCTGAAGTTGCAGAAGGAATTGCGAAGGCAAAAGTTTCTGTGTCTACCAATTCCACTATGGATGAGACGGCTTCTTTGGTACAGTATGTTGCTCCGGACCATCATTACCTAGAGTCATGGAATGATTTCTATCCTAGAAAAGGGGAATACAGCTTAAGTCAACCTGCGATTTCTCCTTTGTTTGATTCAAGACAAGCACAAGATTCCTTCTTAATTTGGGCAGGTGCTGCAACCAATTATTACGATTTCTTGCAACAAAACTGGAATACAACCCTATTTGCAGCCCAAACTGAAACTGCGAATTTTCAGGAATTTTGGGACAGATCATTATTCAATGGGGTGTATTCTGTACCATCCGAATCTGCGCCTGTTGCAAACATCTCTGATGTAACATCAGCAGCCTCTTCAATTGCCAAGTCATATAAAGCAGAGGGTGCAGGTACCGAACTTGCCATTTATACAAAAGTTGGAATCGGAAATGGAACATTTGCCAATAACCCTTGGCTCCAGGAAATGTCCGATCCGATCTCAAAAGCGACTTGGGACAATTACTTGACTGTTTCCCAAAAATGGGCAAATGAAAACGGTCTCAAAATGTCTGAAGGTGAGACAAGAAAAGCAAAAATTACCGTAGGAAGTAAATCCCTTGTGGTGCCTGTATTGGTACAACCGGGACAAGCTGATGGAACCGTCGGATTGGCCTTAGGGTACGGCAGAACCAAAGCAGGAAGAGTAGCTGATGGGGTAGGTGTCAATGCTTATGAATTAGCGGATAGCTCTAAAGGTTTTACAAATTTTGATGTAACTGAGGGAGTCGCTATTGAATTGACTGCTGAGGTATACAAAATTGCGCAGACCCAAACCCATCAGACTTACATGGGAAGGGAGTTTGTAATTCAAGAATCAACCCTTGGTGAGTATAAGGAAGACGCTTTTGCGGGAAGATATCAACCAAAAATTTATAAAGAAGGGGAGTTTGTCAAACCTTCAAAAATTTCACTTTGGAAAGGGCACCAGTATAGCCAACACCATTGGGGATTGGCAATTGACATGAATTCCTGTATTGGTTGCGGTGCTTGTACCATTGCCTGTCAGGTTGAAAACAACGTTTCTGTTGTCGGTAAGCAGGAAGTTCTCAATAGGAGAGAAATGGCTTGGATCAGGATTGATAGATATTACAGTTCACCGGCAGAAGCTACTTCAAACAAAGAGTTGGAAGTGGCCGCTGATAATCCGGAAGTTACTTTCCAACCGATGATGTGTCAGCATTGTAATAATGCTCCTTGCGAAACGGTTTGTCCGGTAGCTGCAACGACACACTCTTCTGAAGGGCTCAACCAAATGACTTACAACAGATGTATTGGAACAAGGTATTGTGCCAACAACTGTCCATATAAAGTAAGAAGATTCAACTGGTTCAAGTACCATGACAACAAAGATTTTGCGGCGGTGAACGTTGCACAAAATGATGACATGGGCAAGATGGTATTGAATCCTGATGTGACAGTAAGAGCAAGAGGAGTAATTGAAAAATGCTCTATGTGTGTGCAGAGAATTCAGGCAGGCAAATTGACAGCCAAAAGAGAAGGAAGGAAAGTTAAAGATGGTGAAATCAATGTAGCATGTGCTTCAGCTTGTCCTACCACTGCCATTGTATTTGGAGACATGAATGACAGCAATAGCAAAATCACTCAAATGCTCAAAATCCAAGAGGATACATTGTCTGCGATCAAAGAAGTCAATGAAGAAAGAGCCTACCACGTTTTGGAAGAAATCAATGTCAGCCCTAACGTGTGGTATTTTACCAAAATCAGAAATAAGGATAAATCAGAAGCGTAATAAATAATTTTATAAGATATGCATGTTACTTCATCCGTACGCGAGCCTCTGATTACAGGAGGTAAAACTCTGAAAGACGTCACTCATGATATATCAAGGCAAGTTGAAGCAAAACCCAGCATGGGTTGGCTATTGGCCTTTTTATTTTCTGTTGGAGTTTTGTTATTAGGATCCATTGCTTTGGTAGCGACACTTTGGGAAGGTATCGGTATGTGGGGACTCAACAAAACTGTCGGCTGGGCATGGGATATCACCAACTTCGTATGGTGGGTCGGTATCGGTCACGCAGGTACTTTGATCTCTGCTGTACTTTTATTGTTCAGACAAAAGTGGAGAATGGCCATCAACAGGGCTGCAGAAGCAATGACAATTTTTGCGGTAATCTGCGCAGCCATGTTCCCGGTAATTCACATGGGACGACCTTGGCTAGGTGCTTATTGGGCATTGCCACTTCCCAATACATTTGGATCACTTTGGGTAAACTTTAACTCACCACTCCTTTGGGACGTGTTTGCGATTTCAACTTATTTCTCTGTATCCTTGGTATTCTGGTACATAGGTTTGATACCTGATTTTGCAACGATCAGAGACAGAGCTTCCGGAATCAGAAAAACCATTTATGGTGCCCTTTCATTTGGATGGGATGGCGCCGCAAAAACCTGGAGCAGGTATGAATCCGTAGCCTTGATATTGGCAGGTTTGGCTACTCCTTTGGTACTTTCGGTTCACACCATTGTATCTTTTGACTTTGCGACTTCGGTTATTCCGGGATGGCATACCACAATCTTTCCTCCATACTTTGTTGCGGGTGCGATTTTCTCCGGATTTGCGATGGTATTGACATTGATGATTGTGACCAGAAAAGTATTCCACCTGGAAGACTATATCACTATTGGTCACATTGAGTTGATGAACATAGTTATTATTATCACAGGATCAATTGTTGGTATTGCCTACATCACAGAGTTTTTTATGGCATGGTATTCAGGAGTAGCTGCTGAGCAGTATGCCTTCATGAACAGAATGTTTGGGCCATATTGGTGGGCATATTGGTCCATGATGACCTGTAATGTGATTTCTCCTCAACTATTCTGGTTTAAGAAAATCAGGACCTCCATCGCTGCCACTTTCTTATTGTCATTGGTGGTAAATATCGGGATGTGGTTTGAGAGATTTGTAATCATCGTAACCTCCTTGCATAGAGATTATCTTCCATCATCTTGGGCGATGTTCTATCCAACCATTTCAGATGTCGGAGTTTATCTGTTCACCTTCGGATTGTTCTTCACATTGTTTTTCTTGTTTGCGAAGTTCTTCCCTGTGATCAACATGGCTGAAATTAAATCTATTGTGAAATCAACCTCAGAAAAAGTAACTAAATAAAGCATGGAAAGAGATAAAAATTTCATCCTAGGCGTCTATGAAGATGAGGATGTTTTGCTTGATGCAATATCTAAAGTAAGAGGCAACGGCGTCAAAATCCATGAAGTCTATTCCCCGTTTCCAGTTCACGGTATAGATGATGTTTTGGGATACAAAAGAAGTAAGCTTCCTATCGCTGCTTTCTTATTTGGTTTGTTAGGTACAATTCTTGCCCTAACCATGCAATTTTACATGATGAAGATTGACTGGCCGATGATCATTGGCGGTAAAGACCACGCTGCTGTTCCTGACTTTGTGCCCGTTACATTCGAACTGACAGTTTTGTTGGCAGCTTTCGGAATGGTTGGTGTTTTCATGATTGCAAGTAACTTGAAGCCTTGGGGACAACCTAGGATTTTTGACATCCGAATCACAGATGACAAGCACGTAATGGCTATTGATTTGGCCGTGAACTCATCTATGGCAGAAAGTCAGTTGACTGATGTGTTGAAAAACTCAGGTGCATCAGAAGTAAATTTTAAAAGTTTTGAATAGGTAAATAGATATATGAAAATCACACATTCTATATACACGTTTGCATTTCTTGGAGCAGCTTTTGGCTTGTCTTCCTGTGGTGCTTCCGGTGAGGATCCCGGTTATGAATTTGCACCTCAAATGTATAATTCCATCGCATATGAACCACTTTCACAAATCGTGAATGAGGATGAAGGCGCTTGGTTATCCTCAAGAGAAGACGGTAAAGGGGAATTTTTCAACAGTAACATCAATAACCCAAACCGCATGAATATGCGTGAGCCGGTTGCCAATACTGTACCGAGATCAAAAGATGGTTCGCTTCCTTACAGGTTAAAGCAATTTGAGTTGGAAGCTGCGGCAGTGAATGTAAATCCTGTTGCCTTGACGCCGCAGGTTTTGGCGGAAGGTAAAGTGCTTTACACACAATATTGTTCGACATGCCACGGTCAAGGTGGAGAAGGTGACGGAAAAGCCGGAGAAGTAATCGGTGGTGTCGCAAACCTTAAAGGTGGCGCATATATCAATCTACCTGAAGGCCATATTTTCCACGTTGTCATGAAAGGAAAAGGAAGAATGGGAGCGCATGGTTCACAGATTCCTCAGGAAAGAATTTGGAAAATTGTACACTATGTTAAACAAGAAATTCAGAAGCAATAATCATGGGTCACAGTACTACAAATTATAATTTGGATCAAAAATTTGATTTTACAGCAGGTCTGAAAAAATCAATATTTGCTGTTTTGATCATTGGTGCAGTTATTCTGACTGCCGGTATTTTGATGGCAGCTTTGGGTGGAGGTCATGATGAAGCCCACGCCGAAGGAGGTCATGCTTTCCATTGGTATCAAAGACTCTATGCCAACCTTTGGATCAACAATGTCTATTTCACCGGTATTGCGGTTATTGGGGTATTCTTCTTTGCAATTCAGTATGCCGCTCAGGCGGGATGGTCAGCGCCATTGTTAAGGATATTTCTTTCTTTCGGGTATTGGTTGCCATTTGCAGGGATTATCATGATTGTAAGTTATTTCATTGTAGGTCACGATGTTTTCCATTGGACCCACAAAACCCTTTTCGACTTGAATAGTCCTGACTATGATAAGATTATTGACGGCAAAGGAGCATTCTTCTTTTGGCCTCTTGAAAAAGGTACATTTCCTGCTTTCTTTATCATCAGGATGGTTGTGTTCTTCGGAGCTTGGGTTTTGTTCTTCAATAAACTGAAAAATTTATCCTATCAGGAAGATCTTAATCCAGGAAATCAGACTTGGTATAAGATTAGAAAATGGTCTGCCTTATTCCTTGTCTTCTTCGCTGTTTCCTCTTCTGTCTCTGCATGGGATTGGGTATTGTCCATAGACACACACTGGTTTTCAACCATGTTTGGATGGTACGTTTTTGCATCTTGGTTCGTAGCGGGATTATCGGCTATGACTCTGGTGACCCTATTCTTAAAGGAAAGAGGATATCTAGAAATGGTCAATGAAAACCATATCCATGACCTTGGCAAATTTGTTTTTGCATTCTCTATTTTCTGGACATATATCTGGTTTTCACAGTTCCTGTTGATCTATTATGCCAACATACCTGAGGAATCAGTTTATTTTATAGAGAGGATGGAAAGTGATGTGTACAGCCCGTTCATTTTTGTAAATCTAGCGCTAAACTTCTTCCTTCCTTTCCTTGTTCTTATGACTAGAGATTCAAAAAGGCACGGAATATTTCTTAAGCTTATTTGTTCTCTTATTATTATAGGCCATTGGTTTGACTTCTTCTTGATGGTTCAGCCCGGTACACTTGGTCATAATGGCGGCTTTGGTTTGATGGAAGTCGGGATGTTTTTGGTGTTTGGGTCACTCGTTGCATATGTTGTTTTAAACAATCTGTCTAAACGAAATCTTATAGCCAAGAATCATCCAATGTTGGAAGAAAGTTATCATCATCATATTTAATTATCCGAAAGGTTTACAATTATGTACGGATTTCTAATCGCAGTTGGTATTTTATTGCTTATCTCCATTATATGGATGGTATATAGAATACAGACCCTTGTCTCAGTAGTAAAGGGCAGTGATAAAAAAGTTGCTTCAGGAAGCAATAAGGTAAATGCAATGATGTTTGTTCTTTTCCTTGTTGGAACAGGTGGATTGATGTTTTGGTATTCCATAAAGGAATTCGATAATTATAATCTTCCTTTAGCTTCTGAACATGGGGTAGTCACAGACCAATTATTTTGGATTACGATGGCTGTCACAGGTATAATATTCATCATTACCCACATTCTCTTATTTTGGTTTCCTTACAGATACCAATATAAAGAAGATAGGAAAGCTGCCTTTTATCCTGACAATAACAAGCTTGAAGTCATTTGGACTGTTGTTCCTGCAATCGTTTTGGCCTTGTTGGTAATCGGTGGTTGGAAAGCATGGTCTGATATTACCAAGCCTGCACCTGAAAATGCCCATGTAGTTGAATTGATGGGATATCAATTTGCTTGGGAAATAAGATATCCAGGAATGGACAATGTACTTGGTGCCAATGATTATAGGTTAACCAATGCATCTAATGTTTCAGGAGTCGATTTCTCTGACAAAAACGCACATGATGACTTTACTACGCCTATGGTCGTAATTCCAAAAGGAGAACCGGTCTTATTCAAAATTAGAGCAAGAGATGTCCTGCACTCTGTTTTTGCACCTCACATGAGATTAAAAATGGATGCTGTCCCAGGGATGCCAACCAAGTTTTGGTTTGTAGCCACAAAGACTACCGAGGAAATGAGAGCGGAATTAAATGATCCTGAATTCGAATATGAAATTGCATGTACCGAGGTTTGTGGAAAAGGTCACTTTTCTATGAGAAAGGTTATTAATGTCGTAGAGCCGGCAGAATACAGGAAATGGTTGGCTGAACAAAAGCCATATATTGTCAATAACCCTGCTCTTGTTGAGAATTTATCTCCTGAAATGAAAGAATTGGCTGACATTACTATCAGCGAACATAAGTAATTAAATTATCACAAATATGGCAACAGCTCATACAGCTACTCACAGTGCTAGTGCACATGATCACCACGATGACCATGAGCATCACGATAATTTTATAACCAAATATATTTTCACCACTGATCACAAGATGATCGGTAAGCAATTCTTGGTGACGGGTATATTCTGGGCAATTATCGGTGGATTATTATCCATTATCTTCAGGCTACAGTTGGGATTTCCTGATATGGAATTATACTGGCTAAAACCGTTACTTGGAGGCTGGATTGATGATGCTGGAAAATTAGACCCTAACTTCTATCTCGCATTGGTGACTATGCATGGTACCATCATGGTATTCTTTGTATTGACAGCAGGGTTGAGTGGAACATTCTCCAACTTCCTTATTCCACTGCAAATTGGTGCTAGGGATATGGCTTCCGGTTTTATGAACATGCTATCTTATTGGTTCTTCTTTTTATCAGGGGTGATCATGTTTATTTCCTTGTTTATTGAAACCGGTCCTGCATCAGGTGGATGGGTGGTTTATCCGCCCTTATCGGCTCTTGAACAAGCTATGCCTGGATCAGGTTTGGGTATGACTATGTGGTTGATTGCGATGACTTTCTTTATTGCATCTTCCCTGTTAGGAGGTATCAATTACATCACCACGGTAATCAATTTAAGAACCAAGGGAATGTCTTTTTCCAGACTTCCTTTGACTATTTGGGCATTTTTCTTGACAGCTGTTATCGGTTTGCTTTCGTTCCCGGTTTTATTTTCAGCAGCATTGTTGTTGGTTTTTGACAGAAGTTTTGGAACAAGTTTCTATCTCTCTGACATCTACATTGGGGGCGAGGCTTTACCAAATACAGGTGGTAGCCCGGTTCTATACCAGCATTTATTCTGGTTCCTTGGTCACCCTGAAGTTTATATTGTATTGTTGCCTGCTCTTGGAATCACCTCAGAAATTATCTCAGTAAATTCCAGAAAGCCCATTTTCGGATACAAAGCGATGATTATTTCCATGCTTGGAATTACTATCCTTTCATTTATCGTATGGGCTCACCACATGTTTGTGTCAGGGATGAATCCTTTCTTGGGTTCTATCTTCATGTTCCTGACATTGATTATTGCGATCCCATCCGCAGTTAAAGTTTTTAATTATCTCACCACATTATGGAGAGGTAACCTGATCTTTACACCGGGTATGTTGTTCTCTATAGGTTTGGTTTCGTTCTTCATCTCAGGCGGTTTGACAGGGATTTTCCTTGGTAACTCTGCCATTGATATTCAATTGCACGATACATATTTCGTCGTAGCCCACTTTCACTTGGTAATGGGATCTGCGTCATTCTTTGGTCTAATGGCTGGGGTTTATCATTGGTTCCCTAAGATGTTTGGAAGAATGATGGATGCGAGGTTAGGATATATACACTTCTGGTTGACTTTCATTGGGGTTTACATGGTGTTTTTCCCAATGCATTACATTGGTATAGCAGGTTTCCCAAGAAGATATTATAGCTGGACAAACTTTGAGTTCTCCAATATGTACACTGACTTGAACATGTTCGTATCTGTTGCTGCCATCATTACCTTTGGTGCCCAGTTGATCTTCTTGTTCAATTTCTTCTACTCCATGTACAGAGGAAGAATTGCTTCCTTGAATCCCTGGAGAGCAAATACACTTGAGTGGACTACTCCTCTCCATCCAAAGCATGGTAACTGGCCAGGTGAAATACCTACTGTATACAGATGGCCATATGACTATTCCAAGCCTGGTGCAGCAGAGGATTTTATTCCTCAGACTGTTCCACTGTCCGCAACTCCTGAATCCAACCTTCCACACGAAGAGGAATTGGTGAAATTGGAAAAAGCAATTATTGCGGACGAAGAGGATGTTCTTGTAGCTAATGAATCAAAAGAATCTTAATCAAATTTACAGCTTTCGCAGGATCAGTTTGATCACTGTGATTGCTGTTTATTTTCTGATATTAGTCGGTGGGGTTGTCAGAAGTACCGGATCTGGTATGGGATGTCCCGATTGGCCAAAATGCTTTGGGAGCTGGATTCCACCTACGAGTGTGAATCAGCTCCCAAGTAATTATCAGGAAATCTACTCTGCACAGCGAGTAGAAAAGAACAATAAATTTGTCGCCCAACTAGAAAATTTAGGATTTGAAGAAAAGGCTGAACAAATCAAAAACGATAAATCAATTTTGGTGGAGCAGGAATTTAATCCCGTAAAAACGTGGATTGAATATGTTAACAGATTGATTGGCGCTGTAATCGGGATTCTTGTACTCCTTACCGTCTTTAGATCTTTTCCGCTCTGGTCGCTAGACAAATCAATCGTTGTTTTATCGGTGCTAAATTTGTTTTTGGTATTGTTTCAGGCTTGGATAGGTTCAATTGTAGTTTCTACAAATCTACTCCCCTGGATGATTACCTTACACATGATGTTGGCTTTGGTTATCGTTTGTATTCTGCTGTACGTTCATTTCCGTTCCTTTAGATTAATCCAGGATGCGAGACCAACCACCGATAACCCAGGTAGTCTTTTTGGTATTTTGATAGTGGGTTTTCTCTTGATGTTGGTACAAATCGTGTTCGGAACTCAGGTGAGAGAAGAAATGGATGTTGTTGCATTTGAATTCGGTAACCTTTTGCGTGGAGAGTGGATTGAGCATCTAGGGTTGGTATTTTTGATCCACAGGTCATATTCGATACTCTTACTTGCGGTTCATATTCTGTTCTTTTACAAAGTTTACAAATATACACTGCGTCATGTAAGTATATTTAAATGGTCTCAAGCCCTCGTGCTTGTTATATTTCTTGAAATACTTACAGGTGTCGGGATGGCATATTTTGGTGTTCCGGCATTCTTGCAACCCCTACATCTTTTGTTGGGAACATTAATTGTCGGGATTCAATTTGTCATATTATTGCAGCTTAATTCCCAGAGAAAGTTAAATTTAGAAAAAACAGGTTCATGAGAACTATTAATATTTCTGAAAGTTCTTTATCAGATTTCCTAGTTTCAAGAATTGGGGCCTATAAAGATTTAATAAAATTTAGATTATCAGCACTTGTTACATTTTCGGCAGTTTTCGGATTTATTCTTGGAGACTCTGGAGTCATGTTTTCTTGGGGCAAATTTTTTGCCCTTATGGTTGGAGGTTTCCTGATCAGCGGCGCTTCAGGTGCGGCCAACGAGATTTGGGAGAGAGATATTGATAAATTGATGAAAAGAACGGAAAACCGTCCTCTTCCTTTGAATTTGATCTCCTTAAAAGAAGCATATTGGTTCACTTCAATAATTGCATTGATAGGAATAATCATACTTTGGGTTTTTACCAATCCGTTGACAACCCTGCTTGGGGTATTAAGTATGGTGTTATATGTTTTTGTCTATACTCCTCTCAAAAGAGTTGGTCCTATTGCAGTATTTGTCGGTGCTATTCCTGGCGCAATGCCTCCTTTGTTGGGTTGGACAGCTGCTACCGGAGCTATTTCCCATGAAGCGCTCATTATTTTCGGAATCCAATTTATCTGGCAATTCCCTCACTTTTGGGCAATAGCTTGGGTCAGTGATGAGGACTATAAAAGAGCTGGATTCAAGCTTCTGCCTAGCGGCGGTCAAAAAGACCTGAATACAGCTATTCAGATAATGATTTACACCCTGTTTTTGTTGCCTTTAGGTCTATTGCCCACCTATTTTGGTCTTACGGGAATCAATTCAGGGATTGTAGCAACTATTTGTGGGGTGTTGTTTTTGGCACAGACCTTCTCTCTTATGAAAGATTGTTCCCGAAAATCAGCCCTTAAAATTATGTTTGGCTCCTTTCTCTATTTGCCGATAGTGCAGATAGCGTATTTATTAGATAAGGTTTAATCCATGGAAGAGAAATTTGAATATATTGAAAATGCAGAGCAACCTATTGCAATGCATCCTAAGAAATTCGCTCTATGGCTTTTCATAGTCACGGTAGTGATGATTTTTGCTTCCCTTACAAGCGCTTATATCGTGAGGCAATCAGAAGGGAATTGGTTGGAATTTGATCTTCCCTCAATTTTCTGGTACACTTCAGGCATTATCGTGCTGAGTAGCATTTCTTTACATTGGGCATATATCTCTGCCAAAAAGGATGATTTGGCCTCTCTCAGAATAGGAATGATAATTACTTCCATTCTTGCATTGGCTTTTCTGATCGGTCAATGGTATAGTTGGATTGCATTGGTAGACAGGGAAGTCTTTTTTGTAGGAAATCCGGCGGGTTCATTTCTTTATGTTTTCACAGGATTACATGCATTACACTTAATCAGCGGTGTGATATTTCTAATTATTGTATTAATTTCGTCCTTCAGGTATCTGGTACACTCAAAAAACCTGGATACTATGGAAATGTGCGTCACGTATTGGCATTTCCTAGGAGGTCTTTGGTTATACCTGTTTATGTTCTTGTTATTGAATCATTAAAAAGTAAACAATAAAATTTATGTCAACGACTGCAACTGCAATTGGGGTAAGTCCCAAAAGAGGAGTCTGGGGTGGTGGAAATGAGCCCCTCAAAGCCAGTTATGGAAAACTCATGATGTGGTTTTTCCTGCTCTCTGATATTTTTACATTTGCCGCCTTATTGATCACTTACATTTCTCTCCGGGTCAGTTTCCCTTCTTATGGAGGTCCTGAGGATACATTTGTGGGATCTAATGAATACTGGCCGGTTCCTGAACTTGTATTTGATGCCATTCCTTTTATACATGGAGTTCATATTCCGTTGGCCTTTGTCGGTCTAATGACATTTATATTGATCTTAAGCTCGGTTACCATGGTATTGGCCGTAGAAGCAGGCCATAGGAATGACCGAAAAGATGTTGTCAAATGGTTGCTTTGGACCCTTCTCGGAGGAATCACTTTCTTAAGTTGTCAGGCCTGGGAATGGTCTCACTTTATTCACGGAACACCGAATGGCTCTCTTATTACCTATGTTAATAATATGGGCCAAACTGTGAGTGAAATAGTGTTTGGTGCAAATCTCTCTGTCAATGAATACGGCCCTGTAAATTTTGCACAGTTATTTTTCTTCATTACAGGTTTCCATGGTTTCCACGTTACCTTGGGTGTTTTCCTTTTGTTCCTGGCATTTTATCAAGCTGCTGTTGGGGTTTATGAGGAAAGAGGTCACTACGAAATGGTTGAAAAAATCGGATTGTATTGGCACTTTGTAGACCTTGTTTGGGTATTTGTATTTACCTTATTCTATCTGATTTAAATTTTAAATATTCACGATATGGCTTTGCAACAAAATAAATCAGCGCTCGAAGTAATGCCGCGCGATGAAGCAAAAATCAAGAAAATCTGGAAAACCGCAGGGATCCTTTTGTTATTGACCTTAGTGGAATTCGTTTTCGCTTTTACATTGCCAAGAGGATTACTTCTTTATGTTATATTCATTGCTTTGACAATCTGGAAAGCAAAATATATTATGATGGAATTCATGCATTTGGGCGAAGAGGCAAAACCTCTATTCTATTCTATCATTGTGCCGTTGATCTTCCTGGTTTGGTTGGTAATAGCTTTGATTAGAGAAGGATCAGACATTTTCATCATGAGATGGTAATAAATTTATTGAGTTATTAAAAAAAAGAAGGTTGGAGTGGAAACTTCAGCCTCTTTTTTTGTTTAATTAAAAAAAGAGCAATGAAAAGTTTGAGGATTCTTCAGGGATTGGTTTTGGTTTGTATTCTCTTGGTTCCGGTGGTGATATTTTTGTTTTTGAGAACCTTTGGCAATAACCAATATGACATTCCTGTCCTTTTCCAAAATGGAGTGGAAGATCCGCTCAATGATTGCAACATGGTAGAATCAGGTCAGCATTATATTCCGGATTTCACGCTGACGGACCAAGATGGTGTTTTGCGAGGGAAAAGCGAGATGGCTGGAAAAATTACCATCGTTGATTTCTTCTTCACTTCATGCCCAAGTATCTGTCCAATCATGTCCACCGAACTTGAAAGAGTTGATGACGCATTTAGAGATGATGAAGAAATCCAGATTTATTCCATATCCATAGATCCTGAATTCGATACCCCTGAAGTACTTTCTGAATACGCCAAACTTCACATGGCAACTCCAGGAAAATGGTTTTTCTTGACAGGAGATAAATCACTGATTTATAACCTTGCGCGCTGTGGTTTTATTCTCCCTACCATAGACGGTAAAGGTCAGCCCGAAGAGTTTGTCCACAGCGATAAGTTCGCCTTGATCGATGGGGAAGGCCGAATCAGGGGTTATTATAGTGGGACGAATAGGGAGGACGTTGACAAATTAATATTAGAGACAAAAATTTTATTACATGGAACAAAGTAATTTAGTGAGTTCAGAAAAAGGAATTATTAAATGGATTTGGGTAATTGCGGTAATTGTACCCGTTTTGGTGGCGATCCTGTTGTTTATGCCTTCAAAAATTGAGGTTGCAAGTGATTGGGTATATTTTCTTCCCCATCTGAATGCCGTTATCAATTCTGCAGCAACTGTAGCCTTGGTAGCAGGAGCGATATTTATCAAAAATGGCAACATTGCCTATCATAGAGCAGCGATGACTGCAGCTTTTGGATTGGGTGCCATATTTTTGGTGTCATATGTTGTCTATCACGCTACTGCTGAAAGTACAACTTTTGGTGGGGAAGGTTGGATCAGACCCGTATATTATTTCATCCTAATTACCCATATTATACTGGCGGCTGTGGCATTGTTCCCGATTTTGTTGGCCTATTATTACGGATATACTGATCAAAGAGCAAAACATAAAAAAGTTGTTAAATTTGCATTTCCGATTTGGCTATATGTTACCGTGACAGGAGTTATAGTCTATCTGATGATCAGTCCATATTACAATTTCTAAACCAATTGATTTACCCTGGCGTTTGCAAGTATATGAAGTCGATTTATAAATCAATTCTCGTTTTTGTTTTTCTTCTTTCTACCCAAGTGTCGACTTTTGCCCAATGCGCCATGTGCCGGGCAGGGATTGAAAATAATGTGAGCAATGGGGAGACAACCATCGGTGCAGGTCTTAACATGGGGATTCTTTACCTTTTAAGTATGCCATATTTATTGGCTCTGGTATTGGGTTACCTATGGTACAGGAATGCAAAAAAAAGGAAAGGGAAATTCCTTTTTCATGGGGAAAAATTTTAAATAATGGTTGGGATCTAGGTACAGATTTTGCTATTTGCTTAACTTATGGTTATGCGAAATACTCGTAGGTTTTTATTTTTTGTTGCCCTACTAAGTTTGGGGGTCATATTGGTGGCCAACTTTTTTTTAACAGATAGGGATGACGAGGAGAGATTGCTAAAACCCGTCACACAGCATATCCAAAAAATAGAAAGTGAGTTTAATGATGATTTTTTGCAACTATTGTTGAAAAATAGACCTGAGGAGGCGTTTTCATTTACCAACCTTACCATAGATTCCTTTCATTCTTATTATCTCTTCAGTGAATCAGGGAAGTTGATTTATTGGTCAGATTTTTCTTTCATGCCTGATTTTGATTGGATCAATTCAAAAACCAACCAAAGAATCCTCGAAGATAAACGGGGAATTTTTTTTTCCAAGGCCAGAAGATTCTCTCGCAATAACCAGGGATATTGGTTAATCCAGTTGTATCCGCTGTATTTCAAAAGGGACTTTCAAAATCAATACCTTGAATCCGGTTTTAATTCTAAGATTTTCCCTACCGATCCGCAAAGCATTTCGGCTGAACCCGAAGAAGGGCTTTTGGAGGTAAGGGGGGCCAAAGGCGAGTTTTTGTTTTCTGTCTACTTTGACCCGGAACAAACTCCGATAGAACCCTCCAGCCGCTTGGCGTTGATGATTTTCTTTTTCTCGCTTTTCTTTTTGGTCTTGCTGATGACTAGAAACCTTATTTTGGGTTTGTGGACAAAAGGAAAACCAGTAAAGGCCCTGATTTCTGCATCGGCCGTTTTGATCACAATCAGGGCTTTGATGTTGGTTTTTAGGTTTCCAAAAGATTATTTTGATTACAGACTTTTTGATCCCTCGGGATATGCGTCTTCTTGGTTCAATCCAAGTTTGGGGGATCTCTTTCTCAATATCACTTGTCTGGCAGTGCTCCTGACCATGGTTCTCAGGATTATTGCAAGCAAAGAATTCAAAAATTGGCTTAGCAAAAAGAGAATCAAAAAAAACAGCAAGGGTTTCCTCATAATAGCCTATTTTTTCTCCACTTTTTTTCTGGTTTTGTTCTATGCCTTGTACATTGATATTTTGAGCAATTCCCAATGGGACCTCAATATCTTAAGTCTACCTTCTTTGGACTGGTTCAAAATCGTCAGTCTGTCGATTGTGTTTCTTGGCGGGGCTGTTTATTTTATGTTTACGGTATTGGCTTTGGAGTTGGTTTTTTATAAAAGTTCTTTAACCAACACAAAGGCGCTTTCTCTCATCATTTACATTTCAATTCCCATTGTTGCTGTTTTGGCATATTTCAACTGGATTTGGATGGTGGCTTTTTTGGCCCACTTTCTCTTTCTGATAGCTGTCATCAACTTCAATTTATACAAATACATCTTTACAATCGGGTTGAATACATTTTTGACTTTTTTCTTTGGGTGTTTGATTGCTGCCATCATTACCGGAGTAGCGTCCCATCAAGTTTACCTTGACCGGAATTTTAAATCCAAAGCAAGTTTTGGGACGGAAATGCTGGTCGAAAATGATATTCTTGCGGAGTTTTTTCTCTCGGATATCATGGAGAGAATAAGCAATGATTTTTTCATCAAAAATTCGATGATTGATCCCCTGATGAGGAAGGATCCTATCGAACAAAAGATCAGAAAAATCCACATGAACAATTATTTTGATCAGTATGTCCTCAAGGTCAAAGTTTTCAATTATTTCGGGGAGAATATTTTAGACAGGTATAATTCGCAAACCCTTTCTGAAATTGAAATGCAATTTGTGAAAAGTGACTATTCCACTTCTGTCAGGGATCTTTATTTTATCCATAAAGGGACTGAAGGCGATGGCAACCAATACTTCGCTTTTATCCCGATGTACAAAGATGATGCATTGATCGGGACGGTATTTTTAGAGCTCCGGCAGCTGCGGATAGTTCCGGGGTCGGTGTTTCCCAAGTTGCTGATTGATGAAAAATATATGGCAGGTATGAACGATAAAAAGTTTGACTATGCAGTATATGAGGAAGGGAATCTGAAATATGGTGTTGGCCTTTTCAATTACCGGGCAGCCGGCATGGAACAACTTCTCAAACAAAATATTTTATTTACCTCGGGGATTTACAAAGGGAAATTTCACCACGTGGGAGTCAAGGAACATGATAAAGTAATCGTCGTCTCTTCACCGGTCTACCCGATTTACTATATCCTTGCAGATATTTCGCTGTTTTTTTTGGGCTTTATCATGTTTACTCTTTTGATCTTGATCCTTGGTGCTTTTTCCAAAAGGATTGGGTCATTTAGATTCAATTATGCTACCAAACTCCAGCTTTACCTGAATTTTGCTTTTTTCTTCCCTATTCTTATTATCAGTCTTATCATTATTGGCTTGTTTACAAGCTCTTATCAGGAAGAACTCCACAGGCAATACCTGCAAAAAACATCTTTGGTAACTGACAATCTTTCTCCAATAATTGAAAAAAGAAATAGCGGGATACTGGAAAAGGACGAACTTTTGGAGACGATGAATAACCTTTCGGGCAATGCCAATACCGATATCAACCTGTACAGCAAGGAAGGAATCCTGGTGAGTACATCTCAGCCAAACATTTTTGACAAAAAGGTACTGACCAATTATATCAATCCCAATGCCATTGTCGAATTGGTGGAGGGTCAAAACAACCTTGTCTTGTTGGAAGAAAAAATCGGCAACCTTACTTTCAAATCCGTGTATTCTGCCATCAGATCAAAAGACGGGCAAGAAGTCCAAGCCATAGTAGCAGTTCCATTTTTTGAATCCGAGACGGAGTTGGATTTATTGATCGCAGACGTATTGAGTAATATCATCAACATCTTCGTTTTAGTGTTGGTGATGTTTTTGTTCATCTCTTATTTTGTGTCCAAAAACCTTACTTTTCCTTTCAAACTCCTCACCCAAAAATTGAAAGTGACAGGCTTAGAGAATAATGAGCCCATGTATTGGCCGACCAATGACGAGATTGGCTTACTTGTAAACGAATACAACAACATGCTCTTCAAACTCGAAGCGAGTAAAAAGGATCTTGCCAATTCTGAAAAGGAATCTGCCTGGAGAGAAATGGCCAAACAGGTGGCCCACGAAATCAAAAATCCGCTCACCCCAATGAAACTTACCCTGCAGCACCTGCTGAGGTTGCAGTCTGAAGGAAAGCTCGACGATCCCAAAAAACTCAAACAACCATTGGAGACCTTGATCCATCAGGTCGATACCCTGAGTGATATTGCCACTTCTTTTTCAAGTTTTGCCAAAATGCCGAAGCCAAAGAAGGAACTTATGGATTTCAAGAAAGTGGTATTGGGTACTTTGGAGTTGTTCAAAAACAGGGAAAACGAAAAAATAATATTTGGAGACCTAACCGATGAAGGTCACCTTATGGTGATGGGGGATAAGCAGCTGTTTGGAAGGATTATTGCCAATTTGATCATCAATGGATTTCAGGCGACCGAACCCCAAAGGAAATCCATCATCCTCGTTTTTCTCAGGGTAATAGAACACCAAGTGGTTTTGGAAATAAAGGATAACGGCAAAGGAATTCCAAAAGAATTACGCGACAAGATTTTCATGCCAAATTTTAGTACCAAATCCGAAGGCTCAGGGTTGGGCCTCGCGATTGCCAAAAGAGGGGTGGAAACAGAAGGTGGGAAAATCTGGTTTGAAACTGAAGAAGGTAAAGGAACTTCCTTTTTTCTCTCCTTTGATTTGGTCGAAGAAATACCCGTAGTATAAGTACATTCCATTGTTTCATTTCCGTTTTTAGATGGATTTTTTGTTTTTGAATCTTAGAAAATGCTTTTAATCTGAGAGTTATCCATGTTTTTGTTGAAAATATTACCTTAGCAAGGATATATGCATAACAGTATGATTCGGGTAGGGTATTTTGTCTTAATTCTAATTGTGAATTTAGGATTTTGTACCAGCGTTTTTGCCCAAAAATCTGTCTGCAAATGGATACCTGCTGAACACGCGACTAAGCCTTTTTTGCTTGATTCTTTAAGCGTTTTGGAAGAGAGTATCACTGTTAAGGACAATGCAGAGAAACTTTATCCATTCACATATGACCTCAATACCGGAAACCTGAAAATCCAGTTCCAACCTGAAGATAAAGCCGATTCTCTTTTGGTTTGTTACAGGACATTTCCTTACGCTTTGAACCAGACCTCAGCCAAAAGAACGCTCCTCGCTGATTATGATTCGACTGCCATGTTCCGAAACAACCGGGTCCAGGCAGCTCCTACTTTTGATTTTCGGGAGGAATTGTTTCCAAGCACCAACCTCAACAAATCCGGAAACCTTACCCGTGGAATATCTTTTGGCAATACCCAAAATCTCTTTGTCAATTCCTCATTGAACCTTCAGATGACCGGGCAGCTGACCGAAAACCTGAATATCAGGGCAAGTATTACCGATCAGAATGTGCCTTTTCAGCCGGAGGGAAATACGCAACAGGTTCAGGATTTTGACAATATCCTTGTCGAGCTGTACAACGATAAATTCAGCTTGTCAGCGGGCGATGTGGTATTGCAGCAGCGAAAATCAGAGTTTTTGAGGTATTATAAGAACGTGCAGGGAGCCCAATTCACGACCAATTACAGGTTGGGGGACAAGTGGGTCGCGTCTACCCAAGCGGCAGCCTCGGTTGCCAAAGGAAAGTTTGCGTCCATCTTATTGGAAGTCTCTGAAGGAACTCTCGGGCCTTACCGGATTCCCGGTCCTCAGAATGAAAAATTCGTCATCATCATGGCCAATTCAGAGAGGGTATTTTTGGACGGGGTGCAGCTCCAAAGGGGATTCAATTATGATTATGTCATCGATTACAATCAGGGCGAAATCACTTTTACACCAAAAGTACTCATTACCCAATACACTAGAATCAGAATAGACTTCGAATACGCTGAGCGCAATTATTCCCGCTCCATCTTGACGGCAAACCATATTCAGGAATCGGACCGGGTTTCATTTTACATGAATCTCTACAGGGAACAAGACAATAGGAACAGACCGCTTTTTTTCGATTTGTCAGATGAAGACAAATCACTTCTTGCTTCTGTTGGCAATGACCTCGAATCAGCTTCTGTACCGAGGGTGGACAGTGTGGCTTTTGATCCCAATAGGATTTTGTACAAAAAAGTACTTGACACAGATGACCAAGGCAATTCAATAGAATATTTTGAATACTCCAATGATCCTGAGCTTGCATTTTATGCGGTTTCATTTACGGAAGTCAGGCAGGGTGACGGAGACTATATCAGACAAAGCCAATTGTCCAATGGACCTGTTTTTGCTTTTGTACCAAAAGTTGGCGGAATATCACAAGGGAATTTTTCAATATTATCGCAGCTTCCTGCACCCAATAAAAAGCAGATGTTCACCACCGGAACAAGGGTGAAACTGAATGCCTACGAGCAGGTCTACACCGAGGTGGCCTTCTCAAATTCAGATCAAAATCTCTTTTCCGACATCGACAATGAAACCAATCGGGGCTTCGGTGTCAAATCCGGAATAGCTTCAGAAAACAGGATTTTGGAAGGTTTTAAAGGCTATAGGTTCCGGGCATTGGCAGAATACGAATATAACTCAGCCAATTTCAGTTTCATTGACCGGTTGAGGTATATTGAATTTGACCGGGATTGGAGTTTGAAACCTGAAGATGTGCTTGAGTCCGGGCATGAGCGGATTTTCAACACCCAAATTGAGATGAATAAGGATATCAACAATGCCTTCAGCTATCGCTTCAACTTTAGAAACCGGGGTCAGATTCTGAATGGAACCCAGCACCTTGCCAGGTGGGACCAACAGTTAGGAAAGCGCTTTTTTATCAAAAACAATTTTTTCCTGTTGAATTCCAATGTCAGGGATCTCAATTCCGAATGGCTACGGTATACCGGTGATGTCCATTATCGCTCCAAAGTTTTGGTTCCGGGATATAGGATTATGGTGGACAGGAATGCAGTCCTTGACATCGAAAAAGATTCCGTAGTGAGTACAGCGATGAATTTTTTGGAACATCTTGTTTATCTTAAATCCAATGATACGCTGCCTTTCTCTTTCTTTGTCAATGCCTCAATCCGGGAAGATAAATTCCCTGTCGACGGAATCATTACTCCCGACACAGAGGCTTTTCAGACGATGTTTGGGTTGAAAAGAAGATTTGGAGTCCATGACCTGACAGCAACTTTTACTTATCGGGAATTGGAATTCCTCAGGTTAGATCAGGAAAAAGAGACTACGGTCCTTAGTAAACTCGATTACATGGGAACATTGGCAAAAGGAAATGTGAGGAACGAACTGAGTTATGCCATCGGAAATGGACGGGAGTTTAGAAGGGAATTTATATTTCTTCCTGTACCGACAGGGGAGGGCACCCATGCATGGAGGGATGATAACAATGACGGAATCCAACAGTTGAATGAATTCTACATCGCCGTCAATCCTGAGGAAAAGAGTTTCATCAAAGTCTTTGTTCCGACAACCGAGTTTGTGCAGGCCTATACGACGATTTTCAACTACCGCCTCAATGCTAAGTTTCCGGACACCTGGAGAACTTCAGGCGGATTGCTCCAATTCCTGCAAAAATTTTCAAATACCACCAGCTTAAGCATAGAAAAGAAAATCACTTCCAATGAGTTTTGGGATCGGGTCAACCCTTTTGTGGGAGGTTTTGCGCCGGAGGATTTGATTTCTGTCAGGCAGGTCATCCGTTCCTCTTTTTTCTTCAACCGATCCTCGGCCAAGTATGGGTTTGATTTGTCCCTTTTTGACAACCAAAACAAACAATTGCTTTCAGGGGGATTTGATGACCTGATCCAAAAAGACTGGAGACTGAATACACGCTATAATTTCAGTCCGGTTTTGAACCTCAGGATATTGGCACAAACCGGGAAAAGGATTGCCAATTCGGATTTTCTCAGCAACAGAAACTATTTCATCGACCAATATGGAATCGGTCCCGAACTTGCATGGCAGCCTAGCAGCCTTTTCCGTTCTACCATTATTTACCAATATCAGGACAAGCATAACCTTGCCAATCAGGAAATCAATGAAAGATCCAACATCCACCAGGTGGGGCTGGATTTCCGGTTTGCCAAGGCGATCAAAACCACGATCAATGCCAATTTCAAGTACACCTTTATCGAATACAACGGTCAGCCAAATTCACCCGCAGGATACGAAATGCTTCAAGCCCTGACCCCCGGCAACAACCTGACTTGGACATTCAATTGGCTTCAAAAAATAGGAGAGGGACTTCAGATGAATGTGGTCTACGAAGGCAGAAATTCTCAGGGATTGGACCGGTTGGTCCATATAGGCAGGATGCAAGTGACGGCTTTGTTTTAAAAGCTAAAATTTTTCTTTCTTTACATTCACGATAACTGCCTCACAAAACTTTCATGGTCCCAATCTATTTGAATATCCATGATTTTATCTTCTTCCGTAAACTTGAAGATAAAAATATGTTCTGACCTAAAGGGTTTTCCTTTTGCAGGTAATCCCGCAAAATCTTTCTCCTGAGTGCCGAAAATTTCAACTTTACAGAAGACAGCATTTTGGGATTCTTCATATTCCTGTTCGATTACAGTATTGTCCAGATCTGGAAATGAGTCCAACAAAGCCGCCCAAACTCCTTTACCAATTTCATGGATTTTGCCTATGAAATCGTTTCCCAATGGAACAAATGATACAGTGCCTTCAGGATCGCATAGACCCATCATTCGTTCTAATTCTATATCCTGATAAGCCGAAAAAAATTCAAGACTGATTCCTTTTTTGAACGAGATGTCTTGGTTTTCTTTAATTGATTTTGACAGTGTTTTCATAACATGTATAATTGTGGTTGAGGTTTTTGTGTTTTTTTAGGTTTATTGCTGAATTAACCTTCCAACAACCATCCGACATAGACAATTTTCCATTGGCCGTTGTGCTTTTCCAAAATCCTTGTTTCCCTACTCAATCCAGGCATATCCATGGTAGGGTCTCCCGTATCCTCACCATATTGGTCGAAGGTCATCCATGCCACATCTTTATATATCCTCAGGTTGATGTTTTCCCTTTTGACTTTTGTAGCTGTGGCATTGGCCTCTGGGCTGTCATCCATATGACTTTTGGTACGCCGCCCTCTTTCCTCCCATCCTTCCACCACGGTTACGCCTCCTGCTTCCCACCAACCCAGAGTCCTGATATAATCTTCATGTGCCCAATAGGATGAGAATTCTTCAAAATCCTTGTTCCAAAAGGCTTTTGATTCATTTTCAATCACCTGCAGAATGGCGTATTTTTCTTTTTCGTAGTTAATTTCTTCTTCGAATTTGGAATGGTCAGGTTTTGCTTGGTTGGGTTCACAGCCCGTAATTGATCCATAAATCAGGATTCCCAAAATCAGGATTCCGTAATTACTTTTGATTTTTGATGTTACTGTTTTCATTTTGACAAGTAGTTGATGAAGATAAAATGATTTTTGAGATTCAGGATTTAGGAATTATTTTTCCATTTTCTGAATATTTATGATCAAAATTAGCTAACCAAGAGGCGTTCTACTTGTAAAAATGCGTACGGATTTATTTGTCTATAAATCTGATGAGTTCCCGGTGTTTTTGATGATAGTCCGAGGGATTCATTTGATTAAAGGCTTTGTAGTCTTTGGCAAGATGGGACTGATCATGAAAACCACTCTCAAACACCAGATCCTGCCAGTCTATTTCATTGGTGTGTGCCACTTTATTGGAGAGATTTCCAAACCTTTTGATCCGCGAATATAGTTTTGGGGAAATCCCCACCTTTTCAAGAAATCGTTTTTCAAGATACCTTCTGCTGATTTTAAACTTTACCAACACTTCTTCAATAGTCACCATCCCATTATTTTGGTCGATAAATGAAATGGTGTCGTCAATGATGCTTTGCCTTGACCGGGCCGCTTCCAGATGACTGAGTAAAAAATCTTGGATCAATTTGATTCTTTCCTCAGCCGTAGAAGCATTCTTTACGGAGTCAAAAATTCCATTGGTGTTTTCACCCAGAGCATCCAACAAGTCCAATCGTTTGTTGACCAATGATACCATGTTTAATCCAAAAAAATTATATAGGGAGGAAGCCTTCAGTACTACCCCTATAATACCGATTTTTCCATTGACTTCAAGATGATAATTGGCTGTAAATTGACCTGATACAAAGGCAATAGGGACTTTTTCCTTTTGGGTCTCATTTTGATATGCCCAATAAGGATCGGAGTAATTGAAGACCAATGCATTGAAACCTGAGGGAGGACTTTGCACTACGAGTGGTTCACTGGAATCCCTTTCCCAGATAAAAAGACAATCCAAGTATGGCATCAAATCCAAGGCCGGGGGATATTTTTTGTAAATCATCGCTAACCTATTCAAGCCTTACCTCAAAGGATAAAATTGAGGTATGTAATTGATTTTGAGCATTTAATATAGTTAAAATTTTCAAAAAAAGTTTTAATCCTTACTTATTTATCAGTAAGGGATTCCAATGCGACTTTTCTAAATTCCACTTCAGCCCCTTCAGCTTGTAGCGCTATTTTTCCTTTGGTGGCTGTAGCTTCATAGCCTTTGTTGACCAGGTCGCCATTGAGCCAAACTGTAATGGTATCGGCACGGCATTCGATGACCATTTGGTTCCACTCTCCTAATGGTTTTTCAGAACCATCAGTCAGATTGAGGATGCGTCTTCCTTTCCCTTCTGTAATGCCCCAATTCTCCTTTGGGCCACGGCGGGCTTCCATGTCCGGAACTTGGATGTCTTCCACAATACACCAAAAATCCCCTGCATTTTCATGCATCATCTGCACTTCTATGGATTTGGGAAACATCTTGTAGAGATTTCTTGATCCCGAGGCATGTACCAAAACCCCGCAGTTACCAGGCTCGCCTGCAAATCTGTATTCAACTTCCAACCTGTAATTTTCATATTCCTTGTCGGTAAGCAAATGCCCATTGGGCGTTCCCAGGCTCACGAGCAGGCCGTCTCTGACCAAGAAGGGTTTTCTGATGCTGCTGTCATTTTCCAAGTCAGGGACATCCATATACCAACCGTCGAGGGATTTTCCATCAAACAATGGAATTGACTGAGAATAAAGACTGAAGGTGAGGAACAGAAATGGGATTATCAGGAGATGTTTCATGGCTTTAATTTTGAGAAAATTAGTGTTGGAGAAATCAATCCAAGTTTACTCTTTTTTGGTCAAAAATTAAGTCTGACCAGAACATGAAGTAATTGTATTTCAATCAAATAAAAAAGAACACGCACTTTTAACTCCAATTTTTATTCCAAGGGAAACCATTTTAAAAATCTCTTTTTATTCAAAAACATGACATTAATCATGTTTGTACCTACTTTATATCACCCTACAAAATTCTGCATTCACATAGATTTGTATCTAATGATTCTAGCATTATGGTTACGAAAGTTGACAGCCCGGTAAATTTTGCGGTTCCTGAGGAAATGATCAAGTCACATTATTGTGACAGATTACCTTCCGGATTCCCGGTAAACCTCACCAAAGGGGGTAAGGCTTTAATGTGTAATCCTGAGGAGGGTCCGACTCTATATACTGCCCATTTGCCGGAGGTACTTGATTGGCTACATGGGTTAGAAAAACCCAAAGCATTAGAGAATGAACCCTGCGGAATCCCTGTGCTTCTTTATGACAAGGAAATGTCCACTGAAAATTTACTTTTTCATTATGACGGGACTCCCGCATCGGCCAGATTGATAAGAAACTTCATTGAACTTTTTCAGGATAACATTAAAAGCAGCAAAGCAACCATTATATCACCCAGCTTTATACCCAAGTCCAAAATGAAAGAAGAACAGGAGATCGTGCAGCTCGTAACAGGTTCCACGGCTGAGACTTCTTTTATCAAATTTAATTTCAACAGAATCGGCGACTTTTGGTCATATGCCGTCAAACATCAATGCACGCTGTTGGTGACTACTAAAAATTACCAGTCAGACCTTGCCAAAGTCCTTTTCCATTTCTACAAGGGTGGCATGTGGTACGATCGCTTGTCTTTTTATTTATCCTTTTAAATCATTGAATTAGATGATTTTTATCATGTTTTTAAGGGTTTTATCTAGCTAAATTGTACCAAATGTCAAATCAGGTCAAAACATCCATCAGCCGGGGCACTTCCACTTGCTATCACTGCGGGGAGGAATGCAAAGATGAAATTCTCCATGTTGGTGAAAAGGATTTTTGCTGTACAGGCTGTAAACTTGTCTTTGAAGTCCTGAGCGAAAGTGACTTGTGCACTTATTATGATATTGCTGAAAAGCCGGGATTGAGCCAAAAATCAATTTCCGGAAGAGCCAACAGATTCGATTACCTCGATGACTCGGACATTGTCCGGAAATTGGTTGACTTCCAAAACAGCGAAGAGACCCATATCACTTTTTCTATTCCTTTGATCCACTGCGCGTCCTGTATTTGGCTTCTTGAAAATCTCCATAAGCTTCACCCGGGGATTGTGTCCGGAAGGGTTGATTTCATCAAAAAGAAAGTCCAGGTCAAATACCTGCAAGACAAAATCAGTCTCAAAGAATTGGTCAGACTGCTATCCCGAATCGGATATGAGCCCACCCTCAACCTAGCTGATGCGGACAAAAAAACGGTTCAATTCACTGATAATAAACTTATTTATAAACTAGCTGTTGCAGGATTTTGCTTCGGTAACATGATGCTTTTCAGCTTGCCGGAGTACTTTGCTGAGGCAGAATTACTTGGGGAGGGATTCAAAAAAACATTCAATTACCTCAATGTCATGCTTTCTTTGCCGGTATTTTTTTATGCTGCGACCGATTACTATCGCTCCGCATGGCTTTCTATCCGCAACAAAGCTGTCAATATGGATGTGCCAATCGCTATAGGTATTGTTACCTTATTTACTTATAGCCTCTTCGATATTTTCTTGCTTGGAAATGAAGGCTATATGGATACCTTGGGTGGTTTGCTTTTCTTTCTTTTGATAGGCAAATATTACCAACAGAAAACTTACGATACGCTTTCATTTGACAGGGATTACAAATCCTATTTTCCTGTTGCCGTCACCAAATTGGTGAGGGATGAGGAAGAAGTCATTCCTTTGATCAAGCTGAACGTCGGCGACATTATCAGAGTCCGAAATGAAGAATTGATACCGGCTGACAGCATACTTTTAGAGGGAGAAGCTTTTGTTGATTACAGTTTTGTGACAGGGGAGGAAGTTCCTGTAGCCAAAAGAAAAGGTGAATTGATCTATGCAGGCGGAAGGCAAAAAGGGAAATCGCTGACCTTGACTGTACAGAAGTCTCCTTCTCAGGGATACCTGACTGATTTGTGGAACAATGATTCCTTCGAGAAAGAAAAAGTCAATAGCCTGGAATCTCTGGCAAATAGGATTTCTGGTAAGTTCACGTTCACTGTTTTGGCCATTGCATTTGGAGCTTTGCTGTTCTGGGGATTTTCGGGACAGCTTTCTATGGGAGTGTTGGCGTTTACTTCAGTATTGATTATCACCTGCCCTTGTGCTTTGGCCATGTCTACGCCCTTTACTCTTGGCAATACGCTAAGGGTATTTGGCCAGGGGAAATTCTTTCTCAAAAATTCCCATGTCATTGAGAAACTTGCCAAAGTAGATACAGTGGTTTTTGATAAAACAGGAACCTTGACTTCTACCGCAGAAGCCTCAGTAAAATATTTCGGAGAGCCCCTTTCTGCAGAGTCCAAATCCATCATCAAATCCTTGGTAAGCCAATCCACCCACGCCTTGAGCAACCGGGTCAACACATGGCTTGGTGGTGTCCAAAATATCAAATTGGATGAGGTGGAGGAAATCGGCGGCAAAGGCCTCAGGACAATTTACAAATCACAAGAAATCAGATTGGGTTCTGCAGACTTTGTGGGAGCCGAGGTTAAAGGCTTGCCGGAAGGAGGGAACCTCGTATTTTTTGCTGTAGAGGGAACGCTTTTGGGATATTTCTTTATCCAAAGCGGTCTTCGCAAAGGGATTGAAAATGTAGTTTCTGATATCAAAGAGAAGTATCAGGTTCATTTCCTTTCAGGAGATCAGGACCATGAGCGGGTGAATTTGACCAAAGTTTTTGGTAATCATATCATGATGAACTTCAATCAAAGTCCGGGAGATAAGTTGGGTTATATCACAAACCTGAATCAAGGCGGTGCCCAAACCCTCATGATCGGAGATGGTCTCAATGACGCTGGAGCCCTAAGGGAAAGCCAGGTTGGCATTGCGTTGACAGACAAAATCACCAATTTTTCACCCGCTTCAGATGCGATTATGGACGCTGCAGTGATCCAAAAGCTTCCTGCTTTTTTGGATTTTACAAAAACCAGCAGAAAAATAATCAAAGCCAGTTTTGGACTGAGTTTTACCTACAATATAGTCGGGGTGTATTTCGCAGTGCAGGGATTGGTAAGTCCGGTATTTTGCGCCATCCTGATGCCCATCAGCAGTATTTCGGTAGTGGTGTTTACCACGCTGACCACCAATTATCTAGCCTACCGAAGGGGCTTAAAAGACAAAATCTGGTAACTATGGAAGTCATATTTATATTGATCGCAATCAGTCTCATTCTCGCAGGATCTTTCCTATACCTGTTTTTCAGGGCCATGAAAGGAGGGCAGTTTGATGACAACCATACCCCGGCCATCCGGATCTTATTTGAAAATGAACCAAAAACCAAAGATAAAAAAGAACCATTACCATCACCATCAATAAAATCAAAGTAAGTATGCCAGGAACAACACTTGAACAGTTCAGTTACGACAATAAGATCGTAAAGTACTTCGGCGTCGCCACCATAGCTTGGGGCATTGTCGGAATGTTGGTCGGGGTCTTAGCAGCCACCCAGCTGTTTTTGCCCGAGGCCAATTTGGGAAATCCCTACACCACCTTTGGAAGAATCAGACCGCTACATACCAATGCGGTGATTTTTGCCTTTGTGGGCAATGCGATTTTCGCGGGGATTTATTACTCCATGCCCAGACTATTGAAAACACCCATGTGGAGCAAAGCACTCAGTTGGTTCCACTTTTGGGGTTGGCAATTGATCATCCTTTTAGCTGCTATCACCCTTCCTTTAGGTTTGACTACCTCTAAGGAATATGCAGAATTGGAATGGCCGATTGACATTTTGATAGCTGTAGTATGGGTTGCTTTTGGTGCCAATATGATTGGTGCCCTGATCAAAAGAAGAGAAAAGCACATGTATGTGGCCATTTGGTTCTATTTGGCTTCTTTCGTCACCGTGGCAGTTCTCCACATCTTCAATTCCCTTGCTTTGCCGGTTTCTCTTTTCAAGAGTTATTCCGCCTATGCAGGTGTTCAAGATGCATTGGTTCAGTGGTGGTACGGGCACAATGCTGTTGCATTCTTCCTAACCACACCATTCTTGGGATTGATGTATTACTATTTGCCAAAAGCAGCTAATAGGCCTGTCTATTCTTACAAGTTATCTATTGTCCACTTTTGGTCCTTGATTTTCTTGTACATCTGGGCCGGACCTCACCATTTGCTCTACACGGCCTTGCCTGAATGGGCACAGGTCTTGGGTACGGTTTTCTCAGTGATGTTGCTTGCCCCATCATGGGGTGGGATGGTCAATGGACTTTTGACATTGAGAGGTGCTTGGGATAAGGTCCGTGTCGATCCTGTTCTGAAATTCATGGTCGTGGCAGTGACCGCTTACGGTATGTCGACTTTTGAAGGACCTTTGCTTTCACTGAAAAATGTGAATGCCATTGCCCACTATACTGACTGGATAGTAGCACACGTGCACATCGGAGGTTTGGGCTGGAATGGTTTCTTCACTTTTGCCATGTTGTATTGGTTATGGCCAAAAATGTGGAAGACAAACCTTTACTCTACCAAGTTGGCAACCACCCACTTTTGGATGGGTACTATAGGGATTATTTTCTATGCCCTTCCTATGTATGTCGCAGCTTTGACGCAGTCATTGATGTGGAAAGAATTTACCGAGGCAGGTAGATTGGCTTATCCTAACTTCTTGGAGACAGTCATCCAAATCAAACCAATGTATATGTTGAGGGCTTTTGGTGGTGTATTGTATCTCGCCGGAGCATTCCTTTTGGTATACAATATGGTAAAAACTGCGCAACAGGGTTCATTTATGGCAGAGGAAGCTGATGAGGCTCCTGCTTTGAAACCCCATGTAAAAGTTGCAGGAGAGTATTGGCATAGAGCATGGGAGAGAAAACCTGTTTTCTTTACCATTTTGGCGACCATAGCCATTTTGATAGGGGGAGCAATAGAGATCATTCCTACAATCTTGGTAAAATCAAATGTGCCGACGATTTCCAGTGTCATGCCTTACACCCCACTTGAACTTCAGGGAAGGGATTTGTATATCTCCCACGGTTGTGTGGGCTGCCACTCCCAGATGATCAGACCTTTCCGTTCGGAGACTGAGCGCTATGGGGAATATTCCAAAGCAGGTGAGTTTGTCTATGACAGGCCATTCCTGTGGGGTTCCAAGCGAACCGGTCCGGATTTGCACAGAGAAGGAGGTAAGTATCCTGACAGCTGGCATTACCTTCATATGGTAGATCCTACCTCCATGTCTCCAGGATCATTGATGCCACCTTATCCTTGGTTGGCTACCAATATCATGGATCATTCAGACCTTCCTGCTAAAATCAGAACGCTACAAAAACTGGGTGTACCCTATCCGGAAGGATTTGATGAACAAGCCAATGCGGACCTGACTTTACAGGCTAATAAGATTGCCGCTAACCTGAAATCTGCAGGTGTTGAGGTGATGCCAGAATCTGAAATGGTAGCCTTGATCGCTTATTTGCAGCGCTTGGGTACAGACATCAAAAAAACAACAGCTTCCAATCCTTAAATTTCAGGACCATGAAAAAAGAGATATTAAGTTCCATCGAGAACATAGAAATCTATCCCATCATCTCCTTGTTGATCTTCGTGATTTTCTTCATAGGAATGTTCATTTGGGTGATCAAAGTCGACAAGAAATACGTCGACCACATGAAGGAAATGCCATTCAATGACGAACCGCAAAATCTTGGAGGCTATGAAAAAGTTTAAATCCTTCTTCCTTCTATTGACAGGGATGTTTGCTGCCCTACCTGCTTTCGCCCAAACAAGCGAATCTACGTGGTTTGCCAACCTTCAAAGTATGGACCCTACCCAGCTTACACTTTTGGTGATCCTTGGTGTTGTTCTTGGCATCATTGTACTGCTGTTGGTCTTGATGATATACCTGATAACCTTCATGTCAGCGGTATTCAAAAAAGAAAATTCCGAAATGGCAAGTCAGCCTACTTGGTGGGATGAGTTCAAGATCAAATACGTCACAGGAACAATGAAGCCTGTAGGTGGCAAAGAAGAAAAGCAAAAGATGCTCGATCATAGTTATGACGGCATTGTAGAACTTGATAACCACATGCCGCCCTGGTTGGCCAATGTGTTTTTTCTAACCATTGGGATAGCCGTAGTTTATTTCATGTACTATACTGTACTTGGAATAGGACCGACCCAACTTGAGGAATATGAAGAGGAACACAGGATTGCTGCGATTCAGATAGAAGAATATAAAGCGCTTGCCGTCAGTAACATTGATGAAACCACGGTGGTATTCGATGAAACTCCCGCTGCCATCGCAGCTGGACAGAGCATCTACAGTGCCAATTGTGTGGCTTGCCACGCCGCAGATGGAGGCGGTGGTGTAGGTTCCAACTTGACTGATGAATTCTGGAAGCACGGTGGATCTATCAATGACATCTTCAAAGTGATCAAATACGGGGTGGTAGAAAAGGGAATGATTCCATGGCAGGACCAGTTGAGCCCTGAACAAATGCAACAGGTCTCTAGCTTTGTCAAGACACTTCAAGGGACTACCCCGGCCAATCCTAAAGAAGCAGAAGGCGAAAGATACGTTCCTGGCGGAGCTGCAGAACCGGCTAAAACTGATTCATTGGCCGTTCCTGTCATAGTCGAGGCAATTGCAGAAGTCAAATAAAAAATTACCTCTGGGAGGGCTTTCCTCTCAGGGGTTAAAATTACCAAATCAAAGCTTGGTTAATTTTATTTTAAGCCAACATATTATGAGTAAGATTAATCCAAATTTGAATCCTGACAATTTTCGTGATTCGCTAGCCTCAGTCAGTTCGGAAGGAAAGCGAAACTGGATCTATCCAAAAAAAGTTTCCGGCAAATTTTATAAATGGAGGACATATCTTTCATGGGTACTCTTGGCGATTTTATTTGCGGGGCCTTTTATTCAGGTAGGAGGCAGGCCTTACATGCTTTTCAATGTCTTTGAAAGAAAATTCATCATTTTTGGAGCAGCATTTTGGCCTCAGGATACACATTTGCTGATATTCCTGTTATTGATCTTTTTTATTTTCATCATCCTTTTTACTGCAGTATTCGGAAGGATATTCTGTGGATGGGCCTGCCCGCAAACTTTGTTTTTGGAAATGGTGTTCCGAAAAATAGAGTATGCTATCGAAGGGGATGCCAACCAACAAAGGAAGCTGGATGCAATGCCTTGGAACAGCGAGAAAATCTGGAAGAAAGGTTTGAAGATGACCATTTTCATTATGATATCCCTTTTGATTTCACATTTGGTGATGGCGTACCTGATCGGTGTGGACCAGGTGATGGAGATTGTCAGTCAGCCGCCTTCAGCGCACATGGCTGGATTTATTGGATTGATGGCATTTACAGGAATTTTCCTTTTTGTGTTTTCATGGTTCAGAGAGCAGGCATGTATTGTGGTCTGTCCATATGGAAGGCTTCAGGGAGTTTTACTCGATGCCAACTCCATCAACGTCACCTATGATCATGTCAGGGGAGAGCCTCGTGGCCTAATCCGCAAAAATAAAATAGAAGAAGCGCCCAAAGGTGATTGTGTAGATTGTGGACTTTGTGTACAGGTTTGTCCTACAGGGATAGACATCAGAAACGGTGTGCAGATGGAATGCGTCAATTGTACCGCCTGTATTGATGTCTGTGATGAGGTTATGGTCAAGGTGGACAGACCGGAGGGACTGATCCGATATGCATCTGACAACAGTGTGATGCACCGAACCCAAAAGCTGATTACCCCAAGGGTAAAAGCCTATTCAGCCATGTTGGTGATATTGCTTGCCGCCTTTATCGCTTTGATCGCAACAAGGGAGGATTTGGCTGCGACCGTGACTAGGTTTAGAGGGATGACTTATCAGGCCCGCGAGACCGGTCAGATCAGTAATCTCTACGAAGTCAGTTTCATCAACAAAACATTTGATGCACAACAGGTAGCGCTCGTTGCAGAAAATGGGAAATACCAAGTAGAAGTAGTCGGTGACCAAAAATGGACATTGAATGGGCAGGCAAAATTTGATGGCAGGTTTTTTCTGATCAAAGACCAAAAAGACATGCTTGTCAATCAGGAAGACGTGACATTGCTGCTGATGCAAAACGGAGAAGTAATTGACAGGATCAGTACAAGTTTCGTCGGGCCGGTTTTTAGTAATCAGTGATCAGTTTGCAGTGATCAGTTTGCAGTAATCAGTAATCAGTGGTCAGTGATCAGTTTACAGTAATTAGTAATCAGTTTGCAGTACCAGTTAAACAGTTAACCAAATAACCCTTAACCAAATAACCCTTAACCAATAACCAATTAATCAAATAACCAATTAATCAAATAACCAAAAAAATGGACTGGGGAAAAGGAATAGTAATCACATTAGTAGTATTCGTTAGCTTGATGGTGGGTTTGGTGATCGTCTGCGTCAAGCAGGATGATATCCATCTCGTGACCCAAAATTATTACGAAGAGGAAATCAAATATCAGGATCAAATAGAAAAGATGATCAATGCCAATTCTCTCGACTATAAGGTTTTGTCGTATGACAACCAACTCAAAAAAGTGGACCTAAAACTTCCAGTTGGAGCAAAAGGAACCCTTCATTTATTCAGGCCTTCAGACGCGAGGTTGGACCAAAAAATCACTTTTGACATATCCGACATAAATGCCAAAGCCTATGATCTGAAAAGCCTGAAGCCGGGTTACTGGAAGGTAAAACTTACTTGGTCTGAAAATGGAGTGGATTATTTTCACGAAGAAAAAATCAATATTTAAATGATCTGGACGGCGTTTTTATTGGGATTTTTGGGTTCTTTTCACTGCCTAGGCATGTGTGGGCCCATTGCTTTGGCGGTATCCGCCAAAGACAATTCCCGATTTCTCCGCAATAAAATCATTTATAACTTAGGCCGGACGGTCACTTATTCCATTTTGGGAGCTCTGATCGGATTGATTGGTTTTTCTCTTGCATTGGCTGGAATTCAGCAATGGATTTCCATAGGAATGGGAGCAATGATTTTATTAATGGCATTTTTTTACAAAAGTTCTGAAAGATTCATCACCCAATCCGGCTTGTATGGTGGGGTGAATAAATTGAAATCCAAGTTGGGTTATTTTCTTAAAAAAGGAGGAACACCTGCCTTTTTTGCATCCGGACTACTCAATGGACTGCTTCCCTGCGGCATGGTATACATTGCCTTGATTGCATCACTCGCTCTCCAAAGCCCACTTGATGGGGCGATGTATATGTTCTTTTTTGGATTGGGGACTACTCCGATGTTGGTGATGGTCATGATTTCGGGTAAGATTCTTTCCCTTTCTATCCGAACCAAATTGACCAATGCGCTTCCTTATTTTGCGATGTTTATCGGTTTACTTTTTATCGTTAGGGGATTAGGATTGGGCATACCCTATATCAGTCCCAAGCTTCCCATATATAGTGAAGGAAATCTGACAACGGAGATTACGGTTTGTCATTGATTTACAAATATTTTTCAGATTGTTTCATGTTTGAATTACAACCTCATTTCATTGGGTTTTGGTAACCTGTTTTTGCAAAATTTCTGAATATGGATTGGATTCTTTGGAAAACAAAAAAGCCGGTCTGATACTTCAAACCGGCTTTTTCAATCTACTTGACATTTAACCTTACTCTATTTTTATCTCAAAATAGTATTCCTGACCGTTTGGATACAAGCCAAGGATAACAATTTCTTCTCCGACATTGTCTTTTAATACATCTACCAATTGCTCGGAGTTGGTGATTTTGTACCTACCACCTGAACCAATCACCGAGGTGATGATAAATCCGGGTTTGGCACCCGATTTCCTCCAATTGTCATCTTCCACTGATGTGATGCCGGCTCCGCCTTCTATGCTAAGTCTTTCTTTCATCTCACCTTTTATATCTTCAAAGGTCACCCCGTTGAAGCTTACGATTTTTGGAGGAACCACCTTTACTATGTTGGTGTCACCTGAGATATTTTTGAGCATACCCGTTGCTTTGGCTTCTTTTCCATTTCTCAGGTATTTGATTTCAACTTTGTCTCCCGGACGTTTTCTTGCGACCATCTCTTGAAGTTTTGCAACGTTGTTTGTCTCCACGCCATCTATTCCGATGATGACATCACCTGATTTTAATCCGGCTTCTTCCCCACCGCCTCCTTTGTTGACATCAATTACATAGACTCCTCTCGAAGTGGTCAATCCTCCTGAAAGATTTTCGTCTAATCTAGAAATGTCCTGAATTTGTACCCCAAGCAATCCTCTCTGCACCGCTCCATATTCCAATAGGTCATCCATTACCTTTTTGACAATAGAACTTGGAACTGCAAATGCGTAACCAGTAAATGTACCTGAACTGTTATTGGAGGCAATAGCAGTGTTAATTCCAATCAGTTCTCCGCCAAGGTTTACCAAAGCTCCACCTGAATTACCACGGTTCACCACAGCATCTGTCTGCAGAAATGATTCTACTTGAAGGTTGTTTTCCAAATCTCTTAGGATGCCGATATTTCTGGCTTTGGCACTGATGATGCCCGCAGTTACAGTTGAAGTCAAGTCAAAAGGATTGCCTACTGCCAATACCCATTCACCAACTTTAATCCTATCTGAATCGCCAAATTTTACAAATCGCAAACCTTTTGCTTCAATTTTAAGCAAAGCCAAATCTGTGGTAGGGTCTGTGCCGATCACTCGAGCGGTATATCTTGTATTGTCCTCCAAGGAGATATCGATCTTGGTGGCATTTTCGATGACGTGGTTATTGGTCACTATATAGCCATCTTCGGAAATGATAACTCCGGATCCTGAACTCATGGCCTCTCTTGGCTGCATTTCCCTTTCAGGATTACGAAAACCAAAAAACTCTTCAAAAGGATCTGAACCTCTTTGGCTTTGTGAGACAGTCACGCTACTTTTCACGTGGACCACTGCCGGGGTGACCGCCGCTGCCGAGGCGACGAAGTTGATCCCGTCAGGTACATTAAATTTTTCATCAGACAACGAATTTACCAAACTTGTATTCTGTTTGTCGGTAAAATTGGTCGCTGAATTTGGACTGAATAGGTAGCTTGCCCCTGCAAGGGCAATCACTCCACCTATGAGGGAAGCAAGGATGATTCCCAAGAAAAACTGCTTTTTATTCATTTTGATAGTGATTTAAGTTCTGGTTTGTACACGAAATTTACATCCTCCTGTTAAGATATGCCAAGTTTATTTACGGAAATCCACCAAGTATTTAACAAGGATTAACAGAATGACGCAAAAATGGAAGTCCTCCACTACAGTACAACAAAAAAACAGGAAGTGGGTTTCCCCACTTGCCTTATTTTACTTCAATTTTTGCTGTGTTAACTTTTTTTTCAGCCTTCGGCAAATTGATTTTGAGCAAACCATCCTCATAAACAGCCTCAATACTTTCAGAATTGACATTATCAGGCAAATGGAATGACCTTGTAAACGAGCCAAAATGAGTTTCTAATGAATGGAAATTTTTTCCGTCTTTCTTTTCCTCCAGTTTCCTTTCTCCGGATACGGTAAGTCTTCCATCCGTCAAGTCGAGGTTGAAATCTGTTTTTTTCATTCCGGGGACAGAAACATGGAGCTCATATTTGCTTTCATCTTCGGCAATGTCTACCGCTGGAGTGAACTGCTTGAGGTTTTGACCGATAGAGTCATTGAAGAATCTATCCAAAAGATTACTGAAAGTTGCCGGATAAGCTGGGTCGAGTTGGTTGTATTTTACAAGTTTCATGATTGTGATATTTAGGTTAAATCAGTTTTATCTACACAAATTCATTTATTAAATTTTGTACCAACTGAAAAAACAAGCCATTTTGACACTTAATTCTCTTATTCCCCTTTTAATTCAGTCATTTTGACGTGATTTGTTACTTTTAAAGTGTTTATTGCTTTGGTAAAACACTTGGAAATTTAAACATGGACGGGAGGTAACATTTTGGCTGAAATGCCTAATCTCCTTACATTTAGAATGAAAAAATTGCACTCATGAACAACAGTAGGATTATTTTTCTTCTTCTTTTTTCCTTTTTAGTCTGTTTTTCAGGCAAAGCACAGGATATTCCTGTGATAGGTTCTATAGACAGTTTGCTTGAACTGAACGTGGAAGAACAATTGAAAGAGGCTGTTGCGGAGTCAAGACCTTCTTTGGAAGGAAGTATCAAAAAGGTGCAAGCTTATACCATCGCACTCAACAGCATGAATCAGGTATTGAAAAAAGGACTTGATACTGTTCAGATCATGCAGGCGATACCTGATGCCCAAAGAATATTGAATAGGATTACGGAAACGCTTTCACCGGAGAATACGAGAATAAACCTCCGGTACCTTACAGCCTTGGAGAATGTCTTAGCTTACACCGATAGGAGAGTTAAGGATGTGGATCTTTTGATTTTTGCCAGAATAGAAGAATTGGTGGCTCTCAAAGAAAAAATGGACAGTATCCAAAATGATGATCTTTTGAAATATAGTTTCAGAGACACCACCATGTTGGTCGAATACCAAGTTTCTATTAAGTCCTTGAAGTCAAAGGTCCATGACATCGATAGCGCACTCAACAATCAAAGAATATTGACGGCGGTCTTTCAAACAAGGGTTTCGACCATTTTGAATGATATTGATTTGAGGGTGGAGGATTTGAGACAGGCCCGCATCCAATTGGAGCGAACGCTATTTGATAAAGAGAATAATTTTATTTGGGAACCCAAGGACTTTCCAAATGCAACCCGCTTATGGGATGTTTTTAATGAGGCTTTGTGGATTAACAAATGGTTTGTGGGAAATTATCTGTCAAGAAATATTCCTATGACAATCTTTTTGATAGGTCTGGTTTTTTTGCTTCATTATTATATTCGCCAAAACATTAAAAAAATCCGTGTTGAAAAAGAATTTGCAGCGATAATTTTTGGCCGATTAAAATACCTTCACAGACATCCCTTTCTTTCGTCTCTGGTGGTAATTATCGCCCTTTCCCCATTTTTCTATCCCTATCCGCCGGCTGTTTTTTTGTCGCTGCTTCTATTTATTCTGGTCACCATCTCCACGATTCTCATTAAAAACCGTCTTTCTTCAAAGGCCTTCAGGCTTTGGATGGTGGTTTATTTCCTCTTTTTCATCAGTGTTTTAAGCAACCTTTATTGGCAAGTGGCCTTTCAGGAAAGATGGCATTTATTGGTATTCAATATGCTTGGAATTTTCTTAGGATGGAAAATGATCAAACTTCAGGAACACAAAGAGGAAAATCTTCCGCCTTATCTCAATAAGATGGTGGCCATTTACATGATTTTTGAAGCTGTTTCATTAGTGGCAAACATATTTGGAAGATTCAGTCTGTCAAAAATGATCGGCATTGTGGGGTCCATCAGTTTGTTGCATGCCGTGAGCTTGATAATTTTTGTGATCATACTAAAAGAAATCATTTATATCCAGATTGAGGTCAGCAAAAAGACAGGGGAAGGATTTACATCTGTGGTCGCATTTTATGATATCCAAAAAAGGGTCAACAAGTTTTTTACTTACCTCGCCATTCTGATATGGGGTTATTTCTTCTTGGAAAGCCTTCATCTGAGGGATTCATTTCTTGAATCACTGTTTTCTTTTTTGGACAAACCAAGACAAATTCTAAATGCATCCTTTAACTATTCGCAGATCGCTGTCTTTATTCTGATCATTTACCTGTCTTCCTTTTTGGCGAATACCATCGGATATATTGCTTCTCTGAAGGATGAACAACAAGGTGCAGAAAGAAGTAAACGGTTAGGTTCGTCCATTCTCTTGATCAGGTTGGCCATCTTTACTTTAGGGTTTTTAATGGCGGTAGCCGCTTCAGGGATTCCTGTAGATAAAATCACCATTATCCTTGGTGCCCTCTCTGTAGGTATTGGTTTTGGTTTACAGACTATCGTCAATAACCTCGTCTCCGGGATTATTCTCGCCTTTGAAAGACCCATACAAATTGGAGATACCATACAAGTAGGCACTGTGGAGGGCGTAGTCAAGGATATTGGAATCCGTGCAAGCAAAATCAGAAATTGGGATGGCGCCGAGGTGATAATTCCCAATGGTGATCTTTTGGCGCATCACCTGACCAATTGGACACTTTCTGATAAGACACGGAGGGTAGAACTCACTATTGGTGTGGCTTATGATTCTGACATGGATTTGGTGACAGAACTGATCCAAAAGCAATTGGTGGCAGAAGAAATTATGAATCTGCCTTCGCCAAAGGTTTTTTTACAGACTTTTGGAGACAGTTCAGTTAATTTCCGGGTACTTTTTTGGGTCAATGATGTGGATATCTGGGTTTTGATTAAAGATCAGGTGATGCGTGGGATTTTCAAATCATTTAAAGAAAACGGCATTGAGATTCCCTTTCCCCAAAGAGACCTTCATGTCAAAAATTTCCCTGGGCTGATAGGAGAAAAAATCATGAAGCCGGGAGAAATAAGCCCCGAAGATAAGCCAAAAGCAAAACCTCCCACTGACCCTGATAAAAAATAGGCTAAAAGCCTATTTTGAACGCTGCCTGATAGCCTCATAGATTACCACGCCTGCCGAAACGGAGACATTGAGACTTCCGATGTTTCCTGACATAGGGATTTTGACAAACTCATCGCTAAGTCCTGTAAGCTCGGGAGAGATCCCGTCTTCTTCAGAACCCAAAATCAGAGCCGTAGGGATAGAAAAATCGGCTTCATACATAAGCCTCTCGGTTTTTTCGCTGACCGAAATGACATGGAGCCCCATTTTTTTGAGATCCTTGACTGTATAATATAAATTTTTGACCCTGCAGATGGGGAGGTGATTCAATGCTCCTGCAGAGGTTTTGACAGCATCTGAGTTGATTTGGGCTGCGCCTTTTTCAGGAATCACAATCGCATGTACCCCGGCACAATCAGCTGTCCGGGCTATGGCGCCGAAGTTTCTCACATCGGTGATTCTATCCAAAACCAAAATCAACGGGGAAATTCCTTTTGAAAAACATTCTTCAATGACATTGTCCAAGGAAGCATATTCAATGGAAGACATATGGGCTACTACACCCTGATGGTTTTTTCTGGTGATCCTGTTCAGCTTGGCATCAGGGACACGGACAACGGGGATTTTCTCGTCTTTTGCCAGTTTGAGGAGTTCTTTGACAAGTTCATTGTTGACTTCTTTGTCAATCAAAATCTTGTCTATTTCCTTGTGGGCAAGGATTGCTTCCATCACCGCCCTTGTACCGAATATGAAATCCTTTTCCTGTTCGCCTTTGTTGATCAGAAATCCATCTGCGCGTTTCTCCATAATGTGATACTTTTAAACCATTCGGGCTGCAAAGCCCTTGACCTGTTGAGTGTATAAAAACTTGGCGTCAGAATATTTTTGACCCGCGCAAAGGTAAAGGTTATTTTTGAAATTGACTCAGGTGTTCCATATGACCAAGTCTCGCCATCTAGGCGGAAATAAACCTCATTTGGAGGGCCCATCACAACATACACCATCCCCCGGTCCGTTTTCCATCCTTCTTTGAAATCAGTAAATAGGATATTGGCAAATTCAATCTGCTTGAAATATTCCTTGATGAGTTTTTTGGCGGAAACGGTGTCTTTGGTCAAAGTGTACCAATATTGGTCTAAGGCTATTTTTTTATCTTCAGCTTCTTTGAGCAGTTCATGTTCCCTTCTGGTGGAAATATAGGTGACCATATCGACCATCTCTTCATAATCCTTAACCCTTGGGAAGACATTATGGACGGTTTTCAGCAATGCACCCTGTGTGGAATTGGTGTCTGACTGGATAAAATAGTACCCGATTCCTGAAAATGTTTTTGGCATATTGGCTAGAAAGCTCCCTTGATATTCCACTTTCACCTCTCTTGGTACAGGCGCAGGCCGGATTTCCATCGGAGGCATCGGAACATCAAATGTGGCAGGATAGAAGAAAGTATGGAGATTGACTACGCCTCTTCCTTTGAATTCCACAGGTTCGTTTTGGATCAAAAAGGTCTGGTCAAATGGCACCCTGTCCTCGTAATAAAGCCCAAAATTGGAATGGCCAAAAATGAAGGGGCTGATAAGGTCCATTTGGTAGTAATATTCATCTCCTTGGCGGGTGTCTACGGCTTTGAGCAACGCAATGGCCGTTTGTTGGCCTTCAGGGACAGTAACTCTTTTCTCAAAATAATAGTGGTACTCCGTTTCACGGATAATATCCTCTTCGGTCAGCTTGATGAGATTTTGGTCAGTGATGGGTTCCTGAAAACCCGACAATACCCCATAAGAAAATGTGTAGCTGTCAAATTCAATCTCGTCCTCGATCTTTTCGACGGGCATCTGAAGCAGGAAAGTCCTGTTTGGTTCTTCGATGGGGATGATTTTGAGAGAAAGTCTCGAGTACCGCGAATACCTCAGGGCCTGATTGATCGTTTCGAGATTTTGTTGGGCAAAAGTGAATAATGGAATGCAAAAGAGAAATAACACAAAACCTGAAATTGGCTTTATTTTGTTGCTGATTTTTTGTCCTATCATCTTGTATTAAAAATTAACCTTATTTTTGCCCAAATTAATGAAAATTTGAATGGCTACCTATACAACGGAAATCGCTTCGGATAAGTTGGTGAGTGACAATCCCATCCATCAGCGTCTGCTCAAAGCGTACATTGCTGCCAAACCTTTGGTCAGTGGAAAGCTCCTCGAAGTGGGCTGCGGTGAGGGAAGAGGGGTGGAGGTTTTGTTGGAAAATGTAGACAGCTACCTCGGGATCGACAAAATCCATGAGGTGATCGATAACCTGAAGGTCAAATTTCCAGGTATCCAATTTGAACAGGCCGTGATTCCACCATTTTCCGGTTTGAAGGACAATGCCTACGATACAGTGGTCAGCTTTCAGGTCATCGAGCATATCCAAAATGACAGGCTTTTTTTGCAGGAAATTTACCGTGTGCTGAAGCCCGGCGGCAAAGCGATCATTTCCACACCGAATATAAAGCATACCCTTTCGCGAAACCCTTGGCATATCAGGGAATACACCGGAACGCAATTGACAGAGCTGTGCAAGGGGATTTTTGATAAAGTGGAATCTCTGGGAATCGGGGGGAATGAAAAAGTATGGAATTACCACGAAGCCAACAGGGCCTCAGTCCGCAAAATCATGCGTTTTGATATTTTGGATCTGCAACACAGACTTCCGGCTTTTGTGCTGCGATGGCCTTACGAAATCCTGAATAGGATGAACCGAAACAAACTTCACCAACAGCAGGGAGCTTCCGTCACCGACATCAGCCATGAAGACTATCTTCTTGTCGATCATCCGGATAAAGGTTTGGATTTGTTTTATGTGTTACATAAGAAATGATCAACTTTATTTGACCATGCTTTTTCTCTGAGTTCAGAGTGATTAACATCTCTTTTTTTCCAAAGTCCGGCAAAATCAAAAATTGATTTGGATTTAACTTTTGGGCTTTTAACAGACTTTTTGATCTTAATCAAATTTCTCTTTACAAGATTGTCAAGTAAGGGTTTTGCCTTATCGTCTAGAATTTCAATTGAAATGGTTTCCATATCTTAGATATATAAATAACAATTTTGAAAACATGAATAGAAAGGGGTACAATTTGTAGTTTTATTGCTTATCGTCCCAAAGGAACTGATTTTTACCCGGGATTTCGTAATTTTCATCTTTAGCTTATATTTTGTTTGCACACTCAAATAAGTGAAGAAAATTGAGTCGAAAAGCTTATTACAATTTATTTTAAGCCCTTTTCGGCTCTTTTTTATAATAGATCTGCGGATTTAATGAAATAAGAGAAAAGTAAGGAAATTATAACACTATTTATAAGTAAGCGTTAATTGAAACATGAAAGAATCCATTATAAATGTAATATTTATCCTAACTTTCTTGTTTGGAGGGTTGTTCCCTTTACTTGCGCAAAATCATTTTCCTTCCCAAATATGGCACAAAGGCAGTATTTATGGTACAGATGGACAGACCTATGCAGGCTTTGTTAAATATGATTTGGAGAATAATTTAGTTCAATTACAAACTGAGACCATTTCTACTTTTACAGCTTCCAATGTCAGTCATTTTGAAATTCATAACCAAACAAATGATGGGATAAGAAGTTTCTACAGTCTTCCTTTTAGTCAAAATGGCGATACTGAAACGCTAGTTTTCTTTGAAGTCCTAACAGAAGGCAATGATTTTGCGCTTTTCTGTCGGGAATATATTAAGACTATTTACAGATGGACGGGGGGTACTGCTGGTGGTCATAACTATGATGGGCCTCAGACTAAGACAGTATATCGACTTGCTTTCGATTATTACTTTCTAAAAAATGGAAGTCTTGAAAAATACAGCTTAAATAAAAAAGACTTGTTTACGATGCTTCCGGGATATGATAAAGAAATCGATCTTTTCATGAGAAAATATAGCTTGGAACACGACAGACGCAAGGATTTGATTAGAATTACCAACTATTACAACGAATTGCAGAATTAATTTTCAAATCAAAATTGCTTATTCTCCTTGCAACGAGGATGACATCACCCCGTCTAGGCGTACGTGTGTTATGAAGTCTTTGATGTAAACCAAAGAAATGTTGTATAGGAGATGGTAGTAGGCCTACCGCCATCGCTGAGAAAGAGTCTCTCGGTCTATTTTTTGGTTACTTTTTGTGGTAAGACAAAAAGTGTCACGAGGAAGAGACGCAAAGAAAATACTTGAGGAAAGAATAGAAATGAATTGATCAATCAAACTTCCATGTTTTTGGTGTAAACCCTATTCCTCATTTTACTTTTTTACTCCCAAAAATCTAAGACATCTTATTTTCATTACCCCGAGCTGCGGTGCATGTGGATTGGTGGAAGTATGAGAATCAGAGAAGCACCTTGCACGGGGCTAATAATATTCAGCCCACTTCGGGGCTGTTGGTCGAAGAAGATCCGAAAATAAATGTTTTAATGGCTTACTATTTAGGAATTTTATACTTCACCAGAAATTCTATTTTGGAACACCTGTGGGGAGGAAGAAATTTTACCGGGCCGGCGAGGCACTGCGCGGGGGAGGATTAAAATTTCTTGCCTTTTTTGGTTACTTTTTGTGGTAAGACAAAAAGTGACACAAGAAAAGATCGTCAAAGTGTGATCTAATAATTGAAAAAAATAATTGATCAATCAATCTTCCCTGTTTTTGGTGTAAACCCAATTCCACACTTTACTTTTTTGCTTCCAAAAACTGGCAACATCGCATTTCCATTACCCCGAGCGTCGGTGCTTGGAGATTGGTGGAAGTATAAGAACCAGAGAAGCACCTTGCACGGGGCTACCAAGATTTTGCCCCGATGGGGCGGTCTGATAGTCGAAGAGGATCTGGGAATAATATAATAGGGCATTAAATCAGAATCTTATGCCTAAGAAAAATTTTATATTGGAAACGCCGTGGGGAGGAAGAATCCGCGACAATTGTCGGGATTACCGGGCCGGCGAGGCACTGCGCGGGGGAGGATTAAAATTTCTTGCCTTTTTTGGTTACTTTTTGTGGTAAGACAAAAAGTGACACGAGGAAGAGACGCAAAGAAAATACTTGAGGAAAGAATAGAAATGAATTGATCAATCAAACTTCCATGTTTTTGGTGTAAACCCTATTCCTCATTTTACTTTTTTACTCCCAAAAATCTAAGACATCTTATTTTCATTACCCCGAGCTGCGGTGCATGTGGATTGGTGGAAGTATGAGAATCAGAGAAGCACCTTGCACGGGGCTATTATTGTTCAGCCCACTTCGGGGCTGTTAGTAGGAGAGGAACCACCATAAGGAATCGGGATGGACCAAAAAAAATCCGAGTCCTTAGCAGGACCCGGATTTTGGATTCAAAAAACCAAACAAATTATCCCTATCTGGGCGTAGTTTGGCGTTGGCGCTAAGGGTAGTTTGTAACTACCCTTTACTATCATAGTGAATTTGTAATTCAAATTATACCTAACTACATTCCGTTTTTGCGATTGTTTCACTAGTCCAATTGCAAATTGGTTAGGATAAAAGAGTGTAAATACAAATTACACACAGTCCAGCCATTAGTATGAGAGGAACCATAATAAGGAATCGGGATGGACCAAAAAAAAAATCCGAGTCCTTAGCAGGACCCGGATTTTGGATTCAAAAAACCAAACAAATTATCTTCTATCCAACAGGCTTTCTCCGGCAGCACCGGCACCTAGGATTTTTTCCAATTCTGCTTTGAGCTCTGCGGAGACTTCAGAATATCCTCTTTCATCCAACAGCGGGATAAAAAACTTCAACATTTCGATCGAAATCAGGGCTTCACGGTCATAATCGCGACCTGTCTTTTGGTAAAACTCCAACATCTGAATAGACTTATGGGAAATTTTATCCACCACATCTAAAGCAAGGTCATCTTCCCCAACCTCAAACAACAGCGGTACCGACTGACCACTTGCCAAATCATAGGCAACAGCCTCATGTGGCATGACCTTCATACTGAATTTCAACAATTCCGCAGCCCTGTCCATATCCTCTTCGTCTAACAACGCAATGGCAATACTGTTTACCGCAGAGCGGTGATTTGAGGTAAATCTCCTGAATTCATCATCGAAATAATTGTCAGGATTGTCCATTCCCCTGAAAGCAAACTTCTCCATCATATTGGTGTATGCCAGGTCGGTATTCACCAATTCGGTTCTCATACCCTCAGGTTTTCTCACAGGAAGCAACCTGTAAGTCATGCCTTCCATCACCACATAGTCTTCGATGTCAAGTGTGATGGTAGCCAATGAGGTGTTGTTAAAGTAGATAGGCCTTTCCCAATTGTTGGTGGTAATCAGGTCGATCAACATCAGGTTACCTTTTGTGAGGTAATTCCCTTTGATTCTGAGGTTGATTTGCTCGGTCATCAGGCCTTCCATGGATTCCGGAATCAGGCCTTGGTTATAGACATTTTCCAAGTCGACATCTAAGATCAGGTTCCTCGAAGGGACCATGTTGTAGGTGTTTTTGCTTCCCGATGCTGCCAATTTCAAAAGCTCACTTCCGTTGTTGAGGAGTTTGAGGTATTCTGAAGCTGAGATGGCTTGAAGGTTCTCTCTTTCCATTACATAAAGGACATCATTGGTGCCTTTTTTATAATTTTTTGGATCCAAAGAAAATGGCAAAGCAGCCGATTCATTGACCGGGCGGGCCATCTGCTCCACATACCAATCCGTATCAAAGTAACTCAACACCACCACCCTCACGTCAGTTCTGAAGCCTTCAACCTCCTGTACATACCACAGCGGGAAAGTGTCATTGTCACCACCGGTAAATAAAATCGCATTTGGCGCACAAGAAGCAAGGAAGTTTCTGGCAGAATCAACAGAGAAAAATCTTCCTTGTCTGTTGTGGTCGTCCCAGTTTTGGCTTGCCATCAAGACCGCCACCGGTACAGTGGCGAGCGTGGCGATGATACCTGCAACGACGAGATTCTTGTTCAATCTTTCAATATAGTATGCCAAGGCCATCACGCCGATTCCTATCCAAATTGCAAATGCGTAGAAAGAACCCACATAGATATAATCCCTTTCGCGGGGTTCAACAGGCGGAGAATTGAGGTATAATACCAATACAACACCCATCATCAGAAACAACATGGCTGAGATAAAGAAAGACTTGTTGTCTTTTTTAGCCTGAAAAACCAAACCGATCAAACCCAAAATCAAAGGCAGCATCAGGTAGTTGTTATGCGCTTTGTTTTCTTTGATATAATCAGGATAGATATCTGAGAAAAAATCTGTAATTCCCATCCAAGGCGCATCTGCAAAATCACTTTCCCTTCCTGAAAAATTCCACATAAAATACCTCCAATACATATGCCCAAGCTGATGGGTAAACATAAAATAGAGGTTGTCTCCGAAAGTTGGTTTTTGACCTTCTCTCAATCCAAGCTTGGATTGGTAGATCTGCTTGTGTCGGTCTTGAGTGGAATAAATCCTTGGCAAAATCGTCGTTCTCGCAGGATCATATTCATTGACGGTAGAATAATCCACGATTTCATACCTGTCTGTTCCTTTCATATAAATCGGGGCACCCTCTTTTTGATCAACCAATTCGGCATCAAAATACTGACCATGGATCAAAGGACGGTAACCATATTGCTCTCTTTTCAGATAAGAAACATAGCTGATGATATCTGCCGGACCATTTTCATTGATGACAGGATCTTGATTTGCACGAACTACAATAAGTGCATAAGAACCATATCCAATTAAGATAAATACCAATGAAACCAAAACTGTATTGAGGATGACTTTTCCTTTTTTGATGGAATAGAGAATTCCATAAATCAGGGAACCCAAAAACAAGGCGGAAAAGACAATTATTCCAGATCCAAATGGCAACCCAATGCTGTTGACAAAGAAAATCTCCATCGAACCTGCCAGACTTGGAAGTCCGGGGATGATCAAGTTATTGATGATAATCAATGCAACGCCACCCAAGATCAGGGCGATAATACCTCCTTTGAGATTTGGATTAGGATATTTTTTGAAATACACCACCAAAGCCAAAGCCGGTAAAGTAACAAGGTTCAGCAAGTGTACACCGATCGATAATCCCACCAAATAGGCGATAAATATCATCCATCTGTTTTCTTCTCTTTGGTCTTCGATCACATCCCATTTCAGAAATGCCCAAATGACTATCGCTGTAAAGAAAGAGGACATGGCATACACTTCTGCTTCCACAGCAGAGAACCAAAAACTGTCTGTAAAAGTATAGATGAGAGAACCCACCACACCTGCACCCATCAGGGTGATGATTTGGCCTTTGGTTTCTGTTCCTTTTTGGATCTGGAAAAGTCTACGACCAAATAAAGTAATGGTCCAAAAAAGGAAAAGCACTGTAAATCCTGAGAAAACGGCACTTCCGACATTCATCCAATAGGCTACAGACAATCCGTCTCCGAATGCCAGAAATCCGAACATCCTATAAATCAACAGGAAAAACGGCGCTCCCGGTGGATGTGGCACCTGCAGTTTGTAGGATACAGCGATGAATTCTCCCGGATCCCAAAAACTGGCGGTCTGTTCCACTGTCAATATAAAGACGGTAGTTGATAGAAGAAAAACCAGCCATCCTGTGAGGTTATTGGCCTTTTGATAGTCAAGCATTGTTTTTGAAATAATAGTTTCGGGCGAAAATAATCAATAAATCCTAATCCATCTGTTTTTTAACAGCATTTAAGGTATTGTGATAAAAATTACTGTTCATCATTGGCCCTGTCTGTAGCTTTGTATCATCTAAAAAATAATAACCATGAGTGCACAACCAAAAACATTCAGCGAATTGATTTCAGGCGACCAACCTGTATTGGTGGATTTCTTTGCCACTTGGTGCGGTCCCTGCAAAATGATGCAACCTATATTAGAAGATACAGCCCGTCAGGTGGGTGATAAAGTCAAAATCATCAAAGTGGATGTGGACAAAAACCCCTATGCCGCCAGTGCATATCAGGTAAGAGGCGTTCCGACTTTGATTTTGTTCCAAAATGGAAAGCCACTTTGGAGGCAATCAGGTGTCGTTCCGGCCAACCAATTGGTCAAAGTGATTGAAGACAATCTGCGTCAGAAAGTCTAATTTTAAAATGTGACAAAAGTCATTTTAAAGAAAAGGACGGAAAGATAATTTTACATAACATTCAACAGAAAAAAATCAGAAAGCATATGACAATTGAACAGATCTATACCGGATGTTTGGCTCAGGGAGCCTACTATATCGAGTCTGACGGCGAAGCAGCTGTCATTGACCCTTTGAGAGAAGTACAGCCATACATAGAAAAAGCAGAAAGAAGGGGAGATACTATCAAGTATGTGTTTGAAACCCACTTTCACGCTGACTTTGTTTCAGGTCACAAGGATTTATCAATCAAAACCGGCGCTCCGATTGTATTCGGTCCAACAGGAATGAAGATGGGCTTTGATGCCATAGTTGCAAAAGACGGTCAGGAATTTCCACTAGGAAAGGCAAAAATCAGGGTAATCCATACCCCGGGCCATACCATGGAAAGTACCTGCTACCTTTTGATCAATGAAGAAGGAAAAGAGGAAGCATTGTTTACCGGAGATACTTTGTTCATTGGAGATGTGGGAAGACCGGACCTTGCGCAGAAAGTCATTGCAGAATTGACACAGGACAAACTTGCGGCGCATCTTTATGATTCCCTGAGAAATAAAATAATGCCTTTGGCCGATGATATCATTGTGTATCCGGCCCACGGTGCGGGAAGTGCTTGTGGCAAAAACATGAGCAAAGAGACCACCGATACTTTGGGAAATCAGAAGAAGACCAATTATGCGCTTCAGGAAATGACCAAAGAGGCATTTATGAAAGAGGTGCTCACAGGACTTACTCCTCCTCCTGCTTATTTCCCTCAAAATGTCATGATGAATATCCAGGGATATGAGTCTATAGATACCGTATTGAACAGAGGATTTAATCCACTAAGTCCTGCCGCTTTTGAAGCTGCCGCCAACGAAACAGGCGCGGTAGTTATTGATACAAGGGACGCACAGGTTTTTGCGAAGGGTTTTATCCCCAACTCCATCAACATCGGTATCGATGGAAGTTTTGCAGTATGGGTAGGAGCATTGGTTCCTGACCTCAAGCAAGAAATCCTGATCGTGGCCGATGAAGGAAGAGAAGAGGAAGTCATTACAAGATTGGCTAGAGTAGGATATGACTTCTGCATTGGATACCTCAAAGGAAGTTTTGAAGCATGGAAAGCCGATGGCAGAGAAGTGGACAGCATCAAATCTGTCACCACTGAGGAACTTGCGCACCTGATCGAAAAAGAAGGCGGAGTCAACATCCTGGATGTCAGAAAAAACAGTGAATACCTCAGCGAACATGTGATCGATGCTGAAAATGCACCTTTGGACTATATCAACGACAGCATGGCCCAGATCAATAAAGACAAAACCTATTATGTGCATTGTGCAGGTGGATACAGATCCATGGTATTCAATTCCATCTTGAAAGCAAGAGGATTTGATAATCTTGTCGATGTAAAAGGTGGATTTGATGCTATCAAGGATTCTGCTTTGTTCAAAGTAAGCGACTATGTATGTCCTACTACTTTGCTCTAAAAATAATTATAGAAAAGTTGTGTTTTACCCCAAATGGCAAGATTTCGGTCTTGCCATTTTCATTTCGAATCAAACAAAGTGATAATAGTCACTGGATGCGGATAGAAATCTAGACAATTTTGAATATTATGCGAGTAGTGAGTTTGATGCTGTTTTTGGGGTTGTTTACCTCTGCTGTAGCGCAGCAAAATCACGGAGATTCACTTTCGGGCCATGAAGAATCCGGCAGGAAATTGGGACATGATCTTGAAAAAGGAAAATTTGATTTCCACGTAAGGTCATTTCTGATGTCGACCCATAACAGGGGGGACTTGCTTGATTATTCAGCGCTGGGTGTTGGTGCGGGATTGGGTTACCTCAGTCCTGAATATAAAGGATTCCAGGTTGGGTTCAGCGGCTTTTTTGTTTTTCAGTTGTTTGAAAACAATCTTGCTGTAGCCGATCCAACAACTGGTGCAGGCAATAGGTACGAAATCCTGCTGTTTGACATGCATGATCCTGAGAATATGACCGACCTTGACAGATTGGAAGAGTTCTTTATTTCCTACAAAAGAGGTGATTTCAGGACGATCTTTGGGAGGCAAAAGATCAATTCGCCTTTTCTCAATGAACAGGACAACAGGATGAGGCCAAATATATTCAGTGGTCTTTCGGTCAATTATCAAAAGTCCAATTGGGAAACTACGGCTTCTTGGTTGAGCGCAGTGACCATAAGGGGGACTGTGGACTGGTTTAGTATGGAAGAATCGTTTGGGGTGTATCCTTTTGGGAGAAATCCATTTGGAGAACCTTCCAATTATTCCCATAATATTTCTTCAAAAGGAATGGGAATGATTGGTCTGAAGTATCGAAACGAAGGTTTTTCCGCTCAGGGATGGAATTATTTTGCAGAAAATGTCTTTAACATGAGTTTTTTGCAAGGAGATTATGTTCTTGATCTTGGACATGCTTCGGTCGACTTGGGTGGTCAGGGTTTCTTTCAGACGGCAGTCAATGACGGAGGAAATTCCGAAATAGAAAAGACCTACATGCTACCGGATGAAAAGTCATTTGGATTTGGCGGAAAAATCGGACTGAACTCCGGGAGACATCATATTTCTGCAAATTTTCTCGGGATCAACGATAGAGGTAGATTTCTCTTTCCACGAGAATGGGGCAGGGAAAACTTCTACGCAAGTATGTCACGGGAGAGGTATGAAGGAAGCGGTGATATGGATGCCTTGGTCTTCAAATATACCTATGATACCCCAGTCAAAGGTCTGAATGCCCAGCTTGGGGCAGGCAAAGTCAATCATGGTGGATTGGATTCATTCAAAACAAACAAATACGGAATCCCATCTTATTATCACTTTACAGGTCTATTGGACTACAGATTCAGCAATTACCTCGAAGGATTGGATATTCAGTTTATGGTAGCTCAAAAAACTGCCCAAAACCAATCTGAAGTACCTGACATGTTTAGGATCAATAGGGTAGATATGTGGAACTTGAATTTTATTATTGATTACAGATTTTAAAACTAAACAAACAAACAAATAAAATGGAACAGTTTATTGAATGGATCAAGCAGCCTTGGCCTTGGTGGATAGCAGGTCCGATGATCGGGCTTATCGTCCCTACCTTGTTGATCGTCGGAGGAAAAGCCTTCGGTATATCTTCCTCATTGAGGCACGTCTGCGCCATGTGTGTGCCTTCCAATATTCCTTTCTTTACCTATGATTGGAAAAAGGAATTGTGGAACATCGCATTTGTAATTGGTGTCGCTATCGGTGGCTTTATTGGCCATAACTTACTGGCCAATCCGGAAATGATAGAAGTTGCTGAGTCCACACAGCGCGATTTGGCTGCCCTTGGGATCACAGATTATAGGAGCATCATGCCTCACGAGATTTTCAATTGGGAAAACTTATTTACCGCAAAAGGTTTGTTGTTCTTCGTCATAGGTGGATTCTTGGTAGGATTTGGTACCAGATACGCAGGCGGATGTACCTCTGGACACGCTATTATGGGCATCAGTTCACTGCAGTGGCCGTCGGTCGTCGCCACCATCTTCTTTATGGCAGGAGGATTCCTGATGACGCATGTCTTTCTTGGTCCTTTGATGAAATTAGTAGGCTTTTAATCTTTAGAAAAAAATGGGAACAGCAGTAAAAAAAGGAGAAAAACCGAATGTCGGAGCAACTCCAAATAAAGAACAAAAAGGCGAAAGTCCACTGGAGTTATTGATGTATCTGATCATCGGCGTGGGTTTTGGTATTATTTTCATAAAAGCCGAAATTGTATCCTGGTTTAGGATCCAAGAGATGTTCAGGTTACAGTCATTCTTTATGTATGGGGTAATCGGTTCAGCCGTAGTGGTGGGTGCACTTTCGATTCAGATCATCAAATGGTTCAATATCAAAACCATCAAAGGTGATAAAATCATCATCACCGACAAGGAATTCCGCAAAGGACAGATAATCGGAGGTTTTATCTTCGGATTGGGTTGGGCACTGACAGGTGCTTGTCCGGGACCGTTGTTTGCTCAGATTGGCAGTGGATTTACAGTGATCTTGGTGACTTTGATCAGTGCCGTAGCAGGAACATGGGTTTATGGAAGGTTTTCACATAAATTGCCAAATTAAAAATACCCTAAACCTTTATTGGTATGGTATTTGAAGACAAAAAGCTTATAAATTGAACTTAAACACTGAGCCGCTTCCGATAGGGAGTGGCTTTTTTTATTGTCCATCAAAAACCCTTTTGATGATAAATCGGATCATGATGATGATCACAGCAATGATCGACCCCACAATTATGAATTCCATAGCATCACATTTTTTTGATTAACCTTCATTTTAAATGATGGTTTATAGAAAAGCCATTTAATTTCTCCAAAACCAAAATTAATTTTCGCAAAGTCCTTTACTTTGCAGCCAAGAACCTAACCCTGTTGAAATTCATGACTTTGCTTCAAAAAAGGAGGATTGCCCTCGGAAGTTTATTTTTTATTGCAGGACTTTGTTTTTCTTCCTGGGCTGCAAGGATTCCCGATATACAGATGAAATTTTCGCTTTCAGAATCCCAACTGGGAACGCTCCTTTTGGGATTGCCGCTAGGTTCTTTGGTAGCCTTGCCGGTAGCAGGCTGGGCAGTACATCATTTTGGCAGCAGGATCGTGATTTTGATCAGTGTAACTGGGTATATGACTTTCCTTCCATTGATCGGATTCAGCAATTCTCTGTGGATGTTGGTACCGGTAGTGGTGGTTTTTGGGATGATCGGAAATATGATGAATATTTCATTGAACACCCAAGCATTGGCTTTGGAGGATACCTATGGGCGGAGCATTTTGGCCTCGTTTCATGGATTATGGAGTTTGGCAGGATTTACCGGAGCGGGTATCGGTGCAGTCATGATTTATTTTGATGTATTGCCTAAAATTCATTACCTCATTGTTTCATCAGGTGTATTGGTAGCCTTGTTGATTGCGCAGGGCTATTTGGTAAGTGAAAAAAAACATTCGGATGGTGGTGGAGGATTGGTGATCCGAAAGCCCGATGATTTGCTTTTGAGAATTGCAGGAATTGCTTTTCTCGGCATGCTTTGCGAAGGCTGTATGTTTGACTGGAGCGGGGTTTATTTCAAAAAAGTCGTGGAAATTGAACCTGGTTTGGTCGCCTTGGGATACGTTTCCTTCATGGGGGCAATGGCTACAGGAAGGTTTATTTCTGACAGAATGAACAACAAATTTGGCCGGGTACTGATCTTGAGGATGAGCGGCATATTGATTTTTGGTGGATTGATGCTTTCGGTGGTTTTTCCCATTCCTGTGGTTGCCACAATTGGATTTTTGTTGGTGGGTTTGGGAGTGGCTGCCATTATCCCTATATCTTACAGCATTGCAGGCAGATCTAAGTTGTATTCGCCCGGAGTTTCTTTGGCGATGGTTTCGACGATTTCCTTTTTTGGGTTTTTGATCGGGCCGCCGATGATAGGATTTATTGCTGACCTGTTGAGTCTGAAGGCCTCTTTTGCCCTTGTAGCCGTTGCCGGCTTGGGAATTGCGGTTTTGAGCTCCATCAGGTTGGATGTATTCGAGTCAGTGGATGAGGTAACCAAATATTAGCCCATGGCAACAAAAGAGCCCTTTCAGTTTGAAAAAAAGTTTGAAGTTTTGTCCTTCCAGATTGATCCGTTTGGCAAATTGAGGTGGTCGGCATTGGGAGACCTCATGCAGGAAGTGGCTTGGAAGCATGCTGACAGCCGGGATTTTGGTCAGTCGCTTTTTGATAAAGGGTACATGTGGGTACTTTCCAGAATGCAGATCAAAGTCCACAGTATGCCATCTTGGGGTGACCATATTGTGGTCAAGACAGCGGGAAGAGGAATCGACAAGCTTTTTGCATTGCGTGAATTTTTGGTGGAGGATGACAAGGGAAATGTGATTGCAGAATCCATGTCTGCTTGGCTTTTGTTGGATGTCAGGTCAAAAAGGCCCCAAAGACCAAATCAGGTTTTGCCGCCTGAATTATTTTCCCAAAATCCCGAAAAAGGCCTTTTACCTGAAAAATTGGAATCTGCGGGTTCCTTTGAAAAAAGTACCGAGTTGACAGTCAGGCCATTTGACCTTGATATGAATAACCATGTCAACAATGTCAGCTATATCCGTTGGGTGGAGGATTTGTGCATTTCAGAGGGAATTGTTTTCCATGATCTTGTCATCAATTACATCGCCGAAGCCAAGCTCCATGAATCCATCTTCCTGTCAATGTCTCAGCAGGATCAATATTTTTTATTATCCGGTACAAGCCAAAACAGGCCCGTTCTTTTGGTCTCCGTCAAATAAACTATTGGTAGCCGGGCACTGTGATGTATATCACATCTTTATGACATGAAATGTTGTCAATTTTGTAATTGATATATTTATCATCTTATGAAAGATTCTTTCCAGCCCATACTAAAGATGTTGACCATGATGGTCGGTTTATTACTCAGCGTAACCTTGCTTACAGCCATCCTGATAGGTACGATTGTGATGGTATTTAGCGGGGGAAGCCTTCCTCCCTTAAATCCATCCCAACCAACCGATATGCAGGCGATAGCAGTAGCGGTAGTGGATACTTACAAAGGAGTAATTCCCAAAGAAGGGATTTGGCAGGCTCCGGATTGGAGTTCTGTTGATCAGGAACCCAATGCTGAGGACATCAAATATGGCAAAGAACTTATCGCCAATACCTCGGCTTACCTTGGGCCAAACGGCAAAGTCAAGAAAATTTCCAACGGGATGAATTGTCAGAATTGTCACCTCAACGCAGGCACAGCTCCTTTGGGAAACAACTATGGTGCAGTCGCCTCGACCTACCCAAAAGTCCGCGCCAGATCCGGTCAGATGGAAAATGTCGAAAAACGGATCAATGACTGTTTTGAAAGGAGTCTAAATGGCAAAGCCCTAGCTGACAACAGCAAGGAAATGGTGGCCATGGTGGCTTACATGACTTGGCTTGGCAAAGAGGTGCCAAAAGGAGAATCCCCAAAAGGCTCCGGAATCTATGAAGTTCCGTTTTTGGACAGGGCCTCTGATCCGGTCAAGGGCAAGGCTGTCTATGCCCAACAGTGCCAAAGTTGTCACATGGAAGATGGTCAGGGCATGCCAAAACCCGATAAATCAGGGCATATCTACCCGCCACTTTGGGGAGACAACAGCTATAACGATGGGGCGGGGTTATTCAGAATGTCACGATTTGCGGGATATGTAAAAACCAACATGCCTCTAGGTGCGACTTTCGAAAGACCTCTATTGACAGATGAAGAAGCATGGGATGTGGCTGCTTACATCAATTCCCTACCTAGACCCAAAAAAGACATCAGAAAAGATTGGCCTGATATTTCCAAAAAACCAATTGACCATCCATTTGGTCCGTTCTCGGATGATTTTTCAGAAGAGCAGCACAAATTCGGTCCATTCAAACCTATCAAAGAAGCTAGAGCAATCGCATCTAAATGAAAGCTTTCATCTTACTGATTTTTTTATCCTCATTTAGTCAGGTCAACTACGCCCAAGAGCAGGATTCTCTCAAGTCCAAAAAGCCCGCCCTCATTCAGGGAACGGTTGGCTTGCGTTCGTTTTGGATGTCGACGAGCTATTGGGAGGAATTCAAGGATGACCATGCCTTGGGTCAAAGCGCCTTTATCCAACTGAAGACAAAAGACTATAAAGGCTTTTCCCTGCTTGGACGATATACCGTTTTTGGCAATATTACGAGTTCAAACCTGACGGGGCGCGATCCGGTGACAGGCAATTTCAATAGGTATGAAGTAGGTCTGTTTGATGTCAATGACCCTTCTGATAAGTTTTTTGGAAAGTTGGAAGAACTGCAACTCCGCTATAATTCCAAAAAGTTTTCCGCCGTTTTGGGAAGAATGAGCATCAATATGCCATTTATCAATCCACAAGACGGTAGATTATCCCCGACTTTTGTAGAGGGATTTAGCGCGAATTATAGACCTGATTCCAAAAACCAGTTTTCAGCGGATTTTATAGGAAGGATAAGTCCTAGATCAACTTCAGGTTGGTATGATGTGGGCGAATCTATTGGAGTTTATCCCGAAGGACAGAGCGTCTTGGGAAAACCCTCAGGCTATACAGGCAATACGAACAGTGGCTTTGTAACCATATTGGACTGGAAGCACAGGGTGACCAAAGACATGCTTATCCAAGTCAACCATACCTATGTCGACAATATTTCATCCACACTGCTTTCTCAGGTCAACAATGATTGGGAATTGGAAGGTACTTCCAACAAGCTGATAACCGGCCTGCAGGTAATTCTCCAGCACGGGGTTGGAGAGGGTGGGAATCCGGATCCTTTGAAGCAATACAAAGATCCTGATGACCTGAATTTTGTTTTCAGCGGAAGGATTGGATTGAAGAATCCGAAGATGATATGGTGGGCAAATTACACCCGGATCGACGGGCAGGGGAGATTTCTCAGTCCAAGAGAATGGGGAAGGGACCCATTTTTTACCTTTATCCCCAGAGAAAGAAATGAGGGTTATAACCAGGTCGATGCACTGACGACATATTACCAGCGGAATTTCCTTAAATCCGGATTTCAGGTCTATGGTTATGCAGGGCTTCATTTTCTCCCTGAACCATCAAGAGTTGAAATCAATAAATATGGTTTTCCTTCTTATGCCCAACTTAATTTTGGGGGAAAATATGCTCCTTCCGATTGGGGAAAGGGACTGGATTTTCACCTGATCCTGATGAGTAAAATCAACATGCTATCCGGAGAATTAAAGCCTCAGTGGATTTATAACAAAGTGAATATGGTGCACATCAATTTTATAGTAAACTACACGATCCAATGGAAATAAGTGAAAAAGTCGATGCAGCACAGTTTGAATCATTACTGAAAGCCAAACCCGCTTTGATGGTATATTTTTTCCAAGAAAAGTGCGGGGTCTGTACCGGCCTTTTTCCCAAAGTCCAAGAAATGGTCAAGGCAGAATTTCCTGAAATGGAATTGCTCGTTCTAGAAGCCATTCAACACAGAGAACTGGCCGCACAGCTTAGGATGATGGCTGTGCCCGGAATCTTGGTTTATTTTGAAGGAAAAGAATTTTTTAGGGCAAATGGATTGGTGACTTTGGGGGAATTGCGAACAAAAATTGGAAGGTATTACAATTTGATGTTTGGTTGATTTGGCAGGGTCCTAAAGGGTGTTTGGTTTCATTGTTTTGAGGATTTGACCAAAACCGCCAAAAACTTTTTTTAAACGTTGACTTGGTTTACTTTTTTCGTCACTTGGTTTAAAATGAGGGCTTTAGAGTTTTATTTCAGGGGATATTTTTGCAGATTTAAGCGTAATAAGCAGCGATAGTTGTTTGGTCACCCAGATTTTTCTTCTCAAAATCATTTACTTTTTAAAAAAAACAGAATCCCTTCGGATAATGATCGTTGTCCCAACAGTTTTTTTAAAATGAAATCCTCATAGTAACATTCATCACATGTTTTGGCTGACAATAATTGGAAATTTGATCTATCAAAAACAATTAAGTTAAAGTGTTATGAGCGATCAAGAAATATATTCCATGCCAAGGATTGGGGACATGGCCCCGGATTTTGCGGCGATGACCACCACAGGTCCGATCAAGTTTTCTGACTATATCAAAGGGAAATGGACGATTCTATTTTCACATCCCGCGGATTTTACACCGGTGTGTACCACAGAGATGAGCGGATTTGCCCTCGAAAAGAAATTCTTCGAAGAAAATGACACCAAGCTGATTGGATTGAGCATTGACTCTATTCATTCACATATTGCTTGGGTCAATAACGTGCGCAAAAATTCCGGAATTCTATTCGAATTCCCGATCATCGCCGACATCGACATGAAAGTCTCGAAATTGTATGGCATGCTTCAGCCCGGCGAAAGTGAGACTGCTGCGGTAAGAGCTGTATTCTTTATCGATCCAAATGGTAAAATCCGTCTGATCATGTATTATCCTTTGAATGTGGGTAGAAATATGGACGAGATCAAACGTGTTCTTATTGCATTGCAGACTGCCGACAAGCATAAAGTCGCCATGCCTTTGGACTGGAGACCTGGACAAAAAGTGATTGTACCGCCACCAAAAACCGTTGCAGAAATGCAGGAAAGAGAAGCTAGCGATTACGAAATGGTCGATTTCTATCTTGCCAAAAAAAGTCTCTAACCGGATTCACTTGACAATGAAAGCTGCCCGATGAGGGTAGCTTTTTTTTTGATATATTTTCTGGGCGGTAGCCAATATGAATTTGTAAGCCATGGGATAGGCTGCCAAATTCAAGAAGCTTCGAATTCTATCAGCTTTTTGATTTGCTTCAAAGAGCCTCTTCGCAGCGGAATGGTATAATCCCCAATGTGGATTTCTTTGGCATTAAAGGAAGTGACCTCTTTGTAATTGATGGTGTATGACTTATGAACTCGGACGAAGGTATCCTCAGGAAGATCTTGGATCATGTCTTTGAGGATGTTTCTTGCCACGTATGCCTTGGTCTTTGTCTGGATTTTGGTATAAAGTCCGTCTGCTTTGAAAAACAGAATTTCATCAAACTGAAGTGGAATGGTGTTGCCTTTGTCTCTGACGATAAAGACATTCTTTTTAGTGTTGAGGATAGGCTTTTCTGATTGGTTTTTTAATGCAAGGTAAGCCGCGGATTGGAGTTCCTGTAGGGTAAAGGGTTTTAGAATATATCCCTCGTAATCCGTGGTAGCGATTTTGTCCAAGATCGATTTATCCGAAAAAGCCGTCAGATAGACTACAGGAATATTTTTTATTGCTTTGATTTTTTTGCAGAGTTCTACCCCGTCAATTGCCCCTTTAATCTGTATGTCCATAAAAATCATGTCCACGTGATGGTGGGTCAAAAACTCAACCGCTTCTATCCCATTGTCCAGAATTCCCGCCACCTCATAACCGATAAACTCCAGGATATCTTTGATATTCAAGGCCAATTCTGGTTCGTCTTCTACAATCAATATCTTTTCCATGGTCACCAATATATTATTCCAAAACCTCTGATTTAGAAAATCTTAACAAAAAGCACTTTTATGTTAATTAAGTGAATTGAATTTAAAATATATTGAATTTTATTTACATCCTCACAATCATTGAGAATATGAATCGAAGTGCAAACATCCTTGGAGCCATAGGAGAATCTTACCACATATTGCAGTCCAATTCAAATTTGAAGGATGCTATTCCTTACATTCTTTATTTTTTGGGGAGTTCGTCGGAGGTGGATAGAATTTACATTTTCAAAAACCATTTTGCAGAAGATGGGGAATTGTTGTTTTCCTACAAATTTGAATGGTGTGCAGAGGGAGTTGCACCACAGATAGATTCTGAATTTCTCCAAAATGCTCCATGGTCCATCTATCCCGAAATTGTCGCTAGACTAAGTCAAAACGAGGTGATCAATGAACTGGTAAAGGAGACTGTCAATAAGGATTTTTATGAAAGCATGAGTGAGCAGGGGATTTTATCCTATCTGTTTGTCCCGATTTTTTCAGGCGATTTTTTTTGGGGATTTATCGGATTTGACAATTGTAAATCTGAGGACTTGTTTACCAATGAACAGGCCTCAGCGTTACATGCCTTTGCTTCCACTTTAGGCAATACCATCTTAGTCCGAAGACAACAGAAAAGATTGCTAAAGAGCCAAAAGCACTATCGATTTTTGGTAAACAACATCAATGATGTAGTGTTCAAGTATGATTTAAAAGGGAACCTTCATTTCCTCAACAGTACCTGGGAAAGAATTACAGGGTTTTCTATAAATGACTCGATCGGCAAATCATTTTTTGATTTTGTGGAAGCACCTTGCTCCGGAGCTTTGGAAAGCAAAATGGAACAGATCATTTCAAAAAAAATAGCAAGGTTTGAAAAAGAACTTGAATTAAAAACAGCAAACAGACATTCCATTTGGGTCAAAATGGATGGCATTTTGATGCTGGATAAGAAAGGAAATGCCTCAGGGGTTTTTGGTACACTGATCGATATTGACAAAGAAAAAAGGGGACTTGAGGCATTAAAAGAAAGTGACAAAAGAAATCAGGCTATTATCAACACGGTAAAAGACGCCTTGTATACCTTTGATGCAGCTACCGGGGAATGTGTTTTTCTTTCTGACAATATATCCCTCCTCGGGTTTCAAAAATCCCAATTTTGCGATGATAAGGATTTTAGAAGAAAAGCTGCCCACCCAAATGACAGGTTATTACTTGAAAAAGCAGACGCCAAACTTTTTGAAACGGGATCGTTGGATATGACCTATCGGGTCATCAATAATCAGGGCGAACTCAAATGGGTGCAGGAAAAATCCTGGATGGAGAAAGACACCAAGGGTAGAAATCTGAGAGTTCACGGAAGGTTCACTGATGTGACGGAGCTCAAGACAAAAGAGATCAACCTTCAGAAAAGTGAAGAAAGATTCAGGACCATAACCGAAAACATCCCTTTCCCACTGATTATTTGTTCTATCGAACAAGGAGATATTTATTACCTGAATAAGGATTTCAGGGACATTTTGGGTGTCAATGTAAGTGAGGGGATTTTTAACCTGACCCTTGATGAGATTTTTGCTTTGGAGAATCAAGATGTGCCGCTTTCGAAATATTTTGTCCGTCATGGGGATGTCAAAAATCTCGAGGTGAAGCTTCAGGTTCAGGGCAATCAACTGGAATTATGGTACAGCCTTTCTTCTCATAGAATTCCATTTATGGGGGAGGATGCCTTGGTAGTGGTGCTTTTTGATATCAGCGACAGAAAAAAAGCTGAAGAAAAGGCTTACAAGCTGAATGAATTATTGAAGGCGGTCAACGAAACCCAGATCAGCTTTTTCCTTCAGGAGGATTTTATTTCTCCTTTGGAAACTTTGCTGGATAAAATGCTCAACCTCACAGAAAGTAAATTCGGCTTTATAGGGGAAGTGCTTTACGATGAGCACAACCTGCCATATCTCAAATCCCACACACTGACCAATATTGCGTGGTCTGAAGAGACAAAACAATTCTATAATCAAAATTATAGGACTGGATTGGAGTTCAGAAATCTGAATACCCTCTTTGGAGAATCTCTCAGGACTGGCAAAATCGTAATTACCAACGAGGCCTACGCTGACCCCAGAGCTGGAGGAACCCCACACGGACATCCAAGATTGGATAGATATCTCGGTATTCCAGTTTATAAAGGTGACGAATTCGTCGGATTGATGGGGCTTGCCAATAAATCCCAGGACTATTCGATGTCAGATGTGCAATTCTTGGAACCTTTGGTTTCCAGTTATGCAAACCTCATTCAGGCCATCCGGATCAACAGAAGAAAGAAAGAATCTGACAGGATGAGAAAGGAGGCAGACGAAATGTACCGGTTGCTTTCCGAAAATACGGGTGATATTATCGCCCTCCATGACACAGAGATGGTGTTTCAGTATATCTCTCCTTCAATAGAAAAAGTGTTGGGTTACACGCCTGCAGAGTTGGTGGGGAAATCACCCGCAGTGGTCTTCAATGTTCCTGATGTCAAGAATCAGATCGGAAACCAATCCAAAGTAGTCTTACCCCATAAGCATAAAAACAACGGAACAACAGTATTTCTTGAGGTATTGCTTAAGCCTCTGAAAGATGAGAAAGGAAATGTATTTTCTATTCTTGCCACTTCGCGGGATGTAACAGAAAGGGAGCTAGGAATAAAGGAACTGAAAAAAGCCATTTTAAAAGAAAAGGAATTGAACCAGTTGAAGTCAAGATTTATATCTATGACTTCCCACGAGTTTCGCACACCCTTATCCACCATCCTGAGCAGTACGGACCTTTTACTGATGATGTCGGAAAAAGAAGATGTACAGATTTCAAAAGAACAGCTTGAAACCCATCTGAACCGCATATTGAATCAAATCAAGAGATTGAACAATGTGATCAATGATGTTTTGATCCTGGAAAAAAACGAACAAGGGAAAGTGAAATCTGTCTCCCAACCATTGTACATCATCGGATTTATTTCTTCTTTGATTTCGGAATTCAACGACCAAAAAACCCTGGCAAACAAGATTAAGCTACACTATCCGGAAAAGGAAAAATTGATTTATTCCGATCCTGTATGGCTTACCCATGTTTTCAAGAACATCATCGAAAATGCCCTCAAATATTCATTGCCGGAGAACCAAGCGCCTGAACTTACCCTGATATATAAGGCAAAAACCTTTGAAATTTCCGTCAGAGATTATGGTGTGGGAATTCCCAAAGAAGACCAAAAGTATATTTTCGATTCCTTTTTCAGATCCAAAAACGTCTCCAACATCAAAGGGACGGGCCTTGGCCTGAGTATCGTCTATGAATTTGTCAAAAAGTTGGGTGGTAAGATGAGCTTCAAAAGTGAGCTAAGTGAAGGGTCAGAATTTACCGTCAAACTACCCTACAAAGCGTAAGTGATTTTGACCGTCCCGCCATTAACAAGCAAAAGTCAAGTATTTTGGCTTTGCTGATGTCTTTGGGAAGTACGAGGCTGAAAATGGAATCAGCGTTAGCACGGTAGTCCTGCTCAAAGTCTGGGGAAATGGCCAAGATTGGGACTTTGCTTCCCAAATAGCTATATTTTATTCTTTCAGCCATCTCTTTTCCGGACATTCCACACAGGACTGTATCCGTGACAATAATGTCAAAATAAGTCGAACCGATAGTATAGTACTTAACGATCCCATCTTTCCCGCTTTGTGCTTCAGTTACCTGATGACCATTTTCTGTAAAGAAGCGGGAAAATTCAGATCTGATGGTAGGGTTATCATCCACGAGCAGAATATTCATTTCTTCTATTTTTGATAAAATTTACTTTCAAAACTGCCTATCTGATACCTTGTTGCTATTATTTGTAAATTATCTGTCCTATTGGAAAAGGGTTGATTCCCTCGATTTCCAACTGCTACCCAAATGAATTCTCTTTTCAATTGGGTGATTTGGTCTTTTGTTTTTTTACATAGTTTTTTCTTTGAAAAATAATAATATCAAAATAAAAAAAAGGACAAAAGCTATTTTGAACTCCTATTTGAAAGGTTTCTCCCCTATAAGCATTCTATTATTTTGAATCTTCCGTTGGTTAATTTTGGGACGCACTTCATTATCAAAAAATCACTTTTAAATGGCTTTAAAACCCGATAGAGGAGTTGATTTTAGACCCTTTTTAAGCTTTAAAATTTCCAACAGAAAAAAAAATGCATGTTTTTGGTAAATTTTTTTTCACAAGGGTAATCTGTCAAAATTCTGCTACAAAATGCAGATAAGTATTTTGCTAATACAATAATTGTCACATATTAAAAATACGGTATTATTTAAAAATACATACAAAATCATAAGCATTCTATTTATTTTATTATAAAAAGTTTTGTTTTTGATATTTGTATTTATATTGCATCACATTTAGAACAAGAAATTATCTCGCAAGAATATCTCTTTGGTTTAAAAAACTCTTCGATTAAACGATAGTGGAATTTTAAAAAGTGGCTTCTCAGGAATCGGAAAATTTGATATTCCTCAGAAGAAATAAGTAAGGAACAATCACCCCAGCCCTAGTTTCCTTTATGACTTCCCAAAAGTAAATCACCTGTTACTATTTGGGAAGAATCAATAAGAAGATCACCCTCTTCTTCAAAAAGCATCTTTATTTCCAAAGATTATCCATAGGATAGTCTACCCCAATTGTTAGAAAAACTTTATCGACAAAATAGATTGACGTATAGCGATCGACTTCTTGTTAAATATTGTGATTTGTTGGAAAAATATTAAAATAAATATAACCTCATTTTAATAAATGCAACCTGATAGTAACATATCGTTTTTTAAAGGCGTACCGGCAGCAAAAATTTGCTGCTTGGTACTGCTAGCATTTATGCCCATGATGTCTTGGGGACAGACGACGTATACCTGGATCGGTGCCAACAATGGTTCTTGGGCAACCGGCTCCAACTGGTCTCCTACCAGAACCACTCCTGCAACTACGGATATTCTTCGCTTTAATTCCGGTCAGACCTTGACCATCACAGGAGTACCCAGCCAAACTATCAGGGGGCTTATCATTACCAATAATTCCAATATCACTTTAGCCTCAACTGTCAATAACCAGAATTTTAATATAAACAACGGAACAGGTGTAGATTGGATCGTAGATTCCGGAGCGACACTTACCATTAGAGGGACAAGCAGACTCAGGATCACTTTGGCGGCAAGCGCTTCCGCCGTGATTGACGGAGAATTGATTTTAGGAACAAACGGGAATATCAATACAGGTAATGCCGGTACATTGATCACCATCAATGGCAAAATCACCAATACAGGAGGAAGTTTCACTAGCTCTGCCACTGCCAAAATAGTCTTTGGTCCAAATGCAGAATATACACATGCGAGAAATGGGACTGCCCTTCCTTTTGCAACTTGGAATCCGACTTCAACGACAAGGCTGACAGGCATCACAGGCACAACGGTAGGAAGTACAAACCAAAATTTTGGAAACGTTATTTTTCAATCCCCGGCCATGACTGTAAACATGACTTTTTCACCTTTGGGGATTGCGGGGAATTTGATCATTCAAAATGGTACCGCAACGGGAGAAATCAGACAAGGGAGTGCTGCTTACACTATAGGGGGAAATTTCCAAATCTCCGGAGGAAGGTATGCAATAGTCAATGCCACAGGAGCACAAAGGAGCATTACAGTTCTTGGAAGTGCCACTATCACAGGCGGATTGCTAAACATGAGTATCAGCAATACCGCCATCGGCACCTTAAATATTGCCAGGGACTTCACCCATACAGGCGGCACGATCAACGAAACAGCTACAGGTTCAGGTAGAATTATTTTTAATGGGAATACCACTAATCCCCAGACTTATACATCTGGCGGGACCGTCACCAATGTGATCAACTATATCGTGTCGACCGGGGCATATGTCCGTCCGGCTGATTCCAATACGGTGTTCCTTGGTGGCGGTACTTTTACCCTTCAAACTGGCGCAACACTTGGAATCAAATCAGCACAGGGAATAACCACCACGGGTGCCACCGGAATGGTGAGAGTGACTGGAGCGAGATCTTACAATACCGGTGCAAATTACATTTACAGCGGTCAGACAAACCAAAGTTCCGGTAACGGGCTGCCCACTACGGTCAATAGCCTGACTGTAGAAAACTCCGGTCTGACCGGTAATCATACGCTTAGCCTATTCCGAAATACAGCCATTGTCACCAACCTCTCCATCATCGCCGGAGGACTTGATTTGTCGACATTTACTGCTAACCGAACAGTAATAGGCGGAACGTTGACCGTAGCGGATGGGGCATTGCTCCGAATCGGCGGAACCAACTCACTCCCGTCCAATTATACTTCCCACGTGATTGGCTGTAACAGTACCATAGAATATTACGGTATCAACCAAACTGTCGCCAACATCAATAGCCCATCGACTTACGGGAAATTATTACTTAGCGGAACGGGAATCAAAACCTTGCAGGTTGGGACCAATACTCTTTGTTCCGACTTTGAAATGTCAGGAACTGTCTCGGTGACAGCTGTCGAAGGGATCAATTTCGGTGGTAATGTCCTAATCGGAGCAGGAACCACCTTTACGGGATCCGGTTTTACACATCAGGTTGCCGGAAACTGGAATGTTGAAGGTGTATTTATTCCGGGAAATGGATTGGTTGTATTCGATCAAAATGGGGACGCGAACATTGCCGGCGGCACTTTCAATAGCCTCAGGGTTTCAGGAACAGGTCTTAAAACAGTGACAGGAAACATAGAAATTAACGGGAATTTTTTGGTAGAAGGCTTGGTGAATATTTCCTCGCCTTTTACTGTGACCGTTAGACCATCTGCCCTAATGACGATCGATAATACAGCATCAATGACTACTTCCGGCTCTGCCAAAATCGTCTTGAACCCTGCTGCTGTTTACCTCAATTTCAGTTCAGCAAACCCAACTTTGGAAGTCCAACAGGAATTGACCGGCAACAAAGGTTGGAGAATGATGGGCTCTCCTGTCGGTACTACCTATGCAGATATTCTTTCCAATTTGGAAAGCCAGGGATTTCCCGGATCCAATAATCCCGCTTTTCAACCCAACATATTGTGGTCTGATGAGACGGACAAAGGTACAAGCCTCCAATCCTGGAGAAAGCCTGCTCAGATTTCTGATGCAGTGCCTTCGGGAAGGGGACATTACCTGTATGTATTCAATGGTGCAGAGAGACCATCCGGTGGTGGAAACTACTCCGATGTATTGCCACTTACGATGGCTGCTACCGGAACCGAACCGAACCTTGCCAACGGAATATTTGATTTTGGAGTCACTTTCACAGCGAGGGATACCAATCTGGTGGCAGACGCAGGCGAACTCACCGAAGTCAATTTAGCTGACGCCGGCTTCAACCTGATCGCCAATCCGACAGCAAGCATGATCGATTTCTTTTCTCCTACAGGTTGGACAAAAACGAATATCGACAACACGATCTATGTATGGGATCCGTCAACCAATTCTTTTCTGACGCACAATGGGACACTCGGTACTTTGGAAAATGGCCGATTAGCTCCTTATCAGGCATTTTGGGTGAAAACCAACAGCGAAAACCCTGTTCTTCAGTTGACGGACAATGGTGTAAAAACTGATGTCACAAAAGATTTTTTCGGCAGAAAATCAGTAGAGGAGCCATTTGCTATCCAACTCGGGGTAACGGGTGAAGAAATGCAGGCCGAATCATTTATCAGCTTTGGAAAAGATGGGAAAGAAACCATCGACCCAAAAGATGCCTTTCAATTGGAGTCATTGGGTAACGATTGGCTATTCCTTTATACCTATGGGTCTATTCGCACAGGCATTCCTTTGGTCATCAACAACCTTCCATTGATCGGCGAACAAGAAATGGTCATTCCGTTGCATTTGGCAGCTTCCAAAAATGGGAAAGCTTTCAAAGGATCTTTCCTGATGAATTGGACACTGCCGGCTGAACTGCCTAATGATAAAAACATTGTTTTGATGGACCATCTGAATGAAAAGGCCATCAATATGAGGGAGCAAACAGCCTATTCATTCGATTTTCAAGCCCCCGAACTCCCTGCAAAAAAAGCCAGGCTATCCTCTAATGAACTTGAATTGCCGAAAGCAATAATATTTCAATCACCCTATCCAACAGGCGAAATCCATGCAAAAATTAACTCAAAGTCTCCGACCAGGCCTTTTACCATCTATATCGGTGGCGCTTTTAAAGAGGACCAAATTGAATACCTACCGGATTTTCCGAAGTTATTTCCGGTAAGCCCAAATCCATTCAGAGATTCAGCCAAAATCAGGTTTTTCTTACCTGAATCGGCCAAAGCAGAAATTCTGGTATATGACCTGATGGGCCAAGTGGTAGGTGGATTTTCGGCAACTGAATATGGAACCGGAATACATGAACTGGATTGGATTCCGGCTAGTAATAAATTGTCACCGGGCATGTATGTCATCCAATTGGCCACGAATGATTATCGATTTACCCAAAAACTGATCAAAAACTGAAATGAGAAGACTTTACATATTATTTCTGGTTTTCGGTTGCTTTGGGAGTGTGGCATCTTTTGGCCAATCGAGTAATTCCGGATTTGCATCATTAAGTGTGCGGGCAACAGCAACGGTTACTGACAACCTGAACATGCTCACAATCCGGAACATCGATTTAGTCAATCCGCCTGTCATGAACGGAGCCTTGGTAGTGTCTCCAATTACAAGTGAGTTTGCGGGAATGTTCAAAATCAACGGCAGTCCAGGTGCGAGAGTAAGGATCACTTACCTTCAAAATGAATTGATCAGAGAAGCAAGCGATGGAATCGGTGTTGTTTCGGCTCAATATATCCTGAGTGCTGCATTCAATGATTTGCAGTTGCAAAGTGCGCTACTAGATGTAGGAGAAGGAGTATTTCCTATTGGTCCGGATGGAGAATTATACGTCTGGCTTGGGGCAAATCTCGACCTGACCCAAGCCACACCGGGAGTTTATTTGTCTGAATTTATCATTGAATTGGAGTATATATAAAATGATCAAAGTTCATTCTCATATTGCAGGTTTCACGATGCTATTGGGCATTTGTCTCTTCCTTTTGATAGGAGCAGGGACAGGTTTTGCCCAGAGGATCAGTTTCAATACCTGGACCGGAAGTGATGATATCACCATTCTCTCCCCGCAGGGCGCAATGCCGACTTTGGATTTTAACCAAAAGCAACGTGCATTGGTCCCGGGAACAGAAGCCGTTACAATTGGTCTTGCGGACAATCAAGCCGTAATCTATGAGATAGAAGCGCCGGAAGGATTTGACTTGACGGTAGACATCAGTGCGCCTTCGGTTTTTGTCCTTACCGACAATCCTACGGAGTCCATTCCTTTTCTACTCAAAGTAGCATATAACAATATGAGTCCGGTAGATGAACTGAGTGGGAAACTGAGCGCAGTGGAGCTTCCGGCAGGGTTTTACAGCATCACCTTTCCTGTCAGCAGGAGGAGTTCAGGTGCCCCATCAGCACCGCCTTCACCCGAAGACGGAGCATTCACCCGACCAAAGGCCAAGGCTTACCTGTACTTATATGGAACGTTTGGTCCGGTAGGAATGGTGGCGGCAGGAAGGTATGAAGGAGAAATCAACATCAACGTTTCCTTTACAAGCTATGATTAGGTTTTGTTTCATGGTGATTGTCTCTGTGTTGGTATTGGGAAATATCAGCAAGTCTGAAGCCCAGATGGTCAGTGTCCGGTTGGTCCTTCCCGCAGGAGTCAACTTCAATCCAAGGATCGTCCTGCCACAAACAATAGGTGGGCAAGATGGAATGAGGTGGGTTGAGATGGTGGTTCAGGAAAACATCCAAGTGACTGTAAATCTAAAATCGGATTTCTCTGGTAAGGACGCAAACGAGACGCTTTACATAGTCAATAACGGAACGTCGGATTTTGGAAGTGCCCTGCAATTTGAATCGGGTAAAGCAAACTTTCAAATGAACAGCAAAGGAATGCTGATCCGAAATATCAAACCCGATATTCAACAGGTCAGGGCCTGGATTGGAATACCGATTTTGCCTGGAATAAAAACAACAATAGAATACCATTAAAATTTAAAAAATTTCGAAAACTCTTAACTGAATAGCTTATGTAACATCTCCCCAAATCCACAATCCATCACAGATGGATACATTTTGAAAAAAAAAAAGATTAAAAAAAAGTAAAAACAAAAACAAAAAGTAAAATAGACTCTAACAAATTTTTAATTATTTAAACAACAACAAAATGAAAACAATTCTTAAATCCCTTATCATCGCTACTTTCTTTGTAGCACTCGCAGGTACATCTTACGCACAAAAAGCAGCTACAGCACCTGCTACTGCTGAAATCCTTCAGGATTTGACCATTAATTTGGATGGAACTTTGAATTCCATCAACTTCGGTAGGGTTTCTGCTACTACGCCAGGTGCAGTTGTATTGGACGCAAATAATGCAGCAGATAACGTCAATACAGGTTCTGTTACCAATGTTGCTCAATTTAACCTAAGCGGAGCTAACGGTCCTGTGTCAATTTTTTACGACCCGACTGTAAACTTAAGTGACGGTGGAGGAAATTCAATTGTGGTCACTACTGAGGTGATTGGTAATCCAATTATTACCAACAGAGCTTCTGCTACTCCTGTTGCAAGTGGAAGCACAGTGAATCTAGCACTCAACGTATTCTACCTATGGATAGGTGGTTCTTTCCCTGCTCTTACAAACCAGGTTACAGGTACTTACTCAGGTACTTTCAACATCAGCGCTGAGTATAACTAGGATTACAAATATCAAACTTTAAGTCGGCGGTTACCCCGCCGACTTTTTAACTCTTCAATTTTATGAAAAATATATTTCTAGCTTTATCTGTAAGCTTATTCCTGTTTTTGGCTGTGCCCGCTTTGGCGCAGATTTCTATTGCACCGACTTCGGTTTTTATAGATGAGAATGGCATTGCGTCACTGTACATCACCAATCCATCGGAGGTCAACCAAGAGATCAATGTGAGTTTTCTGTTTGGTTATCCCGGAAGTGATGAATTGGGCAATCTGATTATGGTCTATGGAGACAGTATCAAAGACATGCAATATGGACTGGGAGACCGTTTGAGGGCATTTCCACGAACTTTCGTCTTGGCACCACAACAGCAGCAGACTGTAAGGATTCAGCTGAGACCTGACAGGTCATTGCCGGCAGGAACTTACTTCACCCGTGTCAAAGTAACTTCCAATAACCAGGCACAGGATGTAGATCAGATTGTAGAATCCGAAGTTTCTACCCAGATCAATTTCAAATTTGACCAGGTGATTGCGGCATTTTACAAAAACGGACAGACCAATACCGGACTGGAAATCGGAAATGTGACTACTTCTATGCAAGACGGAAAAGTCCGTGCAATCGCGGAATTTGTGACTACAGGCAACTCTCCGTTTCTAGGAAGTGTATCTGCGTCGCTAAAGGATGGATCCGAAAAGACTGTTTCCCAAAAAGAAGAAACGGTAGCTATGTATTTTTCAGGCAAAAAAGGAATTGAGGTCGATATTCCTGAAGGATTGTCCTCCGGAGAATACCAGCTTGAGCTTCTCTTCCAAACCAAAAGGGCTGATATAGCCTCCTCTGATTTGGTACAAAGCAGTCCTATTTCCAAAAGAGTTCTGGTAAGGATTCCCTGAGAATAGGAAAGGATTATGTGGTCATATGCTACTTAGTCCAGAGACCACAGTCGGTAGTCCATAGCCGCTCCAATTGAAATTCAATCCGGGTTTTATTTGGTCAACGGTAAGGGAGTGTATATCCAAGAAGAACCATTATGATTTTGAATCACAAATTTCCGGGTTCGTCACACTGATCCGCCGCGGCGGAGAATTGTCTCAATGAATTAAAGAGACTCTTCTGCATTACAGCTGTTTGGATGCACAGTCTCCGTTACATCCCTGCCCGACGACAGGCGGGGGTCTTCCGACTTCCGTCTTCCGTCCTAACTTTAAATTATTTATCTCGCTTTTTTAAAATATTACCTTGATTCACCCATATAATTTTGCCCATGTCAGGAAACTAGCAGGGGTTCTTTCTATGCTTTTGACTGTTTTTTTGATGCTTTCATCCAAAACCGCAGAAGCAAAGCAAGAACCTGATGGCGAAGCCATGCTTACTTTTTCTTATCCTTCCTTGGGACAGGCATACCTGAATGTGGTATTTTTTGACGATGTGCCTTTTTTGCCCTTGGGCGAAGTGCTGAGCATGTTGTATATAGGTAATGAGAAAACAAGCAACGGGAAAGGACTTCAGGGGTTTTACCCTACCAAAAATGACAATTGGCTAATTGATCCTCTTTTGGGATTAGTTACCATTAAAGGCAACAGGGAAAACCTTCCTGCCGATAAGTTTTATGTCGGACAAATGGACATTTACCTTCACCCCGATTACTATTCCAGGATTTTTGGTCTGAATTTCCTGATTAATTTCAATGCGTTGTCTCTCAGTCTGACTGCAGAGCATTCACTTCCCATAGATGAAAGACAAAAAAGAGAGGCACTGAGAAGAAAAATGAAGCAATCTTCTGCCAATAGAGATCAATCTGATGCTCCATTGCTTTACGGTAGAGACAGGAAGCTTTTTGCTCCGGGGATGTTGGATTACAACGTGAATTATAATGTTAGCGATGAAAATCGAAACATGGGCATTCTTCTGAATGCAGGGATGGAACTTTTTGGAGGAGATGTGCAGGGAATTTATTCAGGAACAGTTTTGGACGGAAATCTTCTGTCCTCCTTTTCGGGGGCAAGGTGGCGATATGTTTTGCCGGGAGGTCTTCTTCCGGATAAGAATGCGGGCATGACCGGAATTACAGTAGGTCAGATCAGTACCACCGGACTCAATAATTCTGTCGGTATATTGGGAGTTGGCGTGACCAACAATCCCGTTATCCCGCGGATGAAGCTAGACGTTTTTGTCATCGATGGATATACAGAACCTGATTCGGAAGTGGAGCTTTTAATCGGTGGACAGTTGGTGGATTTTCTCAGGGCTGATGATGTCGGTTACTACAGGTTCAATGCCCCGATTACTTTTGGAGTGGTCCGTCTTGCGATCAGGATTTATACCCCACAAGGGGAAGTCACCATAGAGGAAAGACAATTGCAGATACCCTTTACTTTTTTGCCCAAAGGATTTGTAACTTATAACATACAGGCAGGAATAGCTCAAACAGGTATTGACAGTTTGGACAACGACCTGATCGGCCATGCGGACATTGCGTATGGAGTTACCAATGCACTGACAGTCAGGGCAGGTGTGGATAATGGGGCAGTTTTTGGTAAAAATATGACTTATGGTGTGGTGGGCCTATCGGCTCGGATTTTACAACAATACCTTCTCAATGTCGATGTTTTGCCCGACAGGCATTACCAGGCTTCGGCCTCGGTTTTTTATGCCAACAATACCAGCATCAATGCGCAGTTTACAGAATTCGTACCGGGGTCAGAATTCAATCTTATGGGTCAGATCCGAGAGGCCAATCTAAATGCATTTTTTCCTTTCAAGACATTTGGTAAATTCTCCGGATTCAGGCTCACCGGAGAAAGACAATGGTACGAAAGTGGGTTTAGGACAAATTTCCAAACTGATTTCAACACGCAGTTTGGTAGGATTGTGGCGAGAGTCAATTATCGGGCCCGCATCAGTGGAGTCAGGGATACAGGAACCGGCATAGAGCCGCCAAATCTTTACAATGCCATCGGCCAATTCACAGCCTCGATGACCTATACCCTCAAAAGAAACCCGAGTATTCCGGTTTTTGTAAGGGGGATGTTTTTCAGGGGACAGTACAGGTTTGACACTTACAACAAAACCCCGATTTCCTACAATCTCATGATATCGCAGACGCTCTTCAAGATGGGTAGGTTGACCATGGGCTATGAAATGGATGCCATCAGGAAGAAAGGTCAGTTTCAATTGGGATTCCTATATGATTTCAGGGGAGTAAGAACCTCAACGCAGTTTTCGGCAAGCAGGAATACCTATTCAGCACAACAGGCGATCACAGGATCTCTCGGCATTGACCCGGGAGGACATATTTTGCCGGACAATAGAGACCAAGTTACCCGATCAGGTGTGGCGGTTCGTCTCTTTATTGACGCCAATGAAAACGGGACCTTCGATCCGGGAGAAGTGGTAGTGCCTGCCAAAGCGATACGCTTGGACAGATCCGCAAATATGATTTTGGGTTCTGATGGGATATTGAGGATTACCCAATTGCAGTCTTATTGGAAATACCAGATGGAAGTCGATATCCATGCACTTCCCAATCCCAACTTAGCACCAAAAGTCAAGCGGTTTACCTTTGTTGCCGAACCAAACAGGTATAGAAGCATTGATATCCCGCTATACCAGACAGGAATCATTGAAGGATTTGTAGTAGTGGACCACAGTGGCAAAGAAGAGGGATTGGGAGGTTTGCGTTTGGTTTTGGAAAAACTGAATGACAGTGAACCATTACAACTTTTGAGGACATTTACAGATGGTGGTTTCTATGTCTTTGGTCTAATGCCTGGCAAATACAGACTTTCCGCCGATCCAAAGCAGTTAGAGTTTATGAATGTCACCTCCGAACCCGGAATCTTGGAGTTTGAAATCAAAGCCTTGGCAGATGGGGATTATCTAGAGAATTTGAATTTTAAGCTGAGGTATAAGAAGGAGTGAAGTGGAGTGGTCACTTTTTAGATTCATATGGTTTCCCAGGAAATTGTCGGATGACCGATGACCGATGTAATGATATTTCCAATGGTTTTATAGATTTAAAAAGAGTACAATACAAACAAAAAAACCATCCTGCCGATAAGGCAAGATGGTTTTATGTTCTTCCGAAATGATAAAAATGTATAGAATCCGATTGAGCTTAGGTTAACTTAATGTGATCTATAACATCTGACATCCGTCATCCGTCATCGGTCATTTTATCATTTATTCCTCTCGACACTCACCTGATCCAAACCTCTTTTTTTCAAAAGTGCATCGATCTTTGGTTCAGCACCACGGAAGTTGACATACATTTTCATCGGCTCGTCTGTCCCTCCTCTTTCCAGGATTTCTTTTCTGAAAGCCAAGGCTTTTTCAGGGTTGAAGAGTTCTGTTTCCTTGAATGCCTGGAAAGCATCTGTATCCAATACTCCCGACCAGATATAGCTGTAATAGCCTGAAGAATATCCGCCCGCAAAAATATGCTGGAAGTAAGTGCTGCGGTATCTTGGGATGATTTCACCCATCAGACCGATTTTTTCCAAAGATGCTTTTTCAAAATCATTAGCACTTCCTACGATTTCCTTCTCTTGGGTATGGTAGTCCAAATCCAAAAGCGAGGCGGCCAAATACTCTGTTGTGGCAAATCCCTGTCCGAAAGTACCTGAGTTTTTGAGTTTTTCGATCAGCTCATCAGGGATAGGTTCGCCTGTTTTGTAGTGGATGGCATATTGCTTCAGGACTGTTGGTTCGGTCGCCCAGTTTTCCATAATCTGTGAAGGCAGCTCGACAAAATCCCTCGGAACGGAAGTGCCTGCAAGGCTTCTGTACTGCACATTGGACAGCAATCCGTGAAGAGCATGTCCGAATTCATGGAAGAAAGTTGTCACCTCATTGAAAGTCAACAATGCCGGAGCGTCTCCAGTTGGCTTCGAGAAATTGCAGACAATCGAAATGACCGGCGCTTTTCTGACGCCATCGATGGTTTGCTGTGGACGGTATGAAGTCATCCAGGCACCGCCTCTTTTTGAAGCTCTTGGATGGAAATCCATGTATAAAACACCAACATGCGTTCCATCAGCTTCTTTTACTTCATAGGCCTTGGCATCGGGATGGTAAGTTGGGATGTCTTTGATTTCTTCGAATGTCAATCCAAACAGGTTTTTGACAACCATAAAGACACCTGCCTGCACTTTGTCCAAAGCGAAATAGGGTTTTACTTCCTGTTCGTCAAGGTTGAATTTTTGCTGACGGAGTTTTTCTTCGTAATATCTCCAGTCCCAAGGTTCTATGTTGAAGTCCTTTCCATCTGCTACAACGATCGCCTGCATTTCATCTTTTTCTTGTTTGGCTTTTGCCAAAGCTGGAGTCCAAAGTTGATTCAATAGGTCGTAAACCTGCTCTGAGGTTTTGGCCATTGACTCTTCGAGTACATAATCGGCATGTGTTTTATAACCTAGAAGCTGTGCTTTTTCCCTTCGCAGGTTTGCCATTTCTACCAAGATAGCTTTGTTGTCTTTGTCGTTGTCATGGTTGGCGCGACTTTGGTAAGCTTCCCAGATCTGCTTCCTTAATTCCCTATTATCGGCATATTGAAGGAAAGGCATGATGCTTGGATTCTGAAGGGTAAAGAGGTATTTTTCTTCTTCGCCGGCGGCTTCTGCATCTTGGAATGCGGCATCTTTCAATTCTTGGGGTAGTCCTGCAAGGTCAGCTTCAGTATCGATAAACATTTTGAAGGCATTCGTTTCTGCCAATAGGTTTTGGCCGAAAGTCAAACTCAATACAGAAAGTTTGGAATTGATATTTCTCATTTTTTCCTTATCTGCCTCATTGAGATTTGCACCATTTCGGACAAAGGATTTATAGGTTTTTTCCAACAGTTTTTGCTGTTCGGCATTCAGACCAAGGTTGTCTTTGTTTTCCCAGATGCTGTTTACCCTTGCAAAGAGTTTTTCATTGAGGCTAATGTTGTCAGAATGTTTTGAAGTTTCAGGAGCCAATTCTTTGGCGATTGCCTGAAGCGTGTCATTGGTGTTGGCCGAATTGAAATTGGAGAATACCGTAGAGACTTTGGTCAAAAGTTCCCCGGACTTTTCCATTGCTTCGATTGTATTGGCAAAAGTCGGGTCCTCAGGATTATTGACGATAGCATCGATCTCAGCCTGCTGCTGCTTGATTCCTTCCAAGATGGCGGGAGAAAAGTGCTCATTTTTGATTTTATCAAAAGGAGGTACTTCAAACGGCGTATCGTACGCTTCAAAGAATGGATTCATATTTTCTGATTTTTCTTCTTTGGCACCGCAGGCATAGAGCAAAGCTCCGGAGGCTGCAATTGCAATAATTGTTTTTTTCATAGGAACATACATTTGGGTTTGCCTGCAAATATATGCAAAAATTGAGGAGGGGTGTGCAGTAAGGTTTTCTTCAAATAGCTGTCATAGAATTTATTTTAGCCAATAGTTGACAGACCATAGAACAAAACTTCGCCTATAAAAAAATTAGTTTTAAATCTTTTATTTTCTAGCAAAAGGGTCTTTTGAGATAAATGGAAAGTGGATTTATAAGAATGTCAAACATATTGATTTAAAGTTTTGCTCAAGTCAAGTATCCCTCAATAACAGGTATCTCTTAATATCAATTTTGAAATGGGTTTAATTTTTTGAATATATAAAGTAATTTTGGGGCCTATTAGAATCAAGTCAGAAACCAAAATTTCTTCGAAGTGTCAAAAAGAACCATCAAAGTAGGCATGGTGCAAACATCTTGTTCCAGTGACCTCTCAGACAATATGGCCAAAGCCATTGCGGGAATCCGTGAAGCTGCCGCCAAAGGTGCGCAGATCGTATGCTTGCAGGAGCTTTTCGGTTCCCTGTATTTCTGCGATGTGGAGGACCATGACAATTTCAAATTGGCTGAGTCGATTCCCGGCCCCGCTACAACAACTTTTTCAGCATTGGCCAAAGAACTCGGAGTAGTCATCGTTGCTTCCCTTTTTGAAAAACGAGCAGAGGGATTGTACCACAATACCACCGCGGTATTGGATTCCGATGGGTCTTATTTGGGAAAATACCGCAAAATGCACATTCCTGACGATCCGGGATATTATGAGAAGTTCTATTTCACTCCAGGAGATATGGGGTATAAAGTCTTCAAAACCAAAGTCGGAACCATCGGCGTATTGATCTGTTGGGACCAATGGTATCCTGAGGCAGCGAGAATCACTTCTCTGATGGGGGCAGAAATCCTGTTTTATCCAACTGCAATAGGTTGGCACAGGGAGGCAACCAAAGAAACCAATGACGAACAATACCAAGCTTGGCAGACCATTCAACGCTCCCATGCCGTGGCAAACGGGGTTCCGGTAGTTTCTGTCAACAGGGTAGGAACAGAAGGAAATCAGCAATTTTGGGGAGGATCTTTTGCGACAAATGCATTTGGAAGGGTTTTGTATCAAGCAGACCATGCTGCTGAAGAAGTCCATGTACAGGAATTGGATATGGAAAATTCCGACCGTTACCGGACCCATTGGCCGTTTTTGAGGGACAGACGCATTGATTCCTATTCCCCGATCCTTAAGAGATTTATTGATGAAGACTAATATTTATACAAAAGACATCTTCGAAATCGCCAAATCAGGAGGCGTCAGTCCAAATCAATTGGGGTATTATTTCCCTGCTGAATTTGCGCCACACCAAGCGACTTGGTTGAGTTGGCCGCACAAAGAGGAATCATGGCCAGGAAAAATCCATACTATTTTCCCCGCCTATGCGGAGTTTATTAAATATTTGGCTTTGGGCGAAGAAGTCCATATCAATGTAAAAGATGAGGCGATGAGGGCATTTGCTTTGGGACATTTGCAGGCTGCAGGTGTGGACCTTGGTAAGGTTTTCTTCCACCTTTTCCCCACCAACGATGCATGGTGCAGAGACCACGGCCCTGCGTTTTTGATCAATCCTGAAGCTGAACAAAAGAAGGTTTTGGTGAAATGGAATTACAATGCTTGGGGGGACAAATACCCTCCCTATGACCTGGACAATCAGATTCCGATCAAAATCGCTGATTTTAGAAATATTCCCTGCTTCCAACCGGGTATTGTCATGGAGGGCGGTTCTGTTGAGTTCAATGGAAAAGGCACTTTGCTGACTTCAGAAGCTTGTTTATTGAAACCAAACAGAAATCCTCACTTATCAAAAAATCAGATTGAAGAATATCTCAGAGGCTATTATGGCGTAGAAAATATCTTATGGCTGAAAGATGGCATCATCGGAGATGATACTGATGGGCATATCGATGACCTGACCCGTTTTGTCAATGAAGACACTGTTGTGACAGTGGTCGAGCATAAAAAATCAGATGAGAATTACGCTCCATTGAAGGAAAATTTGGAATTGCTCCACGAATTAAGATTGGAAGACGGCAAGCAGATGAATATCATTGAGCTTCCCATGCCTTCTGCAAAATACTACGAAGATCAAAGGCTACCGGCTTCTTATGCCAATTTCTATATTGCCAACCACGCAGTGATTGTCCCGACTTTTCAGGACAAAAATGACGATATAGCATTGGAGATCCTGACTTCCTGTTTTCCGGATAGAAAGGTGGTTGGGGTGAATTCCTTGGATCTGATTTGGGGTTTGGGCTCGTTCCATTGCCTCAGTCAGCAGGAACCTCTGGTTTAAGGCAATAGAAATTGGTGACCTGCTTTTTTGCAAGAAACCAAATATTCTTCTATTGACAGGACGGAAGACCGAAGTCGGAAGACCGATGTGCCGGGCATTTTAGGGTCATGCCAAGAATTTAATTGAATTACCATTTTTTGTAATCATTGCGTCTATACATAAAAAAAATCCCAAGTGTCAGCAACTTGGGATTTTTTATTGGTATGAGAAATTATTAATCGGGCTCGTCGAATACTTCGTCCAGATCAAGTTTGAATCCGGAGATACATTTCGATTCGACAATATCCCCAACCGTAAAAAGTTTGGAGGGAACATATTTTCCATCGATCAAAGTATAAATCAAAAGCGCCCATTCGTAGGGTAAAACAACCCAATACTCTTTCACACCACTTTCTTCATAGACTTCATATTTGTCTCTAAGTTCTTTTGAATTGTTTCCAAGAGATAGAATCTCCACAATCAGGTCAGGTGCACCGATACATCCCAAATCATCCAATTTGCTTTTATCACAAATCACTGAAATATCAGGCTGGACAACGGTGAAAATATCTTCATTTCTTTTTGACTTGACAGGAAGACGGACATCAAAAGGTGCTGAAAAAACATCGCATGGCTTATTTTTCAAAAATACATGCAGTTTAGTAAAAATATTTCCTGAGACCTTTTGGTGAATTCTTCTTGGAGCTGCGGCAGCAGACTTGAAGATTTTTCCTTTGATCAGCTCCACCATTTCATCAAACTCCCAAGTCAAATAATCTGCATAAGAATATACAACGTATTCTGTAGATGGCTCTTCGACCTTGTTTAAAGCTTCTGATTTTGGTTCAGTGATTTTCATTAACCTAAAAGTATAAAAAAACTACTAGTTGAGGAAATGGCCCAGCTTGTATCTTAACGGGGTGCAGGAATTTAACCGAGATGGGTTTTTATTTCCATAAGTTTCGAAACAAATTGGCTGCCAAATTTTCTTCTGCTACTTTTACTGTCAAATCAAACCTTGAATAAATGAAACCGAGGAAATCCATTCTGGTACTATTTGTTTTTCTAATCCTTCTTAGCAGTCCCGTTTTTTCGCAGGAAAAGGACCAATATGTGATCATGATTTCCCTTGACGGTTTCAGACACGATTATGTCCAAAGGTTCAAACCTGAAAATCTTTCCCGATTTATCCAAAACGGAACTTCTGCCGAGGCGCTTATTCCTTCCTTTCCAAGCAAGACTTTTCCAAACCATTATACGATAGCTACCGGACTAAAACCCGAAAATCATGGATTGGTGGACAATTCCTTCTATGAACCCGAAAAGGATATTGTGTATACCATGGGAAATAGGGATGTGATAGAAGATGGCTATTGGTATGGAGGAACGCCGATATGGGTATTGGCCGAGCAAAACGGCATGAAGGCCGCTAGCTACTTTTTCGTTGGTTCGGAAGCCCCGGTGCAGGGAATCCGGCCGAGTTATTATTTCAGCTATGACGGTGCAGTTTCCAATCTCACACGGATTTCCAAGGTTTTTGAGTGGTTGCAGCTTCCTAAGGAGGAAAGACCGCGGATGATTACCCTTTATTTTTCCGACATGGATGATATCGGGCATCGATATGGTCCTGATAATGACAAGGAAATCAGCGGAAGACTGGAAAAATTAGACCGAGAACTTGGAGCACTATTTGAAGGATTGAAGAGTTTTGAGCTTGATATCAACATTTTTATCGTCTCTGACCATGGGATGACCAATATCCCAAAGGGAAATCTTTTGAATTTGGATCAAATCACTGAAGGCATTGATGGGAGGGTAGTCAATAACGGCGCTTTGGCACATCTTCATTTACAAAACATAGAAGAACTTGAAAAAGTCTACAAAGATCTGACAGATAAAGCTACGCATTACAAAGTAGTCCGCGTAGCTGACAAAGAGTATTATAAAAATATCGAAAAGTATAGAAACCGCTTTGGTGACCTGATCATTATTCCTGATTTGGGACATTACCTGACTACATCAAAGGGCATGGTTTCATATCAAAACAGGTCAGCAATGTTCAAAACTGAAGTCTATGGAGAGCACGGCTTCAGCCCTGAGTACAAGGATATGCACGGGATTTTCTATGCCAATGGACCCATGGTAAAGGAAGGACTGTTGATCCCTTCATTCGAAAACATCCACGTTTATCCCATTTTGGCGACGATTCTGGGATTGCCTATTCCTGCGGGAATTGATGGAAAATTGGAAGTGTTAGCACCGATTTTGAAAGGAAAATAAAAAAATGAAGAAAATCGAAAGCAGAGAAGACGTGTCGCTTTTGGTCAGGAGTTTTTATGCCCGGATCAGAAAACACGATTCCCTTGGCCCGATTTTCAATGAAGTTGTACAGGATTGGGAATCACATTTAGAAAGGCTGACGGATTTTTGGGAGATGATTTTGCTGCAGTCCGGGCCCGGTGCAGGTAAGTTCAGTCCGGTTCCTGTTCATAAGGAAGTGGATGCAATAACCGGAAATACCGTCACGCAGGCACATTTTGGCAATTGGCTGGAACTTTGGTTTTCAACTTTGGATACATATTTTGAAGGAAAGCATGCCGATTATGCCAAAGAACATGCGAGAAACATGGCGCATATCCTATTCTTCCGGATCGTGGAAGGGAGAGGTGCAGCTAAGAAATCTTCATAAAACTGAACTTAGACCAGTTTTCTTTATGTCTGATTTCAGGTTCAGAGAACCCAAATGGATATAAAAAAATGAGTTTCTCTATGCGGATCTCATGAACTCCGGGATTCAGATTTTTAATATCAAAAACAAATTGAAAAGCACGCTGCTTAGAAGGACCGTGGCTGATTTTGCGCCAAGTCGAATTTTTAGCTGATATCAGACTGTCATTCAAATATATTCTGTACAAATCCTGCGTTTTTTCTAGACTTGGCCATCCCAATGAATCCGGGAGAGTATTTTGTGCTTTCACAATTTTATCAAAGTTTTTGAAATCTTCCTCATAATGGGCCAAAAGGATATGGGTATTTTCACCAGTTATTTCGTAGGAAGGCATCAAAGCCCTTGGGAATCTTTTTTCAGGATCTTTTTTATCTTCAAAATACATAGATTCGTCAGGCCAATCGAGTTGGCTTTGATCCAGGTTTGCCGAATTGGCGAAACTAAAGAACCCCTTAAGGTCTGAAGCAATTAAAGGTGCTGTCAGGAGTATGATCAAAAACAGATAGATATTTATTTTCCATTTTCCAAGGTTACTCTGATAGGTAGCCTGTATCGTGCTAAAAAGTGAGGTAGAAAAAAGGTTTTTGAGTTTGTTCTTTTTGGTTAATGCGGAAATCAGTCCAAAAATGATCAGGGTCAATAAAAATAAGAGGTAAATCAGAAAGAAATTCAGATCAAAAAACCAATAAAAAAATAGAAGCAAACCGAGGTAAAACGTAAAAATTAAAAAAATCATTCCTGTCATGATCGGAAAACCAAATGCCATACTACAGGTCTTCTCAAGAATAAGTACCCACTCAGTTGGTTTTTTATACTTGTATTCCATTGAATTTTTAAATAGGTTTTCATTGATGACTCCCTTTGGGAATGCATAGCTGAGGCCCAATAATCCTGCCCATACAAACCTCAACAAAAGATGAATCGAAAAAAATATCTTGAAAACGCTTAATATCATGGAAAGATAAACCAAAACAAGAAAGGCACCGGTAAATTCAAGGCCGAAATCTTGGGTCAATTTTACCCCAAATTCAAAGACCTGCGCTGGGAAAGCAAAGATAAATGCCAGGGATATACCCGAGATTATGACTTCAGGCTCCCAGCTGTTTCTTTGGAGGTTTTTGATCCAAGCTAATTCTTCAGAAGTATTTTCCGAATTTGGGTTTTCATTATTTTCCACTGATTGTTCCGATTGGTTTTGAAAAATTTGATAAACCTAAAAATAGTTAAAAAAAGGTAATAGCAAACTTTTGGGTTGATTTACAACCTCTTAGAAATTAAATTTGAAGTCGCTTCGAGTAAATTTTTTTCTATACCGCTATCAATTTGAAGTGATAATCCATTTTTTCGGGTCTTTGGAAAGAAATGGTCTTTCTCAGATGGTAGAATGCTTCTAGCAGCATGGCATTCTCGATTTCTCCCGCATCTACAGGTCTGAAGCCTACCCATTCAATGATTTTTTTGACACTCAGCTTTTCCGCAGAATCAGGTCCACAATAATAGGTTTCTTTCACCAAACCCATAGGATCAGATTTTGGATAGTCGATTCCAAGGTTATTGAACGCCTTGAAGAGTTTGTTTTGACCGATGCTTTTGTTGATCAGTGTAGTATTGCAGGAAAATTCTGCCGTGTAAGCACCGTTTGTGCAGTCGATGATGATTTTGTTTTTTAAGTCCGAAACGGCCAGGCTATTACAGACTTTCGGTAGGTGCTCGTTTTCGCAGCAGATCAGAAGCACATCTGACATTTCGATGGCAGTCTCATAACTGAAAATTTTATCCAAATACATATTGAGAATTTTCCATTCGATCTCTTTCGTCACGAAGTCTTCACGTACCCCAAAAACCACTGTTTGGTTCATGGCGAGCATTTTGTTGCCGAGTGAGGAGGCAAGCTTTGTTCCTCCTAAGATTCCTATTTTCATATCCTTTTTAAATGCTTGACTTTTGGGTGAAAAAGCCAATTGGTGGATGATAATTTATACCTTCTGAGTTGCGAGTAGAGTCTAATTGTATTCGGAAGGGATTGAAATATAGATAATTAGGTTTCTAACTCAAAATTATTTTTTGATAAAAATTTGGCGAAAAAATGAAATGCAAATTAGTAATCACGACTGCCAAATAACAAAATGAGAAGGGCTTTTTGGGTAGAAAAAAAATTTTCAGTTTTTGGAAAAAACACCATTTTCGGAGTTAAAATCCGGCGGATAATGAGCAGTTACACAGAAATTAGCTTGAAGTGGTATTCTGTTTTTTCTTTTTTATTGGCCGCTATTTTTTTGCTCAAATGAAAAAATGCCTCCAATAAAAATGCGCTTTGGGAAGAACCTGTATCGATGGCGCGGAACCCCGATTTTTCGATCAGTCTTTTGACTTTCAACTTTTCAGGCCCCTCTTCACCACAATAGTAGGTTTCTTTGATGAGACCTAAGATATCCGAATTGGGATAGTCTAAACCCAGGTTATTGAACGCTTTATAGATGTTTTTACCTCCCAAAAAATGCTGGATCAGAAAGTAATTGCAGTCGTATTCATTGCCGAAGGAAGCATTGGTACAATCAATGACAGTTTTGTTTTGAAGATCTGATTCTGAAAGGCATTCACATAGTTGGACAAGGTGTTCATTGTCACAACATATCAGAAGATAATCTGAGCGAAGCACCGCCTCCTTAAAGCCAAAGACTTTATCAGCATGTCTGCTGAGGATTTTCCATTCGATATCCTTTGCTTCGAAATTTTCCCTTACACCAAAAATGACACTTGTGTCCGAAGAAAGGAATTTATTGCCCAATGCGGCAGCCAGTTTGGTGGCGCCTAATATGCCTATTTTCATTTTGCTGTAGTATTAGCCTTTCAGTGAAGATAAATACGCCATATCCTTTCTAGGGCTTGATCGATATGGTAGGGGTAAAAGACTCAGTTTATCAGGTAAAAGGTGATTAAAACCTGATATTGTTTCCTGAATCTGGTGAAAATTAACATTAGAAAAAGTATAAACAAAATATAATATCGAGAAATAATAGTTTGATCAAATAAAAGGACTCAGAATTAATGTTTAGATCACATCAATCCAAATTAATTTCGGACTTTGCCCGAATCGGTGATTGCAAAACATCTTCTTCCGAAATTTTAAACCCTGAAGTCTGATCTTTGTTATCTTTCCGGAATCAACCCATTTGCATTTTATGAATTTCTTTAAAAAGTGTCTTCTTTTCATCATTCTTGGTATAGTCTCTTTTTCCTGTTCTTTCAGGGCCGTGCAGCGCAGCAAGGATATTACCTACATGGAAAAGGGATTTTTGGGAAATCTTCCCGAAAAGCAATTGAATGTTTTTGCCCCGAAAAATGCCGATGGGAGCAATGACGTAATGCTTTTCATCTATGGCGGAAGTTGGGACTCAGGAAAAAAGGAAATCTACAACTTCCTTGGATCAAGATTGGCAAGGAAAGGAATAGTGGCAGTCATCATCGATTACCCGCTCAGCCCGGACTATCAGGTGCATGACATGGCCAAAGCCGCAGCACAGGCAGTCAGGTGGACAGAAGAAAATATCAAAACCTATGGAGGAAGTCCTGACAAGATCTATGTATCAGGGCATTCTGCGGGTGGACACTTGGCAAGTCTGATTTCTGTCCGGGATGAATATTTTGACACCCTAGGGGTGGAAAATCCCATCAAGGGAACAATTCTGATAGATGCGGCGGGATTGGATATGTATTGGTTTTTGAAAGAAATGAATTATGCTCCGGGGACGCAATACCTCCGGGCATTTACTGACAATCCACAGATTTGGAAAGATACCTCACCGATTTATTTTTTGGATGAAAAAGATCCTCCTATGCTGATCATGATGGGAGGAAAGACCTTGCCGGGAATAGAAAAGACGACCGAAAGGTTTTTGGAAGAATACAGAAAGATAAACCCTGAACCCAATTTTCACCTACAGAAAGGCAAAAAACACAAACCCATGATCGTACAGTTTATCTACACCCCAAGCAAGGTTTACAAATGGATTGGGGAGTTTATGGAAGAGAATTGATGGTGGAAAAGTTGTAAGTATGATTACGTTAAATACCCGGTTTAGGGAAAGTTGTAAATACGATTTCAGGATTTGATCGGTTAAAGTCTTAGCACCCACTTTAGACAGGCTTGGATTGTCACATCACAATCTTCCGTATAATGGCTTGGTTTAGATTTTTTTTCCGAGAAATCAAAATAGGGGTTGGGATAAAAGGAACCTGATATATTTGGACTAAGCTAAAAGTGATGTTACTAAGTTTGGGATTAAAGTCAGTTTTTGAATAGATTTAGCCTGACAATATCCCGGTCAAATAGCAATATGAGCTTAAAATATTCAAAGTGGCTGACATTGACCTATTTAGTATTTTTACTAGTAGGATCTTTTTTACTTGGTATCGGAAAAATCTCTAGGATGCCAATTTCATTGGGGATTACAGTTTTTATCATGATTTTTGCTTGGAAGGCTATTTCCGGATTCTTTTCTGAACAAGAAACACCTAAGGTTGGTCTTCTTGTGTATTGGGGCATCATGGTGCAGCTTTCTATTCAGGAAGCAGTACTGTTTCTCAAAACATTCAGGTACGAAATTGTAAATATTGGATTCCTTGTGTTTTTTGCGGTACTTTTTATCATTTACCGATATAAGACAAAAAAGGAATTGGTTTTATTGAGCGTCTTGATAAGTATGGGTATGTGTACCTATTACATTAACTTCAAAAATTGATATTATTCTACCAGAAGCTCCAATACCGAGAAGGTCCGAATCAATTCGGGCCTTTATTTTTTGGCTGAACCAATGGTTCAAGTCTTCAGACTTGGACCGAACTCACATGGTCCAAGTCTAAGTTTACCTGCTGAAGGCCTTTGTCAAAATAAATTGAAAAATGTATATTCACACTATACATATGGCTTATGATAAAAAGCATCAAGCACAAAGCCCTGAAGAATTACTGGACCAAAGGCGACAGGAGCAAAATCCCATCGACAATGGTAAGGAAAATTGAAATGATTTTGGATATTATAGACAATTTAGAAAAGGTACCTGACGATTTGTACCCTTTTCCGGATTTGAAACCACATCCTTTAAAAGGGAATAGAAAAGGGAGACTGGTCACTGGAAGTTTCTGGAAATTGGAGGATTACTTTTAATTTTGACAACAATACTGCAGCTGCATACGATATAGATTTAGAAGATTATCATTAAAACAGAAAAAATGGATAGACATATTGATACATATATCCATCCAGGAAAGATCTTCCTGGAAGAGGTAATTAGGCCGAATAAACTTAAAGTAGGAGAGGTGGCGGAACTTTTGCAAGTATCACGGCTAACAGTGTCCAAGATAATTAATGAAAAGAGTGGCATTACGCCAAATGTCGCGCTTCGGATACAGGCTGTATTTGGAGGGAGTGCTGATCTATGGACCAGAATGCAGAATAAATACGATATGGCCTTGGCTGTAAAAGAATATAACCGCAATAGTCCAAAATTGAAGAAGTTTGAAAAGGTTTGAAAATTCTTGTTATTTAATTCTTAGAAACCTTCGAGGTTAAAAAACCTCAAAGGTTTATTCCCCCGCATTCCAGTATTCCATCCTTTCACAGCTGCTGACTTCGATGCTGTAGAAGTCAAACTCCTGAGTGACTTTGCCTTTGATCAGGTAGATTGCCCTGCCTTTGAAGGGATATTTGGTTCAAGTCTTCAGACTTGGACCATGTCAAAACAGTCTTTAGAAAGCTTTTTGACCCAAAGACCGTCATCACCATGGACAGGTTTGAAGGGAATATTTTTAAAGGTATTCAGCAGATGGATTTGAGGAGTTTTTTGAGGAAAATTGATTAATTCAAGTTGATAGCGAGCAATCATTTTGCACAAAGTAGCGCAAAACCTCTATGGTAATCTTTGTATGATTTTAGGATAATACCGAATTAATGAATGTCTTAAAGTTTGAACCTATGATTACATCATTCCTTCAAAAACTTCTTCAAGATCCAAAACAAATCCTTCGACTGCCAACGAGACTACTTTATCTCCATGAGTAAAAATCCTTGATGCATTGTATTTTCCTTTTACCAACGAATTGACAATCAAAGTACATTCATTGGGATGAATCACCCAATATTCCTTCACGCCAGATTCTTCATACACTTCATATTTGTTTTGAAGTTCCTTTTTGTTGTTTCCAGGTGAAAGGATTTCTATGATCAAATCCGGAGCACCCACACATCCAAGTTCATCCAATTTCCCGGGATCACAAATCACACAGATATCAGGTTGAACAACTGTGTCAATGTCTTCATGTTTTTTGGATCTGACCGGCAAGCGTACATCAAATGGAGCTACATAAACCTTACAAGGATGCTTTTCCAAAAAGTTATAAAGCTTATTGAAAATTTTCCCCGACACCTCTTGATGAATTCTTCTCGGTGCAGCTACTTGTTTGAATATTTTGCCTTTGATCAGCTCAACCATTTCGTCCATCTGCCAAGTCAAATAATCTGCATAGGTATATTTTCCATACTCTGCCGATGGTTCTTCAACTCTGTTTTTCACCTCTCCCTTTTCCATAAAGTAAAAATATTGAAAATAAAGGAGACTTTTACTTTTCAGTGCTGTCTGTTTTAGTTTTGGAAAAAGTAACTTGGACATTCAAGTTGAGACCACCCATTTTAAAAAACAACATCTGAGTTGAAACGAAAGAACTGTTCACTTCGTCTTCTTTAAAAAGTTTATCACCATGAAAAGGCACTACTTACTATTCATCACAATAGCTCTACTTACAACTTGTACTGATCCAGAAGATGAACAGTACAATCTTCCTTCTGATATATTTGAAGTTACCACTTTGGGTTTGAGTTTGGATTGTAAGTTAAACGTATTGCAATTTGACGAAAATGACAGAGTACGCCTTGAAAATTTGGTAGGTAACGAAAATGTTATGGATCCTAATTTCCGGGAAGGGTTCAATTTGGATAGAGATAAATTTGGAGATCCTGACATGAAGCTGAGGGTTCGAATACGGAAAAAACTTGATAGCGAAGCAATTTTCTGCACAACCCAAGGGATAAGACTTCCAGCTGTTTTTGTGATTGATGCGGAAAAGGTAGATTAAAAATCTAAATGGTTCAAGTCTTCAGACTTGGATCATGTCAATTGTAGAAAGAGTGGTAAATCTGCGATAATTGGTTATAGGTTAACCTTGAACCAATTCATATTAAATGATATATTTGATAGAGATTAAATTCTATTCAAATAAAAGTAAAGGAAGATGGTTAATGAAGAGTCACCCCTGACCAACTTACAGCGAGAGCTTTTAACACTTTTTGCCCAAGATGTTTCTGAGCAGGAACTGAATGAAATCAAACAGTTGATTTCATCTTATTTTGCTGAAAAAGCTATGGATTTGGCTGATAAGGCTTGGGAGGAAAAGGGTTGGACCGATGAGGATGCTATAAAGTTATCCAAGACAAAAATGCGTACCACCTATCCCAAGAAAATCTCTTGAGGATGAAAGTAGTCATTGATACTAACATTTTTTTGGTTGCTATCTCTAGAAAATCACCCTTTCATTGGATTTTTGAGGATTTAATGTCAGGTAAATTCTAATTGTGTCTGACCAATGAGATTTTATCAGAATATGAGGAAATTATAGGGTTTCATATGGGTCTGGAGCCTGCTCAAGCTACATTAAAAGTTCTGATGGAGTTGGGAAATGTTGAAAAGGTAGATATTTACTTTAGATGGAATCTCATAAAAGATGCTAATGACAATAAGTTTACAGATTGTGCTTTAGCGTGTGGTGCTAATTATTTGGTCACACATGATGCGGATTTTAAAGTGCTTAAAAAATTGAAATTTCCAAAGGTTACTGTCATTACAGCAGAAGAGTTCGGAGATGTTTTAAAATTGGGAGGGGCTTGACTGTCTCCCGTCTAACGCATGTGGACTAAATGGTTCAAGTCTTCAGACTTGGACCATGTCAATACAGTCTTCAGACTGCTTTTTAAGTATAAAATCAGAAATAGCTATAAATATCATAAGAGGAATAAATCTAAAGGGATTCAGCAGATGGATTTGGGGAGTTTTTTGAGGGGATAGGCAAATTGGTTCAAGTCTTCAGACTTGGACCATGTCAGCCTGTTTTTTTTCTAGGGACGAAGCAAGAAAGCTCTTAGAAAATCTGTGAAAAAGCCTTAAATAATTTAATAGAAAATAGCTTGAATTGAATTTTTTAAAGTGCTGGAGTCTCTTCACATCTGTAAGAGTCCTTTATATAAAAAACACCATCAAACATTTTATGCCAAGCAAAATATTTGGGTTGATGTATTAAGGTTTTCATCCAAAATTCTTCAACACCATCTAATTCACCATGGCCTTTCTGAAAATCTATAAAGGCGTAATCAAAGTTTAATTTATGGATTAAAGCTTCAAAATGATTTGGGTTAGGTTTTTTAATATCATACCCTTCTTGATAAAGTCTACCTCCTTCTCCTTTAAAAGAGGTGAATCCAAGTATGAAAAGGTCATCTTCCATCACTTTTGCTATCTCTGAGCCCATATTTGTAGTATCTTGATCACTTGCGTTTGCGGCATATTTATCATTGATTGTGGAGTAATTTTTGAAGATATGAGAGTTGCTTCCCCAGAAAATTACTTTTTTATCTTTAAAAGGATGTTTTAACAACCAAAGTAAATTATCTGCCATTTGAATGTCCCTTTCATTATTGGAATTGCTGAAAGTGTTATGAAAGAAACCTCTAAGATTTCTTATTTCTTGATGCCAAAAAATAGAGTCATCGATTTTTTCTTCTGTTCTCTCTAAAAATACTAAAAAATCGTTTTTGTCGGATTTGTCTATTTGGGAATTATACTCCTTTTCTAATAGTTCAGTCAGTACTCTTACAATGGTTTTTTCTTCATCTTTAGATTCAAAAAAATTATTTGAACTCATATAATTGATAAAAGAAGGAACCAAAAACTTATTAGAGTTTAATCCATGATGTCTTGTATCAGCACCTGCAACGAATATCGGACTTTCACTTTCTTTGCTTTTGTTTATGTATTCAAAAAGGTATTGACATTCAAGACAATTTGACCAAATTGAATAAATATTTTCCTGATAATCTGTGTGATTTCCTAAAATATAATCAGTTTTAGTTGGATCGAAATTAAGTCCAAAGAAATCACTTTCAAAAATGATAACATCAAACCCCATTGTTTCATGAAGTATTTTTATAAGTTTAGATTTTACTAAAAATGCTGGTGCTTCTCCATGATCTTGTTCTCCAAGAAATACTATTTTAGAATCCCCGATAGCACTGATAATTTGATCGAAATTGGAATTGTTTAGATTATTTGGGTCGATGTTTTCAATTTTAATTGTATTTTTTGATATAAATTTTTCGAGGGTATTATTAACTGGAAACAAGAAATCAATGATTAAAAATTTATAAACTAGATAGGAGAAAATGAAAATGGAAAGAGTTGCAACAATTATTTTTTGGTATGTTTTCATATAAACAGCGATTGGTATTTTAAACATAATGAAAAATTTATTTTATTAAAAGCATAGGTATAGATGGTTTGTTTCCGTGTCTGATCTATGGACCAGAATGCAGAATAAATACGATATGGCCTTGGCTGTAAAAGAATATAACCGCAATAGTCCAAAATTGAAGAAGTTTGAAAAGGTTTGAAAATTCTTGTTATTTAATTCTTAGAAACCTTCGAGGTTAAAAAACCTCAAAGGTTTATTCCCCCGCATTCCAGTATTCCATCCTTTCACAGCTGCTGACTTCGAGGCTGTAGAAGTCAAACTCCAATGGTTCAAGTCTTCTGACTTGGACTATGTCAATACAGTCTTCAGACTGCTTTTTTTAAAAAAATCAACTAAATTACTGCAGTTAATAATCTTTTTTTGATGAGTAGAAAATTTAAAATCAGAGACCAGGACAAACTTTATTTTGTAACCTTCACGGTGATAGAGTGGATTGATTTATTTACCCGCAGGGAGTACAGAGATATCTTTTTGGATTCACTTAGGTATTGTCAGGAATTCAAAGGCCTCGATCTATGTGCCTATTGTATAATGTCAAGTCATGTCCACATGATTCTAGGCAGAAATGGAGAGCAACCACTCGAAGGATTAATGAGGGATATTAAAAAGTTTACTTCTGTAAAGATCCTTGAGGCTATAAAAGCAAGTTCGGTAGAAAGCAGAAAAGAATTTTTGCTTTGGCATTTTGGAAAGGCTGGCAGAGCAAACCCAAATAATACACACTTTCAAGTCTGGCAACAGCATAGTCACCCAATCGAGCTGAATACCAATAAAAAAGTCAGCAAGTGCCTTCATTATATTCATCAAAATCCTGTAGAAGCTGGAATTGTCCTTTCCCAAGAAGACTATTTGTATAGCAGCGCAGCCAATTATGCGGGATTGCCGGAGACTTTGATTGATGTGATATTGATTGAGCAAGGTTGAGGCAGTCTGAAGACTGCATTTTGATGGTCTTTGAATTGATAATTTGGGTTTGTAAGACCTCTATTTTTTACTTGTAAATTTTTTTTAAAAAATTTACTGAAGAAAATTTCGTTGATTATTAGGATATATATATATATATATACTTTGGAGTTAGTTTATCTCTAACTCAAAAAATTATGAAAAAATTAAAAATGATTGTATTCTTTGCTTTTAGCGCATGTACTTTTAACGAGGATTCATTTGAAAAAAATGACCAACAAAATGTAATCAAAGAAATTTTAGGATTAGTAAATAATCCCGACGCTTATAATTTTGTGGTTCCGGAGAAAATCAATCCTTTCGAAGTAACAATAAAGTTTGAACAAAAAATAAACCAAATTGATATAAATGACTATTCAAGAAAATCAGAAAGCGATCAATTACCTGAAGAGCTTGTCAATGCCAATAAAGAATTTCGAGAATTGACAATGTCCCTAGTAGCAGCGAATTCTTTATTATCATTCGAAAATTTTAATAAATTGGCTTATGCAATTGAATTGAAGATTATTGATTCTGAACTTTCGAAAATAAAAAGGGATTTTATTTTGAAGGAATTGGCAATGTTAAGGTTTTACTCGGAATTAAAAAGTAAGAGTTTAAATTCCGAATCTGATCGAATTCAATGTGATTATGAATGTCGTTGGAATGGATGTATGGAAGCGAAGATAATATCTGCATTTGGATCAACATCAACTTATTTAGGGATTGCATGGACGATTTTTAATATGCCATATGATATGCTAGTTTGGAATGCAGAATGCTTATATGCGTCTGTTGAACCGGCTCCTTAAATTAGAAAGTAAATCGAATTCCCATAAACTAAAATTTAATATGAGCTTAACTTACTCAAAACAGATTACCCTGACCTATTTGATATTTTCATTGGGTGCAGCCATTTTATTTAGCATTGGTAAAATCTCACTGATGCCTATAGCAATGGGGATTACTTTATACATGTTGTTTTTTGGTTTTAAAACTGTCATGGGGTTTTTCGAAAAAAATGGAACAGATAAGATAGACCTTTTCATCTATTGGGGGATGACCATACAGTTGTCACTCCAAATTGCTTTGCTTTTCCTCAAAGTCAATAGGTATGAATTGCTTACTTTCTGTACCATTCTATTCATTGCTATCATTATTCTATGCAGTCGGTACAAAAAGAAAAAGGAATTGATTCTACTCAATTTCCTGATTATGATGTTTAGCTGTACTATTTACATTAACTTCTAAAATTGATGATATTCCACTAGAAGTTCCAATACCAAGAAGGCCTGATTCAATTAGGCCTTCTTCTTTTTTGCGGAATGACCATTTCCATCAAAGAGCATGCTTCAGGAGAATGGTTATAAACCTTCGAGGTTAAAAATACCTCAAAGGTTTAATCACCTGCATTCCAGTATTCCATCCTTTCGCAGCTGCTGACTTCGATGCTGTAGAAGTCAAATTCCTGCGTGACTTTGCCTTTGATCAGGTAGATGCCGCGGCCCTTGAAGGGATGTTTTTTGACCACAGGAGGAAAATGAACCGTGTCGATCCAGTCTCCGTCCCGATCGACAAAGGTGCCAAAGTTCATCACCTCACCCTTGACTGTCCTTGTGTATTTGATGGTGACAAGGTAGCCGATGACCTGTACCGTTTTGCCCAGATGCAGTTTCATATCCTTTGCCTTGATGCTCACCACAGACTGGTCTTTGACCAGCAGAAAGGGAGAATCCAGCGGAAATTCCAGGATTTCTATCTGATCGACGATCTCTTGCCGGATGTCGGCAGCTTCGAGTTCGGGAACCTGCAGTTCACGGAAACCTGATTTTTTGAACAGTTCGTTGCCGACAGCTACGGTTTTTCTTTTGTTCAGGATAAAATGCGCCTCCCAAAGCAGTTCCTGTTTGCTCTTGCCTGTAAACCTGAAGCAGGCAATACGGATCAGGATCAGCGCCTGCTCCAGGCTGATTTCCACCCTTGCGATAAAATCGGACAATCCCAGATAGGGTCCGTTGACGGCTCTTTCCCGTAGGATTTTTTCTACAGATGCCTTTTCGAGAAACTTCAGGTGGATAAATCCCAGATAGACAGTCTTGCCTTTGATATTAGTCAGGTAGTCGCTCTCGTTGATGTGGGGTGCCTGTATGTCGGCGCCGTTCATACGGAGCTCGTGGACATAAAACTCCGTATGGTAAAATCCCCCGAAGTTGTTGATCACCCCAACCATAAACTCCAACGGAAAGTAAGCCTTGAGGTACAGGCTCTGATAGCTTTCCACTGCAAAGGAGGCCGAGTGTCCTTTGGCAAAAGAATATCCAGCAAAACTCTCGATCTGATACCAAACCTCTGCTGTGATTTTGGGGTCACGGCCAAGCTTTTCGCAGTTGATAAAGAACTGGTCTTGTACCCGCTTGAATTCTTCCTTAGAGCGGGATTTGCCACTCATGCCGCGACGCAGCACATCTGCCTCTGAGAGAGAAAGCTCCGCAAAGTAGTGTGCTACCTTGATCACATCTTCCTGATAGACCATGATGCCGTAGGTTTCGGGCATGATCTCCATCATTACCGGATGAGCGGTTTTGCGGCGCTCGGGGTCCACATGCCGCAGGATATATTCCCGCATCATACCCGACCGTGCCACCCCCGGACGGATGATGGAACTGGCAGCCACGAGCTCAAGGTATTCGTCGGCTTTCATCTTGGCGAGTAGCATGCGCATGGCGGGTGACTCGACATAAAATGCCCCGATGGTATGTCCGTCCCGGAGGTGTTCCTTGATTTTAGGGTCTTTTTTGAATTTTTCAACCTGACGGATGTCGACCTTGACGCCCTGATTTTGTTCGATGATTTGGATGGCACTCTTGATATGTCCGAGACCACGCTGACTGAGGATGTCAAACTTATACAGTCCGATGTCCTCAGCCACATGCATGTCAATATGGGCTAGGGGAAATCCCTTTGGCGGCATATCTGTTGCGGTGTAATAATGTATCGGTTTGTGGGAAATCAAGATTCCGCAGGCATGGATCGTCAGGTGGGAAGGCATGCCGTGGAGGACCTGACTGTATTTGATAATCAGCTTCCCGTATTGGTCAGGCACATAGTCAGGCTTGCCGGCATAGTAGATCAGGGATTCGATTTCTGTTTTGGGCAGACCAAAGACTTTTCCAAGTTCGCGCAGCATGGAGTTGGATTGAAATGTACTGTATGAACCGAGCAAGGCGACATGCTCTTGGTTTCCTTTGTTGTACTTCTCAAAAATGTACGCCGTCACCTCGTCCCGGTCTGTCCAACTGAAGTCGATGTCAAAATCGGGTGGGTTTTCGCGGTACAGGTTGATGAATCTCTCGAAGTACAGGTCCAACTCGATCGGGTCCACATCGGTGATGTAGAGACAGTAAGCGACGATGCTGTTGGCACCGCTGCCCCGTCCGACATGGTAATAGCCTTTGCCGTGGGCAAAGTTGACGATGTCATAATTGATCAGAAAGTAGGAGACAAATCCCTTTTGCTGGATGAGTTCAAGTTCTTTTTCGATCCGCTTGCTGATCTCGGCAGTCAGGTCCGCATAGCGCATGAGGGCACCTTTGAATGTTTCCTGCCTGAGGTAGTCGTAGTCTTCCCAGTCTGAACCGAGGATGTCCCTTCTGTTTTTGACAGCTTGGAAGTAAAAGGAAAACTGACAGGCTTCGAGCAGTTTCTGTGCATTGTACAGCAGGTAGCTGTGGCCTTCACAGCGGGCGACCATATCGGCATAGCTGTAGAGCATGTCGCAGATTTCGCCCTGTTCTTCGGTTTCCAGCTTGCTGAGCAAGGTATTGCCGTCGATCGCCCGGAGGAGGCGGTGGGCGTTGAATTCCAACTTGGAGCTAAATGTCGCCGGCTGTAGCAGGACGAGTTTGTCCTTGTACCTAAACCATGGCGACTTCACGATCTTGTTGAGTTGGTAGGGATGGATTCCGACAAATTCATTTTCCCGCAGGGCAAAAAACTTCGCAGGCAAAGGATATACTATAAAACTATGCTCAAACGCGGGAGCCTTTGCTTCAAAGGGAATGCCTTTGATGCGGTGGTGGGAGAGGTGTTTGTTGAGTTCGAAGAAGCCTTCTTGGTTTTTGGCAAGGCCGATGTATTGTTGCTTCACACCGTTGCGGAAGTCGATGCCGATGACGGGATGGATGCCTTTTTTCTGTGCTTCACGGATAAAGGGAAACACGCCGGCGGTGGAGTTGATGTCGGTGAGGGCGAGGGAGTCGAGTTTTTTGCCTTTCGCTTCAGCGATCAGTGCTTCCACGGACATCGTCCCGTATTTGAAGCTGTAAAAGGAATGGCAGTTGATATACATATTTAAAGGATACTTATTGATATTGGTTGATATATGCCTTCGGCGATACTAAATGATATAAGCTGAAGCGATATGAAATGATATAGGCTAAAGCGATATAGGTGGATATATGCCTTCGGCGATATAGGCTTTAGCAACCATCCATTATTCTATTTTTTTAGCGTCTTTCACATCCTGAGTCGTTAAAATTGGCATTTACAGAAAGGCAATGACGATTGGTGTGCGTCATCCTGAAGGAGGCACGACTGAAGGATCTCGTACAATGTTTGTGAGACCCTTCGCTACACTCAGGGTGACGAAACCGACAGATAAGTCAATGGCAGTTTTTCAAAATGTTTATTTAATAAACATTTATGTGTTTATAATGTAAACAAAATAATCAAGTGCTGTCAAGCTCGTGTGGGAAATTGTCAATGAAAAAAACAGAAAGCGGGAAATCATGCTAAAAAGGGATTATTTCTGAAAAGAGTTTTTTTGAGCAATAAAAAGAAAAACCAAGTTGATCAGAAGTATTTTTATTATAGTTTTGCCGCTCACAATTAAATCACAATGAAAAAAATCACCTCAACCATTTTCATCTTGCTTTTGATTTCGGCCACTTCATTTGCGCAGCAATTAGAAGAAAAGAGCAGCAACATGACATACAGGATAGGCACAGGGGTGCTCGTGGAAGGAAATGTAGGGATGTATGGTTTTAATGTCATCAACGAACTGAGCTTTAAAGTCCTTGATAGATTTTCGATCAATCCAAGCCTTACTTATTACCAATCCATCATCAATTCTGATTTTAACTATACTTTTCCCGAAGACAGGGAACAATTTGTTTCAGGAATTTTTACTGATGTAAGATTTCAATATGACATCATCCGCACCAAAAAGGATTTTAGGTTAGGCTTGGCATTTGGTCCATCATACCAGTTAGGAGGAGAGGTAATCCACCGCGGTTACCAACTTAGCGATAGCGAACCACGGGTACAGGAAAGTGCAGGATTTATGGTTGAAAGACATAGGAGATTGGGGTATGTGTCCCAAGTGACGTTTGATTGGCAACCGGCAAATCCAAACAGGAGAAATACGATCGGGGTGAGTATGTCCTCTTTTGACGGATATTGGCCATACTACCTCATGGTCAACTACAGGTTGGGATTCAAATTGTAATCAGTCATAGACCACTTTCGATAGTCCATAGCCACTACAATGGATTTTCAATCCGAGTTTTAAATGGTTTGTGGCGAGAAACCGTACACACATAAATTACTAAATACAACCTTACTTCAAAACTGAAATCCGGCATTTAGTCGGATTTTTTGTGATGATCTTTGATATTCAGCCTGCTAGATGTAGTTTAGACTATCTGTTTTTACTATGGAACATTACATAGAATATCTGGACGACATCATTGCTTACGATATCAGGTGGAGTATCTACAAGACCATTCTGATTATTTTCGTATTGTGGGTGATCAAAAAGGGAGCCTTTAAACTCATCAGCCGCGGAAAGGATATCGAGATCAAAAAGCTTTTCCATACCCGCAAAACCATCGAGTACATCCTTGTTTTTATAGGATTGCTGCTGGTGGGTAATATCTGGATCACCAACTTCCAATCCATCACCACCTTTTTGGGTTTGTTGTCGGCGGGTATTGCCATTGCGCTCAAGGATATTTTTGTCAACATTGCAGGATGGATGTTTATCTATTGGCGCAAGCCGTTTGACGTGGGCGACAGGATTCAGATAGGCGAATACAAAGGAGATGTGGTGGATTTACGATTATTCCAATTTAGTTTGCTGGAAGTGGGCAATTGGGTAGACGGAGAGCAAAGTACCGGCAGAATCGTCCATGTGCCAAACGGGAAGGTTTTTACGGATCCCCAAGCCAATTACAGTCAGGGCTTTGATTATATCTGGAACGAGCAGAATATCTTCATAGGATTGGAATCGGATTATAAGAAAGCCACTCTTTTGCTGAAGGAAATCATGAATCATTTGCTTGCACCTGATTTTAAAGCGATTGAGGCAGATTTGAGAATAGCCCAAAAGGAGCACTTCATTTCCTTCAGTCAATATACTCCGACAGTCTACACCAAGATTCAGGAACGGGGCATCCAACTTTCACTCCGGTATTTGTGCAAACCAAGAAAAAGGAGGGTTTTTGAGCATCAGATTACGGAGGCAATTATCGACAGGTTCAGGGCAGAAAAAGACATTCGGATTGTATATCCGATTACTTCAATTTATATGGAGAAAGGTAATAATGGTCTTGAAAATTGAATAAACAAGCCGCTCCATTTGAGGCTAATTTGATTAGTAAGGAGATATTGATGGATACTGGATATTTGTAGATATTGAATCCGATAGATACCCTGTTTGGTTTTTTATTTCAAAGAAATTGAAAATAATGAAATGGATTGAATCAAAAAAGGCTCAAAATTCATCATTTTGAGCCTTTTGATTTTATTTCTAAGGTGAATATGTCAATCCTTTTTCTTCAGATCACCCCTTTTGATGGATTGGATAAACTTGGACCAAGCAAAAGGATCCATCAAAGTAAAAGGTCTAGGTCCGTAACGGTCCTGGATCTGCATGACCTGTCCCTGTTGGAAATACCTCATGTTTTCATTACCCGACGCCGGCATCGCTTCCGCATACCTCAGGAGGGTTTCAGGACTTAGATTCCCTGTTCTGTCGATCGTCATCGGGGCTTCGTAGTTCATCGCCAAAACCTGTCTTTTGAATTCATCCTCTGTGGGATAGGGCATGACCTCGATTTCTGCCAAAGCAATCTCATCGACCTGCATGGTGAGGATCAAAGAGATCTTGTCATCATCTACATTTTCGGGGACTTTGAAAGACTGTTTTCTCAAACCTATAAAACTAAAAATCACACTGTCACCTTCCAATACCGGCATAGAAAAATAGCCATACCTACCAGAACTTGTGCCACGTCCCTTTTTTGGAACATAGACATTGACTCCCGGAACGGCATCCGTACTGTCAGCATTGAGGATGATACCTGAAAGCTGGATCACTTTTTTTTCTCTATCTTGGGCAAAACCGTCTTCAATCCCCAAAATGAAAAGGGTGAAAAAAAGGAAAACAGCTATCGGGTTTACTTTAAATTTCAAGGCAATACGGTTTATCTTATTGATTCGCTGAACCGAATTCAGTCTAATTAGGTTTTCTAATTTGGGTATAATATTAGCCTATTTTAGTTTCATTTGCTTAATTTCGACCGGGTTTTATTCGTTAATTTTACTAAATGCGACTTAAAAATATCAGCTTAAGCTATGGAATGAGGATTTTTAAGGCACTTTCCGAAGAGCCGAGGGTCCGGATCCTCCATCTTTTGCTCCAAAACAAAGAACTGTCCATTTCTGATCTGGAGCATATTCTGGATTTTACACAGACCAAAACCAGCCGACATTTGATCTACCTCAAAAATTCCGGATTGTTGGGAAGCCGAAGGGTGGACCAATGGATTTTTTACTATATCTTGGACGAAGCCCAAGAAATCATCCAACAGATTTTTAAGTTTATCCAAAAGGACCCCAATTTCAAAAGGGACCAGGATCTTTATAATATCCTGCTTACCAACCGGGAATTGGCCATCAATAAGATCGAAAATAATCCCTACCGCAAATAGCCTTTCGCAATTGAAAAAGTACCGCCATATTTTCTTTGACCTGGACCATACACTTTGGGATTATGATACCAATGTGCAGGAATCACTTTCTGAACTGTTCGAGATTTATCAATTGGTCAACGTAGGGATTCCAGATTTTCAGACATTCATCGATGCCTTTTATCAGGTCAATTTCAAGCTTTGGGCACTATATGATTTGGGTAAAATTGACAAACAAAACCTGAGGGAAACGCGGTTCAAACTCATCTTTGAAAAAGCAGGTGTTTTGGGTAGGAATGTTCCCAAAGAAATGGAAGAAGATTTTATGCAAAGGACTTCTTCCAAACCCCATTTGCTTCCCTATTCCAAAGAGATTTTAGATTATTTGAGTCCAAATTACAAGATGCATATCATCACCAATGGCTTCAATGAAAGTCAGGCCAAGAAAATGCATTCTTCGGGTTTGACTCCGTATTTTGATCTGGTGGTGACTTCAGAGACTACCGGTCACAAAAAGCCTGACCCAAGAATCTTCCAATATGCGATGGATAGATTGGCTGTGCAATCTGCCGATTGCATCATGATAGGCGATAATCCCAATTCGGATATCCTTGGGGCCATCCGTTCCAATATCGATCAGGTCTATTTTGATCCCCACGAAAAAGGCATCGAGCATCAGCCGACGCATACAATTCGGCATTTGAAGGAATTGGAAGGGCTATTGTGAGATTGTATCAAGTACAAAGTATCAAGTACCATGTATCAAGATGGAGGAGCAAGAAACAAGAACGAAGTAATATAATGTTTTCTCCTATCTTACGTAGCAGGAGCGAAGCTGATAGCAATTACCACAAATACAACAATTACAACTTTTGAAATTCGGCAGGTTTTCAGGATGGTAGTCCTTATCTTTGCCCCTTCAGAAATCATAAACTCAAATTCATATGCTCAAAGGTTTTTTTAACGTTCCCAAGCCGGTCAACGAACCGGTAAAAAGTTATGCTCCGGGTTCTCCCGAGAGGATCGAACTGCAGCAGACACTGAAGGAATTCAGGTCGCAGCTTGTAGATGTGCCTATGTATATCGGAAGCGAAGAAGTGAGGACAGGAGTTAAGAAATCCATGTCCCCTCCCCATGACCACAAGCATCTTTTGGGATTCTTCCATGAGGGAGATGCATCCCATGTAGAACAGGCGATCAATGCTGCTTTGGGAGCAAAAGAAGCTTGGGAATCCATGGAATGGGAGCAAAGAGCAGCGATTTTCCTCAAAGCTGCAGACCTCTTGGCAGGTCCATACCGTGCCAAGATCAATGCGGCCACCATGCTGGGACAATCCAAAAATGCCTTTCAAGCCGAAATCGACGCAGCCTGTGAATTCATAGATTTTCTAAGGTTCAATGTGCAATACATGTCTGAAATCTATGCGCAGCAGCCGCCCGTTTCCGGTGCAGGAGTTTGGAATAGATTGGAGCAAAGACCGCTCGAAGGTTTTGTTTTTGCTTTGACCCCGTTCAATTTTACAGCCATAGCAGGAAACCTTCCTACCGCTCCGGCCATGATGGGAAACACAGTCGTATGGAAACCAGCTTACACGCAGATTTACTCTGCAAATGTACTGATGCAGGTTTTCAAAGAAGCAGGCGTGCCGGATGGCGTCATCAATTTGGTTTTTGTAGACGGCCCAACAGCCGGAAGCATCATTTTCAACCATCCTGATTTTGCAGGAATCCACTTTACAGGTTCCACAGGAGTATTCCAACACATCTGGAAAACGGTTGGAGAAAATATCTTTAAGTATAAATCCTATCCGAGAATAGTCGGCGAAACAGGTGGGAAAGACTTTGTTTTGGCACACAAGTCAGCCCATGCCAAAGCAGTAGCTGTCGGACTTTCTAGGGGAGCTTTTGAATATCAGGGACAGAAATGCTCTGCGGCTTCTAGGGCTTACATTCCTTCCAATATCTGGCCTGATGTCAAAAAATACCTGTTAGAGGATTTGGCTTCCATGAAAATGGGACCAACCGAGGACTTTACCAACTTCATCAATGCAGTGATCGACGAGAAGTCTTTTGACAAAATCTCCAAATACATCGACAATGCTAAAAATGCCGCAGGTGTAGAAATCATCGCCGGCGGCCATCATGACAAATCCAAAGGTTATTTTATCCAACCGACTGTCATCCTAACCAAAGACCCGATGTACACGACCATGTGCGAAGAAATATTCGGACCCGTATTGACCATCTATGTCTATCATGAAGAGCACTTTGAGGAAGCATTGGAATTGGTCGATCAGACTTCGCCTTACGCTTTGACAGGCGCCGTATTCTCCCAAGACAGGTATGCGATCGAATTGGCTACCAAAAAACTGAGAAATGCAGCAGGTAACTTTTATATCAATGACAAGCCGACAGGTGCGGTCGTGGGTCAACAGCCTTTTGGAGGTGCAAGGGCATCCGGTACCAATGACAAAGCCGGTTCTATGATCAATTTGCTGCGTTGGGTTTCTCCAAGAACCATCAAGGAAACGTTTGTATCCCCGGTGGACTACAGGTATCCGTTTTTGGGAAAAGATTGAGAGGAGAAACGAGAGGCGAGAGCCGAGAAGCGAGAGAAAAGAGGCAATACAAGGAAAAGACCATCGGAGCTTTTAGGCTTTGGTGGTTTTTTCTTTTTAGAATTTTAAATAGTAAGTTGATTGAAAGAAGGATGTATATGGAAATTTTCAAATAAATGATGCCTAAGCTTGAAATGATTGAACATTAAATTAACTTCAAAGTTAAAAAATAAGGTATGGGTAAGTATTTCTTTTTTCTTTTGGCAGTGGTTTTTTCTTGTAATTCCAAGGAATCCAATCCCGAATTCATATCCGGCGAGTTGACTGAATACATTTCAGATACCATTTACTTCGAAAAGGATGAATTCACAAAAAACCTTCCTGCCAAATTCGCTTACCTTGAACAAGATGACAGCATTTTCCTATATGCATGGTCTGACAAGCGGCTTTTGAAATACGGTTACCCGTCTGAAGAATTGCTTTCAAGTACCAATTTCTTTGCAGAAGGTCCTGATGGGGTTGGATTTTACATATGGGGAAGTCTTATTACTCAAGATGGATTGTTTTTTATATCAGGTCAGAAAGAGATTGTCCATACTGATTTTGAAGGAAAAGTTGTCAGCCGCTTTCCTTTCCCTTCTGTGCCTGAAGAAAGGTTGGCTGCTAATTTTTCTGCGATGAATGGCAATGACATGACTTATGATGCAGCGACCAAGACCTTGTTTTTGGCTGATGTTCCTTTCGTGCTCCAGGAGCCCAATATGAATTACCGGGATTGGTTATGGAAATTGGACACCCGTTCGGGAAATTTTGAACCTGTAGGCTTCAACTATCCCGAAAAATACAGGGAACACTATGATGATCCTGAACTTGGAGTTTTTGCCCATTCCTATATTATTGACCGCGATCTTTTTGTGGTCAATTTTCCTGCAAATGATTCCTTATTGATTTTAGATTCTGATAAAAGTTATTGGGTGGATGGCCGAAGCGCTAGAACTTTGATTTTTGAAAAAGGCAAAACCGAACCTAGGGGAGAGTGGACAGTTTTTAATCCTAGTATGAAGACAAGTAGATACAAATTTACCCAATACGATCCTTATCGGAAGAGGTTGTTGAGGTATGTAAATATTGAAACCAAAGAATCAGAAATAGAAACTTACACCAATGAAAGCAGCTTTGTTGTTTTGGACAGTGAGTTCGGGAAAGTTGCGGAGCTATTTTTTGACAATCAAGAGATCTTACCTTCAGGATTTTTCACGCCCAATGGATTTTATCTAAAATTAGTAGAGCAGGAAAATGATGATAAGGAGGGGTATGTAAGGATTGTTTTTGATTTTTGAGCAGGAGCAAAAAAGGAGGGTGTTGGATTCGATTTTTTTTTTAAGTCACTATAATTTGTGACTGAATATCAAGAAGGCTATTCTGTGTAATGAAGGATGGAGGCAATAATCCGATATTTCAGCAGGCCTATTTTAAAGATAAAGGTTGACAAATCACATGTTGCTGATTTTCTTATCCGCTCTGTGATTTTCAAACATTTCGATTGCAGCCTTCAAAAGACCAAACATTCCCAAGCTTAAAACTATAATTCCTATAGATAAATCTTTTAAAATTCCAGTTTCAGAGAAATAAAATCCTGTCAATCCCAAGGTCAGCAGAATTAGGATAAACAGGCTCATTATGATGATTGCAATTTTTCCTTTTCGGGGATTTTGCCATACTTTTTTGGATAACTCATTTTGAGTTTTGGAGGTGTCCTGTAATGAAGAGAAACTTATCCCTAAACCCATGAAAATCAAAACCGAATTAAGGTTATCAAATATCACCTCAGGATTATCGTTAAGGAAATCCAGTCCATTGAGGTATGGCTTAAAAGCAAAATACAATCCCATAAGCATTAATGGGTATTGGGCATAGCTTACATAATGAAAAAACGTCTTGTAATTCATTGTTTCAAGTTTAAATAGAACATTTTGAGGTTCTGCTTCAAATCCTATTTTCTTGTATTAAGGAACCGATTTTTAGAAACTCAAAGAGGCTTTAGATTTTCTCGCTACTTCTTTTTAAAAAGTGAATCCACAAATTCCTTTCTGTTGAAAACCTGCAGGTCAGTCATTTTTTCACCTACGCCAATGTATTTGACAGGGATTTTGAATTGGTCAGAGATCCCGATAACAACACCTCCCTTGGCAGTGCCGTCTAGTTTGGTAATCGCAAGGGCTGTGATGTCAGTCGCTTTGGTGAATTCCTGCGCTTGGATAAATGCATTCTGACCGGTAGAACCGTCCAATACAAGCAGTACTTCATGCGGTGCATCGTCGATGAATTTTTGCATTACCCTTTTGATTTTGGTCAGCTCGTTCATCAGGTTGACTTTGGTATGCAACCTGCCTGCAGTGTCTATGATCACGACATCAGCACCGGTATCTACCCCTTGCTTGACAGCATCAAAAGCCACTGAAGCCGGATCTGTATTCATGCCGTGGGACACTATTGGTACATCTACACGTTTTGCCCAAAGGATCAATTGGTCCACCGCTGCAGCCCTGAAAGTATCGGCAGCACCAAGGACCACTGACTTTCCGGCTTGTTTGAATTGGTAGGCGAGTTTGCCGATGGTGGTTGTTTTGCCCACACCGTTGACGCCGACTACCATGATGACATATGGCTTTTTGTCTGCCGGCAGGTCAAAGTCCGAAAGGTCGGTACTTTGGTTTTCTTCGAGCAGGCCCATGATTTCTTCCCTTAGAATCACATCGAGTTCTGCCGTATTGAGGTACTTGTCTTTGGCAACGCGATCTTCGATTCTTCTGATAACCTTAATGGTCGTGTCGACCCCTACATCAGAGGTGATGAGGATTTCTTCCAACTCATCCAATATCTCCTCATCAACTTTAGATTTGCCGACAACAGCTTTGCTTAACCTAGAAAAAATGTTTTCGCTGGATTTTTGTAAACCTTGGTCAAGGCTTTCTTTTTTTTCCTTCGAAAAGAAACCGAAAATTCCCATAGCTTGTGATTTTTAAAGTCCGAATATAACAAAAAAGTCCCTTCAAAGACTTTGCCTGAAGGGACTTTCGATCGCAAAAAGTGCAATGATTTTATTTTTTCAAGGTATCCTGAACCATAGTGGTTGGAACCATTTCTTCTTTGAAGGTATATGCACCTGATTTTTCAGATTTGATTGCTCTGATTACTTTAGCATATGTTACTCCACCTTCTTTTTTCAGGGTTGCTACTACTTTCTTAGCCATATTTTCAAGGTTTATATTGTTGCCGGAAGCAACCTAGGTCCTAAATTATTTAATTTCTTTGTGAACCGTCATTTTCTTCAAGATCGGATTGAATTTTTTCAATTCAAGTCTTGTAGTGGTGTTTTTACGGTTTTTGGTAGTGATGTATCTTGAAGTACCTGGAAGGCCTGTAGCCTTGTGCTCGGTGCACTCCATGATCACTTGTACTCTGTTACCTTTCTTAGCCATCGCTGTATATATTTAAATGGTAAACCTGATCTGATTATTTAATGATAACGTATCCTTTAGCCTGGGCTTCTCTCAACACAGGAGTGATTCCTTTTTTGTTGATGGTTCTCAAAGCTTTGGTACAAACCTTTAAAGTGATCCAAGCATCTTCCTCAGGGATGTAGAAGCTTTTCTTGTGCAAATTTGGATAAAATTTACGCTTGGTCTTGTTGTTCGCATGCGATACATTATTACCTACTTGAGGTCTCTTGCCGGTAATGTCACAAACTTTTGCCATGATATATGATCGTAATTGTATAGACGTTTTTTCAATTGAGTTTGCAAATATCGGACTTTTACCTGAAATACCAATAGTGCCAATCAAAAATATTCCGTAAAGTTTTCCTTTTTTAATGGGAATAGAAATAAGGTGGCGATGAAGTTGGGATGAGAGTCCAACCTAATGTACCAAGTACCATGTAATAAGTACCAAGCTTTGTAAATGTGTATCAGCTAACAATTTTAACAATTACAACCACTACAACAAAGCTAACCATTAACCAAATAACCTAATAACCATAAAACCAAATCACTTCTCCCCATAAGGACAATGTCTGCAGCCGCTGCCACAGCAATAGCCTCTCCTCAGGTGGTATTGTGCTGTAAAAACCATCAGCCCTTTTTCATTGGTGTAATAATCCCCTGGAATCAGCTTCATGGGTGCTGCAGGCTTCTTTTTTGAGTTCATTCTGTAATCCTAAAGGCTTTTGCTATATTTGCCAAACCGTTTTGGGCGGTGAAATTTATCCTTGACGGGTAACAAATCTACAAATATTATGATTGAAACAATAAACTCAAGCAGCCAAGCTATCGCACTGGAAGACAGGCACGGAGCTCACAATTACCATCCCCTACCGGTGGTATTATCAAGAGGAGAGGGAGTTTTCCTTTGGGATGTAGAAGGTAAAAAATACTATGACTTCCTGTCGGCATATTCTGCCGTGAATCAGGGACATTGTCATCCAAGGATCAAAGATGCCTTGATCGAGCAGGCAGGTACTTTGACTTTGACTTCAAGGGCATTTTACAATGATGTCTTGGGACCATTTGAAAAATATATCACGGAATACTTTGGCTTTGACAAAGTTCTCCCAATGAATACCGGAGCGGAAGGTGTTGAAACCGCCTTGAAAATCGCCAGAAAATGGGGATATGAAAGAAAAGGTGTGGATGAAAATCAGGCCGTCATTGTAGTGGCTGAAAATAATTTTCATGGTAGGACTTCCACCATCATTTCATTTTCTTCGGATAGCAATGCGAGAAAAAACTTTGGACCATACACACCGGGATTCGTCAAGATACCTTATGATGATATTTCGGCCTTGCAAAATGCGCTTGGGGATAAGAATGTAGTGGCATTTTTAGTGGAGCCGATTCAGGGTGAAGCAGGTGTATATACTCCTGCAGAAGATTTTATACGAAGAGCTGCTGAGGCTTGCAAAGCCAAAAATGTCCTTTTCATTGCTGATGAAATCCAGACAGGAATTGCAAGGACAGGCTCGCTTTTGGCGGTTTGTGGCAATTGTACCTGCGAAGGACATTGCGAAAAACAAGACACTTACACCAAGCCTGACATGTTGATCTTGGGAAAAGCGATCTCAGGCGGATTCTATCCTGTATCGGCTGTGTTGGCGGATAACCATATCATGGATGTCATCAAGCCTGGTCAGCATGGATCTACTTTTGGAGGGAATCCATTGGGAGCGAAAGTCGCCATAGCAGCGCTTGAAGTGGTAAGAGATGAAAAACTAGCCCAAAATGCACGGAAACTCGGAAAAATCTTCCGAGAAAGAATGCAGGTTTTGGTAGACAAATACAAAATACTCAAACTTGTCAGGGGCAAAGGACTACTCAACGCAGTCGTGGTCAATGACTCTACCGACAGCAGTACCGCTTGGGATATGTGCGTGGCTTTGAAAGACAACGGTCTCCTGGCCAAGCCTACCCATGGCAATATCATCCGCTTTGCGCCGCCATTGGTCATGACCGAAGAGCAGCTGCACGACTGCTGTGATATCATAGAGAAAGTGGTCAAAGAGTTTGAAAAATAGAATTTAAGGCATTTTGCAATCATTGAAATAGAAACCCTCCGGGAGAATTAAATTCTCGGAGGGTTTTTTAATGTCCTTTTGTTAGCTTTGCCGCTACAAGCAAAACCTATTAATCCATGAAAAAAGCAGTTATTTTTGATATGGATGGCGTTATCTGCCATACCAATCCATTCCATTCGATGGCTTTCAAGAAGTTTTTTGCCAAAAGAGACATGTACCCCACAGAGGAAGAATTTGAACTGCATATGTACGGCAAAAGTAACTCCTATATAATGAGTCACTTTTTCGGTAGAAAAATTGTCGGCGAGGAACTGTTGGAATTGGAGAATGAGAAAGAAGGCCTCTTCAGGGAAATATACAGGGACAAAATTGATCCTATTGCAGGTTTTCAGGATTTCTTCCACCAACTCAAAGTCAATGAGTTTTTGACGGGGGTAGCCACTTCCGCTCCATTTGCCAACCTTCAATTGATTGTCGGCACTTTGTCTCTGATGGACAGGATGGAGTCCATTTTGGCAAGCGAAGACGTAACCAAACACAAACCCGATCCGGAGGTTTACCTCAAGTCAGCGGCTAACCTACAGGTTGATCCCGGTATTTGTGTCGTCTTTGAAGATTCATTTTCAGGTGTCACCGCTGCCAAAAATGCGGGGATGAAAGTAGTGGGAGTTTTGTCCTCCCATTCCAAGTCGGAGTTGCCGGTGTGTGACCTTTATATCGATGATTTTAGAGAAATGAATGCGGACGCCGTATTTTCATTGATTGGATAATCCGGGTGGTTTTCATTTCTAAACATTTAACTTTGAGTTGCCAAAATTCAGAATAGTATGCAAATAAGACCGAGAAGAAACAGAAAATCCCAAGGTATCCGCAACATGGTGGAAGAAACAAGACTTTCTGTCAAAGACTTTATTTTTCCGATGTTCCTGATCGATGGAATCAACCAAAAGATTGAAGTTGCCTCCATGCCGGGGATATACAGGTTTTCTTTGGATCTGATGTTGGAAGAGATAGAAGCGTGTATGAAGCTTGGGATTATGGCATTTGATATTTTTCCGGCCTATCCTGACATCAAAAAAGACAGGTTCGCTACTGAAAGTTACAATCCTGAGACATTTTATCTTAAAGCAATATTCAAAATCAAAAGCACATTTCCCGAAGCTGTAGTCATGACAGATGTTGCCATGGATCCATATAGTTCAGATGGGCATGATGGACTTGTAGAGAATGGAAAGATTTTGAATGACGAGACGTTGGAGATCTTGGGTAAAATGTCTTTGGCGCAGGCACAGGCAGGGGCGGATATTCTCGGACCATCAGATATGATGGATGGGAGAGTGGGATATATCAGGTCGGTTTTGGATAAAAATGGCTATACCGATGTCTCCATAATGTCCTACACTGCCAAATACGCTTCCGCTTTTTATGGTCCGTTCAGAGATGCGTTGGACTCAGCTCCCAAAATGGGAGATAAAAAATCCTACCAAATGGATCCTGCAAATTATAGTGAAGCTTTGATAGAAGCTGGATTGGATACTGCCGAAGGGGCGGATTTCTTGATGGTCAAGCCTGCCTTGGCATATTTGGATATCATCAGATTGCTGAAAGACAATTCGAACCTGCCTATTGCTGCCTACAATGTCAGCGGAGAGTATGCCATGGTCAAAGCTGCTGCCCAAAAAGGCTGGCTTGATGGAGAAAGAGCCATGTTGGAATCTTTGTTGAGTATAAAAAGAGCAGGAGCCAATGTTATCTTAAGTTACTTCGCAAAAGAGTATGCTTCAATGGTAAAGAAGTAGCCGGAATATAGAAATTAGGGTAAAAAATCACCCAACACATGAATTTCCCTCAAAATTATCCATGATGATGATCAATTATTAATATTGAAAACGTAGTGCGATTTTTTTTGCTATCCGTTAACTTAGTTTTACTTTTAACCAAAATATTCCTTTAGCTATGAAAGTTTCTGCATTCAGTTTATTGTTGATTTTGGCCTTGATGTCTTCCTGTATGAATTGGGATGACCAACCAGTAACCGGGTCTGTCCTTTTTACTTCACGCAATTTCTCACCTAATACTGAATACTTTATTGCGCCTGCGGAGGTTTATGTGCAATTAAGAAACTCTCCCGAAATTAATCCCTGGATTAGGACTGGAATTTTGGGAACCTCATTTGTGGTTGCTGACCTATTGGAAGGGAACTATGTGATTGTTGCAGGGGGAGTTGTAAAAACTTTTCAGATTATCCCCGGAAGACAAGTGGAGGTTTTTGTTGGGTGAGAAATTCACTGATGCAAAATCTTAAAGTTCCTCCTCCCTTTCCAGCATCAGAATAGAATGTTGAGGGACGATGAAATATTTTTCTCCTTCATATATCACTTCAAAAGCACCATTCAAAAGGAATATCGCCAAATCCCCCTCTTTGGCTTGAAGTGGGACATATCTAATTTTCTCTTCTGCCTCCATCCAAGGTTCGCGGTCCTCGGCAGGCATTGGGATCGGATATCCGGGGCCTGTTTTGATGATATAGCCTTGCTGTACTTTTTCTTTTTCCTGCACTCCCGGAGGAAGATATAACCCGGTAGCAGTTCTTCCGTCAGCTTTTCTGAGTTTGATCAAAACCCTGTCGCCTACTATGATGAGTTTCTTAAGTTTATTATCTGGAGTGAGTTGCATAGGATAGATATGAGACGTGAGAATGGGAATAACAAAATAGGGACATTATTTCCCTGTTTTTGGCGAAATGCTCGTTTTTCATTTCCCTTTGATCCGGCCAAAAACCAGAACGTTTTGGTTGGCCATCATCCCCGAGTTGCGTTCTTTACTCGGGGTTATTACAATTTGATCCCTGCCTACCGGAAGGCAGGGCTTCAGGAACATAATAACTCCAGACTTCGGAAAATCAAAACGAATAAGACGGAAGATGCTTGAGAATATCGCCAGTCATTTTTTCCAGACTGTAGTCATGTTGCCAACCCCAGTCTTTTCTTGCGCAGCTATCGTCAATGCTGTCCGGCCAAGAATCTGCTATTTCCTGTCTGAAATCGGGCTTGTAACTGATGCTGAATTCAGGATAATGAACTTTGATGCTTTCAAAAATTTCTTTTGGAGAAAAACTCATGGCCGAAAGGTTATAACTCGAACGGATTTTCACCTGCTCTTTTGGTGCATGCATCAGGTCCAAAGTGGCCTTGATCGCATCGGGCATATACATCATTGGCAGGTAGGAATCTTCTTGGAGGAAAGAAACAAAATGTTCACCTGCAATTGCTTTGTGGTAGATGTCAACCGCATAATCAGTCGTCCCGCCGCCGGGAAGTGACTTATAGCCAATAAGTCCCGGATAGCGCAGGCTTCTTACGTCTACTCCGTATTTCTGAAAATAATACTCACACCACCTTTCTCCGGCTTGCTTCGAAATGCCATAGACCGTATTAGGTTCCTTGACACAATATTGAGGTGTGTTGACTTTGGGAGTATTTGGGCCAAAAACAGCAATGGAAGATGGCCAATAGATTTTATCCAGTTTTTCTTCTTTGGCCAGTTCCAATACAAAAAGCAAGCTTTCCATATTGAGGTTCCATGCAAAAAGAGGCATCTTCTCGCCTGTGGCGGATAGCACTGCAGCCAAATGGTAAATCTGCTTCACATTTTGGTCTTTGACCAAATCTTTCAAAGCCTCTTTGTCCATCACATCCAGGACGGAAGTCCTGCAGTTTTCGAACTTTTCCAAAGCTTTGGGATTGATGTCTGTGGCGATGACATTGTCTCCACCGTAGATGTTGGCTATGGCCTGCGTCAGTTCCGAACCCAATTGTCCGGCTGCGCCAATGATCAAAATTCTTTCCATTTTTAAAATATTCCTTATCGGTGCTCCGGAAAAGCCCTTGGGATTTTTAATTATATTTGGGACTTAAAGCGACAAAAATAGTGATTTCGATGAATGTATTTCACTTTAATTGTACGAGTGTTTTTTTCTTTTAAAACCCCCAATACAAAATATTATGTACGATACTTTGAAACCCAAATTAGAGAAAGAGTTACAGGAAATCGAAGCGGCAGGCCTGTTCAAAAAAGAACGCATCATCACTTCTCCTCAAGCTGCGGAGATTACCATTGCCGGAGGCAAAAAGGTGTTGAACTTCTGCGCCAACAATTATTTGGGCCTTTCTTCGCATCCAAAGGTCATCGAAGCGGCAAAAAACGCCATTGATTCCCACGGATTCGGAATGTCTTCCGTGAGGTTTATCTGCGGCACACAGGATATCCACAAGGAATTGGAAGCCAAAATCTCCAAGTTTTTGGGTACCGAAGATACTATTTTGTATGCAGCGGCTTTTGATGCCAACGGGGGAGTTTTCGAACCGCTTTTTGGTGCTGAGGATGCGATCATTTCAGATGCGCTCAACCATGCTTCGATCATCGACGGGGTCAGGCTTTGTAAGGCTATGCGCTTTCGCTACAACCACAATGACATGGAAGACCTCGAAGCACAACTCAAAGATGCCGATGCCAAAGGTGCACAAAATAAAATCATTGTCACAGATGGGGTTTTTTCCATGGATGGCACCATCGCACAATTGGACAAAATCGTCGCTTTGGCAGAGAAATATCATGCTGTAGTCATGTCTGACGAATGTCATTCTACGGGTTTTATGGGCAAAACAGGCCGTGGAGTCCATGAATACCGCAATGTGATGGGGAAAATCGACATCATCACTGGGACATTGGGCAAAGCCCTTGGCGGTGCTTCGGGAGGTTTCACTTCCGGCAGGAAAGAAATCATCGAATTGCTGCGTCAGCGCTCAAGACCTTATCTGTTTTCCAATACCTTGGCTCCATCCATCACAGGTGCTTCGATTGCGGTTTTTGACCTGCTGTCGGAGACTACCGAACTGAGAGACAAGCTAGAAGTGAACACCAAATACTTCAGGGAAAAGATGACAGCGGCAGGATTTGATATCAAGCCCGGCGAACATGCCATCGTCCCCATCATGCTGTATGATGCGGTGCTGTCACAAAAAATGGCCGAAAAGCTTTTAGAGAAAGGAATATATGTCATCGGATTTTATTTTCCTGTGGTGCCAAAAGGTCAGGCAAGGATCAGGGTGCAGATTTCTGCCGGCCACGAAAGGGCTCATTTGGATCAGGCCATTGCTGCTTTTATAGAAGTGGGGAAGGAATTGGGTGTGGTTAAGTAAAAATCCTAGATCTTATTGAATATCAAAAATCCCCTTGGAATCTTATCCAAGGGGATTTTGATTTTAGTATTTAGGGGATTCAATAATTGTATTGTCATTTTTTTTTTTTTTGATATATTTAGTTTTCAGAATTGAAAATATTTGAGAAAAAATTTAACCGAAAAAGGCTATGAAAAAAATAATTTATTTTCTAATTCCACTTTTATTAGGTGTAGGCTGTATTAGTAAAGATGATTGGGAAACGGATGTTCTGGACGTTGATATGGCGTTACAAAGAGCCCAAGACTCTTGCGGACAGGCTTCAATGGATTGGTTTAGTGAAATGCTTCAAAAGGCAGAGGAGGATAGATTAACTAAGGCACATAAAGGAAGTTATATTGGTTTTGTTTCCTTGGTCAAATATGAAAATAGCAGTGTCTTTTATACAAATTTCATGAGTAAAGTTGGAGGAGGGTTGATGTTTTACCTAATGGATTGCCAAGGAAATCAATTTGATGCATCTTCCATTGTTGCGGAGGATATGGCTTTTTTCTCCAAAGAAGCCTATAAAAAGAAAAACATCATATATTCAAGTGTGCCTCTGGATTTTTTTGACTAAGTATGGAGCCCTTTTAAATTTCATAAGGTGATTAAGGCATGTTCTTTTATTGGTAGAACTTTCAACATCAATGAAAGACCTTCACAAACCCTGCCCAATATGGCTACTCCCAATGGAAGTTCGGTAAATAATTTCAACATGGTAAAAATTCTTTTCCCGGTGATTTTGGTGGTATTGTTGCTTTCATGCAATGAAAAAGAAGATATTCCCACCTTTGCCTTACTTACAGAGAACCCATTGGATATCAGCGGAGAGAGTGCCAAGTTGGTAGGGAGATTGATTACGAGTGAAAAACTTCAAGTAGATGACCACGGGTTTTGGGTGGATACAAAACAGGAATTTTCAGATCCTTTGGTGGTTTCTCTAGGCGTCAGAAATGGTCCCGGTAGGTTTATAGGTGAAATCAGAAGTCTTGCTCCCGGCCGGGTATATTATGTAAAATCTTTTACTCAATCAGGTGGAGATTTCTCCTTCGGCAATGTCATTCAATTGAATTCTTTGAGTCCGGGAATATATTCTTTTTCACCTCAATATGCATCTCAAGGGCAAATAATTGAAATATTGGGGTTGAACTTAGGGGCTGATACGAGGGTGTTTTTTGATGATACTGAAGCGGCCATTCAGGAAATTGTTTTGGAATCATTACTGAGAGTTACCATTCCGCCCATCCAGAATAATCCTTCTCCTTTTATCAAAGTTATCAGCAATGGGGTAGAATTGGTTTTTGATATTCCTTTTGAATATATGGTGGGGAAATTCCGCCCTATCAATTTTCCGGAAACTTTCAGGCTAAGTAATTCAGTGAGTTTTCAGGCAAATGGAAAAGTTTATGTCGGTTCAGGACAAAAATCTGAATTCGTTATCAATTCCGATTATTGGGAGTTTGATCCAATTACTGATAATTGGGAAAAGCTAGATTTAGGAATCAAACCCCATCTTTACGGTTTTGGGGTTAGCGGATATTTTGGAGGAGGTTCGGAGTCCATTCGCAGCAACAATCAATTTACCTTTAACAAGGCTTTTTGGTTTTGGGATGGAAACGGGCTAATCAGAAAAGCAGATTTACCTTTTAAATCTATTAATAGTATAGCCTTTGAAAGCAATGGAAGGATTTTTGTTTTGGGTGGGAGTCTCAAGGAATTTGAAACATCTTTATTTGAATATACTCCTGAAACGGATAGTTGGAAAATTGGAATTGATTTTCCCTTCCCTATTCAGAATAACTTGCCATATTATGTTTATAAGGATAAGTTCTACTTCATCACTGAAAGGAAGGAACTTTACGAATTGGATCCCGAAACAGGAGAAAGAAATATTATCGGGACTTTTCCGGGAGAAAATATCAATGGATTTGGGACAGCGTCGGTTTCAGGAGACCGTGCCATCATCGGGTTTTATAAGCAGGAGGTTGAAATTTGGGAATTGGATTTGATACAGCTCAAGTGGAAAAGAAAAATCAATTTCCCGGGTGTATTTCTTGGTAACAACCTCGGGTTTTTTGCCCAAGACGGTTTGTTTTACTTATTAAGATCTACTGACCAGCCTTTGGCCATAAATGGCAGCATGGAATTTTGGGAGTTTGATCCTGACGCATTTTAATATGAAAAGGATGAGAAACTGGTTCTTTCTATTTTTACTATTCCTGTATGGTTGTATTGAACCTTATGAGGTAGTGGTGCCTGAGGGTGAAAGCATGCTGAGTGTAGAAGGCCACATCACCAATGGTCCCGGGCCACATACCATCAAGATCACCAGAACAGCAACCTACGGAAGTGTTTTTGTGGATTTTATCAGGCCTGTTATTTTGGCCACTGTAGCCGTAAAAGAAACTGAAACAGGGCTTGTTACCTTTTTGAAAGAAACCAGCCAAGGTATATATGAAACACCTGACGGCTTCAGGGCAACAACAGGAAATTCTTACTCACTTAGAATAGTTACCTCAGAAGGGTCCGAATACATTTCTTTCCCTTCCAAATTGCATCCTGTTCCCATTATTGATTCTCTCAGTTATCGATCAATTATTATTCCGACTGAAAACAGGTTACAACCGAGATCAGGTTTGCAATTGGTTGCATTTTTTAATGACCCATCAGATATGAAGAATTATTATTATTGGAGGGTGAAAAATCCCATTTCTTCTGTTCAAACTTTTCCGGAGCGCTATCGTCCTCCTTTTAGTTTACCAAATTCACCTTACCAACCCAAGCCCTGCTGTAGTTTTTGTGATATTCCGGATTCTAAATTGATCAAAGCGCTTTTTTTGGCAGAGGACAGTAATTTCAACGGACTGAATACCGGGCAGATAGCCGGGTTTATTGAAGACAACGGTTTCCGGTTGTCATACAAATACAGGTTTGATTTTGAGCAAATGGCGATATCAGAAGATACCTATAGGTTTTTGAGACTGATCAACCAACAGATGACCCTGACAGGAAGTGTGTTTGACCCTCCTCCGGCGAACATCAGGGGAAATATGGTTTGCCTGACCAATCCTGAAGAGACGGTTTTGGGACATTTTTTTGCTGCAGGAGTTTCTGAAACGAAGATCAATCTCTCCGTCGAAGACTTGGATCTCTTTCAGATCCAAAGACCTTTCAATGATGACTGCAGGGTTTTGACCCAACCGGTGGCACCGAGGCCTGTGGATCCTTAGATTTTTTTAATTTCATTGAGAAAAAAATAGAAGTTTTCATTTTTTTTTTTTTTGATATATTTAGTTTTCAAATTTGGATTTATAGCAAAAGAAAAATCGGGAGAATGAAGTTAAATAGGCATATAGGGTTTGTTCTCATTGCGGTAGCAATTTTGGTATTTTCCTGCGAAAAGGAGAGTACTCCCACCTTTGCTTTACTTACAGAAACGCCCTTGTATGTCAGTGGTGAAAGTGCCAGGTTGGTAGGAAGATTGATTACCAATGAACAGATTCAGGTGGAGGACCATGGATTTTGGGTGGCTACTGAGGAAGGGTTTTCTGATCCTATTGTGGTTTCTCTAGGTACTAGAAATGGTCCGGGCAGGTTTGTCGGAGAAATCAGGAGTCTGGAACCCGATCGCTTATATTTTGCGAAAGCATATACCGAAGCTGGAGGGAATTTATCTTTTGGGAATGTCATTCAATTAAACTCACTTAATCCTGGGATTTTTTCTTTTTCTCCTGAGTATGCCTTGCCGGGTCAAAGTATTGAAATTTTAGGATTGAATCTTGGAAGCGATACAAGGGTATTTTTTGATGAAACAGAAGCCTCCATTCAGGAAATAGTGTATGAATCTTTGCTGAAAGTGATTATTCCCCCCATCCAAAACAATCCTTCTCCGAAGATACGGATCATCAGCAACGGGCGGGAATTGGTTTTTGAAAACCCATTTGAATATATCGTAGGCAAAATGCGCTTTATTGGTTTCCCTGAGAAATTCCGGTTGGCCAATTCCATCAGCTTCAAAGTAAATGAAAAAATTTATGTAGGATCGGGTCAACAATCTGAGTTCGTGATCAATCCTGATTATTGGGAATTTGACCCTGAAACGGACTTATGGAAAAGCCTAATGTTTAATATTTCGCCACATATCAGTGGTTTTGGAGTTGGAGGGTATTTTGGTGGTGGTTCAGCTACAATTCCCGCAAACAATCAGTTTATCCCAAATAATGCTTTTTATAAATTGGAAGGTTCTTCATTAATCAGAAAAGCCGATGTACCATTCCCTTCCCGGAACAGCATTGCATTTCAAAGCAGGGGGAAAATTTATGTATTGGGAGGAAGTGTATTCGGTCATGAAAATGCCTTATATGAGTATAATCCGGCTACTGATTCTTGGAAAACAGAATTCAATTTCCCATTTACTATTCAGAATAACCTGCCGCACTATGTCTATAAGGATAAGTTTTACTTCATCACCGAGCGGAAGGAGCTTTATGAATTGGATCCCGAAACAGGAGAAAGAAATATTATCGGGACTTTTCCTGGGGATAATGTCAATGGTTTGGGTACAGCATCCGTATCGGGAAACCGGGCTATTATCGGGTTTTATAAGCAAACAATTGAGATTTGGGAACTGGATTTGATCCAGAACAGGTGGAAAAGAAAGATCAATTTTCCCGGAGTATTTCTAGGGAACAACCTTGGGTTCTTTTCCCAAAACGGGTTGTTTTACCTTCTGCGGTCAACGAACCAGCCTTTAGCCCAAAACGGAAATGGCAGCATGGAATTTTGGGAGTTTGATCCTGATGCTTTTTAAATTGGAAAAGATGAGAAACTGGATATTTATACTGATAGTATTTGTAACTGCCTGTATCGAGCCATACCCGGTGGTAGCGCCGGAAGGTGAAAGTATGTTGAGTGTGGAAGGCCACATCACCAATGGACCCGGGCCACATACCATCAAGATCACCAGAACAGCTGCCTACGGAAGCGTTTTTGTGGATTTTATAAGACCTGTGACACAGGCCACAGTTGCAATTAGAGAGAATGAAAGTGGTTTGGTGATATTTTTAAATGAAAGGATACAAGGAGTTTATGAAACGCCTTCGTTTTTTAGTGCTACTATCGGAAGGACTTATTCCTTAAAAATCACCACAAGAGAAGGGGTAGAGTACACGTCTTTTCCATCATTGGCCCAGGCTGTCCCGCAACTTGATTCACTTAGTTATCGGACCATAATCATACCAACAGAAAACAGGTTACAGCCAAGATCGGGTTTGCAATTAACGGCAATATTTAAAGATCCTTCGGAGACCCAAAATTTTTATTATTGGAGGATTAAAAATGCCGTTTCTGCTGTTCAAACTTTTCCAGAGCGCTATCGTCCACCAGGAAGTTTACCTAACTCTCCTTACCAACCCAAGCCTTGCTGTAGTTTTTGTGATATCCCTGATTCCAAGCTGATCAAAGCGCTTTTTTTGGCTGAGGACAGTAATTTCAACGGACTGAATACCGGGCAGATAGCCGGGTTTATTGAGGATAACGGTTTCCGGTTATCATACAAATACAGGTTTGATTTTGAGCAGATGGCTATTTCGGAAGATACCTACAGGTTTTTGAGGCTGATCAATCAACAGATGACCCTGACAGGAAGTGTGTTTGACCCTCCTCCGGCGAACATCAGGGGAAATATGGTTTGCCTGACCAATCCTGAAGAGACGGTTTTGGGACATTTTTTTGCTGCAGGAGTTTCTGAAACGAAGATCAATCTCTCCGTCGAAGACTTGGATCTCTTTCAGATCCAAAGACCTTTCAATGATGACTGCAGGGTTTTGACCCAACCGGTGGCACCGAGGCCTGTGGATCCATAATGGATCACTAATTTCCTTCGGAAAAAAATTCCCATTAGGGTTGATTGCGGTTTTCAATCAAAAGTATTAAATACAAAAGCTATCACAAGTTATTTTTCTTACGTAATTCTTTTGCTGAGTAATTAAATTCAAGTGGCTCCTGGAGAATAGAAAGGCTCAAATTTTTTAGCTTTTGGCTTGAAATGTAACCTTTTAAAACCATTTTCAAAGCTTCTGTAATGGTCTCTGCTTTGGTATATTCCAAAGCTTCTTTGATCAATTCGTCAGGTAAGATTACAGTAACTTTCATTTTAAAATAATTTTTGAATAAAAATACAATATGCCATCTTATCAAAAAATTGTAGTACTATTTATTTTTATTTTCTTTTAAGTATCTGTGGCTCATTTGGTTTGAAGTTCAAATTCAGCGGCTATGGACTGTTGACTATGGACTATGGACTTTTTTTTCACTTCCTCAAATTCTTTGTCTCAATCCTATTCAATTCCTGTTGGAGGACATTTTTTGGAATCCATTCTCCGCGGACCATGACACCTTGGACGTTTCGGAGGTTGGATAGATTTTCCAAGGGATTTCCTTCCACCAATACAAAATCCGCTGAAGCACCGGTTGCAATCACGCCAAATTCTCCTTCCCTTTCAAAATACTTTGCCACGTTAACAGATCCGGTTTTTAGGATTTCATAAGAAGTCATGCTGGCATCCTGCATGGCAGAGATTTCATTGTGGATAGAAAATCCGGGAACGTTAAATACCTGCGGAGAATCTGAAGCCATGACCATCGGCACCCCGCCACGGTGCAAGGCCATCAGCATTGTCTTTCTGAATTCAAGATAGGGTTTGACATTTTCTTCCTTGAGCATGCCTTGGTTTTCGAGGAGTTTCTTTTGGTTGACCCACTGCTGTACCTGCAGGCCGGGCATGTATTTCATGTCTGATTCCAGGCGAAACTCATCCGCCGGAATGTATCCAAAGAAGCGCTCAAACAAAGTCAGCGTGGGTGCGATCCAAGCTTTTTTCTCCACGGATAACTTTACCAGATCGGGGATTTTTGACATGTCCGCATATTTCACAGCGAGCATACTGAAGGAACCGGCTACTTGTGGATCAAGTTTGGACTTGTCAGCGACCAAAGCCTCGATATAGCCATCCATGTGTTCTACAGAACGATAGCCATTGTTCAGGGAGTTGACCAAGCCGACGTCCAGGGAAATGTGTCCGCCAAATTTGATATCGACTTCCTTGGCGGTATTGGCGATGGCAAGGAACTTGGGCATATCCAATCCCGGGTGTAATTTGAGGTGGTCAAAACCGGCCGCTTTTTGGTCACGGACCATTTTGGCACCGCTTTCAGGGTCTGCGACAGAATTGCCGTTGAGCGATTGTCCCGCTGCAAAAATCCTCGGTCCGGTAATTTCACCGGAAGCTATTTTCTTTTTGAGTTCAAGGTGGGAATCATGGCCGATCATCCCGCGGACATTGAGGATTCCATTGGCTAAGTACAGCCACATAACATCCTGCATATAGGAAAAATCGCCATTTTCAGTTACCGGGATATGAGAATGCATTTCCGCCAAACCCGGGAAAGCATAAGCACCTTTGCCGTCGATCTTTTCCATTTTCTCAAACTTGCCCAAGTCCTTTTTGGGAAATATACCGACAATCTTATCTCCCTTGATATGGATAAAATGGTCTTTGAGAACCTTGTCATTTCGCATACCGATGACATGGACATTGGTGACGATAAATTCCTGTGCTTTTGACTGGAGGAATACCAATAAGGTCAAACAAAGGGTTAGGAAATATTTGAAGATCGTTTTCATAATTTGGGTTGTTTATTCAGGATTTCAGGTGGAAGAAACTTATCCTGTATCTGTGGTATGGATATTAATTGATCCCGATAGCTATCGGGATGGATATTATTTGATATTGATCCTTGGATTGGAAGCTTTGGTAAGTTTTTATCCATTTTTTCATTAATGGATATTTATTGATACTGGATATTCATGGATATTTGACCGGAACCTAATCGTTGTTATTAGAGATTAAGGTTTTTGAAAACATCCCTTTATTCAACTAAATTTTTATCAAAAACATAATTTTCCATTTTTCTTTCTGCATTCAAATCAAATACGCTTTTTAATGGTGCGGCAATATCAATTAGTATCAAATATCAATCAATATCTGCCTTTTTGAATTCAAGGATAATAAACCAATTAACCCTTAACCCATTAACCAAATAACCAAATAACCAAATAACCAAAATCCAACCCCCTAATACCCAATCTCCATACTTCCCCCCTTAGGGATACTTCCTTTCCAGTCTGAATGATGAAATGGTCCATTGGGATCGTCTCTTCGCTGATAGGTATGTGCGCCAAAGTAATCCCTTTGTGCCTGAATCAGATTGGCTGAGGAATCGGTGGTAATCCTTCCATAGAAGTAATTGATAGCGGCCGACATGACCGGCAAGGCATAATTGTGCTGAATACCCAAGCCAACGATGTAAGAAAGGTCATACCGGAGTTCTTTGATCTTGGTTTTCATCTGTTTGGCTTTCAGCAGCGAACTGTTTTCCTTATACAAAGCAACCATGTTTTCCATCAGCGTCGAACGGATAATACATCCATTGGTCCAAATCCGTGATATCTCACTCATATTGAGGTTCCAGTTTTCTGTTAGTGAGACCTGATTCATCAATTCAAATCCTACCTCGTGGTTGATGATGCGGGTGAGGGCGTAAGCGTTTTTGATTTTCTCAATCAGAATGACCTTGTCTTCTCCAAAAGCTCCGAATCGATGACCGAAAAAAGTAGCCAATTCTTCACGTTCGTCTTTGTTGCCGGACAGCATCCTAGCGGTGACAGCTTCAGAAAGTGGGCTATAAGCGACATTGTATTTCAATGCGGTGGTCAATGACCAAGAGCCTGTTCCTTTTTGTCCGGCTTTGTCCAACACCTGATCGAGCAGGAAGTTTTTCCCTTCCTTGGCAAGCAGGATGTCGGCGGTGATTTCGAGCAGGTAACTTTTCAGACCTTCATTGGTCCAGGATTTTAATGTTCTTGAAATTTCGGGATAGGAGAGTTTCAGCCCATACTTCATCAGGTGCACAGTTTCAGCCAATGTCTGCATTTCACCGTATTCAATGCTGTTATGGACCATTTTGATAAAATGTCCCGCGCCCGAATTGCCGATAAAGCTGACACATGGCGCACCGTTATTGTCTTTGGCGGCGATTTTTTTGAGGTAAGGGGATACCAAGTCATACGCTTCCTGATTTCCGCTTGGCATCAAAGACGGTCCTTTTCTCGCTCCTTCTTCCCCTCCGGAAACTCCCATCGGAATAAAATGGAAGCCTTTTGAATTTAGCTCTTCGTACCTTCTTTTCGAATCTTCAAAAAATGAATTTCCCCCGTCAATGATGATGTCTCCCGGCTCAAGCATCGGAAGCAATTGGGCGATCTGCATGTCTATCGCATTGCCGGCAGGGATCATCAGGAGGATTTTCTTGGGTTTTTCGAGGGAAGAGATAAATTCCTCTAACCCATCAAAACCTTTCAAAAGTGGAAAATCCGAATTTTCAGCAGCAAATGTGGAAGCGATTTTTTCCTCTTTTCCTTCGACATGTCTGTTGTACACTGCCGTAGGGATTCCGTTGTCAGCAAGGTTGAGGGCAAGGCTTTTGCCCATCACTCCCATGCCGATGACACCAAAGTGAAGTGATGGCATCTTGATTTCTTCTATTTTCAGAATTTCCGCAACCATTTCTTCAGGAGTTTTTGAGATATCAATCCGATGTCCATATTCGGGTTCCTCCCAAGTCTCCAATTGGGAATCCAATAGGCCGGGATTCATATAGTGGCCTTTCCGCAAGGAAAGCCTTTCGGTCAAAATATCTTTGCTGCCAATGAGGTGCAGCCATACTATCGAAGGAACTACTTGGAGGATTTGCCTGTAGTGTTCTCGTAGTGCCGAACAGGCGAGGATTCCGCCGCCTGCTGATTCCCATGCATTAATATTATCAGCAAGGTGCTCGAGCCAAGGCTGTCGGTCGTGGTCGGTCAGGGGAATTCCCTGTGTCATCTTTTCCACATTGGCTTTGGGATGAAAGTCATCTGCATCAAAAAAAGGCAGCCGAAGTTTCTTGGCCAATAGGGAACCCAAAGTTGTTTTTCCGCTTCCCGAAACACCTGTTACAATAATTACCATAGCCGAAATTAAGAAATTTAATTATTTTCACCATGAAGAGTTTGGGAAGGAATGATAACCACAGCTGAAAATAATATTGACCACATCTACACCAAAAAAGTCGGGGACCTCCATTTCCGTAATTTATCGGTTTGTCCGGTCCATACCCCTGTTTTTGAAGTTGCCCGATTGATGGCTAAGGACAAGATTTCCTGCTTTTTTATTGGAGATTCTCCCAATGAAATTATTGGATTCGTCACTGATATCACGCTCCGGGACAGGATTATCGCCGATAAGCTTTCTTTTGATACCCCTGTGGGAGAAATCATGGACAGGAATATCGTTTACATTCAGGATTCAGCTTTCCTGTATGAAGCGCTTTTGATGATGTTCCGGACCAAGACGCGATACCTTTTGGTCAAAAACAAAGAAACATTTGTCGGCTGGATCAGCAGAAATAAAATCCTTTCCGAGCAGGCGCAGGGCCCTTTTGTTTTTATCCAATCTGTGAAGCAGTCTATGGATACGGAAGAACTGAAGGAAAAGTGGGAGCAAGTTCCCCAAATTATCCATCAGCTGATCGATAAAGGGCTCAAATCACAGATCGTCAATCAGATCATTACCGCCGTAGCGGACACGATTGCCCTGAGGATCATTGAAAATACCATCAGGGAAATAGGCGAACCCCCCGCCAAGTTTGTGTTTTTTGTGCTTGGCAGCGAGGGAAGGGCAGAGCAAACCCTCAAAACCGATCAGGACAACGCCATCATCTATGAGGACAAGGCCAATGAGCACCGCGAAATGGTCAGGGAATACTTTTTGGATTTTGCCGAAAGGGTTTCTTTTGCCTTGGATCAGGTCGGATTTGTGTTCTGCAAGGGTGGATTTATGGCCAAAAACCCAAAATGGACTCATTCTCTTTCCCATTGGAAGCGGAATTATGAAAGCTGGATTCAGGAATCCACTCCCGAAACTGTCATGAAGTATTCGACTTTCTTCGACTGCAGGCCGATTTATGGGGAATTTGGGTTGTTGGAGGATTTGAGGAAATTTATGGACCAACAGCTTGAAAATCCTTCCGAGAAGTTTTTTATCAATATGGGGACCAATGCACTTCAGTTTGAGCCGCCACTGACTTTTTTCAAAAATATAAAAACCTATAAAATTGATGGGGAGAAACATTTCAACATCAAGAAAACCATGACGCCTATCGTGGACCTTGTCCGAATATTTGCTTTGAAATACAGGATTTTTGAGACCAATACAGGAGACAGGATCAGGATGCTCGAGGAGCAAAAAATCTTTACCGACAAGGAAGCTAAGGAGATTTCCCACGCCTACTATTACCTTATGGGGATCAGGTTGGAAAAACAGTCGCTACAGCTTATGGAAAACAAAAGCAATCCGACCAACCACGTCAGTACCGATGAGCTGACCAAAGTGCAGATGGTGACTTTGGTGGAAATATTCAAGGTGATCAAAGAATTTCAATTGAAAATCAAGATTGAATTTACTAAAAATATATTTTAGCAAAATTTGAATATCTTTTTTAAAATTTTTATAAAAGTCTATGATTTAACGTAAAAGTTTTTTTATTTTTGCATAAATAATTTCCCGTCTGTACTTAATTAAATTAAGTTGAATACAGAAGGCAATCCGAGCAAGCCTAAATATTTATTCTTCGCGAATGAATAGATGCCAAATTTAAATTGGGTTGTTTTCGTTGGGAATTGAAAAAATTGCGTCACTCCATTTGTCATATATTTCTAAAAAGTCCGAAACAAAAAAACAGTCCTATGCTTAGCAAATACCCGCTTTCAGAAGTAGAAAAAGCTTTCCAAAGAGAATCCGGTGTGGATAAGATAAGTACGCTGATTCCCTATCTTTTGGTGGATAACTTCCCAAAACTAGGGCTTATCACCGCTTGTAGATTTTTGGAATGGGTTTCTGAAAATCCCAAGGGAGTCATCAGTTTGCCAACAGGCAAAACCCCGGAATATTTCATCAAATGGACACAATACCTTTTGGAGAATTGGGACACCAAAAAGGGAAAAGAAACAAGAGAAAAATATGGACTTGGGGCCGTCAAAAAACCCTATCTCAAGGATTTGACTTTTGTGCAGATAGATGAGTTTTATCCGATTTCTTCCAAGCAGAAAAACAGTTTTTTTGACTACGTCAATAAATTTTACCTCGAAGGATTCGGTCTGAGCAAAGAAAAGGCAATCCTGATCAATTCGGATGAGATTCCTTTAGCAGGAGGGAAACATTTCAAGGAAGTTTTCCCTGATCTCAAAGTGGATCTTTCCTTGAGATTCCGTGACCCGATAAACAACTTAGAAAAAATCCAACAAGAATCGATTTACAAAATCGACCATTGGTGTGGTCAATATGAGCAGAAAATAAGAGATGCAGGCGGAATCGGATTCTTTTTGGGCGGCATCGGGCCGGATGGCCACATTGCCTTCAATACCCGCGGTTCGCATCTTTTTTCAACGACAAGGCTGACAGAAACCAACTTTGAAACCCAAGCGGTAGCAGCAGGGGATTTGGGAGGGATAGAAGTATCGGCCAATAGGCTGGTCATCACCATTGGTCTTGACACGATTGTGTTCAATCCCGATGCAGTTGGGATCATCATTGCTGCCGGTGAAGCCAAAGCACAAATTGTCAAAGATTCCCTTGAGACTCCATTGGACAATGTCTACCCGGCCACAGTTCTACAAAAACTGAAGAATGGACGTTTTTATGTGACCAAAGGTGCCGCGGTGAAGTTGACAGATTCTGTGGATGCCTATTATCGTCAAGGCGAATGGACTTGGGAAAAAACAGAAAGGTCCATCGTTGACCTTTGTAAAAAAATCAAGAAATATGGTCACCGTCTCAAAATGGAGGACCTGAAAGCCGATAAATATACCGCCATGATTCCCGGATTGTCCGAGGAAACGGTCAATCAGGTTATGGAAAGTACCATTGCCAAACTTACCCGTGGCATCACACAGGAGCGGGATGAAGTTTTGCTCCATACAGGACCTCACCATGATGATATTTCATTGGGTATTTTGCCCCATATCACCAACCAATTGCATGAATACAGCAATGAGGCCCACTTCTCTGTCTTGACATCAGGGTTTACTGCGGTCACCAATACTTTTGTGATCGATACCCTTCTCCAGACCAAAAAACTTTTGGATGAAGGAAAGATTCAGATGGTCAAATTTGAGGATTTCTTTGATGTTGGGTACAAACTGAAAACTGATAAAGATGTCTACCATTTTCTGACCAACGTGGCTTCAGAGGATTTGGATGAAAGGATCAGGGGACTTTGCCACAGGGTAGTCCGTGCTGTGGTCGATGTGTTTGAAGTCAAGTCGGCGGCCAAGTTGAGAGAAACCATCAACGACATCATCAGTATCCTCAGGAATTCCTATGACGGAGAAAAAAATCCGGCCAAAATCCAGAAACTCAAAGGAATGATCAGGGAATTTGAAGAGGAACTTGTTTGGGCTCATTTTGGAGTCCAAGTGAAAAATGTGCACCATTTGAGATTGGGATTCTACACCGGGGATATTTTTACGGAGCAGCCTGACAAAAAAAGGGACGTTATTCCGATTGTTGAATTGTTCAGAAAAGTCAATCCTACCAAAATCAGTCTGACCCTTGATCCTGAAGGTTCGGGTCCTGACACGCACTATAAAGTCCTTCAAGCCACTGCAGAGGCTGTCAGACAGTGGGGTGAGGAAAAAGACCTGAGCAAGTTGAGAATCATCGGCTATAGAAATGTGTGGTTCAAATTTGAGCCTCATGAAGCAAATGTAATCGTGCCGGTTTCCCTGGGCGACATGTCGGTGATGGAAGATTCATTCTCCAACTGTTACCTCAGCCAAGTGAATGCCTCTTTCCCGAGCTACTCACACAATGGTAAATTTTCTACTGTTGCCAAGCGTACATGGGTTGGACAACTTGACGATATTCAGTTACTTTTGGGGAAAAATTATTTTTACCTTCATGAAACAGCAAAAGTCAGATCCAGTCATGGGCTGATCTTTTTCAAAGACATGAATGTGGAAGAGTTTTTGGCACATGCACGCGAACTTGAAAAATCCATAGAGGGTATGCTAGATTAACCGATAGCAAACCAAAATTTTGGAAAAAGGAGAATGAAAGAATCATTCTTCTTTTTCTGTTTAAAGCTTAAAAACCTTAGACCTATGCTGAAAACCGAAAAACCCATTCTTGGACTTGACATTGGAGGCACCAACATCAAAGCAGGAGTTCTTGTTGGTTCTGAATTGATTGATATCCGCACCATTGCTACTCCCTCTCAGGAAAGCCAGGATTTTATCCTGGAGACAATCGCGGAATTGATTTCTTCTTACAGCCATCATGATTTTTATGCGATTGGAATTGGTATCCCGGGATTGATTGATACGGATTTGGGTGTAGTGCTCAACCTCGAAAACATTCCCTCTTTCAGGAGGGTCCATTTGAGGGATTTTTTGGAAGAAAGATTTTCAAAACCGGTATATATAAACAATGATGCCAATTGCTTTGCCCTCGGAGAGTATAAGTTTGGCGCGGCACGTGTTTATAGGCATGTAGTCGGTATTACCCTTGGAACAGGATTAGGTGCAGGGATTATTGCCAATGGCCATTTGTATTGTGGATTCAATTGTGCGGCAGGTGAATGGTGCTCGGCACCTTACCTCGATCAGGATTTTGAGTTTTATTGCAGCAATAAATTTTTTGATGCCAAATATGGTTCTAGAGCCAAAACCTTGGCAAAAAAAGCCAAAGAAGGTGATCCCGAGGCTATTAAAGCCTATGCGGAGTTCGGTCATCACCTCGGTGAGTTGATCAAAAATATCCTGTACACTTTGGCGCCTCAGGCGATAGTTTTGGGCGGGTCGATCCGGAAAGCTTTTCCATATTTTAAGGAAAGCATGATGGCCAATATTGCAACTTTTAAATATCCCTCAATCAGCCAAAATCTCAAAATTTTGATTTCGGATCTGGATGAAACAGCAATACATGGGGCAGTTGCTTTGGTGGACGAATACGCCGTCCAAGTCGAACCTGTTGCCAAAGCGTCCTGACGGCGTGACAACCCTTTCGAAATAAAATTTGGATACCTCAGTTAGAAATGCATGAGGTTTAAAATTATTCGTAAATTCGGGCTCTAGAACCCAAATTTTATGATTTATAATTCCATTATTGAAACCATCGGAAATACACCGATGGTAAGGTTGAACAGGCTGAACAAAGGCATCAAGGGAGAGATTCTCGTCAAAGTTGAATATTTCAATCCAGGAAATTCGATGAAAGACAGGATGGCCATCAAGATGGTCGAAGATGCGGAAGAAGCCGGATTTTTGAAACCGGGAGGAACAATCATAGAAGGAACAAGCGGGAACACCGGAATGGGATTGGCTTTGGCCGCCATTGCCAAAGGGTACAGGTGCATTTTTACGATGGCTGACAAACAGTCCAAAGAGAAAATCGATATCCTCAAAGCAGTTGGTGCAGAAGTGATCGTATGTCCGACGAATGTGACTCCGGATGATCCAAGGTCATATTATTCAGTGGCAAAAAAACTGAATCAGGATATTCCCAACTCTTTTTATCCTAACCAATACGATAACTTATCCAATTCGCTAGCTCATTACGAGACCACAGGTCCCGAAATCTGGCGCGATACAGAAGGAAAAATTACCCATTATGCAGCCGGGGTGGGCACAGGAGGATCGATGTGTGGTACAGCCAAATACCTGAAAGAACAAAATCCTGACATCATCACCGTGGGAATTGATACCTATGGTTCGGTATTCAAAAAATATAAAGAAACAGGAATCTTCGACGAAAATGAAATTTACCCTTACCTGACTGAAGGGATTGGTGAGGATATTTTGCCAAAAAATGTTGATTTTTCACTGATTGATCACTTTATCAAAGTGACTGATAAAGATGCGGCCGTCATGACAAGAAGACTTTCAAGGGAAGAAGGCTTGTTCGTAGGCTGGTCATGTGGATCTGCCGTTCATGGCGCTTTGGAATATGCCAAAGAAAACCTGAAAGAGGGAGACCGCATGGTAATCATCCTTCCTGACCATGGGACGAGGTATCTCGGCAAAATCTACAATGACGATTGGATGCGGAACCACGGCTTTCTTGAAAACAAAACTTTTGGAACAGCCCGAGATATCATCAGTGCTAGAAATGGCAGTTACCAATTGGTAGTTTCCCACAAAAATGACAAAGTCAAAGATGCCATCCACCTGATGAATGGGAAAAGCGTTTCCCAAATCCCTGTTTTGGAAGATGGTCAAGTAGTGGGCTGCCTTACAGACAGCAAATTGTTGACAAAAATAATTGAGAATCCTGAGCTCAAAGACGCAACTGTCGCCGACGTGATGGAAGCATCCATGAAATTCGTGGCTTTGGACAGCACCTTGGATGTGTTGAGTTCGATGTTGGATAAAGAGAAAGCCGTCTTGGTAAGAGATGATAACCATCAGATCCATATTGTCACCAAACATGATATTTTGGAAGCGATGACAAAATAATGGTTAATGGCTAATTGTTTATTGGGTTATTTGTATCGGTTTCTTGATGATAAATGGATTTAAATAATTGAATAATCCTTTCATACCGAGATTCGAATTTTTCTCAAATCTCATGTCTCAAATCTCATTCTCACATCTCTTGTCTTATAAATGAGTAAAGAAAAATTAGAACAACTTAGGGTTACAGGTTACGATTTCGATTTCAAGGACATATTTCAAAGGGCTTGGCAAATGTTTCTCAAGCAGCCGGTTTTGAGTGTCGCCTATACCATGCTCATCATTTCTTTGCAGTTGATGGCCGCTGTGTACCTTCAGAAATTTGCCTTTGTTTTTGCGTTGTTTTTGGCACCTCCGCTCTATTCGGGATTCTATTTAGCGGCCAATAGGATCAGTTTGGGATTACCGGTAATCTATCCGGATTTCTTCAAGGGCTTCAGTTTTTACATGCCGATTTTTTCTATTTGGTTGATTGGCCAGATTTTGGTGGCTTTGGGATTATTTGCATTTTTGATTCCGGGAATTTACCTCGCAGTAGGATATAGCTTTGCGGTTTTGATGGCTTTGTTCGGTGGATTTGATTTTTGGACAGCATTGGAAGAAAGCAGAAAGTTGATCACGGTGAGGTGGTGGAAATTTTTTGTTTTCACATTGATCTTAATCATTATCAATTTGTTGGGTATTCTCACGTTAGGGTTGGGGTTATTGGTCACCATCCCGATTTCATTCTATGCTACCTACATTTTGTTTGAGGATTTGACAAAAGATATCTTTTCTGAATAGAAAAATATGGTTATCCGCTTCTTTGCCAATTACCAAATATTCAATTACAATTGGGACGGATCCCGATAGCTATCGGGACGAAGTCGGAAGACCCCCGCCTGTCGTCGGGCAGGGATGTTCCGGGCAATTCCAATCTCCCAACAAGATTTATATAGAATTACAATTCAAGTTGGATCATCGCGTACAATACATGTAAAGGTGATTCTTGGCAATAGTAAATAAGAATGGTTGTTGCTGTTCTGTGGGTATCCACTTTCTGGCCATTAACTATATAAAACTCGGATTGAAGTTCCATCGCAGTGGCTATGGACTTATTGACAATGCCTGATTTTGGTTGCCCCTTTTCTGTCTATTGGCAAAGTAGCGGATAATTCTTTGCTGTTTTTTTTTCAATTCCCATTTCCTAACTTCCGCCTATGAATCCCCTAAAGAAAATCGGTTTTTTTTCTGCATTTATCCTTCCTGTTTTGTTGATTGGAGGCTTCCATTTGGGTGGTTTAAACCTGCTTTTGATCCATGCATTTGTTTTTGTTTTAGTACCATATTTGGATTTTCTCATCAGTACTGACAAGACCAATATACCCGAAAATGAAATCTCCAATATTTCCAAAGAGCGTTTTTACCGTTTTGTGACTTTCATTTGGGTGTATGTGCAGATTGGTGTTTTGGTTTGGGGCTTTTATGTTGTGGCAGCTTTTACTCTTTCTTTTTGGGAATGGCTTGCATTTACTACAGGAATGGCATTGGTTACAGGAGGGGTTGGGATTACTGTTGCCCATGAATTGGGGCATAAAAGTGACGATTTGGAGCAAGATTACTCCAAAACTTTATTGATGACCGTTTGTTACATGCATTTTATCATTGAGCACAATCGGGGGCATCATGTACGGGTGGCCACACCTGAAGATCCGGCCACAAGCAGGTTTGGGGAGACTTTTTATAGCTTTTGGTGGAGGTCTGTCACAAAGGGCTACAGCAGCGCTGTAAATTTAGAAAAGGAAAGACTTCAAAAAAGAGGCATTCCTTTTTGGTCTATAGATAATCAAATGATCTGGTTTGCAATCTATCCACTTTTATTTGTTGGAATTTTCACCATTATTTTCTCTTTCTTCCTTGGCAAATTTGTATGGGAAATTCCTGTTTTCTTTTTTGCCCAGAGTTTCTTCGCTTTCAGTCTGTTGGAATTGGTGAATTACATTGAGCATTATGGGATGGTTCGAAAGAAAATAGATGGAAGGTATGAAAAAGTGACACATTTGCACTCTTGGAATGCAAGTCATATGGTCAGCAATTTCCTTTTGTTCCAGCTTCAACGGCATTCCGACCACCATGCATATGCCCATAAGCGCTATCAGGTCCTTAACCATTACGACCAAAGCCCGCAGCTGCCACAGGGATATTCAGCCATGATTATTTTGGCTTTGTTTCCACCTTTATGGTTCAAGGTGATGGACAGGAGGTTGGAGGAATGGAAGGAGAAGGTGGGGGTTTGAGGTTATCTTAATCCAGCAAGAAATTATTGAAGAAAGTACTCTTCAGTCCAAGCCAAGCTAAGAACAACAGGATACCCCAAAAGAGATATACCCGGTAGTAGTCTGTTGTTTCCTTATACCGTGATTCCAGGATTTCTGCTTTTTCCATGGTATTGATCTGGTCAAAAATCTGCTCCAAGGCATTGTCATCCGATGCTCTGAAAAACTCTCCGCTGCCGATTCCGGCGATTTCCCGAAGGGTAGATTCATCCAGGTAGCTCTCGACCATCTGCGGTCTGCCAAAGAAGTCCACGCCGTATGGCACCATGCCGTCTTTGCCCACCGCAATGGTGTAGATCTTGATATCCATAGCCGCGGCCAACTGCGCAGCAAAAAGTGGATCGACGTTTCCGGCATTGCTCTCCCCGTCACTCAGTAAGATCATGACTTTACTTTTGGATTCTGATTCACGCATCCTGTTGGTCCCGGCAGCCAAAGCTGATCCGATGGCAGTACCTTTTGCATCCATCATATTGAATGAAATATCCTTGACCAAATCAGTCAGCAGGGCATAATCCGTCGTCAAGGGTGCTAGCGAATAAGCTTCTCCCGAGAAAATCACCATACCGATTCTATCTCCAAACCTCCCGTTTATAAAGTCAATCGCGGTTTCTTTGGCGGCCTCAAGCCTGTTGGGTTTGAAATCCTGCAGGTCCATCGATTCTGAGATATCCATCACGATCATGATGTCAATTCCCTCTGTAGATTGCTCAACCCGTTCGTTGCTTTTTTGGGGACGTGCCAAGGCAATGACAATCATCCAAACCGCAAGGATAAACATCAGCCCGGGAATCAACCGGAGATAAGTCCACGGATTGTTTTGAGAAACTGTACCCGGCAATGAAAGCTCGAGGACGGGATTTTTGAGAAATTTTACAAACTTTCTCAAAACCAAAATCAAAGGTGCAATCCAAATGAGGTGCAGCGCCCATAGATTTTCCCACTCAAAAGTCTTGAAGGTCTCAGGCAAAAACCAGAACCAAGAAAAAAAGTCAGCAATATTATTTGGATTCATCTTGTTCTGTTATCTTTTTCTTGAAAGAATCCGTGCAGATATCTTTCAGGTTATTGCAGGTTTCGGTGATGTCTTTTCCTTCTTTGCCGGCGTAGATTACCATTTCGATGGCTCTAAAATCCTTGATGATCTCCTTGTTGTCGAGGAATTCTGAAATCTCCGTCGTGGTCCACTCTCTGAACGGCTCGTCATTGAGGTGTTCCATGTAAGTTTTCCAGAGGCCAAGGAGCTCATCGGCTTGGGCCATATCCGGCGTAGCTGCAAAGGCGGTTTCGGCGGCATTCCACCTTTTGACAAAGCGCTTGTACTTTTGCTTTTCCCGCCAATTATCCCATTTTCTTTTGATTTTTTTACCGAAAATAACCAATACGATTATTGCCAAAACTGCAATGACTCCTACAATCAGGAGTAATACCAGCATGTTGAATTCTGTAGGAATGGGTTGGTAGACGTTGTTATCCTTGAACGCCAGCTCTTCGGGAAGGGGGTCAATGGTCAGTTTCAATGCCAAACCTGCTTCCAAAGGCATGTGAACCAAACTGTCAAATCTGAATACTTCATATACCGGAAGGGCGAGTTTGGCAACAGGATCAAGAGAAAAATTGCTTACATAGTAAACCACCGAATCAACAGTGACATCCTCTTGCGTGGAGGAAATGAAGGATTTTTTCTCCAAGAGGACAAATGGAGAGTAATTATGTGTCGAGTCCGGGAAAACAATATTTACTCCGGGTTTTGATTTTGCTTTGAGGACATACCCGACCCTTTCGCCAAGCATGGCCGAATCCTGCATGAAATACCCTTCCACCTCAAGGTCCTGGGAATGGGCCTGCTGAGGTATCAGAAAGTAGCTGATTATGCAAAGGAAGAATAATACTTTACCCACGTTTCATTGTCCGGTTACGGTTTTTGAATAATTCTATCAAAGGAATCACGATGTCGTCCTTGGTGCTGATGCCCAGATAATTGATCTGGTTTTTCTTGCAGATTGTTTTGAGATGCTCCCTTTCGGAAGTAAATGTATCTGCTATTTTTCTGGAAAAGCTACCAAAGGCAGTATTTACCCAAGTCGTCCGGCCTTCTTCTTTGTCGTAGACTGGAATGATTCCCAATGTTGGAAGCGCTGATTCCCGCGGATCCGTCACCTGGACGGCTACGAGATCATGTCTTTGGGCCAAAGCCTTGAATGGTCTCTCATATCCTTCATCGATAAAATCAGAAATCACGATCACAATGCTTCTCTTCTTGATCAGGTTCAGTGCAAAGTTGAACATTTCTGTCAAGTTGGTTTTTTGGGAAATGTTTTTGTGCCCAAAGATTCCCTGTATGATTTTCACTCCTTGCTTCGGACCTTTTCCCGGCAGGATGATTTTTTCTTTTTGGTCCGAATAAGAAATCAATCCGACCTGACTTCCCTCAAACACAGCCGCCAAAGTCAAAACGCCGGCAATCTCTTTTCCGATATCTATTTTCTTTTTCCCTTCCTGTCCGATATCCTGCGATCCACTGATGTCTATGAGGAAATAAACCGATTGGTCTTTGTCTTCCCTAAAGGTTTTGACAAAGGTACCATGGCCTTTGGCGGATACTTTCCATTCTATCGTCCTGAAATCATCTCCGTATTGGTAGGGTCTCAGGTCATCAAATTCCAATCCCGCGCCTTTGAAGATGGATTGATAGTCACCCTGAAGCTGGTTGTTGACCACCTTCCGGATCATTATCTCGTACCTTCTGAGTTTTTTGAGCAGTTCGTTCATGGCTGATTTTTCAAAGGCCTAAATTAAGGTTGATAATTGAATTAAAAAACGATATGTGATCATCGGACGTAAGGTAAACCAATCAATTTTCTTGTTCATTGTCGGAATTGATTAATTTTGGTCTGTGAAAAATAAAATCTTTCTTTTGTTGATGCTTTTTGTGGGAATTGCCTGCAGCAAGCAAGAAATCCCCGAAGGCATCCTGTCCGAAGATAAAATGGTGGAAGTGCTCATTGACATCCATTTGGCTGAAGGTATGGTTTCATCATTTCCGATACATTATGATTCTTCAAGGTTATTATACCCCTATTTTGAAAATGAGGTTTTTTTAAAACATGATATCGCTGATACTGTTTTCAAAAAGAGCTTGGAATACTACATGCTGGACATAAAGACGATGGACCGGATTTATGCAAGGACGATCGATTCCCTTCATGTAGTTGAAAAAGCAAGAACCCCTAATCCCAACCCATGATTTACCCAAAAAATCTCGAAGAGAAAATCAATTTTACCAAAATCCGGGAATTGTTAAAAGAAGCATGCACCGGACCTCTTGGGATGGATTTTGTGGATAAAATGGGGTATTCGAAAGACCCCAACCTGGTCGGAAAACTTCTAGACCAAACATCCGAATTCAAAGCCATCCTCGAATCGGGTGAATTGTTTCCCTCTTCTAATTTTACCAATATCTATCCCTACCTCGAGAAAGCAAAAATCGAAGGTAGCTTTCTGTATGAGGAAGAGTTTCACGAAATGAGGCTCTCCCTGTTTACCTTGAGCCGTTGTCTTGAGTTTTTCAGAGATCATGAAGAAACCTATCCCAACCTCTTTAATTTGCTTGGATTGGTGGCATTGGACAATACGATCCTCAAAGCCATAGAGCGGATAATCGATGAAAAAGGTAAAATCCGTAACAACGCCTCACAAGAACTTTCCCTGATCCGGTCACAGATTTTGTATGAAGAAAACCGGTTAAGAAAGGTTTTGGACAGGATTTTTAGGGATGCAAAAGCCAAAGGACTGACTCCCGAAGATGCTTCTGTCACAATCCGTGGCGGCAGGATGGTGATTCCGGTTTTGGCTGAAAGCAAAAGAAAAATCAAGGGATTTATCCATGATGAATCAGCTACCGGTCAGACAGTCTATCTCGAGCCCGCAGAGGTTTTGGATATCAACAATGAGTTGAAGGACTTGGAGTACATGGAAAAAAGGGAAATCCAAAAGATCCTGACCAAGCTTACCGATACGGTGAGGCCAAATATTCCTGAACTCAGGCGAGCATATCATTTCCTGGGCATGGTGGATTTTATCCGTGCCAAAGCCAGATTTGCGATCAAAACCAACTCCTCCCGGCCTATTCTAAAAAAAGAAAGACAGTTGGAATGGAGCAATGCAAGACATCCTTTGCTGGAGTTTGCATTGAAGCAGCAGCACAAAAAAATCGTTCCGCTCAATATCACTCTGGACCACAATAGGAGGTTGTTGGTGATTTCCGGACCCAATGCCGGCGGGAAATCCGTCACCTTAAAAACCGTAGCCATGGTCCAATACATGCTGCAATGCGGATTGTTGGTTCCTATGGACGGACATTCCACTTGCTCGCTATTCGATAATTTTTTCATCGATATTGGGGATGAGCAGAATATCGAAAATGACCTCAGTACCTATAGCTCGCACCTGATGAGCATGAAGTTTTTCACTGAGTTTGCCGACAAGAAGACCATTCTATTTATTGATGAATTCGGAACAGGGACCGAACCGCAATTTGGCGGGGCCATTGCTGAAGGGATTCTGTTGGCTCTGAATAAAACAGGAGCATACGGAGTTTTGACCACACATTACGGTAATCTGAAGCAAGTCGCCTCCAAAAACCAAGGTTTGATAAACGGGGCGATGCGCTATGATGTAGAGAAACTTGAGCCTTTATATCAATTGGATTTGGGCAAGCCTGGAAGCTCCTTTGCTTTGGAGATCGCCTCTAAAATCGGCATTTCGAAGGAAATCATCGACTATGCCAAAATGCATATCGGAGAAGACCGTGTTAAATATGACAAGATGCTTACCAAGCTGGAAAATCAGCTTGCCAACTATGAGCAGCTGGTCAATGAAAACAAGAAGAAAGAAAGGGTTCTGGACCTTAAAGTCAAAGAATACACAGAACTCAAAGACAATATCGATCAGAATAAGAAGAAATTCATTCAGGACGCTAAAGCTGAAGCCAAAACGCTTTTGGATGAGGTCAACAAAAAGATTGAAAACACCATTTCTGATATCAAAAAAAGCAAGGGTGACAAAGAAATCACCAAGCAGCTAAGGACAGAAATCGAGGATCTGAAAGTCAAAGTCAAGCCTGAGAAAAAAGTTATTGTCATTCCTGAAATTAAAGACTTGGAAGGTGAAATCCAGGTAGGCGATTTTGTGAGATTGATAGACAATGGCGCTATAGCGCAGGTTTTGGCTTTGAAGAAAAAGGAAGCTGAAATTAGTATCGGAGACCTGAAGTCCAATGTCAAGATCAACCGACTTCAGAAGATTTCACTCTCAGAGGCAAAAAAGGAAAAGAAAACCTTTGCCAAAAGAACGGGATTTGATACCAACGCCAAAATGCTTGAATTTTCTCCCAATCTTGATATCCGTGGATTGAGAGGCGAAGAAATTCTCCCGTTGGTTCAGGCTTTTGTGGATGATGGCTATATGCTTGGGCTCAAAGACTTAAGGATAGTTCATGGCAAGGGAAATGGGATTTTGAAGGAAATTACCCGTAACCTTTTGAGAAATATGAATCAGGTAGCCAAACTTGAGGATGAACATGCCGATAGAGGCGGTGCGGGAGTGACCTTGGTAACACTAAAAGCATAAAAAAAAGGGCATCCCAAATATTTTTGGAATGCCCTTTTGAATTTCAGGAAAATATTTTTTATGCTTTCTTCTTAAGCGTAAATACATAGCTTCCCAAAACTGCGGCTGTTCCCAACTGACGGGCTCCGGGTGCTACGATACTGAATCTTAAAATCAGGTTGTCAGCTGTTCTGGTCCAAGAAATTTCATTGTTTGCGACAGGTTTTGATCCGGTAAGCAAAAGCTTGTCAAGTCCACCTGTTACAAAAGACCAATTTCCATTTGCATCAAAAAGGTCATTGCTGTTAATCGTCACATACGTTTTGCTGGATGAATTCGCAGCAAGCGTCAGCTCGAAGGTCTGATAGATATTGGTTTCTGACCGGCCATCTCTAATTACAGAACCACCTCCTGCAATTGTCCAAATCTGTGAGGATCCGCTTGTAAGTTCTTCAATTGCCAATTCCTCAGGGGTTTTGTTTGGAGTTGGATCGTCTTTTTTATCCTTACAAGAAAAAATCCCAAGGACCACCAATCCAAAGAGTAGGATGCTAAATATTTGTTTTTGCATAATTTCTAGGCGATTTAATTTCTGTAAAATTAATCATTCAGTCGAATAATCAAAGTTTTTGCTTGTGCTTGAAATCCTCAATTTTAATCTCATTAGGGCAAAAACCGTACTCTTTGGGATCATTGGAACAGACGAAAAGGGTCTTATTCTTCGAAAATTGTTTTACCAACTGCAAATACCAATCTACACCCTGCTTATCGAGGTTGGAGGTAGGTTCGTCCAAAAAAACAAGTTTGCTTTCAGAAAAAAAACACAAACCGAGCTTTAATCTTTGTTTCATACCCGAAGAAAACTGGGAAATGGGTTTGTTTTCATGTGCCTTGAGGTACATGATATCCATCATGGCATCGAGGTTGATGTTTTCAGCAGGGCTCTTGAACTTAAAATGAAATTGAAGCAACTCAAGTAAAGTAAATTCCTCAGGCAGCTCCATATAAGGTGCGCTGATGACGAGGGATTTAAAAATATCATTGCCATTTATTTCTTTTCCTTCGGAAAAATAGGATATCGACCCTTGAGTGAGCGGGTTGATTCCTGAAAGGCATTTTAACAAGGTGGATTTTCCCGAACCGTTACTACCTGTAATGGCCCAATGGGAAAAAGCCGGAATGTGAAGGCTGATGTTTCTAAAAATCCATTCAAACTGGAATCTTTTGGATGCCTGGTTCAGCTTCAGTTCCATTATAAATCAACTGATGTAACCTTTCATCACACCTCTTTCGGAGGATCTGATAAAGTTGATGATTTCATCCCGTTCTTTGGTGGCAGGAAGGTTGATTTCAATTTCCTCAAGTGCCCTGCTGTTGTTCAAAGAATTTAAGAACAGGTAGCGGTAAACTTCTTGGATGTGGCTGATGGTTTCGCTGGAATAGCCTCTTCTTCTCAATCCCAAACTGTTTACGCCGGCATAGCTAAGCGGTTCGCGGGCAGCTTTAGTAAATGGAGGAACGTCTTTTCTTACCAAAGAGCCTCCTGAAATCATGGAGTGCATTCCCACTTTTACAAATTGATGGATGGCGCTGCTTCCGCCGACGATGGCCCAATCGTCTATAGATACGTGTCCGGCCACCTGCACTGCATTGGCAATAATGACGTTGTTGCCGACAATACAATCATGGGCAATATGTACATAGGCCATCAGGAGGCAATTGCTTCCGACTTTGGTGGTTCTTTTGTCTATTGTTCCACGGCTGATGGTCACACATTCCCTGATGGTGGTATTTTCCCCTATCTCGACGGTCGAATCTTCTCCCTGGAACTTGAGGTCCTGAGGAATGGCAGCGATCACTGCACCTGGAAAAATTTTGCAGTTTTTGCCGATTTTGGCTCCCGAATAAATGGTGACATTCGATCCGATCCAGGTTCCCTCACCGATTACTACGTTTTCGTGAATCATAGTAAAAGGGTCGATTTGCACATCCTTTCCGATAGTGGCTTTTTCGTGTATGTATGATAGAGGACTGATCATGATTCTTTTCGGACTATACTTGCTGTCATAATTGCTTCACATACAAGGGTGTTACCCACAAAAGCTTCTCCTTTCATTTTTGCGATTCCTCTCCTGATGGGAGCAAGCAATTCGCATTTGAAAACCAAGGTATCTCCGGGTAGCACCATTTTTCGAAACTTGCAACTTTCAATACCTAAAAAATAGGTCCAATATTTTTCCGGGTCATCTACGGTGCTCAATACCAGAATACCTCCTGTCTGAGCCATTGCTTCCACTTGAAGAACACCCGGCATAACGGGATTGTTTGGAAAGTGACCCATAAAGAAGGGCTCATTGATGGTAACATTCTTAACACCTGCTACTACTGTTTCATCCAGATAAATGATTTTATCCAAGAGCTGAAATGGATATCGGTGCGGTAGTATATTGCTGATCTGATTGATATCCATAACCGGAGGAAGCTTCGGGTCATAATGGGGAATATGTACCGAACCCGATTTTTCCATCGCCCGCTTTATTTTTTTGGCAAAAGCAACATTAGCAGCATGTCCGGGTCTTGCAGCCAAAATCTGGGCTTTCAATGGTCTTCCCACCAATGCCAAATCCCCTACCACATCCAGCAACTTGTGCCTTGCGGGTTCATTCTTGTAGCGTAATTCTACATTGTTGAGGATACCTTCTTTTCGGACTTCGACTTTTTTCTTGTTGAACATCTTGGCGAGATGCTCCAATTCTTTTTCCTCTACCACTCTGTCAACGACCACAATGGCATTGTTTAGGTCTCCTCCTTTGATGAGGTTTTGGTTGTAGAGCATTTCAAGCTCATGCAAAAAACAAAAAGTCCTGCACGAGGCAATTTCAGTTTTGAATTGACTTATACTCGTGATGGAAGCGTGCTGACTCCCCAACACAGGAGAGTTGTAATCCACCATGACGGTGACACGGTAGTCGTCTAGCGGCAAAGCAGCCATTTCTACTTCTCGCGATGGTTCACGGTAGGTGATACTTTCAGGTACTTCAAAAAATCTACGGAGGGCATTTTGTTCTTCCAGTCCCACATCTTCCAAAACTTCGATAAATTGGATCGAAGAACCATCCATAATTGGAGGCTCAGGGCCATCCAACTGGATCATAACATTGTCAATTTCTAATCCGACGAGGGAAGCAAGTACATGCTCAACTGTAAATACCCTAGCTCCATTCTGCTCAAGCGTAGTGCCCCGTGAAATATCCACGACATTGTCCACGTCAGCATCCACAATCGGCATTCCGGGAAGATCAATTCTTTGGAATTTGAATCCGTGATTCGGCGGGGCCGGCAAAAAAGTCATGTTTGATATTACCCCTGTATGGAGACCTACTCCTGAGACGGTAACTTGTTTTTTTATGGTATGCTGTTTGACTCTCATCCGATCCTATTAATCTCCTTCATTTTACGACGCGTAAATTTATGGTTTTTTTTCGAGTTCTCTGATTCTGTCGTTTAGTTCGGGCAGTTTTTTAAAAAGACTGTAAGATTTTAAGAAATCTTTGATATCAAATCCCACATAACCAAAAAGAGTCTGTCCTGACTTGGTTATATTTTTGGAAACACCTGTATTAGCGCCCACGGTCGTGTTATCAGCGATTTTTATGTGCCCTACTATCCCGGCCTTTCCTGCAATCACACAGTTTTTGCCGATTTCTGTAGAGCCGGAAATACCCGTTTGGGCTGCTATTACTGTGTTTTCGCCAATGATAACATTATGAGCGATTTGGACAAGGTTGTCAATTTTTGCTCCTTTTTTAATCAAAGTAGAACCCATCGTGGCGCAATCAACTGTGGTATTGGTGCCGATGCTGACATTGTCTTCTATGACCACATTTCCTAATTGGGGGATTTTTTTATACGTCCCATCCGGCAATGGTGCAAATCCGAATCCGTCTCCGCCGATGACAGCACCGGGGTGGAATTCGCAGTTATCCCCGATCTGTGTATTGTCATAGATTTTGACTCCGGCATGGATGACGGTATTGTTCCCGATTTTTACATTGTTTCCGATGAAGGCGTTGGGATAGATTTTTACAGAATTGCCGATAATGCAGTTTTTTCCCACATATGAAAATGCCCCTCTGTAATAATTTTCACCCATTGTGCTTGACTCGTCAAAAAATGAAGGTTCCTCTTTGCCTGATTTGGAGGATTGTAGCATCATGGCATAGGCTTCAAGAAGCATCGTAAACCCTTCATAGGCATTTTTAACCCTGATCAAGTTAGTGCTTAAAGGCTTCTGAGGTTCGAAATTTTCGGACACAATGACGGCTGTGGCTTTTGTGTCATAGATGAAAGATTCATATTTTTCATTGGACAAAAAACTTATGCCCCCCGGCAAACCATCCTGTATTTTATCTAGGCGGCTTACCTTGAGGGAACTGTCGCCTTCTACTTTTCCGCCAATTAGTTGTGCAATTTGACCAAGAGAAAATTCCATAGAGTAGGTTTAGAGCTTATAAAGTTAATTTTTTGGCATGACAGATGTAGTGTTTTTTCACAATTTTACTCATTGCCTTGATATTCGGAAGATCTGCTGCAATGGCCACATCTATGATGTTTCCTTTTTTGGTCAAAATGAAAATCTGCTCCGTGTTGAGGTAAGCATGATTACTCAAAACGCCATGGTTAAAAAAATAGGGAAGGTCACTTTCCGGTATCTGAAGCCTTTGCAGCAGTTTTATTTTTTCCTCCTCGATGTCGTAACTTGAAAACTCATCATTTCTGAGATTTATTTTAAAGAGATTCCTTTCCAAAAACATGCGTGATAAGTTATTGAGAATGTAATCATCATGGTTTTTCCACAGCTTGATGCCCCCCCAAATATCAAAATCATCCAAAGCAAGAAAGCATTTTAGTGAGTCTTCCTTGTTTTCAAAGTCCGTTAAGGTAAAATTACCTTTTAGAAAATAGGAAAGTTCATCCGTGGTGACCAGGTTTTGCCCATTTTGCATGAGGTATTTTGCACGGTTGATGAGGCTGATCATCATTTTTTCTGCGCTCACGGTGGTCTTGTGGAGGTATACCTGCCAATACATCAGCCTGCGTGCACTCAGAAAATTTTCAATACTGTAAATTCCTTTTTCTTCGATTACCAAACGGTCATCTTTGATATCCATCATTTTGATAATCCTATCTGCACCGATGGCTCCTTCCGAAACTCCCGTAAAAAAGCAGTCTCTTTGGAGGTAATCAAGCCTGTCAATATCAAGCTGACTGGAAACCAATTGGTTGAAAAATTTCCTTTCGTATTCCCCTCTGAATATTTTAATGGCCAAGTCCAGCCCGTTGTTCAATTCTTTATTGAGCAATTGGATGACAAGGAGAGAAAGGGATTCATGGGGGATGTTTTGAAGTATGCTGAATTCCAAAGCATGAGAAAAAGGTCCATGCCCGATATCGTGCAATAAAATAGCAATCAATCCTGCTTCGTATTCTTCCTCACTAATTTCGATACCTTTATGTCTGAGGTTGTCCAAAGTAATGCTCATCAGGTGCATGGCGCCGATAGCATGGTGAAATCTCGTGTGGAGAGCACCTGGATAGACATAATCTGTCAAACCTAGTTGCTTGATACGACGTAACCTCTGGAAGTAGGGGTGGTCAATAATGCTAAAAATCAATTCACTGGGTATGGTGATAAATCCATAAACAGGATCATTCAAAATTTTATGGCGTTTCAATGTCGCAGACATTTGATAGGTCTCAAAAGTAATTATAAATTTAAAAGAAGTAAACCAAATTTTATGCAAAGGTTCAAAATCCTATGGGCGGACGACGAGATCGATCTTCTCAAGCCACATATTTTATTTTTACAGCAGAGAGGCTACGAAATATCTACTGTCAATAGCGGTGTAGATGCCATTGAAATGGTGGAGAAGTATAATTACGATGTGATTTTTCTTGATGAAATGATGCCCGGAATGACAGGATTGGAGACTTTGCAACAAATCAAAATGCTCAAACCGCAGGTTCCTGTCGTAATGATTACCAAAAGTGAAGAGGAACATATCATGGATGATGCAATCGGGGGTAAAATCGCTGATTACCTTATCAAGCCCATTAACCCAAACCAAATTCTCCTTTCGGTAAAAAAGATTTTGCAAAACAAGCAGCTGATCACCGAAAAAACGAACCTGTCTTACAGACAGGATTTTATGAATATCAGCATGGCCTGCGATGAAGCCTCTACGCATCAGGAATGGACCGACATTTACAAAAGGCTGACATATTGGGAAATGGAGATTGACGGGACCGAAAACAAAGGGATGCAGGATGTCCTGGATACCCAAAAAACCGAGGCCAATGCCGCTTTTGCCAAATTTATCAAAAACAATTATATCGACTGGATCAATGATCCCAAATCCGATAAGCCAATACTCTCTCATCGTTTAATGGCCGAGAAAGTGTTTCCCCATATCAAGCAGGGGAAGCCACTCTTTTTTGTGGTGATCGACAATCTCCGGCTTGACCAATGGGAGGTGATCAAGCCACTTATTTCTGAATACTTCAACACCTCAGAGGAAAGTACCTACTTCAGTATTTTGCCTACGACTACGGCCTTTGCGAGAAATGCACTTTTCAGTGGATTGATGCCCTCCGATATGGCAAGATTCCATCCCGAACTGTGGGAAGGAGAAGATACCGATGAAGGAAAAAATAACCATGAGGAAGATTTTCTGTCCGAAAATCTCCACCGTAACAAGTTGAATATCAAGTTCAGCTATAATAAGATCCTTCAGGTTTATCAGGGTAAAGCAGCGTTGGACCATTTTCATCAGCTGTTGAACAATGACCTGAATGTCCTCGTCTACAATTTTGTGGACATGATGTCACATGCCCGAACCGATATCAAAATGGTCAGAGAACTTGCTCCGGATGAATCTGCCTATAGGTCTTTGACCAAAAGTTGGTTTGAACATTCTACCTTATTTGACCTTTTCAAGAAAATTCATGCTGCCAAAGCCGGAGTCATCATCTCTACCGACCACGGTACAAAAAGGGTAACCAGACCTTACAAAATCATCGGAGATAAAAATGTAACCACCAACCTCAGATACAAGCAGGGCAAGAATCTGAATTTTGAAAGTGGGAAAGTATTTGAAATCTCCCGGCCGGAGGATGCCAAACTTCCTAGGTTCAATATATCAACGGGCTATGTTTTTACCGTAGAAGATTATTTCTTTGCGTACCCGAACAATTACAATTATTATGTAAATTACTACAAGGATACTTTCCAACATGGGGGAGTGTCTCTTGAAGAAATGATTGTTCCAATTATCCGACTCGAACCAAAGAATATTTAATTAAATTTGGAAAAGTATTATTGTCCCGGTATAGAAGAGATTCATGCCGCAGCCCAAAAGATCATAGACTTTGGCAAGTTTGACAAAATTTGGATTTTCAAAGGGGATCTTGGTGCAGGTAAAACCACTCTGATCAGGGAAATTGCAGGGATTTTGGGAGTGAAAGACAGGGTGAATAGTCCTACCTTTTCGCTAGTCAATGAATACCAAAACCCTGAGGGAGAAGTTTTTTACCACTTTGATTTTTATAGAATCGAAGATCCGGAGGAAGTTTTGGAAATTGGGCTGGACGAATATTTGGATAGTGGCAGACATTGTTGGATAGAATGGGCTGAAAAAATCGCAGGATATCTTCCTTCTGATTTTATCCATATCCAAATCGAAGTGGATGAAAAGGAAGGAAGAAATATCACCTTAAAAAGGGTTATTAATGGGCAAACAGATGGTTGAAATCAGGGAAGAGGTTGGGATTTATCCCAAAGAAGCAGTAGCAAAAGTTAAAAATTCACAGAACTCTTTGTTGATAGGGTTGCCCTTGGAAACGGCCGCTCAGGAAAAAAGAGTCGTTCTGACACCTGATGCAGTAGCGCTACTTGTCAATAACGGACAGCGGGTCTTGGTGGAAACAAACGCGGGCAAAGAATCAAAATTTACCGACAAGGAATATTCAGATGCCGGTGCAAAGGTAGTCTATACCGCCAAGGAGGCCTTTGATGCAGAAGTTATCATCAAAGTCGAGCCGCCAACAGAGGATGAAATCAATTACATGCGCTCCGGTTCCTGCCTGATATCTGCCCTCCAATTGGGTAAGCAGAATGCAGACTTTATCCATGCCCTTAATAAAAAAAGGATCACAGCCGTATCTTATGAAAACCTAGAGGATAAAGTTGGGGGCATGCCTGTGGTAAGGGCCATGAGTGAAATTGCCGGAAGCACAGTAATGCTGATAGCAGCGGAATACTTATCTAGCGTCAACAACGGAAAAGGTTTGATCATGGGGGGCGTAACCGGTGTTCCTCCCACCCAAGTGGTCATCGTCGGTGCAGGAACTGTGGCTGAATATGCCGCAAGGACAGCATTGGGATTAGGTGCAAGCATCAAAGTGTTTGACAACCATATTTATAAACTTCGAAGGATCAAGCACCTTCTCGGTCAGCAGGTCTTCACTTCAACAATAGATAATTATACCTTGGGAAATGCCATCAAGGAAGCCGATGTCGTCATAGGCGCTCTCAGGGCTGAAAAAGGAAGAAACAAAATTGTCGTAAGTGAAGAAATGGTCGCCGCGATGATGGAAGGAAGCGTCATCATAGATGTATCGATAGATCAGGGTGGCTGCATCGAAACTTCAGAAATGACTTCTCACGATGTCCCTACTTTTGTCAAACATGGTGTGATCCATTATTGTGTGCCCAATATTGCTTCAAGGGTTTCAAGGACAGCTTCCTGTGCTTTGAGCAATATTTTTACACCCATTTTACTCCATATGGCAGACCTGGGTGGAGCCGAAGAAATGATTTTTAATTATAAATGGTTTATGAAAGGGGTGTACACTTACAGAGGAAGCTTGACGAACGCCTATCTGGCAAGGAAATTTTCAATGACCCACAAGGAGCTTTTATTGCTCCTTGCAGCCCGGTATTGATATTATTTTTGATGGAGCATCACCTCAAGGTTTTTGTTGGTTTCAACAAGGTCTTCCATCAGTTTTCTATTTTCTTTCCTAAGCGAAAACACTTCAAACGCATTTTTGATGACTGTCCGCATGTAATCCTCCTCCCAAGGTTTGGTCAGGTAATGGTATACCTGACTCTTGTTGATGGCGTCAATAACTGCCTGGATGTCAGTGTAACCTGTCAATAAAATTCTTATTGGGTCAGGATGCTCTGGAATGATAGAAGCCAAAAAATCAACACCGGTTTCATCAGGCATCCTTTGATCCGTGATGATGATATCCACCTCGTTGGAATGTAAAAGACCCCGGCCTTCCTCGGCAGAAAGTGCAAGGTGTATCTTGTAATCTCTTCTAAATGTAGCCTTGAATGCCTGAAGGTTGTTTTCTTCATCATCTACATAAAGTATCCTGATTTTTTCTTTGGGTGACTCGGACATTTGAATTTACTAGTAGTGAGACTTTAGGTACAAGTTTAAGTATATATTCAACTTAATGATAATTTTCACCAAAAAAATTTTTCCCTTTGCAAGGATTCATTCAAATGTCGGTATAAAATTCTTTTTTTTTAATTTTTTTTACATTTCTCTTATGATTATTGGTGCAATAACATAACTTTATCGCTGGTATCCACCCTTACTGCCTCTACATGAGATTGGCTTCATCGCTTGATTTACTCCATCCAATTGAAATTTTGTTTAGGGGTTTGAATTTCCTAGCCTTTTGGTTTTATGTCCAAAAGAAATTCCTAAAATTTTCTTTGAAACAGTGGAAGGATTCCCACCGACCGTTGCAGCCATGGATATTCATTTACCCGAGTATAGACAATTTGGACAAAATAGTCATTATGGAGTTCACCAGGCTTTACCCATCCCAATACTGATTCTATGTTAGTTTTTTTTGTCAAAATTTTCTTCTTTTTATACGCTCCGGTACTCCAATTGGACATTGGGTCCACTATGGTGGATGTTTCCAATTATGAGTTTTTAATGGAAAACGGCAAAGACTTGGAAATCAATGACGTGATTTACAGCTCCGACTTCCTGCCGATTTTATCCAAAAATCCAAATTTCGGTCTAGGTGAGCAAGCAGTTTGGCTGAGGTTTAAAGTGGAATCGACAGGAAAAAAGGGCGAGAAAAAATACCTCGTGATCAATAACCCAAATTTAGATGAAGTAAACTTTTATCTGGTGCGGGACGGAAAAGTAAGGGGAAACCAAACAAGTGGAAGGATCCATGATCTCTATGATAGGTTGGTGCCTTCCCGCAAAATAATTTTTGACCTTGAAACCAAAATGGGAGGTATGGATGAAGTATACCTCAAAATAAAAAGCAGCGATAAAAGGATTGTATCTGCAAGTATAGCCGGCATGCAAGCCATCAATAACCGGCTAAATTTTGAAAATATCCTTTTTGGAATCTTTACAGGGGTGTTTTTCGGGCTCTTTTTTTATAATCTATTCCTCTATTTTTCCCTCAATGACAACACCTATCTGATCTACGTTGCCTACATCTTGTTGGTTTGGTTAGGCCAGACTTCTATTTTGGGATTTGCCCAGGAATTGATCTGGCCCAACTGGATATGGATGAATCTAAGGTCAAATGTCCTTTTTTCTGTTCTGGGAAGTATCGTCGCACTCATGTTTGTCCAATCTTTCCTCAAGACAGAAGTCTACCTTCCAAAATTGGACAAAGGAATACAGGTAATCTATATTGTTTATGGAATTATTCTTGCGGGTACTGTTTTGGGTTTTTTGACCATTACATACGCGGTCTTTTTGGTGACACAGGCCATCGTGATTCCTTATGCGTTTCTGATTTCTATTTTCATTCTTAAGAAAGGGTTCAAACCTGCGAGGTATTTCCTGATTGCTTGGTCGGTCTTTATGGTGGGTATATTTATTTTTGTTTTGACCCAAATGGGATTGATGCCCTTTTCTCCAACTTACTTCTATATGATGCCGTTTGGGGCAACTTTGGGAGTCATCCTGCTGTCATTTGCATTGGCAGACAGGATTAATGACCAAAAAAGAGAGAATGAAAAAGAGCAAAGAGAAAAACTCAAATTGCTTGAGGAGCATGAAAGTAGGATAATAGAACAAAATGAGTTTTTGGAAGAAAAGGTAAAACAAAGGACCGAAGAGCTTGAACTCACGCTCCATAATCTCCAAAATACTCAAATACAATTGGTCAACCAAGAAAAAATGGCTTCATTGGGACAATTGACAGCCGGAATAGCGCACGAAATCAATAATCCGATCAACTTTGTAAGCTCTAACATTTCTCCGCTCAAAAGAGATATCAATGATCTGCTGGAAGTAGTCAATGCCTACAGGGAGAAAGGAAAGCTCGAGTTTACCGATTCTTCCAAAAAAGCTTTGAAGCAGGTCGAGGATGACATCGAGTTCGATTATATTCTCAAAGAAATAGACCAGCTTTTGAGAGGAATGGAAGAAGGAGCAAAAAGAACGGTCGAAATTGTCAAAGGCTTGAGGTTGTTTTCACGTGTAGATGAGCAGGATGTCAAAAGAGTAGATATCCATGATGGGATCAACAGTACTTTGATTTTGCTCAACAGCTCCATGTCCGGCAAAATACAGGTGTATAGGGAATTTGGTAATATACCGATAATTGAATGTCTGCCGGGAAAACTCAATCAGGTGTTTATGAATATCATTACCAATGCCATTCACGCTTTGGTCGAAAATCTGGATAAAATCACTGACCCCAAAATTACGATTAGAACAATCCATATCGGAGAAAAAATAAGAATAGAAATAGAAGACAATGGGTTTGGAATGCCTGCAAATGTCAAACAGCGGATATTTGAACCCTTTTTTACAACCAAAGCAGTAGGGAAGGGTACAGGTCTGGGTCTTTCAATTGTCTATACCATCATCGAAAACCACAAAGGAACACTGGAGGTTCGTACGGCGCAAGGCAAAGGAACCAATTTTATCATTACCCTTCCAATATATCAAAATACCCCGCAGCATGACTGACAAGATTAAAGTACTCTATATAGACGACGAAGACAATAACCTAAACTCCTTTAAGGCGAGTTTGAGGAGGGACTTTAAAGTCATTACTGCCATCGATGCATTTGAGGGACTGAAAATAGCGGAAACAGAAGAGCTTCATGTGGTGATTGCCGATCAAAGAATGCCGGGATTGGATGGAGTGGAATTCTTTGAAAAACTGATGAAAATTAATCCCGAACCTGTCAGGATTTTGCTAACCGGGTATTCAGACATTGCCGACGTCATAGATGCGATCAACAGGGGGCAGGTATACCGGTTTATTGACAAACCATGGAATATAGAGCAGATAAAAAATGCCATCAAGACCGCAGGCGATATCTATTTTGCCAGAAAAGAACTGAAGGATAAAAATGAAAGACTTCAGAAAATCCATTCTGAGATGAATCAGTTTGTTTATTCCCTTTCACATGAATTGAGAGGGCCTCTGATGAGTATTTCTGGCGTATCCAAACTTGCCAAAATGGAGGCCAAAGACCCCTCTGTTTTGGAATATTTTGATTTGATTGATACTGCCACGGACAAATTGGACGAGTTTATTTACAAAATGCTCGATTTCTACAGGTCCACAAAAATGGAAAACAAGGTTACAGAAATAGATTTTAAAGAAGTCGTTTCCCAACAGCTTGAAATTTACAAGCAGAAGTGGAATCTGGAAGGTATTGATATCAAAATCGAGGTCAACCAAAACACCATTTTCAACTCAGATGATTCCAAAATCCGGGTAATTCTCAACAACCTGTTTCATAATGCCGTAGTCTTCCAAAAAGAAAATTTTCAGGATAAATTCATCCAATTGACCATCGACGTCACAGAAAACATTGCGACGATAATCGTCGAAGACAACGGAGTCGGGATTGAAGATAAGTTGATTAATGATGTGTTTAATTTATTCCAAAGAGCGACTCAAAAAAATGTAGGCTCAGGACTTGGACTTTATATGGTCAAAGAATCTGCAACCCAAATGGGTGGCAAGGTCCAGTTGGATTCTACGGAAGATGTAGGGACAAAAGTGACAGTATTGTTGCCGAGCCTTATTCCTAATTAAACTCAGTAATCAGCAAAGGACATATTTTTAAGTTCAAAGACAATTCTCCATCCGGGAATCCGCTTCATGAATGTTTGATTACAAGTGATTTTCGCGTTTCTTTGTGCTCTGTTTCAATTTTCCAAACCAAAAAGTTTTTAGATATGATCAATCCTTGGCATGATGTCAATATTGGCAAAGAAGCCCCAGAATTTGTAATGGGCGTAATTGAAATCCCTAAAGGCAGTAAAGGCAAATACGAGTTGGACAAAAAGACCGGAATGCTTTTGTTAGACAGGGTTCTGTTCTCCGCCGTCCATTATCCTGCTAATTATGGGTTTATTCCACAGACTTTCTGTGATGATAAAGATCCCCTGGATATTTTGATTATTTCTCAGATCGACATTCCTTCCATGACTTTGGTCAAAGCAAAAGTAATCGGCGTGATGAGGATGGTAGATGGAGGAGAGGCAGATGATAAAATCATCGCAGTTGCTTCTGAAGACCAATCTGTGAATTACATCAATGACATCGATGAACTTCCTCCCCATTTGATGAAAGAGGTCCATAGGTTTTTTGAGGATTACAAAAAACTTGAAAACAAAGAAGTCAAAGTGGAGGATTTTTTAGGAAAAGAAGAAGCCTATAAAATTATTCAAGAAAGCGTTGAGCTTTACGACCTGAATTTCAGAACCAAGAGATAATTACAGCCCGGTTGGAAACATCCGGGTTTTTCTTTTTCACCCATGAAAAGAGCAGTCATCTTCCTTTTCTTTTTGATCGGAAAACTGTCCGCCCAAGAGGATATAGAGAAAAACTTTATTTTCTCCGGATATCTTGAAGCCTATTACAGTTATGATTTTAATCGGCCAGAAGATAATCTCAGGCCTGACTTTTTATATAACTTCAATAGGCACAATGAATTCAGCATCAACCTTGCTCTCCTAAAAGCAACCTATCAAAGTGACATGATAAGGGGAAATCTCGCCCTGATGGCGGGAACTTACGCCCAGTATAACCTTGCCAATGAGCCTAAGTGGGCACAATACCTCAATGAAGCCTCGCTAGGAATCAAGCTTCATGAAAAGTTATGGTTTGACGTTGGAGTCATGCCTTCCTATATTGGTTTTGAATCGTGGTACGGAAGGGATTGTATCAATTTGACACGGAGTCTCTTGGCAGAAAACTCCCCTTATTTTTTTACCGGCGGGAAATTTACTTTTAACCCAAATCCAAAATGGGAAATCCAACTTTGGCTGACGAATGGCTGGCAAAACATTGTCAGGGAAGAGGGAAACAAGTCATTGGGTATTGGGTCAGCAATAAAGTTTATGCCTAGCGAGAATTTTACTATCAATTATTCCAACTATTTTGGAAATGAAAATCCTGATCCAATCCGCCTCAACAGATTTTTCAATAATTTTTATTCCATATACGAAAAAGGCCAATGGACTGCTATTGCTGGGGCGGATTTTGGTATTCAGCAAACTTTGTCCGACGGCATTGATTCATGGGTTGGCTTGATTGCATCTTTAAAAAGAGGTCTTGGTGACAATTTTTCAGTTGCCGGAAGGGCTGAATATTATGCTGATCCAAATGCCATCATTTTGAATAATGGAATTAAAGTGTCCGGGTTTTCTGCAAATCTTGACTACAACATCAAAAAAATGGCATTACTTAGGGTGGAGGCAAGAAAATTTATAAGCCCTGATGAGATTTTTTCACTTCCTGATGCAGGATTCAGCCAGGGTAATTTTGCCTTGACAGGATCATTGGCAGTCTGGTTTTAAGGCTTTTTGCGTTCCTTTATCTTTTTCTTCAAAAGTTTTTTGTGGAGGTAAACCGAAAACTCATTGTAGTTGAGGTGCTCGTGGTTACTGATGGTAAAGGAGTTTTTGTCTTCAAATACCAGCGTCAGCTGCTTGAATTCTCTTTTGTTGGTGATCACCGACTCTTCTTCCCAAGCCAGCACCTGAGGCAAGTTGTAGGTGGTACTTTTTCGCCTCAAGGGGAGTGTTGTAATGATTTGATCTTTGCCAAAAGAGATGATTTTGAAGCCTGCCATCATTTTTACCAATATCAAAAGGATCACCAAGGTGAGAAATACTGTCAGCGACAGATAGATAAAAGTAGGATAGGTTCTTTTGGTCGCAAAATGATTAAGCGTGTATATGAGTCCGAAAACCTGTGCCAAAACAATCAGCCCAAGTACGAAATAGGTACTCGCTTTTGGTCTACAGTGAATCATGGGTTGCGCAATTCCTTGAGTGTCTTCTTGGAGTGGGCCACTATATCTTCAAAAAAATCACCAAAATGGACTTTCAGGTATTCATGGTGCTGGTCAAGGAACACATGGGCAGTTTCCATCTTTGAATTGAATTTGGCTCTTTTCGCCATTCCTGTCATAGCCCTTCTGATGCCGTCAAGTTCTCCGTATCCTGCCAGCCAATTGTAATACTTCATGTATCCGAAGGTCTGTAAAAATTTCTCCGGCAATGAATCCGCGTATTCATCAATGGTGGTATAAACCTCCTCGGCAAATTGGTCCAAGGGCACATGGTGGTAGTTTTTCCAATACCTTCCCAAAAAATAATCAAAATACATATCCGTGATTACCATGGAATATCTCCCATATTCGGGTCTCAATATCGCTTGGGCTTCTTTTACCACAGGATGTGAATCAGTGAATTTATCTATACTCCAATGAAGTTTGATGCCTACAACAATGTCTTTGTCATACATGTTATCAATGTCCCCTCGGACAAAATCCCCAATAAAGTTTCCGACTAGGACTTTGGGATCCCCGAAGGACAAATAGGCGTGTGCTAGAAAATTCACGATTTAATGTTTAGAGTGTTGGTTGGTGAGATAGATTATCAGTTATTTTCGATTTTAAATGTAATAATAGATGGGAAATATTCAGGAAGAATTAGGGAATTCTTTAAAACTTTTAAAGCAGGAGTGGGAAGAAGACCTGGTTCAGTACAAGAAAAAATTTTTATATACCTCAATTTCAGATAAAAAAGATGAAGGCGTATGCTGGTATCCCGTTCAGGTAAAAAAATCAAAAATTGGTTTTGGGGAGCGTCTTATCGTCGAATTTGAAAGATTTGACACTACTACCCCGCATATGTTTCAATCTGGGAAGTCTGTTTCGGTTTTTTCCAACCAAGCTCTATTCCAATCCCAGTCCCATCGGATCAGCGGCGTGATTAATCAGGTAAAAAGAGATGTCATGACAGTGACATTGCAGGCTGAGGAAGTTCCCGAGTGGATGCATCAGGGCAAATTGGGGATTGATTTGCTTTTTGATGAAGCGAGTTACCGGGAGATGGAATCTGCCATGAAAGCAGTTATCAAATCAGAAAAAGGCCGATTGGGAGAATTGAAACAGATCTTATTGGGGGAAAAAACGCCTACACTTATCGCTGCTGTTTCTGTACCTCTTCCCCATCTCAATTCAAGTCAAAACGAAGCTTTGGATTTGGTAAAATCCTCTAAGGATATTGCCATCATACACGGGCCTCCTGGGACAGGCAAAACGACCACCTTGGTTGCGGCTATCGCTCAGTCGTTGGAGGAGTGCAGGCAGGTGTTGGTGTGTGCGCCGAGCAATTCTGCTGTGGATTATCTGGTGGAAAAATTACTGGAATACAAAATAAAAACCCTTCGCATAGGACATCCTGCAAGAGTGGAGGACCATATCCTGTCCCAGACATTGGATGCCAAGATAGCGATGCACGACAGCTACAAGGATCTTAAGAGAATCAAAAAGTCAGCAGACGACTTCAGAAAGCTTGGACAAAAACGCAAACGCACTTTTGGACCTGAAGATCGAATGGAAAGACGTAGGTTCTTTGATGAAGCCAACCGCTGTAAGGATGAAGCAGAAAGTCTTCAGGATTATATTGTGTATGATATTTTCCAAGATACCCAAGTAGTTGCTTGTACGCTTGTCGGCGCCGCCAATTCGGCTCTGAAAGGAATGACTTTCCCGATTGTATTTATAGATGAAGCAGCCCAAGGATTAGAGGCAGCTACTTGGATTCCGATCCAGAAAGCTTCTAAAGTGGTGATGGCGGGCGACCATTGTCAGCTACCGCCAACCATCAAATCTTACGAAGCTGCCAAAAATGGATTGAGTGAAACGCTATTTGAAAAAGTGATCAAAAGAAAACCTGAAGCTTCGAAAATGCTTTCCCTTCAATATAGAATGCCGGAACTGATCATGGGTTTTTCGAGCAAGTACTTTTATCATAACGGGTTAAAAGCTGCAGATAACACCCTGCTTCATTTCTTGGGACCTGACGAACCTGTGCTGGAATTTATTGATACAGCAGGGAGTGGCTATGGTGAGCTTCAAGAAGAAGAATCGTTGAGTACATTTAACTTGGATGAAGCTAGATTTTCACTCCGAAACCTTGAAAAGCTGATCAAGAGAATCGGGATCGCTGAGATCAAAACCAAACAATGGAATATCGGACTCATCGCACCCTATCGCGCCCAGGTCAGAAGGTTTAATGAATTGGTTTTTGAATCATATGAATTTCCAAACCTCCGCTCTTTCTCTGAACTGTTGACCATCGACTCGATTGATGGATTTCAGGGACAGGAGCGGGATATTATTGTCATCAGCCTTGTCAGGTCCAATGCAAAAGGAGAAATCGGTTTTTTGGCAGATACTAGGAGAATGAACGTGGCGCTGACCAGAGCAAAAAGAAAATTGATAGTTGTAGGGGACAGCGCGACGCTGAGCATCCATCCTTTTTACAACTCATTCTTTGATTACATTGATGCCAATGGCTGTTACAAAAGTGTCTTTGAATATCTGGAGTAGCTCAGTTTTGTCTGGTTTTTCCTTCCTGTTGGTTAAAATATTCCCAATTCAGGTAACTGAGAATGTCTCCAAAAGTATCTGTGGCCTCCAAGATATCATCAGGAACTTCCCTACTTCTCAGCCTTGCCAATAACTGTCCGTAAATGGCATTCAAGGCAATCTGGATCTCATGTTTGGGGGCATTTTCTCCAGCTTCGAGCAAAAGACGGATGAAATGTGGTTTTGCTTTTTGATACAGATCAAAGTAATCCTTGTCGGTTTTGAGCAAGGTCCAATGGATAGAGGCGAGTTTGTCTACCAATTCCTGGGTTTGGGGTAGATGTCCGGATTCTTCCACTTTTGCATTTTCCATATCTAATGCCATATCGCTAAACCAAACTGCCGCCTCTGATTTTTCTGCTTCCGAAATAGGATAGTGGGAGATCACATATTGCCGGATATCCTCCATGCTGAAATTATAGACCCGAAGTAAATCCTCCATTTGGTACATATAAATGATGTATTCAGGAATATTTTGGGCTTTTTTCTTTTCTGCAACTGCTCTCATTTTTCAAGTTTTGATTGATGGTGCAAAGAAAATAAGAAAGGTTGGTTTTTAACAATAAATGAGAAAGTGCGTACATTTAAGAAAAATCGTTATGCCAGACTATAAGGAAATCATCACCATCGAGCCTGGGAAAAGAAGCGGGAAACCCTGTATAAGGGGATTGAGGATCACCGTCTATGATATTTTGGAATACTTAGCTTCAGGCATGTCTACAGAAGAAATTTTAGATGATTTTCCTGAATTGACTAGGGAAGATATTATGGCAAGTTTGGCATACGCTGCAGATGCCGAAAAGAAAATTCATATTTCAGGTTAGTTTCATTGCGACTTTTTTCCAAAAAAATGAAAATTCTTATTGATGAAAATCTAAAGTGGCGAATAAAAAAGCCGTTAAGTCAATATTTTACTGAGATCACCCATATTTCTGACTTTAAAAAACTGACTGAATCCGATCAGCATATCTGGGATTGGTCAAAAAAATCGAATTATTCCATTCTTACAAAAGATTCAGATTTTTATTTTTTGAGCGTGCTAAATGGATGTCCTCCTAAAGTAATCCGATTAAAATTTGGTAACATGTCTACACAAGCCATTATTCAAAAATTAATTTCAAACATAGAATTGGTTCATGAGTTTTTAAATCAAGACGAAGACTGTTACCTCGAGATAAATTGATTTTCTTTTGGATAGTTTGAGTCTATACCAATTTTACCCACAATTTTATCTATTTTTGCGCCCAGAATGGATATGCAAAGAATTAGGAATTTCTGTATTATTGCCCACATTGACCATGGGAAGAGTACATTGGCAGACCGTCTCCTGCAGTTTACCAATACGGTGACTGACAGAGAGATGCAGGATCAGTTGTTGGACAATATGGACCTCGAGCGGGAGCGCGGGATCACCATCAAGTCCCATGCTATCCAGATGAAGTATAATTACAAAGGTGAGGAATATACCCTGAACCTGATCGATACCCCGGGACACGTGGATTTTTCTTACGAAGTATCGAGGTCAATTGCTGCCTGTGAAGGAGCGCTTTTGATTGTGGATGCCTCGCAGGGAATTGAAGCCCAGACCATTTCCAATCTCTACTTGGCTATCGGTCATGATCTTGAAATCATCCCGGTATTGAACAAAATCGACCTTCCGGGAGCCGATCCAGAAGTGGTGGCAGATGAAGTTATTGAACTCATAGGCTGCGATAGGGAAGATATCGTCTTGGCATCAGGCAAAGAAGGTATTGGGATCGAAGATATTCTCAATGCGGTAGTGGAAAGAATCCCAGCTCCAAAAGGAAATATTGATTCTCCCCTTCAGGCAATGATTTTTGATTCGGTTTACAACTCATTCAGGGGAGTGGAGGTAATCTTCCGGATTTTTAACGGAACCATCAACAAAGGTGATAAAATCAAATTTGTCAATACAGGCAAAGAGTATTTTGCCGATGAAATAGGAATTTTGGGGATCAATCAGATTCCGCAACAAACCATGTATGCGGGAAATGTGGGTTACCTGATATCTGGTATCAAAGTAGCCAAAGAAGTAAAAGTGGGTGATACAATCACGCACGTCAAGAATCCTTGTTCAGAATCCATCAAAGGCTTTGAAAATGTGAAGCCAATGGTTTTTGCCGGGATTTATCCTGTCGAAACTACCGAATTTGAAGAATTGAGAGCTTCCATGGAGAAACTCCAACTCAATGATGCGTCGCTGGTTTGGGAACCAGAGACTTCGGCAGCTTTGGGTTTTGGATTCCGTTGCGGGTTCTTGGGAATGCTTCATATGGAGATCATTCAGGAGCGCTTGGAGCGTGAGTTTGACATGACGGTGATCACAACCGTACCGTCCGTTCAGTTCAAAGCCCTGATGAACAACAACGAATACAAACTGATCAATGCACCATCCGACATGCCGGATCCCACGCTTTTTAAGCATATCGAGGAACCTTATGTCAAGGCAATCATCATCACGGCGGCGGAATTTGTCGGACCGGTGATCCAACTTTGTATGGACAAAAGGGGCATAATCAAAAATCAGGTTTACCTGACTTCCGACCGTGTTGAACTTTCTTTTGACATACCTTTGGCAGAGATTGTATTTGATTTCTTTGATAGGCTGAAGACGATTTCCCGAGGATATGCATCCCTAGATTATGAAATGATCGGATTCAAACAGTCTCATATGGTACGCTTGGATGTGATGCTCAACGGTGAAATCGTCGATGCTTTGTCAGCGATTGTTCATAGAGACAAAGCATATGAGTGGGGTAGAAGACTTTGTGAAAAGCTTCGCGAATTGGTACCGAGACAGATGTTTGAGATTGCAATCCAAGCTGCGATCGGTGCAAAAATCATTGCGAGAGAAACTGTGAAAGCCATGCGTAAAAACGTTTTGGCCAAGTGTTACGGAGGTGATATTTCGCGTAAGCGTAAGCTTCTCGAAAAACAGAAAAAAGGTAAGAAACGCATGAGGCAAGTCGGCAATGTCGAAATCCCGCAGGAAGCGTTTATGGCTGTACTTAAGTTGGATTGATGATTTACGAATTACGAGGCTTATTTGAACTTCATTCCTAAATTTCATAATTGACTCACTAAAATGATTCGGAATTGAAGGTTGAAATGAAACAAAGGACAAAGCAGTTTGCCATTGATGTTTGGCGATTGTGTTCGCAATTGCCTCATTCGAGAGAATATAACAGTTTTGTAAATCAATTAATCAGGTGTTCAAGTTCGGTAGCAGCAAATTATCGGGCGGTTAGTAGAGCAAAGTCAAAGGCGGATTTTATTAATAAATTGAAGATTGTGGAGGAGGAAGCCGACGAAAGCCAGTTTTTCCTTGAAGTAATTGAAGAAATAAATTCTAATCTGGAATTAACAAATGAGATTAAACGGTTGATTAAAGAAGCTGATGAGATTGTGGCAATAATAGTAGCAAGTCTAAAAACTTCAAGGTCATAATTTGCCTGGAGAAATTCCAAGAAGCCTCGTAAATCCAAACTCGTAATTCGTAAATCCAATGGTCATAATTGATGGAAAAAAAACCTCCGAGGAGATAAAGGGAGAAATCGCTCAAAGGGTGGCAGAAATAAAGAATGAAGGAGGTAAAATCCCCCATTTGGCAGCCATTCTCGTGGGCAGTGATGGTGCTAGCCAAACCTATGTGGGAGCAAAAGTCAAATCCTGCGAGCAGGTTGGATTTCAATCAACCTTGGTAAGATTGGATGAAAATGTCTCCGAAGAAGAGTTGCTCAAAGTGGTGGAGGACATCAACCAAAACCCGGAAATTGACGGGTTGATTGTGCAGTTGCCCTTACCAAAGCATATTTCTGTCGAAAAAGTTACCAACAAAATCAAACCAGAAAAAGACGTGGATGGCTTTACACCCGCTAACGTTGGCCGCATGACATTAGGTTGGCCCGCATATGTGGCAGCAACACCTTATGGAATTGTGGAGCTATTGAAAAGGTATAAAATAGAAACTGCCGGAAAACACTGCGTGGTTATCGGAAGAAGCCATATTGTAGGTTCGCCGATGAGTATCCTGATGGCGAGAAATGAATATCCGGGAAATTGTACGGTAACGCTTACCCACAGCCGTACCAAAAACCTTGCTGAAATCGCCAAATCTGCTGATATTTTGATTGTAGCATTGGGAAAACCGGAATTTGTCACTTCCGACATGGTCAAAGAAGGCGCTGTTGTGATTGATGTGGGAATCCATCGGGTAGATGATGCCTCCAAGAAATCCGGTTTTAAGTTGATCGGAGATGTCAAATACGATGAAGTTGCCCAAAAAGCGTCTGCCATCACTCCTGTTCCAGGCGGAGTAGGCCCGATGACCATTGCTTCCCTGCTTTACAATACCTTATTGGCAGCGGAAAAGAAAATCTATCATTAATTTCAATTTGAAGGGAATTGGTGGTTGAAATTTTAGCCAAAAACCTTTTAAAAGTTAAATTAACCCTTGCAGGGAATAGCAAACCTTTCTACTTTTGCAGACCTCAAAAAACGCGCACGTGGTGAAATTGGTAGACACGCCACTTTGAGGGGGTGGTGCCCTTACGGGTGTGGAAGTTCGAATCTTCTCGTGCGCACATGGCCTCGGATCTTTTCCGGGGCTTTTTTCATTTATATCCGTTCTACCAATTAGATTTTACAGGAGAGGTTAGTTTTTATTTTTTGAATTTATTCTTATTTTGAAAAGAAAATCCTGTTCTATGAAAATTCTCCAAACGGCGATTCTTCTGATTTTCACCCTACTTGTTGTACCTGTTTTCACTTATTTGTTTGGAATTCCTTTGGGAGATCGTGATTGGGAGGCACTTTGGGTCTTGATTAAGATTTGTGGAGCCTCGGTTACCTATTGTTTTTTGGTAGGTGAGCTTACTAACAATAACAGTCAGGTGGATAAATATTGGAGTATTTTGCCAATCATTTACGCTTGGGTAATGGCCTATTTCGGTGATTTTTCACCGAGAATGGTTTTGCTCGCGATACTTATCAGTGCTTGGGGAGCGAGGCTTACCTATAATTTTGCCAGAAAAGGGGCTTATAGGTGGAAGTTTTGGGAAGGGGAAGAGGACTACCGTTGGGAAATATTACGCAAAAAGCCTGAATTCCAGCCAAAATGGAAATGGACTTTATTCAATCTCTTTTTCATATCAGGCTACCAAAATGTATTGATTTTGTTGTTTACCCTGCCCATGCTCGTGACGATGCAGTTTGATGACGGTGGAATAGGCCTTTGGGACTATTTTATTGCCGGGATCGCCTTGTTTTTCTTGGCCCTAGAAACTGCCGCCGATGAACAGCAATGGAAGTATCAAACTGAAAAATGGAGGCTGATAAAGGAAGGGAAGTTGTTGAGGGGAGATTTTGCAAAAGGATTTTTGGACAAAGGGCTTTGGGCTATTTCGAGGCATCCCAATTACCTGGGGGAACAGGGGTTTTGGGTTTCTTTTTACTTTTTCTCTGTAGCTGCATCTGGCCAATGGCTCAATTGGTCCGTGGTTGGGTGCCTCTTGCTGTTGATTTTATTTCAGGGAAGCTCCAATTTCAGCGAAGAAATCAGCGCTTCCAAATATCCTTCATATAAATCCTATCAGGCGCGTGTCCCCCGTTTTGTACCAAGGCCCCAAGGAAAAACTCAAGAAAGTCCGGCGCCAAGTTCCTGAGTCAAATTATTGATAAAACTAAAACAGTTTGAAATCGTAAATTTCAATATGTCAGGAAAAATTACCACGTTTTTTAGGATTCAGTTTTTTTTGCTTTTGTATTCCTCAATGGCATTGGGGCAGGATTATATTATTCCTCCAAACAGTTCACCTTGGCCTGGGATTAATCTTGGCGTGGTTCCCGGTCAAGATTTTGTACTTTCTTATGCAATGGATGCCAATTTAGGTCTCCTTACACTTTCCATAAAGGATGGAGAATTCAATAACCGGCATTTTGAGCAATATAGTATCGGTCGGGGTTTCAATACTGTCCATCACGAGGTAGAAGGCGACATAGTTTACCTGTTAATCACAAATAGCAGTACTTTTAAATTTTTAACAAAAATAAATACACAAAACGGTGAAGTTGAGTTTTTTCCTTTTTCAGTAAGCCTTGGAACAATAGACCGATTCAAGATTATTGGAAATTCGATTTTAGTAGTAAAGTCGCTACAAAAAGGGGATTTTGTGCAATTGTATGATTACAGGACCGGAATGCTGATTTCCTTGGCGGAATTGTTTTATCCTAAAACCCGGATTTGGGATGTACAGGTTAAGGATGGGATATTTGACATCCTAGTTCATAAAAAAGGTGACTTCAGAAACCAATCCCTTAAAATGATTGGATTTAATGCTGCAGGCACAAAGTTGTACGAAACGGATATTTTACCCCCCGGAACAAAAAAACTTATTTTCAAGTCGGCAAAGTTGATTCCATCCGGTGACACAGGTTATAGAATAGCGGGCACCTATGCCAAGAAACAAGGGGAGCAGTTTTCGGGATACTATCATATTTCGATAAATGACAGTTTGGAGCAAAAAGCCGAAATCCATCCGATGCGGACATTGGAGGGTTTTTTTGAGTATAAAAAAAATCCTGGCCTAAGAAAAAATGCCAAAAATCTCAGAAGAGACATGCAAGTGTATCAGACATATGCGAGCAGGGATTATGTCGCCTTGGCTTCCAGCTCCTATAAAGTTTCAAGGAAATTTGTCCATTTTGTCGTCCTTGACAAAAATGGTTCACATATTTATGATACTTCAGTGAAGGTGTTTTATGATTTTGGAGGAGCATTTAACAACAGCACACTGGCCATGAAAGATAAGGACCTGTACTTTCTGTTTGAAGGAAACCCAAAAATCAACGTTTTGCCGGGTTACAAATTATACCAGATAGAAGATGGCCAACTCACAGGGTTACTAAAGGCTCAAGATTATCTGCAAGTGAAGCCAAATGATTCTGAATGGGTTGAGATTAAGTATTACCATTGGAAAGACAATAAATTTATAGTGTCAGGGATCGAAACCATCAATGGTCAATCCAAGCATGTGATCCGAAAAATAGAAGTTTGAGCCGGATGGTTTTTTGTGTATTTTTTCAGAATTAACCATTTCCTATCATGTTCCGAGCTGCAAAAACGTTCCTAGCCACATTTTCCTTGGTTGCATTGTCAATTTCCGCATATTGCCAAACTCCCCAATTTCCGATTGTAAAAGGTTTTGGGGGAATATATGAAATTCCCGAAGCGACAGAAAGACCTGATCCCAAGGCGGAATATAAAATCATTATCGACCTTGTTTCAGCTGCAGACGATCCAAAGCAAATCAACAGGATGGTGGACAATATCGCCCGCATGGTCAATCTTCACGGAATTGCAGGTGTCCCAAAGGAAAACATTAAAGTCAAGGTGGCAGTCCATGGAGGAGCGATCTTCAGCATGCTAAACAACGAGGAATACCAAAAAAGAAATGGTGTAAAAAATCCCAATTTGCCTGTTTTTGAGGCATTGAAAGACGCAGGGGTAGAATTTTATGTCTGTGGGCAATCATTGATTGCAAGAGATATGGAAACCACTGATATGTGGGAAGGGACAGAAATCGCCTTATCGATGTTGACTACCCTTACAACCTATGTTCCTCAGGGATACATGTTGATGAGGTTCTAAATATCCAAAGTCAATTGATCCGGCAAATGCCTGAAAGACCTTCTATGAAGAGGCGTCAATCCTAATCTGATAATCCCTTCACGGTGTACTACTGTGGGATAGCCTGCATTTTTTTCCCAACCATATCCTGGGTATTCATCAGCATACCGCTCCATCATTTCATCGCGGTAGACCTTGGCAAGGATTGAAGCCGCGGCAATGCTCGCAAATTTGCCATCTCCTTGGATGATACAGGTGAATGGTATTTCAAGATGGGATTTAAACCTGTTGCCATCAATCAATAGATGATGGGGCTTGGTATCCAACATCTCCACCGCCCGGCTCATGGCCAAAAAAGAAGCATGAAGGATATTGATCCGGTCAATTTCCTCCACGCTTGCTTCGGCAATAGCCCAAGAAATGGCTGATGATTTGATTTCAGAAACAAGATTTTGGCGGTTGGATTTTGTCAGTTTTTTGGAATCATTGACTAGCTCATTTGCAAAATCAGGAGGCAATATCACTGCGGCGGCCACTAAAGGTCCACAGAGACAACCCCTTCCCACCTCATCGCATCCTGCCTCTAATCTGTCAGATTCTAAAAATGGAATCAACATCTTCTGGGGTTTTTGTTGCCGGTTTATAATATTTATAGATCATTTCTGCCACTAGGCCTGTCCATCCGGTCTGATGGGAAGCACCGATTCCCCGGCCATTGTCTCCGTGGAAATATTCATAGAATAGGATATGGTCTTTGAAATGGGGATCCTCCTGCATCTTTTTGTAATGTCCATAGACGGGTCGGTTCCCATCTTTGTCTTTCAGGAAAATTTTGATGCACCGAAGGGATAGTTCCTTGGCGATTAGGTCCATTGTCATATAATTTCCCGAGCCTGTAGGGTATTCGATGGAAAATTCGCCCCCATAGTAATAATCGAACTTGCGCAGGGACTCAATAATAAGGTGGTTGATCGGAAACCAGATCGGTCCTCTCCAATTGGAATTTCCTCCAAACATCAGGGAATCGGATTCTCCGGGTGTGTACCTGACCGTCAGTTGGTCTCCATTTAACTTCACACTATAGGGTTTTTTGAGGTGAAACTTAGATAATGAACGGACACCATAATCACTCAAAAACTCCTGCGGATCAAGCATTTTGTTCAGAATACTTTTCATTCTGTGTCCCCTAAGCAAGGCAAATAGCCTTCTTTTTTCGAAACCTGGTTGGATCCAACTTGAGACCAAAGCTGCGAGTTTTGGTTTTTCCTTGAGGAAAAAGTCAAGCCTTTCTTTGAATTCCGGTAAACTGTCAAACATGTCGACCCGGATAGATTCCACGGCAAACAAGGGAATGATGCCAACGATTGATTTGAGCTTCATGACTTTCGGCTCCTTGCCGGGGAGGTGGAAAATGTCAAAGAAGAAATTTTCCTCTTCATTCCAAAGACTGATATTTTCCCCCGAAATGTTGTTCATCGCACCTGCGATATGGAGAAAGTGCTCCAGAAACTTCATTGCGGTGAATTGGTAGGTCTTGTTGAATTCGCAGAGATCAAGCGAAATCCGCATCATGTTCAGCGAAAACATTGCCATCCAAGAGGTGGCATCCGCCTGTTCCAATTTTCCTTTGTAATGGTGTGCATGCGACCTGTCGATGACAGAGATATTATCGAGCCCTAGAAATCCGCCTTCGAAAATGTTTTTACCATCACTGTCTTTCTGATTGACCCACCAGGTAAAGTTGATCATCAGTTTGTGGAATGCCCTTTCCAAAAATTCCTGATCCCCTTTGCCCCTCATTTTTTTATCTATCTGATAGACCCTTTGGACTGCATAGGCATGGACAGGTGGATTGACATCGCTGAAATTCCACTCATATGCCGGAATCTGTCCGTTGGGATGCATGTAGGATTCATTCAAAAATAACAGGAGTTGGTCTTTGGCAAAATCCGGATCAATCCTCGAAAGCGGGATACAGTGAAAAGCAGAATCCCAAACGGCATACCATGGATATTCCCACTTGTCCGGCATGGAGATAATGTCTTGGTTGTAAAGGTGCCTCCAATTACTGTTTCGGCCCTTTTTCCTTTCTTTTGGTGGGACATACCTGCCTGAATCTCCTTCCAGCCATCTATCTACATTGTAATAGTAAAACTGCTTGCCCCACATCATACCTGCATAAGCCTGCCGCTGTATGGACCTCATGTCTTCGTCTTTTACCCGATGTTGGATTTCTGCATAGAATTCATCTGCATCTCTTTTTCTTTCCTTCAGGATTTCGTCACAAATCTCTATCGCGGCAGTTGACTTTTGGTGCATCATCCTAAACTTCACCACGCTTGAACCGCCTGCCGGGATGGTCATTTTATATATTGCGGCGGCCTTGGTTCCGTAATTTGAGGGGTTTAAATATTGCGAATACCTGTGCACCACATAATCGTTGATGGCGTCTTTCAGGTACTTTTTATCGTTTGGAATGTGGTAAAGGCGCTCTCTGTTGGTCTCGTTGTCACAAAACTTAATTTCAGGATTTCCCTCAAAGCTTATAAAATAGTTTCCATTGTTGGGTGAAAATGCCTTAATGCCATTTTCCTCTGTTTTGGAAAGCTTGGGCATAAAAGGTTCATGTCCGGTATGCCAAGTTTTTCTAAACCAAAAGGTAGGCATTACCCATATTTCAGCATCTTCTTTTCCTCTGTTATGGATCGTAGCAAACCCTGAAATATCCTCAGGATCCCTTTTGGCATATTCAATGAAAATATCAAAATAGGCATCATTATCAAAAATTCCTGTATCGATCAGTTCAAATTCAGGGTCAGTTTTTGTCCTTTTTTTATTTTCTTCTTTGATGTGAGAATAAGGGAATTCATTTTGGGGATACTTGTACAGCATTTTCATGTAGCTGTGCGTGGGCGTGGAATCCAGGTAATAATAGAGTTCCTTGACGTCTTCTCCGTGGTTTCCCTGCGGTCCGGTAAGACCAAATAAGCGCTCTTTAATAATTGGATCTTTCCCGTTCCAAAAAGCCCATGCAATACAAAGATTCTGTTTGTTGTCCGAAATTCCTCCGATTCCTTCTTCTCCCCATCGGTATGCTTTGCTCCGGGCTTCATCGTGGGTGACGTTGTCCCATGCTGCACCATTTGGACTGTAATCTTCCCTCACTGTGCCCCACTGCCTTTCAGTCAGATATGGGCCCCATTTTTTCCACTTCTTTTTGCCTTCCCGGTCTTCCTCAAGCCTTAATTTTTCTATATTCATTGATGCGATTTCCAAATTGCCAGAACCGAATTTACCAATTTTTGGGTTTCTTGGTTCAGGAAAACCGATTATGAAGGACTATTTCTGGAAGTTTTTTTACCGCAATCGTTTTAAATCAAACTTTTTCAAGGAATTAAATAGGGTCAATTTTCTTTGTTGGTCAAAAAAAAATCAGGTAACGAAAAATTTACCTCCATTCCTGGACAACAGAGTTTTTGTAAGAAGTTAAAGGGCGGGAATTTCCTCTGTGAAATCAATCAAGAAAACCTCTTTCTTATTTTGAAGAGAATGTCTCAGAAAATCATGAAATATAAATTGAAAACTGTCTATCCATTCTTTGTCCGTGGTCGTCGAAGGAGTTCCTGCTTTTAGATAGGCATCCAATTTTTTGAAATCAAATTTTTCACCAATCAATCCCGCTCCTGATATTTGGGCGTCAATGGCATTGCAGGCCTGTTCATATTGGCCTTTGACCGGAACCATCAAGACTTGCTTTCCCAAATACAGGGCTTCGCACACAGACTCAAATCCTGCTGTGGACAATAATCCTTTGCAGGTTGCCATTTTTTCCAAAAACAATTTGTCATCCACCATGTGAATGGTCAGATTGGGCAAGGGCTTTTGGGAAATCGGTTCGTCTTTCTTATCCCAAAAGGCTTCAATTTGGATTTCAGGATTGTTTTTGGCTTCTGAAATCACTTCCTCTGCATACCCTGGATTGACCATATAGGCCAGGAAAAAGTCGCCTTGGGTGGGGTTTAGATTTCTGACCTCTTTCCTCAATAAAGGTGGTAGCACATGGAGATTGTGGATTTGATGTGCCGGCATAGGTCTGAATGAAAGTGCCAAAAGCAAATCCGCCCCGAGTGAAGTGATATGGGTATTGATCTTGAAAAGCAGTTTTTGGAGTGGCTGTCCCGGTGCAAACGGGAACTCGGGATGATGGATCAGATATTGGTGACCGATCACCCAAAACTGACATTCAGGTCTGTAAAGGGCATTATATATTCCGCCAAGGATATCATAGAAATTCAAAATGACATCCGGTTGGTGTTTTTTTACCAATTGGTCAATTTGCTCAAGGCTTTTTTTAAATGTCTTAAACTTTAGCAGGTTTCCCCAAATGGTTTTGCTCAGGTTGATTGACTTTTGTGATTTGTCTGTCACAAAATTTGGGCTGTCAAATAGGTAGATAGGAGCATGGATATTCCTCGAAACAAATTCCGGGATTTCTCTTCGCTGACTTTTCCCAATACAGACTGCGCAGACCTCATGGCCCATTTCACCCAACATCTGGGTCATGGAAATCGCCTGGGTCATATGACCGCGGCCTTCCCCTTGAATGATGAATAGGAATTTCAATTTAGAAGAAATTGGGAATCTTGAGGTCATTTTCAAACTTATTGAAGGCCACGAATTTCAATTCAGGGATAATTTCAACAACGGGCACCGAGTGGTCGGGTTTTGCTTTGAAATCAATCTCATTGTAGAAAATCAACTGCCAATTGCCTTCGTGGTCTTCTGCCAATGCACTCATGGTCTCCACCCAATCTCCGGAATTGAGGTAGGTGATGCCATCGATGGTTCTGTTTTCGGCTTTGTGGATATGGCCGCAGATGATCCCATCACAACCTTTGGATTTGGCCATTTTTGACAACTCTTCTTCATATTGATCGACATAGGCTACGGCAGTTTTGACCTTTCCCTTGATATATTGACTTAAAGAAAAGTAAGGCATTCCTCTTTTTCTCCTGTGGTAATTGACCAATCTGTTGAGCCAGAGAAGGAAAGTGTAGCCCACATCTCCGAGATAGGCAATCCACCTCAGGTTGGTCGTGACACTGTCAAAAATATCTCCGTGCGTGATAAAATATTTCTTTCCGCAGCTTTCATAAATCATGTCCGCCTGAATCGAAAGATTTCCAATCTGAAGGGGAAGGATTTGGTCCAAAAAATCATCATGATTGCCTCTCAGGTAATAGACCTTGGTATGGTCTTCTTCCATCATTTTGAGCATTCTGTTAAAAAAACGCGTATGTTTTCTTTTCCATGAGCCGGACTTTCTGAGTTGCCAGCCGTCGATAATGTCTCCGTTGAGGATGAGGTTTTCACAAGTATATTGCTTGAGAAACCGTGCCACCTCCTTGGCCTTAGATCCCTTAGTGCCGAGATGCACATCCGAGATGACGATAGTTTTAAAATTGGTTTTCAAATGGATTTGTTTTTCCCAAATCTAAAAACCGCTTATAAACTAGGTGTGAAAAGGATGTTATGAAAATGATATGATTTTGACTATAAGCGCTTTGAATGTAAAAGCAAAGTTAATTGGAGGTTAAAATCCCTAATGAAAGTGATAAAAATTTAAAAATTGAATTTATCATGCATTAAAAATCAGCTTGAAAGTAGATCCTTCCCCAAGCTTGGACTTGACTTGGATATTGCCCTTATGCCTGCGCATGATCTGCTTTGAAAGGCTCAGACCGATACCTGAGCCTTTCTTTTTTGTGGTAAAAAATGGAATGAAAATTTTCCCCAAAGCTTCTTCTTCGATCCCTTTGCCGCTGTCACTGATTTCGATGATGATTTTTCCGGATTCATCGATGAAGGCCTTCAGACTCACCATCCGGGTCACTGTATCTTCCACAGCCTGAATGGCATTTTGGATCAGGTTGATCAGCACCTGCTCGATCAATGTCTGATCTCCAAACAGAATCAAATCCTGTGGTTCCACACGCTTGATGAATTGGATTTGGTTGGCATCGAATTGGTTTTGGAGCAACACTTCCAACTGGTCAAAAAGAAGTTTCAAGCGAATAGCCTGAAATTTTGGTGTCGGGATATGGGCAAGGCTTCTGAAATCGCTGACAAAATTGATCATGCCTTCGCTTCGCTTTTCGATTGTGGAGATGGCCATCAGGTAATCTTCCAAGTCGCTGGCTTCAATAGGGGCGTTGGCGTCGATTTTGGATTCTATGTCTCCTTTTACCGTGGAGGCCAAGGAAGAAATCGGAGCGATGCTGTTCATGATTTCATGGGTCAGGACACGGACGAGGTTTTGCCAAGCTTCCATTTCCTTTTCTTCGAGTTCACTTTGGATATTCTGCAGGGATACCAATTTGAATTTGACATCCCTCAGGACAAGCTCGATCACATATACCGACAACTGCATGATCCCATCAGGATGGGCGATTTTGATCAGTTCGCTTCCTCCCGTCCTTAAAGTATGGATGGCGATATGGAGTTCTTTGTTGATTTTTTCAACTTCTGCAATGTTTCCCAACTGCTGTATGCTGAGCATTCTTTTGGCAGCAGTGTTGACAATTTGGACTTTTCCCTCTTCATCAAAAGTGATCAATCCTATACTAAGGTGCTGAAAGACGGAGCGGAAATATTGGTAATTGGCTTCTTTCTCTGCTTGGTCCTCCTTCAGCTTGGCGAGGATGGCGTTGAATTCTATGTGGAGGTCATCGGTGTCTGTCCCGTCAAACTTGACCGGATAGACATTGGAATAGTTGTCCTGCTTAATATTGTTGAGAAATTGACGGACTTTTTTGAAGGAACTTTCGGCATATCCCAAAAGGAAAATAATTTGGGCTAAAACCAAAATTATAAACAGGGAAATGGCAAAAACCCCGGCTCCATTGAGGATGAAGTAGGAAAGCAAAAACAAAGAAACCGCTAGGAGGAGAATTCTCCCAAGGAGACCAACTTTATAATCCATATTTTTCTAATCTTCTGTACAAAGAAGCCCGGGTCAGCCCAAGCTCTTTTGCGGCTTTGGAGATATTGCCTCCGTTTTTGTCAATGGCTCTCTGAATGGTGCTTTTTTCCATTTCGTCAAGATTATAAGTAGCCGTAGCGGCAATTTTTTCATTGGTTGGTTTGGCTGAAAGGAAAAAGAAATCCCGACTGTCCAGCATATCTCCCTCTGCCATGATGATGGCCCTTTCGATGGCATGCTGGAGCTCACGGATATTTCCCGGCCAATTGTATTTCTGCAACAGCTGAAGACCTGCGGGTGTAAAACCCTTGAAGTCTTTGCGGTATTTGTGCGAATAGGATTTCAGGAAATGGTTGGCAAGGGTAGGAATATCATCCTGTCTTTCACGGAGTGGTGGAAGAAAAATCTCTACGGTATTGATCCTATACAATAAATCCTGACGGAAAGTATTGTCCATCACCATCTCATGTACCGGCATGTTGGTCGCGCAAATCAGTCGGATATCAATGGGTACGGCCTTATTGGAACCAATCCTCGTCACCTCTCTTCGCTGCAATACTGTCAAAAGTTTTGATTGCAGGGGCATGCTGAGGTTTCCGATTTCATCCAAGAAAAGTGTCCCGTTGTCTGCGATTTCAAATCTGCCTGCCCTATCGTCTTTGGCGTCTGTAAAAGCTCCTCGTTTATGTCCAAAAAGCTCACTTTCAAAAAGTGTTTCCGTAATCGATCCCATGTCGACCCCTACAAAAATCTCGTCTTTTCTGTTGGACCTGTCGTGAATTGCCCTCGCGATCAATTCCTTTCCTGTGCCGTTTTCTCCCAAAATCAGAATATTGGCATCGGTCTGCGCTACTTTGTCAATGATAGAGAATATGTTTTTCATCGAGGCACTTGCTCCGATGATATCTGAATAAGGCTTTTTGAGTTCGGATTGAAGCTGCTTTTGCTTGGTGGAAAGTTTTTCGACCTGATTGTAGCTTTCCTTTAACCGGGATGCTGCAGTCAAGGTGGCAAGGAGTTTTTCATTCTGCCAAGGTTTTAGGATAAAATCCGTAGCTCCTTCTTTGAGCGCTTTTACAGCCATCTCCACATCACCAAATGCCGTAATTAAAATCACGACAGCTTTTGGATCGATTTCTTTGATCTGCTTGAGCCAATGAAATCCCTCTTTGCCTGAAGTGGTGTCATCCGTGAAGTTCATATCCAACAGGATTACATCAAAGGAATTGTTATTGACCAAAAAGGGGATACGTCGCGGATCTTTTTCAATGGTCACTTCCTTTGCATGTTTTTTAAGAAACATCTTTGCCGCAAAGAGCAAATCTTCATTGTCATCTATGATCAGGATTTTTCCTAGTGGTTGGTTTTCCATGTTGTTTGGATTATTTCTTAAAAACTTTAATGAGAAAATGATGCCATCAATCAAAACCACCATTCCCACGACTCAGGACAGTAAATATAGAGAGTTTATGTCCAAATGTGAACACATGTATCACAATATCGGACAGTGTCCGCCAATTACCCAATTTGGTTTTTGATCCCTTACAAAAAGTCTTACCTTTGACGATTCTAAAAAAAAACGATATAATTATGTCAGTTGCAACCAAAGGAAACGCTGTAAAAGTACATTACACTGGAAGACTTACAGACGGAACCGTATTCGATTCTTCATCCAACAGAGAGCCTTTGGGTTTTGTACTCGGTGATGGAAATATGATCAAAGGATTTGATGCCGCCGTATACGGAATGGCCATCGGAGAGATGAAAATTGTCACCATTCCTTCTATTGAGGCATATGGCGAAAAAAGAGCAGACATGATGATCGATATCCCTATGGATCAGGTTCCTGCAGATATCAAGCCTGAAATTGGGATGGAACTTTCCCTTCAGAATCAGGCGGGTCAGCCCGTTCCCGTGAAAGTGGTCCATGTAGATGAGGAAAAAATCGTATTGGATGCCAACCATCCACTTGCAGGTGAGGACCTTATTTTTGATATTACTTTGGTAGAGATCGGTTAATTCCAGGTTAAATTCATATGAAGGGAAAGCGTGAGATTCTGGTCTTATGCTTTCCTTTTTTTATTTTCCTTTGAGTGGCGTATTTTGTTTTTGATAAATCCGGATTTTGCTTGAATCAAAAAGTAAGACCAATTGCTGGTTTACAAAAATCCCAAATGCTTTGAAATCATCCGGTAACGGAAAAATTTCCTGTTTTTCTGACTGAAAGTCCAAAGAGGTGATTTCTTCTTTTTCAATGAAGTTGATGCTGTTTTTCCAAAAGCCAAAATTTTTCGCCGGATAGGCTTTTAGTTTTTTGATCAGATTCCCCTGATTGTCAAGGATAAAAATCCCCTCGTTTTTGATATTTAAGAACAACAGGTTTTGGTATTCCCTAATGTCAGTTATTTCCAGAGAAGACCGGTCAAGGATCAAGTTTAAAGGCTGATGTTGGACCACTTCATTTCTCATAAAATCAAATTGCTTCAGTGATAAATCCGCCTCATCGAACACCCAAATGATATTGTTGTTTCCGATGGTGGCGACTTTGGCAAGGGTAATCAGGTTTAATGGAATTCTGTTTTCTGCCACCGGATTGATAAACCGGTCCAAAATCCTGTATTCCTGCAGGTCAGAGGAAAAAGTAAAAATATTGATTGTCCAAGCCGCTTCCAATTGACTTACACGGCCTTGCCGGTGTGGAGAAAAATTATTGATGACATTTCCTGATTTGCTGTATTGGTACAGGTTCCCTTCCGGATCAGTCAAAAAAATGAATCCCTGATTGTCCATGGATACCTTGTCGATCCTGGGAAAATTGATTTCTTTATAATCTCCCCAATCCTTCTCCTGTGAAAAGGAATTTTGCCCATGAAGCAAAAGGAGGGATAATATGAGAAGCCAAAGTTTCAAACGCCGTACTTTTTGATTTCAAATTCTTTTCCGTCAAATACACCATATGTGAAATGGGTTACCCATTCGCCTAGGTTATAATATCTTGCTTTGTTCCCAACAGGTAGATTTAAAGGTAGGTGCCTGTGGCCGAAGATATAGTAGTCAAAATGCTTGCTTTGCTCCACCTGTTTGCAATAGGCCCAAAGCCATTCATCGTCTCCTTTGAAGTCATTTTCGTTTTTGGCAATGTTGGTGATCCTGCTGTTGCTTGACCATTTATTGGCAATGCGCATCCCAATATCAGGATGAAGCCATTTGAATGCCCACTGACAAACAGGATTGGTAAAAATCTTCTTAAGCACTTTGTAAGAGTTGTCACCCGGTCCTAGTCCATCCCCGTGACCAACTAGAAATTTATACTTTTCAATAGTTACTTCTATCGGATGCTGGAAAACCGGAATGCCGAGTTCTTTGGTGAAGTAATCCTTCATCCAAAGATCATGGTTGCCGGTAAAAAAGAAGATAGGAATGTTTTTTTCTCGGAGTTCTGCGATTTTGCCTAAAAATCTGATGAAGCCTTTTGGGATCACCTGATCATATTCAAACCAAAAATCAAAAATATCTCCTACCAGAAATATTGCCGCTGCGTCTTCTTGGATTTCATTGAGCCAACTGACAATTTTTTTTTCCCGGTCACGGCTGCTTTTTTCGTCAGGTGCACCCAAATGGAAATCAGATGCAAAAAAAATCTTTTTTTCTTGAAGTCTAAGATTCATGTGATTTTAAGAATGCGGTAAAGGTAACAGGAAAATAAAAAAGCCTCCAATTTGGAGGCTTTTTAATGAGAAATTATTTGAATTAATCCTCGGTTTCTTTCACCTTGACCGGCTCTTTCTCTTCAGTATGTTCTGCTTTGCCATTTCCGTTTTCTTCAACTTTAGGGGCATTTGGATCTTTTTTATCTACCTTTTTGGTGTATGCCTCGTAGGTAGTTTCCTTAGCAAATGGTCTCTTCCCGATTAATTTTTCGAGATCAGACTGGAACAGGATTTCTTTTTCAAGAAGTTCCTTTGCAAGAGTTTCCAATTCTTCTTTCTTTCCTTTGAGCAAGTCTTTGGTTCTCTCATAGGCTGAGGCAACCAACTTTCTCACTTCCTCATCAATGGTTTCTGCAGTGGTTTCAGAATATGGTTTGGTCATTCTATAATCAGCAGATTTGCTGTCATAGAACGATACGTTACCGATCTTGTCATTCATTCCATAGACAGATACCATAGAATAGGCCATTTTGGTAACCCTCTCCAAGTCACTCAAGGCTCCTGTGGAGATTTTGCTGAATATAATTTCTTCCGCTGCACGGCCACCAAGAGTCATACACATTTCATCAATCAATTGCTCTGTTTGATATAGAAACTGCTCTTTTGGAAGGTATTGGGCATATCCCAAGGCGGCGATTCCTCTTGGCACAATACTTACTTTGACCAATGGATCTGCGTGTTCTAGAAACCAACCTGCCACAGCATGACCTGCTTCGTGATAAGCAACGATTTTCTTTTCTTCAGGAGAAATGATTTTATTTCTTTTTTCAAGCCCGCCGATAACCCTGTCAATGGCATCTTGGAAATCCTGCATGTCCACTGCCGTCTTGCTCCTTCTAGCAGCGATCAAGGCAGCCTCATTACATACGTTTGCGATTTCTGCACCTGCAAAACCAGGAGTCTGGGCAGCAAGTTTTTTTGGATCGATGTCATCACCGGTTTTGATTGGGGCAAGGTGGACTTTGAAAATTGCTTCTCTTCCCACAATATCCGGCTTGTCTATGCTGATCTGTCTGTCAAATCTTCCCGGTCTCAAGAGTGCGCTATCCAACACGTCAGGTCTGTTGGTCGCCGCTAGGACGATTACACCCGAGTCAGTACCGAATCCATCCATTTCAACCAACAGAGAGTTTAGCGTATTTTCCCTTTCGTCATTGGATCCAGGCATTTGTCCTTTTCCTCTCGATCTACCGATTGCATCTATTTCATCTATGAAGATGATACAAGGTGCTTTTTCTTTGGCTTGCTTGAACAAATCCCTTACCCGTGCAGCTCCTACACCGACAAACATCTCGACAAAGTCAGAACCTGACAAGGTAAAGAATGGCACACCGGCCTCACCTGCCACGGCTTTGGCCAATAAAGTTTTACCAGTTCCCGGAGGTCCTACAAGCAATGCACCCTTTGGAATTTTACCGCCTAGTTTGGTAAATTTTCCCGGGTTTTTGAGGAATTCAACGATTTCCTGAATTTCTTCTTTTGCTTCATCCAATCCTGCCACGTTGTCAAAAGTGATTTTGACTTTGTTTTCAGCGTCGAAAAGTTGGGCTTTTGATTTCCCCACATTGAATATCTGTCCGCCCGGACCGCTTGGTCCTGACATCCTTCTCATCATGATCCAGAAGAACACAAAAAGAATGATCAAGAAGCCGAAGCTACCGAACCAATTTGACCAGCTTTCTTCATTTTTTACACTGTATCCGATCCTTTGATCTTCAGGAACCTTACTTTCCAATTCCTCAAAATCTTTTTCAAATTTTTCGGCACTCGCCACCTCTATTGAATAATGGGGGCCAGTGGGATTAAAGAAAGGGCTATTTGCCTCAAGTTCGCTTTTGTATTTTTCATTTTGAAGCGCGGTTTCCTTCAGGGTCACATCGATCCTGTTTTGGTTTCTGATGATCATGACCTTGGCCACGTCACTAGCTAGGTAAATTTCCTCAAACCTGCTTTTTGTAATGTTGATTACTGTATTTCTCTGGTTGAACCAGGTGATCCCTACAAGCACAATCACGGCAGTCACTATCAGCCAAAGCTGAAAATTAGGCTTGTCAGGTGTCTTGGGCATGAAATTTTTACTCTTCTTGATATCAGCCATTATTTTTTGTTTCAAACTTTTTGTAAAACGATTTAAGATACTTAAGGTTCAAACTACCTTTAAGAATCTATTCTTTTGACTTTGGCATCTCCCCACAATTCTTCCAATCCGTAGAATTCTCTTTGTTCTTTGAGGAATATATGAGCTACCACGTTAACGTAGTCCATCAATATCCACTGATTATTTTGTCTTCCCTCATTTCTCCAAGGTTTTTCTTTGAAATTTTGGGTGACTTCTTCCACCGAGTCGGATATTGCTTCGACTTGGGTGTCTGAATTCCCTGAGCAGACAACAAAAAAATCAGTGAAAGCATTCTTTACACCTCTCAAATCCATCACTACAATATTGGAAGCCTTTTTTTCCTGCATTCCCTTTACGATTATTTTGCTCAGCGCTTCTGCTGTCATCATTTATTTAAAGTAATTTTGCAAATAAAATTTTCTATAGGTGAAGAGCCAACAAATTTCTTCATTGCTTTCCAAATTAGCTAATTTGAGATGTATAAAATCCTTGCCAATACCGTATTTCTTGGTAAAGATGTGATTTACCTGACAGAGTGTCACTCAACTAATGATGAAGCGCTTGAAAGATTACGCAGGCGGGAAATAGCGGAGGGAAGTATCATCATTACAGACCACCAAACCAAAGGAAGGGGACAAAGAGGCAGTACATGGCAATCAGAAAATGGGCAGAACCTCACCTTTTCTCTTTTGCTCCAACCCAATTTTCTCGCGCCTTCCGAACAATTTTTCCTGAATATGATTATCAGTTTGGCGGTGGTAGAGTTGCTTTCTGACTATGCAGCTGATTTGAAAATCAAGTGGCCAAACGACATTGTCCATCAGACTGACGGAAAACTAGGAGGGATTTTGATTGAAAATATCATCAACCAAAAGGGGATAGAACATGCCGTAGTCGGGGTCGGATTGAATATCAACCAAACTGAATTCAGCTTGCCAAAGGTCACTTCGCTCAAATTACTTGCAGGTCAGCAGCAAGAAAAATGGGAAATTTTCAGGTTGCTGATTGCCAAAATCGAAAAGAGATATATGTCCTTGAAAAGAGGAGACTTCAGTAAAATCAAGTCAGATTACCTGGCAAATTTATACAGGTTGGGAGAATGGTCTGCCTATGATGACGGTGATGTTTTCGAAGGCAAGATTACGGGAATCGACGAATACGGAAAATTAGCAATAGAAAAAAGGAACGGAATGGTTTGTTTTTTTGGACTGAAAGAGGTCCTTTTCTTATAACAGGCAAATTTTATTTTGGGCACAAAAAAACCTAACTTTGCATTTTAAATTGAAATTCAATTCATTAAATAATTATACTATGTCTGAAATCAAATCAGAAAAATTTGTCCAATACAAGGTGAAAGACATTTCCCTTGCCGAATGGGGAAGGAAAGA
>NZ_JAKZAL010000010.1 GCF_022538115.1 Cognataquiflexum rubidum | reverse complement strand
AACAGAGAAGTTAAGCCCTGCAGCGCCGATGGTACTGGGGTTACACCCGGGAGAGTAGGCCGCCGCCACATTATTCAAAAAGCCAGCCCATAAAGCTGGCTTTTGGCGTTTTTGGAGGTTTCCTTTACTGTAATGATATCAATCCACCTCTTCCTGCCCCGATACGCAAGGGCGGGCAGGCGTGGCGGGGTACAGGTACGCCACGGCGCACGGGAGAGTAGGCCGCCGCCACATTATTAAGACCCTCAGATTCATCCCTGAGGGTCTTTTTGCGTTTTAAGGGCCAGTAAGGATAACAAGGTCTGGTTAAACAGAGATTGAAGAGATTGAAAAATGTATCAGCTGTTTTTCTCTAGTCCTGCAAGGTGATTGGCAACCATTTTTAAAATACCATAATCGTACTTGGTAGGAAATTCTTGGCGAACGAGCACAATATCCCCATTTTTTGATTGGATAAGGTTCCCGATTTCCTCGATCTCCTTTTGAGATATGTGCGAATGGATAGAGACTTTTCCCTCTGCAATACCCTTGGCTAAATGTCCACGAATAGTGGATTCCGCCAATCCCCGTTCTGAAGCAATTTCTGAAATTGATTTTCCGCTTTGACTCAGCTCGTAGGTAATTTCGTAGGTTTCCCCTTTTTCTCTTTTGAGTTTGGCATCCCCTTTTTCCTTCTTTTTCCTACCTGTTTTGTTGGTGGCAAATTTGGGGTTATCCTTTGCTGCCTGTCTTGCTTCCTGGGCCAGTGCAAGCCGAAGGTCGATGAGTTCTTGTGAAACTTTGTCCATTTTACCGATTTCCTCCCCATTGAAAATGGCAGGGACCAAAAAAGTCACTTTCTTGACCTCAGTCAGTTTCTTAAAAACCATTAATTCTACTTCTGAAATCCCTTCCAGATAATTTTTACTCCTGGTAAACCTTTCAACCTCCCCTGCATGGATCAATAGATTTTTGAGGCTTGATTCAAGTAACTTGGAATAATATTGGCTTCCTTTTTCCAATCGTTCAAGTAGCTTTCCTTCCTCGTTTGATTGGAGAATCTGTAATAATTGCCGCTGAAATTTGTAGGTATTTTCACCTTCTTGAAGAAACCCTTCATAAATAAGAGGAATTGCTTTTTGCATTTCTGCATCTTCAAATTCCATAGTGCCTCCAAAATCTTTTGAAAAAGTTTGGAGTGAATTGATGATCTCACCAAAGTCAAATGTACTTTCCAAAAGCCTTGCCATGTACTTCCTTTGGTGAAGGCTAAGTAGCCTCTCCAAAGGTTCCTGTTCTTGTGTTGTCTGGGTAAAGTTGACTACATCCCGGTCACTGTTGATGACATGGGATTGGATGCGGGTACGCAAGGTAAGCCCATCCAAACCCCGTAACCTACTCAACGCCACATACACCTGGCCCGGAGCAAAAGCCTGTCCTACATCAATGATGGCCCGGTCAAAGGTCAATCCTTGGCTTTTGTGTACAGTCACAGCCCAAGCAAGCTTAATAGGATACTGCTCAAAAGTCCCGATCACATCCTCTTCTAGCTCCTTGGTTTCCTCATTGATGATGTACTTTTTGTTTTCCCAAACTTCTTTTCGAAGCTTGTATTCTATCGAACTGTCTGCCAAACGAACCATTATTTCGTCTCCGTCGATGGTTTTGACAGTTGCCATTTTCCCATTGAAATATTCTGAAAAACCACTCGTATCATTTTTGATAAACATAATCTGGGCACCTTCTTTTAGCTCCAAGACCTTTGGTATGGGATAAAGGCTTTCCGGGAAATCCTTATCAATCACCGCCTCGAAAGTATGGGATTTGGTTTTGAGTGCTGCCAATTCCTTTTGGTTGTGTTCTTCAGCTTTATAATTGTGTGTGGTGATGATAATAGTGTCTCGTAAGTTTTTGATTTCCTCCTCTGTTTTATAAAAGGTGTTCAAAAAAGCGATATCTGCTGCGGTGGCCTCGTTGTCGCGGAGATGATTGAGAATCGTGATGAATTTCTCGTCCTTTTGTCGGAAGATTTTGTCCAATTCCAAATAAACCATTCCGGATTGGCGAATCGCTTGGGATTCAAAAAAGTGCATGCTTTTGTAAAATTTGTTGAGGACCTGCCATTCGTAATCTTTCACAATAGGGGGCAATTGAAACAAATCTCCGATCATCAGGACCTGAACCCCGCCAAAAGGCTCTTCAAAATTTCTTTTTACACTACGCATCCGGTAATCAATCGCATCGAGAATATCCGCCCTCAGCATACTGACCTCATCGATGATGATCAGATCCACAGCTTTCAGGACCTTTTTTCTTGCCATATTCAAAGGATGTCTTCTGCCTAAAGTAAATTGGGTGAAGAAATTGCCATTACTGCTGAAGTTCCCTTCAGGTTCACGGGTAGGGAGAAATGTCCCAAAAGGAAGTAAAAACTGGGAATGTATGGTAACTCCTTTGGCATGTAATGCAGCAATTCCGGTAGGCGCCAGGATCACAAAACGCTTGTGGGTAAGGTCAGCAAGCTTTCTGAGGAATGTGGTTTTGCCTGTTCCGGCTTTTCCTGTCAAAAAAATCGGGCTATTGGTGCTGTTCACAAAGTGTGCCGCCAATTCCAACCTGTCTGTAATCTGAGTTTCCATATGGCTAAAATTAAGAACAAAAAACCTATAGCACCCGGGAATAAACGTTTAAGTTCGCAAAGTTTTTAAAAAAATGTAACTTTGTTTCCGATAGATAGTTGTCATACTAACTATTGAAATACTAAGTAAACCCGATAGGTCAATTCTGGAATTAAAGAATGGTTGTCTGTAAAACCAGGTGCTGTATTTTATTCCATAAGAATAATTATCATCAAAATTTCTTCATTAAAAAAATCAGAATGTCAAAAAGTATATTGGTTACGGGAGGAACAAAAGGAATTGGCCGCGCTATCATTGAGAAGTTTGGGGCAGAAGGTTTTGATGTTTTTACCTGTGCACGCCATTTAGGAGATTTGGAGAATTTGAAGGGTGATTTTGAATTTCAATTTCCCAATCAGAATATCCATATTTTTTCTGCAGACCTTTCCAAAAAGGAAGAAGTACATGCATTTTCTGAATTTGTAAAAAAGATAACATTCCCGGATGTCATCATTAATAACACCGGTGTTTTTTATCCCGGTTCTATTCATTCTGAACCGGAGGGTAATTTTGAACTGATGATGCAGACCAATCTTTTCTCTGCCTATTACCTGACTAGGGCATTTACTTCCGAAATGATGGCCAGGAAATCAGGACATATCTTTTCGATCGGATCCATAGCAGGCTTGACTGCTTATGCCAACGGCGGGAGCTATGCAATATCCAAATGGGCAATGTTGGGTTTTACAAAATGCCTAAGAGAAGAATTAAAAAATTATAACATCAAAGTAACCTCGGTATTGCCTGGCGCTACCTATACCGCAAGTTGGGAAGGAGTTGATATTCCTGAGGAGCGGTTTATGAAATCCGCCGATGTTGCCGAATCAGTATGGGCGGCTTATAACCTTTCGCCCTATTCTGTTGTTGAAGAAATAGTGATCAGACCCCAATTAGGAGACTTATGACCGGTATGGAACCCAAATCAGTGTTGGAAAAAATCAAGTATTGTAATAGCCTGACGGAATATTCCAGAAGGAAAACCATCCCTGTCAAAGTGGGTGATGTGGTCATCGGGGGAGACAATCCCATTGTAGTGCAATCCATGACAACTGTCGATACCATGGATACCCTAGGCTCGGTGGAGCAAAGTATTCGCATGATCGAAAGTGGGTGTCAACTTATCAGAATCACTGCACCTAGCATGAAGGAGGCTGAAAATCTCCAAAACATCAAAAACGAACTTAAGAAAAGGGGATACAATACTCCCTTGGTCGCTGATATACATTTTACCCCCAATGCAGCCGAAATCGCTGCAAAAATCGTGGAAAAAGTGCGGATCAATCCGGGAAACTATGCCGATAAAAAGAAATTTGAGGTCATAGAATATACTGACGAAAGCTATCAGGAAGAATTGGACCGCATCAGGGAAAGATTTCTTCCTTTGGTCAAAATCTGTAAAGAATACGGGACAGCCATGCGCATAGGAACCAACCACGGTTCGCTTTCCGACAGGATTATGAGCCGTTATGGTGATACTCCACTCGGAATGGTTGAATCTGCTTTGGAGTTTTTGAGGATTTGTGAAGATGAGAATTACCATGACATTGTCATTTCAATGAAATCTTCCAATACCCAAGTCATGGTGCAGGCTTACAGGTTATTGGTGCAGAAGTTGGATGAAGGTGGATTTAAGCCATATCCCCTGCATTTGGGAGTGACCGAGGCGGGAGATGGGGAAGACGGAAGAATCAAGTCTGCTGTAGGGATTGGAACTTTGTTGGAAGATGGATTAGGAGATACCGTGCGCGTTTCATTGACAGAAGATCCGGAGTTTGAAGCACCCGTCGCAAAATCTTTGGTGGACCGATATGCCGAGAGGAAAGGTCATACACCGATTGAGGAGCTTCATCATTTTCCAATCACACCTTTTGAGCACAATAAAAGAGATACTATTGAGGTTTTTAATTTTGGTGGCAGCAATGTTCCTAGGGTGATTGCAGATATTTCTGCAATAGCCAACATCACTGAAAAGGAAATGAAGAACATCGGCCACTTCTATTTGCCTGAGTTGGACAAATGGAAAATGAACGATCAGGGTGCCGATTACGTGTTTTCAGGTGACCATCCGATTCCTTTCATGCTGCCTAACGGTATGAAGGAGATCCAATATTTCAACCATTGGCTACATTCAGAAGATCAGGTCAATAAGTTTCCTGCTTTTACCTTGCCTGAATTTAAGATAGCGGCAAACTTCCATTATGGATTGAATTTTCTGATGCTTTCAGACTTAGAAGTATATGAAGCTCTTCCGTTTTTGGAAGGAAGAAAAGACGTCGTCGTGATTTTGCAGAGTGACAATGCACATAAAATGGCTGCCCTCCGTCGAACTTTTATTTCCCTGATGGAAAACCATTGCTTGGCTCCGGTGGTTGTAATGGTTAATTATACTGTACAGGACTCAGACAAAACCATGCTTTATGCAGCTACGGATGTAGGAGGGTTGTTGGTTGATGGTTTGGGAGAGGGTATCATGTTGGGAATCGGAGCTTATGAAGGCCGTGAAAGAGAGCAGATTTTGGTACAGATCAAATTGCATAATTCTGTAGGCTTTGGTGTGCTACAAGCTGCCAGAACCAGGATGTCCAAGACGGAATATATTTCCTGCCCTTCCTGCGGGAGGACTTTATTCGATCTTCAAGAAACCACGGCCATGATCCGCAAAAGAACAGACCACCTTAAAGGTGTCAAAATCGGCATCATGGGTTGTATAGTAAACGGTCCCGGTGAAATGGCAGATGCTGACTTTGGATATGTCGGTTCGGGAAAAGGTAAAATCACCTTATACAAAGGGAAAGAGGTAGTGAAAAAATCTGTTCCTTCCGAGAGGGCTGTGGACGAACTGATCGAAATTATCCGAAAAGACGGCATGTGGATCGAACCGGAGGTTTGATTCAGTGATCAGAAAACAGTGTTCAGTCTCAGTTTTCAGTCCGTAATCCATTCAAATTTTGAGATATGTTTTGAAAAATCAATTTCACGTGGTGGACAGTCTACTGTGGTCTGTTGACTTATTTATAAATAGTTACATCAATACGATTGGATTCACGCCAATAACTCATTAACCAATTTCTAAAAACCATAAATATGTCAAACAGCAGATTAAAGGAATTTTTTAAAGTTGGAGAAGTAGGTCATTATTTTATCCGGGTTTTTCAGAAACCTGATCCAAACAAACCTTCCAATTTCAATCTCCGAATGATGCATGGCATCAATAAGATTTCTATCCTGATGTTTTTGGCCGCCATCATCGTTTATATTTTTAAACGTTGCACTTAAACCAATCTGCCATTTTTTTCCTTTTACTTCTTCCTCATTACTTTTTACCTTTAACCAAATAACCAATTACCGATCAACCACTACCCCCCTATTTCCCATGAACATTACCTTTTTTAGGGAATATTGCCTGTCCAAATCAGGAACTTCCGAGGATACGCCTTTCGATGAAAATACCCTTTGCTTTAAGGTGGGCGGAAAGATTTTTGCCATCATTGACATTGATCTTTTTGAAAGTGTCAACCTCAAATGTGATCCTGAAAGAGCTGCTGAACTCCGGGAAAAATACCGTGGAATTGTGCCTGGATACCATATGAACAAGAAGCATTGGAATACGGTAATATTTGATGGGTCAGTTTCGGATAAGTTGATTTTGGAATTGGTTGATCATTCCTATGATTTGATTTTGAATAGCTTGCCAAAGAAAACCAGAGAAAGTATCCTTACACCATGAGCTACCTCAAAATCGATTCCATCCTAAAAAGCTTTCAGGAAGGTCTGCCTGTAATCAAAAATTTTTCTTTGGACATTCCAAAAGGCCAAATCATTTCCTTGGTAGGGGAAAGTGGTTCAGGCAAAAGTACCTTGCTTCGAATAATTGCCGGTTTGGAAAGTAGGAATGAAGGTGAAGTTTTTCTAAACGGTGTCAGGGTTCAAAATCCCAAAGAGCAACTTGTGCCAGGAATTGATGAAATCCAATTGGTTTATCAAGACTATCACCTCTATCCCAAATCAACGGTTGAGGAGAATATATTGAGGCCATTGTTACTTTTTGAAAAAAAATACAAGGAAAGCAGGGTTGAGATGCTTTTGGAAATGCTGGGGTTAAAGGAGTTTAGGGACAAATTACCGAGGCATCTTTCGGGAGGACAGCAACAGAAAGTAGCAATCGGAAGGGCGTTGAGTGTGGAGCCGCAGGTTTTGTTATTGGATGAACCGTTTTCGAGTTTGGATACGATACAGCGGCGGGAATTGATCATGGAACTGAAGAGCATGTTTCAGGATCTTGGAGTCACTGTGCTTTTTGTAACCCATGACTTGGATGATGCGCTGCAGATGACCAATGACTTGGTGATCATGCAAAAGGGAAAATTGATCCAAAAAGGCCATCCTGAGGAGATTTTTTCCAAACCAAAAAACCTCTACGCAGCAAAGCTTTTCAGTCATTTGAACCCCCTTCCCAATATAGAGAAAACCTATATTCGGCCTTCAGATGTTCAATTATTCAAGACAAGCGGTATTCCTGCCAGAATTATAGAGAGGCAATATCTGGTGCATTATAACCAGTTGATGGTAAAACTGACTGACGGAACTGTCTGGAAAATTGAGGATAAAAAAAGGGTTTTTGCAGTAGGAGAAAAAGTATTTTTGAAATGGGAGGAAGGAAAAGAGATTTCCTTTTCCAAAAGGTTAAGCACCTAAATATAAATCATTACCAAAGTTTTAAACTTTGGTAATGATCCATTTATAACATAACTCAATGCTGATGTCCGTGGTCTCCATGGACATGACCGTGGTCAAGTTCTTCAGGAGTTGCTTCCCTCACCTCAAATACTTCCCCATCAAAATGAAGGTCAAAACCTACCAAAGGATGGTTGAAGTCCAATAAAATTTCTGAACCAAGATCCTTCAATACTTTTGCCTGCATGGGATAACCATTTTCATCCACAAGGGGAAGAAAATTTCCTTCTTCCAACATCTCGGGCTCGAATCCTGCCGCGGCTGAAAACTGGTCTTTGGGCAATGCCATGATCATTTCATCGTCAGGTTCACCGTAAGCATCTTGCGCAGAGATGGTGAAGTTGAAACTTTCACCTTGGCTTTTTCCGGCCAACAGTTCTTCAAATTTTTCCGGTAATCCACTAAACCCAAAGATGAAGTAAAAAGGATCTTCATTGTCTCTGACTTCCACACTGAAGGGCACTGACTCGATTTCGTCTTCTTCTTTGCTGACTTTAAGTTCGTAGGTCAGCCCTACCACTGCGTTTTTTACTATTTCCATGATAAAGGATTTAATTTCAATTTTAACTTACTTGATAGCGCCATTGATCATGACGGCCAATATGCTGAGCATGCTGAGGACGAAACATCCAAAAACCCATCCCCATTTCTGCCTGTATGTCAACAGAATGGAAGCAATGAATATCAAGCCGAAAACTATTCCAAATACAAACAGAACTTTGAGATACATTTCCTCTGAAGCATGGAAATAAGGAACTTCTGCTTTTTCCACGGGTTGCAGTACCAATTCTTCGCCAAGCATCTTGTAACCTATCCATTCCCTCCAATAGGAATAAGCGAATATTCCGGAGGAAACGATGGCAGCAAAAGCAACGAAGAAGCGGTTCATGGGGAAATAGTTAATGGTTATTGAGTTATTGGCAATTGGTAACCTTTGAACCTTGAAACATATTAACTTTTCAACTTTCTCAAATCACAATATTTACAATCTTACCTGGAACAACAATCACCTTTTTCGGGACATTTCCTTCGGTCCATTTCAACACTGTCTCGTCTTTCAATGCAGCTTCTTCGATTTCTTCTTTGGTCAAGGACAAAGGAAGCATGAGTTTTGCCCGCATTTTTCCATTGATGGAAACAGGATATTCGTGGCTGTTTTCCACCAAGAATTCTTCCTTGAATTCAGGGAAAGAAGTAAATATGATCGATTCGGAATGACCCAAAAGTGTCCAAAGTTCCTCTGCAATATGTGGAGCGTAAGGAGAAACGATCACGGCCAATGGCTCCAGGATTTCTCTTTTGTTGCATTTCAAAGCTGACAACTCATTCACACAGATCATAAATGACGCCACGGAAGTATTGAAGGAATAATTCTCCAGATCCTCCTGTGTCTTTTTGATGGTTTTGTGAAGGGTTTTAAGTTCTTCTTTACCGGCCTTTTCTTCGGAAACGCTGAATTCTCCGTTGGCATCATGGTACAATCTCCAAAGCTTTTTCAGGAATTTGGATACGCCGTCGATGCCATTGGTATTCCAGGGCTTAAATTGCTCTAAAGGTCCAAGGAACATCTCATACAGTCTCAAGGTGTCGGCTCCATATCTTTCGATGATGTCGTCCGGACTGACCACGTTGTATTTGGACTTGGACATTTTCTCCACTTCCGCACCACAGATATATTTTCCGTCTTCCAATACAAATTCAGCGTCCTTCAGGTCAGGCCTCCATGCTTTGAATTTCTCAATGTTCAGGTGGTCATTATTGACAATATTCACATCGACATGCATGGCAGAAGTATCATATTGATCTTTGAAACCATGGCTTACAAAAGTGTTTGTTCCTTTTACTCTAAATACAAAATTGGATCTTCCCTGAATCATTCCCTGATTGATCATCTTTTGGAATGGCTCTTCGATACTTACCGCACCGATATCAAATAGGAACTTGGTCCAAAACCGAGAATACAGCAAATGTCCGGTCGCATGTTCTGCACCGCCGATGTAAAGGTCCACCGAACCCCAATACTGTTCTTTTTCTTTAGAAACAAACTTCTCGGTATTTCCCGGATCCATATACCTGAAAAAATACCAGCTAGAGCCTGCCCATCCAGGCATGGTGCTCATTTCTAATGGAAATTCTCCCTCAGCAGTTTTGTATGTCCAGTCTTTTGCCCTGCCAAGTGGTGGTTCGCCATCTTCGGTAGGCAAATATTTATCCACCTCAGGCAAAACCAAAGGCAGGTCTTTTTCATCCATCAGGTAAGGCAGTCCATCTTTGAAATAAACAGGTAGCGGCTCACCCCAATAACGCTGACGCGTAAAAATGGCATCACGCATTCTGTATTGGATTTTGCCGTTTCCGATTTTCTTTTCTTCTAGGAATTCGATGGCCTTATTCATCGACTCCTTCATTTCCATATTGGAAATGAATCCCGAGTTGATGATCGTTCCTCCTTTTCCGGGAAAGGAACCGTTTTCCATGCTTCCGGCAATTACTTGCCTTATCTCTAATCCAAAGTGCTTTGCAAAGTTGTAATCCCGCTCATCATGTGCAGGTACTGCCATGACCGCTCCGGTTCCATAACCTGCCAAAACATAATCCGCCACCCAAATTTGGATTTCTTCCCCATTAAATGGATTGATAGCATAAGATCCCGTAAATGCGCCGGAGATGGTTTTGACGTCTGACATCCGGTCTCTTTCGGAGCGGTTTTTGGCAGTCTCGATGTAGGCCTCAGCAGTTTTCCTTTGGTCATCGGTGATCAGTTCAATGACATAATCGTGCTCGGGTGCCAATGCCAAATATGTCACACCATAGATGGTGTCTATCCTTGTAGTAAATACTTTGATCAGTTTATCCTGTCCTTTGACCTGAAAAACCATCTCTGCACCGATGGATTTTCCAATCCAGTTTCGCTGCATTTCCTTGATGGGTTCGGACCATTCTACTGTTTCCAATCCTTGAAGCAATCTGTCAGCATAGGCTGTAATCCTCATGCTCCACTGCATCATTTTTTTGCGCTCCACAGGATGGCCTCCTCTTTCGGAGAAACCATCTTTGACTTCATCATTGGAAAGTACTGTACCCAAGGCTGCGCACCAGTTGACGGAGGTCTCCGCGAGGAAAGTCAAGCGGTATTTTAACAGGATTTCCTGTTGTTCTTTTTCATTGAAATTGTTCCAATCAGAAGCAGAAAACTCGGGTGTATCTTCATCGCAAACCGCATGGACATTTGCATTTCCTTCGGAAGAAAACTTTTCTACCAAAGAAGCAATGCTCAAGGCTTTGTTCTCATTCTTATCATAATAGCTGTTGAACAGCTGCATAAAGATCCACTGCGTCCACTTGTAATAGCTCGGGTCGGAAGTCCTGACTTCTTTGTCCCAATCAAATGCAAAACCGATATTCTTCAGCTGTTCTGTATAACGGCGGATATTTTGTTCCGTAGTAATGGCAGGATGTTGTCCGGTTTGAATGGCATATTGCTCCGCAGGAAGACCAAATGAATCATAACCCATCGGATGAAGGACATTGTATCCCTGCAATCTCTTGAATCTCGTGATGATATCAGAGGCGATATATCCAAGTGGATGACCGACATGCAAGCCCGCCCCGGAAGGATAGGGGAACATGTCCAAGGAATAAAACTTCGGTTTTGTCAGATCAACTTGGGCATTGAAAATCTGGTTTTGCTCCCAGTAGGTTTGCCACTTTTTTTCTATTTCCTGAAAATTGTAATCAGCCATTATGGAATAATTGCGTTGCTTTTTGAGAATTGCTTGCAAAAATAGGAAAAATCACGGGAATAGGCTGACATTCCCTTATTTGCTTTGATCGATAAATCAAAATGAAATCGCTCAAAGCAAAGTCCCAAACTTGAAGATGAACTTACTCTCGAGGTCCGGATTTAAAAAGATTACTATTATTCCTTAAAAAATTATGGTGATACTTGATGATTCCGGTAAAATGATATTTCAATATAATTCCTAGCAGGAGTCTGAATGGCCGGTTCATCGGTCTTCCGACTTCGGTCTTCTGTCCTGTTTGTAATGGAATATTGGTTTATTGGCAAAGAATTGGATAACCATTTAAAAAATCTCAAATCTTTAACATTACCAGAACCTGAAGCTCTTTTCATTGACCCGGTTTCTAAAAATCCAGTTGTCCCAGATATCAGGAGCAAGGTAAATCTCCAAGCCCACATTAAATGTCAAGAAACCATCAAAGCGCTCATCCAATCCTGAACCTCTTCGGATTCTACCGCCGTTGTCAATGATTTTTTGGACATCGGGTTCACCATTTTCTTTATAAAAATCAAGATTTCTAACAGCTAGACGAAGTCTGTCAGGTCTTGGTCCGTCACCATTGACCCCATAATCGGTAATGAGGTCCTGATAAAAATCTTTGATGTTATACGCACTGATGTCATCCATATAATCCGTAAAGGTCCACCTGTAATTCATCTCTAGGGTCAGATCAGTCCAGACATTCAATTTATATTTCATGCCTATTCCGGTGGGTATAACGAAAATGTATTTGTCGTAGGGGTTGTTTTCCAACTGGAGAGGACGGAGATCGACCCAAGTGCCGTTCAATTCTGCTTTTGGATCATTGCTTGATACACCTACGCCTGCAAAACCATAAAAATTGATAAAGTTCCTTGTGATGTTATATACTTTGACAGGCTTAAGGTGGAATTCTCCCACCATACTTGCCTCCCAGTTTCTTGCCCTGAAACTGAGGTTTCTAGGATTCCTGTAACTCCTTGGATCTGCCGGAATGTCCGATCCGGAAATCTGGTAATAGGTAAATTCAGCCCTCGCCCTGATGTACGTGCCAACGGTTCTCCTCACTGCAAAACTTGCATTCCAGTCAGGCTGAATCCCTTCATTGTATCTCCAAAGAGAATATAACTCCCCAAAATATTGTGTGGGTCCTGCCGAAACAGCCACTGACCAAGGGGCATCAAACCTATACCGATAGAAGCTCTGTGAATGCGCCGCAAAGGATATCAAGGTGACAAAAAGTGTAAAGAATATTTTTTTCATACTAATCGAAAAGGGAACTAATTGGGAGTTGGTGCAGATCAAACACACACTTAGGAGATGTAAATAAATATAAAAAGAATCAAATATTCAATGTTTTATCAGCATCGGCCTTCAAGATATCAGCCTGATTTACAGTAATTTTTTACCCTAGCAAAAACGCTTTTTTTCAAAATTGTAGGTTGTTTGTCCAAAAAATATTTTCACCCTCAATAAATTGATTTTGGAATTGAAAACTAAGCCATGTCCATTTATTTATTTTAATCGGTATCGGTTGTATATTTTTTTAAAGATTGGCTTTATTTTGGTTAATTTTGAACCATGAGTAAGCAAAAGGAAGAATTAGAGCACCGGCTCAAACTCCGGAATATCAAACTTTCTGATTATGATGATATCCGTGAAATCATGGTTACCATCTACAAGGACCAAGGAGGTGCGTGGTCAAGACAAGAATTGAAAAACCAGATCCGCGCCTTTCCTGAGGGTCAGATTTGTATCGAAGATAATGGCAAAGTAGTGGCGGCAGCGCTAAGTCTTGTGGTGGATTATACCAAATTCGGTGACAACCATACCTATGACCAAATTACCGGTTTTGGCAAGTTTGACACCCACGACAATGATGGGGACACGCTTTATGGAACTGACGTATTTGTCCATCAGGAATACCGCGGAATGAGATTGGGAAGGAGGCTTTACGATGCTAGAAAAGAGCTCTGTGAAAACCTGAACCTGAGATCCATCATTGCGGGAGGAAGAATCCCGGGATATTCTAAGTACGCTGATCAAATGACGCCAAGAAAATATATCGACTTGGTAAAAAGTAAAGAAATCTTTGATTCTGTTCTTTCATTCCAGTTGGCGAATGAATTTCACGTCAGAAAAGTAATCACCAAATACCTACCTGAAGATACCGATTCAAGAGCCTATGCCACGCTTTTGGAATGGATCAATATTTATTATGAGAAGGATGAAAAACTGATAGGAAACAAAAAATCAATTGTCCGCTTGGGTTTGGTCCAATGGAAAATGCGTCGCTTCAACAACGTCGACGATTTGATGCAGCAAGTGGAGTTTTTTGTGGATACCATCTCCGGCTATAAGTCAGATTTTTGTCTGTTTCCCGAATTTTTCAATGCGCCGTTATTGGCAGAATTCAACGACATGGACGCCTCCGAGGCGATCCGTAATGTAGCTGACTATACTGACGAAATCATCAGCAGGATGAGGGACTTGGCCCTTTCCTACAATGTGAACATCATCGCGGGAAGTATGCCTGAGTATGATGGCAAAAAACTCAGAAATGTGAGCTACCTCTGTAGGAGAGACGGAACAACCGACAAGCAATATAAGCTACACATCACGCCTGACGAGCAAGCCTATTGGGGTTTACAGGGTGGAAATGGGATCAAAGTATTTGATACAGATGCCGGAAAAATCGGAATTTTGATTTGTTATGATGTGGAGTTTCCTGAGTTGGGGAGGATTTTGGCCGAACAGGAAATGGACATTTTGTTTGTCCCGTTTTGGACTGATACCAAAAATGCCTACCTCAGGGTAAATACCTGCGCCAAAGCAAGAGCAGTCGAAAATGAATGCTATGTAGCGATTACGGGATCCGTGGGAAACCTGCCAAGGGTGGAAAATATGGATATCCAATATTCCCAAGCGGCGATTTATTCACCTTCGGATTTCTCTTTTCCCCATGATGCTACGGTTGCGCAAGCTTCTGAAAATGCCGAAACAACCATTGTAGCAGATGTTGACTTGGATCTATTGACCAAGCAAAGGAAAGCAGGAAGCGTGAGAAACCTTGACCAAAGAAGACTTGACCTCTACTCCATTCAATGGAAGAAAAAGAAATAAAATGCAGAAATATCTTTCAGGAATTACAGAAGAAATCGCCCATAAAGCAGAAAAAATCAAATTGCTCATCACGGATGTGGATGGTGTTTTGACTGATGGTGGGATCATTTATGATGACAACGGATTGGAATACAAACGATTCAATGTCAAGGATGGGTTTATTGTCTCCCATCTCCGCAAAAGCGGAATCCTCGTCGGGGCCATTACAGGAAGGAATTCCAAAGTGGTAGAAAACAGGTGCGAGGAACTTAACTTTGACTTCCATTACCATGGTGTGCGTGACAAAGCGCAAAAATTGGAAGAGATCCTAGAAGTATTGGACCTTATGGTCGAAGAGGTGGCCTACATCGGAGACGACCTGATTGATCTTCCTCTGATCAGGAAAGTTGGATTCTCGGCATGCCCCGCAGACGCATTGCCCTATATCAGTGCCCATGTTGATTTTGTGTCCTGCCTCAATGGCGGCCAAGGCGTTTTCCGGGAAGTGTCCGACTTAATATTACAATCAAAAGGACAGTTGTCCGATATCATAGACAAATATCTCAACCCATAATATGGAGAAATTTACCCAACCAATGAGGATTACCGAAGACATCGTCTTGGGAACTGGCAAACCTGTTTTGTTTGCAGGTCCGTGCGCAGTCGAAAGCTTTGACATCTGTATGGAGATTGGCAGTTCTGTAAAAGAGTATGCCGACAAACTTGGTTTTTCTTACGTTTTCAAAGCTTCATTTGATAAGGCAAACAGGACATCTTCATCTTCATTCCGTAGTATCGGAATGGACAAGTCATTGGAAGTTCTTCAGAGAGTCGGTAAAGCACTTAACGTTCCCTTGGTCACTGACATTCATGAAAGTTATCAGGCTGAAGAAGTTGCAGAAGTAGTGGATGTGCTTCAAATTCCCGCATTTCTTTGCAGGCAGACAGATTTATTGCTTGCTGCAGGACAGACAGGAAAAGCAGTAAAAATCAAGAGGGGCCAGTTTATGGCGCCGGAGGACATGCAGTATGCGGTCACCAAAGTACGGTCCACAGGCAATGAGAATGTTTGTCTGACTGAGCGTGGATTTACCCTTGGTTACCACAATCTTGTGGTCGATATGAGGGCGCTGCCGATTATGAGGCAATTTGCTCCGGTGGTTTTTGATATAACACACAGTGTGCAGCAACCCGGTGGCATGGGAGGCACAAGTGGCGGACAGAGGGAATTTGCCCCGTTTTTGGCGAGAGCAGCGGCTGCGGCAGGAGTTGATGGTTTTTTTATAGAAACGCATCCTGAGCCGGCCAAAGCACTCAGTGACGGACCAAACCTCATTCCTCTGAACAGGATGAAGGATTTCCTGACTATGTTGAAAGAGACTTGGGAACTTGGTCAGAAGTATCAGGATTTTTCAGTCAAATAGCAGATAGATGTTTCATAAACGATAAATCAAAAACAAATGAAAAGGGTTTTATTGGGGTTTTTTACATGCATTTTGCATGTCTCTCTTTTTGCGCAGCAAGCCCCGGACGAAAACGGCATTGATTCCTTTATCCGGCAATACCTAGAAAGCAACAGTCCGGAAGAAAGACCCAGGATTGGTGAAAATGAGCTTTTCAGTTCGGTAGTGATCCATAGGTTTTACGGAGAAAGAAATTTTGAACCGGCATGGGTCAAAAACCAAATCCTTCCGGAAATTGCCTATGAAATGCGCTATGAAATTGCGCAGTCAAAGTTTGATGGACTTAATCCTGATGACTATCATTTTCAGGCCATTAATGGTTATTTTGACCGCTTTGAAGCTGCAAAAAAATCAGGAGAACAATTGAAATCCATGGAACTCGCTGCAGTCGACGTGTTGCTGACGGATGCTTACATCATGCTTTCTTCTCATCTTTTTTTGGGAAAAGTAGACCCTGAAAGCTTAAAAACCACATGGAGTATCCAGCGGAATGTACCTGAGCTTATGATTGACCGGCAGCTTGGGGCCGCCATCCAATCCGGAAGTCTTAGATCAAGTATTGAGGGTTTTTATCCTGCTTTTAGCATTTACAAAAAAATGCGAGATGGGTTGAGGGAGCTTTTTGAAGAGCAAAAGAGGTTTGAAAAGGAACCCATTGCCACTTGGAAAAACCTGAAAATAGACAAATCCATCAAACTGGGTGATGACCATAACCAATTGCCTGAAATCAGAGAAAGACTATATTTTTGGGGCTTTTTAAAGCCATATCAGCCTTTGGATGAAAAGGTATATGATAGTCTGATGATGGACGGCATCAAAATGATCCAAAAACGATTTGGCATGGAAACCGACGGAGTGATCGGTAAGGGGACGATTCAGGCCCTCAACCAAAAGCCTTTGGACTTAATCGCCACCGCAACTGTCAACCTGGAGAGACTTCGCTGGCTTCCGGACACCATCAAGGAGATGGAGTTGATCTTGGTCAATACAGCAAATTTTCAACTTGATTTTATTCAAAAATTGGACACAGTGCTGACTTCCAAAGTGATTGTTGGAAAAAGTTACCATTCTACCCCGCAATTCAGTGCCCTGATGTCTTACATTGTCTTTAGCCCGACTTGGACAGTACCCACCTCCATAACCAGAAATGAGATTGTCCCAAAAGTCAAAAAGGATCCCCGATACCTGTCTAGAAACAATATGAAATTGTTGAATTCGTCAGGTGGGACCATTGATCCTTCCTCTATTGATTGGTCCAAGGTTAGCGCTAGGTCATTCCCTTATACAGTCCGCCAAGAGCCAGGTGAGAATAATTCGTTGGGCCTTGTAAAGTTTATGTTCCCAAATAAAAACAGTGTTTATATCCATGACACTCCTTCCAGAAGTTTGTTTGAAAGGGAAGATAGGGCCCTAAGTCACGGCTGTATCCGGATTCAAAGGCCTTTTGACTTTGCTAAAATCTTGTTGTCACATGATCCTGCATGGACGGATGAAAAAATCAACTCTGCCATGCATCAGACAAAAGAACAGACTGTCAATCTAAACAGGAAGATTCCTGTCGCCATCATTTACCTGACATATTGGTCAGATTCCAGGGGAAACATTTATTTCAGGGATGATATCTATAACAGGGACGGAGAAATTTATACCGCCCTCAAAGAAAATCGGATCAAAAAATCAGGTATTTAAGAAAACAGATTTGTCCAAATATTCTTTGTCTTTGCCATAGATAAATAGGAGAGATTGCTCTTTGATCATGTCAATCACCTCATTTGCGATTTCATTTGGCAAGGCTGGACAACCCAGACTTCTCCCCAATCTCCCGGTTTGTTTGATGAAATTTTCATGGGCATAATCAGCACCATGGATAACAATGGCACGCTCTCTCGCTTTGTCATTGAATCCTTTTTCGAGACCGTCAAGCCTCAAAGAATATCCGTGTTTGCCTTGGTAGGTTTCTCCTGTAAGATAAAACCCAAGGCTGCTCATATAAGAAGAACTAACGTTCGAAAATTGCTTTGCCATCAGGTCACCTGAATTCCTGCCATGGGATACAAGGCCGTAGTGTAGGATAAGGCCGTCTTTCATGTCAATGATCCACATTCTTTTTTCCGTGGAGGGCAAAGAAAAGTCGATAACAGTCAGTGGTTTGCCATTCGAAATTTTTCCGTCCTCCTGCATTTTCAGATACCCTTTGATGCCGTATGACAAAATTTCTCTTTCGGGGATTTCAATGGACACATTGGCAGAATTTGAGCTGACAAGTTCGATGAGGTGGTTCTCGAAAGATAGCTCCTTGAGGATAGAAGAAGGAGAACTGTTGACAAAAAAATGGGTGGAGATAGAGCTGCCGAGCAGTAAAACAAGGACTAGAGTGAGTTTTCGCATTATATATGATTGATAGTCTGGGAATTACAAAAGAAATTGTATAACGCCAAACTTACAAATCCAGTGCCATTATATCCAATTTTCTTGGAGTATTATTTGTGAATGACTGAAACTATAAGTCAGGTTTATTTATTGGAACTGTTTTAACGTGGATAAATGTTAAAAGGCATCCTTTATATAAGTTTAGAAATTATTCATAAAAATTACAGATATTCCTATCTGATAATCAATCGTTTGAAATTTTTGTTTAAAGAAATTAAATAAATATTAAACAAAAATTAATAAACTCCTGTTTGATAAACAATGAAAGTAGCAGTATATAGAAAAGAGCATTTCAACGCAGCACATAGGTTACACAACCCTGATTGGTCAACAGAAGAAAACGAGCGTGTTTTTGGGAAGTGCAACAATCCCAATTTTCATGGTCATAATTACGAATTGATAGTAAAGCTTTTGGGACCCATCGATCCCGGAACGGGTTATGTGTATGACATGAAAATATTAAGTGATTTAATCAAATCACAGGTACTAAATAAATTTGATCATAAAAATTTAAACTTAGATACAGATGAATTCAAAAATCTCAACCCAACAGCGGAAAATATCGCTGTGGTTATTTGGAATATTTTAAGGAAAAAAATCGACACTAAATACGACTTAACGATTCGGCTATATGAAACAGAAAGAAACTTTGTTGAATACGATGGGAATTAATTTTTCTCAATCTTATGACGAAATGGGGGATGAACACATCGGGACTTCCCACGATACTCCACTGAGAGAAGATGCTTTCGAGATGGATGATGAGCTCAAGATGGAGCTTATCGAAAAGCATTTCAGAGAAATTATGCATGTTTTGGGACTTGACCTGACAGATGACAGCCTGAAAGGAACCCCAAAAAGAGTGGCCAAAATGTACATCAAAGAAATTTTCAGTGGTCTTGATCCCAAAAACAAGCCGGATGTAAAGCTTTTTGAAAACAAATACAAGTACAATGAGATGTTGGTGGAGAAGGACATTACTTTCCACTCCAACTGTGAACACCACTTCGTCCCGATCATCGGAAAGGCTCACGTCGCCTATATATCAAACGGAACAGTTATTGGGCTTTCCAAAATCAACAGGATAGTACAGTACTTTGCCAAAAGACCACAGGTGCAGGAAAGATTGACGATGCAGATCGGCAATGAGTTGAAAGAAATGCTGGGAACAGAAGATATTGCCGTCATCATCGATGCGCACCACATGTGTGTATCAAGCAGAGGGATCCAAGACGTCAACAGTGCGACCGTCACTTCTTATTACAGCGGGAAGTTTGAGAAAGATGAAGCTTCCAGAACGGAGTTCATGAAATATATCAGCATGAAATAATCGTAGTTGAAAACTGAACCAAATCAAACCGGGACATCAGTCCCGGTTTTTTTTTATCACCAGGTTTTCAAACATTTTTTTTCCAAAAAGATTTTATAAAAAAACCAATTATGAATCATAAAAACATTGTCATCATCGGTGGTAATTCGGGTATAGGCAAGTCAATCATTGAAAAATCAAGGGCTTTGGGAGCAAATGTTTTTCCTTTTCATAGGTCAGGTGAAGGTGAGTCACACCTCGATGTCACCGAAAAATTTGATTCAATTGCCGGACTTCCGGAAGTGATTGATGGACTTGTTTATTGTCCGGGCACTATCAGTCTGAAGCCTTTTCACCGGTTTTCGATTGAAGATTTTCAAAAAGATTACGAAGTCAATGTCCTTGGAGCTGTAAGGGTGTTACATGCTTGTCTCAAGGGCTTAAAAAAATCTGAATCAGCATCTGTTGTCCTTTTTAGTACCGTTGCGGTGCAGGTGGGCCTTGGATTTCATTCCTCCATTTCCAGTGCCAAAGGAGCAGTCGAAGGTTTGGCAAAATCTCTGGCAGCCGAATGGGCACCCAACAAAATCAGGGTCAATGTGGTCGCCCCCTCGCTGACAGATACACCTTTGGCCTCAGCACTTTTGGGCAATGACGATAAAAAAGAAGCCTCCAACAAAAGACATCCACTCGGTAGGTATGGTCAGCCAGAGGACATAGCCGGTGCTGTGTTATTTTTACTTTCCCCCGATGCGGCGTGGATGACAGGTCAGGTTTTACACCTTGACGGAGGAATGTCTTCGGTCAGAGGAATGTAATTTCGAAGATTTCAAACATTTATTGAGGATTATTGTATTACGATTGGGTATTCTCCCTATTATAAAGTTTTAGACATTATGAGGACTCCACCAGAATCATTTTTGATTTTCAAGGAAGAACTGGAAAAAGCCAGACTGGAAAAGGAAAGGCTAAAGAAAGAGTATGAAGCCAAATTGGGGGACATGAACAGAGAGCTTTCCAGATTGAAAGAGCAGATTCATTCCCAGCAAGAACTGATCAAGACAACTTTGGAATATGCCATCCGTCTTGAAGAGAATCTAGGTAGCTTCAAGGAAGAAGTTACAAATGGTAAAAACATGAAAAACCGGTCGTTTCACTAAAAATAATCCCAGACACCATCATGAATATCACTGCCAATACCATCGATCTCAACAACTTCGGGCTTATTTTTGAAGAAAAGTACGCCAAGGTATACGCCAATCAAGAAAAAGGAATGATCATCTGTGAGTTATTGACAGACTATATTCCCATTGATGATTTCAAAACCACCTTTATCCATATCACCAGAATCATAGAAAAAGGAAAGTTCAGAAAATTCATTTTTGATAAAAGATCTCTCCGGGCTTTTCACCAACCTAGTATGGAGTGGTACTTCCTTCACTGGAAAAATAAAATGCTTGAGCTCGGCGTGGACCAGCACCGCAAAATCCTTCCGGAAGAAAAATGGTTTGAAAAAATGGTAATGATTTCCAAAGAACAAATCCTGAAAAACAATCCTGATAATATTATCCACCTTTTGGATATTAAATATTGTAATTCCATTGAAGAAGCCATTTTGATATGATGAAGCATTTCGATAAGGCTTCCATTTTGGAGGCCGAATCGTCTTTTAGAAGAGATTTTATCAATTGCCTCTCAGGTTACAAAAGCCTGAATCTCATCGGTACAAAGAGCTTGAAAGGAGTTACCAATCTTTCTCCTTTCTCCCAGGTTTTTCATATCGGAGCCAGTCCTCCTTTGGTGGGGATTTTGTTCAGACCTCATTCAGTCGAAAGGCATACCCTCGAAAATATCCTTGAAACAGGGTATTTTACCCTCAATCATGTTACAGAAGATTTCTACCGGGAAGCCCACCAAACGGCGGCAAGGTATTCCGGTTCAGAATTCGAAGCCACAGGATTGGATGAAGAATACATAGAAGAATTTTTTGCCCCATTTGTAGCCAAAAGTCCGGTGAAAGTAGGGTGCAAGTTGGTAGAAACCCAAACCCTCCAGGTCAACGGTACGGAACTACTCATTGGAGCCATCGAACATGTCTGGGTTGAGGAAAAAGGTCTGAGATCTGACGGTTCACTGGATCTGAATGTATTGGGGACAGTTACGGTTACAGGTTTGGATGAGTACCATGTAGGAAAAAAAATCGCAAGATTGAGTTATCCAAAGCCAGGAAAAGAACTTGAAGAGATTTGAGGTAAGGATGAGGTAATAAATCAAAAGTATAAATTTTTTGGGGTTAAGTTTAAAAAAACAAAAGAATGAATCTGCTTGAATTGACACCATCAGGATTGTATTGTCCTCAAGCGGATATTTTTATTGATCCTTGGAAGCCTGTTGACAAGGCGGTAATCACCCACGCCCATTCAGACCATTCCCGTTGGGGAATGAAGCATTATCTTTCGCATCATCATTCCGGTGAAGTGATGAAACTCCGTCTCGGTCAGGAGATTTCTTTGGAAACCATCGAATATGGAGAAACATTGGACATCAATGGGGTGATGCTGTCTCTCCATCCTGCAGGTCATATACCCGGTTCTGCTCAAGTCAGGTTGGAATACAAAGGAAAAACCGTTGTCATTTCCGGGGATTATAAGACTGAAGATGATGGTCTTTCCCAGGTTTTTGAGCCGGTCAAGTGTCATGAGTTTGTGTCGGAATGTACTTTCGGAATGCCTGTTTATAAATGGCAATCCCAAAAAGAGATTTTTGAAGATATCAATGCTTGGTGGAAGCAAAATGTGGAGAAGGGAAGAAATTCGGTTCTGTTCGCCTACTCATTGGGAAAAGCACAACGGATTATAAATAATTTGGATTTGTCCATTGGGGAGGTTTTTGCCCATGGGGCTATTTGGAATACCAATCAGGCACTGATCGCCAATGGGGTCAAAGTAGTTGACATCCCAAAAGTTACTGCCGAAATCCCCAAAAGCAGGTTCAAGGGAGCCATGATCATCGCTCCACCTTCCGCAATGGGTTCTCCATGGATGAAGCAATTCTCCCCCTACCAAACAGGAATCTGCTCTGGCTGGATGGCTATCAGAGGCGCCCGAAGACGCAGAGCTGCAGACGCCGGTTTTGTGCTTTCTGACCATGCAGATTGGGAGGGATTGATCACTGCAATCAAAGCGACAGAGGCTGAAAAAGTTTACCTGACCCATGGCAGCACTGCGGTTTTTGGAAGGTATTTGGAAGAAGTGGAGAAAATTCACGCGGTAGAATTGAAGACTTTGTTTGAAGGGGAAAACAGCAATTTGGAGGATTCTTAGCCTATCTTTTTTAACTTATGGAAAAAATTCAAATCCATGAGAGCTTTAATCCCGGTTTTTCTGATTCTAATCTTATTTGGATGTACCCCTCAGGAATCTGAGCAGGGTAAAATCTATACCGTCAACGGAGAAATTTCCCCTTCCGAAATGGGTCTTTCTTTGATCCATGAGCATATTTTGGTGGACTTTATCGGAGCAGATTCTACGGGATACCACCGTTGGGACAAGGATTCCGTGGTGCAAAAGGTTTTGCCTTTTTTGGAGGAAATCAAAGCAAGAGGTGTCAAAACCTTGGTTGAATGTACGCCATCTTATTTGGGTAAAGATCCTGTTTTACTCCAAAAGCTTACGGAAGCTACAGGCATTCAGTTTATTACCAATACCGGCTACTACGGTGCTGTGGAGGGGAAATACATACCAGCACATGCTTTGACCGAATCTGCAGAGCAATTAGCGAAAAGATGGGTTAAAGAATTTCAGGAAGGAATAGAAGACACAGGCGTTAGACCAGGATTTATCAAAATCTCAGTCAATAGCGGTGCTCCACTTTCAGAGATGGATACAAAACTGGTCAGGGCGGCAGCCATTACCCACAGGGAAACGGGTCTTTTGATCGTATCCCATACCGGAACTTGGGAAACAGCCAATGCCGAAATCGAAGTATTGAAAGAAGAAAAGATTGACCTTTCCCATTTTGTATGGGTACATGCACAGGCAGAGAAAGACTTTGAGAATTATAAGAAAGCCGCTGAAGAGGGAGTTTGGATCAGCTTAGATGGCATCGCTTGGGACATTCCCGACCATTTGGAGAGGATTGTATATTGTAAAGAAAATGGGCTTTTGGACCATGTGCTACTTTCGCATGATGCGGGATGGTACAGTCCGGGAGAATCTAATGGGGGTGATTTTAAAGGCTTCACGGCTTTGTTCGATGAGTTGATTCCTATGCTTAAGGGAAAGGGATTTACCCAATCTGAATTGGATTTGATGTTGATCGAGAATCCCGCAAAGGCTTTTTCGATTAAATAAAAAAACAGCTATAAAATCTATCCTGCTTCTGGAGAAGCTGGATAACAGGGAAGCAAGTTAACCATTAACCCAATAACAAATTAACTCAATACCTATTAGCTCTACAATTTTCCAATCTTCCAATTTTCAATTACAAAATAATCTTCTGAAAATATTTCCCTTTCCTTTTTCCAATATCCCTGCCCTGTGTACCTTTGCGCATGGCAGAACAAATCCTCATCCTAGACTTTGGTTCCCAATACACACAACTCATCGCCCGCAGGGTGAGGGAACTCAATGTATATTGCGAAATCCACCCCTTCAATAAAATTCCTGAAATCAACTCTGACATCAAAGGAGTAATCCTTTCAGGCAGCCCCTGCTCGGTAAGGGATGCAGGATCCCCTGATTTAGACCTTGATAGCCTTCGCGGTAAACTGCCGCTTTTGGGAGTTTGCTACGGCGCCCAGCTCCTTGCAAACAAATATGGAGGAGAAGTCCTTCCTTCAGAAATACGGGAATATGGCCGTGCCAATCTCGATGACATTGACCTTCATTATGGCCTTCTCAAGGAAATGACCCATGGTTCACAGGTATGGATGTCCCACGGTGACACCATCAAATCGCTTCCAAGTGGATTTGATGTCATCGCAAGTACCGCTTCTGTGAAAGTAGCTGCTTTTAAAGTTCAGGGTGAAGAAACCTACGGCATCCAATTCCATCCTGAAGTAACCCACTCCCTGGAGGGAAAAAATCTGCTTAGAAATTTTGTGGTCCACATCTGTGGATGTGCGCAGGATTGGACTTCTGATACTTTTATTGACACGACTATTGCTCAACTGAAAGCCAAAATCGGAAACGACAATGTCGTCATGGGCCTTTCCGGTGGTGTGGATTCTTCTGTGGCTGCCACATTGATCCATAGGGCCATCGGCAAAAACCTGTATTGTGTTTTTGTGGACAATGGATTGCTCCGCAAAAATGAATACGAAGAAGTTTTGGAATCCTATAAAACCCTTGGGTTGAATGTCATCGGTGTTGATGCCAAGCAAAGATTTTACGATGCCTTAGCGGGATTGAGTGAACCGGAAGCAAAGAGAAAAGCAATTGGACGTGCATTTATTGAGGTTTTTGATGACGAAGCCCACAAGATTGAGGGTGTCAAATGGCTTGGACAAGGCACTATCTATCCCGATGTGATCGAGTCAGTATCCGTCAAGGGTCCCTCTGCCACCATCAAATCCCACCACAATGTGGGTGGCTTGCCCGACTTTATGAAGCTTTCGGTAGTGGAACCTTTGAACACCCTGTTCAAAGATGAGGTGCGGGAAGTAGGCAGGGCTTTGGATATTCCTGAGACCATCATTGGAAGACATCCTTTTCCTGGTCCAGGCTTAGCGATCAGGATTTTGGGGGATATTACGGCCGAGAAAGTCAAAACCCTTCAGGAAGTGGATTATATTTTTATCCAAGGACTTAAAGATTCAGGATTGTACAATCAGGTATGGCAGGCAGGAGCGATCCTTCTCCCGATCCAATCCGTCGGAGTCATGGGAGATGAGAGGACCTATGAAAAGGTCGTGGCGCTGAGAGCTGTAGGCTCTGTGGACGGCATGACAGCAGATTGGATCCATTTGCCTTATGAGTTTCTCGGGAAAATGTCCAATGAAATCATCAACCGTGTCAAAGGCGTCAACCGCGTAGTCTATGACATTTCTTCTAAGCCGCCGGCTACGATTGAGTGGGAATAATAAAGCAACATAATCCATTATTGAAAGAAGGGACATGTCAAGGTGTTCCTTCTTTTTGCTTTTTCGGCATTTTCATTCAAATAAGGTTTTAAATATTACCTAGATTCAGTTAATTTGAAGGATGACAATTTCTTTAAGACCAAGATTTTTTCATTTGTAAACCACAGCACATTTTGAGTTATGAGAAAAAGACAAATCATTGTTACAGCATTTTTGATTCTTAGCATCATCGTGATTTTGCTGTCTGGTGTCCGCCACCATCATTGGCTTGTGTCTTTTTGTCTGATTTTGATGTTTGTTTTTTATGGAAGAGAACATTACAAATTGGTAACAAGGGGCGTTGGGGGAGAATTATTTTTGCGGAGGCAAAAAAAGAGTTTTAAAAAATGGACATTGGCTCTTGCCGTCGGTGGTACAATATTGTTTTTTATTGGAGTTCCGATACCAAAATGGTCTTTGGTCCTCTTTTGGTTGATCGTGCTGTATGAGTGTTTTTTATTCCTCCTGGTCAAAAACCTCAATCCCATTACCCTGGTATTGGATGGTTACCAATTGAAATTTCGGGGAGTCATCAATTCCCATCGTAACATTTCGGGATTGACAAAGATTGACCACGGTTCCTCTGGCGGGTTGAGGTTTTCCTTTAGAGATGAAAACGACATTCAGATCAAAAAGACAGATTACCTGGATTCGGATATTTTTCAGTTGATAGAAATCTGCAAAGAGCGGACCAAGGAAGACCTTGTACTCTCCGAAAATCTGATCGGGCTGGATTTGAGATAACTTGAGAAGAGGCATAATGAAAACATAATCAGGATAACTGACTTAAGCCCGCAGAAGTGTGCTACTTTTGTGGCAGCAAATGAAAATCAAAGAATTCAAGTACTCCGAAAATTTTTGTGAGGAAAACATCTGGCATTTATGCCAAAATCCCGAACTCGAGGGCTTCACCAAAAAGGTGCTCATCATCTCCAACAGCAACAGAAATTGCTCTTTCCGGTTTCAAAAATCCCCCAATGGTGATGAATTGGTATGGTGGGATTACCATGTGATTTTGCTCGCCACCAAACCCGAATTGCAGTTGATTTATGATTTTGATTCCACTCTGGAGTTTCCTTCTTCCCTAAAAAATTACTTGGAAGCTACTTTTCAGACTGAACATATTCAAGAGGACAAAGATCTTCCCGGTTTCAAATCAATCGGATCTGAAGATTTTATCCACTCCTTTATTTCTGACAGGGGACATATGAAAGATGAACAAGGAAATTGGCTGTCATCTCCTCCCAAATGGCCGACTATCGGTAACAACGGCAACCTTCCTTTGCCCGGACTTCTGGATTTTAGCGAAACAAGTAAAGAGCGGATCTTTAGTCTTGCAGAAATATATCTTGGTGAAAATTGAATTCAGACTGAAAGTCAATATTCGATTTTTTTTGTTGCACTGATTAAGTTTTAGATTAAGTGTTCAAAACCAAAATATGCAATCCGTTTTTGTCATAGATATGATTTCCTTTTTCAAATGAAAAGATTGTAATTTTGAAACATGACAATTGTTGATAAAAATATTGATCAGGTTAAGGAATTGTGCAATAAGCATATGGTGTCCAAATTATTTGTATTTGGGTCCATTTTGACTGACCATTTTGGGAAAACAAGCGACATTGATTTCCTTGTTGATTTTGAAGGTGTGGAAATCTATGATTATGCAGATAATTACTTTGACTTTAAAAAATCACTTGAAAATCTTTTCCAAAGAAAAGTAGATCTACTTGAAAATAAAGCCATCAATAATCCTTTTTTGAGAGAAAATATCGATTCTTCTAAAAGACTGATTTATGGATAATGAAATCAAAACATGGTTGTTTGACATAATTCAAGCTATCAATGAAATTGAAAGTTTTTATGAAAATAGGCCCAAAAAATTTGAGGAATATGTAAATGACATCAAAACGAAAAGGGCTATTGAAAGAGACCTGGAAATCATAGGTGAAGCTGCAAATAGAATTTATAAGAAGGATAAGAATTTCAAACTGTCAAATGTTGAAAAAATAATCGCAACCAGAAATAGGATAATACACGGTTATGACAAGATTTCTGATGATTTAATATGGAGCATAGTAATAAATCATATTCCTAAATTGAAGGAAGAAGTTAAGATGCTCCTAAAATAGAAATCCTAACCCAAAGTAATCCATCCAACATGAAATCCTCAGCCTTATTTTTATTGATCATTTTCATTTTTTCTTCCTGTCAGGAACAAAAAGAAAATAGCCATCAGAAGCACCTCGGCGGCATGGCTGCCATGGCCGAAATGGTCGCTGCGGACGTCAAGCCTATTGCCCTGAGCGAACCGATGGAATCAGCTGAGATTGATGCCATTTGGGCGGAAGCGTCGGCGATTGCTGAAAAATATGGCGTGGAAGTATTTAGAGAAACTGAGCTGATTAAAACCATGCTGTTTCCTGAGTCCGTAGCTGACGGAAAAGAAGTCTTGGTTTTTCACAAGCCAAATGCTTTGGAAGCCTACCTTGATTTGAAAAAAACCATTGCCGAAGGCAAAAATGGTGTCAATGAAGCGCGCCGGTTCGGCAGATTGTTGGGATATCCCAATCAGCATATCAATACACTATTGGCCAAAAATACTGAGTTCAGGTCTTTGCCTGATTTTGATATTCAGGGCACTAATGTGTTTTTGTATTACAAAGATTTGGCTAGTGCCAAGGACTTTTATCAACAGACATTGGGGATGGAAATTGTGTCAGATTATGGTTTTGCGGCCACAGTCCGCATCTCCCATGATGCCTTTCTGACTTTGGTGGATGAATCAAAAGGGATGCACAAAGCTTCCGAGCCAAAAACTGTTGCCATTGCTTTGCTGACTGACCAACTCCCTGAATGGTACGCCTACCTGCAGGGAAAAAATGTCCCCATCAAATACACTTACAAACCCAAAGAAAATAATGCCCATGACGGTTTTGTGGCCATCGATCCGGAAGGTTACCTGCTGGAATTTGAATTGTTCAAGCAACACGAAGAGAACGAATTGCTGATTCCCCAAATGAGAAAATACCCTGCCTTATCGACCATTTCGGAAGATGTGGCAGCCGGATTGGGTTTTTATGGAGCGGTGACTTGGACCTATTACCAAGACATGCTTGAAGCGGAGAAGTTTTATGAGGAAATAATGGGGCTGCGGTTGATCGTCGATCAGGGTTGGGCCAAAGTATATCAAGTATCTGAGACAGGCTATATCGGCCTCGTGGACGAACGTCGTGGCATGCATATCTTTTCTGAGAGCAAAGCCGTGAATGTGTCTTTTTTGCTTGGGGATGTGTCAGGATGGTTTGATTATGTCAAGAAAAGTAATTCCTTTCCTTTGAGACAGGATAGCCTTGAAGTAGGTCCGGAAGGAAAATACAAAGGATTTGTGGGTTTTGATCCCGGAGGATATTACCTCGAGTTTGACCAATTCTTCCCAAATCCCGACAATGACAGGTTGTTGGAGTTATTGGGGAATAAGAAGGATTGACTTCATTTTGCAAATATTTTGAAAGGGGAATGACGTTTGGTCCTCCGTCATTCTAAACCGCAGCCTGCGAAGGTGAAGAATCTCCTTTACTTGGGACACTTCACTGCGTTCAGTGGGACGACTCAGAGATAACCGATCTTATCAGTTTGATTTATTCGGAAAAGTCAGGGTTTTTACCATTCCAAGAGGGCCCACTATCTTGCCTTTTTGAAAAGACACCTCATCCTCAACCTGATTTTCCTTTCATTTTTTGGAATATTATTGCAGTTTTGCACAAATAATAACCTTTATGGCCGTACTGCTCCAATCGCTCAGGTTAATTGATTCACAAAGGATCCATCCCCCAAAAAATTTCATTTTTACCGGTTCTGAAATCCTCGAAGACAAAGGCGATTCTGGATTGAAAATCAAAGAAGCCATCGACTGTTCGGCTTTCTTTGCTTCAAAGGGTTGGGTAGATTTGAGGTGTATGTCCGGCGAACCGGGTGAAGAATACCGCGAATCTCTTGACAGCTTGGGGGATTTGTTGGCCGCGAGTGGTTTTACCAAAGCCGTTCTGATGCCCAATGCAAAGCCGGCTATCCAAACCAAAAACGAGATCCAGTTTGTCCAATCTAAAGCAAAGCAATGGTTGTCAGATTTGGTCATTCAGGCAGCTGCCACCAAAGATTGCAAAGGAGAAGATTTTACGGATATTCTTGATTTACACCATGAAGGAGCCTTTGTATTCGGAGACGGAACCCATCCCATTTCCAATCCCGATCGGTTACTGAAGATTTTACAATACCTACAGAAGTTTGATGGGCTACTTTTTGACCAGACCTATGATCCTTACCTAGCCCTTTTTGGTCAGATGCACGAAGGCATTACTTCGACCAGATTGGGGATGAAAGGAATTCCAAACTTGTCTGAAGAAATAGCTGTGCACCGCAACCTTGAAATCCTCAAATATGCTGGAGGAAGGCTTCACTTGCAGACCATCAGTAGTAAAGGTTCTGTGGATAAAATCCGGCAGGCCAAAAAAGACGGTCTGAAAGTCACTGCCGATGTATCGTTGTACCAATTGTTATTCTCCGATGAGGACATGGCTGCTTTCGATACCAACCTGAAAGTAATGCCTCCTTTCCGTGGAAAAGAAGATAGAAAAGCGCTGATCAAAGGCCTGAAAGACGGGACCATCGATGCGATCGTTTCCAACCATCAGCCCCAGGATTTTGATTCTAAGTTTATGGAGTTTGATTTGGCAGCATTTGGAATGTCAGGTCTGCAGACTTTTTTGCCGGGAATGGCGAAGTTGGCGAGCGAACTCACTTGGCCTCTTCTGATCGCCAAAATCACCGAAGGACCTTCCAAAGTGCTTGGTTTTGATACTTCCAAAATGGAAAACCTGACAATTTTTGACCCTGAGGAAAACTGGGTTTTTGACCAAAAATCAAACAAATCACTTTCTGCCAATATGCCTTGGTTCAATACCACCTTGAAAGGAAAAGTTAAATTTGTCATCAACAAAGGCCGTTTTGTCAAAATCTAGATGAAGCGGTATCTCGGATCAACTTACCTGTTTGGATTGATTGGGGGCGTATTTTGTGTCCTCGCATTTTTATTGTTTAAGTGGATCGGCTTCGATGCCACCAACCTCAGCATGCTGTTTGGCTATGTGCTGATCCCGATATTCGTGTTTTTGGGAATCCGGTATTTTAGAAATGACATCAATGGCGGTGAACTTTCATTTGCTCATGGGATGACCATAGGATTTCTGATTTATACCATGATTGCGGTCGTGGCGGGTTTGGGGATTTGGCTTGTTTTGTCTTTGAGTCCGGAATTTTTTCAGGAAATCAAAGCTGCAAAAGTCGCCGTTATGGACACCAACAAAGACCTGATCGTAGGGCAGTTGGGACGGGAATCTTTTGACTTTACCTATGAAAAAATACAGGCAATGACCGCTTTGGACATTGCTTTGAATGATTTTATATGGAAAATCCTTCCCGGATTATTCTTTACAATCATTATTTCTATAATTTTAAGGAGAACAAAATTATAAACTCTATGGAAAATCAAGAATCACCATTCAAAGCAGGACTCAATTCAGGTTTGATATTGGGTATCATTTCAGTTGTAATTACTTACATCCTTTACTTTATCGATCCCACCTTGTTGGTAGCGTGGTATGTTGGCATCGGGATTTTGGTATTGTATTTTGGACTGATCATCTACTTTGGCGGCCAATACAGGTCTTCCATTGGTGGATTTATGACCTTCGGAACTGCTTTTAATTTTGCATTCGTAGCCATGGTTGTTTCCGGGATAATCAGTATGCTTGGCAGTCTGTTGCTTTATAATGTTGTTGATCCGGCACTTCCGGGCGTGTTGATAGAAAGTCAGATGGAAACCCAAATGGCCATGTTGGAGAAGTTTGGTGCTGCAGATGCCATGACTTCTGAGCAGATTGATGATATCCGTACCAGCCTTGAAGGAGGCTATACTGTTTTGGGTCAAGTGAAGGCTTTTGGATTTCTGTTGATTGCTTATGCCATTATCGCACTGATTCTTGGAGCAATATTGAAGAAAAGAGACAAGTCTCTGGACTATTGATACAGACCTCTGAAGCTGTTGGAATTTAGCTCCAATGGCTTCAGGGATTATATAAAGGAATCCCCAACTTTTTGTTCTGGTTTCCTTTACCAAATTGATTTTCGAAAAACCAAAATGACTCAAATCTCCGTCGTCATACCTGTTTACAATGAGCAGGAATCACTTGCCGAATTACATAACTGGATCTGCCGGGTCATGGAAGGGTACAGCTTTTCTTATGAAATCATATTTGTCAATGATGGCAGCAATGATGGTTCATGGAAGGAAATCCAAAAACTCGCCAACCTCAATCCCGCAGTAAAAGGCATCAGTTTCGGTAGGAATTATGGCAAATCTGCAGCTTTGGACATGGGCTTCAGCAGGGCTGAGGGAGAAGTGGTCATTACTTTGGATGCTGACTTACAGGACAGTCCTGATGAGATCCCGGAGCTGTACGACATGATCGTCAAAGACGGTTTTGAGATCGTATCAGGGTGGAAAAAGAAAAGACATGACCCCATCAGCAAGACGATACCGTCAAGATTTTTTAATTGGGTGACTCGGGTGATTTCGGGGATCAAACTTCATGATTTCAACTGCGGTCTGAAGGCCTACGACAAGAAAGTCGTCAAAAATATCCACCTATACGGAGAAATGCACCGGTATATCCCCTTGATCGGAAAATGGGCAGGCTTTTCCAAAATCGGTGAAAAAGTCGTCGAACACCGGCCAAGAAAATACGGCTATACCAAATTTGGTTGGGAAAGATTCCTGAACGGCTTCCTCGACCTGATTTCCGTTTCCTTTGTCAACAGGTACAAAAAGCGTCCGATGCATTTCTTCGGTACTTTGGGCTCGGTCTCCTTTTTGGCGGGTTTCTTCATCACAGGTTGGCTGATTTTTCAAAAGATCTATGGACTTTACCGGGGAACAGCCGTCAGGGAAATCACCGATCAACCCTTATTCTTTTTGGCATTGGTGGCTTTGATTGTGGGGGTTCAGTTGTTTCTGACTGGCTTCCTCGCGGAAATGATGACTTCCAACAACAGCCGAAAATCCGATTACAACATTGACTCCGAACTGAATTTCAAGGATTGATGGTTTTTTCGGTAATCATACCGGTGTACAACCGTCCCGATGAAATCAGGGAATTGCTTCAGAGTCTGACTACACAGACCTTCACAGGCTTTGAGGTGATAATCGTGGATGACGGATCTGATAATCCCTGCAAGCTTGTCGCAGAATCCTACAGAGAAGAACTCCAAGTACGTTATTTTTGGATTGAAAATATTGCCCAAGGCTTTGCCCGTAACTTCGGGATGAATCTGGCCAAAGGCGATTATTTTGTGCTTTTTGATTCCGATTGCATCATTCCTTCTCAATATTTTGAGGTTTTGGATAAAGCCATCAATACCCGAAAGCTCGATGCCCATGGTGGTCCAGACGCTGCTGAGGAAGGTTTTTCCAACTTCCAAAAAGCCATCAACTACAGCATGACCTCCCTATTAACTACAGGAGGAATCCGGGGAAAATTAAAAGATCCATCGAAGTTCCAAGCCCGTGGATTCAATATGGGCCTATCCAGAAAAGCATTTGAGGCGACCAAAGGTTTTGTCGACCCAAACAGAGGAGAGGATATCGAGCTGAGTATGCGGCTCAAAAAGTCAGGTTTCAGGTTGGAGTTGGTGGAGGAAGCTTTTGTGTACCACAAAAGGAAAAACACCTGGCAAAGTTTCTTCAGACAGAGTTATTCCTTTGGCCAAAACCGAATCAATGTCAGCCGTTACCATCGGGATGCGGTGAAGTTGGTGCATCTGATGCCGGCAGTATTTTTACTTGGTTGGATAATGGTTATTGGGTTATTGGTTATTAGTTATTGGTTTCCAGCCTTCTCGATTTTCTTGACAGCAGGGCTCTTGGTTTATTCTCTATGGATTTTAGCTGTTTTCGTTCATTCTACTTTCATAAACAAATCACCTTGGGTAGGATTACTTTCTATTTTTACAGCTTTTGGACAGCTGAGTAGCTATGGCGCAGGATTGATGACTGAATGGGTGAAGAAGGTTTTTAAGGGGTAAAATCCAATTAATTTTTTACACGCAAATAGTCAGGAAGACTGGTTGGATATTTAGGATATTAGTTTTATGTTTAGATGATTCAAATATTTCTGCAACTGTTGCTGTTTGTATTCCATATACCATACATATTGCAGTGATTTCGTGAAGCAAAACGTTAGCTGCAGGAAAAAAAAAGACAAGGCTAGAACAATGAAAATTAAATACTTCTTGATAATTATTATTTCATTATTTTCATCATGTAAGGGACAGAACAGAACTGTCCCTGTTTGGGCGAAGTTTTTCGACAAAAAGGAATATAACTTTTTTATTGACATAATTGAAGAATATTTCAAACAAAAGAACTTTGAAATTTCAATAAACGATGGAGTTGTAATTGTGGAGAATGGGGACTTTGGATTAAACAATCTTGGATTAGTTAATCTTGCACAGATTTGTAAACAGGAAAATAGAAATGTATGGAAAGAGATTGTTTCAGACCATTTCAATAGAATGATTGAAGCCAATGAATTTCAGACTGACTTTAATAAAAAAATTAAGGATTTCGAACAAATTCAAAAATATATTGGAGTGAGACTTTACCATAAAGAATATATTGAGGCAGTTGGAAAAGAAAATACGGTTTACAAAGAGCTTACAGATGAAATTGTTGAACTACTTGTTTTTGATTTACCGCATACAGTAACAAGCATTAAACCTGAAAATGTAACCGCGTGGAACAAGCAGACAAAAGAATTGTTTGATATAGGTTTCAAAAATATCAAATCCAATTATCCACTTGAAATTTCGCAACAGGATATGAAGGATTATAAAATATGGTTAATACAAAGTGATAATGTCTTTGCATCAAATATTTTACTTGATAAGAAAGACTTAAAAAAATATATCGGAAAACACGGTGCATTGATTGGTGTGCCTCATAGACATGCTGTAATTATTTATCCAATTGAAAATTTGGAGGTTGCTAAAGCTATTAACTCCTTAATTCCTATAATCAAAGGGATGAATAATGAAGGCCCAGGTTCAATAAGTGACAGGCTTTATTGGTACAAGGAAAACCAATTGATTAATTTACCTTACAATTTTCTTGACAATAAATTACAATTTTATCCACCAGATAATTTTGTATCGATGTTGAATGAATTAAAAAAGGAAGATTAATAATCTTCGGTTCCTAAATTACCTATAGGCAACAGGGGTTTTATGATTCAAGGTCAGTTTAGTGTTAGCAGACAGTTTTCGTCTCCGCAATCGCCACTTCTTAAACCCTCCAAAAGTTAGAGTGGATTAAAAGAACCCTCACATTTTTGGAAAATGTTATCTTTTGAGATAACTTTGTAAATATGGTAAGGAAGATAATTTTTTATGAAAACCACTTTATTGAATTTTATCAAAATCAAGATGAAAAGGTAAAGAGTAAGATTCAATATGTTTTTGAGATGATCAAGCAAGTGGAAAGGGTGCCAGAGAAGTTTCTCAAACATCTGGAAGGAACTGAGAGCTTGTTTGAAGTTAGAGTGGAATACCAATCAAACATTTATAGAATTTTCTGCTGCTTTGATTAAGGAAGGTTAGTCGTGCTCTTCAACGGTTTTCAAAAAAAGAGTCAAAAGACCCCAAAGAATGAAATAGAGAAAGCAGGAAGGTTAATGAAGGAATATTTTCAATCAAAGAAATAAGATTATGAAGGATTATAGCAAAGTCAAAACATTTGATGAACTGATTGAACTGGAACACGGCAAAGTCGGAAGTGAGAGCAGAAACAAGTATGAAGAAAATGCCCAGATGTTCATCATAAGCGAAATGCTTAAAGATGCAAGAAAGGAAGCGAACCTTACCCAGGAGCAATTGGCGGAAAAGGCAGGGACAAAGAAAAGTTATATCTCAAAACTTGAAAATGGAAAAGGAAATATCCAGTTGTCAACCTTGATCCGGATTTTCGAACAAGGTTTGAATAAAAGAATTGGATTAACCTTCCTTTAAAGGGGCAAAAGGAATAAGGCACTCTAACATTACCTTGGATACAGCGGGCGGTACCGACTAACTACAAACGCAATGTCTTTTAGAAGTTAAGTGTAAGCTTGAAAGGAACGTCTGCGAATGCCCGAGGTCTCCAAGCTGAATCCCGTAGGATCAAAGGGTTTTTACCCCTTTTTTTGAATCCCCCTTCTTCATTCTTAATTTTTCATTCTTTTATTCCCCCTTTTTTACAATAAAAAATCACCTCATTCTCTGGCAAAGCATTTTTCAAGACTATAGCGGGATCAAGGGTTTTGACAAAGAGGTTTTCTTGGACATCGAATTCTGATTGGCGTAATTCCAAATGGACAAGAAATTACATTTTTCGTATCATAACCGATTCAAATCGTATCAAATCGTATCATTTTGGGCTAACCTTTTTATATCAAGGATCTTTGGATTCAATTCCTGCATTGATTTTTTGAAAGAGAAGGCTAGCTTTATTATTCAAAACTAGGCCATAATCCCTCAACAATCATTTTTTTTCATCCTTCCTCCCTCACCCTTCATCCTTTACTCCCTTTTCTACAATAAAAAATCACCTCATTCTCAGGCAAAGCATTTTTGAAGACAACAGCAGGATCAAGGGTTTTGACAAAAAGGTTTTCTTGGACATCAAGTCCTGATTGACTGAGGCGCTTGGCGTAGTCATTCCCGTATTTGCGGACGTGGTCTCTTTGGCCGAAAAGTCTTTCGCGCTCGGCGGCATCGGTGATGGTTTTGTCCTCGATGGTCTCGGGAATGTCATAGACAGGGGATTGGATGATTCCCCAACCGTTTGGTTTGAGCACGCGGTTGATCTCGCTGCATGCCAGGATATCGTCGTCGACATGTTCCATGACGTGGTTACAGAATACGACATCAAAAGTATTGGCTTCAAATGGGATCTGATGGACATCCATTTTGACTTTGGCCAAAGGAGACTCAATATCAGCAGTGATGTAATCCAGATTTTTCATGGCCTCCATCCGGTCGATAAAGCAAAGCTCAGGGGCAATATGGAGTACTTTGAGTCGATGCGTAAAGAAGTTTGTCTCTTGTTGCAAAAACAACCACATCAGCCTATGCCTTTCCAAAGCAAGGCAGTTTGGGCAGAGTGCATTGTCCCGTCCTTTTCTTCCATAAGGCAAAAACTTCCGGAAAGAATGGTCACATACATTGCAGGTAACCTGATTTCCCTGATAAAAGACCGCCATAATCCGCAGGAAAAAGTGGGAAACAAGCTGCAAATATTTCCTTGGAATGTATCGGATAATAAAACTGATCAATGACTTCATATCAGGGTTTGGTCGGTTTTTGGGGAGGTAAAAACCCCAATGAGCGCGCAATTTATCAATTCCATTTCAATTTTTCGGTTTTCCGTTTCCTGCACTCAGGATAAATTATAAATTACTTTAATGGTTTTATAACATGCTTATTGGGCTGATTTTAGACTCATTTATGGCTAACTTTGACTACACCAAAATAACTGTCCAATCATGCAAAGAAAGTATATTTATACAGGACTTGGGGTGCTTGCAGCTCTGATTGTCATATACCTACTTTTTTTTTACTCAAGTAATGAGGGCAACTTCGAAATACTGACAGAAGTTAAAAAAGGGCAATTTAAAGTAGAAATCACTTCTTCAGGCGAATTGCAGGCCTTGAATTCTATAGAAATTCTTGGACCCATAGAGGCAAGGAGATACCGGATCGGGAACTTCACGATCGAAACCATGGTCGATGAGGGAACTGTAGTCAAGAAGGGAGATTTCATTGCCGCTCTTGACAAAACAGAACTTTTTGGAAGATTGGAGGACAGGCGCCTGGACTTGGAACAGACTAGGGCCGCCTACGAACAGACACAGTTGGACACCTCCTTGGTGCTCAGACTCGAAAGGGATAACCTGATCAACCTGGATTATGAAGTCGGAGCCAAAAAACTGGTTTTGGACCAGTCTCAATATGAACCGCCGGCCATCATCAAGCAAAATGAGTACAACTACCAAAAAGCCATCAGAGACCTACAACAGGCCAAAGAAAGGTATAGAATCAAATCCCTGCAGGAAAAAGCGAGGATGGTTGAGGTGTCTGCAAGGTTGAGAGAAGCGGAGTTGGAAGTTTCCCAAATGCAGGAAGCTTTGGAAAAATTCACCGTACTCGCGCCACAAAACGGCATGGTGATATACCGTCAGGGAAGGGGCGGAAAAGTAAAAGAAGGCTCACAGATCAGTTCTTGGGACCCTGTAGTAGCCACACTTCCCGATCTCAGCACGATGCAAAGCATCACTTACATCAATGAAGTGGATATCAGAAAAATCAAAGTTGGCCAATCTGTAGTAATCGGATTGGATGCTTTTCCCGATAAAATTTTGACAGGAAATGTTATTCAGGTCGCCAACGTGGGACAACAAAGGCCAAATTCGGATGCCAAGGTTTTTGAAGTTTTGGTCAGAGTCAATGAAAGTGACGACCTCCTTCGTCCCGCAATGACAACCAGCAATTCCATTTTGATAGAGGAAAAAAGTGATGTGGTCTATGTGCCTTTGGAGGCTATCAATGTAGAAAGCGACAGCATCAATTATGTCTATCTCAAAAACGGCAGCAAGCAGGAAGTAAAACTCGGCCTGGCCAATTCCAACGATGTTATCATTGAGATGGGATTGGAAGAAGGGCAGGATGTGTTCCTTTCTACTCCCGAATGGTCCCAAAATACAAGTATCAGTTTATTGGCAGAATTAAATGGGAAAAGGAACCTTAAAATCGAGGAGCCAATTTCCGTACCGGATTCCTCTATGAGAACCGGGTATCAAGTCAGGCCTGTCAATAATTAAGATACATTTATGAATATTAATTTCGACCGAAATGAAAGATTAAAAGCCAATTTCCACATAGCCTTGGAAGCGGTCTTAGCCAATAAATTAAGGTCTTTGCTGACGGCTTTGGGGATAATTTTTGGAGTTGCGGCTGTGATTGCGATGCTTGCCATCGGCAACGGCGCCCAACAGGAAATCCTCGAGCAAATCAGGCTGGTCGGTGTCAACAACATCGTGATTACACCTGTGGTCAATCAAATTGAGGAAAATCTGGCCGAAGAATCAGACCTGGAAGAGGAAAGGGGGAAGTTTTCGCCCGGACTGAAACTTTCCGATGTCGAATCCATCATGAAGACCATTCCTGGAATCAAAAAAATCAGCCCTGAAATCGTATTGGAAACCAACCTAGTCAAAAGTGGAATCAGGCGCTCAGCCAAGTTGGTAGGCGTCACTCCGGCCTATTTTGAAGTCTTGGATTTCAAACTTCGGGAAGGAAAAATGTTTACCGAATCCAATCTTCTCCTCGGTGCGCCTGTCTGTATCATTGGAAGGTCGGTTCAGACCAAATTTTTTTCAAAGGAAAACCCAATCGGAAAGATGATCAAAAGCGGAAACCAATGGCTTGAAGTCATTGGTGTGATGGAGGAAAGGTTGGTCTCCGAGCAGAGCATTTCCAAATTGGGTATCAGAGATTTCAACATGGACGTTTATGTACCTATCCAAACGATGCTGATCAGGTTCAAAAACAGGGATTTGGTGACAGGAGCGGCAGTTTTGGATGGGGAGCAGTTGACGACCAATACAGACCCAAATTACCATCAGATTGACAAAATAGTGGTTCAGGTAGAGGAAAGCGAATCCCTCAATCCCACTGCCGAGGTGATTTCCAAGCTTTTGGAGAGAAGGCATATGATGGTGGTAGACTTTGAGATTACGATTCCTGAGCTCTTGCTGAAGCAACAGCAGCGTACCCAGAACATCTTTAACATTGTCCTTGGGGCCATTGCAGGGATATCACTTTTGGTCGGAGGGATAGGAATTATGAACATCATGTTGGCCTCTGTGATGGAAAGGATTAAAGAAATAGGATTAAGGCTTTCGTTAGGTGCAAAAAAATCCGATATTGTCAATCAGTTTCTGTTTGAAGCCGTCATGATCAGCATCACAGGAGGGATTATAGGGGTAATATTGGGGATTTTATTGGCCCATTTGGTATCCACCTTTGGGGATTTCCCGACCATCATTACCCTTCCTTCGATATTGCTTTCTTTTGGCGTCGCAGCGACCGTCGGTTTGGTTTTTGGAATCGCTCCGGCAAGAAAAGCAGCAATGCAGGACCCTATAACTTCTTTAAGGTATGAGTAAACAGTATTATTGGAGTGCTTTATTTGTTTGGTTGGTTGTTTTCCCCTTCCAATCTTTTTCTCAAGAAAGAATTACCTTCACCCTCGAGGACATGGTAGCAAGGGCAAAGGCGAGGTCCCCGGCAGCCCTTCGCGCACAAACCCGTAAAGAAAACAGGTATTGGAATTACCGTTTTTACCAATCCAATTACAATCCACAGCTAAGACTGAGCGGAACGATTCCCGGATTTTCACAGGCATTCAACAATGTTACCCAACCTGACGGAACCATTGAATTTAGGGAAGTAAGGCAAAATTTCATGGATCTTGAATTGGGCATCGAACAGGAAATAGCTGCCACGGGTGGTAACATTTCGGTCAATTCTTCCACGACCAAGTTTGACAATTTCCTTGCACCTGCAGGAAGTCCTCAAACCCAATGGAGCGGAATTCCGGTCAATGTGCGTTTGTCCCAACCGTTTTTTGCTTATAATCCCTTGAAATGGGATAGAAAAATCGAACCACTTGTCTATGAGGAAAGCAAGCGGGGATATGTGGAAGAAATGGAACAGATCGGAATGACGGTGACAGAACTGTTTTTTGATTTTCTGATTTCCCAAGTCAATCTGGAGATCGCCACCAAAAACCTTGTCAATACGCAAGAAATCCTCAAAATAGAGCAAGGAAGGTATAATATCGGAACCACATACGAAGACAAATTGCTGCAGGTAGAGCTGCAGGTGTTACAGGCAAGACAGGATTTGGCACAGGCTAACCTTGACTTGGAGGCCAATAGCCTTCGGCTCAAATCTTATATTGGGCTCAATGATGCCGAGGAAATAAGCTTGATTCCTCCGCAAATCGTACCCGACCTGACCATCGATGTGGAGGAAGCCATCGAATTTGCTTTTCTCAACAGGGCCGATGCCATGGGGTTTGACAGAAGAAAACTGGAAGCACAGGCCGGATTGGCGCAAGCGAGAGGCGAAAGATTCAATGTCCTGATGAATGCAAGTTATGGTCTCAACAATGCGGGATTGACATGGGGTGATATCTATATCGATCCAAACAGGCAGGTATTGCTCAACCTTGGATTCTCTATCCCGATTTTGGATTGGGGAAGGAATAAGGCCCGAATGGGACAGGCGGAAGCCAACAAGCAATTGGTGGAATACACGGTCGAGCAGGACATCATCAATTTTGAGCAGGAGATATTTACCAAAGTCAAGAACTTTGACATGATGCATGACCGTCTCGAAATCACCAAACTTTCAGATCAGGTGGCTGACAAGCGCTATGAAATTTCCTTGAGAAGGTACCAAAACGGAAATGTGACCATCACAGACCTGAATATTGCACAGCAGGAAAAAGACCAAAACCGAAGGGCTTATATCCAGTCTTTGAGGGATTATTGGACAGCTTTCTATGAAATGCGACAGTTGACATTGTATGATTTTGAATACAGGCAGCTGCTTTACAATCCTGATGCGGAGGATTGAAAAAGACCCGGAACCTATTCAGATTCCGGGTCTTTTTTTATCTGGGATGGAAGCCTTCCTGACTTCTTCAGCGCCTCATGGATGATCCATTCCAGCTGCCCATTGGCACTCCGGAACTCATCTTCTGCCCATTTTTCGACAGCTTTCATGAGATTTTCATCTATCCTTAAGGCGAATGGTTTTTTAGCTGCCATAATTTTTTGTTTGGTAATCTTTAAACATGGCTATGGCTTTTTTGGCCTCCTCAGGTTTGTGTGTGCCAATTAGAAATTTTTTATTCTTTGTTTTGACCATGATGCCAAATTTCCCTCCGGTATTGTATGCCCAGGAATCAAAATTGTACCTGATACCCCAGCCTCCATATTCCCATAGTGAATTGTATTCCTTCAGTTCCATGGATTCTATTTCCTTGAAGTTGTATTTTCTGTTTCTGACAAAAGGGAAATAGCTAAAAGACAAAGAATGGGAATCTATAGTCGTCTTGAGGGTTAGGGAAAGAAACAATGCAAACACAAGACCAATGATTCCCATAGGGATCATTATATCTGAATATTTTACTTCTTCAAGACTAAAAGCACTAAAAAAAACGACGCCTGCTACAAAGACCAAAAGCATCCAAATCCACAATTGGTTGAATCTCTGGGTTTCTTTGAAAGTGTAATTAGCCATTTTTTTCACTGTTTATTTTTTGTATACCTTTTGTTGCCGCTAATGATTGAAAACTCGGATTGAAGATCCAGAGTACCGGCTATGGACTGTCGACTATGGACTGTCGACTATGTGAATATGCCTGATTTTGGTTGACACTTTTCTGTCCAGTGTCATTTTAAATCTTCATTTTCTTTCCAATAAGAAATCATTTCATCCACTTCTCTGGGTTTGTGCGTACTAAAAACCAGTTTCTTTTTTGCAAGCTGAACTTCAACAACATGGTCTGCAAAGAAAATATAGGCTTTGGTTTTTCGGGAGAACCTGACTCCTACGCCACCGTATTCCAATAATCCATCCATTTTTTTGACTTCAATGGATTTCATTTCATTCGGGGAGATTTTTGTCCATCTGTTTAGGAAAGGAGGATTTCTGTAGGATAATCCATCGGTTGTCAATCTCAATTCTAATCTGATATTCATCAAAAGAGTGAACACTATGACCATGAGGCTAAATACAAATCCCATGATGAAAGGTCCGTCTTCTCCCAACTTGCCTGTCTGCCATAAGACACCCAAAAGAATCAGGGTAGGCAATTCCAATAGGATAATTCCATACATCAGAATTGTGCCTCTAAATCCCTGTACTTCATTGACTACCATACGGGGTTATTGATTGAGTGTTCCCACATTCAAAACCGGACTCGCACTTCTGTCCGAGCAGAGGACGACCATCAGGTTACTGACCATGGCTGCTTTTTTTGATTCTTCAAAGTCGATAATGCCTTTGATTTTGAGGTCTTCCAATGCCATTTCGACCATGCCCACTGCGCCGTCCACGATCATTCTTCGTGCAGCGACGATAGCTGTGGCCTGTTGTCTCTGTAGCATGGCGGAGGCGATTTCGGAAGCATAAGCGAGATGGGAAATCCTTGCCTCAATCACTTTGATCCCGGCGGATTTTAACCTGTCGGAAATTTCTGCTTCTAGGGAATGGTTGACTTCCTCTACCCCTGACCGGAGTGTGATTTCTGCATGTTGGTGCTCAAAATCATCGTAAGGATAAAGTCCCGCCATTTTTCTGACCGCAGCATCTGTCTGTAAGTGGACGAAGTTTTCATAATCTTCGACTTCAAAGGAAGCCTTGAAGGTATTCTCCACCTGCCAGACGACGATCGTGCCGACCATGACCGGGTTACCGATTTTGTCGTTGACTTTCAGCGGCTTGTTCTCAAAGTTTTTGACACGGAGAGAGATTCTCTTTTTGGTCATTAATGGATTGACCCAAAAGAAACCGGTGTCCTTCACCGTGCCTTTATACGCACCGAAGAGGACGAGCACCATGGCCATGTTGGGTTGTAAAGTAAAAAACCCTGGAGTAATCATTATAAAGGCAAATCCGAGGACCACCCCCAAAAGATGCCATTCATTGATAAATGAAAATGCAGTGGCCGGAATCAGTGCAATGACCACCAAAACCATCAAGTAGCCGGAAATAGGTTTAGTTATTTTTTCCATATTGTTATGATATTAAAATGATATCATTGCAATATACTTTCTTTGATTTAAAAAGTTGCATGCAAGAGGGAAATATTTTTGTTAGGCCCCTTGATTTTCTTTGAAAAAGGCAAGACAAATAATTTTTAGGGTATAGTTAATTATATTTGTTAAAACCGAATCCTAATGAAAGCCATAGAAATCAAAGCCAAAACAGACAAAAACGGGAATTTATTGATTTCTGAAAAGCTTCATTTTTCAAATAAAGAGGTGAGGGTTTTGATTTTGGTTGAGGACGAGGATATTGATGAAAAATCTTGGTTAAAAGCACTTTCCAAAAACCCTTCTTTTGATTTTTTGTCTGAACCCGAAGAGGATATTTATACAACCAAACACGGAAAGCCATTTCATGATTAGAAATTTTTTTATTTTTTATCAAAATGAGATACAATCCAAATTAAAATTACTTTTTGGGATTAAATCATGTTGAGCAATGGTTTGATTTATCGACTAATCTGTTAATTTTGGATTATGTTCAAAAGTCCCTTTTCCCAAATTCTAGTTTTTGTTGGTTTCATAGCCCTGTTTTCCTGTGGAGAAAAGGCTTCTGATGAAATATATGTTGGGAAACTTGAAGAATTGGTTACAGGCGATCTACTCGTCAAGAAAGATAGTTTGACAAAAAATATAGAAGTCAAACAGGTAATCCATCATCAAGGAATTGATTTTATCATTTCCTTGGCTGATAGGGAGAGGACGATCCAGTATTATTCAATCCTAACCGGAGAAAAAGTCAAGGAAATCAAACTTCCTTTTGATGGGCCAAACAGCTTCAAAGGTTACATTGGCTTGTTAATAGCTGAAGGGATGGATTCCTTGACCATAGTAAATATGGACGGTTGGTTTTATGACTATTATCAAGGTAATAGAATAAAAGAGGAACGTATTGATTCGAAACTGGAATTTCCAAATACGTATTACAGTAGCATGTACCATGGAAGGAGGAACAATTTTACCAAAGTATCTGAAAGTCAGTATCAAATTTCAGTGGTTCCACTGGTTGCACCAAGTATCAATTTTTCAGGAAAAATAAAAGCCTTTGATAAAATCGAAGAATGGATTATCACCTTTGAGTCGAAAGAAAACAAGGCAGGTGTCCAGAATCTTATTTTTCCTTTTGGATATAGATCAGATTTTGTTGAAGACCACTTGTCTTATCCGCCAATCGTTGAAATTATGGACAGTAAGAATTATGTTTTATTTCCATATTCTGATTCCGTATTTGTCATGTCCGATTTCAAAATAGTTGACAGAAAAAAACTAGACTCCGGAGTTGAATTTAATTTCATTGGCAGTGAAAACATCGTAAGAGGGGAGTACGGTTATGTTGAATTAAAAAAAGAGGCTAGTTCTCATTTAGATTTTCTTTACGATAAGTACAGAAATGTATTTATCAGGATTTCAAAAATAAATGAATCCGGCGCTGGTGAAACTACCCGTGAAAGAACAAAACATCACCTACTCAGCATATATGATGAGGACCTAAATCCATTATCCGAATACACTTTCGAATATGGTCCCGGCTCCAAATTGGAAAATTACTTTATAGCTTCAGACGGTTTTTATCTGAATAAACCCGAACAACCCAATGAAGACCAATACGAGTTTTACAGATTGGATCTCAGCAAAATCAAAAAACCCTGACCGGGATATTCCGCTCAGGGTTTTTGAACATTATAAATTCTAAATTTTCTAGTTTCTCGCCTCTCGCTTCTAGTCTCTCGCCTCTCAGGTAAGCATCGCACCATCTACTTGGATGACTTGTCCTGAGATATACGAACTCATATCCGAAGCCAGGAATACGCAGGCATTGGCAACTTCTTCCGGTTGGCCGCCCCGCTTCATCGGAATACCGTCTCTCCAGCCTTGGACAGTTTTCTCATCCAATACAGCAGTCATTTCCGTTTCGATAAAACCCGGTGCCACGGCATTTGCCCTGATATTTCTTGATCCCAATTCTAAAGCTACAGATTTGGTAAAACCGATAATCCCGGATTTGGAGGCTGCATAATTGGCCTGACCGGCATTGCCTTTGATGCCGACGACGGAAGTGATGTTGATGATGGAACCTGACTTGGCTTTCATCATTGGACGCGTTGCAGCTTTGACGGTATTAAAGCAGGATTTGAGGTTGACTCCGATGACTTCATCCCAAGCTTCCTCGGTCATTCTCATCAGGAGATTGTCGCGTGTGATACCGGCATTGTTGACCAAGATGTCCAAACTTCCGAATTCCGTCACCACGCCGTTGACAAGTTCCTCGGCAGCTTTGAAGTCAGAGGCATCCGAACGGTACCCTTTTGCTTTGATCCCGAAGGCTGTCAATTCTGTCTCAAGTGCCTGTCCTTTTTCTACACTTGACAGGTAAGTGAAGGCCACATTTGCACCTTCTTGGGCGAATCTTACAGCTATTGCTTTACCGATTCCTTTGGATGCCCCGGTGATCAGAGCTGTTTTTCCGCTTAATAATCCCATGTTATTTTCTTTGGTTGGTTTCTGTTAAAAACCCAAAAATAAGAAAAATTTGATTCAATGATTGCTCACGCAGAGACGCGAAGACGCAAAGGAGTGAATAATGTATAATGATGAATGCACTCTACGCGTCATTTTGAATCTAGGGTACGAGGATGAAGAATCTCGTTTATCAGAGACCCTTCGCTTCACTCAGGGTGACGTCACATGAAATCAATAATTGGTAACATCCCGAAACCTTTACCCCCCTTTGCGGTAAAGGAATAAAATATTGAAGCAAGCACAATTGTTTTGGTCGCGTAAATGAATCTTATTTAGCAAAGTCTCATGTCTCAAATCTCCCATCTTATGTCTTTGTTTGATTTTTTTCTCAGCCTAAAAGCCCTATTTTTGCGAAGCTTATTTTAATATTAACCAGTAAGAATATGTCTTCAACAAAATATGATGTGATTGTTTTGGGTTCCGGTCCGGGTGGGTATGTAGCGGCGATCCGCGCTTCTCAGTTGGGTCTGAAAACTGCCATAGTGGAAGCCGCCGAGTTAGGTGGTATATGTCTGAACTGGGGTTGTATTCCTACCAAAGCTTTGATCAAAAGTGCGCAGGTTTTCGAATACATCAGCCATTCTGAAGATTATGGCATCAAGGTTAAAGGTGCGGAAGTGGATTTCCCAAGCATGATCAAAAGAAGCCGTGATGTAGCAGCCGGAATGTCCAAAGGAGTTCAGTTTTTGCTTAAGAAGAATAAAATAGACCAGATTTTAGGTTGGGGCAAAGTACAGCCCGGCAAAAAAATCGAAGTCTCAGACAGCGAAGGTAAAAAAACCGTCTATGCCGCAGACCATATCATCATCGCGACAGGCGGCCGTGCAAGAGAACTTCCCGCAGTGAAGATTGACAACGATAAAATCATCGGTTACCGTAAGGCAATGGTTTTGGAAAAGAAACCTGGTAAAATGGTTGTTGTAGGTTCCGGTGCGATAGGAGTTGAGTTTGCTTACGTCTACAGTTCTATCGGCACTGAGGTGACGATCGTGGAGTTTTTGGACAGGATCGTGCCCAATGAAGATGAGGAAGTATCCAAAGCATTGGAAAAAATATATAAGAAAAACGGCATCAAAATCATGACCTCCACGGAGGTGACTGCGGTGGACACCAAAGGCAAAGGATGCAAGGTGACCGTCAAGGATAAGAAAGGCACAGAAACAGTCATCGAATGCGACGTGGTCCTATCCGCTGTCGGAGTAGTGTCCAATGTCGAAAATATCGGATTGGAGGATGTCGGGATTTTGGTGGAAAGAGGAAAAATCAAAGTTGACGAATTCTACAAGACCAATATGCCCGGTTACTATGCCATCGGTGATGTGACTACAGGCCCGGCTTTGGCACACGTGGCTTCAGCTGAGGGAATCATCTGCGTAGAAAAAATCGCCAACCACCATCCTGAACCGCTGGATTATAACAATATCCCCGGATGTACTTATTGTATTCCTGAGATTGCCTCAGTCGGATATACTGAAGCCAAAGCAAAAGAAGCAGGCTATGAAGTGAAAGTCGGCAAGTTCCCTTTCTCTGCCTCAGGAAAAGCTTCCGCTGCAGGCGCTAAGGACGGTTTTGTGAAATTGATTTTCGATGCCAAATACGGAGAGCTTCTTGGCGCTCATATGATCGGAGCCAATGTAACGGAAATGATCGCTGAGATCGTTGCGATCCGCAAATTGGAGACTACGGGTATGGATTTGATAAAGACGGTCCACCCGCATCCAACGATGTCAGAAGCCATCATGGAAGCCGCAGCTCAGGCCTATGGTGAAGTGATCCACCTTTAATTCAGATTGCTTTTTAAGAATAAACGAAGCCCGGAAGTCTTTCCGGGTTTTTGTTTTTTATCCTAAATCTTATTTAAATTGAACCAACCATGGAACTCCAAATATCCACACCTGCCCTTCTTTTTTCGGCGATTACCCTGATGATGCTCGCTTTTACCAACAGGTTTTTGGCCGTTGCGAGTTTGATAAGGGGACTTCATAAAAAATTTCTGGAAAACCCCGATCAGGAAATTATCATTGAACAGATTCACAACCTCAAGCGTCGTCTCAGCATGATCAAATACATGCAACTGTGCGGGGTATTGAGTTTTTTCCTTTGTGTCATATGTATGTACCTCATATTTCGAGAAATTCAGCCTGCAGCGGATTATGTGTTTATTGCAAGTATGCTGACGCTATTAATTTCCCTGGCGATATCTTTGGTGGAGGTTTTCATCTCCAATCAAGCCCTCGAACTTGAATTGCAGGACATGGAAAACATATTTGAAAAGCGAAAAAGCAGCCTTGATTTTTGGTTCAAAAAAGATAAAAGTGATGAGTAAATTCAACAACATATTCAGAATTGTATTGCCGGGATTGATCCTTTTATCCTGTAATACTTCCAAACCGGGAAATACCAATACAAATCCAAAACCTATTGAATTTAGGATTGGCGTAGAATCGACAAAGGAGGCCAAAGAGTTTTACTCTTGGACTTCAGACCGGATTCCATTGGTCAGCGCGCACCGCGGTGGACCTTATCCCGGTTTTCCTGAAAATGCCATTGAGACCTTTCAAAACGTCATCGAACATACTCCTTCCATCATTGAATTTGATGTGGCACTTTCCAAAGACTCTGTTTTGGTTTTGATGCACGACAATACTTTGGAGAGGACGACCAATGGTTCAGGAAAAGTCATTGACCTAGCTTTTGAGGAAATCAGGAAACTGAAGCTGTTGGATAATGATCGAAAAGAAACAGATTTTCAAGTTCCTACTTTGGAAGAAGCATTGATTTGGGGCAAAGGAAAGGTGTTGTTTACGGTGGACATCAAGCGTGAAGTTCCGTTTGAAATGGTCGTGGATGCCATCAAAAAATATCAGGCGGAAGCTTATGCTGCCGTCATCACATACAGTGTGGACGCTGCCAAGAAAGTTCATAGTCTTCATCCCGAATTGATGCTTTCTGTCACCATCCGCAATGAGGAAGAATTGAAAAGATTTGAGGAATCCGGTATACCTGTGGAGCAATGGATTGCTTTTACAGGCACTTCCGAAAGAAGCCCCGAGTTCAACGCAAAGTTGCATGAAATGGGGGTTTTTACGATTTTGGGAGTACTTGGTAACTTGGATAAAAGTGCGGTTGCAAGAGGAGATCAAATTTATGTTGATTTTGTCAAAAACGGAGCAGATATCCTTGCCACCGATCGCCCGATTGAGGCAGCAGAGGCGATCAAATCCTTGATTCCTGAGAAAAGCTCGAAAAGTAAATTCTTTGGAAATAAAGTAGAAATACGGTAGAAATAAAGTTGAAATAAATTGAATTAGAGTGGAAATAAGGTTGAAATACAATGGAAATACGATAGAAATAAGGTTGATATACAATTGAAATAGAGTAGAAATATGATAGAAATAAAGTTGAAATATGGTAGAAATACGATTGAAATAAAGTTGATATAAAATGGAAAATAAGGCTTGATGCTGTAAGATTATTTCGCCGTAGGCATATTTCCACTTATTTCGCAAAGCGTATTTCAATAAAATACATATTTCGGCGCAAACATATTTCCACCTTAATTTCGCGTAGCATATTTCTTTTAAACCAATTCATCCAAATGATTATAGACTTACGTTCAGATACTCTGACCAAACCAACCCAAGGCATGTTGGAAGCCATGTGGTCAGCACAAGTTGGCGATGATGTATTTGGGGAAGACCCGACTGTCAATGCCTTGGAGCAGAAGTTGGCTGATATGTTTGGCATGGAGGCGGGACTTTTTTGCCCTTCCGGTACCATGACCAATCAGATTGCGATCCGTCTCCATACCTGGGCACAGACCGAACTGATCTGCCACAAATTTTCCCATATTTACCTCTATGAAGGTGGGGGCATCATGTCCAATTCCCATGCTTCGGTAAAACTTTTGGATGGGGAATATGGAAAAATTAGTCCTTCTGACATTGCCGATGCCATCAATCCTGACGATGTCCATGCGCCCGAGACTACCTTGGTTTCTCTCGAAAATACCATGAACAAAGGCGGTGGCAGTATTTATACTTTAGAAGAAATCCAACCGATCCGAACCCTTTGCGAAAAGCACGGGATTAAACTCCACCTGGACGGAGCAAGGATTTTCAATGCTTTGGTAGTCACCGGCGAAAGTCCCAAAGCTTGGGGAGCGATGTTCGAAACCATTTCGGTTTGCCTGAGTAAAGGATTGGGTTGTCCGGTGGGTTCTGTCCTTCTGGGGTCAAAAGAAGATATCAAGCGTGCCAGAAAAGTCAGAAAATCTTTTGGTGGCGGAATGAGGCAGGCGGGTTTTTTGGCGGCAGCGGGAATCTATGCCCTCGATAACCAAATCAAAAGATTGGCCGATGACCATTATAGGGCAAAGAAATTAGGACAGATCCTGGAGCAACATCCTATGGTTTCGGAAGTTTTTCCAGTTGTCACCAATATCGTCATCGCAAGATTGAAGGGCATCACTCCGGCCGAAATGCTTCAAAAGTTGGATGCCGTAGGCATCAAAGCCGTCCGCTTTGGCAAAGACCAAATCAGGTTTGTTACCCACCTGGATTTTGGGGACGAGGGATTGGAAGAGTTTGGGAGAAGGATCAGAGGTTTGTGATTTTCTTTTTTCTAATCTTCTCGAATTTGTATATTTAAATCAAAAAATAAAATAATGATCACAAAAGAGAAAGTATTACAAACCTTAAAAGAGATGCCTGACCAATTTTCGATTGATGATTTGATGGATAAACTTATCCTGATCAATAAAATTGAAATCGGAATTGACCAAGTTTCCAAAGGTGAGACATTTTCAAGTGAAGAGGCTAAGAAAATGATTAAAGAATGGTCAAAGTAAAATGGTCCAAAGAAGCAATTGAAAATATTTTTGAAATCCGAGAATATTATATGAAGGTTTCTCCAAAATTTTCAGAATTGCTTACCGATCAAATTTTTGAAAAGGAGGTTTTATTAATGTCATTTCCAAAAATTGGAAGGATCGTCCCCGAGATAAATAATGAAAATGTCAGGGAAATCATCTTTAAAAACTATAGGATTATATACAGTCTTTTCGACGAAAAAAACATAAACATCATAGCGGTTCATAGCTCTTCCAAGCCGCTTTCTGAAGGCTCAATTTTTGGCTAAATTGAATGTTTTTTGATTCAATAATGGTCTGAGCACAGTAGAAAAAAAATCGAATTGTTTTCCACTCAAAATAAAAATGACGGTTTCGATAACCTCTACGAAAAACACACCCATTCCTCACAAGTATTAAAACAAAAAAAGCCCGCATTTCTGCGAGCTTCTCTGTACCCAGAGCCGGAGTCGAACCGGCACGAGTGTAACCTCATTGGTGTTTGAGACCAACGCGTCTACCAATTCCGCCATCTGGGCATTTCAATCATTTTCCGTCCCTTTCTGAACGGGATGCAAATATGAGTAAAGATTTTTTTTCCTGCAACACCTTTCAGGGCAGTTCTTGGATTTTTTTGGAACTGAAAGCAACAGGTTTTTCTGCAAAAAGGGTTTTGGTAAATGACCATACGGATTTAAACAACTCGGAATCACGGTATTGGTTCAGAGCTCCCTCACTTTGCCAATGGCTGTAGGTCATGAAAATATTTTTGTTGTTCTCGTCCTGCCACAGTTCCAGATGGCTACAACCGGGAAAATTCCTGATTTTTTGCTTGTTGGCTTCAAAATTTTCTAAGAAAGCTTTGACAGCTTCCTCCCTAAAGGTCATCCTTACCACCCGGACCAGCATATTATTCGGCTTCAAAATTTATAAAAACAGGACTGTCATGTCTTAATCCCAACAAATCCGCCCCATGTCCATGGTTGATGCCGATTTCCAGGAGTTCGATGCTGTTGAAGAAAGCAAAGCAATCGCCTGCGTCTACATTGTCATAGGTTTTGTTGAGTCTGTTGATTCTTTCCCTGCCAAATTCCACGTTGTATTTACCGGGATTGAGTTTGTCAAAAACCTCTTTGGGAATATTGGTAATCAGGTTGCCATAGTTATCGATACGGATGACGTGGCCTATTATCTGTTTTTTGGTGGCTTTGAATTGCCTAGGGATCATTTTTTTGATCTGCATCAGCGGACCGCCAAAATCATGGATGGCAGCACCGGAGGCCACTTTGGCCGCGATGGGCGCAAGGATGTCTTTTACAGGGAAAGTGCTTTCTTTGATATGCACTTCGGAGAAAAGAACACAAATCCCCGGATCATAATCGGATAGCAGACTGAGGACTCCGTTGTTTGGTCCCAAGAAAATATGTTCTTCCAACTTGATACCTATATAACCCTCTGTGCTGGCGCTTGTGCTGTTCATGGCCACCAGGTGAACAGTGCCTTTTGGGAAATCTCTATAGATTGCTTTCAAGACAAAAGCTGCATGTGCAATGTCGTATATGTCGACTTTGTGCGTGATGTCGACAATATTCAATTGTGGGTTGATGGATAACATTTTGGCCTTTACAGCCGGCACATAGTAGTCGGCGTCTCCAAAATCTGAGGTGAATGTTATCAATGCCATGGAAGCAAGTCTGTTAAAATTTTGTACTTTTGTACAGGTGTCAACAAAATTAGGAATTTTATGCTTACACCCTCTATAGACTTCACAATTCAAGGAAATTAGATTGGTAGAAAAAATAATCACTCTGGAAAACATCCCGCTACTGGACTTTTTAGGCTCAGAAAACGAGAACATCCGTCGCATTGCTGATGCTTTTCCCCAAAGCAAAATAGTATCCCGAGGCAATGAAATCCGTATTCAGGGACGTGCCCCCGAGATTCTCCGAATCAATGATTTGATCAATATGCTTCTGCAGCATTTTCACAGGTTTGGTCATGTGACCCCAGACAATGTAAAAGAATATATTGCTTTGGAAGGTCAGCCTTTCGAAGAAAATGAAAAGAATGACGTCATTCTCTACGGTAACAAGGGGCTTGTCGTCAAGCCCAAATCTCCCAACCAACGCAAACTTGTAGAGTCAGCTTTTAAAAACGACCTGGTGTTTGCATTGGGTCCTGCCGGTACAGGTAAGACCTATATCGCTGTGGCGCTGGCTGTCAGGGCATTGAAAAACAGAGAAGTCAAAAGAATCATCATCACCCGCCCGGCTGTGGAGGCAGGCGAAAATCTGGGATTCCTTCCGGGTGACCTACAGGAAAAACTGGATCCCTATTTAAGACCGATTTATGATGCTTTGGCCGACATGGTGCCTGCTGAGAAGCTCAAATATTACCAGGAAACAAGAGTCATAGAAATCGCTCCTCTTGCCTACATGAGAGGGAGAACTTTGCATGATGCTTTTGTCTTGTTGGATGAGGCGCAGAATACTACAAGTGAGCAGATCAAAATGTTCCTTACCCGGATGGGCCCCAATTCCAAGGTTATCATTACAGGTGACCAAACCCAAGTGGACCTTCCCACCAAAAAGAAATCCGGACTCACTGAAGCCTTGCATATCCTCAAAGATGTCAAAGGAATCGGCGTTGTAAGCCTGAGTGGAAAGGATGTCATCAGGCATAAATTAGTCAAATCGATCATTGAAGCATACGAAAAAGATGAATCCCAAAGAGACGAAAGAAGAGAAGCAAATCTCCGTAGAAAAAGTAGTGACGAAGGAGCAGCTTAAAACAGTTTTTGGCATCCGAGAAGAAGTTTTTGTCATCGAGCAAGAAGTGGATCCTGCTGAGGAATATGATGAGTTTGAGGATACTTCCATTCATTTTTTAGCAAAATCAAAAGGAGAACCTGCCGGAACTGCAAGATGGAGATTCACTGACAAAGGCGTGAAACTTGAGCGCTTTGCAGTATTGAAACCTATGCGCGGAAAAGGTGTGGGCTTTGCCTTGGTCGATGCAGTAGTGGGGGATATCAAACTTCACCCGGATTCAAAAGGCAAAAAACTATACTTACATGCCCAATTGGACGCCATGCCGCTATATGCGAAATTTGGATTTCAGAAAGTTGGCGACATGTTTGAGGAGTGTAATATCAAACATTTTAAAATGGAATTATACCTTTGATATTCGAAAGAATAAATTTTACCGTAAACCGACACTTTTGATATGAAAAAATTATTGTTTGCAGTTACATGTTTTGTCTTTTTTCAGGGCAACATCCGTGCTCAATCCTTGGAAGATCCGAAAGGTGAGATCAGGCTTAATTTTCTAAACACTATTGTTCTTGGCTCTGTGGAGTTGGGATATGAGAAGTTTTTAAAACCTGATCAATCATTGGGACTTGAAGTCCATCTCAATGACCGATTCGGTTATAGGACTCAGGGTAATGGCAGTAATTTTTCTGCCACCTCGTTTTTGGCTTCCTACAACTTTTATTTTGCAGGAAACAACGACGGGAAGGTATATATCTCCCCGTATTTCAAATACCGAATCGGAGAATTTACCGAAGTGGTAAATAATGCCAATGTGGTAACTAGTCTGAACAGTGCTTATATTGGTTTGATAGCAGGTTACAGGTGGAACTTTAATAATTTCGCTTTTGGACCTTTTGGGGCAATCGGCCGGGGCTTATCACAAAGCGTGGCTGACAGGTTTTCAATAATTGAGCTGAAGGCAGGTTTCAACGTCGGTTACCGTTTCTAAAAAATATTAAACGTTTAAATTAGGGGCAAAGGAGTCAGAGATGACTCCTTTTTCTTTTTTTGTTTTTAAATTCCGAGAAACAATTTTCCCATGCGTTTTTCGGAGTTTCCATTTTTGCGATATGCTCTATTCTTTATCCTCGGGATAGTTTTGTATCCTGTTTTAAGCCAAATCGGAATTTGGGTTATAATTGGAGTTGCAGCCGCTTCCGGTTTGATTTACCTTTTTTTGGTTTTTGCCAATGACGATCGCAGAAGGTATAAATTCCAGATCATCCTTCCACTTTTAGCTTACCTCCAATTGGCCGCAGCCGGTTTTTTTTCCACTTACCAAAAAGACATCAAAAATCACCAAAATCACCTTTTGAATTCCGAAAAAGATATCAAGGCATATCTCGGAACAGTAATCAGCAATGACGAACCAAAGCCCAATTCGACAGCAAACAGGATCAATGTCAAAAAGGTATTTGACGGGAAAGTCTGGGAAGAAAAACAGGGAGAAGTTTTGATTTACCACCGCTCAGCTCAGGGACTTTCTTCCGGTGATTTGGTTCTGGTATCAGGAAGTCCGCAAAAAATACAAGGGCCAACCAATCCATTTGAATTTGATTACCGCAAATTCATGCAAAACCAACAGGTCTCTCACCAGCATTTTATCGGTGAAAAATTTGAAAAAATAGGAAGGCTGACTGAAAACCCCATCGAGACTTTTTTTATCAACATCAGGTCCGAAATCCTCTCGGGAATGGACAGTCTCATATATAACAGGCAGGCAAATCAGGTAGCGAAGGCGATTTTGTTGGGACAAAAGAAAGACATGGATCGGGATATTTCAGATGCCTATGTCACTGCAGGTGCGATGCATATTCTGGCAGTTTCCGGATTGCATGTCGGGATTGTGTATGGATTCTTTTTTCTATTCATAAAACCGTACAGGCTTAAAGTCAAAAAAAGGGTCATTTACCTTAGCATGATTATTTTATTGATTTGGGGATATGCCTTGTTGACCGGGATGTCGCCTTCAGTCATGCGGGCTGCGACGATGTTCTCGCTGATGGCTTTGGCACAGATGAAATCCCGAAACCCTTCCATCTTCAATGCCATCGCCTTGTCAGCGGTGGTTTTATTAGTGTATGATCCTTTTCTGATCTATGCTGTCGGGTTTCAGCTTTCCTACCTGGCACTGATCGGAATTTTGGTGATTCAGCCCTTATTGGTGCGTCTTTGGAGTCCTAAAAACAGGATTGTAGACTATATCTGGCAAATTACAACAGTCAGTTTTGCCGCACAACTGGCCACTTTTCCGATATCGGCTTACTACTTTCACGTCTTCCCTACCTATTTTGCAATCGCCAACTTGGTGGCCATTCCCGGGGCATTTTTGATGATGGCTTTGGGGGTTCCCCTTATGGTTTTGATCAAGGTCCCTTACATTTCTTTGGTCTTGGCTTGGGTGACAGAAAAAACGATTATTGTGGTCAATACGCTGATTTTTTGGTTTCAGGGACTGCCTGGTTCGAGGATTTCAGATATTTATTTTTCTTCAAGTTTCATTTGGGTGTATTGGCTGATGCTTTCATTATTCATTTTATTATGGCTCTATCCCGGAAGGAAAATGGCCTATACTTTATTGGTATTGTTAGGATTGGTTGGGATTTCGCGGCTGGTTTTTGCTTTTATTCCAAAGGAGAAAAATGAAATTACTTTATATGCTGCCGGAAAAGGAATGGCCCTAGATTACCATATCGGTGAAACTCTTTTTTGGTATGACCAAGCTTCAGAACAGGATGTCAGCTTCAAAGTACTGCCAAACAGAAATGCGTCAAAGGCCAAATCCAGATTTCCAATGGTTGCTTTTGAAACCGCAAAAGGGCTTGAAATCCCGATTCCCCGACAGAATCAAAATCTTGTAATTCAAAACAACACCATTCACTTTGCCGGAGAGGTCATTGATTTTTCAATTTTTAGATGGGAGGAAAACAAATGGACATCTGTTACCAAATCGGATTCTATTTTGATTGATTCGCATTCGTACAAAATAATATTAAACTCACCCTAATCTTGGAAGAGCAAAAGCAGTCGGCTATCTTTCAATTATCGATTTTCACAAGCTCAAAGAATTTCCCTTCGCCATGGACCAACCGATAATAACGCAGATCAAAGACAGGATAGGTTACATTATCCTCAACAGACCCGAAAAAAGAAATGCTTTAAACGGCGAAATGATCGCTTATCTTGATGCTGCACTGACGGATTTTGAAAGGGATGATGCTGTCAAGGTAATTGTTATCAAAGCCGAAGGAAAAGTCTTTTGTTCCGGTGCAGACCTTGCGGCACTACATGCTCTTCAGTTTAATTCTTTCGAAGAAAACCTGATTGACAGCCGTGGCCTTAAAGACCTTTTTCACAAAATTTATACTTTTCCCAAGGTCATCATTGCGCAGATTCAGGGACATGCCTTGGCTGGAGGATGTGGCTTGGCAAGTATCTGTGATTTTTCATTTGCCGTTTCCGAAGCAAAATTTGGTTATACTGAAGTCAAAATCGGATTTATTCCCGCGATTGTCATGGTTTTTCTCCTTCGGAAACTCGGTGAAGGCAAAGCCAAGCAGCTGCTGCTGGAAGGAGACCTGATTTCTGCTACCTATGCCCAATCCATGGGACTGATCAACAGGGTGGTCGAAGCCGCCGAATTGGAAGAAAAGGTCTATGGTTTTGCACAAAAACTGATTGAACAAAACTCGGGTGAAGCCATGTCGCTGACCAAAGAAATGATCGGAAGGGTGCAGGAAAGGACTTTGGAAGAGGCTTTGGAATATGCAGCTTCTATGAATGCCAAGGCAAGAGGAACAGATGATTGCAAAAAAGGCGTCACCGCATTTTTGAACAAAGAGCAAATCAAATGGTAAATTGAGAGAAAAGGCTTTCCATATTCTCAGTACGGTTTTTGGATACAGTGACTTCCGTCCTGTTCAGTTGGAGATCGTGCTTTCTGTTTTGGAAGGAAAGGATACTCTTGCACTTTTGCCCACCGGTGGGGGAAAATCCATATGTTTTCAGGTTCCTGCATTGACGATGGACGGAATCTGTGTGGTGGTGAGCCCGCTGATTGCATTGATGAAAGATCAGGTGGACAACCTTCGGAAAAAGGGGGTTTTGGCAGCAGCGATTTATTCAGGGATGGGAAAAAGAGAGATCGATACCATCTTGGACAACTGCATTTACGGCAATTACAAGTTCCTTTACGTTTCCCCGGAGCGGCTCAAAACCGAGATTTTTATTGAGCGCTTCAAAAAAATGAAGGTCAATCTGATCGCTGTTGATGAAGCGCATTGCATCTCACAATGGGGATATGATTTCAGACCGCCTTATTTGGAGATTGCGCTGATCCGTGAATTTCACCCGAATGTTCCATGTCTTGCCCTGACTGCTTCCGCTACTTTGAAAGTAAAGGCAGACATCATTGAGAAGTTGGAGCTCAAAAAACCATCGGTCTTTGTCCGTTCTTTTTCCCGCAAAAACCTCAGCTATTCGGTAAGATTAGTAGAAAACAAACTGGAAAAAGCCATTGAGATTTTGAATAAAATCCCCGGCTCGGCCATTATCTATGTCAGAAACCGGAAAGGCACCAAGGATATCGCCAATGTGCTCAATCAAATGGGGATTTCGGCAAGTTTTTACCATGCTGGCCTAGACAATGAGACGAGAGACAAGCGGCAAAATGAATGGAAGAAAAACCAAATCCGGGTCATCGTTGCCACCAATGCTTTTGGGATGGGTATCGACAAGCCGGATGTCAGGTCAGTCATCCATATGGACCTGCCCGAAAACCTCGAAAACTACTATCAGGAAGCTGGCCGTGCAGGGCGGGACGAACACAAGGCTTATGGTGTTTTGCTCACCAATGAGCAGGACATGATGGTCTTGGAGGAGCGTGCAGCAATGGCTTATCCTCCAATTGATTTTTTAAAAAAAGTTTACCAAAGTCTGGCCAATCAATATCGGATTGCTGTGGGAAGTGGTTTTATGGTCAGTTATGATTTTGACATGTCTTCCTTTACGTCAACTTATGGGCTTGATTTGCTGACAACATACAATGCCTTGAAGGTACTGCAAGAAGAAGGGTTTCTGGAACTGAATGAAGGATTTTATTCACCTTCGACTATTCATTTTTTGGTTGACCAAAGCAAACTATACGAATTTCAGATCGCCAATGCCAAATTGGACCCGTTGATCAAAGTCTTGATGCGGACCTATGGCGGGGAGCTTTTTGTCGAATACCTCAAAATCCAAGAATCCAAAGTGGCAAAAAACGCCAAGATGGAAGAGTCCGACCTGATCAAACAACTCGATTACCTGGATCAGGTTGGGATTTTGGCTTACCATCCCAGAAAAGACAAACCCCAAATCACTTTTTTGACAGCAAGATTTGATGCCGGAAAGCTTCCGTTGAATTCCAAGAGAATTGAGGAGAGGAGGCAAAACGCCATTTCCAAAGCCAAATCGATGGTAGGCTTTATCAAGAACGTTTCCCTCTGCCGCGCAAATCAGATCTCCTCTTATTTTGGGGAAGGGGGAGATGACTTTTGCGGAATTTGCGATGTCTGTCTGGAAAACCGGAAGCACCATGACACCGAAGCAGAAAGGGTCAGAAAAAAGATTATTCAAACTTTAAGTGGAGGAACCTTGTTTTCCCTTCATCAAATCCATGAAATCCCCGGCCTGAAAAACGATCCTTTTACAGTCAGGATTTTGAGAGAACTCGAGGAGGAAGGATTGATCATGACAGAACCAAACGGCACCTATAAAATCAAACACTGATGGCCTCATTTATTGATGATATTTTGGGAAAATTATTTCCTAAAAAATCAGCTCCCATGAACGTGAAAGAGAATTTTTCCCAATCCGAAGGGGAAAAGGACATGGTCGCGAATTGGATGGAATCAGAGGAGGGGATGGCGACGCTGAAGCTCATCAATAAAAATTACCATTTCAAAAAGTCAGGAATCACGGGTTCCCCTGAGGTGCATATCCTCAATTCTCCATATGCCAATGGATTTGCGGTTTCTTTTGAAAGCCCTTTGGACGAAAAAACTTTTTCCCATCTTTTCTTTGCTTTTGGCAGACGAATGTTAGATTTGGGATATCATCGTGTAAGTCTGGACAGAAAAATGGAGGAAATTCAGGAAAATGTCAGGACTACTGAAAAACAGTATTTCAAGCCACCCCTGAGTAGCACTGATTTTTCCCAAAAGATTGACCAGATGTTTGGCAATGTGAGCATTGAAAAGGTCAATATCAACGATAAACCCAGCTTCCTCAAAGTTTTGGTCACGGTCTATTCAGACCATTTGTATCAGGATGCAAAGCCATTTGACCAGTTTATCGATGAATTATTTCAAACTTACCCTTAGTATGGACCGGAAATCACTTAGAGAAAATTTAGAAAATTACAGAACGCCCTTTGAAGATGAATCGTCTTTTGTGGAAGATTTTATCGAGTTGACTTTCGATGACAATGCTTTTGTAAGAAAAAGATTGGAGGGACATTTTACCGGATCTGCTTGGATTGTCAATAAGAGAAGAACGCATACCCTTCTGACTTTACACCGAAAGCTCAATAAATGGCTCCAACTTGGAGGGCATGCTGATGGGCATGAAAATCTCTTGGAAGTGGCGATGGCAGAAGCACAGGAAGAAAGCGGCTTGACATCTCTGAGGATTGTCGATTCCAGGATTTTTGACATCGACAGGCACACGATTCCACAAAGGGGCGATGTACCTGAGCATTTTCATTATGATGTGCGTTTTTTGTTTGAGGCCGAAATGAACGAGCCTTTGCAGATTTCAGAAGAAAGTAAAGACCTTGCTTGGATCCAGTTTGATGCAGTGGAAGATATGGTCGGTCCGAATCCATCAATTTTGAGGATGTTGGAAAAAACCTCCAAATCCGAAATTTTGATGTAAGCAGAAAATATTTTAGATGGGTATCCTCTTCTTTGCTATTAACCCTATATTTTTCTTCAAACGGGACGGAATTCCGATAGCTATCGGAACGAAGTCGGAAGACGGATGTACCGGGCAATTAAGTCTGCAAACCAGAATTTGAATAGGTATCCTATCAACTGGCATCATTGCGAACATACATATAATATTTTATCCATGAATAAATATCAACCGGAGGATGTACTGTCCTCTTTTTCTTTTTCAGTCCCGATCCAGGTCCGTTTTTCGGATATCGATGGCTATATGCATGTCAACAACGGGATCTATTTCAATTATTTTGAGCATGCCAGAGCAGAATTTTTATTCAGGGTCTGCGAATGGGATATTTTAAAAGTAGGTACGGTAGTAGCCAATATCAACATTGACTATCGGACTCCTATCCATGTCGAAGATAGGCCCGATGTCTACGTAAAATGTACCGGAATCGGGAATACTTCCTTTGTATTGGAGCAGGTATTGATGGGGAAATCAAAAGACGGCGGGGATAAAATCTTTGCCCAAGCTTCCACCATCATGGTGTTTGTAGACATGCAGACCATGCGTCCCGTTTCGGTGCCAAAAGACTATGCTTCAAAATTGTTGGGAGAATCTTCCAAAGAGGCATAATTCTTTATCTTTGCCCAAAATTAAACTACCGTGAAAAAAAATCTCTTTTGGCTGATGGCCATCATCTCGTTTTGGTCCTGTAGTCCTTCCGAGCAAGAGCTCTTTGATGAGGGAATCAAAATGATGGAAACCGAGCAATATGACAAAGCCATTGGGTTCTTTGACAGGACCATCGAAAAAAATCCTGCAAATACCACAGCACTGAATGCCAAAGGTGTTGCCCTTTTCCAACAAAGTAAATTTGATGAAGCCATAGCCTCTTTTTCAGCTTCAATTGATGTGGATTCCACTTCTTACAAACCTTACTTCAACAGAGGCAATGCCTATTTGGAGAAAAAATCCTATAAAGAAGCCCTGTTGGATTACAATACTGCCAATGGACTCGATCCAAAACAAAACGACATCTACTACAACAGAGGGCTTGCCTTATTGGCTTTGGAACAATATGAAGATGCCATCTTCGATTTTGATGTGGCGCTACAGGCCGATCCAAACAATGCCTTGGCACAATTCAACAAAGCAAAAGCCCAATTGGGCAACAATGACCCTGTCTCAGCCATCAACTCACTGATCAATACCGTCAACCTTGACAAGCAAAACGGAGCGGCCTATTACCTTTTGGGTGTGACGCAGATGAGTGCTTTCGGTCAGAAAGAAGACGGTTGTGCCAATCTCAAGCTTGCCTTGAGTTTAGGATATGCGGAGGCAAAAACCTGGATAGACGATTTTTGTAAGGAATAATGGCCACAATCGGTAAGGACATATCGAAAGCAAAAACCCTGCTCGAGCAAGGAAAATTGGTCGGAATCCCCACTGAAACGGTATATGGATTGGCAGGCAATGCCCTCGATTCTGATGCTGTGGCCATGATTTTTGCAACCAAAAACCGACCGGATTTTGATCCTTTGATCTTGCATACTTCCGCGATGGAACGGGTCCATGATTTTGTCAAAGAAATCCCTTTTCCTTTAAATCTATTGGCGTCAAAATTTTGGCCTGGGCCACTGACTTTGCTTCTGCCAAAAAAGGAAATTGTACCTGATTTGGTTACAAGCGGGTTGGATACCGTGGCAGTAAGAGTGCCGAGTCATCCACTGACCAACGAGCTATTGTCAGAATTGGATTTTCCTTTGGCAGCGCCGAGTGCCAATCCCTTTGGCTACATCAGTCCTACCAAAGCAATCCATGTCAATGACCAATTGGGAGATAAAATAGCTTATATCCTAGACGGAGGAGACTGTGAAGTCGGACTGGAAAGTACCATCGTGGGATTGGAAGAAGGGGAAGTGACCGTCTACCGTTTGGGAGGATTGGACCTGAATGCCATCCGAGAAGTGGTCGGCGAAGTGAAAGTAATGACGCATTCGAGCTCCAATCCAAAGTCACCGGGAATGCTCAAGAGCCATTATTCCCCAACAAAACCATTTATTCTTGGTAAATTGGAAGATCTTGTTTTGGAATATTCCGCAAAAGGAATTCCATTCGCGATTTTATCCTTCCATCAAAAATTTCCATCCCTAGATCGATCCAAACAAATCCAATTGAGCCAAACAAAGGATTTGAATGAAGCAGCAAAAAATCTATTTGCAGCCATGCGGGCTTTGGATACCATGGATGTTTCCGTAATTTTATCAGAGCTTTTGCCTGAGGAAGGATTGGGTAGGGCGATCAATGACAGACTGCGGAGAGCGGCTGTGCAATAGGCAGGTTTCAGTGGTCAGTTTTACAGAGGTCAGTGATCAGTTTTACAGTTTGCCGTGGTCAGTTTATCAGTATCAGGATTCTAGTTTTCAGAATTTTATGAAAAGTCAAAATCAAGAATTTACCAACAACTTCTTACCTCTTACTTCCAACTTCTTACTTCCAAACTTCCTACTTCTAACTTTCTTTAATCTTCAAAACCTTTTAAACAACAATAAACATGAACAACAGAATCAAAAGTGTGGACAATATTGATTTTAAGGGTAAAAAAGCCCTTGTCAGGGTAGATTTTAATGTCCCTTTGGATGAGCACCAAAATGTAACAGACGACACCCGAATCAGTGCGGCCATTCCCACGATCGAGAAAATATTAAAGGACGGCGGTTCAGTGATCCTGATGTCGCATCTTGGAAGGCCAAAAGATGGTCCTGTGGAGAAATATTCCCTAAAACATGTTATTAACAATCTCCAAAAATTAGTTGGACAATCTGTGAAATTTGCTCCTGACTGTATCGGAGAGGAAGCCAAAAACCTGGCTGCAGGCTTGAAACCGGGGGAAGTGCTTTTGCTTGAAAATCTCAGGTTTTACAAAGAAGAAGAAAAAGGAGATGAAGCTTTTGCAGAAAAGCTTTCCAAATTGGGTGATGTGTATGTGAATGATGCTTTTGGCACCGCACACCGTGCGCATGCTTCCACGGCTGTGATTGCCAAATTTTTCAACACCAAAGCTGCCGGTTATCTGATGATTTCAGAGCTTGATAATTCTGACAAAGTCCTTGAACATCCTGAGCGACCATATACTGCCATCATGGGCGGCGCAAAGATTTCTGATAAAATTTTGATCATCGAAAGGTTATTGGACAAAGTCGACAACTTAATCATCGGCGGCGGAATGTCCTATACTTTTTCCAAGGCCAAAGGTGGCAAGATCGGAGATTCTCTCTGTGAGCCTGATAAGTTGGACTATGTGTTGGAGTTGATGAAAAAAGCGGAGCAAAAAGGAGTGAAAATCATCCTTCCATTGGATACGGTTACTTCTAAGGCTTTTGCCAATGATGCCGAACAGGGTTTGGCCAAAGCAGGAGAAATTCCTGACAACTGGATGGGATTGGATATCGGACCGGAAACAAGAAAATTATTCGGAGATGTCATCAAAAATTCTAAAACCATTCTTTGGAACGGCCCGATGGGTGTTTTTGAAATGAGTAGTTTCCTAAATGGAACTGTGTCTGTGGCCCAAGCTATCGCTGATGCTACCGAAGCAGGGGCATTTTCCCTCATCGGAGGCGGTGATTCAGCTGCGGCAGTCAACAAATTCGGTTTTGGCGACAAAGTATCTTATGTGTCTACCGGTGGAGGTGCTTTGCTAGAACACATGGAAGGCAAAGTATTGCCGGGTGTGGCAGCTTTGATGCCTTGATAAAAGCTAATTGTAAGTAAGTGAATAGATTAAGCAATAAGGCCGACTATTGTCGGTCTTATTTTTTCTCAAGGATTGCAACAAAAATCATTCGCGAAAGAATAATCCAATCCTCCTTGCGTTTTGCTACAAAATTGTAATTTTGGCCTTAATTGTTAAATCTTCACCCATGAAAAAAATCTTTTTTGCATCCATCCTTATCCTGGGATTGGGAAGTTGTATATCCGATATCGAAGAAATCTCAGGAACCTGTACCGTCCTTCTGAAAGATGGAACAACCATCGAAATGAGTCAAGACATCAGGCAGAATACAAGAACAGGGACCATTACCTACCGGGACGGAGAGGGTAGATTAAAGTCAGTTTTCAAGGAAGACTATGAGACTTTTGACTGTGGTTCTTGATTTCTGTGGTTTGGAGATTTATTTTTTCTGATACTTTTCTGTACGGGAGTCTTTGATTACCCCTTTCCAGTTTAATCCAAAAGCAAAATTGTATGTATTGCCTGCCTCATCCACATGGCAATCCATATCATGCGCCACATCTTCAAATTGGCTCTCGACGGTCTCCATATTGGCAGGCATCTGTACCGGCAATAATCCGCTTGGTTCTGCAGCACCTGATAAAATATCCAAAATTGCCTGATCCTGGACATTGAAGTGCAACACGATTCCCTGAACCTCTTTTTCAAATTCTGAAAAAACCATCGGGTTGGAGGCCGAAATGATGGTTATAACAGGTTTTCCGTTCATGGCTTTTTTGGTGTCCATGACGTTTTGAAGGTCCTTCAGATTTGAGGCTGTGATGGTTTTGTTTTTATAAGACCTGTTGGTAACCTGAGGAGCGAGTACCGGATCTCCTGCCGCAATGCTTTGTTCTCGGGCGGTAGCAGCTGTGTAAGTGCCATATTGGAGACTGATTGGGACATAACCATTTCCTCCGGTCATCCTGTCAGCAGGGTCATAACCTGTTCCTGATTCGGGATTGCTGACAAAGACCAAGGCAAAATCTGCTTCCTCGGGATTATCGGTAACCTGAAAGTATTTTTTGGCGATTTCAAGGTTCAATGCATCTACCCATTGTTCTTCCGATTTGATTCCCCACCAATTGGTAGTGGAAGGAATAAATTTCTTAGGGATATATACCTTACTGTTTTTGGCGATAGGAAGGACGTTTTCTTTATTCTTCAACATGACCACTGACTTGACTTGGGCCTGAAATCCTTCTTCCATAAATGCGGGATTACCGACAGTTTCCTTGGTATGGGCGATTTCGAGGTAAGGATTTTCAAACAGGCCTGTCTGGAAAATATTCCTCAACAACCTCACCGCTGACTTTTCAAATCTTGCCCTAATCCATTCTTCCCCATGTTCTTTAACGCCTAACTGATAGGCTTCCAAGACGGGATTGATGTCATTGTTGCCACCAAACTGATCCCCGCCCGCCATGATGACCCGGTAATGCCTTTCTGCAATGCTGGCAGTTTCCATACCCCACGGTTTTCCGGCAAAGACTTCCACATTGTCCCTTTCATTCCCTGTCACTCCCCAATCGGTACAGACGACGCCTTCATACCCATATTTTCCTCTCAACAAATCGGTAATAAGATATTCGCTGTAGGCATTAGCTACATTTTCTCCGTTTTTGCTGTCCTGCCCATAAGAAATGGTATAGTAGGGCATGACTGCTGAGGCAGATTTGGTTTTTCCGCTCAGTTTAAATGCGCCTTCAGTGAAGGGTACCAAATGTTCTTCGAAGTTGTTCCCGGGATACACTGCAAACTTTCCATAAGCAAAATGTCCGTCTCTTCCTCCTTCTTCAGGTCCGCCACTTGGCCAATGTTTGACCATGGCATTGACACTTTGAAAGCCCCAACCCCCGGAGATTTCATATTCAGGTGCAGAAGACTGAAATCCGTCTACATATCCCCGTGCCATGTCCGCCGATAGTCTTGAATCCTCTCCAAAAGTGCCTTTCAATCTGTTCCACCTTGGTTCGGTACCGAGGTCTATCTGCGGAGAAAGTGCTGTCGTCAATCCCAAAGCCCGGTATTCTATGGAAGCAACTTCTCCAAACCTTTGCACCAAAGCTGGATCAAAAGTCGCTGCCAATCCAAGGGCTTCAGGCCACATGGAGATATTGCCTCCTGCGCCGGCATTGTATTCCGTACTCGCGATTGGGCTGTGTCTTGGGTCTGAACTGTTGTTGGTCGGAATTCCGAAACCCAAACCTTCGACATAAGCTTGGGCATTGTTGTTCCATTGGGCAGCTACTTCGGGGCTTTCTACCCTTGTGATCAATACATGCCTGAGATTGTCTTCTGTCAAAAACTTCTTTTGTTGGTCTGAAAGCGAGGAAGAAGGCTTGCCGCTCTCAGGAAATGATTTTCCTTCGTAAGTACCTGCACCAAATCCCACGGGTGCAGCAGGGATAGCTTGATGAGAACTGTAAAGCATCAGTCCTGCAATCTGTTCGACTGACAATCTGGAGGCCAAGTCAGTTGCCCTTTCCTCAAAGGAAAGCCTCCAGTCTTCGTATTTGTCAAGTTCTCCGTTCTTATTCAGGTCCTTGAATTTCAACCCTTTTTCATCAAGAATATTGACACCCGAAGATTTTGAATAACCGAGTTTTGCACCCAATGATTGGGTGAGGATGGTGATATTTTCATCTAATTGGGTTTCTTCCACCACATTTTTTTCACAGGACATCAACATGGCTGCTATCGCAAACATGGGGATGGTTTTTTTGGTTATTTGTTTCATGGTCAGCACATTTATACCCAAATGTATTTCAAAATGTAAAAAATACATAATGAAATTTTTGCAGGTCAATTTAATTAATTAATATTTGCTTTTGGTTCAAAGAAATCGACCAATCTTACGGCCAAATGCCCACTTAAATGATTCAACCGCAAGCACATTGAGAATCTCTCTATCTTTCCAAATATTTCCAAAATACAATAACCTATGTTAACCTTGAATTCCTTGAAAAGAAGTTTATTTCTTCTAGTGATGGTCTTGGTGGTTTTTTCTTCCTGTAACAAAAGAAGCGGAAAACCAAAAGTCCTAGTATTTAGTAAAACGGCCGGATATTATCATGAATCCATCGTGGATGGGGTAGCCGCTATCCAAAAGCTCGGTGCAGAAAACGAATTTGATGTGGATACCACCACCAATTCGGAGATGTTTACCGAGGAAAACCTGAAACAATATTCAGCAGTCATTTGGTTAAGTACAACGGGTGACGTGCTCAACCATTATCAGGAAGCAGATTTTGAGAGATATATCCAAGCAGGTGGAGGATATGTAGGAATCCACGCAGCAGCAGATACAGAATACGAGTGGGGATGGTACAGTAGGCTTGCCGGTGCTAATTTTTCTTATCACCCCGGCATAGGGGACCCACATCCAAATGTTCAGGATGGTAAATTGAATGTTACGGATAGGAATCATTCTACCACCCGTTTTTTGCCTGAGATATGGAACAGAAGAGACGAATGGTATCATTTCCAAAAGCTGAATCCTGATGTCAATGTATTGATGGATATCGATGAATCAAGCTACTTGCACACCAAACCGATGGGATTCCATCCGATGGCTTGGTACCATGAATTTGATGGTGGAAGGGCATTCTACACCGCAGGAGGCCACACAAAAGAATCTTATTCTGAGGAGCTTTTCCTAAAACATGTTCTTGAAGGAATCAAATATGCTATCGGGGAAAACAAAGAGTTGGATTATTCCAAAGCGAAGACCCAAAGAGTTCCTGAGGAAAACAGGTTTGAGAAGATCAACCTTGTAGTCGGTGAATTTACCGAACCTACCGAAATGACCATTTTGCCCAATCTTGACATCTTGATAGCACAAAGAAGAGGTGAAGTCATGCTGTACAAAAACGGTGATTCGACAGCACGTGAGATTGCAAAGCTTGATGTGTATTGGAAAACAAGTACCCCCGGTGTCAATGCCGAGGAAGGTTTGATGGGCATTCAAAAAGACCCTAATTTTGCTAAGAACAATTACATTTTCATGTTTTACAGCCCTACCGGCAAGGAGGTCAACAGGCTTTCTAGGTTCAAATTTGAAAATGACAAGCTGGATTTGGCTTCTGAAAAAATCATTTTGGAACTGTATTCCCAAAGGGAAATATGCTGCCATACCGGTGGTTCCATTGCTTTTGATAAGGATGGCTTGCTTTACCTTTCGACAGGTGACAACTCCACGCCTTTTGACCAAAAAGACAGCAAATTTGTCAACAGAGGCTTTGCACCTTTGGACAACAGAGATGGTTTTGAGCAATATGATGCTAGGAGAAGCTCGGGAAATGCCAATGACTTGCGAGGAAAGATTTTGAGAATCAAGGTCAATGAAGATGGCAGCTACGAGATTCCGGAAGGCAATCTATATCCAAAAGGTACAGAAGGCACAAGACCTGAAATCTATGTTCAGGGAAACAGAAACCCTTATCGAATTTCCGTCGATCAAAAAACAGGTTTCCTCTATTGGGGTGAAGTTGGGCCGGATGCTGCCAATGACAGCTTGGATACAAGAGGTCCAAGAGGTTATGACGAAGTCAATCAGGCAAGAAAAGCAGGCAATTTTGGTTGGCCATATTTTGTGGGCAACAATTACCCTTACCGGGAATTTGACTATGCAACCGGAACTCCTGGAGCGCCTTTTGACCCTGAAAAACCTACCAACAACTCCAAAAACAATACAGGAGCCAAGGTGGTGGCACCTTTGTCTCCAGCTTTTATTTGGTATCCGTATGGAGTTTCCCCTGAGTTTCCACAGTTAGGCACAGGCGGTAGAAATGCCATGGCAGGTCCTGTCTATTACTCAGACATGTATCCTGCAGATACAAAATATCCTTCCTACTATGACGGGAAGTTTTTTATGTACGATTGGGTGAGGGGTTGGATCAAAGTGGTAACCATGTTGCCAAACGGTGACTTTGACAAAATGGAGCCCTTTATGTCCAAAACCAAATTCAATGCTTTGATTGATTTGGAAGTCGGTCCTGATGGGAAATTTTATGTTTTGGAATATGGAAATGGTTGGTTTACCAAAAATGCGGATTCAGGACTTTCGAGGATCGATTTCAATGCAGGAAACAGAACGCCTGTAGTCCAGTCCATTTCAGTTGATAAAAAATCCGGTTCCATTCCTTTCACGGCAACATTTACTGTAGAAGCCAATGACCCTGAAAATGACCCAATGAGTTTTGTATGGGATCTTGGAAACGGCGAGACAGTGACTACTTCAGAGCCAAAACTGACCCATACTTTCAATGCCGTTGGAGATTATGATGTGCAGGCAACGGTAAGTGATCCTGGCAAGTTGAGTGCAAAAAGTACCATTGCCTCTGTTTATGCAGGAAATATTGCGCCGATAGTAAACATTGAAATAAAAGGAAATCAGACTTTTTATTTCCCTGGCAAAAAAGTGGCTTATACCGTAACGGTATCCGACCCTGATGACGCAGAAGCGGGCCAAAATCTATCTACCCTCTATTTGGCAGCAGACTATATCTCAGGATTGGATCAGGCAGAGGCTGCTAAAGGTCACCTTATCATGACCGATGCTATGACCGGAAAAAGCATCATCAGTTCGTTGACCTGTAAGACTTGCCACAAAGAAGATGAAGCCTCTATAGGCCCTTCTTATGTAGACGTTTCAAGAAAGTACAGAAGAAATCCTGAAGCTGCTACTGCTTATCTCGTAAACAAAATCCAAAAAGGTGGAGGCGGTGTATGGGGTGAAACTGTAATGCCTGCAAATCCAAACTTGAAAAATGAGGACGCCAAAAAAGTGGTAGCTTATATCCTTTCGCTCGGACGCAGAGATGCTGTTGAGAAGTCTTCGTTGCCTGCCACTGGATCTGTTGAACCAACAGCAGGAAAGCCACTCAGCGATAATGGTGTGTTTGTGCTCTCGGCAAGCTTTACGGATAGGGGTGCTGAGGGTGTCAAACCGTTGACCGGAAATAGTTCGGTAACGCTCCGCAATCCAAAAATGGGAATGCATCAAGCTACAAATCTGGTTGAATTCTCTACCACGACTTATGAGGGAATGATCTTTATGATGATTCCTTCCAAGGAAGCATCCTTTTCATTCCAAGGAATTGATCTGACTGATGTTGCTTCTATCCAAGTAGTGGGAGGTGGTCAGGAGCCTGGAAAAGAAGGATTTGCGATTGAAGTCAGGTTGGATTCTCCAAGTGGACAGAAAATCGGGGAATCCAGATTCATCACTCTTGCCGGTGGACCCGGAGGAATAGCGGCAGGAATAGCCAACATTGCCATTGAGCCAATCACTGATGGCAAAAAGCATGATGTTTATTTTGTGACGAGACCTGCAGCGGCAGGTGAACCTATAGCGACAATACATTCAGCCGAATTCAAATCCAAGTAAAAGTCCAATATCGGAAGCATTACCTAGTACGCGTGATTTATAGCCAAAAGAAAAGCCCCAAGGAAATCTGTTGATGACCTTGGGGCTTTCTCATTTATAGATGCTATCAGAAAAGTTTAGGAAACGTGGCAGTCAAAGAGAGCAAACTTGCTAAAATTTCCAAGTGTGTAAGTGAAAAATCTGTAGACCACAACATTAAAGGATCAACCACAAATGAACAAAAGGGATTGAACCTGCTAATATTTTGCGGAATGGAATAGTTGAAAACTTCGGATATCGTAGAAAAAAAGTTAACCACAAATAAAAGGAAACAAAGGGAATAATCCTGCTAAAAAAGGATCAACCACAAAGGAACAAAAGGAAACAAAGGGATTGAACTTGCTAATTTTTTTAAGGGGTACTTGAAAATCCTATAAATCACGGTTAGAATGAATCAACCACAAAGGAACAAAAGGAAACAAAGGGATTGAAACTGCTAGTAAAGGATCAACCACAAAGGAACAAAAGGGCTTATTAAGGGACAGTTTAAAGCCCCAAGGAAATCTGTTGATGACCTTGGGGCTTTCTGATTTATTCTCGGGCCTCAACAGAAGGTGCACTTTCGATCTAGTCCTATACCCGCAAAAGCAATATCGATCAATATCCAATATCTATCAATATCTTTTGGGAAGCGGTTTAAGTTTATATATTTAGTGATGAGTCGAGTTTAATTTTTCACCCTGAGAAAACATTATTTCAAAGGCGAGAAAGGCAAAGGCTTGAGGTATACCGAGGTTATCTTTTCAACTATTTTTCCGTTTTGCTCGGAAGCATCACGGACGACAATCCAAGATGGATCTTTGCCGAATTTCTCAAAAGAAGCTTTGCCTGCTTTCTCACTTTTATGCGCCAGGAGGTAAACCAATTTGGTCTGCACAGCAGGATCTTTTTCGACCGTGTACCAATACATCACATTGATCATGCCGTGTTTTTGGAATAATTCACGGGTGTAATCCCGGAATCTCGCATGAATCGCGTCCACTTTTCCGGGCATCATGTAATATGTCCTCAATTCAAAAACCCTGTTACCTTCATTCTGATCACGGATGATTTCCGGCGTCAGGTCAGGGGCATTTTTCATGAATACCTGTTCCACTTTAGCTACCAATGGACCATTTGCTTCAGAAGCTTTTGCGGCAGCTTGCCACTCAGGGCTGTTGGCAAATTTATTCCACAATACATCCCTAGATTCTTTGTCCGGATAGGCAAGGATAAAGGTAAGGGTGTTGTTGGTATCGTCGGTAGGAATGAAATAGGCAATATTTTCTATTCCGTTTTTTTCAAACAACTTCAGCGTATGGTCTTGAAATCTTTTGATCAGATCCGGTCTTTTCCCTTCATGGGCAGTGTAAGTCCGCATTTCAAAATAACGGGTTTCCTGAGCATGGATCAGATTGGGAATCAGGCCGCAAAGGACCAAAATAAATATTGAAAACTTTTTCATAGAGAATGGTAATTTAATTGGACTGTAATTTTAGATTTTATTTTTCCAGCCAAAATAGGCTGAAACGGAAAGAATAGCTGCTATGATGAGCAAGCCAAAGGTTTCCCTTGCCTCTTCGGAATCTTGTGTTTTCATGGTCAGGTCTTTGTTTTCCATTTCATAATTGACCCACTTGGATACCGAAGTCGGGTAGAAATAAACCGCTCCGACGATGCAGGCTACAATAATTATTCCCAAAGGAATCAAAGGATGTTTTCCCCTTGCGGCAAGTCCGCAAAATATAGCTGCAAGGATATAAAGGGAAACCCATATTTGAGGGTCGGGATCGTTGACCTGCCAATATGCAAAAAGAAGGAACACGACGCTCCAGAAAATGAAGAAGTATTTTGGGAAATTTTTCATGGTAGGATGGGTTTTGTCTACAATTTAGGAATTTAAAGTTTTCCTTTTACATACTTTTTCAACCAAATTGATACGTTGGTAGAAAGAAAAATCACAATCTGAACACTTCCTCTAAAGGAATGCTTACCGGCGAATTGTCCTCATTGGAAATAGAAATATCGGCCATGTCCTTCCACCATTTTTGTACCACAGGATGGTTGCCGAGTTCTTGGGAATTGCCCTTTCCGGTTATTTTTTGAAAGGCAAATAGGGTGGAAGTGTCCCTGTCCAAAAAAATGTAATATTCAGAAATCCCTGACTCCTCTAATAATTTTCTCAATTCAGGCCATATTTCATCATGTCTCCGCTTATATTCTTCCTCCATGCCGGGACGGATAGACATCTTGAAGGCAAATGTGCGCTGTTCTGTTTTCATTCTGTTTAAATTCAAAGTAAAAGTCCGGCTAAAATCTTGACCAGATTTTGTCAAACCTTCGAGGTTTTGGAAACCTCAAAGGTTAGATCAACACCACCCTCAGACTCTTTGCACCATGTGCTCCAATAACCAAGGACTGCTCGATGTCTGCCGTCTTTGATGGGCCGGCGATAAACAGTCCAAAACCCGATTCCTGCAAGCCGATCCTGTCATAAGCCTGATGCATGTTGGCCACCAAATGGGCAGAATCCAACACAATCACCAAATGCTCTGTGATAAAAGGAAGCGCTCGCAAACCCATATCCCGATCTTCCAACCATATTGCACCATTTTCCGCCACCCCAAATTGTCCCCGTATAATGGCAAGATTCAGGTCATTGAGTTGGTGAGCATCTTCAGTGATTTTGATGTTGTTGAAGGAAGAAAAATCTTCAATATGAGAATAGACTTTCTCGAAAACCCCAGAATCCAACAAGCTAAAAAACTCCGCTTTTGTGATGACTTCGCCTTTGTTGGCTAGAATGGACGCTATAAACCTGGCTTTCAAATCTCCCTCAAATTCGAATTCAGGAATAGTGGGAAGTTCCTTTGCTTCCAAAGGAACAGCCTTGATTTTGGACAATATCAGATCCCTGCTGCTCATTTTCGGTTCTTTTTGTACCAGTCTTTGAATGATTCTTTTGGCAACTCAGGCAAGTCCCGTTGCTTTCCCCAAGTATTCAAACCTGAATAGGTAATGCTGTCAGGCAGGATTTTCAATGCGCCACGCATCATATTTCCGCTGAGGTTATAAGCAAAAGGAACAGCGAAAACCCCGTTGGCAATCTTCATCGCCAGGCTTTTAGCCCTGTCAGGCTGTGCTTTGGTGATTTCTTGACGCCACTCATAGAGTTGCTCGTGGATGTTGATCTTGACCGGACAGACATCGGTGCAGCTGCCGCAAAGGGTAGATGCAAAAGGCAGGGAACTGTGCTTTTGTAAATCGATACCGGGGGAAAGGATAGACCCAATCGGTCCGGGAACTGTGCTTTCATAGCTAAAACCTCCGCTTCTTCGATAAATCGGGCAGGTATTCATGCAGGCGCCGCAACGGATACATTTGAGTGAATTTTTGAATTTTGGTCTTGCCAATTGGGCGGTGCGGCCATTGTCTACCAAGACGATATGGATTTCTTTTCCCGGAAATGGACTTCTGAAATGGGAGGTGTAATTGGTGACGCTTTGTCCTGTCGCCGATCTTGCGAGCAGACGGTGGAATACCCCCAAATGGGCCCGCTTCGGAATGATTTTTTCTATTCCCATACAGGCGATGTGCACATCTGCGAGGTGGACACCCATGTCGGCATTGCCTTCATTGGTGCAGACCACAAACTCTCCCGTCTCCGCAACTCCGAAATTCACTCCTGTGATCGCCACTTTTGCAGAAAGGAATTTTTCTCTCAAATGGATTCTTGCCGCGTGGGTGAGGTAATCCGGATCTTCGTTTCCTTTTTCGGTATGGAGTTTTTCGTGAAAAATCTCAGAAATATCCCTTTTCTTCAAATGGATTGCCGGTAATACAATATGGCTGGGAGCTTGATTTAGGAACTGTACGATCCGCTCGCCAAGGTCCGTATCCACGACTTCAATGCCGTTTTTTTCCAGATAGGGATTCAGGTGGCATTCTTCTGTCAGGATGGATTTGCTTTTGACGATGGCATTGCAGCGTTTTTCCTGCAGGATTCCAAGGACAATCCGGTTATGTTCTTCTGCATCTTTTGCCCAATGGACATGGATGTTGTTGGCTTTTGCATTTTTTTCAAATTCCTCCAGATAACTCCCCAAATTGGCTAATACATTATCTTTGATCTGGGAGGCAAGTTCCCGGAGATTTTCCCATTCAGGGACGGATTTGCTGATTTTATCCCGCTTGTCCCTGACAAACCACAGGGTTTCATCATGCCATTTGGACTTGGCTTGATCCTGCAAAAATTCAGCTGCCTGTATGGGATGGCTCATGAGATGGCTTCATTTAGAATTTCGGCGATATGCTTAAACTGGATCGGATTGCCGTTTCGCTTGGCTATTCCCTGCAAATGCATGATACAGGACATGTCGCCTCCGGTCAGGATTTCAACATGTTGTGCTTGGTGGTCGGCCAACCTGTCTTTGCCCATTTGGATGGAAAGGGCTTCTTCGCTTACCGCAAATGTGCCTCCAAAACCACAGCATTCATCCTTCCTTTCCAATTCCACCCATTCCAATCCCTCCAGATTAACCATCAATTGCTTCGCTTTGTTGAAAGGAGTTTGGTGTAATTCACTTGAGGACGAAAGCCTCAAACCCCGTTGCCCATGGCAGGAGGCATGGTAGCCGACCCTGTGTGGAAAGCTTCCTTTGATGTTCTCGATTTTCAAGATATCAGTCAAAAATTCCGTCAGTTCAAAAATCTTGTCATGAAGCTCGGACTGTTCTTTTTCCATTCCTGCGATCGCCGGTGCATGTTCTTTGACATGGAGGACGCAGCTTCCTGATGGGGCGACGACATAATCAAAGTCTTTGAAAATCCTGATAAAATGCTTGGTAGTCGCTACCGTATCCCGTTCATACCCGGCATTGGCCATGGGCTGCCCGCAACAGGTCTGACCCATTGGATAAGTCACCTGACAACCCAATTTTTCCAGCAATTCCAAAGTTGCAATCGCCACCTTGGGATAAAACTGATCGACGTAGCAGGGGATGAAGAGGCCTATATTTTTTTTATTCTCGGGCATTTTATCAATTCTAAATTAATGGATACTAAGATAAGGATAGATATTGGTCCTGAAAGTGAAGGGTTAACTCAATATAATTGAGTATTTAAAGAGCGTTCTAAAGCCATAGAGAAAAGGTAATTTTTTCATTCTCAATTCAGATTCTGAAGAACTTTTCCAAAGTTCGGAATGGATGTGAGGGGACTATCTTGGTTTTTGCCCAACTTTGGAAAAGGTTCTCACTACTCAACCGCTTGTCTAAACGGAATTGATTCTCAATTTCAAATAATTTGAACGATGAAATATCCTGTAGTGTAGGGGTTTGAGTTTAAGCAGTGGATTCAAACGGGAAGGTTCAATTTCCCTAATCGAAAAAATACGCCTAATTTTTCGATTAAGATCTAAATATTAGGCCTAAAATTTCGATTACGATCTGAAAAATCAGCTTCATATTTAAAGTAGGTTTAAATCCTACACTAGATTGGAAGGAGAAATTTGATATTAATGACTCCAGGATCCCTAACTCTTACTATTATTTTTCCTCAATTTGGAATAGGTTGAATAATTTATTTTGATGTATAGAATTTATTCTTTAGGTTTAATCATCGAGCATTTGCAAAAAGTAATGTGTCGAGCAAACTTTTTGATTAACATTTAAACCTTTTCCTCTATGCGTTATCCATCTCTATTGATTCTATTCATTTTTTTTCTCTCCTGCAATTCCAAAAATCGGGATTCTGAAGTTATTGAAACTGCTTCACCTCAAAAATCAATTTCCTTGGTTAAGCTTGATAGTATTCAGATTGATTATTTGGGAAACCCCACCGTTCACGATATTGACCCAAAGTCTGGAACAGTTATTTTTATGGATCATAAAGAGTTTTCAGAAGATATCTTTATCGCTGACTTTGAGGGTAATATCCTTTCATCTTTTTCCAAGTTCGGTGACATGCTTGATACTTATGGAAAATTAATGGGTACGATAAAAATTAATGGTCCTAATTCATTTTTGGTGTATGGTTATAAAGGATTTCTAACTTATGATTTTGAAGGAAAACTTCAATCTTTGGTCAAATACGATGATTTTTATGTTCCTAGCGAATCTTGGAGAGCAATGGGGTTTGGAATGGAAAGCTTATCAAATAAATTCCTTTACATAAACCAGGAGGAAAGGCCATGGGAAGTTCATCAATATAAAGGCCATAAATTATTATCCTTGCTTGACCCTATTGATGGGAAAAGGAATTCTATTATTGGGTTTCCAGAAAATAGTGTTTTTTTAAATGGCAACTATTTCTTTTCTGCCTCATGGTTCCCTGTTTACACAATTTTTGAGGACAATATTTATGTAGTATTTGGTTCTGAGCCGGTAATTTATGTTTATGAGGGTACCGAACCCTATTCTCTAAAGTCTTCCATTACAATTAATCTTCCTGATTACAATTATTTTAAAGGAACTGATGATCCAAACGATGAAACATATTTTCTTATGCCATTAATATCAGGTAGTATTGAAAATATAAAACTTATAGATGGATACTTTTTAATTGCCTATTTTCCAGGCTATGATGAATTAGATATTCAATCAAATTTTGAAGAAAAATCCCAGGAAGAGAGAATTGTTTTTAGGGAAATGATGGGGAAAAAGTATCTCCACCGCATTGCAATCATTGACTCACTGGGAAATGTTATTAAAGATTTTGTCCCGGAAGGTCTGGTACCCCGAAGCATGCTGCTCCGCAATGGAGAACTCTGGATGATGGAAAAACCGGATGAGGAAGAGGAAAAAGATTATTTCAGGCTGTTCAAGGTTGGGCTGAAAACAGAGGAATGATGTGAGGGGTACTTTTGAGGAATATGAATATTTAGAATAACAACCTAAACTTATTTTAGATCGTTATACACCTTATCCAAGCACTTTTCAACCATTTACTTTCTCACAACCATGGCAACAATAACCCAAAAACTATCGCTGGCATTTGTTTTTTCTTTATCAATGCTCTTTTTGCCAACAGATTCATTTTCCCAATACCAATTAGAGAAGGTGGAGGAGTTTAAAATCAACTCCTTGCTTCCGGTTGTGATTGTTGATTATCATCCAGAGAGCAAACTTTACTTGGGATATATTTCCGATTCTAAAGGGACGAGGATAATCCTGATAGACGAACAAGGAGATTTTGTCATCAATAAAGGTTTGGTAGGGGAAGGACCTAATCAATCCTCGGCTGCATTCAATGCCATGGCTTTTACAGAGGAAGGTGATATTTGGCTTCAGACACCTTATCAGCTTTTTCTTTATGACCAAAAGCTAAATGTCAAAAAAAAGATCCGCTATCAATCTGGAAGAAAGGTTCATATTTATGGCAGGTTGGAATTTTTCCCCTATTTCTATCAAAATGAATCACCTTCAAGTTTGTCATTTATTACCAATCCTACCGGAACAAATTCTTTCATTCCAGATCCTGATGTAGTCAACCCCACTACTTTAATTGAGATAAATTTTGTCGAGAAAGATGAACTGTTTAGGTTGGCCCCAATCACCGAAAGGTCGATGTTTAAAGTTTTTGACAAATCGAATTATGGCATGCTGTATTCCGTTGTTTACAGTGTTGACCAAACCAGAAGAAAGCTTTATTTGACCAACAGTATAGATAATGAAATCACTAAGTATGATTTGATTACCCGTATGTTGGAATCAAGAATTAAGATTAACCATGGTGAATTCGACATGCTCAAAAAGAGCTCGATTTCAGACGATGATTTTCCATCTGATGGAAGAATCAGTTTAGGTCCTAAGAACAATAAATTATTTTTCCTTGACGGTGGAATGATTGTTCTCGATTATATCCGGGAAATACCCTATGGTACTTATGAAAGTAAGAAAGCAGATGATCCTACCTATCATCATTTTGAAGATCCTGCGTACCACAGACTCATTTTGTTTGATGGAACCAAGCAAGTAAGCGGAGACATTCCGCTGCCAACAAATGGAAAAGTAACCATGGCTTTACCTGGCAACAGACTTTTGATCCAATTGATCAATACGGATGTGGAAGAAGATTTTATCCGGTATGGGATTTATAAGGTGATTGAGTCAAATAATTATTTGTTAAAGCATCTGATTTTTTAAGTTCAGATGCTTGGGAGAAAAAATCTGATTTAAACCTCACAACGTCTTCCTCACCGTCATCTTAAATGGGTTTTTGGAGACTTTTTCGGTGGTTTTTCCCAAAATCAGTTCTGCAATCCTTTTTCCCATATGCTCAAAATCCGTGGAAATAGTTGTGATACCATCTGCCAAAATTTCCTTTAGCGGAGTGTCATTATACGAAATCAATCCCACTGCCTTTCCCAATTCCAAACCTTGTTCCCGGCTTTTCTTGACAACATTCACCAGGTCCGTCTCCGCCAATGTGATATAAACATCGCCTTCGTACAGGGGTTCAGCATCGATACCGTCCAAGATTACATTGTCAAAATTGTAGTAGAAGCAGAATTTCTTAAACCCATCCACAATCTCCGGCGGATACATCAGCCCCCGCGGATAGACGAGTTTGAGTTTTTGGTATTTTTTCAAATGCTCGATCCCATCTTCCAAGGCGTGGAAAATGTCCTTTTCAAAATCCTGATACACACCGGGGAATTCATTTTCGTGGCCTTTGACCGCACGGTCCATGATCAGCAGTTTGTTTTCGGGAAACTGCCGTGCAATGTCATAAGAATCCATCAGGTGGGAATCTTCATCATAGAAATGGGGAGCAAGCACATAGTAGTGGTACTTTCCCATATTCCTTTCGAGCAGTTCCTGCACCATCGACTTATTGTAATGATGGACATGGATGTCCACGGTGGCTTTTTCGCCGAGGGTTTCCAAGACCGAATAGTAGATGATTTTTTTGTAGGAACTGAGCTTGTTGAAAAGGAGCAGGACTTTGAGTTTGTTGGAAGTATTGGTCGAACTCACATAAAAGCCTTTCCCTTTGACCGAAGTGATGATGCCCCGGTCTTTGAGTTCGTTGTACGCTTTTTCTACAGTATCCCTCGAAAGCAAGAAATCAAAGCTCATCTCGTTGATCGAAGAAATCCGCTCTCCGATCTTCAGCCTGCCGCTTTCGATATCTTCCAAGATCAGGTTGACTACCTGCTGGTACTTCGGGGTTTTGGACCCGTTGTTGATTTTGTCCATTTTGTCGAACATCGTCATTTTTGGGTTGTTTTGGAGTTAATGTGAATTCATTTCAGCCTCTTTGCAAATGGCTCATTATCCTAATTCAGACGGGAAGGAAGACGGAAGACCGAAGACGGAAGTACCGTAGATACCGAATCCCTACCTTAAACTGAAATTCATTTGTTCGAGGCGGGGAGGACGATCCCGTACTTACGGGAGGCCGGCACAGGCCTTGTGCGTGGATAGGATTCCGCCGTCTATTCCTGAAGTTTTCGAGATTAATAATTTTGTGCCGGATACAATGCTTAAATCTTGCTTTAAAATTTTCTTATCCGGTTTTTCTGTCTTCCGTCTTCTGTCTTCCGTCCCATTTGAAAAAGAAAACAATCATTCCTTGCATTAGCACTTCACTATGCCATTCCGACTACCTCGGGAAAGAAGCTGCGAATCCACCATCCACATTCAGCATATTTCCCGTTGTTTTATTGAGCATGCCACTCACAAAGACAAAGGCCGCCATGGCAATGTCCTCTGTCCTCACTTCTTCCTTCAAAAGTGTCCTGCTGGCATAGAATTTTGGCAAATCCTCCAAAGGTACGCCATAAGCTTTGGAACGGTCTTCTGCCCATCCACTCTGCCAAATCGATGAATTTTCAATCACCGCATCGGGATTGATGGAGTTGACACGGATTTTGTAATCACCCAATTCGGCTGCCATCAATCTGGTGAGGTGGAGTTGGGCGGCTTTGGCAGAACCATAACCGGCGTTTTTTGGACCGGCCACCAATCCGTTTTTGCTGACAATGTTGATGATATCTCCGCCTTTGTTTTGTTTTTTCAGCACATCAAAGGCCATTTGGGAGACGATGAATTGTCCTTTGACCAAGATGTCATACAACCTGTCCCATTCCTCCAACGAATGCTCTTCCAATGAACGGCTGATGCTGATGCCTGCATTGTTGACCACAATATCCAAACCGCCATAGTTGAGGCAGATTTCCCGGATACAGGCTTTCAAAGTTTCAGGCTTGGTCACATCAAGATACACCCCTATGACATTGTCTTTGGTAAATTTCTTCTCAAACTCAGCCACTGAAGCAGCGAGTTTGGTGCTGTCAATGTCAGTCAAAATCACACAGGCACCTTCTTTGGCGTATTTTTCGGCAATTGCTTTTCCGATACCTCCTGCACTTCCGGTGACCAAAGCCACTTTTCTTGACAGTGGTTTTTCGGCAGGCATCCTTTGGAGTTTGGCTTCCTCAAGCAGCCAATACTCAATATTGAAAGCTTCCTGCAAAGGCAGCGACACATAAGTCGATATTGCCTCGGCGCCTTTCATGACGTTGATGGCATTGATATAAAACTCCGCCGCGACACGTGCGGTCTGCTTGTTTTTAGCAAAAGTAAACATCCCGATTCCCGGCCATATGATGACTACAGGATTGGCATCCCGGATAGCAGGGCTGTTTGGATGCTTGTGGTCTTGGTAGTATTTGGCATAATTGGCCCTATATCCTTCAAATTGGCTGTTCAGTTTTTCAAGCAAACCTTTATCAGTCAGGTCTTCCTCAGGTGCCAGATTCAAAACCAAGGGGCAGATTTTGGTGCGGAGAAAATGATCCGGGCAACTTGTACCCATCGCGGCAAGCGGTTCGACATCTTCGCTGTTGATGAATTCCATTACAGCAGAGGCATCGGTAAAATGTCCGACCATCAAGCCTTCCGAAGAACAGAGACCACGGAGGGTAGGAGCAAGTTTGGCAGCCTGATCCCTTCTTTGGGTTTCGTCCAAAGAAGTTGTGGTTTTGGTTCCGCCAAAAACCGGCCTGTCCTTTCCATAATTTGCGTGGAGGTATTGGCTGCAGGTTTCGATGACTTCAAGGCTGTTGATATAGGATTCATAGCTTGTTTCTCCCCAGGTAAAAAGTCCATGCTGACCGAGGACAATGCCCCGAAGGTTTGGGTTTTTGGTGATGGCTTCTTCGAGTTTTAGCCCAAGGTCAAAACCCGGTCTTTGCCAGGGAACCCAGGCGATGCTTCCGCTAAATAAGTCCTGAATGATTTTCTCACCATCCTTTGCGGCCGCGATGGCGATCAGCGCATCCGGATGCAAATGGTCAATATGGGTATAGGGCAAAAATGAATGCAGGGGCGTATCAATGGAAGGCGCTTTGGAATTTAGGTCGTAGATGCAGTGGTTGAAAAGCTCCACCATTTCATCTTCGAATTCCAGGCCTCGGTATATTTTTTTCAGGGAATGCAGTCGGTCGAGGTACAGGCCAGCCAAGCCGCTTTTGGTCAAAGTCCCGATATCTCCACCGGAACCTTTCACCCACATCACAGGGACGTCATTGCCGGTCAGCGGGTCTTTTTCAATGGTTTTGCAACTTGTATTTCCGCCGCCGTAGTTGGTGATTCTCAAGTCAGCGCCCAATATATTGGACCTGTAGATGAGCATGGCCACTTCATCGTGCTTCAGTTGGTCTGCTTTGGCATCATCCCAGAGGTAGCTGACGTGCTCAAATTTCTTGCTGTTGTTTCCCATTTTTGTTTCAATTTTGATAGATAAAATTGACGGTTTGGTGCTGTTAATGTGTCCTGTACTATCTTGGAATTTGTGTCTAAGGTAGGAAGAATGGCGCTATAAGCCGGTTTCAAATTCCTTGATCCTAAGAATATCCTGTTTCAATTTGCTTTGGTCCAAAGCGAGCAAAGCCCCCAATGCAGATGCCCGTGGCTGGTTGCTGAGGTAGATTTTTTTGTTTGGATATAGGAGTTGAAGGAAAGCCAAAAAGGTTTTGTTCTTGGTAAATCCTCCCGCGAGGATGATATCCGTGACTTCGCTTTTGCCTAACACCAAATCCGTGCTGCATTGCTGCCATTTGGCCAGATCGAGCATAAGTTGCAGGCAGGCTTCTTCGGCATTTGTAAATTCATCCAAAGGATTTTCACGTCCTTCCCATTTGACTTTTGGTCCTGAACCTTGGAAGCTGATAGGACTGAACACGTCTTTTTTGTTTGCTGCGAAAAGGGAAATGATCCGTTTTTGGGAGAACTCCAGTTTTTGTAGCCTTTCGACAGTATCCCCAAAATGGGAAGCAATCCTGTTGACCTGTACTTCGTATTCTTTGCCTAGGAAAATCCGCGCTCCTTTTACTTTCCTTCCATCAGGCTGCAAGAAACTCAGACAGTCGCTTTCCAATTCTTCGGCTGTCAAAGTTTGCTGATCAAATGGATTCAGTGAAATGCTCCAGGTTCCTGTTGAAATCAGGATAAATGGATGATCAATCAAACGTATGTACGGAAGCAAAGCAGCAGAACTGTCATGCATCCCAAAACCTATTTTCACATTTTGGCCAAAGAGATTTTTGTCCACTCCGGTTTCGGTGGGAAACGGAGGAAGGATTTTTTCAATCCGGGTTTTCTTTACCCAATGGGCAAAATCCTTTTTCTCAAAATCCCAAAAACAGGTGTGGCAACCGACTCCGGTATAGTCATTCCATTTTTCTCGGGTCAGAAGAAAAGAAAAGTATTGGGGAAGGTGGAAGCTGAATCGGATATTTTTGAAAAGTTCCGGTTTTTCATGCTTCAGCCAATAAAGCTGGAATCCGCTGTTGAGCATCCTCAATGCCGGGCTTGCGGTTTTTTGGAGGAGATTTTCTTCTTCTGCTAAGAACTTTTCCCAAAGTGATTCAGGTACCGGTTTCAGGTAATTGTAGAAAGGCGTACAGACCTTTCCTTCTTCATCCACATGTACCAAACTGGCGCCATAAGCCGAAAAGTTAATTCCGAAGACCTGGTATTTTGGATCCTTCAGAAAATTTTCAGTTACCTCCAAAACCCAATTGCTGACCTTCATCAGGTCATCGCAGGGAAAACCATCATCGTCTTGGATCTCTGGTACATGCATGCTGGACTCTTCGAGAATTACAAAGTCCGGGTTGTAGAGGATCGCTTTTTTGTTGGTTTTCCCAATATCAAAGATCAGATAGGCTTCCATATAATTTCCGTCAGCAATAAGACTAACCCATTGAAAAGAGATCCAACAGGTTATTTTGGGTTTGAAGTTTTCGGTTAATTCAATACTTATTTTCGTAATGGTGCCAAAGAAATGGAAAATCTATACTTCTTGGCAGGATGCTGAAATGTCCGGCACATCGGTCTTCCGACTTCGGTCTTCCGTCATGTCTGAATAAGAATCTTGGCATACTTGCAAAGAAGCTGATAACCACTTAATATCTCCCCAATATGGCAAGAAATGGAGGCAATTTAAACCCAAATTATTCAAAATTTTGCATTTTTGTTTGGTGCGGACAGTGCAGGATAGCGACTGGATTTTTATTCTTTTACTTACTAGATTAACCCGATCTTATGAGCCCACAAACCCAAAACACCGGCCCGGCAGTCAATGAATACGAGCGCGAACCTGTTCCCGCTTCCGCACAGAAAGGTTGGCGGAGTTTCCTTGGAATGTATGCCGGAGAACATACGGCCGGAACAGAATTTGTCATCGGACCGCTCTTTGTAGCGCACGGCGTCGGTGCGTTTGATTTTTTTTCTGGATTGATTTTGGGAAACATCCTGGCAGTATTGAGTTGGGGACTGATGACGGCGCCGATAGCGACTTCAAAAAGAATGACGCTTTATTACCAATTGGAGCGGATCTGCGGGTACAAGATGGTATCGATCTACAATGTTGTGAATGCGCTGATGTTTTGCTTCTTGGCGGGATCAATGATTGCAGTGTCAGCGACAGCCGTTGGCATTCCTTTTAACCTGACCATGCCGACGCTCACAACCTGGCTACCCACATCTTTAGGGTGGGTTTTGGTGGTATTGGTGATCGGTTTTTTGACCACTTTGGTAGCGATCAAAGGGTACAACCAAGTCGCAAGGTTTGCGAATGTGGCGGCACCTTGGATGATTTTGATTTTTTTGTCTGCAGCTTTGGCGATTTTACCAGAACTTGGAGTTACGCGTTTTTCGGAGTTTTGGGCTGTTGCCAATAAGGTGATCTGGACAGGAATTCCTTTAGAGGGGGTGAGCAAATTTTCCTTTTGGCATGTGCTGTTCTTTGCCTGGTTTTGCAATATGGCGATGCATATCGGGATGTCCGACCTGACGATTCTCCGCTATGCAAAATCCTGGAAATATGGCTTTCTTTCATTTTCAGGGATGTTTATCGGGCATTTCATTGCATGGATATCTTCTGGAATTCTATATGCAGCATTTCTTCAAAGCAGCAATTTTTCCACTGAATTTGCACCCGGACCGATAGCTTATGGTGCCGCAGGTTTGGCGGGTGCCGTTTGTGTGGTAGTCGCCGGTTGGTCGACCGCCAATCCTACGATCTACCGTGCAGGACTGGCTTTGCAGGGTGTTTTCCCAAAAATGAAAACCTGGAAAGTCACCGCTTGGGTCGGTGCGGTAACAAGCATAGCCGCTTGCTTTCCGGCCTTGGTGATGAAGCTCTTGGACTTTGTAGCCTTATATGGCTTGGTACTGATGCCGATGGGAGCGGTGATATTTGCGGATTTTTACCTTTCTCCAAGGTTTGGGATAACACAGGAAATGGCGTATAATCGAAATATCTCCTTTTCAAATGCCACTTTCTTTACCTGGCTGATTACTTTGGCCATCTGTCTGGGTTTGAATCTGGGATTCGGAATCGACATTTTCTTCCTTGGTTTACCCGGATGGTTTATCGCCGTATTCACATTTTTGATTTTATCCAATACATTATACCCAAAAGGAAAGGAGGCGCTCGTATGAAAATCCTATTGATCATCATTTCTTACATCGGTTTGGCCTTGTCCATTATACCATCGGTATTGGTATTTTTGGGTAAAATTAGCATGCAGACCAATACGACCCTGATGGCGGTCGGGATGGTATTGTGGTTTGGCACAGCGCCTTTTTGGATCAACAAGAAAACGGACAAAGACAATGCATCTGACAACTGAAAATATACAGGAATCAAATTCCAAATATGTAGCCCTTCATCAGAAGTCCTTTGCTGCTTTGGCTTCGCAATTGGAGGATGAAGGGATTTCAATCGAGAAAATACTTTTGAAAATCAGAAGTTTTCAGATCGCGGTGCCAAGTTGGGCATTGGGTGCAGGAGGAACGAGATTTGGGAGATTTGGAATAGGGGGAGAGCCAAGGTCTTTGGAAGAGAAAATCCAAGATATTGGCCTTTTGGCCAAACTCACCAAAAGTACAGATGCTGTTTCTCTGCATATTCCCTGGGACATTCCATCAGATTATGCCGCAATCATGCAGCTTGCCAAAAGCCACAACATCGGTTTTGATGCGGTCAATTCCAACACCTTTCAGGATTATGGGCAGGAGAAAAGCTATAAATTTGGTTCGCTGAGTCACAATGACCCAAAGGTCAGAGAACAGGCAGTTGCCCATAACAAACAAGTGATTGAAGTTGGGGAAAAGTTGGGGAGCAAAGGACTGACTGTTTGGTTGGCCGATGGAAGCAACTTCCCCGGTCAGCAAAGTTTCCGTAGGGCTTTGGACAATACCTTTGAATCCCTTCAAAAAATCTATGGGTCAATGCCCAAAGACTGGAAACTGCTGCTGGAGTACAAGCCTTACGAACCGAATTTTTACAGTACAGTGATTCCGGATTGGGGCACCTCTCATATGCTGTGCAGGCAATTGGGAGACCGGGCCAAAGTCCTTGTCGATCTTGGACACCACCTTCCCAATACCAATATTGAGCAGATTGTGGGGATTTTATTGGGACAAAATCAGTTGGCGGGATTCCATTTCAACGATTCTAGGTTTGGAGACGATGACCTGACTACAGGCAGTATCAAACCTTATCAGTTGTTTTTGATCTTCCTTGAACTTGTGGCAGGCACAGAAGACGGTTGTCAGACTTGGGAAAGTATCTCTTGGATGATCGATGCGAGCCACAATACCAAAGATCCCTTGGAGGACCTGATGCAGGCGTTGGAGGCGATCAAGATTGCCTATGCCAAATCCCTTTTGGTGGATCGGGTGAAACTGACCGAACATCAACTTAATGGCGATGTGGTGATGGCGCAGGAAATCCTGCAAAAAGCTTTTTTGACGGATGTGAGGCCATTATTGAAAGAAGCCCGGTTGCAATCTGGTGGGGCTTTGGAACCTATTTCCATTTACAGACAACATGAAATCCGAAAGCAGCTGATTCAAAAAAGGGGAGAGAATACGAGGGCGACGGGGTTGTAATTTACTTCTGAGTAAGTGACCATGCTATCAAACTGTGCTAACATAGAAAGTTGGGGTGTAAAAGTGATATGGCAAGGAGCAAAATTGTTGTAAATTACAGTTTCTAAAACAGTTGATTATGAGTTTCGTAAAGCCTGATACATACATTTCCGAAATAAAACTTATTTTAGAACAAGCCCGACAAAAAGCCTATCAAGCAGTAAATTCAGCAATGGTTGAGGCGTATTGGCTAATCGGGAAAAAGATTGTAGAAGAAGAACAAAACGGAAAAGAAAAAGCAGAATATGGCGAAGCCGTTTTGAAAAACCTGTCTAGTACACTAACTTCTGAATTTGGGAAAGGGTTTTCCTATTCCAATCTTCGAAATTTCAGACAGTTTTACCTTACTTATTCCGATAAAGAGAATTGCTACGCACTGCGTAGCAAATTAACTTGGACACATCATCGACTCATAATGCGAGTTGAAAATCCCGAAGCAAGAAACTATTATTTGAAAGAAACCGAAGAACAAAATTGGAGTTCCCGAGTTTTAGAGCGCAATATCAATACTTCGTATTATCACCGATTGCTTTCTTCACAAGATAAAAAAGAGGCATTGGAACACAGTACAACATTAGAAAAGCACACAAAAACAGATTTCATTAAAGACCCTTACGTTTTTGAATTTTTAAATCTTCCTCAACCAATTACCGCTACTGAAAATGAAATTGAAACAGCCTTAATTGAAAATTTGCAACAGTTTTTGTTAGAATTAGGAAAAGGGTTTTCATTCGTTGGCAGACAAGTCCGCATAAGTACCGAAACATCTCATTTTTACATTGACCTTGTATTTTACAATTACATTCTAAAATGTTTTGTATTGTTTGACTTGAAAACAACCAAACTTACACACCAAGACACGGGACAAATGGATATGTATATCAGAATGTATGACGATTTAAAAAAACAACCCGAAGACAATCCGTCAATTGGTATTATACTTTGTGCAGAAAAAGACGAAACTGTTGTTCAATATTCAATACTCAAAGAACACAAACAACTTTTTGCAACTAAATACATGCCGTATCTACCAACAGAAAAAGAATTGGCAGAAGAAATAGAACGAGAAAAAATATTGATAAAACATAAACTTGAAAACGACCAAAAATAGAAAAGCAAAGTCACCAAAGGTACTTACATGCATGCTCAGACCTTTTCTTAAAATTTGGTTCGGCACTGCCGAACCCATAACCCGAAAATTTCATCTGCCCAAGTCAGTTTCTCCACTGACTTTTCAATGAGCAATAATAGGGTTGTCGGTGGAGACACTGACAACGGCAGGAAAAATTGAACCACAATAGTAAAATCAATTTATTCTGATGAATTCACCTCTGCGCCCTTTGGGTACTCCGTGGTGAAAAATTAAGGAGAGGAGCACTTTGCGAAACCTTTGCGCTCATTGCGGTTAATTTCTCAAATATCTCAATTGCCAAATACCGATTTCAAAATCAAATCCTGGATTTCGATGGGGGAGAGTTTTGCTTTGGAATTCAATGCAGGATCTTGGCTGATGAAAACCGGATGGTCGAGGCTGTCCTTGGGAATGGCACCGTGTGAACCTTTGACCAAGTTGGCATCCAAAGGAATGATGTCCATCAGGTACCGGAAGCCAAGTTTTTTCTTCAGGATTTTGAGGCCGACAGTGGCTTTTAGCATTTTGATTTTTGGGTCGGCAAACATCTCTACTGGGTCATAACCCGGTTTGCGGTGGATGTCCACACAACGCGCATAGTCCGGCGCTTTGGTATCATCCAACCAAAAATAATACGTAAACCAGGAATCCTTGTCGGCTACAGCCACCAATTCCCCTGATCTTTCATGGTCGAGGTGATAGTCTTTTTTGCCTGCCTCATCCAAGACCGATTCTATTCCGGAAATACTTTCTAACAAAGATTTCACAGCTGGAATGTCCTTTTTGTCTTTGACATAAATATGTGCCAATTGGTGGTCAGAAACAGCGAAAGCCTTGGATATCCCGGCGTCCAAAGTCTCCAATCCCAATTCATTTTTGACAGCGATGTATCCTTTTTCTCTCAAAATCCTGTTGATGTGGATCGGGTGATTGACAGAAGTGATGCCGTATTCGGAGAGCAAAATCACTTTGGCACCCTGCTTTTCATAATAGCCGATTAGGTCTTTGGCGACTTCATCTATTTCGCCCAATTCTTTTCCGATTTTGGAAAAATCAATACCGCACTGTTGCAACTTATAATCCAAATGGGGCAAATAGATCAGCGTCAGCGTCGGATTGTGCCACTCGTCCACTTTTTTGGATGCGTCCGCAATCCATTTGGTGGAGGCAATATTTGCGTTTGGTCCCCAAAAAGAAAAAAGCGGAAACTGTCCCAATTCTGTCTGTAACCTATCCCTCAGATCCATCGGATGGCTGTGGCAGTCGGGTAATTTTAGACCATTGGCCGGATAAAGCGGCCTTGGGGTTACCTGATAATCCGCATTGGAGTACATGTTGTACCACCAAAACATATTGGAAACCGTAAAATCAGGATTGATTTTTTTAGCCACATCCCAGATTTTTTCGGATTGAACCAAGTGGTTTGATTGCCTCCAAAACTTGATTTCGCATTCGTCCCTGAAATACCAACCGTTACCGACGATACCGTTTTCGGAAGGCCATTTTCCTGTGAGGTAAACAGATTGCGCCGAACAAGTTACGGCAGGCAAAACCGGATCGATGGTGGCCCTTTGGCCTTTTGCAATCCAATCTCTCAAAAATGGGGTATGCTCGCCGATCACCCGACCGGACAAAGCGACGATATCTATGACTACTGTTTTTTTCATGGGTTGCTGCTGTTTTGTATGACCCACTGCAGTTCCCGGATGATCGATCCTCCGAGATCAAGGTTGATGCTTTCCGGCAACACTTCCCAAGTGTATGTTTCCACTTCAAGGTGATTGCAGACAGGGTCTTTGGCAATGTAATTCAACACATCAAGGATGTCTTGTTGCGTGGAGGAGATTTTTCCATAATCCGCTAGGAAAACGGGGACATGGTAATGGATTCTCCATTCCTCTGAGGCTGTACTTTCCAAGGTTTCCATGGCCTCTGGCAAATCATTGAAAGAAACCAAGCTGCTGTCTGAATTTCGGGCTACGACTTGGTGCAAGTATGTTGACTCTGCAAATGGGCTAAGCAAGGATTCGAGTTCTTTCCTTGCAGATTGGTCCTTGGGGATATTTACCTTCAATGCAGCACTGATCTGGATTTTTCCGATTTTGATGCCGGCTGATCTGAATGACTGGAATATTTCCGCTGGTTTTTCATAAACTACCGCAAAATGACAAATGTCATAACAGATCCTGATATGTTCTTTGAGACAGGATTCTGCCTCTTGGGAGGAGATTCCAAGTTTCTCGGTGAGGTATTTTCCACCAACAGGAACCAACCAATTTTGATAGAAATCAAGCACTTCCTGCGTGTTTTCCAAGATTCCGTCAGGTTCTGGTTCGATGTCAAGGTGAAGGAGTTTGCCTGAATTTTTATGGATTAAATATAGCTTTTCAGCAATTTTGGCAAAGTTCAAAGTTGAGGACTGAATTGCTTGATCCATTTGAAATTTGTCTTTGTGCCAATGTCTGTAGGATAGCGGAGAAGTGGAAATGCCGCCATCCATGCCATCAGGAATCAGCGTTGCGAGGATATCGAAAAGCCGGTCTGTGTAAGCCCATCTTTCCCGAGTCGTCCAATCAGGTTGATGGACTTCATCTTTTACGACCTGATTGTGAAAACCCCCGTAAGGAAATCCATTGAAAGTAAATACATAACAGTCGTTTGCTGCTAACCAAGATTTGAATTCCTTCAGGTTTTCGGTTTTTGCCAATTCCAGGCTAGCCTCATGGGATGAACGGAGTCCGATTCCAAAAGGTGCGTTTGGAGAAACGGCAGCTTTTATCCTTGGGATGTATTCTTTGAGGTTTTGAAAAGTTGCCTCCCAGCTTTCTCCCGGATGGATATTGGTACAATAGGTTAAATGGTGACCGTTTTTAAACATGGGTTTTGTGGAATTAATCAAATTAAACCCAAAATTCAGGAACGGGCAACAAGATTTTCTTGGTGAAACAATTTTAGATGATCAATGGATTTCAGAATCAGGTCATTGTTCATTTGGTGGACTTCAACGCCTTTGCCCATAGATTCCAACAAAGTAATGGTGAGTTCACCGCCAAGATGCTCCCGAAACTCTTCCAAGCCTTTAAGCAATGCCTGACCGGACAATTCCGGGTTGTAGATTTCAAATCCCAGGGTTTTGATTAGGGTGATGATCCGCATCAGGTCGTCTTGGCTGATCATTCCTTTGAGATAAGAATAAGTACTGTCCAAAGCAATTCCTATCGCTACGGCTTCACCATGTCTGACCTGATAGTGGGTAAGATGCTCAAGTTTATGGGCTGCCCAATGTCCAAAGTCCAAGGGTCTTGCCGAACCCGTTTCGAAGGGGTCTTTGCCTGCGATATGGTCCATGTGCATTTGGGCACATCTGATGATCAGTTCCTGCATGGGTTCCATCACCCTGTTGGCGAGCTGATCGGCATGTTTTTCCAACCATTCAAAAAAGCTCAAATCTTTGATCAGAGCCACTTTGATAGCCTCTGAAATTCCAGATCTCCAATCCCGGTCGTCTAATGTAATAAGGAAATTAAAATCATTGATGACTGCAAAAGGAGGGGCAAAAGTGCCTAGGTAATTTTTCTTTCCGTAAGAATTGATGCCGTTTTTGACACCTACGCCGGAATCATTTTGCGATAGTACAGTGGTCGGAATCCGGATATGCCTGATTCCCCTGTGGGAAATGGCAGCTGCAAAACCAACCATATCCAACACCGCTCCGCCCCCGATTCCCACGATATAGGAATGTCTGTCAATCCCATAAATGCTTGTGGCATCCACAATTTTCTTGAAAATAGTTTCATCGTTTTTGGATATTTCCCCACCAGGGACTACCAAAGGTTCTGAGTTTAACAAAAACTTGTTTTCGTAAGCTTTTGCGTATTCCGTGATATCGTTGAGGAGATTTGGAAAAGCATCTGATACACCGCTGTCCACCACAAAAAAGGCTTTTGCTTTTTTTCCGTTGTCCAGAAAATCCGCAAGCATTGGGTTATTGACATTAAAAATTCCTTCCAAAAAACAAACCTGATACCGAAACGGCACGGAGAAGGCTTGTTCAATAATCTTTTCCATTTTTATAAACTTAAATTATCAAAGTCTCTATTCAATCTCAAATATGGCCTTTTTGTTTTCTTAATCTGCAACTGAATATGATTGCAAAAAATTTCAAGTGACGGCGAATTTTTTGGCAAGGTAAATTGAAATGGGCAATAACAATAATACAATTATACCAAATTGCCATCCGGCAAATGCAGCTGCAAGGGTAGCATTGAGGATAATCAGAGAAATTACCCCTGCTTTGACAGCCTTTCCTATCAGTTGGGGGATTTGTTCACGGATAGCCTTGATCAAAGGAGGGAATATCATGTAGGCAAAAAGTGCGATGAATGGAATGACATGAAAAAAACGATTTCCTTCCAGAATACTTAAAACAGCAATAGAAAGTATGATGAAAACGTACATCAAAAAACCACCATTGAGGGCTCTTCTGTTTTTACCATGGACTTCCCCACGACTGATCATGGTGATCGCAGCCACAAAAATCAGCGGTATAAACCCCAAATACCAATAGCTCTGAAGCATGACGGGGAAGGCGCTGATTCCCAAAAGAAGGTTTCCCGCACGGCAAAGTCCCATATTGATGGGGCCAAAAATAAACTGATGCTTGCCCCAATAATCATACAAGACCGCCAAAACAGCGACAGTCAAAGCAATCAGTGCGCTGAGAGTACTGACATTCCAAGCGGCAATTATTCCTATCAAAAGCAACAGAAAAGCCATCAAAGCAGCTTTTTCCTTGGAAACTCTTCCGCTGGGAATCGGTCTTTCAGGTCTTTCTTTTGCATCCAATTCAGCATCGAACACATCATTGAATGCCACACCGCCTCCGTACAATCCGATGGTGGAAAGTGTCAGCCAAAGAAGGTTGTGAAAGACGGGCGAGTCTATCAACTTGGTTTGGTCGGCAAAAATAACCAAGGCTCCGCCTGCGATGGCGAAGCCTGCCCAAATATCAGCAATGGCCGTGACGATGTTTGCGGGGCGGGTGAGTTGAAGGTAGGCTTTGATTTTTGACATGCTTAATTCTCCACAATGTCAGATCCTTCGACTCTTGGGGTCTGTCCGCCTCTGAGGACCGAGTTGCCAAATTGCCTTTCTCTTTGGTCAATTGGTTCGGGTTTGAGCCAATCCATCTCATCCATCTGTCCACTTTGGGAATAGGCTGTCAGGGCGTTTTGGTAGCAAGTCATGCGGATATGTTCTTCAGGAATTCCCATTTTTCGCATCAAAGCAGCTGTCTTTGGAACAGCCAAAGGGTCACTGATGCCCCAATCCGCGGCACTGTCTACAATAATCCTTTCGGGACCATAATGCTTTACTATCTCTGCCATCCGCTCACTTCCCATTTTGGTATGGGGATAAATGGTAAATGCTGCCCAATAACCCCTGTCCAAAACCTCTTTGACTGTTTCTTCATTGTTGTGGTCGACGATGACCATGCTTGGAGGCAGGCCGTGTTCTTCACTGACATCCATGCTGCGGTAAGTTCCTTTTTTCTTATCCCTATGTGGGGTATGGATCAAAACCGGAAGATTCACTTCCTTGGCCAATTCAAGTTGAAGGCGATAAAAACGGTCCTCAGCTTCCGTTTGGTCATCATAGCCGATTTCACCGATGGCGACAACACCTTCTTTGCCTACATACAATGGTAACAATTCCATTACTTCTTCGGCCAAAGGCACATTGTTGGCTTCTTTGGAGTTCAACCCCATGGTGCAATAATGGACGATGCCGAATTGTTTGGCGCGGAACCGCTCCCAACCAACCAAGGTGCTGAAATAATCTTTGAAGCTTCCCACCTCAGTACGGGGCTGACCCAACCAAAAAGCCGGTTCGATGATTGCGACGATCCCTGCTTTTCGCATGGCTTCGTAGTCATCAGTAGTCCTGGAAACAACATGAATATGGGGATCTATAAACATTTCCATTTTGTGATATTTTTATGTGGGTAAACTATTCGTTTTACTGTTAAATTCAAAAACTAACTTAAATAATGGTCAGGTGTTTTCGTCATTCTGAACCGTAGCTTGCGGAGGTGAAGAATCTCGATTTACAAATGAGACCCTTCGCTTCACTCAGGGTGACGTACGTTGATTCCAGTGTTATGGCAAATTGCAATTATATTTTGACCATGAGCAATGCATTCCAAGCCTATTTCGGCAGCGTTTCCTGAAATTCCTTTCCGATTGACTCCCAGCTAATTCCTCCGGTTTCGATGGCTTCTTTGATGACATGGTTTTCATCAAGCAGGTTCCTTGCTTGGTCAAAACTGCTTTTGCTGCAAGCCAAAAGCGCGGCCTTTTCCTGAAGAAGATCTCCGGTCTGTAACACTACCTCTATGTCTTTTATGTTTTCTTCATTGATAAAAGGCCCTACAAAACGCCAAAGTTCAGGCATCACCTTACGCCCTGCAGCCCATCTTTCATGGGCAAAGTCGATCAGGATATTGGCAAGTTGAGGATTGGCCCTTTCATCCGCTCCTTCGATTTGATATAAAGGTCGTAATAGAAAGATGGACTTGATCACCATCTGATTCCAAGCCCTTTCATCAAAATTAGCGGCAGGATATGGATTGTTCAGCGCAATGGCATCAAAGATAGAACTGATGTTGGTTCTGAGACCTTCGATGGCGCGGTCCCTCATTTCTTTTTGGAAAGGCATCAAAGGAATAGCGGCATAAAGGGACTGCTGTTCGTGCATGTCGCCAGTTTCAAACAGTTTGTTCATCGCCGTCACCCAAGAGGTCGGGTCTCTTTCTTCAAAGTGAAGCAAAAGGTAAGTTCTTGCTGTCTGCAGTTGGTCCCAAGTATCGGGACGGAAACCTTGAAGCAAAGTATTTGCCTCGTTATTTTGACTTTCCGAAGGCTGTAAAAGATATTTTTTGAAATACCTCGAAGCCTGACCAAAGGCCATATAAAACTTCAGATAAGAAGATTCATTTTGGATTTTTTCTTTTTGAAGCAAGAGCCATTCCATGGATTTTGGATCTGATTCTTGTTGTAACAGTTCAAAAAGAAAGGCTTTGGCTTTATCTAAATCTATAATTTTGTCCATGGTTTAGACTGTTATTTGGGTCAAATAAATCAGCATTTTAAAGTTAATGGTTTTTTTGAAAATATGGACGAGATCGATTTTGAAGGGTAAAATCTGACTTTGTACTGTTTACAATATTTCACTGGTTTTTTTCTCAGACAGATCTGAGCCTTAGAAAAAGTGGTCTTTTTGCCGTGATTTAAGCCATTTTAATTTAATATAAATGAGGATTTAATTAAGATGAGGATTTCCAATTTGGGACTGACACAAAAATATGATTAAAATCATAACTCGTTTTTTGCAGAAAGTGGGCAAACTCCATGTTTAACATTTCGGTGAAAATATGTTTTACACTTTTCCAAAGGAATAAATGTATTGAACCACACTTTTCCTAAGGAAAGCTTTGAAATTGGGATGAATTTTGCCTTTGAATCTGTTGATTTTACCTTCCTCCGGGAGGGCAATATTTCTTCAGATAGTCAGTATACAGCGTAGTAAGGTGTAGGAAAGTCCCTTGTCCTTCTGATATGCTGTGTGACCTGTTGGGGTAGGGCATGACCTGAAATTGCTTATTGTGTTTGATCAGTTCATTGATGAGCATGTCGGCGTTTTGGTAATGGACATTGTCATCGGCAGTACCATGGATGTAAAGCAGATTGCCCTGCAGGTTTTTGGCATGGGATAGCGGTGAACCGTTTACAAAGTCTTCCAGATTTTCCTGAGGCAATCCCATGTACCTTTCCTGATAAATATTATCATAAGTGAGCTGATAGGCCACAGCAGCGATGGAAATGCCGGTTTTGTAAATTTCAGGATATTGAAACATCAGGTTAAGTGTCGCAGTTCCTCCGCCGCTCCAACCCCAAACAGCGACCCTCTCGGGATCCACAAATGACCATTTTAGGATTTCCTTAGCACCTAACGCTTGGTCTCGGATATTGATGTCACCGATTTTTCTGTAAATGGATTTGCGCCATGCTCTGCCCTTTGGCGCCGGAGTTCCTCGGTTGTCAAGAGAGATATAGATATACCCGTCTTGCCTCATGTCTCCTTTGTAGAGACTGTTTCTAGATGACCCGAATCCGTCGGCGACCGTCGCACCCCAAGGTTCAGAATAAACATAAAATACCACCGGATACTTTTTGGAAGGATCGAAGTTTGCCGGTTTTACCATCCAACCGTCCATCTCAACCCCTTCTTCCGTGGTGATTTTGAAAAATTCGGTTGTTTTTTCCACTTGAGCGGAGGTGAATTTTGTAGCGATACTTTCTTTTTCATTCAAAGCCTGATGTTTTGGCAGGCTGATCATTTCGCCCAAAGGTCTGGTGTAGTGGTTTGAAAAACGGTGTTGTGCAAATTTTGCTGTTGGAGAAAGGTTGTAGCTGTGCGTTCCAGGAAATCCTTCCGGAGTGACCATTTCCAATTTGCCTTTGCCGTCCAATCGGCTACGGTAAAGGTATTTTTGGGTGGCATTGTCAGGAGAGGCGATGAAATAGACAAAACCGCTTTTTTCATCATAAGCCTTCATCGAAATCACATCATAATTTCCCGGTGTGACCAAAAGCTCTTTTTTTCCATCTGTGCTGATTCGGTACAATTGCTTCCAACCTCCCTTTTCACTGGTCCAAAGAAATTCTTTGCCACCGGCAAGCCAATGTACCGGATGCTTGAAATCGATATCGTAAGTATCGTCACCCGGGCTCATTACATCTACCCAAGCAGGGTCGGTTTCCGTCTGAATAAGCGTGGCTTTTCCTGTTGCTGCATCACAACGCAGGATTTTGCTTTCGTTTTGTTTACGGTTCAGCTGCTGCACGAGAAATTCATTGGTACCGGGAATAAACTCCAACCTGACGAGATAATGTTGTCTTGGGTCACCTTCAATATCCATCCATTTGGTTTTGGCGGTAGCAATATCAATCACGCCGATCCGAGCTGCTGAAGGGCTTTCACCGACTTTTGGATACTCTACAGGAATGATCCTGGAATACACCGAGTCGGTATTATTGATCATGTAATAATCCCTTGTTCCTTCTGCATCCAAATGCCAAAATGCGATCGACTTGCTGTCAGGACTCCAACGGAAACCGTCACGGCAAGCAAATTCTTCCTCATATACCCAATCAAAAGTTCCGTTGATGAATTTCCTGTTTCCGTCTTTGGTAAGAGGAGTGATGTTCTGTGTGGCAAGATCTTCCAAGTAGATGTTGTATTCACTGACGTAGGCTGCTTTGGTGCCGTCAGGGGATATCTTGGCAAACATGAGCGAAGATTCAGGCCTCGATTTTCCCAATTGTTTCAGGCTGTTGTCCTCTAAATCCAAAACCCAATAATCACCTCTCGTATTGATTCTCCAAACCTGTCTGGAATTGGTGAAAATGAGAAGCTTGCTATTGTCAGCGGAGAAGGCATACAAATCCAACTTGAGCGGTTCATTTTTTCCTGAGGGAGTCAGTTGTTTTTTGCTGACGATCACTTTCCTGTCATTTGTCGGCAAGGTGTATTGGACGATCTCGTTTTGTTCGACGCTGAAATAAGCCGTGCCATCATTTGACCATTTGATATCGCCTTGTTGGGCTTGGGCATGGGAAATGAAAAGACAAACAAAGAAAACCAAGAACAGCTTCAGGGAATGATGGGGTTTCATAGGGATTGTTTAAATTTTAAAAGAAAAGGATATTGCAGATTTTCAGATTTCAAAGAATTTTATTTTTGCAGAAGCGTTTTTAAAGCACAGGCTGCACCAATAATCTCCTTCGATCAACAAGCTTTTGGTATACCAAGTATCCGTGTTGCTTGGCAATTTAGCAAAATCTTGGAGTGTATTCAATTCATTGAGGTTGTCCATCATTCCTGTTCCTTCCGCTTTCAATATAGATTCTTTGATAGTCCATATTTTGAAAAATTGGTTGATTGGTTCTTTTGATTTTTGAATAAAATCAACTTCAACGGGATGAAAAGACATTTCTAAAATGGAGTGAAAATCAAAATCAGGATTTATTCTCTCCACATCAATGCCGCAGGGATTGCCCGAAAAGGCAAAAACAAGCCAATCACCTGAATGCGAGGTATTGAAATGAATCTTTTCTTGATTCCTGATTTTTGGTTTGTTGAATTCATTTAACTCAAATTCTACTGATTGTGGTTTACAACCGAGGTAGTATCCACAAAGGATTTTTTTCATAACGGAGCTTGCAAGAAAACTGTGCTTGTCCTGTTCTCTCACAAATCTTTCTGATTTTTTTAATTCTTCCCCGGTTAATAATCCTGTATGCCGCTGGATTTTCTCTAAGTTATTAGCTATCCCAATCCGGATTATATGAATCTCATCCAAAAGCGGAGAGGTTGCGAATTTTTCCCAAATGGGATTGGTTTCTTGCAAATCAATGGATTTATAGAGGATCATGAACTATTTGGTTCGTCAAGTACCTTTTGGATTTTTTCGGCCATCTCCCTTAAGATTTCCGGTTTTTTGAAAATATTGTCGTGGTGGCCGGATACATGTACATTATGAACTTGGTTTACCAAGGGTTCCCAACCATAGAACTTGGTATCTTCCACATAGAAAGACCTGTTTTTCACCTTAAAAAGATGGAGATCCCCTTCATATTGGTTCAATTTATATTTTTTAAGAATTTTGATATTATTCTTGGCCACAACTTTAATAATACTTCCCTGATCCTTTTGGGTTTCAGGTCTAGCCTTTAAATTTAATTTGATTAAAACTTGGTCTTTTTTTCTATCAAAAGACCTTCTTTTTTGTTCATAAAAACCTTGAGGTTCCTTAAAAGCAAAAATCAGGTTTACTATCCTTTTGCCAAGTTGAAGTTTTAATTTTTTCAACCATGTTAATTTAGCTTCATCTTCATAAGCGGATGTGTCAAAGAGAATCAGTTTGGAGACTTCTCTTCCCATTGCTTTCAGTTGACGGGCCATTTCATAAGCCACATATCCGCCGAAAGAATAGCCCGCAATGTTATAAGGGCAAGAAGGATATTGTTTGATCATTAAAGAAATGTAAAAACCAGCCATTTCCTCTACTGAATGGTTTGGAACTTCCATCCCATCCAAACCTTTAGGCTGAAAACCATAGACAGGTTGATCATTTTCCATGTATTTGGCCAAACTATAATAAATTGAAACTGTTGATCCGACTCCATGAACAATAAACAGAGGCGGTTTATTTCCTGTCGGTTTTATCGGTACCAATGAGTTCCATCCAACCATTTTATGATTGGGGTTTTCTAACGCCTTTGCTAAAGCAAAAATGCTAGGGAAATTAAATATTAGGTTAATAGCAACCTTTGAACCAATTTCTTTTTCAAGTGCAGATATTACTTTTACCGCAAGTATGGAATGTCCACCTATGGAAAAGAAATCATCGTGGACACCTACCCTCTCCAAACCGAGGATTCTCTGCCAGAGAGTAGCAAGTTTTTTTTCCAGTTCAGACCTTGGCTCGGTATAATTCGCAGTTACCATATCTTGGGAACCAACGTCGGGAAGTGCTTTTCTGTCGATTTTTCCGCTGAAGGTGAGGGGTAGTTTTTCTAGCTGCAGCCAAAGGGCGGGCACCATGTATTCAGGCAGTTTTGACCTGAGGAATGCACTGACGGATTCTTTGTCGAAATCCCCGTCGCAGACCACATACCCCACGAGTCTTTTGTCACCCTGCCCGTATTCTCTTGCCGTGACCACGGCCTGCTTCACGGTGGGGTGGAGGAGTAGGACGGATTCGATTTCGCCTAATTCCATGCGGTATCCCCTGATTTTGACCTGGTCGTCCATCCTGCCGAGGTATTCTATATTTCCATCGGGAAGCCATTTGGCGAGATCACCCGTACGGTATATCCTGTCACCAGGAACATTACTGAATCGGTCAGGGAGAAATTTTTGGAAAGTAAGTTCAGGTCTGTTAAGGTAACCTCTTCCGACTCCTTTTCCCCCGATGCAGAGTTCACCGGGGATTCCTAATGGGTTTAGGCCTCCGTTCGGGCCTAGAATATAAACAGAGGTATTGTCTATAGGTTTCCCTATGGTTACCTTTTCGGCTATCTCCATTTTTTTATAGGTTGACCATATAGTTGTTTCGGTGGGGCCATACATGTTCCAAAGCGTTCCTAATCCCACGAGAGTATTCTTCAATTCCTCTCCGAGTGCTTCCCCCCCGACTAGCATTTTGAGATTTTGAGGATTGTTCCAGCCTGAATTGAGGAGCATCTGCCAACCCGAAGGAGTAGCCTGCATATGGGTAGGACGTACTTCTGACTGTTTTTTGGATAGGCTGAAGCCGTCCATAGCAGTTTCCCTGCTTACCAGAAAAACCTTTCCACCATTAATTAGAGGAAGAAAAAGTTCAAGGTAAAAGATGTCAAAACTGAAAGTAGTGACTGAGAGTAAACTTGAAGAAGCGTTGAATTCTACGTTTTTCGACATACTTGCCAAAAAGTTTACCACATTCCGGTGTTCTATCATTACACCTTTTGGTCTTCCTGTAGAACCAGAGGTGTAGATGATATAGGCAAGATTATCTGGTAATGGTGAATTTAGGATTGCTTCAGAAGGCATCTTTAAGATTGATGCCATTTCTTGGTCTATGATAACACGGCTTATCCCACCACCGAAATTATGTTCAGTTTTTGAAGAACAAATGACAAAATCAGCCTTGGTATCTTCAACCATATAATCAATCCTGTCTTTGGGTAAGGCCGGATCTATGGGGACATAGGGTACACTCGATTTAATGACCCCAAAAATCCCTATAACCATCTCCAGAGAGCGGTCGATACAGATCGGTACAGGGCTTTCAGGCTTTAGGCCGTTTCTAATTAGATAATGAGCAAGCTGATTGGATTTGATATCCAGTTCCTTGTATGAAAGCTTTCTTCCCTCAAATTCAACAGCCACTGCATCAGGAGATTTTAAGGCTTGGCTTGAAAATAGATCTAGGATTGTCTTGTCGTGTGGGTAAGCCGCTTGTGTAGCATTCAAGGTCTCTAACAAATAGCTCTGTTCTTCCGATGAAATTATTTCGTATTGAACTATCGGTGATGCTATGTCCATGGCTATCTCCTCTAACAATTGCTCCCAATGTCCCGCCAATCGATTAATAAATCCTTCACTGTATTTTGTGCTATTGAACTTCATTCGAAAGAACAACCTCTCCTCAGATGCTGCCATCAAAGTAAAATCATAATTCAACTGCTCAAAAAACTCTACAGTCTCCCCTATAATCTCTACTTCGCCTTGTATTTTTGGTTCCTTATAAGCGGTGCCATCCTCTGTCTGACCTGATATCGGATAATTCTCAAAAATCACCAAGTGATCTATCAAATTGGTACCTAACTCACTTTGTTGTTGTATCTCAGCTAAGCTCAAATGGTGATGGTTCTCCCCTTCAATAAAGTTATGATGTACTGATTGTAACAACTCCTTGAATGTTGTCTGCTTTGTATAATTGACTCGCTGAGGTACAGTGTTGATGAAAATTCCTATCATCTCCTGAACGCCCTTAAGCTGTGATGGACGCCCGGACACCACAGAGCCAAAAACTACGTCTTGGGTATTATTATATCTGCTTAACAAAATCCCCCAAGCACTCTGAATAATTGTGTTTAAGGTAGTTTTTTCTTTTGAAGCAATAGCAATTATCTTATCACTAAGCTCCTGATCAAGCCAAAACTCATAATCCTTACCTAAATATTCTGTACTACGCGTCAAGTTCTCCACGTCAAAAGGAAGTATAGCTTTGCTATTATATCCACTCAAATAATTGTTCCAATAGGAATTGCTCTTTTTATGGTCTATCTCATCCAACCAAGCTATATATCGGCTAAAAGGCTCCAATTCGTTTAAGGAGGCTTGCTTCCCTGCTAGTAAAGACTTGTAGGACACATCAAACTCATAAAGCACTGAATTGGCACTCCAGCCATCTAAGATTAAGTGATGGTTACTCCATATCTGATAAAAGTTGTCTACTGAAAGTTGAATAATAATTAATCTTAGCAAAGGACCTGCGCTTAAATCAAACCCTTCATCTTTATCTGACTCTCGTAGTTGCCTTATAAACTCCTGCTGTGCTGATTTTTCCTTTTCCCGGATGTCCACATATCTAAAATCCATAAATCCCTCTTTCAATACTACCTGCAAGGGTTCATCTGCCAAATCTGTTCTAAAGACAGTGCGCAATACAGCATGTCTTTCTATTATTCTTTTAAATGCGATTTTTAGCTTCTCTATATCCAAACCCCCAATAAGCCCATAACCTATTTGTATAAAATAAGCATGACTTTCAGGTTCAGACAATGCGTGGTAATACAATCCCTGCTGCATAGGACTCAAGAGGTACACATCCTCTATGGCACCGTACTGGCTTGTAAGGGCCTCTATCTGTTCTAGGATTAAGCCCTTATAGGTAAAACTGCCTGGTAATTGTATGAATTTATCGTAATTACTCAAGTTTTCACTGATGTTGAGCAGTTGTATTTTAAAACTAGCTGCCAGTTGTAGCATCAACCCTTCATCCATACGCTCTGCACTATACTGTATACTCATTTCCAAGCAACCGTCCTGACTCTGTCCACTCACCTCTAATTCACTGTCCCGTTCTAAATCTGGATGGACATCCGGGCCGTGTTCATATTTAGAATAAGTAAAAGAAGATTTAATATTACCTTTATTTGATTGGATAATCTGGTCTTTCGAATCCACTACATCCTCCCTGCTAAAATCTCCGAAATAGTTAAAAGCTACTTGTGCATCTTCCATTTCAGGTAATTGTTGTGGATGCAAATAACGTAACAACCCAAATCCTACTCCCTTGTCCGGAACCTGACTTAAGGCATCTTGAAGTAGTAATACCGACTCTATACTTTCTTCTCTATTAGATAAAACAAATGGATAAATACTCGTAAACCAACCCACAGTTCGGCTGATATTCGTTTTTTCCAAGTAATCCTCTCTTCCGTGACCTTCCAGTAATAACCTGACTTCTTTTACACCAAAAACCTCCTTTAACGCTCTGGACAAGGCCGATAACAATAGGGCATTGATCTCTACTTTGTTTAGTCCATTCATCCCTTTTTGTACAAGCGCTGTTTCTTCCTTACTTAATGCAAAGCCAACCCGCTTACTTACTCCAAAACAATTACTTCCTTCCGGATTTTGAACCGCTATCCTATCCACTTTCTTCCCCTGTTGCTGTTCCCAGTACTTTCGCTGACGCTCTAGTATATGTCCTTCTGTATATTCCGCATTGCGTTCCATCCAATATTGATAGCTGTCGGTTTTTTCAGGTAAAACTAACTCTTCCCCTTTGCGGTACTGATCCAGTAAAATCTCTATATCTTCAAACAAAATACGCCATGATATCAAGTCTATTACCATATGGTGAATACTGAGCAACAGATGGCTTTCATTTTGTTTTAAGTCATGGTACAAGCCAACACCTAGTAAAGGACCTTGCCTAAAGGTTATACGTTGCTTCAATCGCGAACCCTGATCCTCAAAGAATATTCTTCGAGTTGCTTCGGTATTACTGCTGTCTGTAGGAAGCGAGGCTTCTTCGAATATATAATAATCCCCCGATTGCCCTTCATTGTATTGTTCCCAAAGTCCATCTGACGTCTTTTGGTAACGCATACGAAACACATCGTGATGGGCAATCAGCTTTTCTATGATTGCCCTAACTTCTGGAGCTGTTATACCATTTGAAAAACAAAACATAAAGCTCTGATGAAACAGGTCTTTGTTTTCTTCTATTCCTCTTGCAACGCTATTCTCTAAAAAAGCACGTTGAATCGGACTCAATAGCACTTTCCCTTCCACAGGTCTTTGGTCTATCTTTCGAGTCAATGCACGGAGCTTGGTAGCCATTTCTGATAACTTGCTACTGCCCATCACGTCCGATATCTTTAACTCATAACCCACAGCACGCAGTCTCGCCACAATCTGAATCGCTTTGATACTATCTCCACCTAAAGCAAAAAAGTCAGACTCCAAACCAATCTCTGCTTCCTTCGCCCGCAGTACCTCTGACCATTTCCTTACCAATAGCTTTTCTTTATCGGTTCTTGGGGCACCATACTCCCCACCTTGCATGCTCGTACTTTCTGGATCCGGTAAGTTTTTTCGGTCTACTTTTCCATTGCTCGTTAATGGAATACTGGCCAGTTTTACATAGTAGTTAGGTACCATATATTGTGGAAGCGTCACTTTCAGATGGGATCTTAGTTCCTCGGCAGTGGCTTCGCCGGTTGCATAGGCTATTAGCTCCATATCCGTTCTGTTTCTGAGTGCTCTAGCTATCACTACACATTTTCCGGACTTAGAATGGCTGTTCAAAGCTTGTTCGATTTCACCTAACTCTATCCTATAACCCCTGATCTTGACCTGGTCATCTATCCTTCCCAGATATTCAATGTTTCCATCAGGAAGCCAACGCGCAAGATCCCCTGTCCTATACATCTTTTCTTCTCCGATTTTGTCTAATGGGTTTTTAACAAACTTTTCCGAAGTCAGTTCAGGATTATTCAAATAACCTCTGGCAACTCCTTGACCTGAAACACATAACTCCCCGGCGACATTTATGGGGTTGAGCTGATTATCTTTATTGAGAATATAGATTTTAGTAAAATCGATAGGTTTGCCTATGGTAACGTTTTCATCCGGTGAATGAATTTGAGCTACTGAAGCCCAAACAGTACCTTCCGTCGGGCCATATTCATTAAATAATTTAACATTTTTAGTTTTGTTAAAATGCAGCTTAACAAGCGAATGATCAAGGTTTTCCCCGGCCAGGATTACATTGGATAGCTTGGAGTCTGAAAGCAATTCTTCTTCCTGCAAGAACCTATAGTAGGATGGGACACAAAGGATAGTTTCAGTATCTTTCAGCAGCTCTTGGATATGATGAGGGCTTTTGATCAAATCACTTTTACACAAGATCAATTGACCACCTGTAGTCAGCGCTCCAAAAATCACAGCAACAGATGAATCAAATGCAAATGAAGGTATCATTAATACCGCACCGGTGTTATCATAGTAGGATTTTCTTGCCAATGTAGATGCCAATAAACCCTTATGCTCGATTAATACTCCCTTTGGTGTCCCTGTAGAACCCGATGTATAAATTACATAGGCAAGGCTATTCTGATTGATTTTCTTTTCCTTGAAATCAATTGAAATTTTCTCCATTTCAACTGTATCAATATCGAGACAAATGATTTCAATTGAGTTTGAAAATTTTTCTTTTAAATCCGAAGTCGTCAAAAGAATTTTTGCGGCTGAATCAGCCAAAATATAATTGATCCTGTCCTTAGGATAAGTGGGATCAACCGGCACGTATGCACCCCCGGCTTTTAATATTGCCAAAATGCCGATGATCATTTCAAAAGATCTATCCAGGCAAATGGGAATCAGGTATTCATTTTGAATTCCTTTGAAGATTAAATAATTGGATAGCTGATCAGATTTTTTATCAAGATCTGAGTAGCTCAATTTTTTCCCCTCAAAGACAACAGCTATAGAATCTGGGCTTTTTATAACCTGACTTTTAAAAAGGTCAAGAATGGTAGTGTTTTCGGGAATTGGTTTATGGAGTTTGTTAAAGGAATCTAGAATTTTGTTTGATTCCTCATTTTGAATTATTTCCAGCGTCCCGATTTTTTCTAAGGGATTATTACAAATTGATTTTAAGAGCTGTTTGTAATGCGAAACAAAGTTGGTGATGGTTTCTTTTTTGAAAAGATCTGTACAATATTCCAGCACTCCTTCTATCCCTTCATTTGTTTCAGTTAGCTCAAAAGTCATGTCAAACTTAGAAGTAAAATGCTCAAATGATTTCTCGGATACTTCTGCTCCTTCTATTTCGAATTTGGAATCCGGAACGTTCTGCAATACAAAAAGAACTTGGAAAATGGGGTTTCTACTCAAGTCTCTTTCCTGGCCCAAATTTCCCACAATGATTTCAAATGGAACCTGTTGAACTTCAAACGCTTCTAAAGTAGATGTTTTTACCTGCTCCAAAAATTCATCAAATCCCAAAGAATTTTGGATTTGTGTTCTGAGGGCTAGTGTGTTTACAAAAAAACCTATCAAATCTTCTGTTTCTTTGTTTTCTCTTCCTGCTATCGGTGTTCCGACACAAATATCCTCCTGACCACTGTAGCGGTAAAGTAGGATTTTATAGGCCGCAAGCAATGTCATGAAAAGTGTAACTTTCTGACTTTTACCTAATTCCTTCAGTTGGTTGACTATATTGGAATCAAGTAAAAATCTATGAATATCTCCGTTTGTACTAAGAATGGAAGGTCTCGTAAAGTCCGTTGGAAGTTGTAGTGGTGCGGTATCTTGAAGTCTTTTTTTCCAAAGGTCTATTTTCGATTGGAAGGAATCCTGGGCTATAATTTTTCTCTGCAATAGTGCATAATCTGCATATTGATAGGGAAGCTCGGGTAAATCAGGAGAATTTCCGATTGATAAAGCCGTATAGAGTTCTTTAAGCTCTTTTTTTAGTATAGAAGCGGACCATCCATCAGAGGCTATATGGTGCAGTATGATTACCAAACAATGCGCATTAGGGGCTAATGTGATGATACAGGCCCTCATCATATGGTCTCTGGTGAGGTCGAAAGGTATCCTGATCAGTCCTGTCACTTCTCTGTCAAGAAGTCCAGGATCATGCAATTCCCTTCTTTCAAGCTTCCAGAGATCTTTGCCAAGCACGGTCTGGCAATCGTTGCCGTCTTTCTCCCTGATGACGGTCCTGAGGACTTCATGGCGGTTGACAATGGTTTTGAGCGCTTCTTCGAGGGCAAGGATATTGAGTTTTCCTGAGATATTGAAGATGAGTGGGATGTGGTACTGGATGCTGCCTTCGAGCTGGTGGATAAACCAGAGACTCTGCTGGTTATAGGAAAGGGGAAGAATTTCAGTTGTTTCTCTTAATGTTTTGACTACTTCTTCCCTATGATCAATTTCTTTGGTAGAAAGGATTTCTGTGAATTGTTTCAAAGTGGGGTTAGTAAACAGATCTCGGATAGAAAGCACCTGTCCAGTTTCTTGTCTCAAAGCTACTATTACCCTCATGGCCATAAGGGAATGGCCCCCAAGCTCAAAAAAATCATTATTGAGCCCCACTTTCTCAACTCCTAGTATTTTCCTCCAAACTTCAGACACTATTTTTTGTAGGTCTGTTTTGGGTGCTTCATATTTTATGTTTTCATTGGATTCCGCTACTGGTTCTGGTAAGGCTTTTCTATTTATTTTCCCATTGAAAGTCAACGGGAATGCATCCAGTTCCATCCAAGTATGAGGGACCATGTATTCTGGAAGTTTTGCATTGAGGAAAGAAATGACCTCATCCTTGTCAAATGGACTTTTGCAAATCACGTAGCCGATAAGCCTATTGATTCCAAAGTTGTCCTGTTTTACTGCTACAACTGCCTGTTTAATCCTCTTGTGCTGCTGAAGTACAGTTTCGATCTCCCCAAGTTCAATTCGGTGTCCTCTGATTTTTACCTGGTCATCAATCCTGCCCAGATATTCAATATTTCCATCCGGCAACCATTTTGCAAGGTCTCCTGTCCGATAGAATCTGGCGTCTTTTGTTTCGCTAAAGGGATCACGAACAAACTTTTCGGAGGTAAGTTCAGGCCTGTTGAGGTAACCTCTTCCAACACCATCCCCTCCAATACAAAGCTCACCAGGAATCCCTATTGGATTTGCTTGATCTCCTGAACCAAGAATATAGATAGAGGTATTGGCAATAGGCTTACCGATATTCACTTTTCGAGTCGGGTCCATTTTCTTTAAAGTAGACCAAATAGTGGTTTCCGTAGGACCATACAAATTCCAAAGCGTTCCTAAAGAAGACAAAGCATTTTTTGTATCCTCCTTTAGCGCTTCTCCGCCTACTAGCATTTTAATCCCAGTTGGGTTTTTCCACCCACTTTCAAGAAGCAATTGCCATCCAGATGGCGTGGCTTGCATATGAGTAGGTGCTTTTTCTTCAATTAACTGTGCAAGTTTATAGCCATCAAGGGTAGTTTCTTTATCAGCTAAGATTACGCAGCCTCCCTGAAAAAGCGGAAGAAACAGTTCAAGATAAAAAATATCGAAACTATAGGTGGTGACAGATAGAATACTGGAAGAAGGATTGAAATCTACATCCTTGGACATGCTGAAAAGGAAGTTGACCAGATTTCTGTGTTCAACCATCACGCCTTTTGGCCTTCCCGTAGATCCCGAGGTATATATTATATCAAAGAGATTTTCAGGTTTAGGTGAGGGGAGCGGCTTGTTAGAAGACATTAAGGTAATTCCCTCTAGTTCTTGGTCTAACAAAAGTTTTTTGTGGTTTGAAACTTTCTCTAAAGTACTGGAAATGCAAATGACAAAATCAGCCCCGGTATCTTCCAACATGTAATCAATCCGGTCTACAGGAAGAGAAGGGTCGATAGGAACCAATGCGCCGCCGGCCTTTAGAATTCCGAGAATCCCAATGACCATCTCAATGGATCGATCTATGCAAAGAGGTATGGGATTTTCTGACTTGACACCTTTTAATATCAGGTAATTGGCGAATTGGTTGGCTCTCCCATCAAGTTCTTTGTAATTAATATTTTGGCCGCCGGCAACAACAGCAATCTTGTTTGGTGAAGCCTTCGCTATTTTTTCAAATAGACTTACAATTGTTTCACTTTTGGGGTAATTGGATTTTGTATTATTGAATTTTCTTAAAACGAGATCATCTTCCTCAAGTCCTATCATTTTTAACTTATCAATCCTGTTAGATGGATTTTCAGAAATTGAATATAATAAGGTCTTGTAATGGCCAACCATCCTTTCTATGGTCTCTTTCAAAAAGAGGTCTGTACTGAATTCTACTATTCCATCAAGACCATTCTCTGCTTCTGTTAATTCAAAAGCAAAGTCAAATCTTGAGGTTGAATGATTATAATTGTGTGAAGTCCATTTGGTGTCTTCCGTTTGAAATCTGGTATCATTGGCGCTATGGAGGGCAAATAGTACCTGGAAAACAGGATTTTTGCTCAGATCCCTTTTGATTTCAAGAGATTCCACCATTTGCTCAAAAGGTATTTCACTGTTGTCAAAAGCATCAAGCGTATTAGTTCGCACCTGTTTGAGCAACTCCTCGAATCTCATTTTACCCTCAACAGCATTTCGTAAAGGAATACTATTGACAAAAAAACCTATCAGATTCTCAAGATTCTGATAATTTCTTCCGGCGACTGGTGTACCGACACATATATCTTCCTGCCCGGTGTACCTGTACATCAACACTTTGAATGCTGAGATAAGTGTCATGAACAGTGTCGCATTGAATTGTAATCCTATTCTATTTAGATCGGATATCAATTCTTTGGTGATTGAAAACCGTGCGGTCCCACCCTTTCTGCTTATTTCGGAAGGCCTGCTAAAATCTGTTGGAAGCTGAAGAGGAACAATGTTTTTGAGTCTGGCTTTCCAATAGTCAATCTTAGGCTGTATTGAATCACTGTTCAGGAAATTTCTTTGCCAGATGGCATAGTCAATGTACTGTATGGAAAGTGGAGACAGGATTATTGGCAGTCCTTTGGTGATGGCTTGATAGCATTCGGTGAGTTCTTTTCTCAGAATATTTGCAGACCATCCGTCAGATGCAATGTGGTGCATGGTGATTACCAGACAATAATCGCCTATGGTTTTTGTGATCAAGCATGCCCTCATCATGTGGTCATGGGTGAGGTCGAAAGGTGTTCTTATCAGTCCGGAAATTTCATTGTCTAGGAGTTCGGGTTCAGGTAAATCCATTCTGTCCAGCTTCCAGAGGTCTTGTCCAAGCACTTTTTGCCAATAGTTGCCATCCTTTTCAGTGACGACAGTGCGGAGGACCTCGTGACGGTTGACAATGGTTTTGAGGGCTTTATCAATGGCAGTAATATCCAGGTTACCGTCAATGTCAAGGATCTGGGGAATATGATACTGTATACTTCCTTCCAGCTGGTGGATAAACCAAAGACTTTGCTGATTGTAAGAAAGGGGAATGTCTTCAGGCCTTGCCACGGGATGAGGAACATTACTTGAGACTTCCCCTCTTCTAGACTGGAGGATGAGGGCAAGTTGTGCGACCGTGGGTGCAGAGAAAAGCTCACGGATGGAAAGTTCTGCTCCCAAATCTTTTCTGACTGCTGCCAGGGTACGCATTGCAAGAAGGGAATGACCTCCGAGAGCAAAAAAATCATCATGGATTCCTACCCTGTCCAGCCCAAGAAGTTTCTGCCAGAGAGCAGCGAGCTGTTTTTCGAGGTCATTTTTTGGTTCAGCATATCTGGCAGTCACCATATCGGCGGAACCGACATCGGGAAGTGCCTTTCGGTCGATTTTTCCGGTGAAGGAGAGGGGGAGTTTTTCGAGCTGAAGCCATAGGGTGGGTACCATGCATTCAGGCAGTTTTGACCTGAGGAATGCAATGACGGATTCTTTGTTGAAATCCCCCTCGCAGACGACATATCCCACAAGCCTTTTGTCACCCTGCCCGTATTCTTTTGCAATGACCACGGCCTGCTTCACGATGGGGTGGAGGAGGAGGACGGATTCGATTTCACCGAGCTCGATTCGGTACCCCCTGATTTTGACTTGGTCATCCATCCTGCCGAGGTATTCGATGTTTCCTTCGGGTAGCCACCTGGCTAGGTCACCTGTACGGTACATCCTATCACCCGGGACATTGCTGAATGGGTTGTGAAGGAATTTTTGAGAGGTAAGATCTGGCTTGTTGAGGTAACCTCGTCCGACACCTTTTCCACCTATGTAGAGTTCACCGGGAATCCCGATAGGGTTTACCCCGCCATCAGGACCTAGGATGTATACAGAGGTATTGTCGATGGGTTTTCCGATGCTTACCTTTTCACCCACCTCCATTTTTTTGAATGTTGATGTTATTGTAGTCTCTGTCGGTCCATAAAGGTTCCAAAGCTTTCCTGTTTGGGCGAGAAGATTTTTCGTTTCTTCCATAAGAGCTTCACCTCCGGTAGTCATAATTATTCCTTCAGGATTGTTCCACCCCGAACTGAGGAGTAATTGCCAACCAGAAGGCGTAGCCTGCATGTGGGTAGGACGAACTTCTGCAAGTTTTTTGGAAAGGCTGAATCCGTCCATGGCAATTTCCTTTTTTACCAAAAAAACAGACCCTCCATTTATCAGGGGTACGAACAGTTCCAAACAAAATGCATCAAAAATGAAAGGAGTAACCGATAATTGACGCGAAGAGGAATCATACTCCACAATTTTTGTTAAGCTAATCGAAAAATTGATGAGGTTTTCATGGTCCACCATAGCACCTTTTGGCTTTCCCGTAGAACCAGAGGTGTAGATGATGTATGCCAGATTTTCAGGCTGGAGCGAAAACGGAAGTTTACCAGAAGGCATCCTGAGAACCGCCTCTATTTTCTGGTCCATGATGACAAGATTTACCTTTTCGCTGAAATTGTGGGCTGTTCCTGAAGAACAAATGACAAAATCCGCTTTGGTATCTTCAATCATATAATCAATCCGGTCCTTTGGAAAGGCAGGATCGATGGGGACGTAGGCCCCACCTGATTTGAGGATTCCAAAAATCCCTATGATCATTTCCAGAGACCGGTCCATACAGATCGGAACAGGACTTTCAGGTTTGAGTCCGTTTTTGATTAAAAAATGGGCTAGCTGGTTTGATTTGGCATCCAATTGACTGTAGGAAAGCTCCTTTCCTTCAAATTCAACAGCTAACGCATTTGGGTTGTTTATGACCTGTTGTTCAAATAAATCCAAAATTGTTTTTGTGTCCGATAATGGGGATTCAGTATCGGTGAAGGATTTCAGCAGAAAATCTTCCTCATCAGGAATAATATTTAAGAGACCTAAGTTTAAGGATGGATTGGATTGTACTGATTCAAGAACCGTTAAAAAATGAGAGGCCATCCTCTGAATTGTTTCGAAGCAATACAATTCAGTGTCAAAGGTGATTGTAGCATCAATTGTATCGTCATTTTCCACAAAGCCAAAAAAAAGCGTGGAATTGAATTGCTGAAGTTTTATTGTTACTCGGTGGTTGGGTTCATGGTTTTCCTTATTTTTTTGATAATCGAAGATGACGGGAAAAAGTATGCTTAAATCCTTTTTGTTCTTTATTCCTAAAGAAGAAATTAATTGATCAACAGAGATTTGATTGTAGGAATTGGCTTCAGCTAAATCGGCCCCTAATTTTTGGACAAACTCACCAAATTGCATGCTGCCATCTATTTTGGAACGAATAGGCAGGATATCCAAAAAATCGTTTTGTTCATTTTCTCCACTTGGATGGAAAAGACCCGATTTTTTGATTGTTTTTCCAACACAAAAATCATTTTGGCTACTATACCTGTAAATCAAAACTTTCAGGGCTGAAAAAAGGACTAAAGACGATGAGGGGGTTTTTTCAGAAAAGGAGGCCTTAATATCATGGAGTAGAGCCTTATCTAAAAAAAAGTTAAGTGTGTTATTCTCTTTTCCTTTTGTCAAAGATTTTGAAGGGTCCTTTGGCAGTTGTAACTCTTTGATGCCCTCAAGCTTTTTAATCCAATAACCATTGATTGATTGCGAAGATCCTGTCGCTGATTGGTTATTAAGCGATTTTTTGACTGACATAACTAAATTATTTTGGGTATAAAAAATAATTTCTCAGCTCTGTTAAAAGCCGGAATTTGCAAGTCAAGTTAACAACCTTTTTTAAGAAAAAATCATTGGGCATTAAAAATCAATAGATTTTAGAAACCATTTAAATAACATGAATTCCTTATCGTGATTTCACAATTCTAAAAAAAGCATATCAATTTATTATGACGGATTTGAACCAGATTTTTCATCAAGTATTTTTTGGGTTTTTTCAGCCATATCTTTTAAGATTTCAGGTTTTTGGAAAATATTGTCGTGGTGCCCGCCAATATTTACCACATTGACTTTTTGTACAAATGGCACCCAGCCATAAAATTTTGGCTCTTCGACATAAAACAACCTGGTTTTTGCCCGAAATAAATACACCTGGCCATTGTAAGGAACCAACCTGTATTTATCTAGGATCTTGAAATTGTTTTTTGTGATTGTATCTAGGCTACTTGTGGATTCATTCACCAATTGTAATTTTGGTTTTAAGTTAATTTTACCAAATATCGAATCTATTTTACGTTCTAGAGATCTTGTCTTTTTTTCAAAATATGCCTGAGGTTCGTTCACGGCAAAGTTTACTTGAGTTATGAAGTTGTTAATCCGAAGTTTTATTTTTTCAACTTGTGAAAGTTTTTCCTTGTATTCTGTTGCAGCTGTATCAAACAAAATAAGCTTATCAACTTTTTTCCCCATCAATTGCAGCTGCTTGGCCATCTCATAAGCGACACATCCGCCAAAGCAATAGCCGGATAAATTGTAAGGGCCGTCAGGATTTTGCTTAACCATCAGGGAAATATAATAAGTAGCCATATCTTCAACGGAACTATCGGGTACCTCAACCCCGTCCAAACCTTTTGGCTGAAAGCCATAAATAGGCTGGTCATCGTCCACGAATTTTGCCAATCTGAAATAAATAGATGCAGACGATCCTATTCCATGGACGATATATAAGGGTGGTTTGCTTCCCGTGGGTTTAACGGCCAATAATAAGTTCAAACCCACCGGATCTAGTCTGCTGTTTACTATTGCTTTTGCCAAGTCCGATATATTCGGATGTTTGAATATCTGGTTAATAGAGAGTTTTGAACCTATTTCTTTTTCCAGCAGCGATATTACCTTAACTGCCAGGAGGGAATTTCCCCCCATTTCAAAAAAGTCGGCATTGATGTCAATTTGATCCCTCTTCAAAGTTTTGCACCAAACTTTAGAAATTGACTTTTCTAGATTTGTTGATGGGGCTATCTTTGGAGAGCTATTTTCTAATGGTATGGGTAGATTTTTTTTGTCAATTTTATTATTGGCAGTCAGAGGAAGATACTCCAATAAAACAATCTTACCGGGTACCATATAGTTTGGCAATTTCTGCTGCAGTCCTTTTCGTATTTCGTAAATCCAATCCTCCTGAATTAATGTATGCAGAGGTTCCTGACTTACCACATATCCAACCAATTGTTTTTGTCCCGGCACATCCTCCCTCAATATCACTGCTGATTCTTTAATCCCGGGCATGCTATTGATGGTGGATTCAATCTCCCCTAATTCTATTCGGTATCCCCTGATTTTGACCTGGTCATCAATCCTTCCCAAATACTCGATATTACCATCAGGAAGCCACCTGGCAAGATCGCCTGTACGGTACATTTTAGCATCCCCATCTTTATTGAATGGATTTATTACAAACTTCTCCGCGGTAAGTTTCCGAAGATTTAGATATCCCCGGCTTACTGTTTCACCTGCTATGCAGAGTTCTCCGGTGACATTTACCGGATTGAGTTGGTTGTCTTTGTTAAGGATATAAATTTTTGAATAATCTATCGGTTTGCCGATGGTCACTTTTTCATTCGGAGATTTGATTTGGGCAACGGAAGCCCATACGGTACATTCTGTGGGCCCATATTCATTATAAAGAGCAGCACTTCCCGATTTTTCAAAATGAAGTTTCACCAATGACCTATCTAGGTTTTCTCCCGCTACTATTACATGGGATAGACTGGAATGAGCAAGCAATTCCTCTTCCAACAAAAATCTGTAATAGGAAGGCACACAGAGGATAGCTTCAGTCTCGTGCAGGAGTTCTTTTATATGAAATGGGTTTTTGATTAGCTCACTTTTACATAAAATCAATTTCCCACCAGTGGTCAATGTCCCAAATATCACAGCAACGGATGAATCAAAGGCAAATGAAGGAATCAGCAAAACTGTTCCCAAATTGCCGTAATAAGATTTTCTTGCTAAAGTGGAGGCCGCGAAACCCTTGTGTTCAATCATTACCCCCTTCGGTTTTCCGGTAGACCCTGAGGTGTAAATAACATAGGCCAAATGGTTTTGTCGGATGTCTAATGAAATTAATTCATCTGGCATCTTTTCTATTTCAGGCCAATCTTCATCCAATTGGATAACTCCTTTTGCCTTTTGAAGCTTAGATTTTAGGTCCGAGGTGGTAAGAATCGTTTCTGCATGGGTATCAGAAAAAACAAACTCTATTCTTTCGTCTGGATAAGTCGGGTCAATCGGTACATAAGCCCCACCTGCTTTTAATATTCCAAAAATACCGATGATCATTTCAAGGGAACGGTCAAGACATATCGGAATCAAACTTTCGGGTTTAATTCCTTTGCTAAGAAGGTAATTAGCAAGCTGATTGGATTTGAAATCAAGTTCTCTATATGTCAGTTGCTTCTTTTCAAAATCAACAGCGATATCATCAGGCTTTTTTCTTACCTGATTATTAAAGAGATCCAGGATGGTAATGTTATGGGGTGATGATTTTATTTGGGGATTAAATGAATACAAGAGCTCATTTTCCTCTTCTGGGGAAAGGATTTTTAACAACCCCAAGGGTAAGGAAGAATTTTCAGAAATAGATTTAAGAAGTTTTCTGTATTGGTAAGAAAAATCAGAAATGGTTTCCTTTTTAAATAAATCAGAATTGTAATCTATTACACCCTTTATACCATCTGGGGTTAAAGTGAGGCCCAAAAATATGTCACACTTTGCAGAATATCTTTGATAAATACCTTCGGCCAAATCTGATCTGTCTATCTCAAAGTGATTATCTGATTCTTGCTTAAACTCAAAAAGAGCCTTGAAATTAGGATTTTGACCTATATCATTTTCATTGCCCAAGTAATTTAAGAGACTGTCATATGACACTTCTTGAAATTCTTCAGCTTCTCCCACAAAATCGTGAATATTGGTAACCAAGTTTTTAAAATCCAATTCAGTTTCGATCTGGGTAGGTATTGGTGTGATATTTTCAGTGAAATTAATTTTTTGATTTTGCTCTTGTTGTTCGATCCTTCTTTCCAGGATACCTACACTGAAGATATCTTGCCCACTCCACCTGTACAGAAGGATTTTGTAGGCAGCTAAAAGTTTTATTGCAAGTGTTTCATTAGGATGTTTTTGAATTTTATTTAATTGAGCTGAAAAAATTGAATCAATGGAAAAATGAAAAGTAGCTCTGTTGTTACCATTTCCTTCATTCTTGGTAAAATCAAAAGGCAACCGAAGCGGTTCAACACTTTCTAATTTTGTTCGCCAAAACTTGATTGTTTCTGTAATCTTATCTTCCGTGATTTGTTTGAAAGTATTGTTTTTAAAAGACATAATTATTACGCAAAAAAGGAAATATTGAATTATTTATGGAAAATTACAAAAGGAAATTTGATTTAAACGTTCTTTTTGCCGGTCCGATGAGATATTTTAATAAGGATGTCAACGTAGAATAATTATAGAGGTTAATTTTCATGAAAAAAGAATAAATGGAAGCCAACCTTATCGTATCTTCACTCGCAATTTCTTTAAATCCAAATTATATAACTATGAAAAACACCAGAATCTATTTCTTTGCATTAACCTTGATGTTGTTTTTGGCAGCTACAGTGCAGTCTCATGCACAACTTCAGTCCCCTGCTGCCAGCCCTGCAGCCTTTGTGTTCCAAAATGTTGGTTTCACCAAAATCAGCATTGACTATTCCTCTCCCGCTCTGAAAGGAAGGAAGATTTTTGGGGAAATCGAAAAGTATGGGGTTACTTGGAGAGCAGGTGCCAATGCCACCACCATCATTGAATTCAGCACAGGCGTAAGCGTTGGTGGTAAAAATCTTCGTGCCGGTAAATATTCCATTTTCATCACACCAATGGCCTCGGGCGAGTGGACTGTTCACCTAAATGGGAAAGGCAATTCTGTATTTGCTTATATGAAAGATGGGAAAATTGACGAAGAAGCAGTTGCCAAAGATGATGCTGCTACCATCAAAGTAACCCCAATGATGGCTGCTGATTCTCAGGAAAGACTTTCCTATGCCATTTCTGCGGAAAACAACAAGGTAGCCAAAGTCACTATGGCTTGGGATAAAGTGAGGTTGTCATTTATGGTGGACACTCAGGTTGACCAAAAAATGGAAGGCTTCAAAGGAGCTTTTTAATAGACCATTCAACCGCCTAAAAAATAAAAAACCTCCTTTATAGAGGTTTTTTTATGCTCTTTTGGTTTACTTCTCTGTCCATTCCACTCCGGTATCTTTCCAGCTTTTTGAGGCTGCGGAGTCAAGGACTGCCTGACAGACTTTTTGGGTTTCGTAGGCATCTTTGAAAGTCGGTGAGCAGGGTTTTCCGGTTTCCAAGCTATGGAAAAAATCAGCTGCATGATGGATGAAAGAATGCTCATACCCGATACTAGTTCCGGGAATCCACCACCTCTTCATGTAAGGTTGCTCGCCTTCGGTGATGTGGATTTTTCTCCATCCCCTGACATGCGGGTCATCTTTATGGTCAAAATATTCCAGCCAGTTCATGTCGTGTAAATCCCATCTGATCGAGGCATGTTCCCCGTTTATTTCAAAGGTATAAAGGGCTTTGTGTCCCCTTGCATATCTTGTGGCCTCAAAAAGCCCAAGAGATCCATTGTCAAAGTGGCAATGAAAAATACATGCATCGTCAATGCCGACTTTCTGAACCTGTCCGCTTCCCTGATGAACCCTTTCTTTGACGAAAGTTTCGGTCATGGCTGACACATCTTTGATGCCGCCGTTAAGCCACATCGCTGTATCGATGCAATGCGCCAACAAGTCTCCGGTCACCCCCGAACCTGCAGCGTCTACATCCAATCTCCAGAGCCCATCTCCACCTTGCGGCAGTTCGGGATTGATTGTCCAGTCCTGGAGGAAATTGGCGCGGTAATGGAATATTTTTCCCAGTTTTCCCGAGTCGACGATTTGCTTGGCCAAAGTCACTGCCGGGACTTTTCTATAGTTGTACCAAACAGTATTGGCAATGCCTGCCTTTTCTGCTGCTTTGACCATTTTTTCGCCTTCCTCCAAAGTTTTGGAGAGCGGTTTTTCACAAAGGATCATCTTTCCGGCAGCAGCTGCCGCTATCGCTATTTCGGCATGAAAAGCGTTGGGCGTACAAATATCCACAGCATCAATGTCGGCTCTCTCAATGATTTTCTTCCAATCTGTTTCGTATGATGCATAGCCCCACTGTTCAGCAAAGGCCTTGACCTTATCTTCCCTCCTTGCGCATACAGCCTGCAATACTGGCAGGTATTCAAATTCAGGAAAAAAGTCAGGGATGCGCTTATAGGCGTTGGTGTGAATTCTACCCATCAAGCCCGTTCCTATGAGTCCGATTCTTATATGTTTTTTGCTCATTATTTTGGATTTAAAGATTTAAAGATTTGAAAATTTCAAAATTGAAAAATTGGAAGATTCAAAGGGTTAGAAAGTTTAAAAGTTGCAATGTTTTAAAGTTGAAAAGGATTTCAAATCCTCCTTAATACTTCCCACTTCAAACTTCTTACTTCCAACCTTTTACCTCTTACCTTTTACCTCCTACCTCCTACCTACTTCGTAATTCCCACTTCCTCCTTACCCAACCCATCCATGTGCATTGCGCACCTCGATCATTTTGGCAAGGATGTCGTTCCAAGTCTGCTGATTGCCCATCACGGCATTGGGAAACATACAGCCATCCCAACAAATATGCTGGAAAGCTTTGGTCAGCACGCCGTCTGCATTTCGTAGCCAATGGCCTGCGTCTCTAGCAATGTCAAGTTTGCCATTTGGATCATTAGCAAGGCAATGTCTGCCTGTTTTGTCATGCGAACCCGAACCGAAAACTGTCCCGTCATTTTGTGCCACATGGAAATCTATGGTCCAAGGTCGAAGTGCTTTTGTCAATTTTTTGAATGCCTCATCCAATGTTTCCCTGTCATTCCAGTCAAAGTTCTTTGGTAGAATCCTGTCATCAGGACTGTTGTAACCCAACATGTAAAGGAAAGTATGGGACATATCTGCCTGAAATCCGATATTTGGCCTGTTGGTTTGGTCAAGGGTGTCCACCATCGCCCTCCAACTGTGCATGCCTCCCCAACAGATTTCACCTTCGGCAGCGAGTTTTTCTCCAAAATCCGCAGCCACATCACAGGCTTCCCTGAATGTCTGTGCAATCAGTTTGGTATTGTTTATCGGGTCCTTTGCCCAGTTTTCAACACTGCTAGCCGAATCGATTCTTACTATTCCGTAAGGTCTCACACCAAGGTCTTTGAGTTTTTGACCGAAAACACATGATTTTCGGACCATTTCCACAAAAAGCGCACGGTCTTCCTTACTTCCCATAGCGGGCCCACCCCAGATCGGAGCAACAAGGCTTCCGATATTCAGGTTAAGTTTCTGCACTTTTTCTGCCAATCTCTTGATACCGTCATCAGACATATCCAGATCAATATGTGGATCAAAAAGTCCGATATCAATACCGTCAAACTTTACCCCGTTGACTTCTGCGGCGGCGGTGGATTGCAGCATGTCATCAAATGAAATGATTGGCTCTGAGTCGGGGCCTTTCCCCACAATACCCGGCCAAGTCGCATTGTGTAGTTTTGGATAGTTATTTTGGGACATGGTTGTTTTGGTTATTTGTAAATGGATGTTTAATGGTTATTTGATTAACTGGTTAACTGATCTTGGAATCCTAGCTTTTTCTCGCTTCTAGGCTCTAGTATCTTGCCTCTTTTTACTTGATACTTATACTTTTTTACGTCACCCTGAACGTAGTGAAGGGTCTCCACTTTAAATGAGATTCTTCACCTACGCAAGCTTCGGTTCAGAATGACGTAACCAAAATTCAATTTCTAAGTTTCAAATCCGGATTGTCAGGGCCGAAATGCTTCAACATGACAATGGGATCGGTCTTTGAATGGTTTGTGATTTTGACACCGGCCAAAGCGGCTTTTTCGCTGACGAAATATTCGTCATGGGTCAACTGTCCAAACCGGATCAAGGCTGGGGTTTCGATATCCCAAGCCCCCATTTTTCCATGGCCCTGCATCATGATCATGCCGTAAGCGGCATTGTCGGTGATGGTTACAGTTTGACCCGGGAAAACGGTCAGCTCTTGGGCACTGTAATCGTGGGAGCGATAGCAAATCCAAGATTCATGGTATCCTGCAGCATGCATTTTCTTAGTATCATGCACAGGCTTTGGTTCCATGTAGTGGTTATCCATCAGGTTTGGATTGACATTCAAATCCCAATCGATCATCTCCAAAAGCAGCTCATAATCTCCGATTCGGTCTTTTGGAGTGGCATTCCATAGGAGTTCGTCAGGAATGATGGCTTCATTGACCAAAGATTGGTACATGGCAAAAATATCAGAAGCTTTTTGTGGTTCATAGGTACACAAACTTCCCGGTGCATGCAGCATTCCTGGAGGCACATCCCAACCTGTTCCGGGTTGTAGTCGGAATGCCTGTGAATAATTGGTAATCTTATTGTCGCCTTTATTGAAATTTTTCAGACACTCAAGGATAGTTTCTTTAGATGTCCCCGGTGCAATTCCGAAGAAAGTATATGGAAAATCCCCGCCGTGGTTATTCACCTGCGGTGGAAAATAATAAGCTTCTGGCTTACCGTTTTGTCCGGTCAGCGCCCCGAATTCATCACTCGGATGGATATGGTGGGGTAGCGGGCCCATATTGTCAAAAAATTTGGAATACATCGGCCATGATTTGTATTTGTCCCAAAGCCTATCGCCGATGATTTGGGAACCGAGTTCGGCTATGGCATCTTTCAACAAAAAAAGCTCAGTTTTGCCACCGTCTTCAAAGGCGATGTGGCTGAGTCCTTCATTTTTACTGGTTAAAGGTCCGTTTTGGGCAGCAGTTGTCGAGGAAAACCAACGTTCATCAATTCCCCCACGAGCTCCCCCAAGTGCGTAATAATCGTCAGGATGGAGTTTGATCCGCCTTCCTGGAACACAAAAAGAACGTGGAACCCATGTCGGGGTCAATCTCAGAATTCCTTCTCCTTGGTCTAATGCTTTTTTTGCCAAACTCATTGTTGTTATTGGTTATTGGGTTGGTGCTAAATTTATTAATCTTAATCTTTTTATTCTTTCAGATATTTATTGATACGGGATATTAATAGATATTATTTGCGCAGTTATACTTTGAGGTTCGCGGAAATTCAATACATATTCATTCATTTATATTGGTGAATTCTGCAATCACATTATCTCCTGACAAAACCCTTATTTCCAAGTCATAGATTCTTTTTTGTTTGGGTTCCAAAAGGATCAAAGTGTCGTTTTTCCTTGCACCGCTTTGCCCGATAGGTGGGTTGGTAGCGGGTTCAAGGGCAGTCACATATTCACCTTTGCCCCAATGCTGCCAGTTGATCAGCCAAGGCAATTGATTCTTATTGAAGGTCAGGGAAAGTCCGATTCCAAGCTTTCGGTTGACAAATCCGCAGGTGCTTTTCCCGTTTTCATCGGCTTTGGGATTAATAAAGGCTACATCTTCGCCAAATCCCGCATGGGCATCCATCGGAGCAGGACATTTTTTGAAGTTATTGTTTGGGTTGAAAATCCTGTTGTTCGGATCGTTGTCAATTGAATTCCATTTTCCTTCCCAAACGATATCTGTTCCTTCATCAATCAGCGGCCAACCGCAGTTCAGATGATAAAGCAACATGTGGGGAGCGGGAGTATTTCCATGGTTAGAAATTTCATCCCTGACCTTGATAACAGGCTCTCCCAAAACGCCTGAAATGGTTCTTTTCATTTCCAATGAAGGGCCAAAGCAGGTAGTCTCCCGGATGATACCGGTAATGCTCATTTCCATGTTTCCATTAAGTGGATCAGGTTGAATGATGGATGTGATTTCTGCCGGGATATTACTCGCATTTCCATGTAATCCTCTATTTCCAGATTCATCAGATTCGGGACCCCCAACATGCGATAGACCGCAAGTGGTCAATAGTCCTCCTCCAAATGTCCTCAGCCAATCTATCCCTTTATTGGAGAATGGTTGGGGAGAAGTAACTCCTGCATGGCTGATCCAAGCAAGGCTGTGTGCATTGAAGAAGGCATCGGCGATGTCCATTCCTCTGTCAAGTACCACTTTATATCTCAGGCCTGTTCCGGTATTGATCCAGGCGATCCGAACTCCTTTCCCCAATCCATTGTCCAAAACGGAAGTTTCGATCCCACCCAATTGCTTGAAGTTGGAGATTTTGTCTTTCCAAAAGGACTTCTTTAGCTCATTCAAATCGCTCATAAATCAGGTAAGATATTCAAAATTCAATTTATCATCTGAAATCTTTGTCAGTATCCTGTTCTGTCAGGCATGAAATTTATCTCCCTTAAAATTAACCATTTAAAACTCTCAAAAAAGCCATCATTAAATTTTTCCCGTCAGAAAAACTCCGGATATCCAGAATATTCCAAGATAATCCTGTGGATTTTATCCTGATGAAATGATGAACCAAAAAGTACCTTAGTCATTTTATAAATTTTTATCCATTTATAAAATTCTCCTGCTTATCATCAATTACTTACTTATCCAAATGGGGATTTCAGTACATTCAAACAGCTATAAACCTAAAAGCCCATGAAAATCAAAACATTACTTCCGGTCCTTTTTTGGATCATTTGCTTCTTTATTGTTTTGGATCTTTCTGCCCAAAGCAAAAAAAGGGATTATTATGAATTGAGGATTTACCATATCGAAAACAAAAGTCAAGAAAGCCAGATTGACAATTATTTGCAAAATGCTTTGCTGCCTGCCTTGCATAGAAATGGTATAGACAAAGTCGGGGTTTTCAAACCGATTGCAAGCCAACCTGATGCTGGCAAAAAAATCTACATATGGATCCCATACAAGTCAATGAAGGAATATGTTGGCCTTCAATCCAAATTGGATAGCGATGCAACTTACCTTGGAGCAGGGAAAGACTACATCAATGCTCCCCATAATAATCCACCTTACAAAAGAATGGAAACTTCGCTGTTGCAGGCTTTTTCTGGAGCGCCAAGATTTACTGAATCAAAGGTGGTGGGGCCTAAGAAAGACAGAATATATGAATTGAGAAGTTATGAGGCCGCCACAGAAAGATTGTATAGACAGAAAGTAAAAATGTTCAATGAGGGAGAAATTGACATTTTCCTAAAATTAGATTTCAATCCTGTTTTTTTTGCTGAGACATTGGCAGGTGCCCAAATGCCGAATTTGATGTACATGACAACATTTCCCAACATAGAATCAAGGGATGCAAAATGGAAAGCCTTTGGATCAGACCCTGATTGGGACAGGATGAAAGTGATGGAGGAATACCAAAATACGGTTTCCAAAAATGATACCCGACTGCTTTATCCGACAGAGTATTCGGACATTTAGAATTTGATAGTGGTGAAATAAAAAGGTCCAACATGTTTTATCATATTGGACCTTTTTTAATTTTATAAAAATCATGCAAGTAAAATGATAAATCAGCTTAAATCATGGCAGAAGACCAAAATGTCCGGTACATCGTCCCGATAGCCATCGGGATTCCGACTTCCGTCTTCCGTCCTGTCTGAAGAGAAATATTGGGTTTCTTTTAAAGAAGCGGATGACTATGAAACTTAAAGCTCCTTCAATTGGATATTCCGGAATTTGACCTGCATCGGAGGACCGACATGGACCTGAATTCCCAAAAGCCCCTTCATACTTCTATTGACTGTATCTTCATCTACCACTTCACTGATCAATACGCCATTGACAAAGTGTTTCATTACATTACCTTGGACCACAAGGTGGATCATATTCCAATCTCCGCTTTTGATCAATGTCCTCAGGGAATCCGCATCTCCCAATTCTTCGGTAACGCGAAGGCCTTTCCAAGCATTTCTTTCAATGTTATCCCTTAACTCACCTGCCGGAGTTTGGACATCGATGGTGGTTTTCTGCCCGATGTATGCCAAAGTGGTGCGCTTTCTTTCTTCGTAGTTTTGACCGGTGTAAGCATTATTGCCATCAATATCTGACTGATAGCCGCGCAATGCAAAAGGAAGCTCTGTGAATCTTTCGCTCCGGTAATTGATACCGGAATTGCCTTCCTTGGTGATATTGACCTCAAGTTTGAGTTCAAAATCCGACGGTTCACCGCCTTGCCAAATCAAAAAGGAATTTGCGTCAAGAATGGTCTCAGGCGTAATTTCACCTACAATATTACCGTCCTCTACCCGCCAATAAGTCGAATCGCCTTCCCATCCTGAGAGACTTTTTCCATCAAAGATGGAGACAAAACCGGTAGGTTCAGGAGCTGTAGTTGGCGGGACCATACCCGTTTCCCCGCTTTTCATTTCGGTATTGTGGGCAGGATTGTTGCATCCTGCCAACCCGATAATAACAAGGGTCATCACTGGAAAAGTATTTTGCCAAAAGGCTGACTTTTTCATTTGGTTTTTAGATTAAATATGGAAAATATCACTTGTTATTTATAAACCTCATGGTCGGCATTCCCGCCTGAGATCAGGTAAGCCATCAAGTCTTTCAACTCTTCCTCATTGAGCCTGTTGATCATCCCCGGCATCATGACTGAGATATCGGAAAGTTTCTTACTCTTCACATCTTTTTTGGCGATCTCCCTGATCATATCCGGAGCAAATGGGTTTTGGGAAATGAAATATTTGTCCGCATCCTCATCGGTCAGTTTACCCAAAACCGAACTTCCGTCAGCTATATAGAAAATGGTAGCTGCATATTGGTCGGATATGGTATTGTTTGGATTGATGGTCGCATCTAGGATGTCTTTTGCTGAAAACCTCGTTCCCAACTGTGTGAGATCGGGACCGATAATTCCTCCTTCACCCTTCATCGTGTGGCAGGATTGACATAAAGTAGCGGCGTACATGGCTTTTCCTTTGACCAAATCCCTTCCTTTGAGATCTGCCATAAGCGGTAATGCTTCCTCTACAGTCCATCTTTTTCCCGGACCGACAGGCTGCACATCGCTGACAATAAGGTCATTGCCACTCCCGGTAAGCAAGGATGCCCCGGACATTTCATTGTATTTCTCAAAATCAGATTTGGGCACATGTGTCAAAGCCATTTTTCTGGCCCTGTCCACAAATCCAACGTAGCTTACGCCTCCTTTGTATTGAAAGGCATCGTGGATCCAGGTGAAATATTCTTCACGCAATTCCGGTGTCCATCCGGCTTTGGCATTTCCCAAAACCGTAGCCAAATAAGATTGTTGGGCAGGAGGGACACTTGAGAGCATCTCTGCGATGTCCAATCCGTATTGGGGATTTCTCAAGATCAAATCCGAAGAAGAAGTAAATGTCTTCTGATAATCCGCATCGTCTTTGGCGGTTTTCAACAAAGCAATGCTTTTTGAAACGGCATCAGGTGCATCGATGTAGACCAAGACTTTACTCAAGGCCCTGTCAAGGTGATTGTCATTTGAAGGGAAATTAGGATTCAGATAAGCCACTAGCTGAGAATTTAAATCTCCGGCAGGGACGCCCTGTCTGAACAGCGTCAGTTCAAAAGCACGGATCAGGTTTTGCTTATCGGTATTGCTCAGACTTCCATAATCTACACCCATCAACGCCTGAAGCATCTGTGGCTGCTGGGATTTGTCAGCATGTCTTGCCATGGCAATCATGGTTTGGGTAAGGATTTTTGGATCTTTTTCAGCCAAAGCTTTGTCTTTCCATTCACTGATGGGTTGGTGTTCCAAAGCGACCCTTGCCGCATATTGGATAAACCTGTCCTCATCCTTCAGGTAAGGCCAGACAAAATCCACAGCACCCGCTTTGGGTCCGCCGGTGTGGAATTCTTCCAGTTTTCTTCTTGTTTGAAAGGCTTCAGGAACTTCAGCTGATGAGCTGCTTACTTCGGTTTCTTCATCTCCCGCGTAATACAACCGGTACACATCAGACTCCAACCTTCTTCCTCCCGTCATAAAATACATCGCTCCGTCAGGACCGATTGCTCCGTCGGTCAGTGCCAGCGGAGAACCTGAAATAAATTCCTCGGCTGAAGCAGAATAGGTAGCGCCTGATGGCGTCAACGTAACGGCATAAATAATCCCAAAACTCCAATCAAAAGTATACAGTGCTTTTTGGTATTTCTCAGGGAATTTTGAACCCGTTCCAAACATCACGTTGGTGGGAGAACCTTGTCCGATGTTCAATGTAGCGGGCAAGTTGTCAGGATAATTTGGAGACCATTTTTGGTTGCCTGTTCTCCAGCCAAACTCACTTCCGCTCGTCACATGGCAGATTCGGGTGGGTCTGTACCAAGGCATTCCAAAGTCCCATTCCATGTCCGAATCATAGGTAAACAATTCTCCGGATTCATTGAAAGCAATGTCGTAGGCATTTCTGAAACCCACGCTGAAGAGCTCCCAATTTTTCCCTTCAGGATCGATTTGAGCAATCCATCCTCCGGGTGCCATTCTGCTGTTGGCATGTCCACGGGGATCTTTGATCACAGGAAATACATTGTCTTCATTCCAAACCTTTGGGATTCTGTAGGCATTCATTTCAGGTACATCCACATGGTTTCCTGCTACAATAAATATCGACTTCTTGTCAGGTGACAAAATCATGCTGTGCGGACCATGTTCTCCTGGTTCGCCCTGAAGCGATTTTAGCAGCGTAATTTGCTCGTATTGGTCATCACCATCCAGATCCTGGAGTCTATAAAGTCCTGTTCCTTTTTCAAATTCCTCATTCGCATTGTGGTTGACGGTGACATAGAGGCTATTAAAGGCAAAAAGAACACCCTGTGCAAAACCCATCCCGATTTTGTCCTCTGGTCCGGTGCCTATTTTCAGTTTTTCCACTTTAGGAGCCAAAGAGTCAGAACCGATCGCCGGGATTTCCAAGCGGTACAAAGCACCATATTGGTCTGTAGCGATCATACGACCCTTGTCGTCAAAAGTCATCCCGACCCAAGAGCCCTGCTCGTGTTCTCCGGGACTGTAAATGTGTTCAGCTTTGAAGCCTTCAGGCAGCTTTAATTTGGCGACTTTGGGGTGTAGGGGTTTGCTTTCTTCCGTCCCTTTGTTGCAGGAAAAGAGAATTCCCGTGACCAAGAAAAGGCTCAGGAATTTAAAGGTTAATTTGGAGTAGGACATATTTTTTTTGGATTGAAATTGTTCGGTTGATGGTTGTTTGATTGGGTTTTATGGTAATAGAAATTTCATTTCAAGTTAACTCAATTAGATTTTCAAGTGAAACCGTTCATGGATATACTTTTGGGGTCTTATATTGGACTTACCCTTTCAGCAGTTGCATTTCAGCTTTCCCATGTCCGTCCGGTGTGGTGTAGAACGGTCTCTGCTCGATGATGTAATTCGTGTCCGGAGCAATGCCCAAGGCATGGTAAACCGTTTGGTGGAGGTCATTTATTTTGATGGGATTTTCTATGGTTTTGCAGGGGCGCTCATCGGCAGTTTTACCAAATACATGACCTCTTTTGATTCCTCCGCCAAACATCAACACCGAGCATCCATCTGTGAAATGTCGGTGCATGCCGTAGTTATTCATATCTTCGATGATTTCGGGAACTTCAACCTGATCCAATACTTTTAGGTCGGGTCTGCCTTCTGTAAGCATATCCCTGCTGAATTCACTCGCAACGATTACCATCGTGCGTTCCAACCTGCCGCTTTCATCCAGATCTTTGATCAATTGGGCTATCGGGGCATCAATCATTTTCTTCATGTCCTTCAATCGGGTATGGCCATTGTCATGGGTATCCCAACCGAAAAATGGTTCGTATTCAGTCGTCACACTGATAAATCTCGCTCCCTGATCGACCAGTCTTTTTGCCAAAAGGCAACCCAATCCAAATTTTCCATTGTTGTATTTGTCGTAACTTTCCTTGGGTTCCTGAGTTAGGTCAAAAGCTTTGGCCTCGGGAGAATTCAAGAGCATGTAGGCTTGTTCCATGGATCTTTTGAGGGATTCCTTTTGGTAATCACTGCCAAATTCCCCCATCGCACTTTCTTTGATCAGGTTTTCATAGAGTTGGTTTCGGGACTCAAACCTATTGGTAGACATTCCCACCGGGGGCCTGACGCTTTCCAAGCCGGAAGTGGGATCAGGTATGAGAAAAGGACCAAACTCACTTCCAAGAAATCCCGCACTGTGAAATGCTTTCAACTCTTCTCCTTCCCCGACAGTAAACCTTTGACCGATATTGATAAATGGAGGAATGACAGGATTGAGCGGACCCAACTCTTTGGCAATCCATGACCCGAGGTGTGGCACGACCACCGATTGCGGCGGTTCGTAGCAGGTATGCCAATGGTATTGGTGGCGTGTATGCAGGATATGCCCGAGGTCTGCAGCAACATAGGAGCGAATCAGGGTACCTTTGTCCATGATTTTTCCGATTGATTCCAGTCCTTCTGAAAAATGGATACCGTCCAAAACAGTTGGAACGGAAGGGAAGGTACTCAGCACTTCGCTGGATTGCATGCCTTTTCGGAATGGCGTATGTTTCTTGGGATCAAAGGTTTCGGTGTGGGCCATCCCTCCTGCCATAAATAGCAATATGACCGTGTCCGCAGTCGCGGGAATGGAGATTTTGGAATTACAAGAAGACATCAAACCTGCAAAAGGAGCACCGGCAGCCATGGCGGCGATGGCGGCAGCGCTTGTTTTTTTCAAAAAGTCCCTTCTGTTCAGGTCGTTTCTCATATTGCCATTTGTTTTCTTTCTCTCGTATTTTGAATTCTGTAATAACTTCTAAATTCTCAAGATTAATTTAATCAGTAATCCCGTAGGGATTTTATATGGGTAGAACCGGATGACAATAAAGCCCATTTTGTGCCTTTAGGTACAACATATATTCCGTACCTAAAGGCACGGGAAATCTCCATAATCGAACTGTTGCTACCTATATTTTGTCCCTAAAGGGACGTGAGTTCGCTGGTAATTCTTCAAAATTGTTTTTACTTCCCTAAGGTATGGATGAATCAAATCTGCAATTCGACATCTCTTTCTTAATTTTTAAAGTTGAGTTAATAGATCAATTGGAATTCAGGTAATAATACAATTGCCCAAAAGAAATCCTGTATCTGACCCACATCCGGAGAGTTTCCCAAAGCCGCCAATGCGATTTCACTTTCCTTTTTGCTTGGTTTTCGGAGCAATGCTTTGTTGTAAACCTCCTTTATAATGGTCGGCCCGTCTTGGTATTTTTCTTTCCATTGAGCTGCCCCCTTTTCCAAAACGGTGTTCAATCGCTCTCCATTGGTCAATTCCAAAGCCTGCAGCAAACTTGCTTGTGAATCCCGATTAGTGGAAACAATCTCCCGGTTTGGTCTACCGAGAGCGGTTAGAAAGCTGTTGTTTGCTACCAAGGAAGCCCGAGTATAGCTTATGTCTGAACTTTGCTCAGTGAGAAGCTGACTTGGATTGTATTTGAGGTCTTTTTCCTCAAAAACTGGACTGAAAACCTGACTGACCGCATCAGAGAATTGCTCGGCAGTCATCCTCCGCCGGACCATTCCCGCAAACACATAATCCTCGGCTAGGAAGATGTCCGGGCTTTTTACTCCGTATGAAGGCGATTGGTAGATTTTGGAAGTGCCAATCAGGAAAATCAATTCCTTGAGATCGTAATTGTTTTCTACAAAATCCGAAGCGAGCCAATCCAACAGGTCTTGGCTCCAAGGTTCATTGTCCATTTCGTCCACGGGCTCGACCATGCCGCGGCCCATCATCTGCTTCCAGATGCGGTTGACGATGGTGCGGTACATTCTTCCGTTGGCCGGTTGGACAAGGTATTCTGATAACTGCTTCAACTTTTCTACGCGTGTGGCGCTGCTGTCCATCTCGCCAAGCTCTTCCCAAAGGATCTTGGTACTTGCCAATTTTCCGATCGGTTTTTCGCACCTGCTGACTTCCAAAGTGGTGTCCGCAAAAATATTTGCGAAGGCATAGGCCTCCTCCAATTTCCAATCGCTGATAAAGCTGTCGTGGCAGGAAGCACATTTGAGGTTGAGTCCCAAGATCACCTGACCCACATTTTGGGCGGCCTGCATTTCAGTTCGTTGGCTTGCATTGACTGTTCCTCTCCACCTGATTCCCTCGATAAATCCTTTGGAAGCATCGGTAGGATTCAATAATTCTTTGACAAAAACATCGTAGGACTTGTTGGTTTGCAGGGATTTGTAGAGCCAATCGGTAATGTTGTAGCGACCATTGGTGATGTATCCGGTTCCGGTGTAGTCATTTCGCAAGGCATCATTCCAAAATGTCAGCCAATGGGTAGCGTAGTCATTGTTTCTATCAAGCAGCTTGCGAAGCCAAACCGCTCTTTTGTCTGGATTGGAATCGGTAGTAAACAATTCCAATTCTTCAGGGCTTGGAACCAATCCTACCACATCGAGGTAGATTCTGCGGAGGTAAGTTCTGTCATCGACAGGTGCTTGCCAAGTAAGCTCATTTTCTTCGAAATAAGTATTCACCCAAAGGTCGATGGGATTTTCAAGTCCTGCTGTGGCAGGCGGGAGTGTTGGTTTTCTTGGTGCCAATTCAGCGACCCGATACACGCTTTTTTGCGCGGCTCCATCGGGCCAAGGTGCGCCTTTTGCAATCCAAAAACCGATCAGGTCAATTTCCTCCTTACTCAAATGTTTTCCTTTGGAGGGCATGACATCTTTGTGGTTTTTTGGCAAGTTGATCCTGCGGAAAAGTTCACTTTCATCAGGATCTCCGGGTGAAATAACAGCACCTGATTCTCCCCCTTGGAAGACAAACTCCCTTTCATCCAACCTCAATTCCCCTTCGGTCTTTGCGCCGCTGTGACATTTGTAGCAGTTGTGAGCCAAGACAGTCCTAACTTCCCCAATCAACTGCATTTCTTTTTCGGCACTGAATCCCGATGCGCCACTTTCGTAAGCAGCCAAGTCAAAACTGCCGGAATCATAAGCATTGCTGTTATTCCAAGGGAAAGTTTCAGTCAAAAAATCTTCTCCATGGGTGAGCGACGCTCCAAAATGTCCTGAGATTGCGACTCCAAATGCGGCTATAAATAGCACTGTCCGATACGCTTTGATTTTTGCGGTTTGGTTTTTCTTCCCAACCTGATTCAAAAAGTAAAGTACAGCTACACTAAAAATGGCAGATCCAATTCCTAACCATCGGTGAAGATCAAGCAGTTCGCCTTCCACAGATTCATTGTTGGCAAGCAAAAGACCAAAGACAGCCGCGATCAGTACGGAGGCAGCCCCTGCCATAACCATCAGGTTGATTCCGGGCCGTAATTTGGATTGGAATTTGCCAATTGTAAACAATTCCAGTATAGCACCAAAAAGCAGCAAAGCAATAGGAAAATGCACCACCATAGGATGGAGCCTTCCCAAAAACTGCCAAAGCCAAAAGCCTTCTGAAATCATCTTAAAATTTAACGCAATTGAATTGATAATGAAATTTCAATCCTAATTTTCTTCTCTTTTAGATAAAAATCCATCCTGTACCTTCACGTTTCTCTTTTTCTACAGAATATTCAAAAATGCTTTTTACCGACTGCCAATTCCTGTTTGCTATTTGAATTCTCTGTTTATACCTTAAAGGGAAATTCACCAATCGAGTTCCTCCCTCAAACAGGACAACACAGGATAGAAAAGCGGGAATTAAAAAAAACTTTTAACATTCGAAAAACCACCAAAGCACTAGAGAACCCTCAAGAGCAATACATATTAAAGGAAAGCACAATATGATAAACCCAATCAAAAACAGCATCAAAAGATTGCTGACAATCACCCTGATTTTGTTAGTCTCCACCATTTTTTACCAATGCAAAAAATCCGATTCACTTGATTTTAACAAAGGCTCCCACATTATCCTGATTGGTAACAACCTTGCCTCGAGGATGATGGAATATGGGCAGTTTGAGACAGAAATGCATGTACGTTATCCGGACAGCTTGCTATATATCAGGAATATGGCAGATGGGGGCAACACCCCGGGATTCAGACCGCATTCGGGCAGAGAGTCTCCTTGGGCATTTCCCGGAGCAGAAGAATTCCAGACTGAATATGCTAACAAGTCTGGTTCTGAGGGTCATTTTGAATCTCCTGATGAGTGGCTTACCAGACATCAGGCTGATGTGATTTTGGCGTTTTTTGGATATAATGAGTCTTTTCAGGGTGTAGATGGACTTGACAATTACAAAGGCGAACTCGATGCTTTTATCAAGCATACCCTCAAGCAGCAGTATAACGGCAAATCCGCACCAAAACTTGCCATCATTTCTCCCATAGCTTTTGAGGACCTTTCTGAGATCCGGGATTTGCCAAATGGCAAAAAGGAAAATGAAAACCTAGCGCTATATACCCAAGCGATGAAGGAGGTTTCTGAAAAGAATAAAGTCCTTTTTGTGGACGCATTTACTCCCTCACAGGAATGGTATGATTCGAGTTCAGAACCTTTGACTATTGACGGTTCTCAGTTGAATGAAGAAGGATATAAAAAATTGGCAGTTTTGCTTGCCGATGTTGTTTTTGGGGATGATAATCCAAAAGCGGAAGAACACCGCACTTTAATCCATGATATGGTAATGGAGAAAAACTGGATGTGGCACAATGATTACAAAATCCCCAACGGGGTCCATGTTTTTGGTCGCCGGTACGCTCCGTTTGGCCCTGATAATTATCCTGCAGAATTGGAAAAAATCCGTCAGATGACTGCCATCCGTGATGAGGCCATCTGGAAAGCAGCAAAAGGGGAGAAAATGGATCTGGCCGCAGCAGACAAAAATACCAGGACATTGCCTCCTGTAGAGACCAATTACAATCCCGAACAAAACGGAAGTACAGAATACCTCTACGGTCAGGATGCTTTGGACAAACTTACTGTTCCCGAAGGTTACAAAATCGAGCTTTTTGCTTCAGAAGTGGAATTCCCTGACTTGGCCAATCCTGTGCAGATGAGCTTTGACAACAAAGGCAGACTGTGGGTAGCCACTGTTCCGAGTTACCCGCATTACAGGCCTGGAGATGCCAGACCAAATGACAAGCTCATCATCTTGGAAGATACCAATAATGACGGCAAAGCGGACAAGCAAATCATTTTTGCCGACGGCTTGCACCTGATAATGGGTTTTGAGATTGCTCCTGAGGGGGTATATATCTCCCAGGGCACCAACCTCAAAATCCTGATTGACACAGATGGGGATGACAAAGCTGACAAGATTGAAACACTTCTAAGCGGATTTGATGACCACGATACGCACCACGTGATTTCGGCTTTCGCTGCAGATCCGTCCGGATCCATATACATGGCTGAGGGAGTCTTTTTGCATACCAACGTGGAAACGTCTTATGGCCCAGTCCGGGCGACAAATGGCGGATTTTACAGATTCAATCCTGCTAGAAGCCATCTTGAGCGGACCGCACAGTTGTCGATACCCAATCCTTGGGGAATTGCTTTTGACGATTGGGGGCAAAATTTCTTTGCCGAAACTTCAGGACCGGATGTGAGGTGGATGATGCCGGGATCGGTATTGCCGAGATATGGTGAAGCTACCCATAAATCCGAAAACCTGATCGAAGAAGCGCATAAAGTCCGCCCGACTTCGGGTTTGGAATTTGTTTCGAGCAGACACTTCCCGGAGGAAGTACAGGGTGATATGCTGATCGCCAATACCATCGGGTTTTTGGGGATGAAGCAGCATCAGGTTTTGGATGACGGGACCGGTTTTATCACCAAATTCCGACAAGATATTGTGAAAGGATCTGACCGTAATTTCCGTCCTGTGGACATGGAGTTTGCTCCTGACGGTTCACTTTATTTTATCGATTGGCACAATGTTCTGATCGGACACATGCAGCACAATGCCCGTGACCCGCTCCGTGACCACGTCCATGGAAGGGTTTACAGGATTACCTATCCTTCCCGTCCTTTGGTCACTCCTGCGAAAGTGTATGGTGCTACCATCCCTGAATTGCTTGATAATTTGAAATTACCTGAATTCAGGACACGATACCGAACCCGACGTGAACTTAGAGGAAGAGATCCAAAAGAAGTGCTCCCTGCGATTGAATATTGGGTTTCAAAGTTGGACAAAAATGATCCTAACTACGAACATTACCTTTTGGAAGGGCTTTGGGTAAGTTGGGGATTGAATAAAGTTGACCAAAAATTACTGAAGCAATTGCTTCAGGCCAAGGATTTCAGAGCAAGGACAGCAGCTGTAAGGGTGTTGCGCTACTCAGGACATCAGGTAAATGACCAGGCCAATTTGCTGATGCAAGCAGTCAAAGATGAAAATAGCAGAGTTCGCTTGGAAGCTATCGTGGCAGCATCTTGGTTGCCAAGGGAAAAGGGACTGCCGATATTGGCGGAAGCAGAAAAAATGCCTTTGGACAAATGGTCTATTCATGCACATGAAGCTGCCGTAGCCCATATCAATGGACTTTCAGTGAGAGAGAAAAAAGAGGAAACCATCAAGTCCAAGTTGACCGGCAGCGACCTCGAACTGTATAACATGGGTAAAGAAATCTATGCGAGAGACGGATTTTGCAGTACCTGTCACCAAAATGACGGACGTGGACTTTCTGCTTCTTTGTTTCCACCTCTCGTGGGTACCCCTTGGGTATTGGGCAGTGAGGAGCGTTTGATTAAGATCGTGCTTAAAGGATTGATGGGACCGATCACAGTATCGGGTAGGGAATATCCCGGGCAGGTACCGATGACACCTTACGAAGGCATGCTCAACGACAATGAAATCGCCGCAGTATTGACTTATGTGAGAAACTCATTTGGCAATGAAGCTCCGCCCATAAGGCCTGATCAGGTAAAAGAAGTCAGAGCCAAGGTTGCTGACAAAAAGGGATTCTATTCACCATCTGAATTACTCAAAGAGCATCCGATGGAGAAATAGGAAGTTGGGAAGAGGGATGTTAGGATGTTTGGATGTTGGGAAGTGGGAAGATTGGAAGTTGGAGGTAAAAGAGGAGCGAGAGGCAAGAAGCAAGAGATAAGACCTTTTAGGTTTTCTTGAACCTCGAAGGTCTTTTAAATGAATTCGTGAGAAGATTGATCCAATCCAAAATCAGTTATCCAAATAACCATTAACCAAATAACCCATTAACCCAATAACCATTTTAAATCCAAATTCAATGATTTTGCTTTTGATTTAGGATATTTTCCGGGACACAAAATGAATAGACCCAAAATTGTACTTCAATACATACTCCTTTTACTTCTTGTTTTTGGTTGTAAACAAGCAAAGGAAAATCAGAATACGGATTCTGTACAAGGATTTATTCTTTCAGAATCCGATCTTCCCGACTTTGAAAAGGACATTGACCATAAAGGGCTTCTTACTGCATTGGGTGACAGGCATGACGAATCCATAAGAACCGGGGGACATATTTACAATAATACCTGTTTCAATTGCCACGGAAACCCGGAACAGGTAGGATCGATTCCTACGGCATTCAAATTTTGGGAAGACACTTTCAAAGTGGGCAAAGACCCCTATTCGATCTATCAAACCCTTACCCGAGGATATGGATCCATGCCTCCCCAAGTCAATTTGACTCCGGTAGAGAAGTATGACATCATCAATTACCTGAGGGAAACTTTTCTGGAAAAAGAAAATCCAGATCAGTACTTTGAAATCGATTCAGCTTATTTGGCCAGCTTGCCAACCGGGTCAAATACAGGTCCCGCTCCCAAGGAATTTAAACCTTGGGCAGAAATGGACTACGGGAATTTTTTGATCAATACCTATGAATTGGTCGGACAGAATGCTCCTGAAAGAGAACGATCCTCAGGGCCATCTCCTCTTCCGGATGAAAATCTTGGTAAAGCCAATTTTGCCTATAAAGGAATAGCCATAAGACTGGATCAGGGAAAAGGTGGAGTGGCAGCTGGAAATGCCTGGATGATGTTTGACCATGACCTGATGAGAATTGCAGGAGCATGGACAGGTGACGGATTTATTGATTGGGAAGCGATTCTATTTAATGGAAGTCACAATATCTCACCGCGAACGGTAGGGGACCTGCATTTTGAAAATCCAGTTGCTCCCGCTTGGGCAGATCCCAACACAGGGACATTCGCCGACCCGAGGTTTACAGCCAGAGACAAAAGAAAATTTGGACCTTTGCCTCGGGAATGGGCGCATTACAAAGGGCTTTATCAGTTTCAAGATCGGGTGATTGTTTTCTATACAGTTGGCAATGCGGAAGTTTTAGAAACCTTTGGATTGGAAAAATTAGATGACCAACCTGTTTTCACCCGGACTTTAAATATTTCCCCATCAGAAAAACCTTTGAAAATGAGAGTTGCCCCAAGTGGGACATCTGTTGCGCTCGTGGGTGAAGGTGCTGTTTTGAATAATCAGGGCGGATTTACTGTCATGGAACTTACTCCTTCAAAATCCGTGAAGGTTAAAATCCTGATCGCCAAACCTGGGATGAAAGGACTTCAGCAGTTTTCAAAAACTTCGGCCCCACCTGAGGATTTGAATTCACTGATCAAAGGAGGTCCTGCCCGATATCCTCAAAAATTGACCACAGAAATCCTCCAAGGGGAGCAGGAAGGTCCTTTTCAAGTGGACATTATGAATCCGCCTTTTGACAGTCCTTGGAAGAATCAGTTCAGATTAAGCGGGCTGGACTTTTTCAAAGATTCCAACAAAGGGGTGATTTGTTCTACCGACGGAGATGTTTGGCTGGTGGAGGGTTTTACAAAAAATTCGGGAAAACTTAGCTGGCAACGGATAGCCTCAGGCATGTTTCAGCCTTTGGGGATAAAAGTAATCAACGAGGAAATTTTCATCACCTGCAGGGATCAGATTGTCCGTCTTCATGATTTCAATGGAGATAGGGAAACCGACTTTTATGAAAGTTTCAACAACGACCATCAGGTGACGGACCATTTCCATGAATTTGCCATGGGACTTCAGGCGGATAAAGCAGGGAACCTTTATTATGCAAAAAGTGCAAGGCACGCCAGGGAAGCATTAGTGCCACAGCACGGAACTTTGATCAAAGTAAGTGCTGACGGACTCCGGACCGAGATTATTGCTTCCGGTTTTAGGGCTGCAAACGGAGTTTGTCTCAATCCTGACGGCAGCTTTATCGTCACTGACCAAGAAGGCCATTGGAATCCTATGAACCGGATCAATTGGGTGAAAAAAGGTGGGTTTTATGGAAATATGTTTGGCTATAATCCACCGGCAGACAGCACTGAAAATGGAATGGAATTGCCATTGGTATGGGTAGATAGAGAAAGGGATCAATCACCGTCAGAGCTTTTGTGGGTAAATAGCAAAAAATGGGGAGCACTGAACGGAAAGCTCCTCAACTTCTCCTATGGCTATGGAAAAGTCTTTGTAGTCCCTTATGAAAAAATAGGAGAGCAAGTTCAGGGAGGAATCTATGAATTGCCGATACCGAGATTTTCTACAGGCGTGATGCGCGGTCGATTCAATCCGGGCGATGAACAACTATACCTTTGCGGCTTGTCGGCCTGGGGTTCCACCCAACCACAGTTGGGAGGACTTTACCGGATCAGAAAAGTAGATCAGCCAATGGTCATTCCTGTCGGAATCAAGGCAACTACCCAAGGCATGGAGCTAAACTTTACTGACGAATTGGATGCAAGAAGTGTCGCTGATACTGCACACTACACGGTGAAAACTTGGGATCTTTTGCGGTCCAGAAAATATGGCTCAAAACACTACAATGAACAAACATTGACAGTCACCAAAGCAGAATTGGGGAAAGATAAAAAATCCATAAAGCTTACCATACCCCAGATCAAGCCCACCTGGGGCATGGAGATTCAATACCGGGTCAAAGATGACAGGGGAAAAGACATAACTGGATTAATTCAGAATACGATCCATCAGGTGGCGGCGAGTTCAAATTGAAAATCAGTCCATAGTCCAGGGTCGAAAGTCCACACCTGTCAGCCGCGGCGGAGCCACGACAATGGAACTCCAATCCGAATTTAAATATGGTTTGTGGCAAAAAAGTGTACATACATTTTTACTAATCACTGAATATGAAAACGAAATCGAAAAGTCTTTTTGAGTTTTATTTGCTTCTAGTTGTGCTCCTTTCCTTTTGGTCGAAAGGACATGCACAAAACACCCTGATTTCAGGGATGGAAGAATTGAAATGGGAAAAGATAATGCCTGGGATTTGGAAGGCAAGTGTGGGAAAAATTGGATTGAATCCCATGGATTATGCCAATGCCCCCAAAACAGAAGCTATTAAGGAGTTGGGTGATGCTCCATTTCCCTTTGATCCAAATGCCAGCCGAAGCCTTCTTGTTCCAAATCGAGCAAGTGTAAGGTTGCCACTGAATAAAACAGAACAAATCTATGGCTTAGGATTGGAGTTTGAAGGAATGAACAGACGCAGTAATGTTTATTCACTTAAAGTGGATCATTATGGAGGGATAAATGGCTACACCCATGCACCGGTTCCCTTTTATATTTCAAATGAGGGGTATGGAGTTTTGATAAATTCGCCAAAGCGTGTAAAAATCCATGTAGGGGTGGGTAACAGAAAAGACAGTGACCTCCCAGAACTCATTGATCGTACAACAGGGAAAAATTGGCAGGACCGTCCGCTGTCTGATGCAGTTGAAGCAAGTGTCGAAGGAGATGGAATGGAAATATTTGTGTTTGCCGGACAAACCACCCTCGAGGTAGTTCAACGATATAATCTGTTTTTTGGTGGGGGAATCATCCCTCCCAAATGGGGCTTAGGATTCTGGCACAGAATGCATACCGAGAGCAGTGACAAAGATGTATTGAAGGAAATACAGGATTTTGAATCAAACAAATTCCCCTTGGACGTAATAGGACTTGAACCAGGCTGGCAAAGTTTTGCTTACCCTTGTTCTTTTGATTGGGACACTACGCGCTTTCCTGACCCCAAAAACTTTGTCCAGACTTTAGATAAAAAGGGGATAAAAGTAAATCTATGGGAAAATCCTTACGTAGCGCCGGTATCGACAATGTATAAAGACATCAGTCCTTTTACGGGAAGCCATACTGTCTGGCTTGGGGAAGTTCCTGATTATTCTATTCCCGAGGCACAAAAAGTACTTTTAAAACATCACCAAAAGAATCATCTGGACATAGGCGTAAGTGGTTATAAAATTGATGAGGTTGATGGCTATGATGTTTGGTTATGGCCCGATCATGCCACATTCCCTTCAGGTAATGATGCAGTAGAAATCAGGCAACTCTATGGCATGATGATGATGGATATGTTTGATCGTCATTTTAAAGAGCAAAATCAGCGAACTTACAATCTGATCAGATCCGCTTACATCGGAGCAAGTAATCACAATTTTGTGTTGTACAGCGATTACTATGACCACAAAGGCTATGTGACTGCCATGGCCAGTGCATCCCTGTCAGGACTTTTGTGGACTCCAGAAATCCGAAGCGCTGATTCCGCTGAAGAATGGATCCGCCGATTTCAATCCGTCAGTTTCTCCCCGCTTATGATGCTCAATGCCTGGTATTCAGGCAAGAAACCATGGAGTTTTCCTGAGGTGACAGACATGGTAAGAAATACCATTGAGCTTAGAATGAAATTTCTACCCTATCTCTATACCGCTTTTTATGAATATAACCAAAAAGGCATACCACCTTTCCGAGCCATGGTATTGGAGAGCGGATACGACTCCAAGGAGACATTAGACGGAAGCAAGTTGGATGATGCGAAAAACCCATATGCCGAACAAAAAAGACTGGAAGTCACAGACCAGTACATGATGGGACCATCCATCTTGGTGGCCCCTGTATTTACCGGCCAAAAGGAGCGCACTGTTGCCCTTCCAAAAGGGAATTGGTTCGATTTCTATACAGGGGAATTTGCAGGCAATGGTGAGACTATTACCATTAAGACCAAACTCGAAGAAATACCGCTTTTTGTAAAAGATGGTGGAATCATCCCGATGTTGTCAACGCTAGAAAACAAGTCAGACCAAACTTTAGAAGTTAGACATTACGGTACAAAGGAAAACACCTACTTCCTATACAATGATGACGGAGTCAGCTATGATTATGAGCGTGAGGAGTATTCCCTGACCGAACTCAAAACGACAAAGAACCCAGAAGGGAAATTAGAAGGAAACACCAACGCTTTGAAAAAAAGTAATTTTAACTATGGAAATATGGTTTGGCGTTGGATGACTGTAAAGCATTAACCAAGAGCAAATAGGGTTACGCGGATTTCAACAACTCTTATAAAAATGCTTTTGTGTCAGTCTGGCTTCGATTTTCTTGAAAACAATTTTTACCATAAATACTCGTTTAAGTAAATACACATTCTATCCCAAACATTAAGCAGCATCTTGAGGATTGGAAAAAAACTATTTAAAAAAGCAGTAAGTAAATTTTTAAATATTTAACTTACCTTAAACATAAGGACACTAACATTCCCTTAAACGTATTATTCATGAAAAAATTAACTGTCATTTTTTCTCTCATGATGATCATATCATTAAATCTAAAGGCTCAAAATAAGGACAGAGAGTTTTTGATTAAAGAATACTTACAGCAAAGTGAAAAGCAGAAAAAGACCGGAATAACTTTTTTTGTGGTAGGGTCCGGAATGGCGGCACTAGGGCTTATAAGCCTAGGGGTGAGTAACAGTCTTTCTGATGGAACGATCGGATTAGGATATTCACTTATTTTGATTGGGATACCTGTTACCGTAATTGGCCTCCCCATTATTATTAGTTCCGCCTCAAAAGCAAGAAAAGCTGCCCAGTTAAGTGTGGGTGCCCAAACGGTTCGTGCCCCCATCCTCCGGGAATCACAAAAAGTTTATCCAGCCATTACTTTTACTGTTAACCTTAATTCCTCCTACTGATGAAACTATTATTTCTGGCTGTAATTCTTGGTGGAATTACATCTTATACCTCTGCACAATCTTCTTCTATACCCAGTACACCTGAAGATTTGTTGAAAATAAGTAACAGCCAATATAAGGCAGGATTGATATTAGTAGGAGGTGGCACAACTTTATTAGTTACTTCATGGATAATTCCGGAAAACTTTGACTACACAGATGGATCCAGTAACCAAAGGCTGAAATCATTTTTGTCTGTCACAGGATATTTATCAATAGTAACAAGCATTCCATTATTTCTAAGTTCAGGCTCGAACGCTAGGATGGCAGCACAACTTTCTCTTCAAAATCAGGCAGTTTTTCAACCGATTTTCCTTCCTGGACAACCAAGAGATATTCCGGCTTTAACCTTGAGAATACCTTTATAAATATTCGATTAGAAAATCAGTTGGAGATTTACTTCCATTCTAAAGAAAAAGATGATCAGCGATATCCTGATATGCCAAAACCCGGACAGCAATATCAAAATAGATGTTCACTAGGAGGAAGATACTGTTTGGCTTAAACAGTCACTAAGGGCATTGTTGTTTGGGAAAGCCTTAACTGCTATACAGAGCATATTCAATATGTTTTTAAAGAAGGTGATATGGATGAAAATTCAGTATGTCGGAATTAGAATGAAAGAACCATCGAGTTTTTCAAAATCGTGCAGAAAATATATCTTTAGAAACTATGATCACAAAAACCATTATTGACTGATGGATAAAGAATATAAAGCATTTCTTTTGTTGATAAAAGAGCAAATCAGTACTGCTCAAGTCCGCACGGCTATTGCTGCTAATAGGGAGATGCTTTTTCTTTATTGGAAGCTTGGACAGTTGATATTAGTACATCAATCCAATAAAGGTTGGGGAGCAAAAGTGATCGATCTGCTGAGTAGTGATTTGAAAAAAGAACTTCCACTGCAAAAAGGTTTCTCGGTCAGAAACCTTAAATATATGCGAAAATTTGCACTGGAATATTCAATTCCGGCGATTGAAAAGCTGAATGAGGCATCTGATAAATTAAGATCTTTCGAACATGCTCAGTCAAAGGTTCAAAACATCATTTCTGATTTTGTGCAACAAGCGGTTGCACAAATAGAAAGTACAATTGACGAAGATGATAAAAGCATGCCTTTGGGTCTCTGTTTTTGAATTGAGTGACAGGAAAAAGAATCCATAAAAGAAAGGTCGGAATAAAAAGGTTTTTTATCATTTCCCCCTCTATTCAGGACTTTCAAATTTGTCAATAGAAAGCTGACTGAAGTACCGGAAATGGATTAACTGCAATTCGAGCAAACCCACTATTGGGAACATTATAAAAGGTGGTGACAGCGTCCCCACAATCATATAATTAAATACAAGCGCTGCCATAATTCCAGATAAATCCTGCCAGCTTCCGACCTTTATGAAACTAATCCTTGCAGAAGAAAATAAGTAAATGTATTTTCAAGAAGTTTTTTTAATCATATTCTTAACTAGTTATAATTAAGTGAATATAACCAAAAATTAAGGCAGAATAAATCGTATAATGTGGCTTAGAACCAAATTGTAGGCTATATTATTCACAAGATTAAAGTGGCATTGTATCGAGCCAAGCCAAAATAAACTACATTTGCAAAGAATGGAAAATTTAAAAAATATATTATTTTGGAGGCAAACTTATGGGTTACTACCACTCCACTTAAAAAAAGCAAATGAAGAAAGGTTTCTCATGCTAAATGGTGGTTACGGAGACTTTTGCTTGCAAACTTTTGAAGGTGGAGATTCTGATTTATTTAAAGAATATTCTTGGTCTTCAAATACTAAAAATTATTTAGTTGTAAATGATGAAAATATCCTGATCGTAAACTGGCTGGAAAATAGATCAGAGTTGGTTTCAATGAATGCTGTTGAACAAAATTTATCAAAATTTTACAAATATTTACTTTCAAAGTCATATCGAACTCATAATGACGCAGTTCCTTTTATCATAGATATATTCAGGCAATTAAGAAATGAAACAACAGAAAAGCAAAATCCTTCAAAGGCTTTAAGTGTTCTATTTCAATTACTTATTAGTATTGAAAATAATGATTTAAATAGAATCTCAAATAAGTTCTTAGATTTTGAAAAAGCAGTTTTGCCATCAAACTTTGAATATTATCGTTCTAAATTATGCTCAGGTGTAAAGTCAATTAGGCCAAATCTAGATTTAATTTTAAGACATTCTTCCGGAATACTTTTTCAAGAGGCACATAAAGAAGTTGTTTATTTTGACTTGCAAAGAGATTTATTTGGCGGGGTTTCTAGCACTTTAACTACAAAAAAAGATTCTTATTCAAGCATACATTATACACCACCATATTTGGCCAGGTCTATAGTTGAAAATACACTTAAAGAAATTAACTTATCTAAAGAGCATTTAAAAATTTTGGATCCAAGTTGTGGTTCCTCAGAATTTTTGATCGAAGTTCTAAAGCAATTAAAATATTTAAAGTACAATGGGAAAATTACAATCTTAGGTTATGATAGTTCTATTTCAGCAATTGAAACTTCAAAGTTCCTTTTGCATTACGAAAACCAAACGCAATGGAATGGTGAATTGGTTTTTGATATCAAACATGTAGAAGATTCCTTATCAACTGATTGGGGAAATAATAATGACCTAATTTTGATGAACCCTCCTTTTGTTTCTTGGGAACAATTAAAAAATAAGGATTCTAGGGATTTAGTAAAAACTGTTTTAGGTGACAGTTTTATAAAAGGCAAACCAAACCAAGCTAGTGCCTTTTTCTACAAAGCGACGGAATCATTAAATGAAAATGGTGTACTTGGATGTGTACTACCATCATCTATTTTCACTTTCGACTCTTATTTCAAAATACGAAATGAAACAAAAGAAAAGATAGATTTAATACTTTTAGGTAAGCTTGGGAATTTTGTATTTGAGGATGCTCTCACAGATATAAGTATATTCATTGGAAAAAAACCACATGGTTCTACTTATCCAAAAGTATTATGGACAAAAAATGAAAAAGGGATAGTTTCCGAGGCACTTCGAGAACTAAGAAAGCTTCAAATAAATAATGAAATAGCAAAAATCGATTCAAATTACAATATTTTTACTCCTACAATTTTTCCTTTTTTTAAAGATAATTGGAAATTAATATCTAATAAAGAAGAGTTATTTATTAGGGAATTAGAGATTTATGTAACGGATAATAAGCTAACTCGCTTAGCAGAAGTGTTTTCTGTCAAACAAGGTTTGAGACAAGGTTACAGGGATGTATTTAAAATACCTAAGAGTGAATATAAACTTGAAGAAAATAAGGAATTATTCCGTCCTGTAGTTGATAATTCAGCAATAAAAAATGGTGTATTAAAAGATATTAGTTATATATGGTATCCTTATAATAAGGAAGGAAGTATTTTTAAAAATGAATTGGAATTGGAGAACATTAATTTTTTCACTCAAAAAATAAAACCTTTAGAAAAAATCCTTAAAAGTAGAGCTGGGATTTCAGAGTGGTGGGGTCATACAAGACCAAGAAACTGGCAATTTGAGCAAGGTATAAAATTAGTTTCAACTGAATTCGGGTCTTCTAATTCTTTTGCATTTGACAAGACCGGTAAATTCGTAGTTGAGAGAGGTAATGCATGGATTCCTAAGAAAAAGTTTGAATTAGATTATTATTACTTTTATTTAGCAATTTTCTCAAGTTCAGTTTTCAACGATCTACTCACAATATATTCAAAGCCGATATTATCTGGTTTTTATCTTGGTCAAGTATATACCAAAGAAATACCAATACCTGACGTAACAATTTTAGAAAAAGGAAATAGTAATTACTTAAAATTAGTTTTACTTGGAAAGGAGTTGGAAACTGGTAATTCTTCGGCTCTATATTCAATAAATGAAGAAGTCAAAAGATTTTACCCTAAACTTTAGACAAAATGCTTCAAATCCAAATAATTGAAAAACTAAACAAATTTTTGAAAAATTACCTAAATCTTCAATTTAATCCATTAAAATCTGTTGATAATTTTACTTTTTTAATGGAAGGAAGTTATGAAGCTGTAAATTATAGACGAGCGGATGCTTATCAAATTAAAACCATTCACTGGTTTGATAAGTTCTATCTTTATATAGAGGTAAGTTTTGGTTCGAATTACTCTCATAAGTTTATCTCGTTATCAATTTTTCAAGGTGAAGCTACAGATACTAGAAAAAATCAACTTTTTCGAGCAGAGTGGGACGACTTTAATAAGGAAGACGAAAAACGTCCACAACCACATTGGCATATCACTAGAGATAAGGCCAATTATGAAAACTTTTATTCTTTAATTAATAGTTTTGATTCAAAAGAAAAATCATCTTTTGAATTATTTGAAATGTCAGACTTAGAAATATTTGACACGAAAAAGATTCATTTTGCAATGTCTTCAAATTGGCATAATAGAGGCAATTATGTACATAAACTTGATGATGCAAATAGAATTGTAGATTGGATAGAAGGTTTGTTAGAACATATAAAATACGAACTCACAAATTAAATTCGGTTTCCAATCAAGATATTTTGAGACCAAGTACACTTTTGTACATCCACTTTAAGTTAGAAAATGTATTGTTTGTAAATACACCTCTATTTTTTAGAATTTGCAATCAGTAATCTTCAACACCCCTCAACAATTCTTATAAAAATATTTCTGCGTCAACCGCGCTTCGATTTCCTTTGCTGTCTTGGTAATGGACAATCCTCCGAGATTGGTACATCTCAGGGTGTTGGGGATACTTTTCCCCACTTCATACATGGTCTCAATGACCTCATCCAAAGGAATTAAGTGGTCATAATCAGCCAGGGCCATGTTTGCGCAGGAAAGCGCATTGGAGGCGGCCATCACATTTCTGTTGAGGCATGGTGCTTCCACCCTGTTTCCAATCGGGTCACAAATCATACCCAACGAACTCTGCAAAGCCATCGAAGCGGCAGAAATGCTTTGATTGATGTTGCCTCCCGCCAGACTGACGATCGCAGCAGCTGCCATCGTCGCACCAGAACCACATTCGGCCTGACAGCCTCCCACTTCTGCTGCGAAGGTGGAATGCGCCGCAATAAACACCCCGATCAAACCTGCGATCATCAAGGCTTTGACGGTCTCCTCATCAGAAAGTCCCAATGAATCTGACACGCCCAATACCGCTCCTGGCATAGCCCCACATGATCCTGCGGTAGGGGCGGCCACGATTACTCCCATGGAGCTCTTGACCTCCATGATAGCGGACACATACATGATAATCCGGTTCAAAACATCCCCGCTGATCAGTTTTCTGTCTTCCATCATGGATTTGAATTTCACGGATTGTGGACCCAAGATCCGGTCATCAAAGGAAGTTCCTTTCAGACCTGTTTCCACGGCATTTTTGAGAATGATCCGGATTTGCTCCATTTTGGCAAGCACTTCCACGGAGGTGATATTGCCCCGGATACTTTCATACCGCACAGCCAATTCCCATAAACTCAAATTCTTGTCCTGATTGTAAGCCAGCATTTCATCACAGGTAATGAAGGGTACTGTCTGATTGGTTCTGGTAAGTACAGGCAAAACAGGCTTAATCTGTTTGACTTGAGAAACTCCTTCAATGGTCTTTATTTCTTCAATCAGCGTTTCATCCAAAAAGCTTTGGGATTTTAAGGCTAAAAAATCCCCTTCTTCCGTGTGAATTTCCACCTCTCCGAGGATGTCGGATTGCTGAAGATAGTTTTTGAGCTTTTGTTTGTCTTTGGAATAAAACAAGGAAACAAAACAATCACCTGCCAAGGAAACCTTTGCCCCATCGATTTCGATGACTTCAATCATGCCTCCGCCGGTTGAAATGGCAATGACCTGATGGGTCTCCCAAGGATTGTGCAAGGTGATTTTATAGGTATTTGGATGCTCTGCCTGTATGTCTTTGATGTCGATCTTAACCTTGATCCCGGCAGCACCGATGTGCATTTCAGAATTGACCAAACGCTCGTCATAGGCTTCCCAACCCAAAAAACCACCAAATAAGCCCATATCCGAACCTTGTTCTTTATGCGTGGTAGCCAAAGAACCATTAGGGTCAAAATCTATCTGGATTTCTGAAATCCTGCCATCCATCAGGTCATGGCAAATCCTCCCGATTCTCAGCGAAGCAGCACAATGGGAACTGGACGGGCCTCTCATGACAGGGCCGATGACGTCATTAAATATGCTGGGATAGTTCATGATTCTTTCTGTTTTCTACTTAAATATAAAACTTAAACCTTTGAAAATTGTCATTCTCCAAATTCTTTAAACCGATTTGTTGCATTTGGTAAAATTAAATTCCTTGAAATAAAAAAACCATTGATATTTAACCCGATCGGGTTGCAGTTTTTTCATTGCAGGTTTGAAGTTCAAACCAATCAGTTGATCGGAAGAAAAGAATATCATTTGACCATTCATGGAGTAGGTGGTGGGATTTTATCATTGGTTTTTGAATTGCTAAAATGTAATTTCTATCTTGGATGGGAACTGATTTTTGGTCAAATAAATAAGTATGCAAACCACCTTTTCGAAAGAAACATATATAGAAAGAAGAAACCGGTTAAAGAAAATGATTGGCTCCGGAGTCCTCCTTTTTTTGGGAAATGAAGAAAGCAGTGTCAATTTCAAAGACAACTGGTATCCATTTAGACAGGATAGTACTTTCCTTTATTTTTTTGGATTGGATATGCCGGGTCTCACTGCTGTCATTGATATTGATCAGGATATCGAAATCCTCTATGGGGATAATTTGACTGTTGAAGAAACGGTGTGGCAAGGTTCCCATCCTCCTTTGTCAGATTTGGCAAACGAGGTTGGAATGAGTTACACCAAATCAAAAAGTGAGATAGGTAGTTTTTTGACATCTGTCAGAAATCAGCGAATCCATTTCCTACCTCCCTATCGGCCTGAAAATCTTCAAAAACTAGCTGGTTGGCTTAAAAAAAGCCACCAAGAGATTCATTCCCTTGTCTCGGTAGAGTTTATCAAAACAGTTGTTTCGCTAAGGTCTATCAAGTCTGAAGAGGAAATCCGGGAGTTGACCAAAGCTGTGAACATCAGCGTAAAAATGCACCAAAAATTAATGTCAGCAGCCAAACCCGGAATGAAGGAATACGAGCTTCTTGGTTTGGTGACCGGAGAGGCCCTTTCCTTGGGAGGCAATGTTTCCTTTCCTCCCATTATCACCATCAACGGGCAGATTCTTCATAACCATAATTATTCAAATACTTTGGTGGGGGGAAAAATGCTTTTGGGGGATTTCGGTGCCGAGTCAGCTTCACATTATGCAGGAGACATTACTCGGACCATTCCTGTGGGATCTAGATTTTCTGATGGGCAAAGGGAAATCTATCAGATTGTACTGAATGCCTATCACACCGCAGTTGCTGCCTTAAAACCGGGCGTAATGTTCAAGGAAATTCACCTTTTGGCCTGTAGAAAACTCGCAGAAGGTCTTAAAGAACTTGGGATCATGAAGGGCAACTTGGATGAAGCAGTGAATCAGGGAGCTCACGCCTTGTTTTTCCAATGTGGTTTGGGACACATGTTGGGTATGGATGTGCACGATATGGAGGACTTGGGAGAGGAATATGTAGGATATACAGATGACTTGAAAAAAAGCAGTCAATTTGGACTGAGGTCTCTCCGCTTGGGCAAAGAACTGGAAAAGGGTTATTGTGTCACTATCGAACCGGGAATCTATTTTATCCCAAAGCTGATCGATCAATGGCAGGCGGGAAATTTACACAGCAATTTTATTGATTATGAAAAGCTTGCTCATTTGAGGGATTTTGGCGGGATCAGGGTGGAAGATGGGTTTGTGATCACAGACACCGGTTCCAAGATTTTGGGCGAACCATTACCAATAGAAATCACGGATGTTGAAAATATCAGAGCAAAAGCAATCCAATAACCCAATAACCCAATAAGCCATTAACCAATAACCCAATAACCCAATAACCATGAAAAAACTCGGCACAATAATATTCCTCTGCTTCCTGATTTTCCCATCAGTAGCCCAAACCCAAGATCATCAAAAACTTATCGACCTGGACCTTGGATGGGAAAAAGCCCTTTTGGAATCTGATGTTGATTTTTTGTCCAACCTGCTTGCTGTCGATTTTGTGTGGGTTCACAACCATGCGAGTCTCATTGATGGACGGGAGGCGGTCGTGGCCAAGGCAAAGCGGATTCAAGCCGGTCAGCCAAACGATACAAGGGGAAGGGTTTCCCGTGACCAAAAGGTGGTGGTTTTGGGAAATACCGCTGTGGTGAGCGGCTATACGGTAGTGGACAGGGGACCAAGTCCGGTCACCTACCACTTTATGCGGACCTATGTCAAAGAAAAGGGTCAGTACAAGCTTTTGGCCAACCATACCATGGCAATCCCTGATGAGGAATTGAAGGGAAAGTGAGGTGTTAACTCAGAATAACAGCGCCACATCCGTGTCTTCACGGACGTTTAACGACATTTTTTTGATTGGTAGTGAGTTGGTTTTTAACAAATTGGGAATACGTAAATATGATATAGAAATGAACTTTGAACTATTAATAGATACAATTTCCAAAACCCATAGCCACTTTCAGCAGCAGGCGGTCAAAGCTGTCAATGTATCGCTGACTTTAAGAAATTGGCTGATCGGGTATTATATTGTAGAGTTTGAGCAAAAGGGAGAGGATAGGGCGAAATACGGTAAAAAATTATTGGCTAATCTTGCTAAACGTTGTACTTCGATAAAAGGATTAGACGAACGTACTTTTAGGAACTTTAGGTTATTTTATCTCTACTATCCCCAAATAGAACCTCTAGTTGCAAGTCAAATACAAAACTCTCCAATTCGGATGTCACTGACCTCCGAATTGGAGAAAAATGAAAATCTTGATTCACAATTGAGAATTTTGGGGTCACTGACCTCCGAATTTCAATTAACTGAATTTCAATTAAAAGGGTCAATCATTGTACAGTCATTATCCTATACACATATTGAACAACTGATTACTATAGAAAATAACATCAAACGTTCATTCTACGAACTCGAATGCATCAAAGGCACTTGGAGCGTGCGAGAACTCAAACGCCAAATTAACAGCCTGTATTACGAACGAAGTGGAATGAGCATCAAGCCTGAAATGCTCAGCCAAATCACACAACAAAAGGCAGAAATCGCCAATCCTTCAGATATCGTGAAATCTGTCTATGCATTTGAATTTTTGGGATTGAAGGCTAAAGATGCGGTGGAGGAAAATGATTTGGAATCAGCCTTGCTTGACCATTTACAGGATTTTATGATGGAAATGGGACATGGTTTTTGCCTGGAGGCCCGACAAAAGAAAATCCTGATCGGAGATGAGTATTTTTTTATTGACTTGGTATTTTACCACCGTATCCTCAAATGCCACGTTCTGGTAGAGCTAAAAGTGGAAGACTTTAACCATCATAATATCGGGCAACTCAATACTTATGTAAACTATTACAAAGCCAACGTAATGCAAAGTGATGATAATCCCACAGTTGGGATATTATTGGTCACCAACAAAAACACTGCGTTGGTAGAGTTCGCCACAACCGGCATGGACAACAAATTATTCGTTTCCAAGTACCTACTGGAATTGCCCAAAAAGGAAATACTTGAAGCATTTATTACCAATGAATTACAAAAATGGAACAGTTAGTCGCTTTAAAATCAATAAAACCCCAAAATTAAAACCATGCAAAAACTACCATTCAAATTCGGTGCTGAGGTGTATACCTGGTATATGAACAACAACGGGGAAACCTACAAAGACCAGTTGGGACATATGATAGAAATCATAGCCAAGGCAGGTTTTACCGGGATCCAACCTATTTTTTCCTGGATGGGCAAATTGTCTGATCCGGTTTTGTTGGAGGAAAAACTCAAGGAACAGGGCATAGAACTCGCAGCAGTGGCCTTGGCTTTGGACTGGAACGGAAGAGAAGAAACTGAGGAAGAGCGGAAGGTCGCAGACAATGCGATCGATTTGCTGAAGAGATTTCCAGGCTCGGTCCTTTGTACAGTTCAGATTCCAACCGGCAGGCATGACATCGTACAGCGGAGAAAAAGCCTGACAGATATCGTGAACAGGGTTTCCCGAAGGGCCAAAGAAAAAGGAGTCGAAAGCAGTTTCCACCCAAATTCCCCACATACCTCCATCACAAGGACAGAAGACGATTACAAAGTCATCCTTGAGGGACTTGACCTGTCTGCCACAGGTTGGTGTCCTGACGTCGGTCATATCATCAACGGCGGCATGGATCCCCTTGCCAAAATGAAAGAATACCAATCCATCATCAACCATGTGCATTACAAAGATTGGGATGGAAATCCGGAGTTTGCCCTGATGGGAAAAGGAAAAGTCGACCTGATCGGAATCACGCAGTGGCTCAAGGAAATCGGTTATGCAGGTTGGATCATCTGCGAAGACGAGGGAAAAGAAGCCTTGGAAGATCCTGATTTTGTCACCCTCCATGATGGGAAGTGGATTCAGGAAACGCTTGTTCCGAGTTTGAAGATTTGAGATATGAGACGTGAGATATGAGACGTGAGATATGAGAGGCTAGAAACGAGAGGCGAGAAGCGAGACTGGGAAAATGTCGGATGACCGATGACCGATGTTGACGAAGACAAAAGAGGGGGTTAAGGTGTGTGGACCGAGAAGCGAGAAATTAGACACAAGACACAAGACATAGGATTCAAGACGGTATGCCACATTCTGAATATTATGGCAATCCAAAAACATTGATAAAAGCACAAACAATTAGACTAGTCTGATCTGCCAACCACTAGAACCACTAGAACCATTACAACCATTAACAAATAACCAATAACCATTCTTTCAAAATGCCAACCATCACCACCAACGGAATCAACATCTACTTTGAAGAAAAGGGCTCAGGAGAACCGCTGCTCCTGATCATGGGAATCACTGCCCCGGGAAGCGTCTGGGAAAAACACGTCGCCCATTGGGCGAAATCATTCCGCTGTATCCTCGTGGACAACAGGGGAGTCGGCAAATCCGATAAACCTGCAGGTCCATATACTTCCCTTCAGATGGCGCAGGACTGCATCGGCGTTTTGGATCATTTGGGTTTGGGTGCGGTCAAAGTTGCGGGGGTATCTATGGGCAGCATCATCGCCCAACAGATGGCGATCCATTTCCCGACAAGAGTCAAAGCCATGGTGCTGATGTGTCCCTGGGCACGATGCGACAATACAGCCAAGGCGATTTTCCAACACATGAAGAATTGCAAAGCAAGGTTGAAACCTGAAGAATTTAGCGTTTATATCCAGTTATTGATTTTTTCCAAGCAATCCTGGGACAATGAGGAATTTCACGCAGGACTGTTGGAAGACCGGAAAGATGCCGCTTTGGACCCCAATCCCCAACCGCTGATCGGATTGGAAGGACAGGCTGCTGCTTGTGTGACACATGATGTTTTGGAGGATTTGGCAAAAGTGAATTGCCCGGTTTTAGTCTTGGGGGGTGAAGAGGATATTTTTACGCCTGTATGGATGACCAAAGAAGTGGCTGCCGCCATCCCCGGATCTGTATTGCATATCTATGAGAAAAGCGGCCATGCATTCCATTGGGAGAACTTAGAGGACTTTAATGAGAGGGTGGGGGATTGGTTGAAAAAGCATTGATAATTCTGTCAATAGTCCACAGTCGACAGTCCATAGCCACAGCAATTGAACTTCAGTTCAAGTTATACGATAGCCAACGGGATGTAATTGTACTATTCAAACAAACGCTCAGGTGAAAGATTGTACCTGTTCAATTGAATTACAAATTCATAAAATATGAAGGCGTAATTTCATCACGACAATTGTCGCGGATACACTTAGCAGATACCCTATTTTACTCCTAGTTGGGGATCTATCCAGGTTTAATTTCTCAATTCCTTTTCTTTGTTCTCAAATTTTCTCCTCATTTCCATTAATCTGCTATTGAATGTAGGATTCAAGGCAAGGTTATTCTTTTCTAAGGGATCTGATTTCAAATCATATAATTCCTCATGCTGAGGGTCATTGATGTAACGGAAATATTTCCAGTCTTTGGTCCTTAGGCCTTCACTTGGCGGTATAATATCCACCTGCCAAAGGTGTTCACAAATAAAATCCTCCCGACCCAAATTAGAACTGTTTTCTCCTAAAAACCCGACTAAACTTAGACCTTGCCAAGAATTTGGTTTATCAAGCCCGGCAAGGTCAAAAATGGTCGGTGCTATATCAATATTCAAAACCAGGTCATTTACTTTTCTGCCTTGGACGGATCGGGGATCATAAATGATCATCGGAACCCGGAGGGAATTATCATACATCAACCACTTTCCTGCCAGTTGACGCTCTCCCAAAAAATAGCCGTTGTCACTCATAAAAATGATAACTGTATTTTTATCCTTTCCCTGTTTTGATAACTCCTCCCTTATCAACCCGATTTCATTATCAATTTCAGAAATCATCCTAAAGTATCCCTTCATACTCCTTTGGTATTTTTCCTCTGTGTCAAATCTCCAATACCAGCGGTTACGGTTTTCACCTTCCCGAACATAGGTAGGTTGCGCCTCAAAATATTCCGGATCACTTAAAGGAGACTCGGGAAAATGTTGTGATGCATACAATGAATCAAATTCCTTCTCCCAAAAATATTGCTCCTCCGCCGGATCATGTGCATGCGGGGCACTGAAACTTAAAGAAAGCATAAATGGCTTTTCTTGGGGAGCTTGACGGATAAACTCAATGGCTTTTTGGCCCGTATAGCGGGTCAAATGAACCGTATCCACACCAAGGGTTTTATAGAAATAACCCCTTCTATCTTTGTAGCGGTCCAACCTGTCGTAATTCTCTCCAATATCAAATAGCTCTTCGAAACCAGAATAATTGACACCGAATTTTCCGAAAAAGCCGGTGTTGTAACCGCTATTTCTCATCAGAGCAGGATAGGATTGATCAATAAATGGCTGCTTGATTTCCCCTTGTCCAAAAGTATACCCATGTGTCCTTTCATAAGTTCCCGTTAAAATACTGGCCCTACTCGCCGCACAGATGGGGGTGGTTACAAAGGCATTTTCAAAAAATATCCCTTCTGCGGCAAGTCGGTCCATTTCAGGGGTATGGATCAATTGGTTACCCGCAAATCCCAAAGCATCCCATCTTTGATCATCTGTGAGGATGAAAATGATATTGGGCCGGTCATCTTGAGAAAAACCAAGGAGGTCCAAGCTTAGAATAAAAACGATGGTTAAAATCGGAATTCTTCCCATATTTTTTTGGGTAATTGTGAAATTACCGAAGTCTGGTCATTGCATAACAAATACCTACAGCCCATACTTTTCTCCCATTTCCCTGATAAATCGATATCCGCTTTCTGCCATTTCCCAAGGTTCTGAAAACTGCCTCCAAACCCCAATGGCATTGGCAAAATCAGGATCGCTTCTTGTGAATCCCTCGATGGTCAGCCAACCTTTATACTTGATCGCAGCCAAAGCGGCAAAAGTCTCGTCCCAAGGCACATGCCCGGAACCCGGCGTACCACGGTCATTTTCACTGATATGGAAGTGGGCAAGGTAAGGTGCGATGCGGTGTATGGCTTCTCCCAGTTTTTTCTCCTCCATATTCGCATGGTGTGTGTCAAACATCGCTTTGACATTGGGGTGGTTGACGATCTTCAGTAAGTGAGAAAGCTGCTCCATGGTATTGCAGAGGTAGCATTCGAAGCGGTTGAGGGCTTCGGGTGTCAGGAGAATTCCTGCCTGAGCGGCATAATCTCCCGCCTGATGGAGGATTTCAGCACTGCGCGCATACTCGATATCCTGAGGGGCGGCTTTGGTAAAAGTAGCAAAAGCAGAATGGAAAGGGCCACAAAGCACCTGCGAACCCAAATCATGCGAACGGTCGATGGTCCACTTGATTTTTTCGAGACCTTTTTGGCGGACATCGTTATCCGGACTGACAAGGTTTTCTTCCGGGCTTAAGACAAAAACCGTAGTGACCTCCAAGCCAATATTTTTGCAATGCTCTCCGATTCTTTTGTAGGCAGGAATATCGTCAGAGCCTACAAAAAACTCAGCACCATCATAGCCGATCTTTTTCAGCCTGTCCAAAATTGGTTTGAGGTCATCAGACATTGCTGCCGACCAAGCCAAAACATTAAATCCGATTTTATTCATGGGTTAATAGGGTTTTGCTAAAAATAAGAAATTCAAATTACTTCTTTGTGAAAAAAATCAACTAAAAAGCCTATATTTAATTTCAGTTCCCAAAATAAACCCAAATAAAAATGCTTCGGTTTTTGATTATTTCAATTGGCCTTTTACAATTTGCTTTTTCACTCAAAGCACAAGAATCTGACAGCCTCAGGATGGAGCAAAAACCATTCAATCAGGGCTTGATTCTTTCTTTGCCGCAGGCCATACAGAGTCAGATTCCGGGACTCTTGGTCTCAAGACCGGGATCAAATCCCAATGGCAACTTTGATATGATTTACCGTGGTTACCATACTTTTCTCGGTAGAATGCAGCCGATGTTGATGTTGGATGGAATGCCCGGTTTGGCTTGGCATATGGTAGATCCTTTTTTGATAGATTCGATGAGTGTTCGCAGAGGGAGTCAATTGGCACAAATGGGTTTGCAAGCTGCCGCCGGAGTTTTTGATGCTACAATTTCCAATAATGGGAGGGAAGGGCTTTCGGTAACCTTTCTTCAAAATGTCAGCATGGAAAACTACCAAAGACCCTATGACAACCTAAATGCACAGGAATATAGGAATCAGGCGCCGCCGGGTACATTTTTTGGAAACAGCGATACGGATTGGTTGGAAGCGTTGACACAAACGGCTTGGTCAACCAATACAGGTCTGAAACTCGGTTACCGGACAGGCAATCTGAATTCCAAAGTAATCCTCAGTCATCGTAATGTGGCAGGTATCCAAAAGGAGACCGGTTTCAAGCAGTTAAGTATTTATGGTGCCCTTGATTATTCTTTTTTGAAAAATAAAGTCAAGGCGGGGGTTTCAACTTTGGTTGTGGACAGAGATTCCGATATAGGCAATTCTTATTTTTTTCAGGCGGTAGTAGGGATGAACCCTACTTTTGCATTGGATCAGCAAGTAAATACTTACACAGGGTTTAGAGGAAATCCTTGGCTGAGAATGAATGCGGATCAAAACACATTAGATTCCAAAATGGAAATGTTTCAGGCAAATATTACTGCCAATCCTTTTCCCCAATGGACAATCAGTGGAAGAATAGGCAAAGTTGGGACAATGAAAGACCAGTTTATTTTTGACGGAATTATGGTTTTAAGCAATGAGGCAGGGACTTTTCAGACAAGTAAAAAAAGAGAAGATGACCGCACTTTTATGGAATTTTCATCCGATTATTTGATCCAAACCAATGACTTTACTTTCAATCCGGGTATCCGTTTTACCTCTCAAAAGATACGCTATGACCAAACAGGCACCAATCTAATCAGGCCATTTGAACCAGAGAATACGATCATAGAGCAAACTTTGAATCCTCAGTACGGGGAATATACTTTAAATGCCTTGGGTTTCTTTATCCATTCCAATTGGAAGGAAAGATTATACTTTGACTTCCTCTACCAACCGGAAAGTTCTTCTAATTTGGGTGAAAATGCAGGTTGGGGGCAATTTTTCGGAATGGATCTGAAATACCGTCTCAGTCCAAAATTTCAGGTTTTTACATCCTATTCCCATACCGGGTTGATTCCTGACCGGACCGGACTGAGCCAAACCATATTGCAAATTGAGCCTTCTCCTCGAATCACCCATTATGCCAACCCAGATTTGAAGTGGGAAGATACCTATCAGTGGGAAATAGGCGGAAGGGGTTCTTTCCTTGAAAATAAATTGTTTGCTGAACTGAGGTTCTTTACGAGCCGTTCTTCGGATTTTATCAATCTGATGCGGGCATATGATTGGGATTACACGGACTGGAATGCCTATTATCCTAGTACGTATCAGAATTTTGGGGAAATAAGGAATAGAGGTTCGGAGTGGGTTATCGGGTTAAATGCGGTAAAAATCGGTAACGTATTTTACCAAAGCAGTATCAATGCCACATTCCTAAATTCCGAATGGAAAGACTTGGATGCTGAATTCACGAGTCTCGAAGGATATGACGTGGGGGTGACAAGGGCTATCGGATTTGGTTCTCATTACGAATACAATACCCTCAGGACAGGGGAGCAGATCGGGACAGGAAGGGCGCTTGAGTTTTTGGGTATTGACCGCAATACAGGACAATGGATCCTGCAACAGGACAACAACCAACAGGATTTGAGGAAAAATTATGTACCTCAAGGTCAGACTGTGCCCAAATGGTGGATGGGTTGGAACCATCAGCTGCAATGGAAAAAATGGCATTTGGATGCCTTCTTTAGGGGAGTTTTTGGACATGTCAATGCCAATGAAACCAACCTGTGGTATGGAGGGGTGACACTTTCCAACCAAAATGTACTGCGTTCTTTTCAAAATCTTAAAGATCAGGGACTGACAGATTATAACAGGTTCAGTAGTTACTTTATCGAAAAATCCGGATTCATTTCCCTTCACTACCTTTCTGTTTCAAGGGATTTAGATTTTTTGATAAAGAATAAAAAAGTGTCTAGCAAAATATCCCTGATAGCCAATAACCTGTTTTACATTACTGCCTATTCCGCTGCTGATCCTGAGGCAAGAATAAGTGCCCGGCCGATATGGCAATCGGATGAGCACATTGAATATTATGACCACTATTATTCTTCGGGTATTGACGGGGCTAATACTTGGCTGCCTTCGAGGGCCTTTACTGTTTCCTATCAGGTGAATTTTTAAATGATCCCTCCTTCGTCGAGATGACTAATAAAAGCCTTTTCGATTGGTTGATGGTTTTTACAGTTTCATCTTCCATTTCTTGGCAATTGGGTCTCAAATCTCAAGTCTCATATCTCCTGTCTTTATTCACTTAAAATCCTCTACTTTCATTCCTTTTCTGAAAGTTCCAAATCCAAACATGGTGGGTTCGTATTTACCAACGATGGACACGTTCAGGTCAGGTGTGATTTGGTCCGACATATCCAATCCCCAAAAAACCGCATTGACAATCAATCTCCTCAGGTCGTCACTTTGCAAATCCACCGAAGCTCCCATCGTAGTGGCAAATACTTTTCCTTTTTTGCCTCCCTCTACCTGATAATCTTTGGTCCAAGCCATAGGCATCACAGATTTTTCCCAGATCAAAGGAGTATCGGGAGTCATGCCTTTGGTGGGTTGGCCATAGACGAGCACTTGCGCATCCTTAGTCAGGTTCTTTACAGTATACACATCCGAAGCCGCCCAAATATCATTGACTCCACGAAGGATAGGATGGTCTGCAAGTTGTGCGGGACCGTCGATCAGCGCACGCGCGCCTTCTTTGGCATGTTCGCCATGGTGGGCTACCCAAGTTTCTCCGAGAATTTTTTGCCCGAATCCTCCTTCCCAACCTGCACTTTTGTTTCTCCAATCATATTTGGCATAGGGACTGTTTTTGTTTTTTTCGTAGTGGAAAGCATGGGTTGCAGTCCGCATTCCTATGATCGGTTTGCCTGCCATGATGAAGTCGTGGAAATATTTGGTCTGCTCATCCGGCAATTCTCGGAATCTGGTGAGTAGAATCATCAGATCGGCCTTTGCCAAATGTTCCAATCCGGGAATGTTGTTTTGGTAAGAAGGGACGATATTGCCTGTCTCCGGTTCGATCGGGAACAAGACCGTGCAGGTAAACCCATAATGTTCCGCCAATAATTTACCCAACATGGGCATCCCTTCCTCAGAGCGGTATTCATCATCGCCGCTGACAAGGACGATATGTTTTCCTTTACCGGGACCTGATTTTCCTTCAAACTGCAACCATGTTTTGCCCTGCTGTGCCTGACAACTGATGGAGAAGATCAGGAAAAAGGTTAGGCTTAAGAATAAATATTTGGAAAAATACTTTGGGGAAACCACGATTTGAGTTGACATAGGGTTATTTGGTTTTATGGAAATTTCAGGATCTTTTCACTTTCCAAAAGATACTTTGAAAGTGGGTTTGAAAAAAGAAAAATTTGATGGGAATTAAAAGTGGTCAATAAAATCAAAAATTAAAGTAAACCATATCCTTGGATTTAAGGTCTAGATAGAAGGTTAACATTCAATAAATTACTTAAATTTGATTTGACCCATAAAAGAAAAAGGCAAAATAATTCATATTCAAGTGCAACAACGCAAAAACAAATCTTTGAATTAGCCAATGGAATTAATTTCACTTTTATGAAAATTGAGAACTACTGAAAATAAAATGGATGCAGATACAATAAAAATAGAACTGATCGAATGGATAACTAAGTTGAATGATCCAAATTCTTTGAGTAAAATCCTGACTTTGAAAAAGCAACTAAGTCCGGGGAAAAAAAATCAAGAACCGATGATTTTTGGATCAGGAAAGCACCTTGTGGAGTTTATAGCAGATGACTTTAATTGATATCTTGATATTTTAAAGCCCTACTCAATCAATAGATATCCTCGTTTTTTGGCTACAAACAATTTCTGACAGGAATCGGGTGAACCAATCATAAATCCACGGCCCGGTACCTGACCAAAGATTTCATATTCTCCCGGATTGATTTTGAACGATTCCCAGGCATCCACATTTTCTCTGAGGCGGTATATGGTGACAGTTTCATCGGTTCCATTGAAGAAAAGGAAAAAAGACAATCCCGAAAAACTTCCTTCCCACTCCCGGTTCAGTTCGGAGCAGTCCAATTCGGGAAACGGATTCATGCCGAGAGACTTAAAAAATTCACCCAATTGCGCATTGGTGATTCCCTCGTTCAAACGTTTTATTTCTCCCATAATGGCCGCACGGATGGCGCCCATAGACGTGATATGGGAAATCTGGTTACCGAATTTTTTTCGAAAAAGGCTCAGCCGGTTCTTGTAAAATGGGTCTTGGAGGAAGTATTGGATCTTCTTGTCCCGGTCTTCTATTGTCGTACCGGAATACCAATCAAAATTATCCGCCATGAATTTCTCATTCCAATTGGAAAGTTCATTCAATTCCTCGGCGGTTTTTTCCAAGTCATCGAGTCTTGTTTTGTATGATTTTATCAGCTTGATGAGTTGGTTATAGGAAGGATCAAAATCCCTTTCTTTTTGGAGGATAGTGATGATATTCTCATCTTGGAGCCAGGCATATTGGGTACTGTTGCCCATCAGGTCATTCAGAATTCTGTTGCGTCTGAAGTTCTCCTCCGTCAGTTTCCCATCAATCAGCAACCCCATCAAAGAATCCTGTGCATCAAACCTGCCGGTGAACCGATCAAGCAAAAACTGATTGGTTTTCAATCCTTTTTCGAGGTCTGCGATCAGCCTGACTGTCTCCGCTTTGGTTTTTTTGTCATTGTTTTGGTTATTGAAATTCACTGCAATCATGATCCCTACCACTACCAAAAAAATCTCACCAATGGCGTAAATGAGGTATCGGGTAAACCTGTTTTCGACTAAAAGTTGCTGCCGGATATTGCGGAAAAATCTTGCCATAGAGTACCAATATAAACACAAAAATAGAATCTAAGCAATCCATTTCATTTTGATTTTTCTCAAATCGATCCCATTTTTGGCAAAATCGGATTTACCAAAACCCATAGCCACAAACGGTATTTATATCAATCCACCCTAACCAAACTTGGAATCCTAATCCAATTAGAAGTTACAGATAATTGGCTTGATGCTAGGGTCAAGCTGTCCTCGCATAAAAGGCTTCAGCCTCGCATCCGGGGCATTGAAGTCTTTGGGCATAAACAATGCGTTTTCATATACCTTGACCATTCTTTCTTTTTGATCAAAGGTGAAATTGTCCCAAGTGATGACATAGTCCATAAAATTTGTTGAAATAAAAGGCGCATTTGAACAGTTCATTCTATTGTTGCTCCATGCTATTGATGGATTTGAAGGACGGACATGGGATGGGGTGTCCTCGCAATAATCTCCGGTTTGACAATCCTGAAAAGTATGGCGCAAACCTAGATAGTGGCCAATTTCGTGAGATAGAGCATCTTTCAAATTAACTTGCCCATCAAATAGTTTTTTGTCTAATGTTATACTAATAGGATAAAATAATTCTGTTTCTGGAGGAAAATTCCCAACAAGCCCTCCTACAATAGGTTCTGTTAAAAAAGGCAGAAATGCATAACCTAAAGCATCTATGCTACTAAGGTCTTCTATAAATACATTTATATATTGATTAGGGTCCCACATGGAATTGAACTTAAGGATGTACAATTCATCGTCTTCTGCATCTTGGAATACCTGATCAGTAATGATCCTATTTACTCCTTTTGTTTCCATAAGACTACCATCAGGATTTTTGTCGGCAAGTTTAAAACGGAAACCGGTATCTACAGCATTTAAGTTTCTGCGGAAAGATGTTCGAACTCCTCCTCCAAAAGCCAAATTTGCATTATTTATTTCATTTTCAAATTGGGCAGTAGTCGGGCTATAGATATTTGAAAAAACATGGAATACTACCTGAAATTCTTTTATCGGATAGGAAATGTCTTCACGCGAATTGATTTTGAGAATATTGCTGTTTACCCCGAAAACAGAGGCCTGCACCTCTAACAATCCCAATTGGTCAATAACAACATTCGTTAAACGGGTTGCATTTGTATTACCAACCTTAAGATTGAGGTTTCTTAGCATTTGATCAGCCACTCCCGGTATTTCGCCATTAGGCCCGATGGCCCTCAGCGTAAAATCATAAGGTTCTTTGTTGGCTAAGGTAAATTCATTTCGGGTCTCGGTGGAAAAATCCAAAACCAGTTCTGAAATATAATCTCCCGTGACAACTTCCAATTCTACCTCATTGCTAAATGTATGTTCTCTCGTAGGGAACATCACCCGAAGATTGTATTTGCCGGGTCGGGCAAGATCAAGTTTAGGCTTTTTGATCACCGAATCACCAAGATAGATCACATAAGGAACATCAATGTTGTTTAAAAAAGGCCTATTGTCCCTGTCAAAAAAGCTGACGGTCAGGTTAAGATCTTCTTGGAGATTTTCGGTAAAAAATATTGTCTTGGAGGAGATCAATTGAATTCTGTTGATCTGATTGAGGTAAAATGAATTTTCAGATTCCCTGTCTGTCATACAGGAATTGAAAAGCAATAGCACCCAAAAACTGTGGAGTATATGGATCTTTTTCATTAGTATACAAGAATGAGTTGGACCTGATTGATACTGTTGGGAACAACAGGACTGTTTACAAAATCATTGAGAGACTGATAATACCTAAACTCTATCAGCCTTTTTCCAAGATAAGCCCCTGCACCAAAAGAGAGTCCATATTGGAGTTTGTTGATTTCGACATTGAAGTTATTGACGGGATTTCCGTTCAAAGTCGTGCTTTGGGAGCTGTTCAGGACATATTTCGCAAAGCCTCCAAACGATAGCGTCCCTTTATATTTTCCTCCATAGGTCAATACCAAAGGAATCGCATCCAATCCGAAAGACAAATTGCTAAAAGAGGTGACTGCTTCGATATCCGGATTGATGGAGTTGTTGTTGATGTTTTGGTATTCGAGATAAGGCTCGAGTCTGATGCGATTGTATTCGCTCATTTTCCAATCGAAGACCATTCCCAATGCCGCTCCGATTTTATAATCGGAAGCCACCTGGCCAAAAGACAAATCGCCATAATCAAAGAAATTGAGAGAAGGAGAAAACCGGATTCCCATTTTCATTTCACGTGTTTTCTCAGGAATGCTGTCATTCTGACTTTCAGCTTTTGCCTCGAATCCTGACATGACAAGGCATATCATGAAAAGAAGAAGTGCAAAAGGTTTTTTCATTGGGAGACATTTCATATTGGCGAATTTCATTCAAGCTTTGTTTTTCAATTCATCAGGTCTGTAATTTATTTCGAAGCATATTCCGGAATACCAAACCAAACAAATCTAATAAAAACCCTAAACTATTGAATTGGATTTGAAATTCCGCTTGGAGAGCTGGTTTAGTTTAAAAAAAGTTCTGAAGAGAGATTGAAGAGTTAGATAGATTTTGTTTATATCTATTTTTACCAAATAAATTTCCGTTTTTATGTAAATTGTGGCTGTCTTAAAATTCAAACAAATCCCTAAAATCTCCATGCGGCAAAGATCATTCTTCCTCATCGCTTTTACTTTCCTGTTTTCTGTAAATCATATTCTGGTTGCACAGTCAGCACTTACTTTCGAAGAACCAATCAAGCAGCGGCTTTTTGTCCTCACAGACATCACCAATGAACCGGACGACCAACAGTCCTTAGTACGGTTGCTGGTATATTCCAATGAATATGACATCGAGGGAATCGTGGCTACTACTTCTACCCATTTGAGAAACGGAATCCGAAAAGACAAAATCGAAGAATTGGTACGGAACTACGGAAAAGTCAAATCAAACCTCGACAAACATGCTGCCGGATTTCCAACCATGGACTATCTGCTCAGCGTGACGACGCAGCATCTTCCGTTGTATAGCATGGAAGGAGTGGGCGAGGGCAAAGATTCTCCCGGCTCGGAAATGCTGATCAAAGCTGTGGACAGAGTCGACGACAGGCCACTATGGGTTTCTGTTTGGGGCGGGGCAAATTGTCTGGCACAGGCGCTTTGGAAAGTAAAAAATACCAGGTCTGAAGCAGAGGTCACAAAATTTGTTTCCAAACTCCGGGTATATGCCATCTCTGATCAGGACTTTGCTGGTCCTTGGGTCAGGAATAATTTTCCTGGAATCTTTTATATCGTGGATGCAAGTGCGGGAGACAATTGGAGGGAATATTACAAAGCCACCTGGACAGGAATAGCAGGGGACCGTTGGTACAAAAATGCCCCAATGGTTGATTTTGAGTTGGTCGACAATCCATGGTTGAATGCCAATATCAAGGAAAACCACGGTCCTTTGGGTGCCAATTACCTTGATGTGATTTATATCATGGAAGGTGATACCCCTTCATTTTTTGGATTGATCAATAACGGTTTGGGATGGTACAAAAGCCCCACTTATGGCGGCTGGGCCGGGCGATATGAATGGTGGCAGTCTTATGGAGAAAAGGATAAAATCTGGACATCATCGATCAATACCCAAGATGAAATCACCCTGGCCGATGGCAGGAAGGAAGCATCCAATCAGGTGACGATCTGGAGATGGAGAAAGGCGTATCAGCATGATTTTGCGGCAAGGATGGACTGGAACACCGCCGATGATTTCAAAAAAGCCAACCACAATCCTGTCGTTGTTCTTAACGGAAACAAAGGAAAATCTTTGGCATTTGGCAAAGTTGAATCTGGAAAAACTGTCAAACTTTCTGCAAAAGGAAGCATGGATCCCGACGGAGACCAAATCAGGTTTAAGTGGTGGATATACAGGGAAGCGGGCGCTTACACCGGAGACCTGGAATTATTCGATCCGCATGCCATGGACATTGAATTTGTCATGCCTGAATTGAGTGAGGGCCAAACCTTGCACATTATCCTCGAAGTAGAGGATTCAGGTAGCCCTTCTTTGGTATCTTATAGAAGAGTGGTGTTGGGGAATTGAAAAAATGATTATCCGCAGGAATGCATGTAGGTTTATTTGAGTCAATTCTGATGCGGATAATCGTCCATAGCAACCAGTCCACAGACCATGGTAGCTTATTTTGTACTTCAAACCAACCTGGTTATTGTGACATGCAATGAAGAAGTATAGAAAATAATTAGCGATTACGCTTTCGTAAGTCATCTAAAAAAATATTCAAATCCACTTTCCCTTCAAAAGAGAGGAGTGCTTTCCTCTTGTGTGATTTAATTTTCTCATTTAACGATTGAATAATGAGATCATTCAAATCTTCATTGCCTGAGATTATTTTCGCTTCCTCAATGAGTTCTTTTGGGAGGTTAACAGTTATTTTCATTTTGATGGAGTTGAGGGCTAAAGTTATCCCAAATTATTTTCATTTTAAAATCGGAAAGTGACTCCAAGGTCTGGAAGTAGCTAGTGGTTTTGTTCTTATTCCCTTGATCGAGGATGTAAATTCTTGAAATTTGGCTTATGTTTTGATAATTATTTTCCCTTAGTAATAATGCTTTTAGACTTATTAAATATTCAGATTAAATTGTAAAATGAATGTACACAATTATGCCAGTAGATTGGATATCCATTTAAATTCTTGTCTGCGGACTGAAATATCCGGTACATCGGTCTTCCGACTTCCGTCTTCCGTCCCCATGAAGAAGAATATAGGTTTACTGGAAAAAGAGCGTAAATCCGTGAATTGAACCCTTCCAAATTAACCGAAATATGAAATACCTTTTCCTTTTTTGCTTTTGTCTGATGTCTTCTTTGCTTTTCTCCCAAACCGAAATGCCTTTATATGAGGGACCGATTCCCAATTCCAAGGACGTGCCCAATGTGGAAACTTCTGAGGTGAGGGATGATGGGATTTTGATCATCAGCAAAGTAACCGTCCCCACACTGACTGCTTATCTTCCGTCCAAAGAAACGGCAACAGGAAAAGCCATCATCATTTGTCCCGGTGGTGGATATTGGTTGTTGGCGGCAGGGCATGAAGGCCATGATGTGGCAAAGGAATTTGCCAAAAGGGGAGTGGCTGCTTTTGTATTGAAATACAGGTTGCCAAATGGATTGGCCATGGAGGACAAAAGCATCGGGCCGCTTCAGGATGCACAGCGTGCTATCCAAATGGTCCGGGAAAATGCAGCCAAATGGAATGTAAAACCAGATCAGATTGGAATCATGGGCTTCTCGGCAGGGGGTCATTTGGCTTCTACTGCCGGCACACATTTCAAACGGGAAGTAATCGAAAATCCAAAGAAAACCAGTCTGAGGCCGGATTTTATTGTCTTGGTGTATCCTGTGATTACCTTTGACAAAGAAGTGGGTCACAGTGGTTCATCCAAAAACCTGATCGGGGAAAAACCGCCACAAGGCATGATCGACCTTTATTCCAATGACAAGCAAGTCACCGCCGAAACGCCTCCCACCTACCTAGTCCATGCCAAAGATGATCCTGTCAAAATTGAAAACTCTTACCTTTTTGAAGCGGCGTTGAAGCAAAATAATGTTTCCGTTTCCCATACCTACTTCGAAAAAGGGGGACATGGTTATGGTATGATCAATCCCACTTCTGAAGTCCGATGGATGGATGATGTCGAAAAATGGATGAAGGCCTTTTAAGGCCTTTTTTCATTTCTGTCCCAAAATCTCCCATTTTCAGACCAAGGTTTTTAAAAAACCATGTTTAATTTCTAACTTTTGAGAAATACCAAAACCCAAACCACTATGAAAAAAATTTTCACATTACTCTTTTTGATCTGTAGCGTCTCACCTTCCATAGCCCAGATCAATGCGAAGTTGATGCGGTATATGGATGTCTCTGATTCCCAGATTGCCTTTGTATTTGGCGGAGATATCTGGACTGTTCCCAAAGCGGGAGGAATGGCAACTCAATTGACAAATTCTCCGGGGGAGGAATCCTGGCCGAGATTTTCCCCTGATGGAAAATCCATTGCCTTTTCAGCGAGCTATAATGGTAATCTTGATGTGTTCATGATGCCTGTTACCGGTGGCGTACCAACCCGGGTAACATACAAGTCCTTCCCTGACCGCATGATCGACTGGCATCCTGATGGGAAGCAATTACTTATTGGTTCTACAGGAGAACTTGGCGGTCGCAGGTTATTGAACCAGTTTTTTCTTGTCAACAAAGAAGGTGGATTTCCTGAAAAGTTGCCTTTGCCTTATGGGGAATTGGCGAGTTTTTCCCCTGACGGAAAGCAATTGGCTTACATCACCAAAATCACTGAAAGTTATCCTTTCAAAAGAATCCGTAGCGGCAACAACTCCGATATCCTGATCTATGACTTGGCTTCCAAAAAGGTCGAAAATGTCACCAACAGGATAGCCATTGATGGCAAACCGGCTTGGTCGGGAACCACGGTTTATTTCCTTTCGGATGAAAATCCCGACATGAGACTGAATATCTGGGCTTATGATACCAAAACCAAAGCCCTTTCCCAGCTAACTAATTTCAAGGATTTTGATATTTCTTACCTATCAGCAAGTGAAAAGGAATTGGTTTTTGAAATGGGAGGCGACCTGTACCTGATGGACCTTGCTACCAAAAACTACAAAAAAGTAGATGTTCACGTGGTCAGTGACCTATCTGTTGAAATGGCCCAACAAAAAGATGTGAGCAAAAACATCGCCAATATGACCATTTCACCGGATGCCAAAAGGGTTGTTTTTCAGGCTAGAGGCGAGCTGTTCAATGTCCCTTCGAAGGAAGGTTTCACCCTCAACATGACCCAATCAAGCGGTGCTTTGGACCACAGCCCTTCTTGGTCTCCTGATGGCAAATCAGTTGCCTATTGGAGTGACCGATCAGGGGAATATGAAATATACCTTCAAAGTTCCCAAGGAAATCAGCAAGCCAAAAAATTGACCGACCGAAAAGGTGGATTTGGATACACCTTGCATTGGTCTCCTGATAGCAAAAAATTAGCTTTCATAGATGAAAAGCACGATATCTCCATAGTAGATGCGGTGTCGGGTCAGATCAAAAAAGCAGGTAATACCCATTGGGTCATCGGACATGGTGGAGCCCCGGGATTCCCGATCTCTTGGTCTCCCGATTCTAAGTATGTGACATTTCCGATTGGTCTTGAAAATGCCAATACCGCCATTTTCATCTATGATGTGGAAGGGAGCAAATTGACTCAGGCGACTTCAGGGTATTATTCAGATGATTCTCCGACTTTTAGCAAGGATGGTAAACACCTCTTTTTCCAGACCAACCGGAATATGGAACCTGTTTACTCAGCTTTGGGTGACGGCACATGGGTATATCCCAACGCGACCCAAATTGGGGCAATCAGCTTAAGCAAATCTGTAGCTTCTCTTTTGGCCCCAAAAAATGACACCATTACGGTAACTACCGACAAGAAGCCTGACGAAAAGAAACCTGAAGAGAAAAAAGCCAATGGCGTTCAGGTATCCATTGATTTTGATGGATTGGAGTCTAGGGTGGTAATCCTTCCTGTCAAGCCGGGGAATTTTGGAAAGATGACAGCGATTGACGACAAATTGGTTTTCATGCGGTACCCAAGAACCGGTTCGGGTGACAATGGCTCGACTTTGATGTATTATGATTTCAAGGAAAGGGAAGAGAAAACCATTTTGGACAAGGTGAACAATTATGAAGTATCTGCTGACGGCAAATCCATTTTGATTTCTAGCAATGGTCAGTTTGGTATCATAGCTGCGAATTCAGCACAAAAAATGGAAAAGCCAATTCCAACCACCGGTCTTGTGATGAATTGGGTGGCGAGGGAAGAATGGAATCAGATTTTCAATGATACCTGGAGACGCTACAGGGATTTCTTCTACGATCCAAATATGCAGGGCGTGGATTGGGACGATATGAGGAAGCGTTATGGAGCTTTGATCAAAGATGCCAGAACACGTTGGGACATTACCAATATCCAATCCAACATGCAGGCGGAACTTGCCGCAGGCCATACCTATACCAATGGAGGAGATGTTGAATCAGTCACTCCATTGATGACAGGATTTCTTGGAATCGAGTGGGCTAAAGACGGAGAACGATATAAAATAAAGAGGATTGTAAAACCCGCTGCCTGGAATACCGAAGTCAGGTCGCCTTTTGACAGATCCGGAATCGAGGTGAAGGAAGGGGATTACATTATTGCTGTTAATGGCATCAAGCTAGATCCCAACAAAGATCCTTATGCGGCATTTGAAGGTTTGAGCGGAAAGACTGTTTCCTTGACAGTCGGAAGTAAATCCGGTAATACTGAATCAAGCAAAGACGTGGTCATCACCTGTCTTTCGCCGGGCGAAGAGTCAAACCTCAGATACCTAGAATGGCTGGAGAATAACAGAAAACTTGTCGAGAAGCTTTCGGACGGACAACTTGGCTATGTCTACATGTCCAATACTGCAGGTGACGGTCAGCGGGAATTGGTCAGTATGTATTATGGCCAATTGGACAAAAAAGGATTTATCATCGATGAAAGATTCAATGGGGGAGGGCAATTGGCAGACAGATTTTTGGAATTGCTCCAAAGACCGGTAGTCTACAACCTGCATTGGAGACATGGCCGTGACCATACCAACCCCATCAAAGCCAATACCGGACCGATGGGGATGTTGATCAACGGTTGGGCAGGTTCCGGTGGTGATGGACTTCCTTGGGCTTTCAAGGTGTTGAAAGCAGGGCCTATTGTCGGAGAAAATACACTCGGGATTTTGGTCGGGCCTGCTACAGGACATCAATTGATAGATGGTGGAGGAATCACCGTTCCGGATGCCAGGTTGTATGACAATGCCGGACATTGGTTTTGGGAAGGAGAAGGTGTTAGCCCGGATATCGTCGTATGGGATGACCCTAACCTGATGATGCAGGGGAGAGATCCGCAGATGGAAAGGGTAGTGCAGGAAGTATTGAAACTCATTCCTACCCATCCATCTACCATGACTCCTGCGCCGGCCTATGAAGACAGGACGGCGAAAGGAATTAAGAAGAAGTAATATGATTATCCGCTCTTTCCCGGTATATCCAAATCAAGCCTATGACTTGCGGATAATCGACCATAGTCGATAGCCGACAGTCCACAGCTTGTGCAATTGAACCTCAACCCGAGTTTTATTTGGATAGTTACCATAAATCGTACTATAATAAAAATAAATTGTTTTATCAATCCCAATTCCGGCAAGATCCACCCTTGCCGGAATTGGGATTTTTTTTACAACAGGGTTTTCCTTCCTGATTGGTAAGGATTTTTGGATTATTGGCAAATATTCATTTAACTCTAATTTTTTTTCCAATAAATTCAAATCAATAATCCAAAAATTGATTTTAATATGTTGTCAGAAGAAGAAAAAGAACTCATCAGATTAAGGGAAACTTGCCGGTTTGAGGTCAGGGAAAAACTTCAAAATGAAGCTGACAAAAAGATAGGATGGGGGAAAGTGATCTATTTTTTCAACAGCAAACTCGGCCTTTGGATATTGTCTGCTGTTTTTCTCTCCGGTGGGGTGGTGGCCTATGATGATTATAAAGACAAGAAAGAAGACAAAAAATCCCGAACCGAATTGGTGGAAAAACTGGATTTGGAAATCAGCTACAAGTTTAATCGGGTGATATATTTTATCGATGAACTTAGCGATAAAAAAGGTGAAAATTCCCAGATTCTTGTCACGGCAAGTATAGACGATGTACGTGAAATCGCCTTGGGTTTGGATAAATCTTCAGGGAAAAAGGGCGATTTCCTCAATGGGGATTTTCAGAATTGGAGCCTTTTGGCGCTGATGGTCGAGCTCAGGAGGCAATTGTTGAAATCGGGGATTAAGGATACTGAACTGGATCAGGTGATTACCCTTATGACAGATCTCCCCGTATTTTTTGAAAGCAAGAACGTTGACTATGCCAATATTCCTGCGATCAAAAAACTGATCAGGGAGAATCTGATTTTGTCACGATGGGAAAATCAGGGTTTTGCTTTATAGCGGTCTTAACTTTTCCAAAGTTTCGAACTTTGGAAAAGTTCTATAGTTTCGGTTTAAGGCCTCACATCCTCGTGTAGGATGATCCAAACTACGACTTGTGTGTAATTTGAAATTCCACCCTTTTTTCCTTTCCATCCACTACAATTACGGGATCAAAATTGAAATATGGCGCAGTTTCAAACCTACTACGATTAGCATCAACACTAAACTCGCTCAAGTGAAGAAATAAAAACGATTAAATATTGGAAACGAATTCGGTCCACATATCACCCAAATGCCAATGTTAATCAGTGTATTTTTTCGTAAATTGGCTTGGTGAAATACAAGTCAAGTAAAGGTCTCAGTTTTGTAATCGACAAATTGACCAACTCTATTGAGAATGTAATAACGGGCGACAGCTTTCCCACTGATATATCGGTCTTGACAAATCAAGACTTGAAAACTATCAGCAAGAAAAAAGGCTGGCTTTTCGACTGGAAAAAAGAATTTATAAATCCCAAACGAGAGACATACAAACTGACAATTGTCCACAATCCGGAAATTATCCAAGGACTTATCAGTGTGGAGGTAAAGAGCGACCACGTTTACATGCATTTGGTCAAAAATGCTCCATTCAACAAAGGAAAATCAAAAGTATATGCAGGTGTCGCAGGAAATTTGGTAGCCTTTGTTTGCAGACTGTCGTTTCAAAGAGGACATGAAGGCAACGTTTCGTTCATTTCCAAGACCCAACTTATCGATCATTATGAAAAGACACTTGGCGCATTCCACTTTGGAGGAAGAGTGATGATTATCGAAACAAAATCCGCATTGAAACTTATCGACAAATACTTTAAAAATTGACCATTATGAAGACACGAAAAGAAGCATTGGAAGTTGATTTTATTGGTGGGCAAGACACTTCTCTGACAAGTGAAGAGGAAGCAGCGCTTCAAGATTTTTTTGCCAAAAAGAAACAGGCAGCGACCAACCCGAGCGAAAAGAAAAGGAAAAGTGCAGCGGAGCGGACAAAATCATTGGCATAGCGATCAGGGCAAAAAAATCCCCACTTGGGAGGTTTTTAACGATTGATGATGAATTGGGTGGATGCCAATCGCTATCGGCATGTAACTCCGCCCTATTATCCTTCTAATTTGATTGGAAATCTTGCTATATCAAAACAATTTTAAGTTATTGTTGAAAAGGTAGAGTTACAAATTAAAAATCATAAAAAGGCGTAGTTTGTAACTACGCCTAGAGGTTACTTCTCTTTATAATGGTCAAACCAGCTTAGAATCGCAGCCACTTTGCTCATCAGCATACTTGGTCTGTCTACCAATCCATGCGAAGCATTGGGGATTCTGACCATGGCTGTTTCGACTTCTTCTAACTTCAACGCGGCATAGTATTGCTCAGATTCTCCGATCGGGGTTCTGAAATCTGATTCTCCTGTCAGCAACATGGTCGGCGTTTTGACATTGCCGACCAAGGAGATCGGGGAGCGCTTCATATAATTTTCGGTTTCTTCCCAAGGTTTTCCTGGGAACCAGTACTTGGTAAAGAACGCCGGATTATCAGCATAGAGGGCATGGCTATACCAATTGATGACAGGCTTGGCAACTACGGCAGCTTTGAATCGGTCTGTTTTTCCAATAATCCAAGCGGTCAAAACACCTCCGCCACTTCCTCCTGTGACAAACAGATTTTTGGTATCGATGTAGCCTTTGGCAATTACCGCATCCACGCCGGACATCAAGTCATCATAATCGTTGCTCGGATAATTGTGGTGGATGAGGTTTCCAAATTCTTCTCCATATCCGGTGCTACCTCTAGGATTGGTATAGAGGACGACATAACCTGCAGCAGCCATCTCCTGCAATTCATAGGTAAATGATTTGCCGTACATCGTGAATGGACCTCCGTGGATTTCGAGGATCATCGGGTATTTTTTGTTTGGGTCAAAATCAGGCGGTGTGATGATCCATCCCTGAACTTTCCTTTTGTCAAAAGACGATTCCCACCAGATTTCTTCTACTTTTCCAATTTTTCTTGAATTGAATAAATCCTCATTGACGCTAGTAAGCCTGTTGGTATTTCCATCTCCCCAAGTACCTAAATCCGCAGGATGCTCTGTTCCTCCCAAAGTATAGGCAAATCTGTTGTTCGCTGAAACTGTAAATTGGCCCACAACGTATGGCCTTCCCAAATCCAAGCCACCAAGTCCCTCAGTGATGGTCCGTACTTTTCCCGTAAGTGCAACATGGCCTATTTTGATATCGCCATGTTCGCCATATTGGAAATAGATTCCCCTGCTGTTTCCTTCCCAAATGATATTTTCAATATCTCGGTCAAGATCCCCACCGAGCATTTTGGAATCTGTTCCGTCGGCATTCATTACATAGAGTTTGGTCACTTGATATCCCTGAAACCTGTCATCAAATCCCAAATAGGCGATTTTGCTGCCATCAGGAGACAATACAGGATTAGAATCCGGACCAAATCTTTTGGTCAAAGGATTAATTTTTCCATCAGAAAGGGTGAGTTGGTAAACTTCGGAATTCAATGGTTCGAGCTCGTGCTTTTCGTGGAGGTTTGCAGAAAAGATGAGAGACTTTCCGTCTTTGGACCAAATTGGATTTCCATGGTTCAATTCAGAAAAAGTGAGTTGGGTAGGTTTTCCGCCGTCGATTCCCAAAGTAAAAATTTGTGTGTTCCCGCTTTTTAAGTAGCCCGCACCATCGCTCCTGTAAACCATCTGATCGATGTAAATCGGCGCATCGTTCCATTTTGCTCCCTCAGGTTTGGTAGGGATTTTAAGCAATGTTGACTTGTTTTCTTTTGGGACAAACATGGAAAACGCCAGTTGTTTGTCGTCCCCGGACCATGACACTTCTCCGGGTGCAATCGCCGAATTGGTCAATGCAACGGTTTCTTTTGTATCCAGCCACATTAGATAAAGCTTCATTTTCTCATCCTGCATGTTGGATTTGAATACAATCTTGCTGCCGTCATGTGACCACCTCGGCATAAAATCCCGCTGATTGCCTTGGGTCAGCGGCCTGTTTTGACTCCCGTCAAAATTGACTATCCAGAGATTGGACAAGTCGCTGTCCGTCATGATATCCTTGAAATTGCGGACATAGATGATCTTGCTGCCATCCGGTGAAATCTGCGGATCTGAGACATATTCCAGATCAAAAAGATCCAAAAGTGTCAGGTTGGATTTTGTCTGTCCAAAAGTCTCAAAGGAAAAAAGGAGTAATAAAATGGGTAAGTGGCTTATTATGCGTTTCATAACGGATGTTTGGCTGATAGATGACATTTTGATTTTATTGAAATTGAATATAAGATAATGCATTCCTTTTTAATAGCCTAAAATGAAACATCACAACAAGTGTTGAAAAAAAGAATAATAAGGTTCCTTTCAAATTCTTTGAGATGATTAAAAGAAGTACAAAATAAGCTTTATCAGGGACAGTAAATGTTAAAGAAAAAATTGAGAGCTGGAGCAATATCAAAAAATATCTCAATATCGATGAGTATCTAATTGCCTTATTATTGACAAAGGTTAAGAATTGCAAGCAACCATATTTCAAAGTATATTACTTCGACAAACCAAAATGACCATGTATCAAAAATCAACTTTCAAACCAAACCTGCATTTCCATTTTGGAATGCTGCTTCTGCTTTGCTTTAGCATTTCTTTTGAATCTTTTTCCCAGATCCCAAGGCAGTTTCTCGAAATCTCTGTAGTTCCGGACCGGGAGGATTGGACCTATAAAACAGGCCAAAATGTGGAATTCTCCGTGTCCGTCACCCAATCAGGCCGACCTGTAGCTGTAGAAAATGTCCGCTATGTAGTCAAAGAAGAAAAAATGGATCCGATCAAAGAAGGCTCCTTGAAACTGAAAGATGGAAAGGCAACCATCGAAAAATTCACTATGAAGAATCCCGGATTTCTCAGATGTGAAGTATTTGCGACCATTGATGGAAAGGAATACAGAGGGATCGGAACTGCAGGATTTGAACCTGAAAATATCAAACCTACCGTCAAAATGCCAAAGGATTTTGAGGATTTTTGGAATACAGGAAAAGCTGAACTTGCCAAAATCCCGATGGATGCCAAGATGATCCACCAACCTGAAAGAAGCACAGACCAAGTGGATGTATATCATGTCAATTTTCAAAATGTGCGAAACAGCCGAATTTATGGCGTCTTGACTGTACCGAAGGGCGGCGCTAAGTATCCTGCTGTTTTGTTGGTCCCCGGTGCAGGTATCAGGCCTTACTTTGGTGACGCCAACAAATCTGTCCGTGGCGCGATTACCTTGCAGATCGGAATCCATGGAATTCCGATTGACATGAATCAGGAAGTTTACAACAACCTTGGTTCTGCGGCTCTGAATGGTTATCCGACTTTTAATATTTGGGACAAAGACCTGTATTATTATAAGCGTGTTTACTTGGGATGTATCCGTGCGGTTGACTTTTTGGTTTCCCTACCGGAGTATGACGGCAAAAATCTAGGTATCCAAGGAGGAAGTCAGGGTGGCGCGTTGTCAATCATTACAGCGGCGTTGGATCCCCGGATCAAATTCCTCACTGCCATGTATCCGGCGATGAGTGACATGACAGGATATCTCGAAGGAAGGGCAGGAGGTTGGCCCCATGTTTTTGCCGGTAATAATTTACAGAAATTCAACAAACCCGAAGTCATTGAAACCATCGGTTATTATGATGTGGTCAATTTTGCAAGAATTCTCAAAACCCCCGGATTTTACACTTGGGGATACAATGATGACACTTGTCCTCCGACTTCTTACTATTCCGCTTTCAATGAAATCAAGGCTTCAAAAGATGTTTTTGTCGTGCCGGAAACCGGACATTGGACTTATCCGGAGCAAGGCAAAAAAGCTGATGACTGGATTTTTGGAAAGTTTGGAAAATGAGTTTACGACTGCAAAAAGTAATTACACATAAATACTCCCGCAGCTGTTTCGGTTTCATAAAAGAAAGATTCAATGAGATCGAGATAGATGCGGGAGATTGTTTTACTCAAAATAATGAAACTGTTGTTTCTTGGGAGAAACATCAGAGACTAGGTTTGGAGGGTCAAAGACAGTCAAAGTGGACTACAGACCGATATTGAATGGATGGACTATTTGATTTTTTCCGCCTCTAATTCTTTCAAATCACTTTCTTCAATGACTTTGCCCAAGTCTAATCCTCCTCGGAAGACGAGCATTCCTCCGGCAAGACCCATCGGAAGATTTTTATTTTGAATGCCCTGTGTCAACAGGTATGTACCTGAAAATAGCATCACGGCAGGCTCAACGGTTTTGAGGCTTTTTTTGGCGATTCTAAATATTGAATTCAATAGCTGTGACATGACTTTTATATTTGTGCAGTCCGTTTTTCTGAGACTGCGGTTAAACATTCACTAATTTAATCACAAAACAGTTACAATTCATGTTACCCAATGTTTTGTTAAGGACTGAAAGTATTTCCGGTCGAAATTGGTTAAACCCAATCTTTTCCTCAAATAATTAACTTTTACCTATGTTGCAAAAACCATGCATTTTTTAGTAATCCCAAGGGATAACGGCTATTTTTAATCTACACCAAGGGCTTTTGGGAATTAATTGTATTTTTAGTGTTTCAATTTAGAAAACCATCTGAATGAGTAAATCTGATTACAGTAACCTTTCCAAAGAACAACTTCTTGAAATGATCCACCACTTGGACAGAAGCAGGAAGTATGGATTGGTATGGGAGGAAGAAAAGGAACCCGAAAAAGTGGTTGCTGAAATTCAGGATAAAATTCCGGTATTGCAGGAAATCCAAGACAGGGAGATTTTCAACAGTGTCGATCAGCCCACCCATATGCTGATCGAAGGCGACAATTTTCACTCACTTACAGTTTTAAATCAGACCCATCAGGGCAAGATTGACCTCATTTACATAGATCCGCCTTACAACACCGGTAAAGAAAACGAGTTTCTGTACAATGACCGCTATGTGGATATCCATGACGGGTATCGACACAGCAAGTGGCTTTCTTTTATGTGGAAGCGACTGAACTTAGCTAAAAATCTTTTGAAAAGCTCTGGTGCGATTTTTATTTCCATCGATGACAATGAGATTGCACAGCTGAAGTTGCTCTGTCAGGAGATTTTTGGGGAGGAAAATTTTGTAGCCCAATTTGTCAGAAAAAATAAAGCAGGTTCCGGTCACGACAGCGGTCAGGTAGCAGTGGAGTTTGATTACATGCTTTGCTTCGCAAAAAATAAAGCCGAATTGAAGTTTGCTAAGGAGAAGCTCGATGTGGAAAGTGACAAGAAGTATAGGCTTTCGGACGCACATGTGGAGTTTAGGGGGAAATATTACCTCCGTGATTTGGATTACCGAGGTTCCTATAGTGAAAGTATGGATTATGTGATTGCCGCGCCCGATGGGACAGAGATGTTATCGGGAGGAAAATTTGGGAAGCCCAACACTTGGAGGTGGAATCAGGACAAATTGAAATGGGGAATTGAAAACGATTTTATCGTATTCAAAAAAACCAACAAGCAATGGAAAGTCTATATCAAACAGTACCAATTTGTCGACAACCTGAATAGGCGGCGAGAGCGGCAGCTTCCCTACCGGGCTTTGATCCAGTTTTTGAATTCGGAAGGAAGTCAGGAACTGAATGAAGTGGTGGCGCAAAGTATTTTCAAATTCCCCAAACCGATAGGCTTGATCAGGTTTTGTATCGATTTGTTTGAATCCAAAGAAATCACCGTGCTGGACTTTTTTGCAGGATCGGGGACGACCGGGCATGCAGTTTTGAAGGCCAACGAATCGGATAGCGGCAAAAGACAATTTATCCTCTGTACCAACAATGAGAACAATATCTGCGAAGAAGTGACCTATACCCGCGTTTCCAAAGTCATCCAAGGCTATCAGGGTACCAAAAAACTTCATGATCCGATTGCACAGAATCTTAAATATTTCAAAACCGGATTTTTGGAGAAAGCAAAAGAAAACCACCAGGAAGAAAGTCACATTTTTGAATCTTGAGAAAACAGAAATGGTCAGTTTCGAGCATATCCTTCACCTTCCTCTGACCGAATCAGAAATCCTCGAATCGATCCAAAAAGCAATTGAAAATACCAATATTTCGGAATTGGACAATCTCCGTTTCCGTCATCCAAACATCCAGTTTGACTGCATGTTGCGTGGATACTTGGGGGAATTCGCAATCAAAAAATGGCTGAAGGAAAATGGAATTGAAGTTGAAAAAACCAACCTGATTTTGGAAGACGATCAGGTGGATATCGATTTTGTATACAAAAGCAAAAACATTGAACTCAAAACATCTTTGGTTCCCGATGCCGACCAAACGGTTAAGAATGCTGTTCTAAACCGAGATCTCAAGCTGATCAAAAGGGAAGAGAAAATCGAAAACCTTAGAGGGGATATTCACTTGCAGGTTTTTTTCAACCAAAGGAGAAAAGCAAAAGATGATTGGCTAAAGGCTTTAATGGTTGATTTGGGCCTTAAAGATCCTAAATACCTGTATGATGCTTTTTGTGCCAAGCGGTACAAGACGGACTTGTTTTTTGTAGGTTGGATTGATAAAATTACTTTGGTGAAAAGGATAAATCTGTTGGTAGAAAGAGAGAGGACTTGGACTTTTCAGAAGTCAAAGCGGGAGTTTTGGTCCTGCAGGATTCTGGAATCAAACAAACCTGTTGAACTGATCCATTTCTTAAAATCTATTTGATTTAGATCCTCCAAATTTCTTTGTAAACGCACTTAATTTTCCCCAACTTTAAGCAAAATCTTTGATCATGAACAGGTTTATTTTCGGCTTTATTGCGGCGCTTTTGGTACTTGGCAGTATCTGGTATTTTGTAGGAAAAAGGGAAAACAAAGACGAGATCCTCGCCAATTCGGCCATGATTCAGCAACAAATCCAAAATGTTGGAAAACTGATTGTGACAGAAGGGTACTTTTCACAAGTATTTACTTTCAAAAATTCACAGAATCTTTTTTTGGATATCGTCACTTCGGACAAAAAAGCCTTGGTTGTGGCAAACGCCAAAGCGACGGTTGAATATGACCTGAGGCAGTTGGAAACGAGGATTGATGAGGACAACAAGACGGTGGTAATCACCAAAATCCCGGAACCCGTCATCAATATCTATCCTGAAATCGAATATTACGACGTGACGCAGGATTACTTCAATAAATTTGAAGCCAATGATTACAATAAAATCAAGAACACTGTGACGGCCCAATTCCGCAAGAAAATAGAATCCTCAGGCCTCAAGGACAATGCCCAAGAGAGACTGATGAGCGAGTTGGTCAATATCTACGTACTCACCAAATCCATGGGCTGGACGCTGATGTACAATGAAGTCATCATTGAGAACCCGGAGCAAATGAAAAATTTGAAGCGTTAAGGAATGGTGACTTTATTTCCATAATATTTATTTTCCTGAACTAAGACTGAATTATGAAACTTCAATTCTTCCTTTTCTTATTTCTGGTCATTGGTTTGATTTCCTGTGGACAAAGCAAAGAAAAATCCATAGAGGAAATAGAATCCGCGAAACCCAACATCATTTTTATTCTTGCCGATGACCTTGGCTATGGAGACTTGGGGGTAACAGGGCAAACAAAAATCGAAACTCCGAATATTGACAAACTTGCTAGGAATGGAATGCTTTTTACCAATCACTATTCCGGAGCAACTGTTTGCGCACCGTCGCGGTCAGCTTTGATGACAGGATTGCATACCGGGCATACACCGATCAGGGGGAATTTTGAAGTACAACCTGAAGGGCAATATCCGATGCCTGATAGCATCATGACCATTCCAAAAATGATGAAAAAGGCTTGCTACGCCACCGGAGCATTTGGTAAGTGGGGATTGGGTTTTATCGGGACTTCAGGCGATCCCAACAATCAAGGTTTCGACAAGTTCTTTGGGTACAATTGTCAACGCTATGCCCACCGCTACTATCCTGAATACCTTTGGGACAACAATCAAAAGGTGAAGCTAGAAGGGAATGACTGGACCAACAAAACCACCTATGCGCCGGAAGTCATCCATCAAGAATCCTTACAATTTATCGAAAACAATAAAGACAAACCATTCTTTATGTTCGTGCCTATGGTGACGCCACATGCCGAGTTGGCGACATCCGACACTGTCTTATTGAAAAAGTATAGAGAGAAGTTTGGGGATGAAAAACCGTATCTCGCGCCAAAAGGACATGACTATGGTCCGGAAATCATTATTCCCGGCTATCAGTCAGTGGAATATCCCCGAGCCGTATATGCCTCCATGGTGGAGCAATTGGACAGACAGGTCGGAGAGATTATCCAAAAACTCGAAGAACTCGGATTGACTGAAAACACCATCATTATTTTTGCTTCAGACAACGGACCACATCAGGAAGGCGGCAATGACCCGGATTTTTTCCAAAGCAATGCAGGGAGAAGAGGTTATAAAAGAGATTTGTATGAAGGAGGAATCCGGACTTCACTGATTGTGAAATGGCCGGGTCAGACTAAGGCTGGAACACAGACAGACCATGTTTCAGCTTTTTGGGATTTCTTCCCCACTTTTGCCGAGATCGTAGGGGAAAAAATCGAAAGCAAAATTGACGGGATCTCATTTGTCCCAACTTTAAAAGGCGAGTCAGGCCAAATGCAGCATGAATACCTCTATTGGGAATTTGTCGAATTGGGAGGAAGGCAGGCCATCCGAAAAGGAGACTGGAAAGCAGTCAGGCTGAATGTCAAAAAAGACAGGAATGCTCCCATTGAACTGTACAACCTTAAAGATGATCCCTCAGAATCCCGAAATGTGGCAACTTCTAATCCTGAATTGGTCAAAGAAATGGCCAAGCTTTTTGAGTCGACACATGTTCCCAATCCTGTTTTTAAGTTGTTTGAATAAAAAAACCTTCGGCTTTTACCGAAGGTTTTTATTATTTAATATGATTATCCGCAATCATTCCAGTAAGGATAAATTGAAGCAATGATGAGTCTGTCAAAAAGCTTTTGACCGAAATA